>NZ_JACGLT010000001.1 GCF_014062315.1 Gelidibacter maritimus
TAGTAACACGTAGTCATTCCTGGTTTACGAGCTAAGGGATGATTGCAAACTCATTAAAAGACAAAAAGTACAATAAGCTACATAAGAGCGTATGGGGAATGCCTAGGCTCTCAGAGGCGATGAAGGACGTGATAAGCTGCGAAAAGCTGCGGGGACTGGCACATACAGGTCGATCCGCAGATATCCGAATGGGGCAACCCACCATATTGAAGATATGGTATCCAGCAATGGAAGCAAACCCGGAGAACTGAAACATCTAAGTACCCGGAGGAGAAGAAAACAAAAGTGATTCCGTAAGTAGTGGCGAGCGAACGCGGATTAGCCCAAACCGGCCTTGTTACGGCAATGTCGGGGTTGTAGGACCACAATGTTCGATGCATCAAGAACCAGAGCACGTTGGAAAGCGTGGCCATAGACGGTGATAGCCCGGTATGGGCAATTGATGTTGAGATAGTGGTATCCTGAGTAGTGCGGGGCACGTGAAACCCTGTACGAATTTGGCGGGACCATCCGTTAAGGCTAAATACTCCTGAGAGACCGATAGTGAACCAGTACCGTGAGGGAAAGGTGAAAAGAACCCTGAATAAGGGAGTGAAAGAGAACCTGAAACCATACGCTTACAAGCGGTCGGAGTCCCGATTTATCGGGATGACGGCGTGCCTTTTGCATAATGAGCCTACGAGTTACCGTTGCCAGCGAGGTTAAGTGGTTAAGCCACGGATCCGTAGCGAAAGCGAGTCTGAACAGGGCGCTTTAGTTGGTAGTGGTAGACGCGAAACCGTGTGATCTACCCATGGGCAGGTTGAAGTTTAGGTAACACTAAATGGAGGACCGAACCGCCAGACGTTGAAAAGTCTTCGGATGACCTGTGGGTAGGGGTGAAAGGCCAATCAAACTCGGAAATAGCTCGTACTCCCCGAAATGCATTTAGGTGCAGCGTTGATTTATAGTTCTGTAGAGGTAGAGCTACTGATTGGATGCGGGGGCTTCACCGCCTACCAATTCCTGACAAACTCCGAATGCTACAGGATGTTGATCAGCAGTGAGGGCTTGGGTGCTAAGGTCCAAGTCCGAGAGGGAAAGAACCCAGACCATCAGCTAAGGTCCCCAAATATATGTTAAGTTGAAATAACGCGGTCGAACTGCACAGACAGCTAGGATGTTGGCTTGGAAGCAGCCATTCATTTAAAGAGTGCGTAACAGCTCACTAGTCGAGCGGTTCGGCATGGATAATAATCGGGCATAAACATATTACCGAAGCTATGGATCCGCCACGTGCGGATGGTAGGGGAGCATTGTAGTGTCGTCGAAGGTGTGATGTGAGTCATGCTGGAGAAGCTACAAAAGAAAATGTAGGCATAAGTAACGATAATGCGGGCGAGAAACCCGCACACCGAAAGACTAAGGTTTCCTCAGCTATGCTAATCAGCTGAGGGTTAGTCGGGACCTAACGCGAACCCGAAAGGGGTAGTGGATGGACAACCAGTTAATATTCTGGTACCTGCTCACGTTAAAAGTGACGGAGGCGTATATTTGGTGCGTGCTGACGGAATAGCACGTTGAAGCGAGCAGCAATGCCGCGATAGTACACCGAGGCTACGGCCAAGGTGATAATCCAGAGAAGCGACTTCCAAGAAAAGCGAGTGAAGCAGCCCGTACCGCAAACCGACACAGGTAGTTGGGATGAGAATTCTAAGGTGCTCGAGAGATTCATGGCTAAGGAACTAGGCAAAATAGACGCGTAACTTCGGGAGAAGCGTCGCCCCCCTCCGGGGGGGCCGCAGTGAAAGAGTCCAGGCGACTGTTTATCAAAAACACAGAGCTTTGCTAAATCGAAAGATGACGTATAAGGCTTGACACCTGCCCGGTGCTGGAAGGTTAAGAGGAGGGTTTATGCG
This sequence comes from Gelidibacter maritimus, assembly GCF_014062315.1. Lineage (GTDB taxonomy): Bacteria > Bacteroidota > Bacteroidia > Flavobacteriales > Flavobacteriaceae > Gelidibacter > Gelidibacter maritimus. Next base: position 1,899 of record NZ_JACGLT010000001.1, read on the forward strand.
CCTCGGCGCAGAAGATCTGAATTGAAGCCCCAGTAAACGGCGGCCGTAACTATAACGGTCCTAAGGTAGCGAAATTCCTTGTCGGGTAAGTTCCGACCTGCACGAATGGTGCAACGATCTGGACACTGTCTCAGCCATGAGCTCGGTGAAATTGTAGTATCGGTGAAGATGCCGATTACCCGCAGTGGGACGAAAAGACCCCGTGCACCTTTACTATAGCTTAGTATTGGTTTTGGATAAGTAATGTGTAGGATAGGTGGGAGACTTCGATCCTGCGTCGCCAGGCGTAGGTTAGTCATTGTTGAAATACCACCCTTTGCTTGTCTAGAGTCTAACCCTTGGACAAAGGGGACAGTGCTTGGTGGGTAGTTTGACTGGGGTGGTCGCCTCCAAAAGAGTAACGGAGGCTTCTAAAGGTTCCCTCAGCACGCTTGGTAACCGTGCGCAGAGTGCAATGGCATAAGGGGGCTTGACTGAGAGACAAACAGGTCGATCAGGTACGAAAGTAGAGCATAGTGATCCGGTGGTTCCGCATGGAAGGGCCATCGCTCAAAGGATAAAAGGTACGCCGGGGATAACAGGCTGATCTCCCCCAAGAGCTCATATCGACGGGGGGGTTTGGCACCTCGATGTCGGCTCGTCACATCCTGGGGCTGGAGAAGGTCCCAAGGGTTGGGCTGTTCGCCCATTAAAGTGGCACGCGAGCTGGGTTCAGAACGTCGTGAGACAGTTCGGTCTCTATCTACTGTGGGCGTTAGAAATTTGAGTGGATCTGACTCTAGTACGAGAGGACCGAGTTGGACGAACCTCTGGTGCACCAGTTGTCACGCCAGTGGCATTGCTGGGTAGCTACGTTCGGAAGGGATAAGCGCTGAAAGCATATAAGCGCGAAACCCACCACAAGATGAGATTTCTTTAAAGGGCCGTGGAAGATGACCACGTCGATAGGCCATAGGTGTAAAGGCAGCAATGTCACAGCCGAGTGGTACTAATAGCCCATAGGCTTATTGTACGCCTGTTTTTTAGAGTACAACAGTTTTTTATGTATAGACACACCAAGTGTGCTTTTTTCAATATGTCACGATATTTGTCTTTCTTTTAAAGAAAGAGATCCCGCATCAGGTGCGGGATAAAGCTTAAGGTGGTTATAGCGACGGGGCTCACCTCTTACCATTCCGAACAGAGAAGTTAAGCCCGTTTGCGCCGATGGTACTGCATCTCGTGGGAGAGTAGGTCGCCGCCTTTTTTAGAGAATCCCTTCATGGAAACATGAAGGGATTTTTTTTTTGCGCTCTACCGACAGGCCCAGGCCTGGCAGTACGCGCAATCTGTCCCTAACCTTACCTGAATCTCATCAGAAACCAATGACAACCGTAGAGTGTCAGTTAATCCGAATCAAAAAAATGGATTCTATTAACGAAATGCAAAATCTCATTGATACAAAATACCGGTCAATAGCATCATTAAATCAACGGTAATCCGAATGCGAATTCTTGTTCTTTAAGAAAATTGTAAATAATGTTTGAAGAAATTGTCAATACTGATACCAATAGCTCGGAGTAGAAAGCTGCTGAAATTGGTTAATCATTGAACAAACTTTGCATAATAATATAGATGCCTCTAAATAAAAAGAAAATAGCTCCAATACAAAGTAGAATAGCAAGAATCAGAACTAAAATATAGGTGGGCTTATCTTGATTGCTGAACGCAAGATAGAGGACGGTTGGTCCTGTAAACATCAGTACTAGACATATGCCCAAATTCTGAAGTCCTTTAACCAAAAGATTTTTATTTGTGCGTTTTGTTTCCATAAGTGTAGTTTTGAATTGCAGACCTTACATTTTGGTGGGTTTCTAAAAGTGCTTGAGCTTCCATAAAATCAATATTAAGCTCCGTCATAATCATTTTAATACCTCTATCTACCAATTTATTATTGCTTAATTGCATATCCACCATTTTGTTGCCTTTAATTTTACCTAGTTGGATCATTGCAGCTGTCGAAATCATGTTCAATACCAACTTTTGAGCGGTACCAGCTTTCATTCTTGAACTACCGGTTACAAACTCTGGACCAACGATAACTTCTATAGGAAATTGTGCGGTTTGAGATAGTGGACTATTATGGTTGCAGGAAATGGAACCTGTGATAACATTATGAGTATTGCAGGCTTCTAAGGCAGAAATCACGTAAGGCGTAGTTCCGGAAGCAGCGATACCAATTACAACATCATTAGAATTGACATCGTAATCTTGTAAGTCATGCCATCCTTGGTCTGTAGAATCTTCTGCAAATTCGACCGCATTTCTAATTGCTCCGTCACCGCCTGCAATCAAGCCAACTACCAGATCAGGGCTTACACCGAAGGTTGGCGGACATTCTGAAGCATCCAAAACACCCATGCGTCCACTTGTACCTGCACCGATATAAAATAGGCGTCCTCCTGATTTTAATTTTGGAATGATTTGCTTGATCAAAGCCTCAATTTGCGGCATTGCTTTTTCGACAGCAAATGCTACCGTTTTGTCTTCTGCGTTGATGTTGATGAGTAATTCTGAAACGCTCATTTTTTCCAAATGATCGTAAGGTGAATCTTGTTCTGTGGTTTTATTGAATTGCATAAGACAAAAATACGAAATTTTGTTAATGACTCTAATAATATGGGTGGGTTAGTGATGGTAACGGCATCCTTTTTATGCGCGTTTGATTTGAATTCAGAAGCTATACCTTATTCGCATAAAAAGATACAGTGAACAGCACGCCGCTTTGAACAGTAAAGTGAAAAGCGGAACCTCCAAATAAATCTACTGAATGGTATAAATTACCTCTGATACTTCAGAAAGTCTAAAATAACCTAAAGGGAAGTTGTCAGGATTGGTTTCATTAATACAATTACCTCTGACTGTGGTGGGCTGGGCTTCAAATGGACCACCACCATTACTATTCTGCTGGAGTAAAATGAACATATAGTTGTAAAACCGTTCAGATACGCCGTGGTTGCGAATAGTGACTTGGTCTCCAACATCTAAGTCTTCTTCTGAATAAAAACCAAAAATTTGATTGCCATTATTATATTTATCATCGTAAACGGCCAAGGTTGGAATGGCCGGAATATCACTTATGAATTCGAAAAAATAAAAATTAGTTTCATCGGCAGGATCGGTATAGTAGGCCTTCAGTTCGGTGTCTTCTCCTGAAAAACCGCCTTCAAGGGTTTGTCCCACATAATCAATAGGTACAACAGATTTCATAGTCTCTGTGGCTATGTATACTTCCTCATCATAGGTAATTTTTAATGAATAAGTGTTGTTGATAATAGGAGCAAATTCGGTGTTCTTATAAATGCCTGTCGTTCCTTCTTCCACAAAGTTGTAAACCACATTATCTTGGTCTGTAATAACAACGGTAGCCCCGTTGGCTGGTGGAATAGTGTTGTTAAAATAAGGAGCTGTTAGTGAGAGCTTCACAAATTGCTTATTGCCAGAAGTACCTTTAATCCAATTTATGGAGGCTTCAATTACCAATTTCGGTTCTGTATTATTTAGATCGGGGTCAATGATATCTTCACATGATGTTTGAAGAAATAGTATAGATAATATGAATAAATACTTTTTCATTTTCTAAAATTTAAAATTATATGAAATTGAAGGGATAATTCCAAAAAGTGACAGTCTGCTAGCTTCATTGACACCGGTATCACGATTTTCCTTGAATGCTATTGAGGCTGCATTTTTACGACTATACAGGTTATAAATACTAAAAATCCATTCTCCTTTCCATTTTTTTGCAGAATTTGGATGTGGATTGTAATTGGCAGACAGGTCCAACCGGTGATAATTGGTTAGTCGGCTGGAGTTTCTCCCTTCATAATTGGGAATGGAAATTCCGTTGTATTCATATTGGCCATTTGGAAAAGTAGTTGGCTGCCCTGTCTGAAAGATAAAATTACTGCTCAAGCTCCATTTCTTGTTCAACTCATAACTTGATGTTATGGAAATATCATGAGTTTTATCGTACGGTGTGTTGTACCAATTACCATCGTTAATTCCAGTCTCAAAAGAAGTCCTGCCTGGAGTTTGCTGTTCCGATTTTGAAAGCGTATAGGCCATCCATCCTTTTAGACGTCCGTCGTTTTTTCTTAGCAGTACTTCCAATCCGTAGGCTCTGGCTTTTCCGTTTAAGATGACCTGCTCGATGGCATCGTTAGCAATAAGGTTGGCACCATCTATATAGTCAATCCGGTTTTTGATGTCTTTATAGAAGGCCTCAACTTCCAACGAATATTTGGTGTCTTTAAATGTTCTAAAATAGCCCAAAGCGACCTGATCCAAAAGTTGTGGTTTGATATATTTACCACTTGGTGCCCACACATCCAATGGGGTAGGAGAGCTGGTATTGGAAAGTAGGTGCAAGTATTGACTCATTCGGTTATAGCTTGCCTTAATTGATGAAATCTCATTGATTTGGTAGGCCATGGCCAATCTCGGTTCGAAATTTATAAACGACTCTATTACATCAGATCGGTTATAATTATCGACACCAATAGCTTCTGCCTTTTCATAAATTTGAAGATCTTCATTGAAACTGACTGGCTGATTATTATCGTAGCTATTTAATTCTGTCTGTCCCAACCGATGGAATGAGCTCAATCTTAACCCGTAAGAAATGGCAAAATTGGTATTTATTTGATGCTCGGCGTCGATATAGATGGCATTTTCGAAAGCATATTTCTTAATGAGGTCATAAGGATTAATTCCGGAAGTTTCCGAGGTCGGATTTATTTCTCCGGGATTAAAAGTAAGGTAGAGGCTGTTTAAACCATATTCCAGCTTAAAGTTGGAAGAGATATAATGTTTAAGGTCGTATTTTAGATTGAAGTTTTTAATTCCTGATGTCCAATCAAACTCCACGAATTTAAGCGCTAACCCGTAGTAGTAATCCGAATAAATGAGAGACAGGTTCGAAAATAATTTATCTGAATACAAATGGTTCCATCGGAAATTCAATACCGTATTTCCGTAGCTATTATCAAAACTGTCGGAAATTTGAAAAACGTCTCTGCCAAAATAACCAGAGAGGTAGATATTATTATTGTTATTGATGTTCAAACTTATTTTGGTGTTGAGATCATAAAAATAGGCCTTGCTATCGAGGTCAAATAGAGGGAAGAACAAGTGCGCGTAGCTTGAACGACCACCTAATAAAAACGATCCTTTTTCCTTTACTATGGGGCCTTCGGCAAGCAATCTGCTTGAAACGATTCCGATGCCACCGTTCATTTGAAATGTATTGCTATTGCCTTCCTTTTGATATATATCCAAAACAGAAGATACGCGTCCACCGTATTTTGCGGGAATTCCTCCTTTGTAAAGCTTTAAATCCTTTATGGCATCTGGGTTAAAGACGGAGAACAAACCAAAAAGATGCGAGGAATTAAAGATGATTGCTTCATCTAAAAGAATTAAATTTTGATCTGCCGCACCACCTCTGACATTAAATCCGGAAGAACCTTCTCCAGCATTGCTGACGCCAGGTAAAAGGGTAATTGATTTGATGACATCTACTTCTCCTAAGACCACCGGAATCTGTTTGATAGTATTTATGGATAAGGAATTGACACTCATTTGTGGTTTACGAATGTTCAGTTTCTCAACATTTTCAGTAATAACGATCTCGTCCAAGCTTTCAGTAGATTCGGTAAGTTTGAAATTGAGTGTTTTGTTTTCATCCATCGTAATGGTTTCGGAAATACTATTAAAACCCAAATAACTGATTTGAAAATTGTAATTTCCTTTTGCCAAGGTGATGGAATAGAATCCGTATTCATTGGTAATGGTTCCCGTTTGCAGCTCTGGAAAGATAATATTGACCCCGATTAAGGTTTCATTACTATGTTGATCTGTGATTTTTCCGCTTAGCGTAAATTTTTCCTGTGCGGTGATATATAGTGACAAACATAGCGTCAGCCATAGACATACTTTAAGTTTAGAGGTCATCTGCAATTTTTTATTAAAAATAAAAAAAGCTCCTCGATAAAAGGAGCTTTTTGTGTTAATTTTGTTTAATTATTTTTTAATAACTATAAACAAATTTGAACCTTTAAATAGTTTTATTCTTATTATTAATAATCGCATTTAACGTTGAACTTGGTCGCATAGCTGTGCTAAGCTTCTCTTCATTTGGATTGTAATAACCGCCAATTGAGACAGGTTTGCCTTGAACCTCGATTAGTTCTGAATTGATAACGCTTTCATTGGATTTTAGCACCTCCGAAAGTGTTTTGAATTCTTCTTGCAATTGCATGTCCAATGTTTGGTTAGCCAAGGCTTCTGCCCAATAGAGAGCCAAATAGAAATGACTGCCTCTATTGTCCAATTCGCCTGCTTTACGTAAAGGTGATTTTCCATTATCCAATAATTTACCGGTCGCTTCATCTAAAGTGTCCGCTAAAATCTGAGCTTTAGGATTGTCATTTGTTTCCGCCAAATGCTCTAAGGATACCGCTAAGGCCAAAAATTCGCCCAACGAATCCCAGCGTAAATGATCTTCTTCAACAAATTGTTCAACGTGTTTTGGAGCAGATCCTCCAGCACCTGTTTCAAACAGTCCGCCTCCATTCATTAAGGGCACAATAGATAACATTTTTGCACTGGTTCCCAATTCTAAAATAGGGAAGAGGTCTGTTAAATAATCACGCAAAACATTTCCTGTCACGGAAATCGTGTCCTTTCCATCTTTAATGCGTGCCAAAGTAAAGGTGGTTGCTTCTGATGGAGACAGGATTTTTATGTCCAAGCCTTGAGTATCGTGGTTTGGAAGGTATTGATTCACTTTCTTGATCAATTCAGCATCATGTGCTCTATTTTCGTCCAACCAAAAAACAGCAGGCGTATCAGAAGCTTTTGCTCTTGTTACAGCTAACTTTATCCAATCTTGGATTGGTGCATCTTTAACTTGGCACATTCTCCAAATATCTCCGGTTTCAACATCATGTTCAATGATTGTTTTTCCTTCTGAATTGATGACCACAACTTTTCCATCATTGGTCATTTCAAAAGTTTTGTCATGAGAACCATATTCTTCGGCTTTTTGTGCCATCAGACCAACATTGGGAACTGTCCCCATAGTTGTTGGGTCAAAAGCACCATGTTTTTTACAGAAATCGATGGTCGCTTGATATAAACCAGCATAACTGCTATCAGGAATAACGGCTAAGGTGTCTTCAGGTCTTCCTTGGGCGTTCCACATTTTACCAGAGGTTCTGATCATTGCTGGCATGGAGGCATCAATAATGACATCACTTGGCACATGAAGATTGGTGATGCCTTTATCTGAATTAACCATAGCCAAATCCGGACCGGCAGCAATGGCATCTGCAATAGCAGTTTTAATCTCATTGCGTTTTGCTTCAGGAAGTTCGTTCAGTTCATCATATAAATTAGCTAAACCATTGCTTGGACTGAACCCAATTTGTTTAAATTCGGCTTGATATTTTTCAAATACATCTTTGAAATAGACTTGCACGGCATGACCGAAAATGATCGGATCAGAGACCTTCATCATGGTTGCCTTTAAATGCACAGAAAGAAGCACATCTTTAGCCTTGGCATCAGAAACAGCTTCTTTTAAAAATGCAATCAATGCTTTTTTGCGCATGACTGAAGCGTCAATAATTTCACCATCCTTTAATTTCAAATTATCTTTCAAAATGGTTTCTTTCCCTTCCTTTCCAATAAATTTAATGCTGACGATATCCGCCTTAGAAATGGTTAAGGATTTTTCTGTATGAAAGAAATCGCCCTCAGACATGGTCGCCACCTGAGTTTTTGAATTTGGTGACCATTCGCCCATGGAATGCGGGTTTTTCTTGGCGTAATTTTTAACAGCTCTCGGTGCCCGTCGGTCAGAATTCCCTTCACGAAGTACTGGGTTAACTGCACTTCCTTTAACTTTATCATAACGTGATCTGATGTCTTTATCTTCTTCTGTCTGAACTTCGTCAGGATAATTTGGAATATTGAATCCTTGAGATTTTAGCTCAGCAATAGCTTCTTTAAGTTGCGGCACTGAAGCACTGATGTTTGGTAGTTTAATGATATTTGCTTCAGGCTCTTTAACCAGTTGCCCTAATTCGGCCAAGGCATCTGATACTTTTTGATCTTCATTCAAATAATCAGGAAAAAGTGCTAAAATCCGTGCTGCCAATGAAATGTCCTTGGTGGCAATCTCAATATTGGACGATGCGGTAAATGACTTGATAATTGGTAATAACGATCGGGTTGCCAAAGCAGGTGCCTCGTCTGTTTTTGTATAAATGATAGTGGAAGTTTTCGGCATAAGTACTGTGAATTTAAATTTTATAGATTAGCCCGAAATTAGGCTGTGCAAATATACGAAAATGAGTTTAGCATCGAAAGCAGAAAGCGTTCAATTAAACGATATTGATTTGATAATGATGTAATAATCCCAGCACATTTTCTTTAGAGAACTTAGCTCGTACAATGGTGTTGTTTTCAGGGTTTATAACAAAGTTTTTTGAGCTGCTTAAATCGCTGCTTTTAAGATTGGTCTGCTCGAAAATTGCATGTTTAAAATCGCAGGCATCAAATAACGCATTGTTTAGAACTGCTTCAGCGAAATTGACTTGATTGAGATTGCACTTGACGAACTTGATACCATTTAATTTCAATTTGTAAAAGGAAGAAAATTGGAGTTGACAATTTGCAAAATTAAAGGATAATAAAAACGGGTTGCAATCCTGAAATTGGGCTCCAACCAATTTACAATCCATAAAATCAACGTCTCTAAAGATGGTGTATTTAAGATTGGCGTTGCTGAAATTGCAGGTATTAAATTCGCATTCTATAAAAGTGGTGGAGGACAAATCAGCTTCAGCGAAGTTGCAGTTTGTAAAAACACAATTGTCGTATTCTGCTTTTTTAAATGGCTTTACGGTAAAATCTTTATTAGAGAAATGTTCGGAATCTATAAAGGTTGGTGTCATGGGTTGGATTAAGAAATGAGCAGCCGAAGTTAGGTGTAATCTATTATAAAAACAAAAGCCATATCATTGTAGTTAAACTACCTTGACATGGCTTTCTTTTGAAACAGTGACGTGATCTAATTAACATTGCTGTTAAATCAGCCGACTAAAACTCACGTTTTACAATCGTCTTTTTCAATTCAAGTTTACTATTTCAATAAAACATTCCTTAACTTTCAAAATGTATTGACCTGTTAACGAAATGTTCTGGTAATTGTTTTTCTTGATGTCATAAATCTTGCAACTCGTTTTCACGACATACAACATCTATAACATTGCTTCCTACCTTAGTATTTACTTTCGTTGCTACCATCTTTGGAAACTTTCAACTTTCCTAGTTACACCCTGCCGAAGCATGATGCACTTTTTAAAGTATCATGATTTTTCAGTTTTTCACGCATACACGTAACTCTTGAAAAACCTCAAAAAACAATCTTATAAAGAACGTTACTTTATTCGATTTGAATTAAATTCAATTTTTTATGTTAAAACCAACACTGAGGTTGTTATCAAATCGTTTTACTAATTTACAAAAAAAAGTTGTCCTGGCCAAAATATTTAGCTGCTTAGTTATCAACTGGCTATAAACTTAACTTATTAACAATTGTTCATAAAAAAAAGCCTTGAATACATCAAGGCTTTTTTAAATATATGTTTGAGGTTATTATCCTCTTCTTTCTTTAATTCTTGCTTTTCTACCAGTAAGATCTCTAAAATAGAAAATACGGGCACGTCTAACTTTACCTCTCTTGTTCACTTCAATTTTCTGAAGGGCAGGAAGATTGATTGGAAAGATACGTTCTACACCAACTATCCCAGACATTTTACGGATGGTAAAGGTTTCTGAACTTCCAGAGCCTTTACGTTGCAATACCACACCTCTAAAGAACTGAGTACGTTTTTTATCACCCTCTCTAATTTCGTAATACACAGTGATTGTATCACCTGCACCGAATTGAGGATATTCTTTTTTTTCTACAAATTCGTCTTGTACAAATTTCACTAAAGAATTCATTTCTTTTAATTTTTAAGATTGATCCAGACCAACATTCACGTAAATCGTCAGAGGTTAATCTGAAATTGGATGCAAAAGTAAGGAATAATTAATAATTAACAATTAATATTTAAAAAAAATATTCTTTCCAGTTTTTAGAGAAGTTGGGTATTGAAGCACGCTTTAAATATGGTGGATCAAGCGCCAAGTTCCAACATCATTTTGAATTAAATGTCAGAACTCAATATGGGGCAACGATCAATCCTTTAGCAAATCCGGTCGTCGTTCCTTGGTATGTTCGTAGGCTTGCTCTTCCCGCCACTTTTCTATATTCGCAAAGTGACCAGAAAATAAAACTTCAGGTACTTTCAAACCTTTATACTCCCGAGGCTTGGTATAAATAGGGGGTGCCAATAAATGATCTTGAAAAGAGTCAGTCAAGGCGGATGTTTCATTTCCCAGTACGCCTGGAATTAACCGTATGATTGCATCGCATAGGACAGCCGCGCCCAATTCGCCTCCTGAAAGTACGTAATCGCCAATTGAAATCTCTTTAGTAATCAATAAATCCCTTACCCGTTGGTCCACACCTTTATAGTGGCCGCACAGAATTATAATGTTTTTTTTAAGAGAAAGCGTATTGGCCATACCTTGGTTCAAGGTATGCCCATCGGGTGTCATATATATGATTTCGTCATAATCTCGTTCTTCCTTTAATTTAGAAATGCACTTGTCAATGGGCTCAATCATCATCACCATTCCTGCACCGCCACCAAATTGTGTGTCATCTATTGATTTATAGCGATCTGAGGTGTAGTCTCTTAAATTATGAAAATGCACTTCAACCAGGCCTGCGTCGATTGCGCGTCTTAATATGGAGGCTTCAAAAGGGCTTTTAAGTAACTCTGGTAAAACTGTGATGATATCTATACGCATGTTATTCAGTCATTAATTGGCAGTCCACAGGCATCGAAAAGAATTGAAGTCATCTGCTTATTACTATTTGGTGGGTTAGGTAGTAGCTCTTGCACAGTGATAAGAACTGTCTCAGGCCAACCATCTATAAATTATGTTAAATCTTTTAATCTATCTTCTAATGTGACTATGCTTCAGGAAAATAAAGAAACCTTAAGTAGTTAAATCAAGAGAAACTGTGACTAATGGTTTTAGTTAAATGCAAAGATGCGAAAAACTATATGATTTTCTGTAATGCTTCCAGACTTCTGTAATAATGGAATCAAAAAAAAATCTGCAAGGTGCTTACAGATTTTTTAGATTTATTTTATTGTTTTTTGTTTGTTGATTTCGTCCTGTAGCTGTCGTCTCACTTTCTGTTCACGCTCCAGCGCTGTTCGTCTGTGCTCTTCGAATTCTTCTTCTGTTTCCAACAATGATTTTTTTGCTAATCTGGTTACAGAGTTGCTGTTTCTAAATTTATAAATAAAAATTAACAGCAACGCAAAAAGCGCCCCGATGATGCTCCACATTAATACGTTATAATTATTTTTACTCATTTGCAACCCGAATAATGCCATATTGTCTTTCTCCTCATTGGTGTCAGCCAAAGTGGCTTGGGTTTCAGATAAATTACTTTTTAGAGTTGTAATTTCTGCAACTTGACTGTCAACTACATTTTGAGTATCTACTAAATCTTTTCGGATGGCCTTCAACGAATCCATGGTATGGGCCTTTAATGTATATAGCCAGGTTTTTTTGACCACCTTATAATCCTGGTAATTATTCGACTTTTGAATCACATATTCAAATTGATTGTCCACTGTGCCTTCGGTTAACGATAGTTTGTCATTTTCGTCATTGGTTGTTTGTTGGGCATGTGAAACGATAGAAAACAAGCAGCAAAATATTGTGATGCTTAAAGATTTTAATGAATGCATTTGTTTGATTTTTCTAATGTGGTTAAATTTCGAACAAGATAAAAAAAATATGTAGATGTATACTAATATTTAAAACAAATAGCCTCACGGTTAGGAGGCTATTTTATATACGGTTGAAGTTTTATTTTAGATGTTTTACGATTGGAAGTTCCACAACTAATAATAGGTGAAACGTCTTACTTTAGAAATATATTTTGCCAGCCTGATAACTTGGTGGCTATAACCATACTCATTATCATACCAAACATATAAAATGATGTTTTTGCCACCCTCTCTTACTATAGTTGCTTTGCTGTCATAAATTGCTGGTGCAGAACAGCCCACAATATCGCTGGATACGAGCTCATCGTTCAGTTCAAATTTTATTTGTTCAACAAGATTGCCTTCCAGGGCATATTTTTTCATAATGGTATTAATGCCGTCAAGCGATGTGGGTTTGTCAAGCTCTAAATTCAATATGGCCAATGACCCGTTTGGAACTGGAACACGAATGGCATTGGAGGTCAATTTCCCCTCCAGGGTTGGGAGTGCTTTTGAGACCGCACTTCCGGCACCAGTTTCTGTAATAACCATATTCAAAGCTGCTGCGCGCCCACGACGGTATTTATTATGGAAATTGTCTACTAAATTCTGATCATTGGTATAGGAGTGTATCGTTTCTAAATGGCCATACTTCACACCAAAGGTGTCTTCAATGACTTTTAATACTGGTGTAATTGCGTTGGTGGTACAGGATGCAGCAGAAAAAATATCAACTTTATCCGGATTGTAATCTAAATGATTGACCCCGTGAACAATATTTGGGACCCCTTTACCAGGTGCCGTCAATAGCACCTTGCTGATGCCATTTGATTTGAGGTGTCTGTTTAGTGCTTCTTGATCTCTGAAAGCACCAGTATTGTCAATGACCAAAGCGTCTTTAATGCCGTATTTTGTATAATCAATATCTTCTGGGGCATTGGCTGAAATAACGTTTACCGTTGTGCCATTAATAATAAGCGCACTGTTTTCAAGATCGGTAATTACAGTACCTGAAAAATTGCCATGTACAGAATCGTTTCGAAGCAAGGACGCTCTCTTTTCTAAAACAACTTGATCGATTTTTCCACGGGTGACAATAGCTCTCAGACGCATTTGACTGCCTTTGCCGGTTTTTGCCATTAGTTCTCTTGCCAATAACCGGCCAATTCTTCCAAAGCCATATAAAACGACATCTTTGGGCTTTATAGAATCAATTTTTCTTGCGCTTTTAAGTTTATCGGCAACAAAGGCGGTGGCATTGGAATATTTCTGATCTTCCAAATGGAATTCATAGGTCAATTTTCCGATATCCAATTTTGCTGGAGGTACATCCAAGGTTTTGATGGCCTGAGCAATTTCTACTGAATCGAAAATTGAAATTGGTTTCTGAACAAATTCACCGGCATATTCATGCAGATTTAATATGTCGCTGACATTTCTATCAATCAGTTCATTTCTAAATAGAACAAGCTCAATGGATTTGTCATACCATAAATCGCTAACTATCTTAATAAATTCAACCGTTGCTTTTCGTCTATCCGCCTGAAAAGCCAATTCATTTTCATAAGTTCCGTTCAAACTCATTGTTTTAAAAGTTTATGTGTCCCCATGGTATGAAGACACGTTGATGTTGTGTTTTTATCCGAAGTTTCGGACTGCAAAAGTAACATATTTCAATCGTTTTCGTAACGTTTTGCAGAAATAAAAAACCCTATGGTAAAGTTGGTTACCATAGGGTCATTACTGTAATAACGATTGTTATATTTTATTTAAAAATAAAACTCTCTTTTTGGCCTGAACTATTAATGATGGATAACTTTCTAAGGTTCTTCTCAAGATTATCACCATGTTTTTGTTTTAATTTGATAATGTCATCCACGCTGTTGATTTTTTGATCATTAATTTCCGTAATGATATAACCTCTATTGATACCTAAATTCTTGTAAAGTGCATAATTCTCATTTTTAACGACGACTACACCATTATTGATGTTTGCACTTTTTTTAAGGTCATTCGGAATATTTCTCAATTGCATGTTTAAAAAATCAACGGTCATAATTTCCGTTTTCGATAAGGTAACCGGAATAACTTTTTCATCTCCATTTCTAATCAGAGTTAGATTAACCACGTCATTCGGTCGTTTTGTGCTCAAATAGCCGCTCAAATCGGAGAATTTGGAAATATTAATATTGTCAATTTTTTTGATGATATCACCTTTCTTGACGCCAGCTTTTTCTGCGCCTGAATTTTCTTCTACATCGCTAACATAAAATCCTTGAGTTGTATTGACCTCAAAAGTTTCAGCAGATTTACTGTTCAGTTCGCCTCCTCTAACTCCTAAGATGCCTTTTTGAACATTACCAAACTCCATAATGTCCTCAACAACTTTCCTGGCGATATTACTAGGTACTGCAAAGGAATATCCAATATAAGAACCAGTTTGTGATGTAATGGCCGTATTGATTCCAATGAGTTCACCACGCGTATTGACCAGGGCTCCACCTGAGTTACCAGGGTTAACGGCAGCATCGGTTTGAATAAACGATTGTGCCTGTGTCCCAGATAGGTCTCTGGATTTTGCGCTAATAATACCAGCAGTAACTGTGGAGGTTAAATTAAATGGATTGCCCACTGCCAAAACCCACTCACCAACTTTAGCTTGATCAGAATCTCCAAAAGTTGCAAAAGCCAAATCAGTACTGGCATCAATCTTTAATAAGGCAATATCTGTTTTTTCATCGGTTCCGATAAGTTCGGCATCATATATTCTATTGTCATTTAACGTTATGGAAAGCTTTTGGGCGCCATTGATCACATGGTTATTTGTAATGATATAACCGTCTGGCGAAATAATAACACCACTGCCGGTTCCCACTTGGGCGCGCTCCGTGTTTCTACCCATAAACAGATCCTGTAGGGTCATAGGGGCTCTGCTGATAGTTGTATTTTTTACGTGCACTACAGTATGAACAGCATCATTTGCCGCCTCAGTAAAATCTGGAACATTTAATGTACCGTAAGACGCCACTGCCTTATGGCTGGTAGGAAAATAAGATAAGGTAGGTTCAGAGCTCGTTGTAATCAGAGCTTCACTTTCTTCCTCAATAAAAAACTTATAGGCAGAAAGTGTCATGATTCCACCTAATGCAGAGACTAAAATTAGGGTTAAAATCTTTTTCATTTTGAATATAGTTTATTAATGAATTATGAAATTAATAAGATAAAATATGGGTTTATAACGATTAAAATTAGCTTTTTGTTGCACGAAAAATGTTTGTTTAACGGATTTTAACGCCAACTTTAACGGTCGTTTAACACCTCAATAAACCGTCAATAATCCTTATATTTGCCAAATCTATGAAACAGACCTTCTATAAATATCAAGGCACAGGCAATGATTTTGTGATGATTGACAATCGTTATCTATCTTTTGACAAAAACGATACCAAACTCATAAAATCCATGTGCAGCAGACGTTTTGGCATTGGAGCTGACGGGCTTATCCTTTTAGAGAACCACGAAACCTTGGATTTTAAGATGGTTTATTTTAATGCTGACGGCAATGAAAGTTCCATGTGTGGTAATGGAGGAAGGTGCATTGTTGCCTTTGCAAAATTCCTTGGGATTATTGAAAACCGTACAAGTTTTGAGGCCATTGACGGCCTACATCACGCTGAGATAGCAAAGACTACTGTAAGACTCCAAATGCAAGATGTCAGTCATTTGGAAAAATTTGATTCGCACGTTTTTTTAAATACAGGTTCACCACACCATGTGCAAATGGAAGATGATTTGACTCAACTTGATATAAAAAAAATTGGCTCTACAATTAGGTATGGTGCTCCGTATAATGAAGCGGGAACAAACGTAAACTTTGTTACGAAGATTTCAGACGAATTGTTTTCAGTAAGAACTTATGAGCGGGGTGTTGAAGATGAAACCTTGTCTTGTGGTACGGGAGTGACGGCAGTTGCATTGGCGATGAACCATATTGGAGAAACAAATAATAATCTAATAACCTTAAATGTTCAAGGAGGAACGCTTCAAGTGTCGTTTGAAAAAAACGGGCTAAGCTTAGGCTATAAAAACATTTGGTTGATCGGGCCTGCGGTTCAGGTTTTTAAAGGAGAGATATGATGGTCACGTTAAAGGGGATACACATTTATTTAAGAGCTTTAGAGCCTGAAGATATAAGCTTTTTGTCTGACATCGAAAACGATGAACGTTTATGGGAGTTGAGCCATACGCAAACACCATATTCCCAGTACATCTTAAAGGAATATCTGGCAAATTCACATCAAGATATTTTTGAGGCCAAGCAGTTGCGTTTGGTTATATCCGATTATGAAGATCATCCTCTGGGGATGATTGATTTATTTGATTTTGATTTTAAGAACAGTCGCGCCGGCGTTGGGATTTTAGTCAAAAATATTGAAAACCGACAGAAAGGATACGGAAAAGAGGCCCTCCAGCTATTGATTAATTATTGTTTTACGCATCTTAATCTGCATCAACTTTATTGCAATATTTCTGAAGATAACCTTGATAGCATCAAATTATTTACCAATCAGGGATTTGAAAAGGTGGGTCTCAAAAAAGATTGGACCTTTCATAAAAACGTCTATAAAAACGAATATTTACTCCAACTCATAAATCGCTAATGTATATAAAAAAAATTCTCGTTGCCATTGCACTCATTGGCTTAGTAGTGGCCGCTGTAATAGCCTACATGATATATCAAACCATGTTTGTTTCCAATACGGCATTTAATAATGATGTTGCCTATATTTACATTCCGACCAATGCGACCTATCAGGATGTTCGGTCAGAATTGGAGCCCTTATTAAAAGATCTTGATAAATTTGATGCTCTTGCCGAACGCAAAAAATATACAACCAATATTAAAGCGGGTAGGTATGCCATAAGGAATGGGATGAATAACAATGATATTATCAATTCCATTAGGAGTAACAATATCCCCGTAAAATTATCATTTAACAATCAAGAGTCTTTGCAACGGTTGGCGGGACGTGTTTCTACTCAAATAGAAGCGGATAGTTTAGAATTGTATGCTGTAATGTCTTCTTCTGAGTTTTTAAAAGCTAATAACTTTTCATCCAAAACAGCTTTGGGGATGTATGTTCCCAATAGTTATGAGTTTTTTTGGAATACTTCTGCTGAACAATTTAGAGAGCGCATGCTCAAGGAGTACCATCGCTTTTGGAATGATGAGCGAATGGCAAAGGCAAATGCGTTGGATTTAACCCCAGATGAGGTGATGACAATGGCGTCAATTGTGCAAAAGGAGACCGCAAAAGTAGATGAACGTAAGCGTGTTGCTGGTGTTTATATGAATCGGTTGAAGATTGGAATGCCCTTGCAAGCAGACCCGACGGTTATTTATGCCATAAAACATACCTCTGGAGATTTTGATCAGATAATCAAACGCGTGCTTTATAAAGATTTGGTCATCGACTCCCCTTATAACACTTATAAATACGCCGGATTGCCACCGGGTTTAATTACGATGCCAGATATCAGCGCCATTGATGCTGTTCTCGATTATGAAAAGCACGATTATTTTTATTTTGTGGCAGACGTCAAAAATTTTGGCTATCATAAGTTTGCCAAGACTTTGTCGCAGCATAATGTCAACAGACAGGAGTATGTACGGTGGATTAATCAGCAAGGGGTTAACAGGTAAATTATGTCAAGATTAAAATTTATTTTAATTTTATTTCTTGCTACAAATTCCTTTGCTCAGTCCAAACTTAATGAATTTCTAACTCCAAGTGATACTCTCAATACATCCAGGAGGGCTGCAGTTTATATAACAGAAGCCGCGGTTGGAGGTTTGACTTTATTAGCACTCAACCAGTTATGGTACGCTGATTATGAGCGCTCCAAATTCCACACCATAAACGATAATAACGAATGGTTGCAGATGGATAAAATGGGCCATGTCTTTTCTTCCTATCAAATGGGTAGGCTGGGAGCAAATGCCTTAAATTGGAGTGGAGCCAGTAAGAAAGAACAATTGATTTATGGTGCCACATTGGGCTTTACATTTTTAACCGCTGTTGAAGTTTTTGACGGATTTAGCAAAGAGTGGGGTTTTTCTTGGGGAGATATGTTGGCTAATGGTGTGGGTAGCGGATTATATATTGGTCAGGAACTGCTTTGGGAAGAACAACGGGTATCCTTGAAGTTTTCATTCCATCAGACCAAATATGCTCAGGTAAGTTCCGATAAATTAGGCAACGGATTTTTAGAAGAACTTTTAAAAGATTATAATGGACAAACTTATTGGTTGAGTTTTAATATCAATTCCTTCTTAAATGGTGATCAAGTTCCAAAATGGTTGAATCTTGCTGTTGGCTATAGTGCGGATGGCATGGTATTTGCTCATAATGAGCCTGTTAATAACTTTAATGCCAATAAAAGCAGAAAACGGCAGTTCTATTTAAGTTTAGACCTGGATTTATCAAGGATAAAAACAAATTCAAATGTCTTGAGATCCGTTTTTGATGTTTTGAACGTCATTAAGGTGCCTTTTCCAGCCATGGAGTTTACCGATGAAAATGGCATAAAGTTCCACGGCATCTACTTTTAGCGACTATAATCGATTAGTTTTGAAGGTTTAATAAAAATTATTACCTTTGCACGCTCAAATTTAAGTCTGCTAAAAATATAAAAAGGCTTTACAAAGATTAGGAATTATGTTAAAAAAGATCACTAATTATTTTGTTATCCCTTTTGCAATCTGTGTCATTTTAGCCACGACACTTTTTCCAAAAACAACTGTAGATATGACCAATTTTTCTACAGAAGGATTAGAATTAAATTATACAGTTTCCGAGGATATCGCACTTTCCGCAACTTTTGAAGAAACATCTCACCAGACAAATTACAATAAGTTTTTCCCATATTTAGGTAAGTCTTACTTAGGCTTTAAAGAAGCATTGGCTTTTAAAGAATCGCGGGGGAACTACTTTACGGTTAATGATTTGGGTTATTTGGGTAAGTATCAATTTGGAGCGGAGACCTTAAAGCTCCTTGGAGTTTATAATCCTGAATATTTCTTGTACACACCAGAATTGCAAGAAAAAGCATTTTTGGCCAATTCGGCGCGTAATAAATGGATCTTGAGAAAAGATATTGCACGTTTTGTGGGGACAGAAATTCACGGCACGACCATCACTGAATCGGGGATTCTTGCAGCAGCCCATTTGGCTGGGCCAGGCAGTGTAAAGAAGTTTTTAAGAAGTCGCGGAGGATACAATCTTTCTGATGCTTATGGAACTTCCATTTCTTATTATATGAAGCGATTTTCTGGCTACGACACTTCTTTTATAAAACCAAACCAAAAGGCAAAAGCCAATTTGTAGTTAGTCTTTGTGGATGATGAATATCGCGGGACGTTTATGCAAATTTACATTAATTTGTTTCCACTCGTTAGCGGTAAAAGTTTTTATGTATTCTGAAGATAGGGTAAGGTCACAAGCGACACATACCCGAGTCTGCGCATTCAGGGTGGTACATAAATCCTCTAACATCTTGTTATTCCGATAAGGAGTTTCAATAAACAATTGACTTTGGTTTTGATCATAGGATAATTTCTCCAACCGCTTTATTTCCGCTTTCCGTTCGTTTTTACCAATGGGTAAATAACCATTAAATGCAAAGCTTTGTCCGTTCATGCCAGACCCCATTAAGGCCATTATTATGGAAGATGGTCCAACCAATGGTACAACTTGAATGTTTTGTTGATGAGCCAGTTGTACGATGTCAGATCCAGGGTCTGCAATTGCTGGGCACCCCGCTTCAGAAAGCAGGCCTATTGATTTTCCTTCTTTACAAGCGTTTAAAAATGAAAGTTTCTCAGCGCTTTCAGTAAATTTATTGAGGACTTGTAACTGGAGTGATTGTTGTGATTTTTTTGGGTGTATTTTTTTAATGAAACGCCTAGCAGATTTTTCATTTTCTACGATATAGTCATCTATTATATCTATTACCGCTTCTATTGATGCGGGCAAAACATCCCAAACAGGATCATCTCCTAAGTTCGTGGGAATCAAGTATAGCTTACCGATGGTACTTTTCATTAATTTTTAACGAATTTTCGAGTTGTTTTTTGACCATTGCTATAATTGATCTCTATAACATACAAGCCTGTAGCCATGTTTTTAGTTGAAATTCTTGATGAATTATTCTTGAAGCTGATTGTTGTCTTCATCTGTTGTCCGTGAATGTTGTAGACGGAAATCTTGGGAGATTCGTTATTTGATGTTCCAAAATCTATTGTTAACTCATCGTTTACAGGATTTGGAAAGAGTTTGATCTGCGAAAAAGTAGCCTCTTTTATACTTAACGTGGCGTCCTTAATCTTATAAATTGAGCCTGAACTGATATCAGCTATATATAACTCACCATTAATATCCTCACCAAAAGTGCTCCAGTTATTACCATTAAATGCTTCGGAAAATGACATTGTCCAATTGCCATTATCTTCTATGAGCATTCCAATCTCAGAACTGCAAAAATCGGCAAAGAAATAAATGCCAGAAAAGTTTGGTTGTGCAGTACCTCTATAACGATAGCCTCCCGTAATTGAACATTTAAAAACGCCGCTATTTTCGTGTGAATATTCGGCAATTGGAAAGGTTAATGTGCTCTCATCCGGACAATTGTTGAGGTTGAATGGGGTGTTTCCTTCATAACATCGCCACCCGTAGTTAACGCCAGCTTCTGATTCTGGCACTTTATTGATTTCTTCAAAAAGCTGTTCGCCCACATCGGTAAGCCAAATCTCATTTGTGGTTCTGTCGATTGAAAACTTCCAAGGGTTTCTAAGACCAGAGGCCCAAATTTCGTTACGCGCATTTGGATTATCGACATAAGGATTGCTATTAGGGATATTGTAGTTTTTTCCGTTTTGAGGATCGTTGATATCTATTCTCAAAAGTTTACCCAATAATGTTTCCAGGTTCTGGGAATTGTTGTCTCTGTCATCAGAAATACCACCATCACCAAGAGATATAAGAAGATACCCGTTGCCGTCAAAAACCATTTCTCCACCATTATGATTTACATGAGGCTGTTTGATAGTCATAATATTAAATTCGGTATCAGCATCTGCGAGATCAATATCGCTCTCATTTCTCGTAAATCTTGCAATAATAGTTTCTAAATCATTATTGACATAATTGACATAAAAATAACCATTGGAGGCGTAATTAGGATGAAATGCTAAACCTAATAGCCCACGCTCATCGCCTCCGTCGCTAACTCTATCGCTAATGTCTAAAAACGGTGTGTCGTTTACGGAGCCATTCTCGTTTATAATTTTAATAAGACCAGCACGCTCGAGAACGAATAAACGCGAGTCGCCCGCATTCTTTATGTTGACTGGGTTCGAAATACCTGATGCAAACAATTCTATTTCAATCTCTTGTGCAAAGCTTCCCATGCTCAATATCAGGGCTAATAAAAGTAATTTTTTTTTCATGGTCTTAGTGATTTTGTTAAAAATTAGCCTAAGCTACAAAAAAATAAAAAATTTTAATAGTGTTACATGCTTAAATTGTAGGAAATTTTCTCACAAGCCTCATCCAATAACATAAAAACCTCTTCAAAATCTTGTGTACTCCCCCAATACGGGTCTGGAACTTCTAAGATCTTAGCTGATTGTGCATCCTTTAGAATCAGCTTTACCTTGGCAATATCCTCAGTATTTCTTGCCAATTTAACCACATTGTCATAGTTAGATTGATCCATGACATAAATGATATCGAAATTGTCGAAATCTGAAACCACAAATTGTCTGCACTGTTGGCCGGAAATGTCGATACCCTTCTCTTTAGCTATAGCAATGGAACGATGGTCAGGAGATTTGCCAATATGGTAATCTGCTGTTCCGGCAGAATCTATTTTAAACGAATCAGCTGGCAGTTTCGATTCCAAAATGCCATGCGCTAATGGTGATCTGCAAATATTTCCTAAGCAAACCATTAAAATCCTTGTCATAATAATTCGATTTTTATGTTAGTTATTATACGAAAGATAAATGAAAGTAATGAAGTCGTCAAATTGCTCAAGGCCGTTGGACTGTTTTTAACTCAAGATTAGGATGGTAAGTACAGAGAATTCAATTTGGATATGGGTCTTAGAGTGCTAACTTTTTGGCAATGTCCTCAACATATTTTCTGAATTGTTTATCAGTTGAAGAGAGATTGTCAACAGTTTTACATGCATGAAGAACAGTTGCATGGTCGCGTTTGCCAATTTGTGAACCAATGCTTGCAAGAGATGCTTTCGTATATTTTTTAGCGAAAAACATGGCCAATTGTCTCGCTTGCACAATATGTCTTTTTCGTGTTTTTGATTGTAAGGTGTCAACATCCATTTGAAAGTAGTCAGAAACAACTTTTTGAATATAATCGATGGAAACTTCCCGTTTGGTGTTTTTAACAAACTTCTCAACAATTTCCTTAGCAAGGCTTATTGTAATTTCTTTTTTATTGAATGAGGATTGTGCAATTAAAGAGATTATGGCGCCTTCTAACTCTCTGACATTGGTTTTTATATGTTTAGCGACATAATCAACAATATCATCAGGCATTTCGACACCATCTCGATACAATTTATTTTTTAGGATAGAAACTCTGGTTTCAAAATCTGGACTTTGCAGTTCGGCAGAAAGTCCCCACTTAAACCTAGACAACAAACGTTGTTCTATGTCTTGCATGTCCACAGGAGCTTTGTCACTCGTTAAGATAACCTGCTTTCCGTTTTGGTGCAAGTGGTTGAAAATATGAAAGAATACATCTTGAGTACCTGTTTTTCCTGATAGGAATTGAACATCATCAATAATTAAAACATCAATGATTTGATAGAAGTGAATAAAATCATTCCTATTGTTCTTTTTAACCGAATCAATGTACTGTTGTGTGAATTTTTCAGCAGAAATATACAGTACTGTTTTTTCAGGATATTTGTCTTTAATGTCTATTCCAATGGCATGTGCCAAATGGGTTTTACCAAGACCAACGCCCCCAAAAATCAATAGCGGGTTAAAAGACGTTCCGCCAGGTTTATTCGCAACCGCCAAACCTGCATTTCTTGCTAAACGATTGGAGTCGCCTTCAAGGAAGTTTTCAAAATTGTAATTTGGATTGAGTTGTGACTCAATTTTTACGTTTCTAATTCCAGGAATAATAAATGGGTTTTTCAGTTCTGGATTTTTATTCTTTAGCGGAATATCAACATCTTGAGATTTAACCGCACTTCTATTGGAGCTTGGTATTTTTTCAGTAAAAGGTTGTTTGTTGCCATAAGTGTTTTCCATCTTAATGACATATACCAATTTTGCCCGATCACCAAGTTCTTTGTTTAAGGCTACTTTAAGGATTTTGACATAATGCTCTTCTAACCATTCATAAAAGAATTTACTGGGTACTTGTATGCTTAGAGCATTGTCAGTAAGCTTTACTGCTGTAATAGGTTCAAACCAAGTTTTGTATGCTTGGGGTTGGATGTTGTCTTTTATAAAAGATAAACAATTTTTCCAAACCGATTGCGCAGTTACCTCCATTGTAATTAGTTAATTTTTTGTTGTTAGTCAGATTAGCAAAAAAAAGAGAAATTCGTGTATTCTCTTGAATAATTTCTGAGACAAATATGTGAACAAATTTCTGAAAAAAAAAATCAAAAGCTATTGAATATTCAGAATTAAATCCCCATGTTTAATCCGCGATGAAAATACAAAAAATAAACCAAACAAAGATGTCAAATCCTTTATATTACCACGAAATTGAACTTAGAGTACGTTACGCTGAAACCGACCAAATGGGGATAGTCTATTACGGAAATTATGCCCAATACTTTGAGGTTGGAAGAGTTGAGTGGTTGCGAAATTTCGGAATTTCCTACAAAAGCATGGAGGAGGAGGGCCTCATGCTACCGGTCATTAGTCTAAGTGTAAAATACAAAAAGCCAGCGCATTACGATGACCTCATTAAAGTAAAGACTCAGTTGGTAAAATTGCCGTCCGCGAGTATAGAATTTAATTACGAAATCACGAATGAATCGGGAGAAATTTTAACCCATGGAAATACGGAATTGGTGTTTATGGATGTAAATAGGAAAAGACCTACAAAATGTCCAAAATATCTTTTAGACAAACTGCGGAATTAATCGTCCAAAATTTTTAATTGCACATCGAAAATTGGTTCAAAAGCCGTTAAAACAGTTTTTATTTTTTTTAATCTGACAGAAAGAACGATGGTGCAGGTCAATTCTAAAGATTGTCGCACTATTTTTAAATTTTTTTCTTTGATAACCCGCATCACTTTATTCATGTCTTTATACTCAAATTTGAGTTCTATTTCCTGATTTATGGTTTTTGTGACGATTTTTGAATGTTCCAAAGCCATTTGAGCGGCTGTTTTGTATGCGGTTATAAGTCCACCAACTCCCAATTTTACACCTCCAAAATACCTGACCACTACAATTAATACATTGGTCACCTCAAACGATTGGATTTGGCCATATATTGGCATGCCTGCACTGTTGTTTGGCTCTCCATCATCGTTGACTCTAAATTGGTGTTGATTTTCTTTAACCCCCAATTGATAAGCATAACACCAATGTCTGGCAGAATGGTGCTGTTTTTTTAAATCTTCAAGATGAGTTTTGACATCATCTTCTGTTTTGACGGGGAATGCATACCCAAAGAACTTGCTGTTTTTTTCTTTAAATAAAATTTCCGTAGAAGGTTTGGTTAGGGTTTTATAGGTGTCTTTTTCTATCATGTCATGCAAAAGTTACTAAATAAATGGCAATAAGAGCCAATCCTATTCCTGTCCAATTCCGCTTGGTTAAATGCTCTTTAAAAAACCAAAGACCAATTAGCGTAGAGATCATGACGATAGCGACGTTGTTTAGGGTGAAAAAAGTGGAACTTTCCATGTTTGGTGATTGCAGTGCTTTAATGATATAATATAAGGATGCATAATTGGCAAGGCCTAAGATGACACCACCGGGAATACTTCTTGGATCCCATTGCAATTGATTGTGCATTCTTTTTACACTTATAATGAGCATTCCGATTATTCCAGCAAATCCGAATACACAAGCCGAGAATAATGGTATATCTTCATCGGAAATGGACGTTTGCTGCAAATAATTGATATACGTGTCACTGAGTCCTGAGCCTAAAAATAGCGCTAATGGTAGCATCAGATTTTTCTTGAAATTGATCGTGGTTTTTGATTTTGCTGAAACTAAATATACAGCCATAAAAGCTAAAACAATCCCGATAATTTTTTGATACGCAATACTTTCATGAAATAGAATTACTCCAAAAATAATAGGAATGATAACGCTCATTTTTGAAGCCACAGAAGCTACAGAAAGCCCGTTTTTCTGCGCCGTCCATGCCATCATGGTAAAAAGTCCGATAAATAGGGCACCTACAATAATACTGCCCAAGAACCAATCAGAATTTAATATGCTATGAATGGTAATCGGTTTTTGAACACTTAAAATCCCAAAACCAAAAGCAATGCCATAATTGATGACGATCGTTTGAAAGGTGTTGACCTTTAATTTCTTCAGTAACTTAAAAACGACAAAAATGCATATTGATGCCGTTACACTGAGAATAAGGTAAATCAAAACAATTCTTTTTTGGTTGACAGTAACGTGCTGATGTCGTCAGTTTCTGGGTTGATATGCCACGTGTGGAACCCTAATTTAGACGCGGCAATGATATTTTCTTCCGTATCATCAATAAATATGGATTCTTCTGCTTTTATATTGTTCTCATTTAAGACGAATTCAAAAATATTGGCGTTTGGCTTTCTTAACTGAATTTCATGTGATAGATAAAATGCGTCAAAATGTGACTTAAATTCTTCGTAGAAATTAATATTCTCTTTTACCCAATTGATATGCAGATCATTGGTGTTGCTCAATAAAATCAATTTGTACTTTTTATCAGCCGCCAAAGCTTCTAAAAACTCTAACCTGTGTAATGGGAAGCCCCTTAAGATAAAATTCCAAGAATCTAAAAGCGTATCTCTGTCATGGTTTGGGAAATTATCCATATAAAATTCCAGGAACTCATCAGTACTCATGAGGCCTTGCTCATATAGCGTATTTATGGCGTGTATCTCATCAGAGAGTTCATCCATTTCGAACAGTTCAAGAGCTTTTGACATCGCGCCTTTTTTATCAAGATTGATGAATACATCTCCAAAATCAAATATTATATTTTTAATCATTGTTGTAAAATTTTAAAGTATCGTTGATGATCTTTTCTTCTGAAAGTAATCTTCCTGAAAAATGGGGTGCTTTTGTACCGCTGGAAAAATTTAGTGCGCCTTTGAAAACTCGTGCTTCATCCCATAGGTTCTCATCAATAAAGGTTTGAAGTGTTTGGCGCCCTCCTTCAATAATCACGGAATTAATATCATGCTTATAAAGAGTTGAACAAATTTGGTGGGCAATTTTATCTTTTAAATCCCAATTTATAAATTCAGTCATTGCTGATTGGTGAGTTAACTCCATTTGGTCATGAGTTTCCGCGTTTTGAGTTTTGTTTGCCAAGCTTATTAAGATTGTTGTTGCCTTACCATCTAAAATTGCAACCTCTTGAGGTAGTCGATTGTTTTTGTTGAGCACTACCCGAATCGGATTTTTACCGTACCAATCTCTCGTGGTTAAACTCGGATTGTCCTCAATGACCGTACGAGTTCCAACTAAAATAGCTTGTTCTTGGGCACGCCATTTATGCACCAATTGCCGTGATAACTTATTAGTGATCCAAACTGGTTTTTGTTCGTCTCTTGTGGTGGGAGCAATGAAGCCATCAGCAGTTTCTGCCCATTTTAATATGATATAGGGGCGTTTTTTATTATGAAATGTAAAAAAACGCTTATGATGTGCTTTGACTTCTTCTTCCAAAACACCTACAACAACTTCGCATCCAAATGTTTTTAGTTTTTGAATTCCTTTCCCAGCAACTGCATGGTGTGTGTCCATAGTGCCAATAACAATCTTAGGAATTTTTGATTTGATTATAGCATCTGAACACGGCGGTGTTTTTCCATAATGGGAACAGGGTTCTAAGGTGACGTAAAGTGTCGATTCGGGAAGTAAATGTGTTTTTTTTACGTTATTAATGGCATTTACTTCGGCATGTGGTCCCCCGTACGGACTTGTAAAACCTTCACCTATAATCTTATGGTCATGTACAATAACACACCCAACCATAGGATTTGGGGCAGTGTTTCCAAGTCCGTTTTTGCCAATTTGAATACAGCGTTTTATATATTTTTCATGTATCTTCATCCCGATAATTATCGGGACAAAAATAACATATTATCGTGAGCAAAGCCGCTATCTTGATCAGAGAAATTAAAACGGAAGATGATGCCCAGGTGGCAAAGGTTATTCGTGCGGTTTTGATTGAAATGGGGGTTCCTAAAGTTGGAACGGCATACGCCGATAAAGCTCTTGATGAAATGACGGCCACCTATAGTAAGAATAATGCCACTTATTTCGTTATTGAGGAGCATGGAAAAATTATTGGAGGTGCAGGGATAGCTCAATTGGAAAATTGTGACGACCTAATTTGTGAATTGCAGAAAATGTATTTTTTACCAAAGGCAAGAGGAAAGGGTCTTGGAACTAGGCTGATGGAAGTATGCTTGGAAAAAGCCAGGGCGTTTGGTTTCGAAAAATGCTATTTGGAAACCTTGCCTTATATGAAAGCTGCCACAAAACTTTATGCCAAATCTGGATTTCGGCCTTTGGAGGGACCATTGGGAGATACAGGACATTATTCGTGTAATGTTTGGATGCTAAAATCGTTATAATGCTATTAAAAACATTGCGTGAGCACTTTTATTCATCGCTGAAAGGGGACTATCCAGAAACGGAAATCCAATCTTTTTTCAATTTATTGGCAGATTGTTTTTTGAAAATGAAACGCGTGGAAGTTAGCTTAAATCTGTATGCACCTATTTCAGGAAAGAAAATACAAAAATTTAACAATGCCATTACAAGACTTAAAAATCAAGAGCCGATTCAATATATAATTGGGTCTACCGAGTTCTACGGTTTGCCATTTAAGGTTACTGAAAGTACGTTGATTCCAAGGCCAGAAACTGAAGAGTTGGTGCAGTGGGCGGTGAAAATTTCAAGCTCTAAACCTGAAAATCTGTCAATTCTTGATATTGGAACCGGAACCGGATGTATTGCGATTTCTTTAGCCAAAAACACACCTTACGCCACTGTGCGTGCAGTAGATATTAGTAAAAAAGCATTGACAGTGGCCAAGACTAATGCGAAACTAAACAAGGTGGATGTAGAGTTTATGGAATTAGATATTTTGAATTGGAATTTGGAATTTGAAAATATTGAATTTGATATTATCGTATCTAATCCGCCGTATGTTAGGAATTTGGAAAAATCCCAGATGAGCGAAAACGTATTACGGCATGAGCCGGACTTGGCCTTATATGTAGAGAATGAGGATCCACTTATTTTTTATAAATCAATTGTAGAGTTTGCAAAGGCACATCTAAAAAATAATGGACAACTTCTCTTTGAAATCAATCAATATTTAGGAAATGAAATGATTCAGTTGCTTGAAGATTCTGATTTTAATGAAATTGAACTTAAAAAGGATATTTTTGGCAATGATCGGATGATTTCCGGTACTTGGAGGTCTTAAGTTTTGGTTATAATAAAAATATAAGGATATAAGTCAACCTTTAATCAGTTGAAGCATTGCTTCAATGACTTCTTGGTTGGATGCCATTTCCTTTCCCTCATTTAAGAATTTTGGGGTATTTAAAGGAATAGCCGATTTTGTCTGGATTTCTGGTGATAAAACAGCCGAGCAATGTGCTTCTTTGAATCCCGCGCCTTTAAATATTAAGATGTTTTTTGGGTTTATGCCAGATCCAGGAAGTATGGTCAATGCGCCGTCTGCCAATTGATGTAATTGGTTTAATATTAGGATGCCTTTTTCTGCCGAAATAGCCTGACCTGATGTCAAGATTCTATCCACTTTAAGTTTCATTAATGTATTTAAAGCGTCAAAAGGATTCGGTGTCCGATCAAACGCACGATGGAATGTAAATGGTAACGGCCTCGAGAGCTCTATCAGTTCTTGTGTCCGATCAATATTAATGGTATTGTCCTGATTTAGGACACCTGACACAATACCTTTGCAGCCCAATTCTTTACAGATTTTAATATCCTGTTTCATAATTTCAAATTCTGTATCAGAATAAGTGAAATTGCCGCTTCTTGGTCGGATGAGCACAAAAACCGGAATCCTTAGGTTTTCCATAACCTGTTTGATCAAGCCGTAAGAAGGTGTAACGCCACCAACTGCCAATTCTGAACATAATTCAATCCGATGTGCTCCAGCATTTTGGGCATTTACTGCTGATTGATAATTGGAGGCACAAATTTCTAAAGTCATAGTTGTTTTTTTAAGATTTGACTGCTCCGATAGCTATCAAAACTGTCAGATCGAATTTTAATTTATTATTATTTCATCAATAAACGTCCACGGTTTATGTCCTGCCCCTGACTTGCCTTCTGGAATCAATCCGGAATTAGGAATTCTCAAATAAATATAACGCGTGGTTGCATTCAGGTCAATCTTAATATTGGCATGGGTGTCTTGACTCTCTGGGATTTCGACCTTAGAACCGGTGCCATGCTCATCGAACTTATATTCTATGACCTTTGGCGCATAGATCCACATCCAAGGGGCCTCGTAAAATCGTGTTTCAATTGAACTGATGGTCATTTCTTCACCTAAATCAATAGTGATTTCTAAATCTATTCCGTCAAAACCAAGCCATTCTTTATCATTTACTCGGGTGTCGCTTCCCGTAATACCATTTATCAATCCATCAATGCCACTGCCTGCATAAGTTTTGCTTGGTTGAGCATTAATCCTGATCTTTTTTCCAAGAGCTTTGTGGTAGTTGATAGGTTGGGTAAATGTTGCGCCCAACTTTTTATCGTTGTCAAAAACAGCTGCTTTTATATTGAGGTCTTTGTCGATTGGAATGGCGCCAGAATAAACTTCCGAAGTGCCGTTCGGCTCGGTGCCGTCAATTGAATAGCGGATGGTTTTATTGTCAAGGATAGATTTAAGTTGGTAGCCTGCAGGTACGACCTCGCCCTCCACTTCATACAAATGGTTGGCATAATTAATATCCAGGGCATCCAGGCGTTGATGGAAGTTTTCTACTCGTGCTGCAAAATCGGCGTAATCTTTATTTTCCGTAGAGGTCCATAACACTTCAGTCATGGCAAGAATTCTTGGGAATACCATATACTCCACCTGTTTTTCGTTAGGGATATATTCCGTCCACACATTGCCTTGACCGCCCAAAACGTATTTGGATTCTTCTCCAGAAAGTTCCTCTGGGATAGGATTGAAATCATAAACTTTTTCTAAAGGCAAAAACCCGCCACTGTTGGCCAAAGGTTCACCTTCGTTATCCGACTGTTTATAGTCAAAATAACAGTGAGACGTTGGCGACATAATAACATTATGGTGTTGCTTGGCCGCTTCAATAGCGCCATCTGTACCACGCCATGACATAACGGTGGCGTTTGGTGCCAACCCACCTTCCAAGATTTCGTCCCAACCAATAATTTGTCGGCCTTTACTATTAAGATATTTTTCTATTCTTGTGATAAAATAATTCTGAAGTTCATGCTCATCTTTCAAGCCTTCCTCTTTAATACGTTGTTGGCAATTAGGGCACTTTTCCCAATGTGTTTTTGGTGCCTCATCACCTCCAATGTGAATATACTTGCTCGGGAAGAGTTCTAAAACTTCATCTAAAACATTTTCCAAAAACTCAAAGGTTTCATCTTTAGAGCAGAAGATATGGTCAAAAACACCCCATGTTTCGGCTACTTTAACCTGCTCACCCGTACACCCCAATTCAGGGTAAGCTGCAATGGCCGCTTGGGCATGTCCTGGCATCTCAATTTCAGGAATAATGGTCACATGTCGAGTTTGAGCATAGGCCACCACATCTTTGATTTCCTCTTGGGTGTAAAAACCACCGTAGCGCTTGCCATCAAATGCTTGCTGATCAGGGTCGTAGCTGCCAATGAGCGTTTGGTCCCGGAAAGCGGCTATCTCTTGTAGTTTTGGATATTTTTTAATCTCAATGCGCCAACCTTGATCTTCTGTCAAATGCCAATGAAACGTGTTCATTTTGAGCATGGCCAAAGCGTCAATGTATTTTTTGATGAAATCTACCGAAAAGAAATGACGACCAACATCCAGATGCATACCCCGATGTTGAAATTGTGGTGCATCGTTTATTATTATACACGGGATAGCAGTGCTTTTTGAAGTGAAACTGCCATTTTCAAAGTTGGCAGGCAGTAGTTGCCGTAAAGACTGTACCGCATAAAAAGCGCCTTGATCGGTTTTTGCCCTAATTTCAATTTGCTTTGGTGAAACGTTCAATTGATAGCCTTCATCATTTGCAATGGCATTGTCTTGAATAAAACGTATTTTATTGTTCTGTTGTAGCTGAATTGCACTGCCATTTTCGATAAATTCCTTTAAAAAAGTAGCAGAAATTTTAAAATTATCATCAAACGACAAGCCTGTGGAATTGTCCAAAACAAATTCCCCTTGGGTGCTTTCAGTAAGCATCGGCATTGGAATAATTTGTGGCTTTTGATTTTCAGGGATTGGCGATTCGCAATTGTATAAGAATGTGATAAAAACTATAAGTACGGCTGTTTTCTTGATTTGCATTTTAGTATATTAGAGGCCTCAAAGATAACTCAAAAAAGACAATTTACCTCTTAATTAACTCCATGGATATTCAGCAGCAAATAACAAAGCTTCGTGACGAACTCAATGAGCATAATTATAATTATTATGTCCTTGATCAACCTACGGTCAGCGACTATGATTTTGACATGAAATTAAAAGAATTACAAACGTTGGAAGATGCACATCCGGAATTTGCGGATGCGTTTTCCCCAACCCAACGTGTTGGAGGCGCAATTACAAAGAATTTTGAGACGGTGGTTCATGACTACCGTATGTATTCTTTGGATAACTCCTATTCTAAAGAGGATCTGCTGGACTGGGAAACACGGGTCAAGAAAATGATTGATGGTGAGGTTCAATATGTATGTGAATTGAAATATGATGGGGCATCCATTAGCCTGACCTATGAAAATGGAACGCTGTTAAAAGCTATAACCCGTGGCGATGGCGTACAAGGTGATGATGTTACGGCCAATATAAAGACCATCCGTTCAGTGCCATTGCGGTTAAAAGGAGATTATCCACCACGGTTTGACATTAGAGGAGAAATTGTGCTGCCTTTTGAAGGTTTCATGAAAATGAATGAAGAGCGTATTGAAATGGGAGAGGAGCCCTATAGAAATCCGAGAAATACGGCTTCTGGTAGTTTAAAACTTCAAGATAGTGCTGAGGTGGCAAGACGTCCATTGGAATGTTTATTGTATAATATTACAGGGAATAATTTAAATTTAAGTACGCAATTTGAAAGTTTAGAAAAAGCGCGTGCCTGGGGCTTTAAGGTGCCTGATGCAGCTACCTTGGCAAACTCTACATCGGAGGTGTTGGAATTTATAGATTATTGGAATGTGCACAGACATGATTTGCCTTATGAGACCGATGGTGTTGTAGTAAAGGTTAACGATTTGCATCAACAGGAAGAACTGGGTTACACATCAAAATCGCCACGTTGGGCCATTGCTTATAAGTTTAAAGCTGAGCAGGTGTCAACACTCCTGAATGAGATAACCTATCAGGTAGGACGAACTGGAGCCATTACACCGGTAGCTAACTTAGAACCTGTAGAATTGGCGGGAACCACGGTTAAACGCGCTTCATTACATAATGCCGACCAAATTGAAAAATTGGACATTCGGGAAGGGGATACTGTTTTTGTTGAGAAAGGTGGTGAAATCATTCCAAAAATTATTGCGGTAGATTTATCAAAGCGGCCGGCAGACTCCCAACCCACACATTATATCAAACACTGTCCTGAATGCGGAACTGAACTCGTACGGACCGAAGGAGAGGCACAACATTACTGTCCGAACTATAATGGCTGTCAGCCACAAATTATTGGTCGTATCCAACATTTCATATCAAGAAAAGCTATGGATATTGAAGGCTTGGGTGGCGAAACTGTTGCCTTGTTGGTAAAAGAGAATCTTATTAGTGACTATTCAGATTTATACACACTAAAAAAAGAAGAAGTGATTAATTTGGAGCGTATGGCGGAAAAAAGTACAGACAATTTAATAAATGGTATTGAGGTTTCCAAAAAGGTGCCTTTTGAACGTGTTTTGTTTGCCCTTGGCATCCGGTTTGTAGGTGAGACTGTGGCGAGAAAATTGGCCACCCATTATAAAAGTATCGATAAATTAGCACTGGCAACGACGATGGATTTAGTGACAGTTGATGAAATCGGAACGCGAATTGCCGAAAGTGTGGTCGCATTTTTTAAATCTGAGGAAAATCAAAACATGATTGATCGGTTAAAAAATCATGGGGTGCAATTGGAGATTTCTGCTGAAAAACTCGCGAATCAAACCAACAAACTTGATGGTTCCACATTTGTCGTTTCCGGAGTTTTTGAATCCGTGTCTAGAGACGAACTGAAAAAAATGATTACGGATAATGGAGGAAAGGTATCCAGTTCTATTTCTAAAAAAACAAGTTATGTCATTGCTGGGAATAATATGGGCCCAAGTAAAAGAACAAAAGCAGAACAATTGGAGATCCCCATAATTACAGAATATGATTTCAAAACATTGTTGAGCTAAAATTCTTACAAATAAAAACATATTATCGATTTAATTCGCTTTTACTCGTGTAGTTGTCTAAATTTCTTATGTTTGTATGATCAAGTGATGTCTTAATATGAGTGTATCAAAAATTCTAATCGGTGTTTTAATAGCGTTATCAGTAGTGTTTTTAGGCTTTCAAATTTCTGAAATGGAAGTTGAAGCTGCAGGAATAAGAACGTTATTAATATTGTTTTTAACCTTGTTGTATTATGTTAGAGTTAAAAATAAACGCCTCTACTTTATTTTGTTTTTAATCACTTTTTTGATCGCAGAAATATTAAACTTCATTGGTTGGTTGGTGCCTCTTGTGCCAGATACTGAGATTGATTATTTGTACTTTATTGGGAATTCCATGTATATTTTATCATATTCATTATTGACGGTTCAGATCTTAAGTTCCATGAATGTAGTCAACATTGTAAAGAAACTACCATTTCACCTTCTTATTTTAGTCATTCTCGATGTGTTTTGTGTAATCGTTGTTACAAATACAACTATTGAACGGTTAAATTATAATGAGTATTATGTAGAGCTCATTTATAACTCTATCATTATGATTTTGTTGACAGTGGCATTAATAAATTACATCGATAAAAATGACAAAAAAGCCATTAACCTTCTACTTGGCTCTATTTTTATATTTTTCTCAGAGGTGATACAATTGGCCTATTTTTACGTTTCAAATGACAATGTGCTCAATGTATTTTGCTCGCTATTCCTTGTGCTTGCTTTTGTGTTTTTCTATTTACAATCTCGCCTATCTTATGAGCCCCAAGAAGCAGCCTTATATCCGAACTTATTGACTTAAACTTGAGCGATGCAATGAATATGAGCCTGCTGGAATAGATTTTATATCATAGATCGGCTTCAAGCTGGTTTATTCAATAAACTATTTTAGAATTATTCAATAAAACGCAGTAGATAAATGTTTATTTTGTCGAGTTCATTCTTGAATGCATCTGAAAATGAGATCATAGCGCTTATCAGTTAAAGCCCAGTCAAAAGTCTTTTAAATGCAAGTATTGGTCTTTGATTTTATTTCGTAAGCTATCTGCTTTCAAAAAATATTTTTAAATCCGTTAATTTTCAACTTAAAATATGTTGTAAATAGAGATCATAAGAATGAATTAAGTATTGGTTTCTAAAATTCAGATATATTGAAGAGCTTTTACATCCCGGAAGCTATACCTTAATGCATCGTAAAGTTCTTAACACGCTTTCCAAACGCTTCATATTCTTGCCAATCACGTTTCTTACGTTGAGTCCAGCCCAATCTATTCTTTGGATATGAAAAATCTGTTTTCACTACAGGTTGCTATACGTTCAACAATACTGATACGTGAGTTGTTTCAGATACTGGCCCTTTTTCAAGCTTATGAAAAAAAATCTGATCAATTTTAACAAAAAACTCGACGAACTGCACGGAATCAAGGATTAAAGTTATTTTTTTTCTTATATTTGCCGAACCTACTTATACTGAATTACTATGAAAAGATGGCATGCCTTATCCCCAAACTGGGCAATAACCATATTGTTGACTCTCATTATTTCGCTCAACCTTATCTGTGCTTATTTTGGTTTTTTTCTATTGACCAAAACATTGATCTTAGCTATTATTCCGCTATTGCTAATGCTTTACTTTTACAAGAAAAGAGTTATGCCAGCGATATTTTACACCATTTTTACCATCTATTTTTTTGGGATAACCTTAAACATCGTCGATCCTTCCAGTCTTTCTTCCAAATTGTCAGAGTCGTGTTATACAATAGCTTATCTATTGCTAATTATTGTGATGATAAGGAAGCTAAAAACCATAAAATTTGATAGGCTTGTGTTATGGTATTTAGTCATAGTTTTTGCTGTCAGCACTTACATTGTATTGCTCACGTTTACAGCATTAAAAAGTAATTTTTATGATATTTTAAGCTTCACCTTAACCATGAGTAAAGGAGTTGCGCTTTTAGTGATGGCATTTTTGGCATTCGCTATTTATTTGAGCAAGGAGTCTGCTCAGTCCATTATATTCTTAATGGTGGTATGCTGCTTTGTTTTTTCTGATATATTAAGTTTTATCACGACATCCTATATTCATTTCTGGTTGTTTGAAGGCGTTCAAAAAATATTCCAGAGCATAGGCCTTGTTTTATCGTGTGTATACGTTTTTAATTATAGAGAAAGTGCTGTTAGTGGTGTTCGAAGAAAGGTATATAAGCCGATTTCGTCAACCAGTCGGATGTCTGTTCAATCTTAAACCAAGATAGAAACGCCTTCTGACGATTTGTTTTTGGCGCTATCAAAGTAAAAATCGATTTTACCAAGATTAATTCCGAAGCAACCTACCTGATTCACCAACACATTCTTGTCGATGCTGTTTTTTACAACTGTAGGTTTTTTCAAAAAGGTATGGGTGTGACCACCAATGATTAAATCAATATCTTTGGTAGCAGCAGCTAAAGAGAGGTCGCTTGGTTTTTCAGAATTGTTGCGGTAGTTATAGCCTAAATGTGACAAGCAAATAATTAAATCGCATTTCTCATTTTCCTTTAATATCCGCGACATGTCTTGCGCAATCTCAACCGGGTTGAGATAAACTGTTTCTTTGTACATGTTCTTATCCACCAATCCCGCTAGTTGAATGCCCAAACCAAAAACTCCAATTTTAATTCCGTTTTTTATAAATATTTTATAAGGTTTGGTATGCGTGTCCATGATGGTGTTTGAAAAGTCATAATTGGCACTTACAAAATCGAATTTGGCGTGTGGCAATTGCGCGTATAATCCTTCAAGACCATTGTCAAAATCATGATTTCCGATGGTTGCGGCATCGTATTTGAGCATGCTCATGAGTTTAAATTCAAGCTCGCCGCCATAGTAATTAAAATAGGGCGTTCCTTGAAAAATATCCCCTGCATCCAATAGTAAAGTGTTCGGATTTTCAGCTCTAATTCCTTCAATCAAGCTCGCTCTTCTGGCAACACCACCTTGATTTGGGTTCCTGCCATCTTGTGGGCCAAACGGATCAATATGACTGTGCACATCGTTGGTATGCAAAATGGTAATCTTTTTGGGACTGCTTGAGAACGACTGAAGTCCAAATCCGCCCAGGCCCACCAAAGCTGTAGCAGCCGTTGTTTGTTGAATGAATTCTCTTCTTTTCATGTGTTAGTTTGTTTTTTAAATGATTACATTCTGTTCACCATTAATAATTCCCACGGGGATTGAAAACTTCAGAATGTTTATTTAATAATTTTAAAAACTTGAATTTAAACAGGTATGATCGTTAATCTGTTAACTGAATAAATCGATCATCAGCGACAGGGTTGATGGTATCTGTTTTCATAAAATAATCAATAAGAGCATTTCTTATTTTATAATCCAATACGTAAACCGCTTCGCTACCTTTAAAAAAATCCATGCCATCACCCCCATTGATAAGATAGTCGTTGGTGGCCACATAATAGGTTTTATTAAAATCGATTGGGACTTGATTTACAGAACTTTCTGCCAGATAGCCGTCTTTGTCCAATACTATTTTTAATTTGGAAATGGGATGGGCACGTTTAGCTTTGGCTAAGTAATCTAATAATTCTTTCACGTTGGCACCCGGTAATTTTGAAACAACAATGGAGTTTTCAAAAGGCATCAATTCAAAAGCCGTCCGTTTGGATATTGGACCTTTTGAAATGATGGATCTGATACCGCCGTGGTTCATAAGCACAAAGTCAATATGTGCTCCAGTTCTTTTAAAAAATACTGGATCCGCTTCTTCATAAATCACGTCTGCCATTAAATTGCCAATGGCGGTATTTAAATGTCCATCCGATTTGGAGTAGGTATCCACCGAGTAGGCCAAAATACTGTCCAAATCCCTATTGATGTTTTCTCTGTAGGGCTTGATGAAGTTTTCGATGCTTGTTATCGATTGCAGGCTATCATTGATATTAATGTTTTTACCTTCAATTTTGGAAACATCCTTTTGCGTTTTGCAGGACATGGCCAGCAATAGCCCTAAAATTAGAAACAGATTTTTAAAATTCATCGAATAACTTCTAAAATGTTAATAGTTAAATGTATTGTGTTTACTACCTTTGCCAAAACAAAAGTAAATGATTTTAAAGGCATTTAGAGGAAAATCTGACCAAAAGTTTATTGATAAGCTCTTAAGTTCTAAAAGCACTGCCATTAGTGATAAAAAAATAGAATCTGTAGGTGTGGTTATTGATGCCAGTGAGTTTTCTGATGCTGAAGTATTCAAAGATTTTTTCCACGATTTGGGAATCCAATTGCCAAAGATTAAAGTGGTTGTTTTTGTTGATGATGTGAAGAAAACAGAGCGTTTGTGGGGTAATTATTTTACTAAAAAAGATTTTGGTTGGAGAGGAAAAGTAAAACACTCTGAGCTGCAAATGTTTTTGGATACTGAATTTGATGCGCTTTTAGGTTTTTATAAAAACGATGCTATCGAACTGAAAATGGTTACTGCGCTCTCAAAGGCGAATTTTAAAATAGGATTAACAGGCGTTGACGATCGCTTGTTTGATTTTATCTTGGACGTTGGAATCACAGATTTGGAAGTCTTTAAAGCAGAACTTAAAAAATATCTAACCATATTAAATAAAATATAATGACAACATTTTTTGGAACAGGTGTGGCCTTGATCACCCCGTTCAAAACTGATTTAAGTATTGATCATAACGCTCTCGCTACTATTGTTAATTACAATATTGACAACGGAACAGAGTATTTGGTGATATGTGGTACCACTGCAGAAACTGCAACACTAACAAAACAGGAAAAAAAAGAGGTCATTACAACCATAAAAAGGGCCAACAATGGCAGGTTACCACTGGTTTTGGGTATTGGTGGCAACCATACTGCGGAAATAATTGAAGAAATAAATTCGACGGACTTATCGGAT
Source organism: Gelidibacter maritimus (assembly GCF_014062315.1). GTDB lineage: Bacteria > Bacteroidota > Bacteroidia > Flavobacteriales > Flavobacteriaceae > Gelidibacter > Gelidibacter maritimus. The sequence goes on from NZ_JACGLT010000001.1 coordinate 40,671, forward strand.
ATTGATGCTATTTTATCAGTATCGCCTTATTATACCAAGCCAACCCAAGAAGGGATATATCAGCATTTTAAAGCTGTTGCTGAAGCTTCCCCAAAACCTATCATTCTTTATAATGTACCGGGACGGACGGCTTCAAACATGCTACCTGCAACCACATTGCGACTTGCCAATGATTGTAAGAATATTATCGGCATCAAGGAAGCAGGGAATAGCGTTGGACAGTATTTGCAATTGTTGAAAGACAAACCCGACGATTTTTTAATAATTTCAGGCGATGATGATTTAGCTCTTGGTGTGGTTTTGGCAGGCGGAGCTGGAGTGATTTCAGTATTAGGACAAGCCGTGCCTAAAGATTTTTCTAAAATGATCCGTCTCGGGTTGGAAGGGAAAGCTAAGGAGGCCTATCAATTGCATTATAAATTAATGGATGTTACCGCACAGATTTTTATGGAAAACAATCCGGCAGGAATTAAAGCGGTTTATGAAGCTCTTGGTTTGGCGCAGGATACAGTGAGACTCCCGTTGGTTGTAGCATCAGACGGGTTAAAAGAGAAAATTAAAAAAAGTGTGGCGCTCCTCAAATAAACAGTAAACGTTAAATTTTACTTAAACGTCTTCGTAGCCTAATTTCAACACTTATTTTAGCTTGAAATTTTTATTTTATAATACGTTATAAATGTGTATTTTTGCATTCTGTTTAAAAATGTCGATGTACCGTTAAACCTAACATGATCTATGACTATATTTAATCAGACATTACCATTAAAAAACACGAAGAAGAACCACTCTTGGATGAAAAATATTTTTTACACTTTATTGCTCACTGTAGTCCTGTCTTCTTGTAGTGAATATCAAAAGGCGTTAAAGTCTGAAGACATTGCTACAAAATTCAAAATGGGAACAGAGCTTTATGATGCTGGTAAATATAGTAAGGCCAATAAGTTGTTTGCTCAAATTGTACCGCAGTATAGAGGGAAGCCTCAAGCAGAAAAGTTGATGTATATGTATGCCAATACGTATTATGAGATGAGAGATTATTATTTGGCAGGTTATCAGTTTGAACGTTTTGAAAGCCAGTATCCAAAGAGTGAAAAAGCTGAAGAGGCGTTGTTTTTAAGTGCTAAGAGTTTCTATGAATTGTCTCCAGTTTATAGTAAGGAACAAATTGAAACAGTTACTGCCATAGAGAAACTTCAAATGTTTATTAACAAGTATCCAGAGTCGGAGTATTTGCCCCAAGCAAATAAACTAATTCAGGAATTGGATTATAAATTAGAACGTAAGGCTTTTGAAATAGCGAAGCTTTACAATAAGATTGCAAATTTTGAATCTGCGGATTACGAAGCTTCAATTAAGGCTTTTGATAATTTTCTTTTAGATTATCCAGGAACCACCTTTAGGGAAGAGGCCATGTATTACAGGTTTGATTCTGCATATAAATTAGGGATTAATAGTGTGGAGTATAAGCGTGAAGATCGTTTAAACACCGCCATCAAATATTACAATGCATTTCACAAAGCCTATCCAGAATCTGAATTTAACTCTGAGGCTGAAGAAATGATCAACGAATTGCAAACTGCAATTCAACACTATAGTATAAAAAGTTAATTATATAGAAATGATGAATTTGAAAAAGACCGACGCTCCAGTAAGTACCATTACTTACAACCGAAATGAGATTGATGAGCCAACAGGAAACATCTACGAGGCTATCTCGGTTATTTCGAGAAGAGCTGAACAAATCAACACAGACATCCGTAGAGAACTGGTTGATAAACTTGAAGAATTTGCGACTTATAATGACAGTCTTGAAGAGATCTTTGAAAACAAAGAGCAAATTGAAGTGTCTAAATTTTACGAACGACTACCAAAGCCGCATGCACTTGCAGTTCAGGAGTGGTTAGACGATAAAATTTATTTCAGAAATACTGAAGACGATATTAAAGAAGCATAATTATTATGTCAATTTTAAGCGGCAAAAAAATACTTGTGGGCATTACTGCTGGTATTGCTGCTTATAAAACAGCTAACCTTGTTAGGTTATTTATTAAAGCAGGCGCTCAGGTAAAGGTCGTGATGACGCCTGCTTCTAAAGACTTCATTACACCTTTAACACTCTCAACCTTATCCAAAAACCCTGTGCATTCGTCATTTGTCAATGACGATGATGATCTGCCTGCAAACATGCAGGAGAATGCCATGTGGACCAACCACGTTGAACTTGGTTTATGGGCCGATTTTTTTATCATTGCACCTGCAACAGCAAATACCATGGCAAAAATGGCCAATGGCGTGTGTGATAATCTGTTGATGGCAACTTATCTTTCAGCTAAATGCCCTGTTTATTTTGCACCTGCAATGGATTTGGATATGTATAAACATCAAAGCACTTTAAACTCTTTTAATATTTTAAAGGGCTACGGAAATATTATGATTCCTGCCACGAGCGGTGAACTAGCTAGCGGATTAGTGGGGGAGGGCCGCATGGCAGAGCCAGAAGACATTGTTTCTTTTATTGAAAATAATATTATTGGCAACTTGCCACTGTATGGCAAAAAAATCCTGATTACTGCAGGACCAACTTATGAGGCTATTGATCCTGTTCGTTTTATCGGGAACCATTCCAGTGGTAAAATGGGTTTTGAAATAGCGAAGGCCGCAGCCAATTATGGTGCTGAGGTCATTTTGATTTCCGGACCAACCCATCAAACGGTTTCAAACGCACTTATTAAAGTGATAGATGTTGTCAGTGCCGCACAAATGTATGACGCCGTACATAGCCATTTTGAGACTGTTGACATTGCAATTCTTTCTGCTGCCGTTGCCGATTATACACCGAAAAACGTTTCAGACACTAAGATAAAAAAGAAAGATCCTGCGTTTTCAATTGAGCTCGAGAAAACAAAAGATATTTTGGCATCACTTGGCACGATTAAAACCAATCAGTTTCTGGTAGGTTTTGCATTGGAAACCGACAATGAATTGGAAAATGCAAAAGGAAAATTAAAAGCGAAGAATTTAAATATAATTGTATTAAATTCGTTAAAAGACAAAGGTGCTGGCTTTGGAGGTTCCACCAATAAGGTTACTTTTATAACCAAAGACCAAGAGATCATTCAGCACGATTTAAAGTCCAAAGAAGAAGTAGCGGTCGATTTAATGAATCAAATTATAAAACAAATCCATGCGTAAATTGCTTATCATATTGCTGGTTTCCTTTACTACGGTTGGGGTTGCTCAAGAGTTGAATTGTAATGTGGTGGTTAATGCGCAACAGACAGGACAAGAAAACGTGCAGGTTTTTAAGACTTTGGAACGGCAGCTCAATGAATTTGTGAATAATACACAATGGACCAATAAAAGTTATAAACCTCAGGAGCGTATTGACTGTAGTATGATCATTAACGTCAGTAACTATAATAGTGACGTATTTCAGGCAACCATTCAAGTACAATCGTCGAGACCTGTTTTTAATTCTACCTATAGTACGCCGATCTATAATTTTAACGACAAGCACTTCAGTTTTAGATATCTCGAATTTGAGAACTTAGTCTATAATGCCAATCAATTTGAATCCAATCTAGTGTCGGTTTTAACCTACCATGTGTTCATGATCTTAGGTTTGGATGCAGATACGTTTGAATTGAATGGTGGCGACCCATACTATCAACAAGCACAGACCATCACCAATTATTCCCAACAAGGTAACTTCAAGGGATGGAAATTGGAAGATGGGCAACAATCCCGTTTTGTGCTAATAGACAACATCTTATCGCAAACTTTCTCGGAATTTCGGACAGTGCTGTACCACTACCATCGGGATGGTCTGGATGTTATGGCCAATAATAACAAGCAAGGTAAAGAGGCCATTGCCGATGTTTTTGAAGATTTAAGGACGATGAACAACAGAAGACCAAATTCGTTTTTAATGCGGGTTTTCTTCGACGCCAAGGCCAATGAGATTCTTGATATTTTTAGTGGAGGACCAAAAGTAAATATCACTGAAATCAAAGATGTGCTTAATAGAGTTGCCCCTACACATGCCTCCAAATGGCGTGAAATCAGTTTTTGAAAAAGCTTGAGACTCAAACTACAATTGACATCAAAGTGCTACCATAAACCCAGAACTTTGAATCCAAAACCATAACACGATACCCAAAAATGCTCACCACACTTTCTATAAAAAACTATGCTTTAATTGATAGCCTTCAGGTTGATTTCAACAGCGGCCTGACCATTATTACAGGAGAAACAGGTGCGGGGAAATCTATCCTATTAGGAGGCCTCTCTCTTATTCTAGGTAAAAGAGCAGATCTGAGTAGTGTTAAGAATCCTTCAAAAAAGTGCATTATTGAAGCCACTTTTGATATTGCCAATTATAAGCTCAAGGGGCTTTTTAAAGCAGAGGATTTGGATTATGAGCCGCAAACCATCATCCGGAGAGAAATTTTACCTTCAGGAAAATCGAGAGCGTTTATAAATGATACCCCAGTCAACTTAGATAGTTTACAAGCTTTAGGCGAAAAGCTTTTAGACATTCATTCACAGCATCAAACCTTACAATTGACCAATGATAATTTTCAGTTTCAGGTCATTGATGCCTTGGCAGGAAACGGAAATTTACTTCAAAATTACAGCTTACAATTAGGCAAATACAAAGCTTTAAAATACGAATTTAAAAATCTTCAGAACCAAAAAATAGAAGCGGCCAAAGAGCTTGATTACAATTTATTTCTGTTGAAAGAATTGGAAGAGGCCAATTTGGTTGATGGAGAAATGGAATTGCTCGAAGAAGAATACGAAACGCTCAATAATATAGAAGAAATAAGTGAGCGACTTGCCGCAACTCATGAATTGTTAAACAGTCAGGAAATTGGTGTAATCCCGCATTTGACCGAAGCAAAAAATCAACTCTCAAAATTGGCAGATTTTTCAGCAAATTATAATTCCGTTTTTGAAAGGATTACGAGCTGTGTCATTGAACTTGATGATGTATTTACAGTTATAGAAGAGTTACAGGAGTCCTTGGAGGCCGATCCAAACCGTTTAAATACGGTTAATCTAAAGTTGCAGGTTTTACATAACTTGATGCAAAAGCATACCACATCTGATATTTCTGAACTGATTCAGATTCGTGATGCGCTGAGTGAAAAAGTTTCAATTACAGAAAATTTAGACAGTGTAATTGCTCAAAAGGAATCGGAAGTATCAAGTCTTGAAAACGAACTCAATGCCCTTGCTGTAAAAGTTAGCGAGAATAGAATAAAAGCAATCCCAGGTTTGATCGGACAACTGGAAGAACTTCTATCCATCTTAGGCATGCCAAATGCAAGATTTAAAGTGGAACTGGTCCCATCAAATACGTTTCTAAATAATGGTAAAGATGATTTAAAATTTTTGTTTTCTGCCAATAAGGGAGGGCAATTCAATGAACTTAAAAAAGCAGCTTCAGGAGGTGAGTTATCCCGAATTATGTTGGCTATAAAATCAATTCTGACAAATTATACCCAGTTGCCAACAATAATGTTTGATGAAATTGATACGGGTGTTTCCGGAGAGATTTCCAATAAAATGGCCTCTATTATGCAACAGATGAGCAAGACCATGCAGGTGTTTACTATCACCCATTTGCCACAAATTGCGGCCAAAGGGGATACGCATTATAAAGTTTTTAAGGAAGATGTGGATGACGTCACCCAAACTCAATTAAAACGCTTGAACCAAGATGAACGTATAGTGGAGATTGCACAAATGTTGGGAGGCATCAATATGTCCGATTCCGCAATTGAGCATGCAAAGCAATTACTGAACTGATGGCATTAAAAATACATTGAAGACTGGTTAATAACGGGGTTCACATTTATAGATTATTCTGAAACTTAGAGGGCTTCTCTTCATACAACATATACAAGTGTCTTGGGCAAATAACTGCCAGCTTGAACTCCAGTGGACAGAGATTTGGGAAATGAAGACCTTTGATGATTGATTTGATGCAAGTGCGTACCTTATTTAAGATTTTGAAATTAAAACGAAGCAATACGTTCAAAGTTTTATTAACTTTGAATTTTAAATGGAGTAGCATTAATAAAAAACAATTAAAAACATGGCATACAACTTATTAAAAGGAAAACGAGGAATTATTTTTGGAGCATTGGATGAGAATTCAATTGCTTGGAAAACAGCAGAACGCGTTCACGAAGAAGGAGGTACATTTGTCCTGACCAATGCACCAATTGCAATGCGAATGGGGCAAATTGATGAATTAGCCAAAAAAACAGGTTCTCAAATTATTCCTGCGGATGCAACTTCAGTTGAAGATTTAGAAAATTTAGTAGCGCAATCTGTTGAAACCTTAGGCGGAAAACTGGATTTCGTGCTTCATTCTATCGGAATGTCAGTTAATGTGAGAAAAGGCAAGCATTATACGGATCAAAACTATGATTGGACCCAAAAAGGAACCGATGTTTCTGCAATGTCCTTTCATAAGGTGATGCAAACCCTATACAAAGCAGATGCTATGAATGAGTGGGGAAGCATTGTAGCATTAACCTATATGGCTGCACAGCGCGTTTTTCCTGATTATAATGATATGGCAGATAATAAGGCCTATTTAGAAAGTATTGCCCGTAGTTTTGGTTATTTCTTCGGAAAGGACAAGAAGGTTAGGGTCAATACTATTTCACAATCGCCTACACCTACAACCGCAGGTCAAGGCGTTAAGGGTTTTGATGGCTTTATTGCCTATGCCGATAAAATGTCACCGTTAGGAAATGCTACAGCATTGGATTGTGCCAATTATACCGTAACCTTGTTTAGTGACCTGACCAAACGTGTAACACTCCAAAACCTTTTTAATGATGGTGGGTTTAGTAATATGGGGGTGAGTAATGAGGTCATGGAAGCTTTCATTAGAGAATAGTAGATAAAAAATAAAATTCACATCGTTTCAAAGGCCACCAATCGGTGGCTTTTGTATTTTGATTCGTTACCTTTGTTCTTTATGGAACCATTACATTTTTCATTTATAATACCTGTTTATAACCGGCCAGAAGAGGTGCATGAGTTATTGGACAGCTTCACGAAGCTTGAAGGGAATTTTGAGTATTCCATTTGCATTATTGAAGATGGTTCCTCAATTTCATCAAAGGAAATTGTAGAGAGGTTTAATGAGCAATTGAATATCTCCTACTTTTATAAGGAGAATTCAGGACCAGGAGATTCAAGAAACTATGGCATGTCACGTGCACAGGGAAACTATTTTATTATTCTGGACTCTGATGTCTTGTTGCCTAAAGACTACTTGCAAGTAGTCAGCAACAGCTTATCCGAAAATTACGTAGACTGTTTTGGTGGTCCAGATGCTGCGCATGCCTCATTTTCAAATCTTCAAAAAGCAATCAACTTTGCCATGACTTCTTTCATTACCACTGGAGGCATAAGAGGAGGGAAGGATTCTGATAAATTTCAGCCCAGAAGTTTTAATATGGGCTTGTCAAAGAAGGCCTTCGTTGCCACCGGTGGATTTGGGACCATTCATCCAGGTGAAGACCCAGATCTGTCATTGCGTCTCATCAATTTAGGTTTTAAGAGTAAGTTGATTAAAGATGCTTTAGTATATCATAAAAGACGTATCTCTTGGACAAAATTTTATCAGCAGGTTCATAAATTTGGTATGGTGAGACCAATTTTAAACAGTTGGCATCCAAAATCTGAACGATTTATATTTTGGATGCCCACATTGTTCTCTCTCGGATTTGTGTTAAGTATCATCCTGTTTTTGTTTCAGGTAAATTGGCTATTGTACATTTATATCGTTTATTTTATTATTGCCTTTGCAGTGGCTCTGCTCAGTTCAAGAAGTATTATCATAGCTTTTCTTGCCGTAGTCGCCATTAGTGTCCAATTTTTTGGCTACGGTTACGGTTTTTTAAAATCGACAATTGCCATCAAATTTTTAAATAAGAATCCTGAAAAAAGGTTTCCAAAATTGTTTTTCAAACATGTTCAATAAACTAAAGAAGAAACTTTCAAAATCACTAAAGAGCGGAAAACTTAAAGTTTTCAGTATGTTCTTTATACTTTCCTTTTTGTTTTTGGCATTAACTAAGCTTTCAAAAAATTATACGGAGACCATAACATTTGAAATTGTTTATAAAAATGTGCCAGAACAACACCATGTTGATATTGACAGCACCAAGAAAGTAAATGTTTCCGTTAATGCCTATGGATTTAGTTTACTCAAATACTCTTTTTATAAACCGAAATTAGAGATTGACTTTGAGACTGATGTGGTATTGAAAAATAAAACCTATCTCTGGAATGCACAACAGAACGCCCCTAAATTAAGCGCGAATTTTAAAAACTCAGTAGATGTTATTTCAATCCAACCGGATACCCTACGCTTTCCCTATCAAACATTGGCCGTTAAAAAAGTGCCAGTTAAATCAAATGTTTCAATTGAATTTGCTGCTGGTTATGACATGTCAACTACACTTAAACTTGTTCCGGATTCGATAAAAATTATTGGTTCAGAAAAATGGGTTTCTAAAATTGATTATGTTACGACCAAAAAAACTGAATTCAAAAACATTAATTCCAACATCGAAAAATCTTTAGATATTGAATTAAATGAAGCACTCAACCATGTAAAAATGTCTAAAAAAAGTGTAGTTGCTAAGGGGCATGTTGAGAAATTCACTGAAGGCACATTTAATGTGCCAGTTACCATTATTAATCTCCCGTCAGATACCAATATAAATTACTTTCCAAAGACAATTCCAGTGGCTTACAATGTTAGTCTTAATAATTACAAACAGGTACGAGCTTCTGAATTTAGGGTTGAATGTAACTATAGGGATATTAATAATACTGAAAAGACCTTCTTAATCCCTAAACTGGTAAAAGTGCCCGAAATTGTAAAAAGTGCAAGATTAAAACAGCACAAGGTGGAATTTATTTTGATACAATAGCTTATGAAAATCGTCGGAATAACAGGTGGAATTGGGAGTGGTAAAACCACCGTTGCAAAAATGTTTCAAGATTTGGGCGTGCCCTTGTATATTGCTGATGATAGAGCGAAGGTATTGATGAATACTTCTGACATAATAAAATCGAAGCTTACACAATTATTTGGAGAGCAGGCTTATAAAGATAATAAGCTTAACCGACCGTTTTTAGCATCTAAAATTTTTGAAAACGCCGACCTCTTAAAGCAAATGAATGCTATTGTACATCCTGAAGTGGGCGCTGACTTTGAGCAGTGGAAAAACAAACAGGACGCCGCATACGTGTTAAAAGAAGCCGCTATTATTTTTGAGAACAACTTGGCAGATCAATACGATTTTATTATCACTGTAGTTGCAGATTTGGACCAACGCATAGCCCGAGTTATGAAAAGAGATGATACTACCGAAGCCAAGGTCATGGCCATTGTCAAGAACCAGTTATCAGATGAGCAAAAGGTAAAGCAATCAGATTTTGTGATTAAAAATCACGATTTAGATGAAACCGAGCGTCAAGTGTTAGATATTCATCAGCAATTGCTTAAAACCGTGGACAAAAAATAATCTTCATATTTTGTTAAGGTAAGGTTAAAGCAAGTGACTCCTAAATGTTAAAATGTTAAATTTGGATGATGGGCAGAAAGCTATTCATTTTGTTGGTTGTTCTGATGAGTTTGTCGCTCATAGGCATAATTTTCGTTCAAATATATTTCATTGACAACAGTCTAACTAACGAAAAAAAGCAGTTTACACTGAACGTTAAACGTTCTTTGAGCAATGTTCGTAATCTTATAGAAGATAGGGAGTTTAAGTTGTACAGTAGTAAATATCAGGAAATGCTAAGTAGTGGCAAAAGTCCTGATACAACTAATATTAAAGGAATTCTGTTATATAGTTATGACGATGTTTCCAATGAAACAACAATCTATCAAAACGGCATTCTTGAAGAAAGTTTTAAAGTGCCATCATTGTTCTTTGACATTGGCGGTTTAGATAGTTTAAACATCAGTCGCGTTAGCAATCAAAAGGAAATCAGAGTATTTAAAGAGAGTTCCATTGATAATCAAGTTCATATTACCCCAGAAAAAACGGTGATGCAGTACACTGAATTAGATGATATGGGAAAGAAAATCTTTGAAACTGCCTACCGAGACTTGTTTAAAAATTATCCTATTTACAAAAGAGCATCTGTAGCAGATCTGTCTGCATTTTTGACAAAACAATTCAACGAAAATGGGATTGAGATTGATTTTGAATTTGCCATTTATGATAAAGACTTGGCTACAAAAGTACAATCTGATAATTTCGAATTGGATCCCGAAAGCACTTATGGTATACCAATGTTTCTGGATAATAATAATGAAAGCGATTTCAATCTGTATGTCAATTTCCCGGAACGACAAAAGTTTTTATGGTCTTCCATTTTAACTATGACGGTATTGTCCATAATATTCACGATTATTATCATTTTAGCCTATACAAATGCTATTTATCAAATTATAAGACAACGGCAGATATCACAAATTAAAACGGATTTCATCAATAATATGACGCATGAGTTCAAAACGCCAATCGCCACAATCAATTTGGCTTTGGATGCGATGAAAAATCCTAAAATGATTGACGATAAAGAAAAGACCAGGCGTTATTTGAAGATGATTAAAGATGAAAACAAACGGATGCACGCTCAGGTTGAAAACGTGCTCAGGATATCTAAACTGGAAAAGAACGAACTTAATATTAGTAAGGATAGGGTTAAGCTTCACGACTTAATTAAAGATGCCATCATGCATGTTGAATTGATTGTAGAAGATAGACAGGGGTATGTCAAAACCCATTTGAATGCTGAAAAATCATCAGTTTTGGCCAATGACACCCATTTTACTAATGTTTTGGTAAATATTCTTGACAATGCTATCAAATATTCTGATGACGCGCCGAGAATTGATGTCACTACAGAAAATGTAGGAAATAATATAATATTGAAAATTGCCGATCACGGTAATGGAATGACAAAACAGGTTCAAAAGAAAGTTTTTGAAAAGTTTTATAGAGAACACACGGGTAATGTGCATAACGTTAAAGGGCATGGTTTAGGTTTAGCCTATGTAAAACGTATGGTTGAAGATCACCAAGGCCATGTGTCCGTTGAAAGTGAAAAAGGAAAAGGTAGCACTTTTATAATTAAACTACCATTAATATCATAAATTATGGAAGAACAGAACAAAAAGATTTTATTAGTAGAAGACGATCCGAATTTTGGTACCGTCCTAAAGGATTACCTTAACATGAATGACTATGATGTGGTTCATGCTAAAAATGGAATGGAAGGCTTTGAGAAATTTAAAAAGGACGATTTTGACCTTTGTATTTTGGATGTCATGATGCCTTATAAAGATGGGTTTACTTTAGCCAAGGAGATCAGAGAAAAAAATAGTGATGTACCTATTATTTTCCTGACTGCAAAAGCCATGAAAGAAGACGTGCTCAAAGGTTATAAAGTTGGTGCAGATGATTATCTGAACAAACCATTTGACAGTGAGGTGCTACTCATGAAGATCAAGGCTATTATTCAGCGCAAGGCAACAGACTCCGTGGCAGATAGCAAACAGTTTGAATTTAAGATCGGTAATTTTGATTTGAATTCTAAACTACGATTCTTAAAGTTCAAGGATGAACCGGCAATTAAATTGTCTCCTAAAGAAAACGAATTGTTGCGTTTGTTGGCCTTACATGAAAATGATTTAATGCCCAGAGAATTGGCCCTAACTAAGATATGGAGAGATGATAACTACTTTACATCAAGAAGTATGGATGTCTATATCGCTAAATTAAGAAAATACTTAAGACCAGATGAAACCGTTGAAATTTTAAATATTCACGGTGAAGGCTTTAGGCTGGTCGTCAATCAAGACGATTAATTCCTATTAGCTGATTGTAATAATTTCGTGTCCGAAGTTATTGAATTAGGTCCGTGTGAGATACAAAAAAAGCCCATCGATAAGATGGGCTTTTGTTTTAAAAAATTGAAACGAAAATTATATAACTCTTACGTTTACTGCGTTTAAACCTTTCTTTCCTTCTGTTAAATCAAATTCTACAGCATCACCTTCGCGAATTTCATCGATCAATCCAGAAATGTGTACAAAATGTTCTTTGTTGTTGTCGTCTTCAGTGATGAAACCAAAACCTTTAGTGTCATTGAAGAATTTTACGGTACCTTTGTTCATAATAATAATTAATGTTATTTAAGCCGCAAAGGTAGAATTAATTAATTGATAAATAGAGCTTTTAATTTTTTATTTTTATTTTTTTATTTTTTCAATATTGATAATGAGATTGTTATCATATAATACTTTTAATTTTTTCTAAAATATTAGATATTGGTGTTTGATAATCAAACCAAATGATATCTTCTTTTTTTCTGAACCAAGTCATTTGTCTCTTGGCATATCTTCTTGAGTTTTTTTTGATTTCGGATATGGCAAAATCAAGCGGCCATTCGCCATTCAAGAACTTGAACAACTCACTATAACCCACTGTGTTTAACGCATTCATGTGCTGATGATGGGCGAGTGATCTTACTTCGTCCAATAAACCTGCATCCATCATCAAATCCACTCTTTTGTTAATACGTTCGTAAATGGTGGCTCTTTCCGCTGTTAATCCAATGGTAGTGGTTTTAAAATCTCTGCTATTTTTGGGTTTATTTAGAAATGAGGAGTAGGGCTTGCCGCTACCTATTGAAATTTCTAGGGCTCTAATCACCCGACGCGGATTTTCAATAGAAATGCTGTCATAAGCTACTGGGTCTAATGTTTTGAGTTTATCTTGTAAAGACACCATGCCTTCTTTTGCCAGCGTATCATTTAATTGTTTTCTTACTGAAGGGTCTACTTTAGGGAAATCATCCAGCCCCTTCGTGATGGCATCGATATAAAGACCTGAACCGCCTACCATCACCAGGATGTTGTGATCTTTAAAAAGTGTATTTAAAGTCTGAAGCGCTTCTTTCTCAAAAGCTCCAACATTATAATCATCCAAAACCGATTTATGATGAATAAAGTGATGTGGTGCTGCATTGAGTTCATCTTTTGTGGGCGCAGCCGTACCAATTTGCATTTCTTTATAGAACTGCCTTGAATCTGCAGATAAGATATGCGTTTTAAATTGTTGGGCAATATGAATGCTTAATGCGGTTTTTCCTATCGCGGTTGGGCCAACAATACTAATGAGATGTTTCTGATTCAAGGAAATTACTTTTTTAATAAATATTTACGAATAGTCGCTCAACGAATGCCCACAATTATAACAATATTTAGCGTGATCCTTGTGTCTTTCTGCGGAACAGTTGGGGCATGACTCCGTGTTTAAATCCACTGCTGGAGGTGTTGGTACACCTGTGGATCTACCTTTATTTTGTTGGACATATTCGGCAGAAACGATTCCCGTTGGTACCGCAATGATACCATAACCCAAAATCATAATAAATGAAGCTATAAACTGCCCAAAGGGTGTTACCGGCGTAATATCTCCAAATCCAACTGTGGTCAAGGTTACAATACACCAATACACACTCACTGGGATACTGGTAAAGCCGCTTGCCTCACCTTCAACCAAATACATTAAAGTTCCAAAAATGATACTTACGATAAACACTGCAAATAAAAACACTAAAATTTTTGGTCGACTTGCCTTTAATGAATTTGCGAGCATATTGGAGGCGCCAAGATAGCGCGCTAACTTTAAAATTCTGAAGACACGTAAAAGTCGTAACGCTCTCAGCGCGATAAATACTTGTGTTCCAATAAATATTAATGAGATATATTTGGGAATGGTTGATAAAAAATCAACAATGCCATAAAAACTAAAAATGTATTTGAATGGTTTTTTTACAGCAATAATCCTTAAAATATACTCTATTGTAAAAACAATCGTAATGATCCATTCGGCAATATCCAGAAAATTATGATAACGCGCATCAAAGCTTTTAATACTCTCAAGCATGACAAAAATGATACTCGCAATAATGGCAATCAGAAGTATAACATCAAATAGTCTCCCATTAGGCGTGTCGGCTTCATAGATGATTCGATGAAGTTTGGCTTTCCAACTTTTATTGGGATGTTTATCGTGCATAAGATCAAAAGTACTAAAAGATTGGTTATATTTTCTTTAATACAACCAATGAATTTGACTGGACGTCCAAGACCTTGTCAACATAGGCCTTTAATATATTATAGTAGTCTGGACTATATAAACTTTCATTAAAATTCAATCTGAAGAAAAGCATTAATTTCTGTTCATTCAAACTTGTATTTATAATAAGTTGCCCACTATTGTTCGGTAATTTGGCGAGAATTTCTTCAGGTTTCTCTATAAGCTCATAGGTGTCCCCAAGATCAATTTGAATACTATAGAGATAGCTTTTTTTATAACCAAAATCTATAGGGTAGGTGCGTTGCTGTAGCTTAAATGGATTATTTTCAAAAATTCGAAAAATAAAGGGATTTATATAAACCATGTCATTGCCAGTGTTATCGGTACTTTTTTCAATACGATAGGTTTCAGAAAATCCTTTGGCATTTCTTTCTGTATCTTGGACCTCATGGTGGCTAATTTTATAATCAGACTGTAAATCTGCAATATGATCTTTATAAGTGCTCTTATTTCTAAAAAATGCCTTCCTTTTATTCAATGCATCGTAACCCATATGTTTTGCTTTTACTTTTCCTGTAACGCTATCATTCTCAATTTTTAAATCGACTTGATATTGAATGCCTGAAAAAATATTGGTACCAATGGGAATCCATTCGCTACCCAATTTAAAATCAAGTAAACGGCCATATTGGTTTAAGCATCTAAAGGGCAATTCGCCAAAGTTCAGATAAGGATCTGTAGCATCTAACAGATAAGTTTTGCCGTCAATGGATGCTTGAACAATCATATAGTTGAACTCAGAAATTACAGGGAATAACTGAGTAGGCAATCCGTTATCTCTTGTGGATAGCAATATAGGTTTGACAGAAATATCGTGTTCTTCAAGAAGATTATGTAGTAAAATATTGATCTCCGAGACTTTTCCCGATTTCGATTTAATAAGGTTTTTTACGGACACATCATTAAATATCTTGTATTCCCCATTCCATACATAAGTGTCTTGTACATACTTGTAGATATCCTTTGCAACGCTCAAAGTATTTTTTGGGTCGGTGAGCATATTTGCCACTTCAGCTTTTTGTGATGTACTTTTGCCAATTTGTCTACCGATATTTGCATCCGTCTTAAGCTCTTTATCGGCGTCTTTCCAAGTTTTTGTAATATTGTTTACGGTGCCATCAAAGCCTTTGAAAACTTTGAGTTCATATTCAATTCGAGAGAGGTAATTTTTCTTTGTAGTCATGAAATCTTCCGCAATAAAAGCTGGAATATTGGTCATGATGTAGGTTGTATTGGCGCAGTCTGCCGCAGAGTTTCTAGGACCACTCAAACAATTTTTAACCACCGTCGATTCTTCTTTATCTAGTTTTTGGTCACCAACAAGTTTAATATTGTATTCATAATTGCCTGGTATACTTGTATTATATTCACTGTATATTTTAGGAATCTCATCTTGAAATTCCCACGGATAATACTTATAAACAAAAGGGGACTCCAAGACATAGCTGTAGGTCAACACCGAACCTTCTTGGATATTTGGTAACGTGAATTTTACAATCGTGTACTTTTCATTATAGATTTCTTCAAAAATGTCATCGGACTTTAACTCACTTTTAATGACTTCACCATTTTCGATATTGTAGGTGGTAGCAAAAATTTGCGATACTTTTTCCTTGCGCTTGCCGTCGTTAAAAAGATAAATTTTAGCTGTTGCCCATTCGAATCCATTCCTATTTAAAATTTTGATCTTTCTCCTGATCTCCGTTTTAAGTGCATAATTCCCCTTATCAAAAAAGCTGTTGCCTTGTTCATAAATAATTAGTGCGTTGGCTGTAGAATCTGTATTAAAAGTGTGTGTTGAAATATCATTTCTACTAACTGTAAATGAATCGGAATTAAAAGATGTTTGACTAAATGAGAGTGCAGTTATAAGCAGGGTGATGAGGTAGATATGTTTCATTTATTGAGCTCAATGATTTTAACCTGTTTGTTTTTTCTTAAATAATTTTGGATGATATGCTCCACTTCCTTATTGTTTTCCATTGGTGTTATAATAGAGTCCAATACTGTTTTATTGGTTATTTGAAAGTTGAGGTCATAGTAGCCCAAACCTTTAAAAACACCATTCTCAATAAGTATAACACTGCGCTCATCAAGTGTTCGTCCTTTATCAATTATGAGCAAATTTTTGTCTTTATAATTGCTCCTAAGAATTAGCTCTTCGATGCGCAGATTATAGTCGGTGGGACTTTCTATGTTTGCACAGGCGCCGTTACATTCGTGTATGTGATATTTAAAACACGTGGTTTTGGAAGGGTCCAAGCCTACCAATTTTGGACATAGCTTATCTTTTTCTATAGCCTTTATCAGAAACTGCTTGCCACTTTGGTAATTTGAAAACGTAGTAATGGCTTTCTTACGACCATCTGCATTTTCAATTTTTAGGTTGATATATCCATTTTCGTCCGTAAATTGATACAAGGCGTGCGTGAAAATAGGCTTTCTCCGTGTTCGGTTAAACGAGGGTTTATTCAATTTTATTTCTGCATGCTCTTTGAGGAAAGCTATGAGTTCATTACCAGTAACTTCATAGGTCACGGCAGCAACCTGTTTTTGCATTTTTATTGATTTGGGATTCGTACTTGTAAAATGCTGATTGACCCTATTTCTGATATTCTTGCCTTTGTCTATGTAAATGATTTTGCCGTAAGTATTGTGAAAATAAAAAACTCCGGTTCGCGATGGCAAATCTGCAATTATTGATTTGAGGTTAGTTGCCATTTCATATTTGGGCTCGGCTTTAACTGCGTCCTGAATAATATGCTTATTAAGATCTTTGGCCAACAGCATCTTGAACAATTTAACTGTTGCAATAGCATCTCCTGAAGCCCGGTGTCTATCACCTACCGGAATGCCTAATGCGCTTGTAAGTTTGCCTAAACTATAAGACTCCTGCTCTGGCATGATTTCTTGCGCTAGTGCCACGGTACATAAGGTTTTACGTTTAAACTCAAAGCCCAGCCTGCTAAATTCAGTACGTAAAATACGGTAGTCAAATTCAGAGTTATGGGCTACAATAATACAATCCTCTGTTATTTCAACAATGCGTTTTGCAACCTCATAAAATTTAGGAGCTGTCCGTAACATTTTGCTGTTTATTCCGGTTAAATTGACTACAAAGGGTTGAATTTCCCGTTCTGGATTGACAAGACTAATGAATTGATCAATAACGGCATGCCCGTCAAATTTGTAGATAGCTATTTCAGTGATACCTTCTTCATTGAACTTGCCACCCGTGGTCTCTATGTCTAATATTGCGTAAATAATATATGTTGTTTAAATGTGAGGTTAAGTTGTTTAAGACTACGACTGATCATTAATAATTTCTTTCGCCAAAAATACGACTTCCAACTCTAATCATGTTACTTCCACAGGTAATAGCCAATTCATAATCGCCACTCATGCCCATGCTTATGGTTTTTAAATTGCAGTTTTCAGTAGGTAATGCTTTCAGTTCATCAAAAGATGTTTTCAAATTTTTGAACTCCTGCTCAATTTGACCTTCATCGTCGGTAAAAGTAGCCATTCCCATAACGCCTATAATACAAACATTCTTAAGTTCTGAAAATTCGGAAGATTGCAGAATTTCTTGAGCCTCCTTTGACGACATCCCAAATTTGGAGTCTTCTTCCGCAATCTTTATCTGAAGTAAACAATTAATGGTCCGATCATTTCGTTTTGCCTGTTTGTCAATCTCTCGTAATAATCTAAGACTATCAACGCCATGAATAAGACTGACAAATGGTGCCATGTGCTTGACCTTGTTGCGTTGAACATTTCCAATCATATGCCATTCAATGTCTTTAGGCAATTGTGCTTCCTTTTCAACCATTTCCTGGATTTTGTTCTCACCAAAAACACGATGCCCTGTGTTGTAGGCTTCCATGATTTCATCAATAGACTTGGTTTTTGTAACAGCTACCAGGGTAACGTGTTCTGGCAGTTCTGATTTAATATGCTTAAGATTTTCTTGTATATCCATTTAATTTTGATATTATGTGTTATGCTGTTCTAAACAATCATTTAACAACAGCTTAATGATTAAAATTCATAAATTGTAATCCCACTCCTTAGTTTGGGCTCAATAAAGGTACTCTTTGGCGGCATTTTCAGACCATCATCTGCAATAGCTTTCATCTCGGCAATGGAGACTGGCATCATGCCAAACCCAACTTTATACGCGCCGTTATCTACGGCATTTTTCATAGATATGATGTCGTCTTTACCATTAATATAGCCAATTCTTTTATCGTTTCTTAAATCATGAATCCCTAAAATAGGCTCTAAAATGGATTTATACAAAATTTGAGTACCCAAAGCGTCCAAGGAAGACTCCGTTTTATAAACGGTTTTTCTTAAGTGAAGCGAATAAAATTCACCATCCAGATACATACTAAAATGATGCGTCTTGGTTGGCTTGTAGGGCGTATGGCCTCTATTTTCTATACGATAAACCATGTCTAGTTGAATTAAAAACTCCTCTTTGGTCAATCCGTTCAAATCTTTGATGACCCGATGAAATTCATGAATTTGTAAATTGGATTGAGGAATGAGATAACTCATGAAAAAGTTGTAAGGTTCGTTGCCTGTATGTGAAGGATTATTGGTTTTTAGATCCTTGTATAGCAAATAAGAAGATGCTGATCTGTGATGGCCATCGGCAATATAGATAGTTTCCATTTGTTGGAACTCATGCTGTATGCTTCTTAATTGTTCTTTATTCTCAATTTTCCATAACAAATGAGTGTCTCTGTAGGTTGTGGTAAATTCAAATTCAGCACGCTCTTTCTGAACCACTTTTATTATTTGCGCAATTACATCATTGTCAGGATAGGTGAGGAGTACTGGTTCGGCGTTAAAACCAACAGTTTTTAAATATTCTTTGAAAACAACCTCCCGATGTGCTATGGTGTCTTCGTGTTTTTTAATGATGTCCTTTTCATAATCTTCAGCGCTGGTAGCGGCAATAACACCATTAAAAACCTTCCGATCTCTATCGGTAATTTGATAGATATAATAACATGGCTGATCATCTTGAATAAAGATGGCATCCTCCTTAAATTCCAAATATCTGTTTCTGACAAGATTATAACGTGCTTCACCGGAGATTTCCTTGTCGTATTTGTAACCCGGATTCACGATATGCAAAAATGAAAATGGATTGTCCCTTAATCGCGACTCACGCTGTTGAAGCGTATAGCTTTGATAGGATCGTGCCGCGACCAAACTCACTTTATCTCGTGTTGGTCTTACAGCTTTGAATGGGATGATATTGGCCATTTGTTTTCAATTTTCAATTTCAAATCTGCAGTCTTCAGTCGAGCAATCTTTTCAGATCAGTTTTGGATTTAATAAACTTTAATCACAATACTGCGCATTTTGACTTCTTGTCCATAACTTTTTGCTGAGGACTTATTACCGAGGACTGGAGACTACAAAAACTGCTCCGCTACCGTTTCCGCTTTTCTGCTTTCAGAATAATCATAAAACCCTTCTCCAGATTTGATGCCTAATTTTCCAGCTCTTACCATATTTACCAGCAATGGGCATGGTGCGTATTTTGGGTTTTTAAAGCCATCATACATGACATTTAAAATGGAAAGGCATACGTCCAAGCCAATAAAATCGGCCAATTGTAATGGTCCCATAGGGTGGGCCATACCAAGTTTCATTACCGTATCTATCTCTGCAACACCGGCAACTCCATTGTACAGGGTTTCAATAGATTCATTGAGCATTGGCATCAATATTCGGTTGGCTACAAATCCGGGATAATCGTTCACCTCAACCGGGTCTTTCCCTAAAGTTTTGGAAAGCTCCATAATGATCTTGGTTACTTCATCACTCGTATTATAGCCGCGAATAATTTCCACCAACTTCATAATTGGCACAGGGTTCATAAAATGCATCCCAATAACTTGGTTTGGTCGCGTGGTGGCAGCAGCAATCTGAGTGATGGAAATTGAGGACGTATTGGTGGCCAATATGGTTTCTTTGGAACAAATAGTGTCCAATTGCTTGAAGATCTTAAGTTTTAAATCGAGGTTCTCGGTAGCGGCTTCCACAACGAGGTCGGCGGTTTTAACACCTTCCGACATATCGGTAAATGTCTCAATATTACTCAGGGTTTGCTGTTTCTCAGCTTCGGTAATTCGTTCCTTAGACACCATTCTATCCAAATTTTTTGTAATGGTTTCTAATCCTTTTTTGAGTGAATCTTCACTAATATCAATTAATTGGACCTTAAAGCCACTTTGAGCAAATGTATGCGCAATGCCATTGCCCATGGTTCCTGCTCCAATTACAGCTATATTTTTCATTGAAATATTGTTTTGTTCTCCGTCTTCTTGTAGGTATTGAGAAAGACAGAAAGGTTGAACTTGTATGGTTAAACGTTTTATGTAAACTACTTTCTAAGCGTCTGAAAATGAGTGCAAGTCAAAATTGGCCATGTTTAGCATAATTAATTCAGATTCCCAACAGAATCAAAACTGATTAATAATCATGGTGGCTACGCGTAAAGCTTCGGTGCCATCGTGTAGTGTGACAATTGGCTTTGTATCATTATTTATGGCATCTGCAAAAGATTCCAATTCGTCCAAAATGGCATTATTAGAGGAAATTTCGGGATTGTCAAAATAAATTTGCTTTTTTACACCTTCTGCGTTTTGCAGAATCATATCAAAATCTCCAGGATTTAGTGGGGCATCTTTCATTTTAACAACTTCACATTTCTTCTCTAAAAAATCGACTGAGATATAAGCGTCCTTTTGAAAGAATCGTGTTTTACGCATGTTTTTCAAGGAGATTCTACTTGCGGTTAAGTTTGCCACACACCCATTCACAAACTCAATACGAGCGTTGGCTATATCTGGTGTTTCACTAATAACCGAAACGCCGCTTGCGGAAATATTCTTCACTTTAGAATTCACCACACTCAAAATAATGTCAATATCATGAATCATCAAATCCAAAACAACTGGCACATCGGTACCTCGCGGATTGAATTCTGCCAATCTATGACTTTCTATAAACATAGGTTTGTGAATCTGATCTCTGACTGCCTTAAATGC
Source organism: Gelidibacter maritimus (assembly GCF_014062315.1). Classification (GTDB taxonomy): domain Bacteria; phylum Bacteroidota; class Bacteroidia; order Flavobacteriales; family Flavobacteriaceae; genus Gelidibacter; species Gelidibacter maritimus. Next base: position 61,966 of record NZ_JACGLT010000001.1, read on the forward strand.
AGGGTTGAAACGTTCTACATGCCCTACTTGACCTTTCACATTATTTTGTGCTACAAGAGCTCGGATGGTTTCAGCCTCCTCAACGGTATTGGTAATGGGCTTTTCAATAAAGATGTGTTTGCCTTTAGAGATGGCTAATTTTGCACACTCATAATGAGACAGAGTGGGCGTAACAATAGAAACGACATCAACCGCATTGACGAGGGCTTCGATGGTTTCAAAATACTTATATCCAAATTCTGTTTCAATTTTTTTGGCGTTGGCCTCATCGGCATCATAAAATCCCACTAAGTCGAACTTATCAGATTGCTTTAAGAGGCGCAAATGAATCTTACCAAGATGACCAGCACCAAGAACTCCAGCTTTTAACATAGACAATACGTTTTATACAAAAATAGCTTTTTTTTAAGGCAGAAAAAAGGAAAATTAAAAGAGAAAAAGAAGGTCCGCCAGGCAACAGACGGCTAATGGTTATTGACTGAATATGGATGTTAAAACATAATAAACCTTTCTCTTCACGATGTAAGTTTTTCTGAGTAGACGATTTTGATTTGTAGTAGGCGTACTTGCTGGGGAGGGATAAAATGGGAATTTGGAATTTTTGATTTGTCTTTTGCTTTTTTTTAAAGTAGTTTAGCCAATAAACTTACCACCGCTTTGAAAGATACGTTTAAACATAAAGGCCTGAGACAGCAACTTGTTGAGGTTGTTAAGGATAAAGGAATTACTGATAAAAAAGTGCTACAGGCCATCGGTAAAATTCCACGTCATTTATTTATGGATTCCAGTTTTTTGGATCATGCGTACCAAGATAAGGCGTTTCCCATTGCGGCAGACCAAACCATTTCGCAACCCTACACGGTGGCATTTCAAACGGAGCTTATGCAAGTTAAGCCTGGAGATACGGTCCTGGAAATTGGTACAGGTAGTGGGTATCAAACAGCTGTTTTATGCGAATTAGGAGCTAAAGTCTATAGTATTGAGCGTCAATTGGAACTTTTTAAAATCACGAGTAAGTTTCTTCCAAAGCTTGGATACCGTCCTAAAAAACTTATTTTTGGCGACGGATACAAAGGTCTAAAAGAAGAAGCTCCTTTTGATAGTATTATCGTTACTGCCGGGGCACCTTTTGTTCCGAAACCACTAATGAGTCAGCTTAAAATTGGAGGCCGATTGGTAATCCCAGTTGGAGACCAGGTGCAGACTATGACCTTGTTCATCAGAAATGGCCCAAAAGATTTTGAAAAGCATGAATACGGCGAATTTCGATTTGTACCGCTTTTAGAGGATAAAAACTAACCGTTTCTTATTCGATGATATTCAAAAACTTTAATCCGAAAATCACCGCATCGCCTTGATAACCATGTTGGTAGGAGCGCACATAGTCCACACGTAAAAACCTGAATTTCTTAAAGCCTATATTGTCAATTCCAATTGAATACTCCTGATAAGGTTTGATATTCTCTGTAGCAAAGGCATGTGCGCCAATTACTAGGTTATAATTGAGCTTATTTAATAATGGCACGCGACTTAAAAGAAGTCCTTTAAAGTCATGTTCGACGTGCATTTCAAAATAAGAAGAATTTGTACTCAAAGCATAATATGGTAGGTTGTTGAATACATTAAGATAATTGCTGGAAGTGCCAACATGGGTTTGGTTACCATTGGGATGATAATAGTCCATAAGTCCAATATCCTCTGCATTAAAAAACGTGCCTGCTTTTAGGTTATATTTAAAATTGCCTTTATTGCCTAAATTAAAACTTTGGGTTAATCTTGCCTTGAACTTATCAAAATTATACTGTTTTTCTGAGGCTGCAAATCCTTTTTCATACCCTATATACAACGTCGGATATTTACTGTTTGGGATATTGATCTTACTATCGGGATAGCTCATATATTCTTGCCCAAAATTAAAACGCGTGTTCAGGTTGAACTTTAAAAGTTGATGTGTTTCAAAAGCCGGAATGCCATAAATATTTGGATTTTGCGGATCATTACTGGAATAAACATCGTTTTTATCGTTGAAAAACACTTGGTCTGTCGTGTTGAATAGTGATTTTCTGCGCTCGTAGGCCAAGGTGCTATAGATGTTAAAACCATTAGTAATTTCTTGTGTGTAACCAGCCTGAGCGAAGCTTTTATCATAAATCTTCATGAAATTATTCTCAAAAAACAAGGAGCTCACGGAGTTGATCAATGGCGAAATAGGCTGGGCATCATTGAACTGTTGGGTTTCAACACCACCGGATAGCATTAAAAATGGCGATTTGATATTATTGAATTTATAGATAAAAGAAGCTGTACCTCTCAAGCGGTCATCTGATATGCCATACTGTAAAGAGGCGTTGGCTGAGAGGTAACGACGGTATTCATCCTGGTTTTTTCGGTAATAAAAGTTCAGTTTGGAATTATAGCCTTGAACGGTATTAAACTGAAAGTCGGAGAGTGGTGAGCTATATCCAATGGACCAATCTTCAAAAGAGTTTCGGTAACTGTATCCAAAGAGAAGGTTTTGAATTTTGAACCTGTTGTTTTTGGCATCAATAGAGTCTAAATAAGGTTTTGACTCCCTAACGGTTTGAATACTGTCTTTAAGTAAATAATCACCTATCTCTTCATCTGTTAAAGGAACTGGCCTGAAGCGGTTCCAATAGGTGGAATCTTTTTTATTGGCACTATCACCAAATGATAAGATTTCCTTTCCAAATGATTTCTTGGTCACCTCAGTAGAAAAATCATAATTGCTATACACTGCGGTGTACCGTCCATCACCTTGAAATCCGAAAAGGGAATAACTGAATTCAATACCTTGTGAAATCATAACCCAGAGTTGATCAATATCTGAATAGGAAAAATTTTGCTTGATGGTAATGACTTCGGCTGGCGGGATTTGTGCCTGAACGCCAGTAATTGCTAATTCTAAAGCGTAAACCGTCCACTGATGCTCCACTATATAAATACTTCCTGAGAAAATCCGGTCATTTTCACGCTTAGGAATGACCTTAATTTTGTTGATAAGATTGCCCTTGTCGTCATAAAAAACGCCTTCCAGTTTATAGTCATAATAATTAAAAGCATAATCGGCAATTGGGGAGATAATTTGATTGCCGAGGTCAATGGTATTATTGTAAAAATTGAAATCCACATCACTGGCAGTATTGAAACTGAATCCGTTATTGTCGCCACTTACTTTTGATGCGATAATTTTTTCTTTCAGTTTATCGGGTCGCAGGTATTCAATTTCCGAAATGGTTTCTGATAGATACAAAATACCACTTCTTGTAGAATCCAATCCCACCATAAAATCATCCAATTCCTGACCAAAGAATTTTTCAGGTACATTTTTTATCCGAATCAAACCACGGGAATAAAAGTTGGCCTTGAAAGCATTTATTTTTTCTAAATTTACTTGTCGTGATGCAATCGCTTTTCGCATAATAATATCCGCCGGATTTTCATCAGTATTGATCACCACCTCATTCAATGAGATTTGTTCTTCGGCAAGAGTAGCATTTAAAGTGTATGGAAATTTCGCGATTTCTATCTCTTTCTTTACTGTTTTATAACCCAAAAACTGAAACACAATGGTGTAGGTAGCTGGTGTATTTAGGTTGAGTTCGTAGTAGCCTTCATCGTTACTGGTAGTGCCGGTAAATGTGTTTTCTATATAAATGTTAACAAAAGGAAGCGCCGCGTTATTCTGGTCGGTAATATGTCCTTTGATTTGAGAAAACGCCTGAAAACTAATTAGAACAATAATGAAAGAGAGTAAGTTTTTAGTCATAAAGTTTGGGTTCTAATGCTATAGACGCAATTGTTCCACCTATGGTTTTTACTGGCAGAAGCTTGCTCAGATCAATAAACCACTTCATTATTTAAAATTTGTGGATTACCAGAAAGAGTCTTGGCTTAAATGGTTGCCTATGAGCATTTCAAACTTAACTATAAAAACTACTGATGATTGTTATAACAATCTTAAATAATTGATTGTTTTTTAGCTATTTAATTTTAAAACTTAGTGTGATTATTGGGATCTATAAAAATACTATTTATGCCATGTTTAGCTATATATCTTCTTGATCCGATCTAAATTGCGCTTATTGTCACGGTCTCTTATGGTGTTACGCTTGTCATAAAGTTTTTTACCTTTCCCTAATGCTATTTCCAATTTCGCAAATCCTCTATCATTGATAAACAACCGTAACGGAACAATGGAATAACCTTTAATTTGAACGTCCTTTTGAAGCGATTTGAGTTCTCTTTTGTTCAGTAGTAATTTGCGTTCGGCTTTTGGCCTATGGTTGTTGTAGTTACCAAAGGCATACTCTTCAATATTCATGTTGATTACAAAGAGCTCGCCTTTTTCATTAAACTCACAAAAACTTTCAGCAATAGAGGCTTTACTGTTTCTAATGGATTTTATTTCTGTACCTGTCAAAACAATACCAGCCACATATTTATCCAATAATTCATATTGAAAACGTGCTTTTCTGTTTTTTATGTTGATGTGTTTCTGCATAAGAAGCCAAAGGTAAAACATTTAAGATAACTTTTGAGGAAGACCCATCTGTAATCTTTAAATTTACTCATTCAATTTAAATAAAAAGTATGTTTCGAAGTGTATTGATTTTGGCCATTTTGTTTTTGTTATATAATTGTAAGGAAGATGCATCTCAAGAGCGTACAACGGCATCACCTGAAGACATCATCAAAAAATCCATTGAAGTTGCGGGCGGAGATTTGTTTGACCACTCCGATATCAATTTTGATTTTAGGGACATTCATTATAGAGCCCTTCGAAATCAGGGCAGATATGAGTTGACGCGTCATTTTGAGGATTCACTTTCCGAAGTAAAGGATGTTTTGAGTAATTCTGGATTTGAGCGTTTCCGGGACGATAAAAAAATATCTTTGTCTGATTCTCTCACCTCCTTGTATAGTAATTCAGTTAATTCAGTCCATTATTTTTCTGTACTGCCTTATAGTTTGGACGGAAAGGCGGTGCACCATAATTATTTGGAATTAAAAACTATTAATGGGAGGGACTATCATAAAATAAAAGTTACGTTTTCTGAAGAGGGTGGTGGTGAAGATTTTGATGACGTATTCATCTATTGGATTGATAAAGATTCTTTTTATATAGATTATTTGGCCTATTCATTTAAGGAAATTGATGACAGTTTGGGATTTCGGTTTAGGGAAGCCTATAATGCAAGGAACATCAAAAACCTACGTTTTGTAGATTATAAAAACTATAAGCCTGTTACACCCAGTGCCGCTATTGAAGTCTTAGATGATATGTTTATGACAGATCAACTACAACTTCTTTCAAAAATAGAACTCGAGAATATTCAGGTGGATATACTTAATTAATCGTCAGCAACATATCGGAAGAAACGCCGTCAATAATTGTGATAATAAAAAGATTGCCGTTGTTGGTATCTTCAATATCATTGTACTTTTCATGCCCAATCACGTTATTCACAAAATCTGGTATGGTATTGCTATGGCCAACAACTAAAATTGTTTTGCCTTTTGTGGCTTTTATAAAAGTGTCATCATAACTGTTGGTTACAGGGTAAGTATTGATTTCCAGTCGATTATTATCAGCAGTTGGTTGCGCAGTTTCTTTGGTTCTGTTGAAGTTTGTGGAATATATGGCGTCAAAAGGAACATTTTGAAAGATGATGCTCCAATTTTGTGCTCTCTGATGGCCTTCTTCTGTTAAATGGGCATCCTTTTCTGTGGGATCACTACGGTCTTTTTCGGCGTGACGAATAAAATAATAGGTTGTGATTTCGGAATGCGTTTCTTCTTGTGCAAATGCATTAGTTGCCAACAAGGTGACACAAATAATGATGAGGTAGCGTATCATAAGATCTATGTTTATGAATTGTTTAGGCCAACTCCAAGGCGATTTCAATCATCTCCTTAAAGGTGGTTTCTCTTTCCAATGTCGTGGTACGTTCTCCAGTTACCAAGGAATCTGATATCGTCAGAATGCTTAACGCATTGACATTGTGTTTGGCAGCAACGGTATAAAGACCGGCTGTTTCCATTTCAACACAAAGGATCCTGAATTTTGACCATTTTTTATAAGATTCAAAATCGTCAGCATAAAACTCATCACTCGTCAGTATATTTCCTGCCTTTATGGGTATGTTCTTAGCTTTTGCGATGTCAACTGCTTTTTGAAACAAACCAAAATCTGCCGTCGGGGCGTAGTCTGCACCTTCAAAACGCAGTACATTGATGCCAGAAGTTGAGGACGCGGCCATGGCTAAAACAATGTCCCTTAATTTTACATCTTTTTGATAGGACCCCGCGCTTCCCACTCTTATCAGGTTTTTAACATCATACTCTGTTATCAGTTCATGGGCATAAATAGAGATGCTGGGCACACCCATTCCAGTGCCCATAGTAGAAATAGATTGTCCTTGATAAGTGCCGGTATAACCAAGCATACCCCTAACATTATTAAAGCGTTTAGGGTTATCAAAAAATGTTTCGGCAATCCATTTTGCTCTTAATGGATCTCCCGGAAGAAGGATGGTTTCAGCAATCTCTCCTTTTTTAGCTTCAATATGTACACTCATGGAATTGTTTTAATTCCTAAAGATAAAAATTAAAATCAAGCTGTTGCTATTTTATCATTCATCATTGCAACTCCAGATGAAGTTCCAATTCTATCTGCACCCGCATCGATATATTTCAGGGCAGTTTCGCGGTCTCTTATACCTCCGGAAGCTTTTATTTTTGCCTGATCCCGAACTGTTTTTTTGATGATTTTTACAGCGGTCAAGGTAGCGCCGCTTTTTGAAAATCCGGTTGAGGTTTTTATAAAATCAACTTTAGCATCCAAACATATCTCACAAATCTTTACGATCTCGTTTTTAGAAAGTTCGCTAATTTCAATAATAACTTTCAACGGTGTTTTGCCAATAGCATTCTTAACATCTGAAATGTCCTTAAAAACAGCAACATAGTTTTTGCTTCTGAGATATCCGATATTAATAACCATATCAATCTCATCGGCTCCTTCGTTTACAGCATTTTTAGCTTCAAAGACTTTAGCCTCTGTAGCCATGGCACCCAACGGAAATCCGACAACGGTTACAACTTTTACGGCTGTTTTAGAAAGTAATTGTTTGGCTAAGGCAACATAGGAACTGTTGACACAAACCGCATAGAATTCATATTTCTTTGCTTCATTGCATAAATCGATAATTTGCCTTTCAGTAGTGCTTGGTTTTAAAAGCGTATGGTCTATATATTGATTGATGATCATAAGTGTTTTATAGGTTAAGTGTCGTAAAAGTACGATAAACGGTTGTCTCTTTAAAGTAAATTACCGTTTATTAGACGAACGGTTAACAATTTAATTTTACAAATCCATTAATTAGCTTTGTTTGAGATTAATAGGATTTTCAAACATTAAACGCCAATGTCGCCATATTATTTACGTTTGAATTCATTAAAAAGACTACCAAAAATTTATATATGACTTCCATTTATAAAATGATTAACCTTCTGTAGCATCTTTCCTTTTCAATGGGCTTTTGAAGGCTCCTCCTGTCTCTATAAAGAAAAATCATTTCTTATTTGTGCTATATGCACTGACTATTCTGATTTGTTTTCCATATTGGTCATGATATTCTGCACCCAAACGATGGCATTTGTTAAGTTATCAAAAATCTCATAAGGCTTGTTGAAAAATTCCTGCTCGTATTCTGCATTTCTACGCATGAGCCCAGTTTTAGGGATAATGGCAATGGCAATAAGGTTTGGAATCTTTTCGGCCTCGGGATAAATTAATGGGTTTACTGAATAAGACTTTACTCGATTGGAAATGTATACCATATTTTTTCCGCTGAAATGTTCTTGAACAATCTTATTGAGAATATCATTATGATGGGGCTCTATAACCACAGCTTCTTTAACTTGGTTAATAATGAAACCATCAAATATAAAGACTTCACTATCCTCAAAATTGTAATACTTGATAATCCCCATTCGATTCTGTTTAACTTGATAAACGTTAATTTACAACTTCGATGGCGTTTTAATTGACTCATTTGAAAAAAAACAGCACTCATCTTTTTAAAGACTTGTGCTGTTTCTAACCAACCAATTATTATGAAAAATCCTCTCGGACTTTTAAACGCCGACATTCAAGATGCCAACGTTTGCTATTTCTGGACCTCGTCCACCAATTGGTCTTGGTTTCTGAAGACCAGTTTGTTGTTAAATGAATCCAACAAGACAATACTATCTGTGGTAATATGACCCGCAAGTAATTCTTTACTCAACTCATTTAATACTTCCTTCTGAATGACACGTTTAACAGGTCTGGCGCCATACTCAGGATTGTAACCTTTCTCAGCTAAATATGCAATGGCCTCATCGGTAGCGTCAAAGGTGATGCCTTGATTGTCCAACATTCGTGTCAAGCCTTTCAGCTGCAACTCTACAATATCAATAATATTTTGTTTTGATAATGGAGTAAACATAATAATATCGTCAATTCTATTTAAGAACTCCGGACGTACATTCTGTTTTAATAATCCCAAAACTTCAAGCTTAGCCGATTCTACAGCCGTATCAATATCCTTTGCCGCTTCAAAACGTTGCTGGATGATGTCACTCCCCATATTGGAAGTCATGATAATGATGGTGTTTTTGAAATCGGCCACTCGGCCTTTATTATCCGTCAAGTGGCCTTCATCTAAAACCTGTAATAAAATATTAAACGTGTCTGGGTGTGCTTTCTCTATTTCGTCAAGCAGTACCACAGAATACGGTTTTCTTCTCACAGCTTCTGTTAATTGCCCACCTTCATCATAACCAACATATCCAGGAGGTGCGCCAATCAATCGGCTAACACTGTGACGTTCTTGGTATTCACTCATGTCAATTCGGGTCATGGCAGCCTCATCATCAAAAAGATATTCTGCCAAAGCTTTTGCCAGCTCTGTTTTTCCAACCCCAGTGGTTCCTAAAAACAGAAATGTTCCGATGGGTTTTTGAGGGTTCTGCAGTCCGGCGCGACTTCTCCTTACGGCATCACTCACAGCTATTATAGCTTCTTCTTGACCAATGACACGCTTATGCAGTTCATCTTCCAATTTTAGAAGCTTTTCTCTGTCACTTTGTAGCATTTTTGTTACAGGAATCCCTGTCCATTTGGCTACAACCTCTGCAATATCCTCATAAGTTACTTCTTCTTTAATTAATGAGCTCCCCGATTGGTTGGCCTGTAATTCCTTCTGAAGTTTCTCAAGTTCCTCTTGGGCTTCTTTGATTTTTCCGTAGCGAATTTCAGCTACTTTGCCGTAATCTCCTTCACGTTCAGCACGTTCTGCTTCAAGTTTAAAATTTTCAATGTCGGATTTAGCGATTTGAATATTGTCTACAACTTCTTTTTCACTCATCCACTTGGCATTCATTTCATTGCGTTCTTCTTTAATGTTGGCAAGTTCAGAACGTAAATTCTGTAGTTTGCTTTCATCTTTTTCACGCTTAATGGCCTCGATTTCAATTTCCAACTGCATAACCTTTCTGTCTAATACATCGAGTTCTTCTGGTTTGGAATTGATTTCCATTCGTAGTTTAGAAGCCGCTTCATCCATCAGGTCAATAGCTTTGTCCGGTAAAAATCTGTTGGTAATATACCGTTCAGATAACTCTACGGCACCTATAATGGCCTCATCTTTAATACGTACTTTATGATGGGTTTCATATTTCTCCTTTATCCCTCGTAGAATTGAAATGGCACTTTCAGTATCTGGCTCGTCTACCATTACTCTTTGAAAACGACGCTCTAAGGCTTTGTCTTTCTCAAAATATTTCTGATATTCATCGAGTGTCGTTGCTCCAATGGCGCGTAACTCTCCTCTTGCTAAAGCTGGCTTTAAAATGTTTGCCGCATCCATGGCGCCTTGCCCGCCTCCTGCACCAACAAGCGTATGGATCTCGTCAATAAATAATACAATATCACCATCACTTGAGGTGACTTCTTTGATAACGGCTTTTAAACGCTCTTCAAATTCACCTTTGTACTTGGCACCCGCAATAAGCGCTCCCATGTCTAAAGCAAACACCTGCTTGTCTTTTAAGTTCTCAGGAACGTCTCCATCGATAATACGATGGGCTAAGCCTTCCGCAATAGCTGTTTTACCTGTACCCGGTTCTCCTACAAGAATTGGGTTGTTTTTGGTGCGACGTGAAAGGATTTGTAAAATTCTTCTTATTTCCTCGTCACGGCCGATCACCGGATCCAAACGACCATCCTTGGCCATTTGGTTGAGATTCTTTGCGTATTTGTTCAGAGAATTATAAGTGTCTTCTTGGCTTTGTGAAGTGACGCGATCGCCCTGACGCAATTCGTCAATGCCAGCAGTAAGTGCCTTTTCAGTAACGCCTTGATCTTTGAGCATTTGCGCTATTTTGCTGTCTGATTTAAAAACAGCCAAAAGTAAATGCTCGACAGAAACATAGTCATCCTTCATCTTCTTAGCGATAATAGAGGCTTCATTCAGCGCTTTATTCGCCTCTCTGGAAAGCATGATGTCGCCACCAGATACCTTCGGAAAACTCTCCAATTGCTTGTCTAAAGTCTGTTCTAAAAGATTCATATTGACATTTAGTTTTTTTAGAAGAAATGGCAATACGTTTTCGTCAACTACAGAAATGGCTTTAAAAATATGCTCATTTTCTATCTGTTGATGGCCATAACCTTGAGCAAGCTGTTGCGCGTGCTGGATGGCCTCCTGTGATTTTATGGTATAATTATTAAAGTTCATAATATATGGCCCGTTTAATCGGGTAAATGTTTTTACGTTAGTTTTTTATTTTATATGTTCTCCTCCTTAATTGGAGATATGTTTGATTAAATTTGTTGTTGTTTTCATTCTGTATTTCAATTACCTTACCAAGCTATAAAGCACGACAAAATGTCGCTTAACGCCAATAGTAGCGTGACGTTTCGTCAGTTTGTAAGGGGTTTGGCTTATCATCGACTGTTGTATAAAGTTATTTAAAATTTGGGTGAGTAAAGTGACATTTAGAATAATTTTAACGCCCAAGTAAGTGATGGTTTGAGATAATCAATTTACGATTGCAGAATGTAAAGTTTTTGGATAATGTAGAAAGAACAAAGCATACAAGACTGATTGATCAAACGAGAGTTCATTTAAACAAATAAATCATAACACAAAAAATAAATACTACTTACATGGGACTATTTAATAAATTATTCGGTGCTAATTCAGATTCGACAACCGGTTCGGATCAACCAAAACAAGATAACGAAACACCTTGGATCAACTTAAATACTGTTGAGCAATTGGATGCCATTGTAGAAAAATCCTCAACTAAACCACAATTTATATTTAAGCATTCCACAAGATGTGGTATCAGCAGAATGGTTATTGGTCAATTTAAGGGAGGCTATCAGTTTTCTGAAAACCAAGCCGACCTGTATTATTTAGATTTACTGGCCCACAGACCAGTATCCAATGCAATTGCTGAAAGATTTCAAGTGATGCACCAATCGCCACAATTACTTGTGGTTAAGAATGGGGTAGTGGTAGCCCATGAAAGTCATAGTGGGATTAATGCTATGGATTTAGGGAAGTTTGTTTAATTTGTAGTATCAGTGTAGCGAAACAGTGCGAGGAATGAAATGATGGTTAAAGTCGCAATTCACCTTATGAGATATTGAGCATAAAAAACTCCTAAAAATTTATTTTAGGAGTTTTTCATTTTAATGCCTTATTTTATAAGAACTGATAATCTGCTTTAACTGCAGTTTCAAGTCTTCGCCAGTATCATACACCATATCAGCATTGGAAGGAAAGCGCAAGCGTCTATTGCGCAAAAGTTCCCGGTCCTGAGCATTCAGTGCGCGCTCATCACCTTTTATGGTGGCAAAGAAGTTTTCAAAGACAAATTCGCTATCAATTGGAAAGACATCCAAGGTTTGATTGTTTTTTAAGTCCATATAAACAACATCCGCAAGAATTTGAGTCGATTTGAATTGGTGATATTCATTAAATTGGGCTCTTATATTGATAATGTTATCAATTTTGATGTCATTTCCTAAACTGTCTTTAACCACGTTTCCTTTTCTATCCTTTTGATACTTCCAGCCATCTACAATTTGTCTCTCTCTAAGCGATTGCTTTTCATTAAATTTTTCCGGTGAAATATTGATGCGTTTTAATTGTAAAGCCATGGCATAGTCATAATCTATTCGATTATCAGGAAGGGCATGGTAAACCGTCCAAAACTGATTCAATCCATAGGTATCAAAGTTCAATAGATCATCCTCCAAGCGCTTTGGAATGATTTGATCGGTCTGATTTTCAATCGTCACAATCACATAGTCAGAACCAAGATTATGGGCTTCCTCCATTAAATGACGAACGTCTTTATATTTTGGGTTAATACGATCTATATACTGAAATGTGTGGTAGGCCTCTTTTAGATCTTGTTTGTTATTTGAGTCCATTAGTGCCAATCCAGTATCGTACAGATACGCAGAAACTTCGTTGCGGGACTGTGCAATAACATGAGAGTAATCTTTAAAATCTAAACGGAGCGGCTTATTATGAATTTGTAAGGGTAAGATGGGCTTGATTTTTTCCTGACGTGAATTCAATTTGAGGTAGGTTTCATAAATAGCCTTATAATGTTCTGGATTTCCGTCCTTCCTAAGATGTTTAATCGTATTTAAATCGCGCTCGACTGCCTTTTCAAAGGCGTTTTTGAGCATGACCACAAAGTCCTGTTTGCGTTCTTTATTTTTGTTGTTCTCAAGTTTTCTTAAGGCATCTTCAATGGCCAGATCATAATTTCCAGAATGAAGTGCTTTCTCAATCTGTTTTTTTCCACTACAAGAAACAAGTAATAGAATGATTACACTGAAACGTAGTTTTGCTATCATAAATCTGGTGTTTAAATTGTTAAAGTTAAAGGATTCCAACTTACATGCCAAATGTGAAAAAAATAGAAATTGGAAGCGGGGAGATAGAAGGGAATGGAAAAAAAAAGCACGAAAATCAGTGCCTACCAACCTTCGTGCTTCAATTTTCAAGATTTTAACTTATTTTTTCTTCTGATTATAAATCGGCAGTAATTGTGTGGAAACCTCTCCAAATCCAATTCTGGTACCGTCTTTTTCACAGTGCCCTCTCATGATAACGGTATCGTAATCATTAATAAACTTACGTTCCGTGCCATCTTTCATTTTTAAGGGCTTTTCACCTCTCCAGGTCAATTCTAACATAGACCCGTAAGAATCTTCTGTTGGTCCAGAAATGGTGCCGCTGCCCATCATATCACCTGAGTTGATAGGACAACCATTAATAGTATGATGTGCCAATTGTTGGGACATATTCCAATACATATATTTAAAGTTGGATTTGCTCACAATGGTTTCTTTAGCATCTTTTGGACGTATTGCAACTTCTAAACTGATATCGTAGCCTTTTTTGCCTTTCGATTTTAAATATGGTAATAGCGGTTTGATGGGTTTCGGACTTTCTACTTTAAAAGGCTCTAGGGCGTCAAGTGTAACAATCCAAGGCGACATGGAAGATGCAAAACTTTTTGCCAAGAATGGTCCTAAGGGCACATATTCCCATTTTTGGATATCTCGAGCAGACCAGTCGTTAAAAAGAACCAAGCCAAAAATGTACTCTTCTGCCTCATTGACTGGGATCGATTCGCCCAAATCGTTGGCGTCAGTAGTAATAAAAGCCATTTCCAATTCAAAGTCGATCAATTTTGACGGACCGAAAACAGGTTCAGTAGCACCATCTGGCAAGGTCTGCCCCTGTGGTCTGTGGACCGGAATTCCAGATGGAATAATCGAGGAGCTGCGGCCATGGTAGCCAACAGGGATATGCAACCAATTTGGCATCAAAGCATTGTCAGCACCTCTGAACATGGTCCCAACATTGGTGGCATGCTCAAGGCTCGAATAAAAATCGGTATAATCACCCACCTGAACTGGCAATTGCATTTCTATTTCATCCAATCTAAAACAGACAATTTCTTTATGTTTAAGATTGTTTTTTAATGCGGTATTATTACTGTCAAAAATATCAGCGATTCTATTTCTTACGGCACGCCATGTTTTACGGCCATCAGCTATAAAATCATTTAGGGTATCCTGAAGAAAAATATCATCAGTCAACGGAATGCCTTCAAAATAACCTAATTGGTGTAGTGCCCCAAGATCAATGGCTGTATCGCCAATTCGCGTCCCAATGGTAATGATATCGTCTCGTGTTAAAAAAACCCCAAAAGGGATGTTCTGTATAGGAAAATCGGAGTTCTTTCCCACGTGAAGCCACGACGTACGATCGGGGTTATTTGCTGATATAGACATAGTTTTGCAATTAATTTGTTTTATATTAAATCTATTCAAACCTACATATTTTTTTTAATTTACAAACAAAAAAAGACTTAAAGTTATGTTGTTTTTGAGGAAATCAAAATTCCATAAAATTCAGATGAATAATTCTTTTTTTGGCCTAATTAACTATTGTATTTAGTATTTTTGGGGAAATTTGTGAAGATATTATTAAGAATAAAATTCCCAGCTTTGCGGGAGTGATTAAAAATTTAATTTATGCAACGTGACCAACAAATATTTGAGCTTATAGAAGCTGAAAAAGAGAGACAGTTAAACGGTTTGGAACTTATTGCTTCAGAAAACTTTGTAAGCAATCAGGTAATGGAAGCTGCCGGATCAGTATTAACCAATAAATACGCCGAAGGCTACCCGGGAAAACGCTATTATGGCGGTTGTGAAATTGTAGATGAGGTTGAGCAGTTGGCCATTGATCGTGCTAAAGCTCTATTTGGCGCTGAATATGCCAATGTGCAGCCACATTCGGGAAGTCAGGCAAATACTGCTGTATATTCAATGTGCTTAAAGCCTGGCGATAAAATTCTTGGTTTTGATCTGTCGCATGGTGGGCATTTGACTCACGGGTCTCCAGTAAATTTTTCAGGAAAACTCTATAGTCCTTCTTTTTACGGTGTAGATAAGGCTACTGGTTTGATTGATTATAATCATTTGGAAGATACCGCCAAAAAGGAAAAACCAAAAATGATCATAGCCGGAGCTTCAGCTTATTCACGTGATATGGATTTTAAAGCTTTCAGGCAGGTTGCTGACCAAGTTGGTGCTGTTTTGATGGCAGATATTGCCCATCCTGCAGGATTAATAGCCAAGGGCATTTTAAATGATCCAATGCCACATTGCCATATTGTGACCACAACAACCCACAAGACATTAAGAGGTCCGAGAGGGGGGATGATCATGATGGGCGCAGATTTTGAGAACCCATTTGGAAAGAAAACGGCAAAGGGTAACTTAAGAATGATGTCTTCGTTATTGGATTCTGGTGTTTTTCCAGGAAATCAAGGAGGGCCATTGGAGCATATCATTGCTGCTAAGGCCATTGCATTTGGTGAGGCCTTGACCGATGATTTTATGCAGTATATGTTGCAAGTTAAGAAAAATGCTGCTGCCATGGCAAAGGCCTTTGTAGCTAAGGATTATCATATCATTTCTGGAGGAACGGACAACCACATGATGTTGATTGATTTGCGAAATAAAAACTTAACCGGTAAAGCTGCCGAAGAAGCCTTGACAAAGGCCGATATTACGGTAAATAAAAATATGGTCCCTTTTGACGATAAATCGCCATTTGTAACTTCCGGTATTAGAATTGGAACTGCAGCGGTGACGACCAGAGGCTTGAAAGAGGTGGATATGTCAACCATTGTCGATTTGATTGATGAGGTTTTAAATAACCACGATGATGAGACCAAATTGGATGCTGTTGCGAAAAAAGTGAATGAAATGATGAAAGGGAAACCTTTGTTTTCGTAGGTCAGTTATCTGATTGTCAATCCAACCTGAAAGTCCCAATACTTAGTGAGACTTTCAGGTTTTTTTATTCTTCAAAAACCACATGTTGGTAAGCACCCAAATCAGGAGCAGCAGTGCGTGACACATTTAATATATCAAAAGGCACCGCATTTGAAAACGGATTGTTCCCAATCACATTAATTGCAGCGGATTCTTGTCCGATATTCAACTTATTTTTGGCCGTATCCATAAAGTCTGGATCTTGATTGAATACGACATTTCCATATAAAGCCACATTATCAAAACCATAGTTTGGATCTGAAGCAAACTTGTTATTCGGGTCATTAAACTTGATCAGGTTATTGGTAAATTTAAAGTTAAAACCAGAACCTTCTTCTTCCTCTACTAGAAACTCCGGATTATCATTACCATAAATAATACAATTGTTGAAATTGGCAGCAGACAAAGCATTGGTAACAATTGTATCGTCTTCCAAAATCAAATAATTGTTTAGGTATAACGCAGGAAACTGTCTAAAACTATTTGTCCAGTAATTGGCTATGGTGCAATGGCTAAAGTTGTACGTTCCGCCATAAGTCCCTGCAAAGGCAGATTGGCCCGCATTGTTCAGCACTACGTTTTCGGCGGTAATGGAAGTAGCACGTCCTAAAATTCCGAAGTTACTGGAATTGTAAATTTTTGAATTCTTGATTGTTAACTTCGGAATGGCAGTGGTAGGATTGTTTTCTGATAATATACCAATAGTAGCATTTTTTATCGTTGCAAAATTGATGTTATTTTCCTTACTGCCTTGAAATAACCAAATAGTGCCCCATTGTCCTGGAATATTATCAAAGAAAGGTTCCAATCTGTCGCTTTCAAAAACGACTTCGTTTGCCATTGTGGATTGGTCAGGACTATATTGGCCGTTCACTTTTAACGAGGCATTATTGGTGATCAATAAACCCGAATTTGCATGAAAATGTACGCGCGCACCGGCATCAATAGTTAGGGTTTTATTTTCGCCAACAGCGGCATAACCATATATAACGTAAGGTTTTTCTTTGGTAAAGGTCAATTCTGCATCGGTTAAAAATCGACCTTGAACGTTGGTTTCATCATCAATGCCATCGCCATCTACATCAAAGGTTAAAGTTTCCACAACGCCTTGGGCATCCCGATTTGGGTAAATAAAAACGGCATCCTTAACTAAGGTTACCAAGTCCACCTTTTGATAATTTGATCCGCTGTCAAATTCGATGATATCGGTATATAGAAACTGGTTATTGGCAGTTACAACACTTTGAATATCAAAAGTGGTCTCAATAAAAATATACATGCTGTCTTTTGCCAAAAGTTCTACATCTTGAAACTCCTTGCCTGACATGCCATCTACGTTGAGTCGGTAATGAGATGCTTGGCCTTGACTCAGACGTAGGGTAGGAATCAAAATGTCTTTATTGCTGCGGTTATAGACTTTCAGATTGTAGGTGCTTGATCCAATATTGGTGAAAACCGTATCTAAATAAACAGTGTCTTTGGAAAAGGTTAAGGCACCCTGACTCGGTTCAAAATCGAAATCTTTCCGACAGGAACTCCATAAGATCAACGTTGATATAGTAAGAATAAAATAAAAGCTTCTTTTCATTATGGTGGTTAATTCAAATTGAAATTCAAAAATATGACTTTTGGAATTATGAATTCATAAGAACCACTTATTTAATTCCCCGATACTTGCCACGGACACAAAGATACTTTCCTATAAAAACGTTATAATATAACTGTTCGTGCTCATCGGTCGGTCTCGATGTTCTTGACTCATTGTCTTTGACTTTCCTTTAAAATCGTTCGAAACGCTTCACTATACTCTAAAAACTTGTCAACAAGATAGATTCTATTTTCTGGTTGCAACAGAGAAGGTGACATGATCTTTGATTCGCAGTAGGCAAAGAAGAGGTGTTTATAGTCCTTAGTGATGTTCAAGTTCAATACTAAAAATTTATCGTTAAAAAATTTGTCTGTTTTGAAAAGCGCATCAAGATCTTCTGCTTCGATGGGAGTTGCTACTATTATTTGTTCTTTGGTGGTTTTTCTTTTGAAAAGTTTTGTAATACGTCTGCCAATTTCCAGAATATCAATCCCGCCACTATTTCTATTTGGCCTTCTGTACAAGTGTGGATTTTTTTCTACATCTGTTTTAAATTGTTTGTTTTGCCTATTGGTTTCCTCATCCTCAGTCATTTGTTTTGGTGTGATTGCGCCTTGGACTTCCACTTCATTAAGTTCATTCACTATTTTTCTTAGTTCAAAAACTTGGATGTTCTTAAGGTGCGATTCACTTACCACCAATTGCTTGGTATGATGAAATAATGAACTAAAAATTAGCGTATCATTAAGTTTTGCGAAAATGTCAAAGTTGCCACGACTATCGGTTGAAGTGATGCTTTTTGAAGTGATGTTCATGATTTTAGCTCCAGAGATGGCGGCCTCCGCATCGTAAAGTGTTCCTGAGATGTTCTGTGACAACATCAAAGTGGAGCAAAGACATAAAAGAATGGTAATTTTGGTCACTAGGCAAAGAGATTGATTACCATCAAATTAAACCATTATAGTTTTTTAAAAGGGATCTATTAAGAGACTTTAACAATCCATTTAATCAAGGTTTAACTAAACAGGGTCCTGATTTCTTCGGTAATCCTTGCCGGTTTCATGTTCTCTTGAGATACCAGACACCATTTTGTTTCGGAAGAGGCAAGCAATTTGTCAGTGTTCTTATTATAGATTTCAACCACCCGAATGCAGGTGACGCCGCCTGACTCTTTAATGTAGGTCTTGAGTTTGAGCACATCGCCTAAAATGGCCGGGTTTTTATACTCAATGGTGTGTTTGAGAAGAATCCAAAAATAATCTGAAAGTATTTTGTCCGTTGCTTTTTCATGCCAATGTTTTTCCGCTACATCTTGTACCCACTGTACGTAACGCACATTATTGACATGGTTGAGGTTGTCTAAATCGTCTTGGGTTACAATAATGTGAATTTCAAAGGTTTGCATAAATATTATCTTAGATTGTTCTGTAACGGTCTCTTTAAGTGTTTGTGAATCTTAATCATTATTTCACGAAAACTTCCACTTCAAATAGTTTGTCCCATTCTTTTCCTGTTACAAAAATGGTCTTAGTTGTCGGGTTATAGGCAATGCCGTTTAAAACATCTAAAGATGGATGTTGTTTAACTAATTTTTGTAGGGGTGAAAAGTCAATCACTCCTTCAACCGCGCCATTTTCCGGGTTGATGATCAAAACCCCATTGCGTTGGTATATGTTAGCGTAGATTTTTCCTTCAATATATTCCAATTCATTCAATTTATCAATTTTACCGGTATTGGTATATATTTGGATATAATCCTCCTCAGCCAGCGTTTCTGTATTGAGTTTCCATATTTTGTTGGTGCCATCGGTTTTGTAAATCACCTCTCCATCATTGCACAATCCCCAACCTTCTTTACTTTTCCCATAATTAAAGCTACCCGTTTTCTCAAACGTATCAAGGTTATAAA
Organism: Gelidibacter maritimus; assembly: GCF_014062315.1. Classification (GTDB taxonomy): domain Bacteria; phylum Bacteroidota; class Bacteroidia; order Flavobacteriales; family Flavobacteriaceae; genus Gelidibacter; species Gelidibacter maritimus. The sequence continues at coordinate 81,415 of NZ_JACGLT010000001.1, forward strand.
TGAATCCGATATTCTCTTTCCACGTGAGCTGGTAAATGTTATTATTCATTATTGTAAGACCTTCTCCAAAATATTGATTGGTTAAATTGATGTTTTTAAGAACCTTTCCCGTTTTATAATCCACTTTTCTAAGCTTGGACTTTCCGTATTGCCCAGTGCTTTCGTATAAAACATCATCATGAAACTCTAAGCCTTGAGTATAGGAGGTAATATCATGCGGATATTCATTTAAAATTTTATAGCTGTAAATTTTCGGGGCAACATCATTTAAAACAGTCAAGTTTGTAGATGTCTCTTCTGTAGTTTCACCATAAGTAACAGTGGCTGTGATCTTATGCACCCCAAGGGCTAAATTTGTAACCTTGAAGTTTTCCTCAATCGGGGTTTCATCAAGTTTATAGCTTATATTGGAAATTGATTTGTTTTTCGGATTTTCTACTGACAGTTTAACTGTTTCGCCAAGGGTCGTGGTATTGTTTTTGGCATCTGTAGAAATTGAAAAATTACTTTTTTTACCATTTGGGTTATCACCACAAGTCAAGAAAAAAAGACTTAAAACAGTGATTATAAAAAGTTTAGTTGAAGACATGCTGATGTTTGTTTTTTGAGCAAGGTATTTAAATAAATTCAGTTTTGAAAATCATTGCAAAAGTAGTAAAAGTTTGTATCTTTGCACCTGGCAAGTCCTACACAACCAGCTCCTGCTGAATCCTCCAGGGCGGGAACGCAGCAAAGGTAAGCGGTCGTAGCGGTGTGATGTAGGTAGCTTGCCTTTTTTTGTTCCTATAAGTTAAGGAATTCTGCAGTATAGACGCTTAAATTACATCATCCACTTCCTTTTCAATTCCATCATAAGCTTAAATTTTATCGTATTTTTGAAAAATTAAGTATGCTTAATGTTTAACTCATACCCGAATATGTCAAAAGTTGTTTTAATTACCGGAGGTTCATCTGGAATTGGCAAATCCATTGGAGAATTCTTGACCGAAAAAGGATTCATAGTTTATGGTACCAGCAGAAATCCCGAAGGATACTTAAGCAGTAAATTTAATTTGGTCAAATTGGATGTTTCTGATGTTGATTCCATAGAGTCTGCTATTCAAAAGGTCATTGCCGAACAAGGTCATATCGACGTATTGATCAATAATGCTGGTGCTGGAATAACTGGCCCTATTGAGGAAATTCCGGATGCTGAAATCCAACGTAATTTTGAAACCAATTTTTTTGGTCCCATCCGCGTCATAAAAGCAGTGCTGCCACAAATGAGAACCCAAAGATCAGGTCTGATTATCAATATCACCTCCATTGCGGGTTATATGGGTTTGCCATATAGAGGTGTTTATAGTGCAAGTAAAGGCGCTTTGGAATTGCTGACGGAAGCTTTCAGAATGGAAATTAAAGACTTCAACATTCAAATGACCAATGTTGCTCCTGGTGACTTTGCAACAAATATTGCCGCAGGACGTTATCATGCGCCGGTTTTGGAAAATTCGCCCTATAAAAAAACTTATGGAGAAACTTTAGATCTTATGAATGCACATGTAAGCGAAGGTAAGGACCCTAAAATAATGGCGACAGCGATTTATAAAATAATCAACACCCAAAATCCAAAAATTCATTATAAGGTTGGAGAATTCATGCAGAAGTTTTCTATTGTTTTGAAACGAATTTTGCCAGATAAAGTCTATGAGAACATGTTGATGAAACATTACAAACTATAAAACCACTTTGACAATTAAGGTGTTGATATGTTTTAATTAAAAATTCAATGACATCTTTGTTATTAATCGTAACTTCGCAACACTTTAAAACACAACCTTTATACGACTATTATTTATGAAATTTTTTATTGATACTGCTAATTTAGAGCAAATTAAGGAAGCCCAAGACATGGGGATTTTAGATGGTGTCACTACCAATCCGTCGTTGATGGCCAAGGAGGGCATTACAGGAACCGACAATATCATGAAACATTATGTAAACATTTGCAATTTGGTAGATGGCGATGTGAGTGCGGAAGTCATTGCAACAGATTACGATGGCATGGTAAGAGAAGGAGAGGCTTTGGCTGATCTTCACGATCAGATTGTGGTTAAATTACCAATGATTAAAGACGGTGTGAAAGCTTGTAAGTATTTTAGTGATAAAGGCATTAAGACCAATATGACTTTAGTGTTTTCTGCAGGCCAGGCATTATTGGCTGCAAAAGCTGGGGCAACTTATGTGTCTCCATTTATTGGCCGCTTGGATGATATTTCAACTGATGGATTAAATCTTATTGCCGAAATCAGAATGATTTATGACAACTACGGATTTGAAACTGAGATTTTGGCAGCTTCGGTACGTCATACCATGCACGTTATTGATTGTGCCAAATTAGGTGCTGATGTCATGACTGGACCTTTAAGTTCAATTACTGGATTGTTAAACCATCCATTAACCAATATTGGCTTAGAGAAATTCTTGGCAGATTACAAAAAGGGAAATTAATTTTTCTATATATTAAGTAAAAGGAGGCTTCAGAGATGAAGCCTTTTTTTTATAAACGCCATCATAATACCCAAATGCTAATGCCCAGTGCACTATTTCTAAATTTTTGAGCTAAGCTGTTAGGGGATCAATTCTGTTTTAGCAGAATTTTAGGGGAAATGTGTTATAAATCTAATTGCGGATAAAAGCTAATTATTAAGTTCCTGCAGTTTGTCTTCAAATTTACTGTGGAACATGTTGTAGTAAGTGTCCACAATGCGCATTTCCTTATCTACTACAATAATTTTATAAACGGTATTGAGCACCAAGGTTTGTTTGGCGTTAAATGGATCCTTGAACTGGTATTCGCTGTCAATTGGAAACTTGAATTCATCCAAGGTTCTTTTCCAATATTTTTTATCGCTATCATTAATATTTATCGCTATAAAATTGATATTGGGATATTTCTTCTTTAAATCCCTGATTTTATAATGGCTGTTCTTATAATGGATTTTTAAGTTTGACGACCAAAAATAAATTACGGTAGGCTGTGTGATCAAATCACTAAATTTATAGTCTTCATTATTATAACTGACCAATTCTACATCAGGAATAATCTTACCAGGTTTTAATTTATTAATGGCTTTTGATAGTCTTTCAATATATACTCTATCGTCCGCATTTGTTGTTTTTTGTAGATATGAAGCTAAAACCTGTTTTACGGCCGCCGTATCTTCGCACATGGAAATAAAATCGCGCGCTGTATTTTTTAATAATTTGTTTTTTATGGTATCATTTGTAATGCGCTCGTTCATCAACCTCAATTTCTCTAAATTATAAACTACTGAGTTTCTATTGAAAACAGCATCTTTAGGAGCATTAGCATAAAATTTCTCCAACGCCATGTTATTGAAATGAGCATAAAGAAAACGGTTGTAAATAAAGAAATCTCCTAAGGAGCTAATATTGTAATCGATATCTTTTCTGTAATCATAAAAACTTGATGGCAAATCCTTATAGTTTTTTAAGTTTTTGTAACCATAATAGGCAAAAGGATACATTTCTTTAGCGCTGAAATAACCATAATTGACACTGGTTTCGGCAACTTTATCAAAAAGTGGGGATAGGTTTCTTTGATTGGAAAACTCAGAAAGACCATTTAAGCGTTCAGTTCGTGAAGAGTCAATATAACTTTCAAATTTTTCAGGCTCCATTTGGGAGAAGTTGATGAAATTTGCCCGGTCAGCTTCATTTTCAAGAAAAATATTAATCAGAAAATTATTCTTTCTTGCCCCATCACCAGTAAAAACCAAGGATTCATCAAAGTCAATGGTATTTAATCGTAACATAACACTATCTCTTGGTTCTAAAAGGACCATTTGGTATTGACCACCATGAATAAACGTGTACAAACCTGATTTTAATGGAGATAGTTTGGTGAAAAAGCGATTTTTATTGTTTAGAAAAAGCGTATCTGATTTATTATTTACTTGAGAATTCGGAGAAAATAGCAGGACGTAATCGTTGGTTGGATTAATAATCTCCCCTCCAAAGTAGGCAGATGTATCAGCCTCATTAGCTTCTTTTTTACAACTAAAAAGCGTTGTCAAAAGCATAAATGATATTATGTGAATTCTCATAAACTTAAGGGATTTCTGGAGCTAGTTGGAATATGAACAAAAATAAAACTTGTTTGTGCATCAAGCTGTTAAGGCGCTGTTAAATGTTTGGGCATTTAGAGGTGATATGATCCCAAAACTACTATAAACACTGATATTATCAAAGAATGCCATGCACTGAGGGACCGTTTAAATATAAGTACTTAAGTTTCTTAAAATGGTTGGTTTTTTCTACTTTTGCAGCAAATTTAAAATACGTAAAATGTTATCAGTTTCTAATCTTTCGGTTCAGTTTGGCAAACGTATCCTATTTGATGAGGTGAATACCAGCTTCAATCAAGGTAATTGCTACGGTATAATTGGTGCCAATGGTTCAGGAAAGTCGACTTTTTTGAAAATTTTGGCGGGAAAAATGGAGCCTACTTCTGGTCATGTCCACCTGGAGCCTGGAAAACGTATGTCTGTTTTAGAACAGAATCATAATCTATATGATGAGCATACGGTATTGGAAACCATTATTATGGGGAATAAGCCACTCTATGATCTGAAATCACAAATTGACGCACTATATGCCGATTACACTGATGAAAACGCTGATAAAATTGGAGAGCTTCAGGTTCAATTTGAAGAAATGAACGGTTGGAATGCGGATAGTGATGCCGCAGCAATGCTATCCAATTTGGGGATTAAAGAAGAGTATCATTACACGTTAATGAAAGATCTGGACGGGAAACAAAAAGTTCGAGTCTTGTTAGCTCAAGCTTTATTTGGAAATCCTGATGTGTTGATTATGGATGAGCCTACCAACGACTTGGATTATGAAACTATTACTTGGTTGGAGAATTTTTTAGCAAATTACGATAATTGTGTGATTGTGGTTTCTCACGATAGACACTTTTTAGATTCGGTATGTACCCATATTTCTGATATCGATTTTGGTAAGATTACCCATTATTCAGGTAACTACACGTTTTGGTATGAATCTTCTCAATTGGCCGCCAGACAACGTTCGCAACAAAACAAAAAGGCTGAGGATAAAAAGAAAGAACTCGAAGAGTTTATACGTCGTTTTTCGGCCAACGTTGCAAAGTCCAAGCAAGCGACGAGTAGAAAAAAGATGATTGAGAAATTAAACATTTCAGACATCAAACCTTCAAGCCGACGTTATCCGGCTATTATTTTTGAACGGGATAGAGAGGCAGGAGACCAAATTTTGAACATCAGCGGACTTGAGGCGTCTATAGAAGGTGAAGTGTTATTCAAGAATGTAGATATTAATTTGGCCAAAGGCGACAAGGTAGTTGTTTATTCAAAAGACTCTCGGGCTACAACTGCGTTTTATCAAATTATCAATGGCAAGGAAAAAGCTGATAAAGGCACCTATAATTGGGGGATAACAACAACACAATCTTATTTGCCATTGGATAATAGTGAATTTTTTGAGAATAAATTGACGCTTGTAGACTGGTTACGCCAATGGGCAACGACAGAAGAAGAGCGTGAAGAAGTCCATATTAGAGGGTTCTTGGGCAAAATGATTTTCAGTGGTGAAGAGGCCTTAAAAACTGCCGACGTTCTTTCTGGAGGCGAAAAAGTACGTTGTATGCTTAGTAGAATGATGATGATGAGAGCGAATGTTTTGATGCTGGACGAGCCTACCAACCATTTAGATCTCGAAAGTATTACTGCTTTTAACAATTCGCTGTCAAACTTTAAAGGCACGATTTTGTTTACCACGCATGATCATGAGTTTGCGCAAACGGTTGGTAATCGAATCATTGAACTTACACCAAATGGGGTCATTGACCGTTATATGACGTTTGATGAGTATATGGACGATAAGAAAATTAAAGAACAGAGAGATAAAATGTATGCGGTTAACGCTTAATTGAATTTCAAAAATTTAGAAAACCCTGAATCGCTTCAGGGTTTTTTTATGCTTCCAATTCTCCTTTTACGGCTTCTACAATTGGAACTGCATGCTCTAATTCTTCCTTAGATACATATAGTTCTTGAAACCCTTGAAAGGAAGAGCCAAATCCTGCCATTCTTGCGGATTCGGATTCGTCCTTCACAATAGCAGTAATGCCAACACTATCTAAACGGTCCACAACCAGTTGTACGATAATGAAGGTTCCTGAAAAAATCTTCACGTAATCATTGTTCATCATAGTTTCAACTATTAGCATTTAAGATACGAAAAATAAACTCATAAAACTATCTGTTTTATTTTTATCAATGTGATTTTAAACAGTGAGACATTTGGGGGCCAAAAAGATCATTTTAGATGTATATCTCATAGACTTGTAAACTTATTTCGTGCGAAAGAAATTTATGTGCATGATTTGGTTATTTGGATTGGACATCTTCTAATATCAAAAATAATGACATCCAATATATGGAAAATTGTGCATTATGGTGAATGAAGAATATTTAGAATTGACGTTACTTTAAGCATTCATATTTGCAGATGCTAATGCCCTAATGCCGCTGTTTTAAACATATACCATAAGTACATATAAAAACTTAGGCATGTTATCATAAATTTGACTTTTCTATTGACTGGGTTTCACAATATGGCCTGCGGATATTAGAGTCAGCAATAAAGGATTTGATAGCACACGATATAAAAAATCGAAGTGATTGGAAAGTGTCTGATGTTTAGGTGTTAGCCGTTTAAGAAAATCAAATTGAATTGTGGCTCTAGTCGTGCTAAACATTTTTATCTCAAAATTGTTAGTGTTTAATAGGCAAGGTTGAAATGAAAACTGTTCAAGAGTTAACCTAAATTGGAAACGTAAACCTATTAGTTCAAGCCAAGCCACCGTATTGGGCATGAAATCCTATTATTAACAACCTTAAGCTTATGAGAAATTGATTAAGAATTAGGTAAAATATCAAGTAAAAGAAGAGCTGCGAAGGAATGTCGGATAATTTTTAAAATTGCCGATGCCGCCCCTGGTGGGACCAACTAAAGCCATCTTCCTATCACTCATAAAAAAAGAGCGCTGTTTCGGCACTCTTTAATTATTTTCTAATTGTTATTCTACTGGTCTATTTATCTATCGATCCCATAACGCGAGACATGAAAGTATTGAGAGCCTCTTTGTTTGGAGTGCCCTCTTTAATCATTGCATGTACTTCCAACGCGCCATACATATTGGAGAGAAGTTCTCCAATTACATCGAGTTCCTCATCTTTTAACGAAGGTACCTCCGTAAGGTTTTCTAATGTTTCAATGGTCTCTATGACAAAATCTTCGTCGTTGTCCTCAATAAATTGAGTGAGTTGTCTAATTACTGGTAACTTCATTGATTAAATCTTTTAAAACATCAAATTTATTGGTCTGTACCTGATTGACGAAAGTTCCATTTTTAAAAACAGCAAAAGTAGGCAAGTTGTCTACATTGGCTAATTTTCTTGACTCAGGAAATTTTTCTGCATCCGCCATTATAAAGGTCATGTTTTCGTTTTCCGTTGCCAGTTTTTTAAATCTCGGCTTCATGATTCTGCAATTACCACACCAACTCGCCGAATATTGAACAACTACAGTATCGTTGTCTGATACCAGCTGCTCTAAATTATCTTTATCTAGTTCCTTTACCATAATTTTAAATTTTATAATTAATGAGACTTCCTGTCGGTTGACAGGAAGTCAATTTCCAATTCAATGCCGAGGGATGATACCAAGGGATTGAATTCTTATACACTTTTTCAATGCCTTTAAAGGCTTAGTTTGAAAGTGTTTTCAAATACTCAGCAGTAGCTTTTGAAGTCGCTTGCATTGCATCTTTACCTTCTTCCCAGTTAGCTGGACAAACTTCACCTTTTTCTTGTACGTGCGTATAGGCATCAATTAAACGAAGGTATTCCTTAACGTTTCTTCCTAATGGCATGTGATTGACACTTTCATGAACAACAGTTCCTTCTTCATCAATAATATAAGTTGCTCTGTAAGTAACGTTATCACCTTCAACAGTTACAACACCCGTATCCTCGTTGTAAGTTTCATTGGTTATATCCAAGATACCTAAGGTGGATGCTAAATTTCTGTTAGAGTCAGCCAAGATTGGATATGTGACACCCTCAATACCACCGTCGTCTTTTGAAGTATTTAACCATGCAAAGTGAACTTCAGCAGTATCACAAGATGCACCAATAACAATCGTATTGCGTTTTTCAAATTCAGCTAAATCAGCTTGGAAAGCGTGTAATTCAGTTGGACATACAAAAGTGAAATCTTTTGGGTACCAAAATAAAAGGACTTTTTTATTATTTTTTGTTGCTTCTTCAAGAACGTTAAGGCCGAAAGTTTCGCCCATTTCATTCATTGCGTTTACAGTTAAGTTTGGGAATTTTTTTCCTACAATTGACATAGTTTATAATTTTAATGATTCATATTTAACACCAACAAAAATAGCCATATCATAAGAGTTTAGCTATAGAAATTGATTATATAAAATTATATTGTCATAAGTTTTATCAATGAGCAGTGTATTGATCATTGAACCCCAATAAAGAGATAGTTGGAAACGGAGCGTTATTATCTGGGCTATACCTCCTTATATGAAATAAAACGGTGCCGCACTTAAGCGTTACTTGTAGTTAGCTCTCTAATTTTTATTCGGAACGCAGCAAACAATAAGGTCATAAATGGACTCAGCCAGTTAAAAATGGCATAGCCTGCATAGTGTAAGGTGTCAACACCCAAAACGCCACTGTGGTAAGCTCCACAAGTATTCCAAGGCACTAAAACCGAAGTGACCGTCCCACTGTCTTCAAGCGTTCGGGATAAATTTTCAGGAGCCAATCCTTTATCTTCATAGGCCTTTGCGTACATTTTTCCGGAGACCACAATGGCTAAATATTGATCACTCGCAGTCACGTTTAATGCTAAACAACTGGCTACCGTACTGGCAAAAAGACCAAAAGTGGTATGGAATAATTTTAATAGACTTTTACTAATTGCAGATAACGCACCAATGGCATCCATAATGCCACCGTAGACCATGGCACATAAGATCAACCAGACAGTACCTAACATACTCGCCATGCCACCAGAGGCAAAAAGTCCTTTTAGAGCTTCATTTTCTGTAGGAATTGCCGTGTCAACTGTAATGGCATCCATAATTCCTCTATATCCCGTCGCGAAATTTAGGGAATTTCCGCCGCCAATGGCTGCAACAATATTTGGTTGAAAGATGAGCGCTGCAAGACCACCTAAAAGCGTGCCGCCCAAGAGAGCAACAAGGGGAGGGGCTTTTTTGACGATTAAGATGATGACGATAACAGGAACTAGAAACAACCAGGGACTTACATTAATTGACGAATCGAGTGCGGTTAGGATGCGTTCGGTGTTTGCGGATCCCGTGGTGTCAATATTTAAACCGATAACCACAAAAACTATTAAGGTGATAATTAATGTGGGTACAGTGGTATAGAGCATATATCTGATATGGGTAAACAAGTCTGTTCCAGCCATGGCCGGAGCGAGATTGGTTGTATCGCTCATTGGTGAAATTTTATCTCCAAAATAGGCTCCAGAAAGGATGGCACCAGCAGTCATACCCAATGAAACATCCAAGGCTTGTGCTATTCCAATAAGGGCTATTCCCACCGTTGCCGATGTGGTCCAACTGCTTCCGGTAGCTACCGAGATGATGGCGCAAATGATCACGCAAGCTGCTAAAAATATGGTCGGATTTAAAACCTGTAAACCATAATAAATCATAGTGGGAATAATACCACTAATCAACCAAGTACCGGCAAGTGCCCCCACCATAAGGAGAATGATAATGGCGCTGGCCGTAGATTTAATGTTTTCAGAAACCTCCTCCAGCATTTGTCCAAACGATACTTTATTAAAAACACCTACAACCGCCGCTACGGCGCCCCCCATAAGTAAAATGAATTGATTAGACCCACTTAAAGCATCACCGCCATACACATACACGTTATAAGCTAACATTATCACCAAGGCTATTACCGGAATCAAGGCCTCCCAAATGTTTAATTCTTTGTTTTCAACGATGTGTTCATCTTGAGGCTCTCTTGGATTAATGTTTTGGCTCTGCATATGTCATAAGTCGGTTAGAGATTATAGTACGTAATGTTACGATTTTCGACAAACCTATGCAAATCAATTTAAAATGCTGCTTTTAGGAAATTCAGTTAAGGTTATGAATCGAAATCCTCGTTAGCCTTTTAGTGCTCAGCAATAAACGAGTCGAGCAGAGAAGAATATAAGGTGTAGAGATTGAAAGTACTGCACCTCAGAGCTACTTAGTGTGGCATTAACATATTTCTCTACTTGGGTTATTGAAAATCATAACATTATTTTAAAAAGTTTTAATTACAAATGCCGCTATGATAGAGCGGCGGCAAGAAATATAAAAAATAAAGATGACGCATTTGTCGCAGCAAACGAATCGTTTATATGCAATATTTGAAGGTATAAAATAAAAAAACGAAGTGGGCATTTAAGGTCCCACTTCGTTATAGTTAACTTTCTAAGTATTTATTTGGTATCGGTCACCAGTCGCCTTTAACGTCTGTAATGTCCAAAGTTAATTTTATCTGCGCGATTGTCTTGGTCTTGAAAAACTGGCATCATCTGATTTTTCATTCATCTTTGCACGTCTTTCACGTCTGTTAGGACCTGAGCTATCTGCTGAACGTCTTGGTCTTGAGTCGTCAGAACTCCTTCTTCCGGAAGATTTAAAATCACTACCAGAACGTCTTTCGCCACGTCGTTTAAAGTCGCCACCTGATCGTCTGCCGCCAGAGCGTCTTTTATTTCTGCTTGTGCCTGCACCTTGATCCTGACTGACCTCAACATTTACAAATCGGCCATTGTGCTTAAAGTCATTGAAAAAAGCCAATACTTTCTCCTGCAATCCTTTTTCGGTGTTGAAGAATGAGAAACTGTCCTTAACATCTACTTTAAAGACATCATCTCGGCCAAGATCAAGAACCTCCTTTAAGAAATCCTTTAAGCTCATCCAATCATAGCCGTCTTTTTTACCAACATTGATAAAGTAACGGGAAGAATCACCATTGCTACTAAAACCACGACCAAAGTCTCTTTCAGAACCGCTATCACTTCCGCGGGAATCAGGCACCGATAAGCTTTTTGACTTATTGTAATAATTAAAGAATCGGGTAAATTCGACCGAGAAGAATTTTTGGATCAATTCATCTTTAGAGGTGTTCTCAAACAATCCGTTAATACTAGTAAGGTACTTTTCAATCTCAGGATTGATTTCCGTATTATGGATTTTATTTGCCAAAGACATAAGTTGTACTTCGCAAATCTCCATACCATCCGGAATGTCTTTTTTGACAAAGCTCTTATTGATGATACGCTCAATACTTTTTATTTTGCGCAATTCACTTTTTGAGACAATAACAATTGAGACTCCCGTTTTACCTGCACGTCCTGTTCTACCTGAACGGTGGGTGTAGGTTTCAATTTCATCTGGCAATTGGTAATTGATAACATGTGTAATATTGTCCACATCAATTCCACGTGCTGCTACATCAGTAGCCACCAACATCTGGATCTGGTTCTTACGGAACGAATTCATGACCAGGTCACGTTGGTTCTGACTCAAATCGCCGTGCAAGGCGCCTGCGCTATAACCATCTTCTATCAGCTGCTCCGCCACTTTTTGGGTGTCGCGTTTGGTGCGACAGAAGATAACTGAAAATATATCCGGATTAGCGTCGGCCAAACGTTTCAAGGCTTGGTAACGGTCACGAGCGTTTACAAGGTAATACTCATGCGATACTTGATCAGTACTTTCATTTTTTTTCCCAACCGTAATTTCAACTGGCGAATGCATGAATTTTTTCGCAATATTTGAAACTTCTTTTGGCATGGTTGCCGAAAATAACCATGTGTTTTTATCCTCTGGAGAATGGGAAAGAATATCAGTAATATCCTCGTAAAAGCCCATGTTCAACATTTCATCAGCCTCGTCAAGTACAGCGTATTCAATTTTTGAAATGTCAACCATTCTACGGTTGATCATATCTTTCATACGTCCGGGCGTAGCAACAATAATTTGTGCGCCTCTTTTTACTTCTCTTGCCTGTTCGCTAATACTGGCACCGCCATATATAGCCGCAACGTTAAAGCCTTTACAGTATTTGCCGTAGTTTTTTAATTCGTTGGTAATTTGTAAACATAGCTCACGAGTAGGAGAGAGGATCAAGCCTTGGGTAGTTCTGCTATCTGTGTTAATTTTTTGCAACATAGGAAACCCAAAGGCCGCAGTTTTACCTGTTCCTGTTTGTGCTAAAGCCACTAAATCAGTGTCTTTTTCTAATAAAATTGGAATTGCTTTTGCTTGGACATCACTTGGCGATATAAAACCAATATCAGTAATAGCCCGTAATAGGTCATCATTAAGACCTAAATCTTGGAATGTGTTCATTCGATTTAATAAGTATTTGATTATGTTCTTTTGGTGTTACAACAGAAGCGAATCGACATACTAAACCTAAACCTCCAGTAACACATCCTCACCTTGAGGAAATTTTACAAGGTGCAAAAGTACAATTTTATTTATTAAATAACCTAATTATTATATGGTTGATTTGGAGTAAGTTAAATGCGGTTCAAAAAATCAACGAGCTGATTGACAGCTTTTCCTCGGTGTCCAATTCGATTTTTTTCGTCTAAAGCTATTTCGGCAAAGGTTTTTTGATAGCCTTCGGCTCTAAAAATGGGGTCATAGCCGAAACCATTTTCACCGCTTTTACCGTAAGTAATCTCCCCTTTGCAAATCCCGGTGAATTGATGTTGAACACCATGAAGTTCTAAGGCGATAACAGTTTTAAACTGTGCTTTTCTATTGGATGAATCTTTAAGATTCTCAAGAAGCTTCTGAATATTGTCTTCTGAACTTCGCTGCTCGCCAGCATACCGGGCAGAATAAACCCCGGGTGCACCGTCAAGTGCGTCCACTTCCAATCCTGTGTCATCAGCAAAACAGTCATAGCCATAGTGCGTTTTGATATATGCCGCTTTTTGAAGGGCATTGCCTTCAATGGTATCTTGAGTTTCAGGAACATCTTCAAAACAACCAATGTCTTCAAGGCTTAATAATTTAATGTTTTTAGGAATTAAGCTTTGGACTTCTTTTAGTTTGTTGAGATTGTTGGTGGCGAAAACGAGTTGCATAGTAAAAAATTTGTTGGTAAAATTACTTTAATAATTTCAAACTTGCCTAAGATAATATGGACTTTTAGACACTATAATGTATGTGTGTAATAAAAACCTTTTAGGCTAATATGTTCTCAGTAACAACAATAGTCAATGCCTGTTTGGCCATACCGATAGTATTAGTCCTGCAAAGCTTCTGATTCAAGTGCCTCTAAGCAAGTTTTTAAGATTTTCAAACCCACTGGAGGCTTCAATTTTTTTGCTGGGGCCGTGATAAAGTAAATTGATGATTATATTTGATTTTGAAAACTAACCTCTAATGCTTAATAAAAAATGAACATCATTATAATAGAAGATGAAAAACCCTCAGCAAGACGCTTGCAGCGTATGTTGGCCAATCTTCAAATTGAAGCCAACACCTTATTGCATTCTGTTGAGGAATCGATTGCTTGGTTTTCAGAACATACGCACCCCGATTTGATTTTTTTAGACATTCAATTAAGTGATGGCTTGTCGTTCGAAATCTTTGAAGCTTTAGAAATCACTTCGGCCGTTATCTTTACAACCGCTTATGATGACTATGCTTTACAGGCCTTTAAACTCAATAGTATTGATTATTTGTTAAAACCTATTGATGAAGACGATCTCGCAAAAGCAGTTGAAAAATATAAGTCACGCTTGCCGAAACAAAAATCGGTAGTGGTCGATTTTGATGACATCCGAAAAATGTTGATCAATCCGTTGGACCGAACTTATAAAAAACGGTTCTCGGTAAAAATCGGACAACATTTGAAATTGATTACAGCCGAAGACATCGAGTGTTTCTATAGCGAAAACAAAGGCACTTATGCTTATACAGCCGATGGACGAAGTTATCTTTTGGACGTGAGTTTAGAACAGTTGGAATCCGATTTGGAGCCTGCTAAGTTTTTTCGGGTCAGTAGAAAATTCTATGTAAATATAGATGCCATTGTGGATATGATCAGTTATACCAATTCACGAATTCAAATCAAATTAAAAACTTTTAACGAACACGACATTATCGTGGCACGAGAACGGGTGAAGGATTTTAGGGCGTGGCTTGAATAATTAATTGTCTATTCTATTGTCATCAAATGCCGATGGTAATAGTTTTGGAATAAACTTAATGAATAGAGGCAATAAAATGGCACCGCCAGGCAACATAAATATGGCTAAACTGGGTATGGATTTAAAAATATCCAACAGTTGTTCCTGAATTTTTTTGTGTTCTTCGTCCGTCAGATCTCGTTGGGTGGACTGGGTCAATAGTACCATCAACTCTTTGCTTTCTTTAAGTTCCGTTACCAAACGTTTACTATTTCTGCTGATGAGTTTAATCACCATCTTACTGGAATTATCATAAAAACTCTGAACAAAATTCTTAGAGCCCAAAGAAGCTATCCGGTTGTCATTGTGGGAGTAAAATTCGTCTATATCTTGTATGGATTGTTTTAAGACGGCCGGATCCAGGTTCAAATGACTGCAAAACTGCGTCAAGAATATATTTTCACTTTGATCAACAGTTTTATCTGTCCAAGATGCCATGCAGGCTAAATCAATGGTGTACTGCTTTTCCAATTCGGTATTGAGCGCAGAAATTGCATCACCATAATCCATCGGATCATTATTATGATACCGTCTTGAGGCTTTGAACAATTTTGTCAAACTATCATCATATTTGCTTTTTTGATGCTTGGACTCAAAAACTTCAATCACAATCGTTTCTATCGCGTTTTCTAAAGTTTGTAAGTATTTGTCAGAAACGTTGCCGGTGTTTAAAAACTGTTTATAGGCAAGGAGGTCTACAAACAGAAGCGCATTGATAATAAAATAATTAAAGTTTTTAGTAAAAATATTATCGTCAATATGGATGCGCTTATGAACTAAGTCTTCCAAAAGTGCGGCGGATTTCTTTTTGCCCAAGATGGCGTCCAGAATTGTAGTTTTACTAACAGTAATGGCACTATAAAAACTGATGACACTATCAATGAAGTTTTCTTCGGATGGATTGTTTTCGAAAAAATAGTAGAAAGCCAATATAAGATTTGCCTTGCACATTTCTTCATCGGTAAGATCGTTTTTTGGAACTGCATCACTCACTATGCCTACGTTGCTCCCATAAATAAAGCCACAAAACTTGAGTTCTTGGTAGAAGGACTCAAGAGGCTTATTCACGAACGTTTCTTCAGCAGAAACCTCGTTGAGCAGTTTTTTTATCCAGCCTGATGCAGAAGGATTCATAGTCGTCAATCAATTAGGCTGTAAATATAATTAAATAAATCCCACTCGTAGGTTATAATATGACAAGGGACTATATTTATAGAAACTAATTTTGACTAATAAAAAGCGACTATTTTCTACGATGAGGAGAGGTAGATAGTAGTGTTTTTAAATTGTTATGCTTGCAAAAAATGCTAGCTACAATGTTATGATCAAATTCTATCTTGAGTTAGATTTTTTTTAGTGACGGTGTATTTCATTTTCAGCTATAGACTTTAATATCGTAGAAGCATTTCTTTCAAAAAAGATGATCAATTAAAGCATCATTCTTCTCTATACTTTTATAAATATTCTTTTTCGAAACATAAGGTAGCCCAAGCCTATATAAAATAACACCACGGATAGCGCATATAGTAAAGACGACAGTTTAAGGTCGAAAAATGGCTGGAAAAAAATGGTATTATAGAGCCAAGAATGAATACTTTGCTGCCCGTCAACTTTTATAAGGTACATGCATTTAGAGATGAAACTTGATAAAAAGTAGATGGTAATGGCATTCATGCCCACGTATTTAAAAACAGTGCCAAAATCATATTGCTTAATATCTTTGAGATAATAGATGATAGCAAGGATAAAGGTTCCCCAGCCGCTGGTGACCAAAACAAAACTGCTGCTCCAGATGGCCTTATTTATTGGGAAAACCAAACTAAATAGATAGCCTGAAATCAGCATGCCAAAAGCAGCAAAAAATAAGTATTTAATATGGGTAAGTCCGTCCAACAGCTTCCCGATTAAAATTCCGGACAAACACGTAACTACTGCGGGTAAGGTGCTCAATATGCCTTCAGGGTCATAATCTGGTTGCCACATATGTTTTCCTAAAATGGTCAGATCAATATAATTTGCCCAATTATTGGGCGCTCTGTCAAATGTAGGCGGCATTCCGTTGGGCAGTGGTACAAACCCCATAAACAACCAATAACCGACCAAAACAAGACTTGAGATCACAATTAAGTTCTTCCAGGTACAATTAAGGTACAGTACAGCAGAAATGAAAAATACAATCCCAATTCTTTGCAGCACACCTGGAAATCGTAAGGTTTCCAAATCGACCACAAACGGAAAGTAAGGTAAAAATAACCTTAAAATCATGCCTAACCCGATGAGCTTTAAACTCCTTATGGCTATTTTTTTATAGGTAGCAGCTGAATTTGACTTGTTCTTATAGGCGAAATAAATGGAAATTCCGACAATGAACAAGAAGAACGGAAAGATCAAATCGGTTGGTGTCAACCCGTGCCATTCTGCATGCAGCAGCGGTGCGTAAACGTTACCCCAATCGCCAGGCGTATTTACCAAAATCATGGCAATTATGGTAAATCCTCTTAAAATGTCAACGGATTCTATTCTTTGTTTCATCGTTAGTTTAGTTAATTGATTAGCGGACTACCATTTTGAAAATCAACTCCAAAATGGCGGATTGGCGGTTAATTCTCAGGTTTCTCATTAATGTTAAAAATACGCTCTTTAACTTGTTTGGTATAGTTGCGTCCAATTGGGATTTTTCTATTTGAAATCTCCACAGTGTTCCCCTCAAGTGCATCAATTTTATTGATGGAAATTGTATAGGACCGATGTATCCGCATAAAATTAGATTGTGGCAACTCCTCTGTAATGGCTGTAAGCGATTTGTGAACGACATAATCGCCAATCACGGTAATCACTTTTATATAATCTTTCAGACTTTCGATATAAAGGATATCGTTCAGATTTGTTTTGATGAGTTTTTTGTTGACTCTTAAAAAAATATGAGGTTCTTGCTGTAAACTCGAATCGGTTTTGGAAGTGCTGTGGTAAACATGTTGATACACTTTATTTATGGTTTTTAAAAACCGATTGAATGGAATGGGCTTAACCAAATAATCCAAGATATTAAGTTCGAAACTTTTTACCGCATATTCACGATACGCGGTTGTTATCACAATTAGAGGCTTATAAGAAAGGTTTTCAATAAAGGCAAAACCAGTCAGTTGCGGCATATTAATGTCGAGAAAAATGAGATCTATTTTTTCCTTTTCCAAAACGCGATAGGCACTTAACGGATTGGTAAAGGTTTCAACAATCTCTATATAATCAAAATTCTTCAAATGGGTTTCAATCACAGAAATTGCCAAAGGTTCATCATCAATAATAAGACACTTAATTTTCATTTGATTTTCTTTTTAATAATGTAATGTCATCTTTAACCAGTTTATACCGTTACGTTGCTTATGTTCAACTTTATTTAAAGCGTACCGGAATTTTCAAATACAAGGTATAAGTATCGTCCTGTACTTTAGTTTCTAAAATAAAATTGTTTGAAAACAGTAACATCAACCGGCGTTTGGCATTTTCAATCCCAATTCCGCTACTCTTAGGCTTTGTGGCATTGGGATTGAAATTATTGATGAATGTCACTTCCAAATAGCCCTTATTTGACACATTAAAACTCATATTTATTTTAAGGTGATCATTATCTTTCATACCATGTTTAAAACAGTTTTCAGCAAAAGAAAGCAACAATAATGGTGGTACAATTACATCTTCAATATCACCAGTGATGTCCACTTCGGCATCTACACGATCTTCAAATCGAAGCCGCTCAATATCAATAAAATTATTAATATGGGTTATTTCTTCCAACAAGCTCGCCTTGGAGCTTTTTACTTCGTATAAAATATACTGCATCATATCTGAAAGCTTGATGACTAATCGGGGAGCGTTTTCAGATTTGTTTAGTGTAAGTGCGTATAGATTGTTCAGGGTATTAAAGAAGAAATGCGGCTGTATTTGCGTGCGTAAATATTTAAGCTCTGTGCTCATTTGGAGTTGTGCTAATTCTTCATTCTTTCGTTTTTCAATAGACCAATCAATCAGCAATTTAATTGCGGTAACAAATGCAATGACATAAAGCTCTCCAAGGATCACCACAATAATATGGTTGAGTTCCATAAATTGACCAGATTCGCCTGCTTCGGGCCAAATGTTTTTTGTCACCAAAAAATAAATAAGTGCAGTTCTGATCATATACACCAAAGCCAACATAAATGACAATGAGGCGATATAACTCCAGTATTGTTTGCGAAGGATGAATTTGGGAATTAAATAATAGATATTGATATATACCAAAATGATATGTATGGGGAACTCGACCAGGTTGGATTTAAAAGAATACCAATAATCGTCAAAATAACTTCCCCACCGAACCATATTGAATAGGAAATATACCAACCAAAAAAGGATGTGATATCTAACGGGGATGGTATCGCCTATTTTCTTTTTAAATAGAGTAATGATTTTTGGATTTTAAGTGATTTCTGTGTGAAAGTTCTGCTTTAACGTAGCAATTTTAGTGATATAATCAGTAATTAACAATTAAATTGATAAATCTTTATTTGGTCAAAATCACTAGTCGAGTTTATCGTGCCGTCTGCATACAAAAGCATGTCGTTGATATAAATTCTTTTAAAACTATTTATTTAATAGATAGTTTGGACAGACTAAACAAAACCAAATAATAAAATTATGAAACAAAATTTACGAACACTTTTCTTGTTTTCGTTTTTGTTGCTGACGGTCCAAGTGATGGTTGCGCAGGAAAAAGAAATTCAAGGAACAGTTACCTCCAAGGTCGATGGCCTTCCACTTCCTGGAGTGAATGTGATAGTGGAAGGTGCATTTAAAGGCGTCCAAACCAACATTGACGGTCATTTTTCCTTATCGGTAAATGTTGGTGATATTCTTAAATTTTCATACATAGGTATGAAAACAGAAACGGTCACTGTAGGTGCAGATGCAACTATTAATGTAGCTTTAGATGAGGCTTTAGAGTCGTTAAGTGAAGTCGTTGTAACTGCCTTAGGAATTAAACGGCAAAAGAAAGAATTAGGATATGCTGTTCAAGAAGTTCAGGGAGATGATTTGAATAGAGTGATTACCACCAACGTGGCGTCGTCACTTTCAGGAAAAGTTTCCGGTGTGGATGTGTCCATGCCATCAACCGGTATTGGTGGGTCCACCAGAGTTGTTATTCGTGGCATCTCGAGTATTGGAGAAAATAACCAGCCTCTGTATGTTGTTGATGGGATTCCTATTGATAATACGGGACTTTCCAATGACAATGAAGCCACCGGAATGTGGTTTAATGGAAGTGACGATGGCGATGGTATTTCAAGCATCAATCCCAACGACATAGAAAGTCTTTCCGTTTTGAAAGGGGCTGCGGCTGCTGCGCTTTACGGTTCAAGAGCTTTAAATGGTGTTGTTTTAATAACCACCAAAAAAGGAAGTTCTGGAAAACTTGAAGTGGAACTTACAAGTGGTATCAGTGTAGATCACGTAAACGCCAACTATAAGGATTTTCAAACCGATTACGGTTCTGGAACCAATGGACGATTGCCCAACCCGGACAGAGGGCCCTCTGAGGTTTATGGTTATACCACCACCGCATGGGGACCAAAGTTCTCAAACAGTGTTGGACAATCGCTTGTTATTTTTGATGGTTCAACAAGACCTTACGAAAGAGCCAATAATGCCAATGATTTTTTTAGAACTGGTTACACCGTAAATAACGGCATCTCTTTGTCGGGCGGTAGTCAAAATGGTTTTATAAGGTTTAGCTATAACAATGTAAAAAATGAAGATGTCATCCCGAAGGCTGGATTGGAAAGAAACAGTTTTAATTTGAATGGAACCCTCAAAACTGAAAAATTCACTTTTGATGCGAAAGCGAATTATATTACGGAGCGTGCTAAAAACAGACCAGAATTAGGAGACTCACCTAATAATATAGGGTATTCTTTAAGTGGTTTGGCGCCAAATATCGATCAAGCGTGGTTGAAAAATTATAAAGCAGAGGATGGGTCGATTTATAGATGGAACACAAATGACTATTTGTTAAATCCATATTACGTACTGAATGAAAATAGCAATGAAACTCAAAAAGATCGTTTTATCGGATATATAAGTGGCTTTTATCAAGTAAACAATTGGCTAAGTGCTAATTTTAGAACCGGAATTGATACCTATACTTTTAATTCAAAAGATTTTATGGGAAGTGGCCATACTTGGCCCGGTAGAGCAAATGGGTATCTTGGATTAAATAATATCAGTGTGTCAGAAATCAACACCGATTTGATATTTAATATTGATGGTGTTAAGTTGGCTGAAGATCTAACCTTCTCCAGTATTTTAGGGTTAAATAGAAGAGATTTTCTTAGAGAACAAAATTCTCGATTTGGAAATAATATTATTGAACCTGGCACTAAATATATTAGTAATTTTGCCATTCAGACAGAAAACGCACCTTCTGAAACGAAAACGAGAACAAATTCGGTATTTGGATCAGCTAAGTTTGATTACAAAGGCTATTTGTTTGCTGAATTTACAGGGAGACAAGATTGGTTTAGCGTTATTGACGATTCGGCGTTCTATCCAGCGGCATCGTTAAGTTTTGTGTTTTCTGATGCCTTTGATCTCGTGGGCGATGTCTTTTCTTATGGAAAGTTCAGATCCTCATGGGCTCAGGTTTCCAACGCACCAGGTGCCTACAAAAACGCTTTAAATTATACGGTGCTGCCTTCTTTTGAAGGAAGTAGTATCGTCAACATTAAAAATGATGCGGCGCCAAATCCTAATTTGACCTATCAGTCAAAAACAGGAATCGAATTTGGTGTCGATTTAGCCTTTTTCAAAAATCGTTTAAGAGCTGACTTTACTGTATATCGTGAAGATATTGATGATCAAACTATGGATTTGCCATCTTCGGCGACTTCGGGTTATGAATATATCTCTGTAAATGCTGGTAGATTGCGTAACCAAGGTATTGAAGTGCTTTTATCAGGATCGCCTATAAAAACCAATGATTTTACCTGGGAAGTCAATGTAAATTTCAGTAAAAACAAAAACGAAGTCATTTCACTTCATCCAGATATTGACACTTATGTGATTTCCGAAGCTCGTTGGGCCGGAGCTGCGATAGTAGCCCCAGTTGGTGGGAACTACGGTTCCATTGTTGGAAAGGATTTTTTAAGAACCGATTCAGGCGAAGTCATCCACAATGCTAATGGACTCCCATTGTTTACAAATGATAAAGTAGTGTTGGGCAATGGTATTCCTGATTGGACTGCTGGGTTGAGCAATCGCTTTTCTTATAAAGGACTGACGCTTCAGTTTTTATTGGATATCAAACAAGGTATGGATGTATACTCTATGACCAATTCTGTTGGTGCTTCCAAAGGTCTTTTAAATGTAACCACTCAAGGTAGAGATGCGTTTAACGCCGCAAGAGAAGCCGCTGAAGCAGCAGATCCGGATTTTGATATCAATGCATGGGTGCCTACAGATGGCTATGTATCTACTGGTGTCGTCAACACGGGTACAGCAGAAAATCCTGTTTATGTACAAAATACAACACCGGTAAATCCGCAGAGCTATTGGAATACGGTTTTCAACAATACGCCGGCGCCATTTATCTATGACGCATCGTATGTGAAATTGAGAGAGTTGAGCGTAGGTTATGACTTTCCTAAAAAGATGGTTAATGGTCTTAAAATGACTTCGCTTAACATGTCACTATTTGCAAGAAACTTGTTGACGTTCAGTAAAAACCTACCAAATATTGATCCGGAATCTATGTACACTTCAGGAAATGGTCAAGGCTTTGAATATGGTTCATTGCCATCGCGACAATCTTATGGTTTCAATATTAAAGTTACCTTTTAAATAAAAAAATTATGAAATATAAACACATCATAGCTATAGTAGGAATACTTGTAGCATTTAGTAGCTGTACAAAAGATTTTGATACACTAATTGAAGATCCAATTGCACTGTCTTCTAATCCTGACGGACAGCTTTCGTTTGTTCAGTTGAGCATGTCCGGAGACCGCTATTACCAATGGCGGGCCAACTTGATTTATTCAGGTGGTTTTGTGCAACATTATTCTGGCGCATGGAACGTTACAGAGTTTGGCGGAAAATTCAAGAAAAACGACGATTATGCGCATGCATTTTGGAGAAGAGCGTATTCTATTGAAATGAAAAATATTGTGGATATTATTGGCAGAACCAATGATATTCCAGAAAAAGCGAATATCAATGCCATAGCGAAAATTGTTCGTGTAATGATTGGCCAACGTTTAACCGATTTATACGGTGATGTGCCTTACTCTGAAGCAGGCGTTGGTTTTTCACAGGGTAGTGTAGCACCAAAATATGATAAGCAAGAAGATATTTACATGTCATTCTTTGCTGATTTGGAAGAAAGCTTCAACCAATTGAATGATAATGGAGGAACGGTTACCGGCGATCTTTTTTATGATGGTGATATCACAAAATGGAAAAAATTAGCCAATACATTACGTTTGCGAGTGGGAATGCGTATCTCTGAGGTTGCGCCTGCCGAGGCTGAAAAACAAGTAAAGGCAGCATTGGCCAATGGCGTTTTTGAAAGTAATGCCGATAATTGCATTTTGCAGCATGGAGACATCGCATTTAATGGCGATTTAGCAGATTATCGTGGCAACGGCTTGGCACATGCATTTGTTGGAAATGACAATGCCGATCACTTTAGCTCCTTATTGGTGGACTTTTTAAGAGATCATGACGATCCGAGATTACCAATGATCGCCACTCCAAAAACATCCAGTGGTGTTATATGGGGTGGTGAAATTCAACCTGGAGAAGACCTTTACGTGGGTGTTCCTGCAGCTTCTTTCCAATGGGATGTATTTGGCGGTGCTACGGCAACATCTGGAATTCAAGATTATCTAAAAGAGAATACGACTCCTTTTTTACATGTTAGTTATTCTGAAACACAATTATTGTTGGCAGAAGCCGCTTTTAGAGGCTGGGTGTCCGGGGCAGCGTCAGATTACTATAAGAACGGTGTAGAAGCTGGTATCAAGCAGTTGGCAATTTATGGCGCCACAGAAGCATCTCAAGGTGATATTGAAACTTTTTTAGCGGCAAACCCTTTGCAAGTTGGAAGTGAGTTGGAGCAAATAAGTACACAACTCTGGGTAACCTATTTGTTCAATAGTATGGAAGCGTATTCCAATTGGAGAAGAACAGGCTTCCCTGTATTGGATCCGATCACTGTACCTGATTCTGAAACTGGCGGGGTTGTACCAAAACGATTGTATTACCCGAACGATGAATTGCAAAAAAATGAAGCCAACTATCTGGAAGCTATAGACCGAATGGGAGGTAATAACGATTGGTTGAACAAAGTATGGTGGGACGCCAATTAACTAAAGTATAGTAACAGCACCCTAACGCATTTTTAATAGCAAGTTGATAAGCGAGGCGATCTTTTTCTCCTCGCTTATTTTTAAAATTATAGCTGTAGGACGCGATATTTTAATATCATGTTTATTGCCTGGCCATCTAACGTGGCTATATGCTTTTGAGATGTCAAATTCTATCGTAACCAAGATAGGTTCAATTGGTATATGACCATTCAACTTCTCAGTTGATCAAAGATGCAACGGAAAGCTGATGTGAACTTTCCATAAAAAAAGGGTCGTTGAAAGCTTTTTTACGCAAAAGAACCCTGTTTATTGTCTTAACTTTCGCCGCTACTTATTAACAATAATAAAATCTATATTTAAATTAAATTAAATCTTGTCATTATGAAGAGAATAGCGATTGTAGTACCTCTTTTGTTCAGCATGTTGTTTTTAAATGGATGTGGCTCCGGACAAACCAATGAGGCTACTAATATAGATGGAAAGAATCAAAACGTACGTAAAGTGGTCATAGGATATATTCCAACTTGGAAAAATATGCGAAAAACAATTGATGATACCGATTTGAACATCTTGACGCACATCAACTTGTCTTTTCTCAACCCAGATGCATCAGGAGCATTTTTATTAAATGGAGAGCCCATTTGTAGTGATGGTGCCTCGGCAGATATCAAATATGTGGTGAAAAAAGCACACGATAAGGGCGTTAAAGTACTTGTGTCTTTGGGTGGAGGAACAATTCCTCAATGTTCTGGTGATTGGAAGGCATTACTGCAAGATTTCAAGAGATCAACAGTTGTAAAAAACTTGAAAGGATTGGTCGATTTTTATAACCTTGACGGAATTGATGTCGATATTGAAGGCGGTCTTTTAAACGCGATTAGTGAAGCTGGCGATTATACGCCATTTATACAGGAGTTAAGAGCCGTGCTTAATCCGCTTGGTAAATTGGTGACCTGTGCTACGGCGAGCTATGTAGGAGGGATGATCCCAAAATCATCCATTCCATTTTTTGATTACATCAATATCATGGCCTATGATAATAACTGGAAAAGTACTGAAAACCATGCCACCTACGACCACGCCGTTAGAGATATGGAATTGTGGCTTAGTTTAGGGTGTCCGGCTGATAAATTGGTGTTGGGCGTACCATTTTACGGTTATTCTGGACTTGTCGGTAGTGGTGGTGTATCCTATAAGAGTATTGTTGAACAAGATGCGAATGCAGCGCAGTCCGATGTCTATAAAGATAACAAGTATAACGGCATTCCTACCATGCAAGCCAAAACAGAGTATGCCTTCAAATATGGTGCTGGAATCATGATCTGGGAAATTTCTCAGGATGCTTCCGGTGATTTGAGCTTATTGCAGGCTATTGGAAAGCAATTAAAATAGATGATAGCAAACTTGAACCTTAGATAGGAGTTGACCTTTAATACCGCTGCTGATTAACATAACAAACCTCTTAACCCGATTGCCACGCGTCTTCATCAACTATTAAAACGGACTGAAAATACATTGGTGTATTTTTTGTAAACCTAACTAAAAGATTCGCTTTTTAATAATCTGATTATTATTTAACAATGCTCTTGCGAAATGCATATTCCGGACAATTCTCTATCGTGTATTATGCGTTGTCTATCTGCCAAGCTACGTCGTTGATATAAATTCTTTTAAGATTATTAGTTTAAGTCATAGCTTGGCTTAGCGCTACTCTTTAAAACTTAAATTGAAATGAACAAAACTATATTATTAATCTTATTTCTGTGTTTTTTAAATCACGATGCGAGATCACAAAACGATTTGTCAGAGACCTTAAATCTGATGCCTTGGCCGAAAAGTGTTGTAGCAAAACCCGATAGGTTTGTTATTGATAGTAGTTTGACCATTTCAATACAACCTAAAAATCAGGAACGCGTCCATAATGCCGCGGTTAAATTTTTAAGACGTCTCAGTGGAAGATCAGGTGTGTTTTTAAATGAAGGTTTTCCAGTAACTGACAAACAAGGTTCCATCCATATTACTTATGATACAGCATCCAAACTTAGCATTGAAAACGACGAATCGTATACTTTAAATGTAGCGGATGGGGCAATTAATATCACTGCTAAAACTGATATTGGCGCAATCAGAGGTCTGGAAACGCTGTTGCAGCTTACTCAGAATAATGCTACGGAATATTATTTTCCAGGTGTAACGATTTATGATGCACCTCGATTTGTTTGGAGAGGATTGATGATTGATGCGGCAAGGCATTTTCAACCTGTAGGAGTTATTAAGCGAAATTTGGATGCGATGGCGGCCGTAAAAATGAATGTATTCCACTGGCATTTAACTGATGATCAAGGCTGGCGGGTAGAGTCAAAAGTATATCCTAAACTTCACCAAGAGGCTTCCGACGGTTTGTATTATACCCAAGAACAAATAAAAGACGTGGTGGCTTATGCCGATAATTTAGGGATTCGGGTGATTCCTGAATTTGATGTTCCAGGACACGCGTCCGCTATTTTGACCGCGTATCCGGAGTTGGGAAGTAAAGAAGGTTATGATTATTCTATTGAACGGTATTCTGGAGTTTTCGATCCAACATTAAATCCAACAATAGATATTACTTACGAGTTCTTAGGGCGTTTGTTTGCTGAGATGACCCCTTTATTCCCAGATGATTATTTCCATATTGGAGGCGATGAAAATGAGGGTAAACATTGGGATGAAAATAAGATCATTCAAAAATTTAAAAAGAAGCATGATTTAGAAACCAACCACGACTTACAGACTTATTTTAATATTAAGCTTGAAAAGATTCTCAACAATTTGGGTAAAAAGATGATGGGTTGGGATGAGATAATGACCCCCAATATGCCAACCACCACGGTAATACATTCGTGGCGTGGCGCCAATGAAGGACTTCCGGAAGGTAACTCTTTGATTGCTGCTGCAAAAAGAGGCTATCAAACGGTACTGTCAAACGGTTATTATATTGACAGAATGGAGCCCGTTGAGAATCACTACTTAGTAGATCCTATTGGTGATGCGGAATTGACAGAACGAGAACGTTCCCGCATTTTAGGTGGAGAAGCCACCATGTGGAGTGAATTGGTGACACCATTAACCATCGACTCCAGAATTTGGCCAAGAACCGCTGCTATTGCTGAACGTTTTTGGTCACAAGCAGAGGTGAAGGACGTAAGCAATATGAAAAAGCGTTTGAAGCAGGTTTCTTTTACTTTAGAGGAATTGGGCATTACACATATCCGAAACCGAGACGTGATCTTAAGAAATGTGACCAACAATCAGGATATATCTGCGCTTGTTACGCTATCCAAAATCTGCGAACCTTTAAAGATATATTCCAGAAATAAAGGAGGTATTGAATATAAAACCTATTCGCCGTTTACTCTTTTTGCAGATGCTTGTGTGGTAGATGCTGAAGACGCTGCTCCTTTTAATCAGGCAGTTGGAAGATTTGTAAGTGATTCAAATAATAGCAGTGTCAATGAGGTTTTAGCCTACTTAAAATCTTGGGCTGAGAATCATGACCAGTATAAAGCATTGACCAAGAACCCTAAAATAGATCCGTTGGAAACGCTATCGGCAAATCTCTCAAAAACAGCCTTGTTGCTATTCAAAGCAGTTGAAAATAAATCCTTGTCATCAGAAAATCTCAGCAAAATTAAAGAAGGTCTTGTTATTTTAGATCAGCCGTTTGTAGATGTTGAAGTGGTAGTCATAGACGCCTTAAACACATTAACGACGTATTGCGAAAATCATTATTTAATGAATTAAGTATCAGTCAGATACTTTATAAAGTGCGGTCTGCAGTAAAACTGTAGGCCTCATGGAGATCAGCAATATGCTACAATTCTACCACTTCAAGATTACCTCGGTCTGCCATGGTGATATAGCATCTTTTGTAGTCATTGCTAAAGGTAATGTTAGAGGGATTCAGGCCTTTTAATTCTATTTCCCTGACGACTCGCCCAGAGGAAGACAATACAACAACAGTTCCTTTGCCGTACCGACAAACGTACAAATTGCCACTACCGTCAAAACGCATGCCGTCCAAGCCAAAATCGTCAAAAGAGATAAGCTCCTGTTTGTTTTCTATAAAACCATTGTCAAGGATATCATAAACCCATATTTTTCTTTGGACAGATTCATTCACATATAACTTTTTACCATCAGGACTCACTTCAATACCGTTGGTGGTTCCCATGTGTTCTTCCAGCAGTTCAAATCCGTTTTCTTTGGTCACTTTCCATAGTTTACCAGTATTGTCTGACCAATTCGGGTCGCTGGCGTAAAGCGTACCGTTTGGAGCAATAGCGATATCATTGGGTTGATTGGCAGTTGGCTCGTGGGCAAAGACCTCGATTTTTTTAGTTCTCAAATCAATTTCCAGAACATTGTGATTGACATAATCTGCCACAAACATTTGGTGTTTTTCGCCAAACCGAATACCATTACCTACGCTGCCATTAGGGAGTTTTACAAACACCGAAGCTTCGCCATTTGGAGTGACTTTCCCTATGGTACCTTGTTCTTCAAAATTGACGGCATATATATTTCCTTCATAATCGGTTGCGGGACCTTCAATGCCTTCTGTAAAACTTCCTTCTTTAGTAAAATCACTGCTCTTTAACTGTTGTGCACATGAAGTAGTCAAAACCAATAGTAGAGCTAAATTTGTAATTGTTTTCATTTATATGATGTTAGTGTATATCGGTTTTAAGTGATTTCAAGGTTTAAGCGTTTTAAGAAAGTCATCAAGTCTATTAAATATTTATCTTCAATAAGTCGCGTATCGATGACCAATTCATCAGTGTCGGTTTTGAGTTTATAATCCCCAGCAAAAAACTTAATGGATTTAATGTCTTTCAGATTTATTGTTTTTGAAATCAGTTGATTTTTGGTGATTGTTTCATTTTCTATGGTAAGATAGTGCTTGTTGTGTTCAAAAAGGTAGATCCCGAAATATAAACTCCCGATTATCAAATATCCGTAATTGAAAATGTTGTTTGAAAAAAAGATGACGGCAATGATACCAAAGATTAACCATATCATCCCGAAGATTAAATTGGTTCTAAGTCGTTTTTTTTTAAATGGTATTTTCATTTTTTGGCAATTATTAAATTATTGTGTTTAGGCCGTTGTGTGCCTCGGCACGAACCATTAAAAGTACAAAATTCCGCTGGAAATTCCGAAGAAAATTTCAAGTAGGCAGGAACCTGGGATTTTTTTTCGTAATGAGAGGAACCGTCAACCACTTATATATCTGTCCCGATTGTGCCAATTGGATTAGCTTTAATTATATAATTGTAGAATGATAAATTTGCGATCCTCAATCGAACATCTTTTCCTAAACTTTCTTATAAGTAGATCTACGTATTTTAAATTTATTCTATGGGTGATTGTGGTCGATAGTAGATGATAGCGCGAGCGGGACGCAAGTGCCAACAGGGGGTTCTATTAACACTTGATAATTTCATTAGCTCGTTTGTTAAATGAACTCTCATTTTCGAAGCGTACAAAACAATTTTTATTAACTTCATTATTTTCTATCAAATACGCTATTCTACCTATAGATACTGGACCGTATTGATTCCCTCCAGAGATGTAGTAAAGTTTAGAGTTAACATCTATTCTTTCGATATTAAAATTATCAATTTGATATTTTCCTTTTAATGCAATAAGTTTATTATTAAATTCCTCTTTAGTTATAATCTTGTTTTCAAAAAGATTAGTTAGCTTTTCTTTCTTTAAATTGAATTGAGAAGCACGTTCATTCTTAGATAAAATAGATTTTTTTGAAGTCAAAAATTTAACTTTTTTTTCTTCGAATTCTATTTCATTAATAAATCCATCATTATAAGCTTCTTTTAACATTTTTAATTTTAATTCAATTTGTTCGATATTAGGCAAATGAACTTCGTCTTCTGATAAAAGTGTTACGTTTGTTTTTACTCCTGGTTTAAGCGCACTTTTAAATAAAAATATCCCAATAATAAAAACAATTAGAATAGGAATAAATTCCGCATAAAGTGCTAAGTTATTATAGACAGGAATTCCATTTTTAAATGTATTTATTGTTAGTACAAAACAAAAAAGCCCCACTATGATTTTTATAATTTTCATTTAAATTGATTTAATCGGTGGATTTAATTATTACCAACTTATATGCATAAGTACCGAAAGCTCACATATCTACTCTCAGTGTGCTAATAAATGCAGCTTCATTTTTGAATTGTGTCGATCCAAATTGGCAACTTCCAATCTAACATCTTTTCCTAAACTTTCCTATTAGTAGATCTACATATTTTTTTAGTCTATATTATTAGGTTTTAGTATTCGATAGTATTTGTGAGCACGAGCGGTACGCTCGCGCCAGTGGGGTGCTTAATTTTTATTTAATCTCATTTTTTTTTAAAGCTAACGATTTTATGTATGATTAGTGGCGTGTCTAAGTACCTAATTTAGCAAATAAAAACCGAATAGAAAATCCGCGAGAATTTTCGTAAGTAGGCGAGATCCAGCCATTTATTGCACGGCAAATCGTTGTTTTACATTTGAAGACTTAAATTTAACTTAGCTCCCAAAGCATCAAAAATTCGCATTACGGTTTCAAAAGTCACGTTACCAGTGCTGTTTTCAAGTCTCGATATTTGTGATTTTTTTACTCCAACTAATTCTCCTAATTGCTCTTGAGTCAGTTTTCGTTTTTTTCGCGCGGTTTTTATCATATCGCCAATCAATTCAAGTTTCAACTCAAATTCATATTCATCTCGTTCTTCAGTTCCCTTTTTTCCAATTAAAAGGTCTTCTGCTTGGTCTAAAGTGTAACTCTTCATTTCTTTTTATTTTTAAAATATGTGTTTCTTATTTTCTCCGCTTTGTCGATTTCTTTTTTATCCACTTTGCTTGTTTTCTTAATAATTCCGTGAGTTGCAAAAACTAACGTCTCGGTCTTATCATCCTTGTCCCAAAATGCTAAAAGACGGTATTGAACTCCAGAATATAAAGTTCTGAATTCCCAAATATTATCAGTCAGTTTTTTAAAGAATTTTGGATCAGATTGTTGTTCGGCTCTTCTTATATTTTGAAATATCTTTTTCCTTGCTTTTAGGTTTTGCTTTTCTATAAATTCAAAAGCTTCTTCGAGCAATTTCGTTTCAAATCGTTTTATCATTCTTATTGAAAATCAAATTTGATACAAATATAAATAAGGTTTCGTTAAATGTAAACTTTTGTGTGAGTTTTTAATTCTGACTAACGTAAAATTTACTATAATTTTCCTACACAAAAGTTTTACTCGTTAGCGAAAGAAATTAACAGGTTTTTCTTGTGTGGGGAATGTTTGCCAACTTATCTATACAAGCATCTCATATACTGAAAACATTCAAATTCATGGATATATAATGACTGCGGCACGCATGAAAGTAATAGGATGTACCGTTTTGCCACTCATTAAAATCGTTGTCAATAACCGCGCACCAATCGCAAGTAATTCTTTAAATAATATTCATAGTTTGAAAATGCGTCATCTTTAAACATTGAAAGGCTGCGCCAAGATTGGGGATGAAAACTCACCAAATTATCTTCTATATTTCAGAAAGGCTTACGAAAACTTTTCTCCAAGTCTCAATAACTTGTTTCTCTGAATCAAATAGAAGATAGATGAAATTGAAGGCATAATGAACATGGTCAAAACCCAAAAAGTTTTATGGTATATGTTGTGCTTTAACATATCGCTCAAAATAATGATCCATGTGATGAAGAAAAGGATCAGTCCCATGACCAATAGCGTTTGGGAAAAACCCCAATTTTGAATTTTTCCCAAAGCGCCAACAATCATCAGCAAGCTGTTGGTAATCACTAAAACCCAAACGGTTTTGATGCTCATCTTAAAGTCTTGGTTTTCCATATTATTAAAATGAATAGGGATGCTTTTATAAATCCTTAAATTAGTTTAAAACCTTTATTTCAATCGCTTTAAATCATTCTCTAAGGCTCCAAATCTCGTGGATAGGATCGCCTTTACTGGAGAACCCCGAATGGTGCCATTGTCCATCAATCAGTTCGTAGTTGAATTTTAAGCTCATGCCAACTCGCGAATCGTCTCTTGAAAAGAATTCGATGTTCTCAGTGTATTCACCATTAATCGTAGTATAGGTGCCTCCACCCGTACCCATAAATTGTTTGGTTTCAGTGTTGTAGGCAATCCACTGAAAACGGGTTCCAGATAGAATTTTCATCGTTTTACGTGGACCGCTCGTATCACGCGTTTGGGCCTTGCCATCTACAACGCGACCGGACATGAGCCAAGCGCCCTGTAGTGCTCCCGGTTGACCACGGTCAATTCTTGTGAATTTAAGATTTCCATCTAAAATCTCAAGATTATTTTCTTCAATACGGACTTGAGAACTTGTTTGAGTGCCAACGCGTTCTGGGTTTTCTGTATCAAATTCTACCGTTTCTGTAAGTACATCGCCATTAAATGTCCAGCTACCGCCTACTGTTTTTACGAATTTTCCAGTAGTGGCATCAAAGGTTGTTAACACTTGGTAGCCATCCACAAAAACGAGTACGTTTTTCAAGCGCTCGCCATTTTCAGATGTTGAGAAACGCTCCCATGCGCCAATGATACCCGTGGCATGAATTCCTAATGTTAT
Organism: Gelidibacter maritimus; assembly: GCF_014062315.1. GTDB lineage: Bacteria > Bacteroidota > Bacteroidia > Flavobacteriales > Flavobacteriaceae > Gelidibacter > Gelidibacter maritimus. The sequence continues at coordinate 113,870 of NZ_JACGLT010000001.1, forward strand.
GAACGTACAAAGTAAGGTTAGTGCTATTTTTTTCATGACTTTCAATTTTGGTGTTTTTCGTACAGTTTCTTCCGGATGTATGGATTGCTTTACCAATTATCAGAATCCTTTTGAGACTTTAGAGGACCATGTATTTAGTTGACCCCTAATATACTGAAAATAACCAAAATCTATGCCTATTCCCACCAGTGTGTTTAAAATCTCAAGGCTTGTTTTAATTGAAAAGACAAACGCGTAATCATATCTCATGCCTTTCGACCGTGCCGACCGGATGGGCTCTGAACTGATTCATGTTTAGTTATGAAGATCTGGCATATTTTGGATGGTAAAGGCAGTCTTCCACCTTTTGATAGTCCTCAGGTCTATCTGCAAGTACCATCAAAACGTCGTTAGCTTTAATTTCCGTGGAGCCTCCAGGTCGAATATATTGATCATCACGTTTAATCATAACGATAAATGCCTCGGGCGGAAAATGTAAATCGACAATTCTTTTATTTACTGGAGAATATTCGGGCGAAACCGTAAATTCCTGCAATGACGATTTCGGGAGATCCAATAGCAACTCATCTATTGGTGTAATCCTTTTGGCTTGTTCTGGAATGCCAACCCTTAACCATTTTGCCACCACGCCCAATGAGGTGCCTTGAATAAGTACCGAGGTAACCGATATAAAAAACACGATGCTGAAAATCATATCGGCCTTTTCAATGCCGGCCAATAGCGGATAGGTTGCAAACACAATCGGAACGGCACCACGCAAACCAACCCACGAAATGTAGAAGCGTCTTCTCAATTTCATTTTAAAGAAGACCAGGCTTATAAAAACGGCCACAGGACGCGCCACAATGATTAGGAATAAGGAAATGAGCATCCCTACACCAAGATAAGGCACTATTTTAGATGGGAATACCAATAGCCCTAATGTAAGGAACAAGACGATTTGCATAAGCCAGGCTAAACCATCATACATTTTTAAAATGGTTTTCTTTTGGATGATGTCTTGATTTCCGAGGTAAACCGCGCAAATGTAAATGGCTAAGAAGCCGTTTCCACCAACAAAATCGGTGGCCGAAAAAGTGATGAACATCATTGAAATAACCAGTACGGGGTAGAGGCCTTCAAATCCAAGATTGATTCGATTGATGATATGTTTACTGAGATAGCCAAATCCAAAACCTGCGGCAGCTCCAACTACCATTTGCTGTAAAAACATAGGAACAACAGAGCTAATGCCTTGATCTTGATTGATTACTAATGTTAAAAAAGCAATAGTCAATACATAGGCCATCGGATCATTACTACCGCTTTCCAGCTCTAAGGTTGGTCTGATATTTTTTTTCAGCGCCAGGCTCTTTGAACGTAAAATCGAGAACACCGCGGCAGCATCTGTAGATGAAACGATGGAGCCTAAAAGCATACTTTCGTAAATGGTAAAGTCGGTGACATAATAGACAAAGCCACCAAGTGAAAGTGCAGTGAGAAGAACGCCAAGGGTTGAGAGAATAACCCCTTCCTTAAGAATGGGTTTTATGGAGCTCCAATTGGTATCCAGACCTCCTGAAAATAAGATGAAATTAAGTGAAATGACGCCAATAAGTTGTGCGTTTTTAGGGTTGTCAAAGCGAATGCCACCAATGCCTTCAGAACCGGCCAGCATACCAATAGTCAAGAATAATAACAATGTAGGAACACCAAATTTATAAGAAGTTTTACCCACGATTATGCTTATAAAAAGCAAGATAGAACCTACTAATAAAATATTCTCACTGGTTAAACTCATAGTTTACACTTTCCTACATTCGATTTTTGCGAATATACTTCTTTTTATTTTTATCAAATCAACTTTATGGTCATTTGGATTTTATACCGATTTAATTTTGTGATGTTGCACAGAAAATGAAGTTGCTTTTTCGTTATAAAACCCTGCTACTATTTTGCATCCGCCGAGGCGGATGGAAATGATGAAAAACCCGCCAGACCAGAACGAGCAGGTGAAATAGAACGGTAAATGAACGGGTTTGAATGCGAACTTACATTGTTAACATGGTATTATGCAGGGATTGGTTTTGAATGACACTATGATTTTGTTTGTATTCCGTATCCTTACATCATCTGAGGAGTTTGGTTTTGAGCCTTGCGATTACATGTTTGATTTTTGTTCATATTCTAATCTTAAAATGAAGTGATCAGATTTTTAAAATGATCGCAGAAAAAAAAGCCAGCTGTAAAACTGGCTTTTTCTAATCTCAATTTCTTGTTTTTTACATTTCAAATGGCGATTGCTTTACATCCTCTGGAATATCTGAAGAAAGACTGCCTAAGAACGCTACAATATCATTCACCTCCTCATCGGACAGGTCAACATTCCGCTGGAGTTTCCCCATAATTCTTACGGAATCATCCAAATCCTGTACGGATCCATCATGGAAATAAGGAGCGGTATGAACGATGTTTCGCAATCCAGGGACTTTAAAGAAATATTTCTCTGATTCTCTTTCGCTGATATCGTACAATCCAAGATCGACAGCTTCGGACTCTGTATGTTTCCAATAATCATGGAACAAACCAAACTTCTGCAACATCTGACCACCCAATGCAGGACCACTATGGCAGGTAATACATCCGGAATCGATAAAGGCTTTCAATCCTCTTTTCTCATTAGTGTTCAATGCGGATTGGTCACCCTCTAAATACTTGTCAAATCTACTTTCAGGTATCAATGTGCGTTCAAAAGCCCCGATGGCATTGGTTAAATTATCAAACGTAATGGGGTCCTCATCATCATAAGCCTTTGAAAAAAGCTCAAGATATAGATCTACTTCTTTCAATCGGTCAACCAGTTGTTGCTCGTCTTTAATATTATGTTCCAACGGATTTAAAATTGGACCCCCAGCTTGTTCTTCCACGTCCGCAGCTCTACCATCCCAAAACTGCATTTTGTGGAGTGCCGCATGAAATACGGTTGGAGAATTTCGACCACCTACAGTTCCGGGAGCATCCCCTGGAGAAAAGCGTTCGTTGTCCACACCATAAGTATTTAGGTTATGACAAGAATTACAGCTGATATTCCCTTCTCCCGATAAACGGGTGTCAAAGAATAAATGTTTGCCCAGATTCACTTTGTCAGCATCTGGTGTTTCAAGATCCAATGATGAAATTGGTTGGAAGAAGTTGGTGGCAATAGGGTGCAGATCTTCATATCCATCGTTCGATTTTTCTTTTTGTTTATTTCCACAGGCAATCAAAGCGGGTAGTATAAAGATGATGAGATATTTTTTCATAATGATAGTATTAGTGTTAACCTGAAAATTACAAAATAAAACAGAACAATCAAATGACTTATATCATACCAGATGTCATTTTAACTCGGTGATACAGTACTTTTTCTGAAATTTACAACGTCATTTTCTATCATCCACCGTTAAATTCTTAATGGCAGTCATGTGATTTTTAGATTTCGAGATCAATTTTAAATATTTTGGAAAAACTAGTGATTCCATTTAGTCTTATTCTAAATAAGGCTTAAATTTGCATGAAATTTTAAAAAATCAAATTCTATGAAAAAATTAGTTTTATTGAGTGCCGTCGTTTTTGGATTGGTGTTTTTTTCTTGTTCTAGCGACGACGATAATGGCACAGACGACACGGTGAGCTTAGTAGGCGAATGGCGATTGACCAATGTGGATTTTATTACCATGACAGAAGGTGGAATCCCTGCCAGTGATGGTTGTATTGTGGAACTTGTTACTGGCTATGAATTTCATGCAGACTCCAAATTCTATTTTATTTTGGCTGATTCTGAGCGTCCATTGTTTGATCCTTATGCCAAAGAGTATTGGACCTGGGAAGGGGATGGCAAGGACTTTAAAATTGAGCAAACTAACCCAATGAGTCCTCCTTATAACTTTGGCTTAAATCCTCAGAACATTAAAACCAAACAGGTGGATGGTAAGTTAACCTTGACCTTTCAATCAAAAATGGGCAATGGGTCTGAAGCCAACTTTACGCTTGTAAAAGAACCTATTGACAAAAGTAAGTCACCAGTATTGACCGATTCTGATGGTGAGCCTTATTATTGTGGATTCTTTGATGGTCCAAGATAAATTTTCCGATTTTAATTAAAAGCTCCATGTCGGGCTTTAAATGTCTGTTTGGGCGCATTCTGCATCTGTCAATATGAGTTTGAGACAGTAGGAATGCGCCCGATGCAGATAAAATAATTAGGAGTTTTAAATGGCTCCTCCTTTCTATGCTTAGGAATTTTATACCCTTTTTTTTAATGTGTTTTACTGTGTTTTCTATGGCACAGAATTCCGGAACACTGCAAGGGAAGCTGATCAACTTACTTGATGACCAGATAGAAAATGTTGAAATTCGTTTGGTCGAAACCAATGCGCGCACGCTGACCAACAACAAGGGGGAATTTGTATTTAAGAATCTACCTTCCGGTTTCTATAATATTTATCCCGTGTACGATGGCTTTCAGTTTGACATCGAAAACGTCTTAGTCAGTGCAGGTGAAGTGCAGGAAGTGACGCTCTACATCAAAATGATGACTTATAATCTTGATGAGATAAAACTCCGAACGCTTAGCATCAGCGAAAAGTTAAAGAGCAGCGCCATTAAGGCTAACATTATCTCTGTGGAAGCCAATACAAGGCGTGCCAATTCTGTGGAAGATTTGGTCGATAAGAGTCCAGGGGTGAAAATACGGAATGTTGGCGGTCTTGGATCAGCCAGTAATATTATTGTTGGTGGCTTTACTGGCAATGCCGTCAAGTTTTTGTATGATGATATTCCCATCGATTATTTAGGTTCTAATTTTGGCTTGACAAAAGTACCTACCAATGCTATTAGCCGTGTGGAAATCTACAAAGGTGTTTTGCCTACCAAGATAGGCGTGGATGCTTTGGGCAGTGCCATCAATATTGTCCCTAAATCCAGTAAAAAAACATCCGGCACGGTGTCTTATGAAACTGGATCTTACAATACGCATATCGCAACGGCCAATGCAAACATAAAATTAAACGATCACCTTTTTCTTGGTGTCAACAGTTTTTATAACTATTCTAAAAACAATTATAAGGTTGATAATCTTCCTTACAAAGACCCCAATAGCGGTCAAGTGGCCTATATTAGAGAGCGCCTATTCCACAATGGGTTTAATCAGCATTCTTTAGAGTTTTCCTTAGAAGCGCGACAATTATCCTGGGCCGAATCCTTTGAATTTAAAGTGAACTCCTATGGGCTGAAAAGAGATATTCAAAACGATCCGTTTTCCAGAGCCAGACCTTTTGGAGAAGTTTACCGACAGGAACGTGGAAACTTCATTCCATCACTGAAATACAAGAACCATTTTTTCGAAAACAAATTGAGCATCAACCAATTTTTGGTTTATAGTACAATTGATTTTGAAGTTTTTGACCAAGGGAAAAATGTGTATTATGACTGGAAGGGCGTGGCACATTCCACAAATTCGGCTTCTGAAATGGGGAATATGCTCCTTGAGAACGGTTATATGCATACTAATTTTGAGCAATTCACTTCCCGAACCAATCTAAATTATTTGATTAGTAATTATTTTCAAATAGAGAACAATACGGTTTATAGTAATTATAAGCGAAAATCCAATCTTGGCGATCAGAATCTGAATGGAACTACCTATAATAAGCTCATTACCAACTTTGCTTTGAACGCCCAATTTTTTGATAGGCGATTGGAATCTAACACACAATTCAAATTTTTATTTGGCAACTTTACCGGTCGCTACAATGCGTCTGATAATCCGTTGGAAGAGCATATTGTGGATAAGGAAGTGGTCAATAGAGGTTTGAGCTTCGCGCAGGCCCTAAAATATAATATCAACGAGAAAAGTTATGTTCGGGTGTCTTACGAAAATACGTTCAGACTGCCGGAGCAGCAAGAATTGTTCGGCGACAATAATTTCATTGTGGCCAATTATGAATTGACCCCAGAGGAAAGTAAAAATATAAATTTGGGATATACCTATGCGGCTGAAGCTTTTGGATTTGAAATAAATACCTACTATCGCGATACCCAGAACCTGATTCGTTTAAAAGATTTAAATCAATATCAAGCCATCAATCTCAATCTTGATAATGTGAAAGGCTTGGGCGTAGAGCTACAAGCAAATTATGAGCCTGTAGAAAAGTTGAAGCTCTCGGGGAACTTAACTTGGAATGACTTCCGCTTACAATCATCTAGAGATAAATACCTAAACAATCAGCATTTTAAAGATGCCCGGATTGCTAATATGCCTTTTTATTATGGCAATGTCAGTGCTTCGTACAATATCAAAGAGTTGTTAAAACTATCTACAGATCTCTCCTTTTTTTGGGATTATTCTTATGTGCATCAGTATTATCTCGACTATATTGAAAAACAATTTGAGCCAGATGGGTTTTTGGGTCTTTTTGGAAATTCAAAAGTCAATACCAGCCGTATTATACCAAACCAGCACACTCATAACATCGGGTTTATTTATGTTCGTGATTTTACCAAACAAAGCATATCCTTTAGTGCCGAGCTTAAAAATGTCCTTAACGAGAACATCTATAACGAATTTAAAATGCAAAGCCCAGGCAGACATTTTAGAATGAAAATAACCTATAGCTTTTAAGCGTATGAAGTCTTCAATTATATATCACTTTTGTGTTGGTGCCCTGTTGTTCGGATTGATGTCCTGTGAGGTTAAAAATCTGGATGATGAGAATAAAAACCCAAAGTTGGATTATACTTCCAATAATTATGTTTTAGCTACCGAGGATGCTTCCACAGCCGATATCACCCGATTTTTTAATTTTGATTTGGAGGGATTGGAAGCCGATAAGGAATATGATCTGATTCAAGACAATCAAATTTTTGTCAATTCAGATCCGTCAACGTCATCAGGACATCAGTTCTTCAAGAATTTCATCTTTAGTATGGCCAAGGATAAAAGAGGCTATTCGTCCACACCTGGGCTCTTTCGACTCAGCCTGAATACGTCCGACCAAGTGTTTATTGATAGCGAAATCTATATTGGCAAGGGCAACCTCTTTCCGTCTCGTAAGTTGGCTTTGGTAAACGATAGCTTGGGCTTTTATTATAACGAAGACAGTGGCGGACAAACCATTCAGTCTTTCAATCCATTGACGATGCAACTGGGAGACGCATTAGATTTACGCCCTTATATTAAAGCATTTCGACCTGATGTGAGCTTTGAGGATGACTTTGGGAATAACTTGGTAAGAACGGGATCGTTGGTGTTGGATTATAAAGACGATAAACTTTATGTGAGTGTTGTGTTTTTGGAACAAGCTAATTTCAATCTGATTTCTGAAGACGAAGAAAATTTCTATTTGGCGGTTATTGATATACCGAGTGTTAGCTTCGATAAAATTATTCAGTATCACGGCGCTAAAACAGTTGGTTTTTTTGTTTCAGAAAATAATCCGACGACTAAAGATGAGGACGGAAATCTATACTTCTGTTCTTGGGGCTGGAATCAATTTAATGAGCATACACCTTCAAAAATCTTTAGAATCAAAGCTGGTGAAACAGAATTTGATGAGGAATGGGAGATTGATATTGAATCGTTGTTTGGAGAGGGTAGGATCGCGCAATCGATAATGTCGTATAATAATAAACTATATCTGCACATATCCGAGGATCCTTATTTATTTGAGTCCAGTGAAGAGGTCGAAACTCGGAATGGCTTAAAACTTTCCTATTATGAATTTGATACTGCTTCCCCCGAAAATTACGTCAAATTGGAAGTGCCAGCATCCAATCCAGCCTCGCGGATGAATGTGTTCAATATTGTGGACGACCGACTTTTTATGGTGGTGCCCAATGCCATTGCGCCTAATTTCAATGGGGTCTATGCTCTTGATCGTGAAGGAGCACTGAAAAAGGAACTACAAATTTCAAATAAATACCGACCAACGCGATTTTATAAACTTGTGAAATAATGAGTATGCCGCCCTTTCAGGGCTATATGGTTAATTGGTTTATTCCATTAGCATAGGTCTACGCCCAATGCTAATATATGACGCTCTTTCAGAGCTCAAAAGCTCATAATTTTCGCCATTATAATTCAGCGAACATGATGTAACCCTAAAAGGGCGCCACTTCATAATTCGTGACGCTAGTCTTGAGTTATGAATGTTTGGGGAATAACCTGTATGCCACCCTTTTAGGGCTAAATGGTAAATTGGTTTATTCCATTAGCATAGGTCTACGCCTAATGCTAATGTATGGCGCTCTTTCAGAGCTCATAAAGCTCATAATTTTCGTCATTATAATTCAGAGAACATGATGTAACCCTGAAAGGGCGCCACTTCAAAATTCGTGACGCTAGTCTTGAGTTATGAATGTTTGGAGAATAATGTGTATGTCGCCCTTTCAGGGCTATTTGGTGAATTGGTGTTTTTTATTAGCATAGGCCTACGCACTATGCTAATGTATGGCGCTCTTTCAGAGCTCATGAAGCTCATAATTTTCGCCATTATAATTCAGAGAACATGATGTAACCCTGAAAGGGCGCCACTTCATAATTCGTGACGCCAGTCTTGAGTTATGAATGTCTGGGGAATAATGTGTATGTCGCCCTTTCAGGGCTGTTTGGTGAATTGGTGTTTTTCATTAGCCCAATGCTAATATATGGCGCTCTTTCAGAGCTCATAAAGCTCATAATTTTCGTCATTATATTTCAGAGATCAGAATGTAGCCCTGAAAGGGCGTCATGTCATAACTCAAGGCGGTAGACTTGAGAAGTGAGAATGTATATCTATAAGGGATACAGCCCTGAAAGGGCGCCATAGCATAACTCAAGGCGACAGTCTTGAGTTATGAATGTCATGAGAAATTAAGCCCTGAAAGGGCGAGATACTTGACTAATACTAAGTTTTTGTTTACTTAGACATTCTTCTCTAATCCCAGATATAGCGGTCATCATATTCCATCTGGTTGCTCTCGAGGAATGCACGATATTCGTCCTGAAAAGTTTTGCTTCTGTGATGCTCTTTCTGGTTGGCGATATACTGAATGACCACATCAACCTCTGAAGCTTTTAAAGAAAATGCGCCATAACCATTCTGCCAATAAAATTGTCGATACGCATCCCCTTTCGTTTTTATCCATTTTGAGGAATTAGCTTTCAATTTCGACATAAGCGTTGCCAACGTTATATTTTTAGATAATAAGCACAGAATATGGACGTGATCTTGATAACCGCCGACCTTTATAGCCGGGCACCCTAAATTGTTGCAGGTGCCACCGAGATATTTATAGAGTTCATCTTCGATGGATTCATCGATTAATTTTTGGCGGTACTTGGTGCTGAATACAATGTGCAGATAATTTTTGACTAATGATTGTGACATAGGTTTCGTTTTTTATAGTCCTATTTGAGCTACCCAGGACTGTCACCCTGGGGATAAATATGTCGCCCTTTCAGGGCTGATTATGCCACTAACTTACGATATTTATTGCATGTTAATCACATGGTGGTAGATGTGTAAACTTGTCAGTATCTTTGCTTAAAATCAATTTATTATGACTTCTATTTCTTTTGAGCGCTATCAGATAGTGTTATTCGTTTTTGTAAGTTTATTTTTTACCTCAATTGTGGCCCAAGAATCGTTGCCTAAGAATTTCGATGCGTGGGTGGAATCAAGCAGACAGGATTGGAAAATTCCTGGTATGGCAGTGGGTATTGTAAAAGATGGTGAAGTGGTTTATGCTAAAGGGTTTGGAGAAAAACGTTTGGGAAGTGGGGAGAAGGTTGATGCCAATACCATTTTCAGTATTGCCTCGGTCAGTAAGAACATGACCGCTGCAGCCCTTGGTATTTTGGTAGATGAAGGAAAAATAGATTGGGATGATAAAATCACAAAACATATGCCTTGGTTTCAGTTAAAAGATTCATGGGTGACCCAGGAAATCACCATTCGCGATGCTTTGATCCATCGGGTGGGATTGGGACGAAAATTAGGTAACAGACTTCAGTTTATGACCAATAGCTCACGAGACAGCGTTCTGTATCAGATGCGCTATATGGAACTGGAAAAACCGTTCCGTTCATCTTTTGTTTACAATAATGTCATGTACTCCTTAGCAGGGCAGATGATTGAATATGCTGATGGACGCACTTGGGACGACTTTTTAAAAGAACGCTTATTTGAGCCACTTGAAATGAATTCTGCAAGTACAAGCATCACTCAGATAAAATCTAATGATAATCAAGCCTATCCACATCAAGAGATTAGAGGAAAAGTAGTGCCGATTTCAAGAAGAAATTGGGATAATGCCGGGCCTGCCGGTGGTGTCAACGCATCAATAAACGACCTGAATAAATGGATGTTGATGCAATTGGGAGTTGCTGGCGAGTATAAAGGGAAAACCATTATTAGTGAGAAACAAATGAATGAGATCCACAAACCACAGATGGCCCGTCCATCAGCAGATGCCATGGCAGCACAGAGCAGCTATGGTTTTGGCTGGACCATTACCGATTATAATGGAAAACGTGTATTAACCCACGGTGGTGCAACCGATGGTTTCAATACGGCCATGTATCTCATGCCGGAATTGGAATTGGGAATCATTGTGGTAGGTAACAATTTCAATAGCTTGGGCAATGCTGTTGCTTATCGGGTGATGGATGCCTATTTAGGAAAAAGTGATGTCGATTGGAATGAGCGATATTTACAAGGCTATAAAAGGTCATTTGCACGAGCTGCAGAAGCCCGAGAAAAAATTCATCAAGCTCAAATATTAAAAACAAAGCCGAGCTTAGACTTGGATGCCTATATAGGCCTATACCAATCTGAGGGATACGGACAAGTAGAAGTTAAAAAAGAGGGTGAGGAATTGGTATTACATTTTTGGGACACCGATGGTTTGGAAGCTAAACTTGAGCATTGGCATTACGACACCTTTAGGGCAGTTTGGAAAAACCCTGCGCAACGTGAAGAATTTATGCAATTCCATTTAGGCAAAGATGGCAAGGTAGAAGCTTTGGATTTCGAGTTTTCCTTACGCCCATTATCCTTGCAGGTAGGCGCGTACCCCTCCAATTACACGCATACGGAGCGATTTATTAAGCAGAAATAACGAGTCAGAAGAACTTAAACTTGATCTCTTTGGGCATAAAATGAACCCCTTTAAAATCGGTAATGGCTTTAATTTGATGCCTGACTTCGGGTGGTACAATAATCGTATCGCCTTGTTTTAAAATTTGTTCTTCATTGTGCATTTTAAAGATACATTCGCCTTCACGGACAAACACAATGGATTCGAGATTGGCAAGATGTTCTGGCAATAGTTGACCGGCGTCGGCCTGCATTTGTTTGGCGACCAATACGCTGCCTTCTGCTAATGTTTTTACCTTTGGTGGCGTTACTTTTTCCATGATTTTATAGCTTTAAAGTTATAGATGTCGGTTGTGATCACCCTAGTGGTTCTCCACTTCTACAATTTAATCAATCATTGTCAGGTTTCAAAATATCTTGCACTATGCTTAATGAGCCATCAATGTTAGCAGGGATCTCAAAACCTAGAATGTCACAGATTAACGGATAAATATCAATGTTTTGAAATGAAGGTATGGTATGTCCAGTTTTAAAGGCAGGACCATTGGCGTAAAATATCCCATGCATATCTTTGTCGTTGCTGTCAAAGCCATGCACACCAATAGTTTTAATGTTGTTTTGGTTCAAAAGTGCTATATTTTTTGCATTAGAAAAATAATAGCCAACATCTGGTATCAATTGGATGGCACCCCAATCCTTATTTTTTGGTGTATATTCAAATCCTGGAGTGTCTTCCGTTTTATAGACCTTAAAATGATCTTCTTTTTGCTTTAGGTAGTCGAGTACAACCTCAGTTTCAACGTCTTTTTTCGGATGAATGTTGACCATTGACCCATTATCGATGGCAAGAAACAAATCGTTATTTTGAATGCGTTCAATCGGTATCAGTTTATCTGTAGATTGCGCTGCCATTCCATGATCTGAGACAATGATGATGTTTATAGGCAAACCGGATGCTTTCAGGCCAGTGAGTAAGACGCCTAAATTCTTATCCAAACTATGGAGTGTTTTTTGAATTTCTGCTTCGTTATTGGGACCATATCTATGACCTGTATCATCCATATCCGAAAAATACATGGTTATTAAATGTGGTCTTTCTTTTTTTGGTAAGGCCAACCATTCTAATACTTGTGAGATTCGGGTTTCATTTTTTACCTTGCCATCATAATCTTTAGAGTAGCTTGGTCTTATACCTTGTATTTCTACATCAGAACCTACAAAAAAATAGCTTGCGGTAACCATAGAATTTCGGTCAGCGAGACTCCAGATTGGGGTGCCTCCGTAGAAATCGCCATCGGTCACAACCTCTCGGTTTCGGATGCTATAGATTTTGTCCTTCTTAGTGCTATAAAAGGAATTGCTTATAATGCCATGATTGTCAGGATACATGCCTGTGGCAATGGAATAGTGGTTGGGAAATGTTTTAGAAGGGAAGGTTGAGATCAGCGATTTGGCGCTGACACCATTCTCAACAAAATTACTGAGATGCTGAGGTTTGTATTTTTCTACATAATCCCAACGAAAACCATCTAAGGAAATCAATAGCACATAAGGCTTTTTTTGTGACGCTTTAGAATTGACGGTAGGAGAGGGTGTGCCTAAGTTTGTACTAGATCCACAGGATACTATTGTCAATGACAATAGGACAGAAAAAATACTGTAAATAAAAATTCTTTTCAACATAATTCTTTTAATTGAGCAAGGCTTTAGTCATTTACCAAGAAACGCATGGCAATGTCAATTGCGAATTTAAAGAAATTAAAAGGTTAATCGAGAGCCTTCCATTTTAAAATTTTGGTAGTATGGATTATAAGCATTTTTCGAGTAGATTGAAAAAACACTCTGATCGTAATGACATTCTGTAACTAAAAGAAGAATAATTTAGAATTTTCCCAAATTTGGTTTTAACTATGTTCTCCTAAATAATAGGATATATCGTCTGGCTTTATTAAATTATAATTTCCGTAGCTCATTTCCTAAAGGAAAAACAGCTCTTTAAGTATATTGTTCCTTATCAGCTATCCAATTTATTTTTTTATGATGAAAATATATGAGGTTATCACATTCAATTGAATTCATCCAGAACCTGATTAACCTTCGCTATTGTATATAGTTTTTTCAGGTAATCTCTCTTCAAAACATTCCACCTGATCGTGAGGTTGTGGTCTCATCTTTTTGGGATATGCTGTCAAATAGTTAATGGCAATGTTTTGAGTTATGTCAATTTGCTTATTACTCAATTCGGTCAGATAGGATTTTAGATTTTTGAAAGATTTTTAATCGAGTTGACCAAATTTTTTCCGTGTAACCAATAAATCGATTTGAGTTGTATCGTTCTTAAAACATAAGTCTAAAATCTATCTGTAATCCTTGGTCTCAATAAATTGTTGTTTACTTATTTTTCTCCGCCTTCAGTGTAGAAAACTATAGGTTCTTCTTGCCCAAAGAATGAACAGGTAAATAATAAAAACATCAATCTTATTCTCAAACTTTGTAGTACAGTTTAAAACTCCAAGTTTCTCAATTTTATATCCGCCAGCGGGTTTTTAAGCTTTTCCATCCCTGTAAAGGTCAATACATATAAGCTTGTGGTACGAAATGTCAAATGCGGTATTTTTGATTATTGCTTATTGTATTTTTTATGTTCAATTTTCTTCTCCTTCAAAATGGCGTAAAATTTTCGTGGTGATATTTTTAAGTCTTTTGTTATATCGCTCACTTTTTTCTTACCTTTTTTATACAACTTTAAATTTTCGTTCACTTTTTTATTGAAATAGTGTTTTTCGAGCTTTTCAACAATTTGTAATCCAGTCAATTTTGAGCTATTGGCATAATTATCAATCTCCGATTTAATGGTTTTTAAATTACTCATAATGGTTGTTTTTTACGGTTCTTATCAACGATTATTAACGGGTTTAACTAAAACCGGTTAGTTGTAAAGACACTAAAGTAAGTAAATAAAACTGAAATTAAAATCCGATTAGATTTTAAAGAGAGCAATGACAATCCATCGATTATAGGGGAGCGTGGTACTTATTTCCAATTTGCAATGTCAGGAATTAACGCCGCGATGACTCCAGGGTCAGCTATGAAAAAAATCTTATGCAATTCAGACTTTTTAATTGTTTTATAAACTTTAACGTTGAGTAGTTGATTTTTGGAATCGTAATAAAAGTTTGAGGTTTTCGCCTCGGCGGTAGAAGTCAATTTAAATTTCGGATTGAGCTCTCGTGCCAGTTTATGGAACCTGTCATTACTTATTGGTTTTGAGCTTTCAATTTCAATTATATCCACTATGTTTTCAAGGTTATAGGTAAACTTTATGGATTCAGTTTCGTTTAATGCTTTTACCTGAAATAATTTTTCCTCAGCTTTATTTTGAGTAATATTTTCAATGCCATATTTTTTTTGAACTTTTTCATAAGTCCAATTAAGTTGAGAGAAACTAATTGTTGATATTCCTAATAATATTATTGTAAAAAGGTATTTCATATAATCGGTTTTTCATCCTTTTAAACTTAAGATTCCGTAGACACAATATATACATAGCTTTCTTAAAATAGTTGTGCCCCTAAATTAATAGGACTTTGCTGATTCTTTCAAAAAAGATTTTCTTTATGGCGCTGGCGCGCTCACCATACCCAAAGTGTATAATTGATCCATAGTTGGTGTTTCACTACCACCTTCCGGTTCTAATGTAATTCCGAAGGCCTCACTATTGTAGGCATTGGCAATGGCAAATATTTTATTGTCATCGGTATTGAAATCATCAATGGTTCCTAAACTTGTTGGCGTTAACGGATCGAGTTTTAAAGACCACACCTGATATACTTTTCCTGATGGTGCTTCAGGAAGTCCTTGAGCATCTAAGTAAATGCGGTTATCCTCTTGATTCCAGTACACTTTGGCGTAGCTATTTGCAAATTCGCCTTGACCGCCCAATGGTACTGAAATGATGTTTTTATCACGCAGGAAATCCAGCAATTCTTTTGAATCAGCAAGCTCAGCTCTGGAAATTGAAATCTGCTCCTCCAAAAATGTATTTTCTGTTTCGACAGTATTTAAATTGGATTCGAGTGTTTTATTCTGGTTCAGCGTCCAGAATAATCCGGCGCCAATAATTATCGCTGCCGCCCATCCAGTATAGGTCAACCAATTGTATTTCGGCTTAGTAATTGTAATGATTTTAGTCTGGGTGTCTGATGGAGTAAAGGTTAATTTGTCCTTGATGCTTTGAAGTATTGCTGTGCTCTTATTATTAGAGGTGGCAGCGGTAAGTTCAATAATGGCAGCTTCTATTTCTAAAACCTCCTGAAGGATTTCGGGATGTTTGCGCATGAGTTGATAGACGTCTTTGTTGTCGTCCTCGGAGAGTGCTCCGGCTACGTAAAGCTCTAAAATCCCAGATGCTATGTAAGCGTTGATATCCATATTATTTGAGTACAATAGTTCTTAGTTCCTTAATGCAATTCCTGTTTCGTGTTTTGATGGTGCCTATGGGCATGTCAAGAGTTTCTGAGGCTTCTTTTTGGGTAAATCCCTTGAAGTACAAAAGCTCAATCACTTCAATACATTTTTTGGCAAGTTGGCTCACAAACTTTTTGATGCCAATGGCGTCAGTCTGATTATCTAAATTATCACTGTGTTGAAGAATATCTACGAAATATTCAGCATCCAGGTTTTTTCTGGAGTTCTTAAATGCTTTAGACCGCGTTTTGTCAATGGCAGCATTTCTGGCAATGTTCAAAATCCAGGTAAAAAATCGTCCTTTTTCGGCGGAATAGCTGTTTGCGTTATTCCAGGCTTTTATAAAAACATCCTGCATGACTTCTTCCGCAATGGTATGGTCTCTCACAATATTATAGATGACGCCATGCATGCTATCACCATACATATGATAGAGCTCTCCAAATGCTTTTTCGTCTTTTTGTTGAAATTTTGAAATCAATACGTCTAAGTGCATATAAATTATTTAGATATTCTTATGTAAATTTAAAATTGAGAAGAAAAAAGCCACTTAATTAAAGTGGCTTAGGTTTGTCATGATATCTTAACGTGACGGATTATTGAATAATTCCTCCGCAACTTATACGCCCGCCTGCATCACCTGTTGGTTGACTTACAAAATCATCAACACCTTCGTGCACAATTATGGCTTTACCTATAATATCTTTATTGGCATCGCCACATCCAATACACCACTCGTCCGTTGACATTGTAATGGTTGCATTTCCATTGGCATCGGCTTGAAGGTTTCCAATATCGCCTTTGTGATAGCCATCCGGACTGCCCCATTTGCCGTGTGGTTGATTGGTTGGATTCCAGTGTCCTCCGGAAGAGGTGCCGTCATCTGCTGAACAATCAGCTTTTTCATGTAAGTGGATCGCATGTTCACCTTCGGTAAGTCCATCAAGGACTACAACCAGAGTAACCACGCCATCTTCTTCAGTAAACACAGCGTTACCTTTTACATCGCTGCCGCTTTTGGCTTCCAATGCCACTTGCAATTTTATAACTTCATTGACAGGAGCCTCTTTTGATATTTCTTTTGTTTCATCGACCTTAGTTTCCTTTTTGTCATTTTTACAAGAAGTCGTGATGGTCAAAGCACAAACTGCTAAGAGTATCAGTGATATTCGTTTCATGATTATTGTTTTTAGTGTTTATAAATTAATTATGAAGGATTAAAGTTACAGTAATTTTACGTCTATTTAGCTATAGGGATTGTAAAATATTAAGATCCATCTCAAAAAGCTTCCATAGACCTGTGTTGATCTGTGGGCTAAAATTACTTTAAAACGAAGGAGTTTTATGACTTATATCATATTTTTAATAACCTATTTAAGATATTTTTGAGGCAGATTTAATCGATACAAAAATGAAAAAGTCATTGATAGATAAGTATAATGTGGCTGGACCAAGATATACAAGTTATCCTACGGTTCCGTATTGGATTGATGACACATTTTCTTTGAAAGCATGGAAGGATTCGCTTTTTACATCATTTAACGAAAGCAACGAAGAGGAAGGATTGAGTCTTTATATCCACCTTCCATTCTGCGAGAGTCTATGCACGTTTTGTGGCTGTCATAAACGAATTACAAAACAGCATAGTGTTGAAATTCCATATATAAATGCGTTAGTCAAAGAATGGGACCTCTATTGCGACCTGTTACCGTCGAGACCCATAATAAAAGAAATGCATTTTGGGGGCGGTACACCAACCTTCTTTTCGCCTACACATTTAAGCATGCTCATTAATTGTATTTTAAGACGTGCTACATTGGCCGACGGTTATGAGTTCAGTTTTGAAGGTCATCCCAATAACACGACAGCCGAGCATTTGCAAACCTTTTATGACCTAGGGTTCAAACGGGTCAGTTTTGGGGTGCAGGATTATAATGAAACCGTGCAAAAAGCAATTCATAGAATCCAACCTTTTGAGAATGTCAAACGAGTGACTGAGCAAGCCAAAGCCATTGGTTATACGTCGGTAGGACATGATCTTATTTTCGGATTACCATTTCAAACCGAAGCACATGTTCGGGAATCCATAGCCAAAACGAAGCTTCTCAAACCCGACCGGATCGCCTTTTACAGTTATGCGCACGTTCCATGGATAAAGGGCAACGGGCAACGTGGTTTTGACGAGAGTAATCTGCCCTCTGGATTGGCTAAAAGAAAGCAGTATGAGTTAGGGAAGACCTTACTCTTTGAGGCAGGTTATCATGAAATTGGAATGGATCATTTTGCGTTAGAATCAGATTCCTTGTACCAATCTATGATTACTGATCAACTCCACCGAAATTTTATGGGATATACCGCATCAAAAACCAAGGCGATGATTGGCTTGGGCGTATCGGCAATTAGCGATAGTTGGTACGGATTTGCGCAAAACGTTAAGAACTTGGAAGATTATTACCATTTGGTTAATGAGGGCATAATTCCTGTAGTGAAGGGTCATATTTTAAATTCAGAAGATCTCATCATCCGAAAACACATTCTTAATTTGATGTGTCGTTTCCAAACCTCATGGACACCAAATACACTCTATTTTGAGGAGCTGCCAGAGATCTTGGCATATTTAACAGAAATGGAACAAGATGGTTTGCTGGTTCGTAGCGAAGGGCAGTTGACTATTACGCCAAAAGGGAAACCATTTGTTAGAAATGTTTGCATGGCCTTTGATTTGCATTTAAAAAGAAAAAAACCTGAAACACAATTGTTTTCAATGACTGTGTAAGAATTTGCGCTTTAAAACATATAGTTGATAGAGATTTTCATTTGTCTCTTTAACTAAATATTAGTACCTTTTATTTTTAATCATTTTAATACATAAAACCTACCTATGAAAAAGATCATTGTTCCCATAGATTTTTCCAAATATTCTGAATATGCTTTAGAAGCTGCTGCAATATTGGCAAAAAAGAATAATGCAGAGATTTTTGCTTTGCACATGTTAGAAATGTCCGATGCCATTTTGACCGCTTCAAATGATGGCCCCAAACCAAGAGTGTTGTTTTTCTTGAAAATTGCACAACAGAAATTTGATGAGTTCTTGAGCAAGGATTATTTGAAAGGTGTCCAAGTGACGCCAATTGTCAAATATTCTAAGGTGTTCAGTGAGGTCAGTGAGGTGGCAGAAGAACATCAAGCCGATTTGATTGTTATGGGATCGCATGGTGTAAGTGGGTTTACCGAGGTTTTTGTAGGGTCCAATACTGAAAAAGTAGTACGTCATTCTAAACTTCCAGTTTTGGTGATTAAGCAAAAACCGAGCAACTTAAATTTTGAAACGGTTATTTTTCCGTCAGACTTTACAGAAAAGAGTGTGGACGTTTATAAACGTGTTTTAAATTTGTTGGGAGAAACTTCCAACGTGCATTTATTATATGTGAATGTTCCTGGAGAGAACTTTAAAAGCACGACGGAAATGGAGAAAAACGTGGCCAACTTTTTAATGAAGGCAGAAGGAGATATGAACAACTTAAATAAAGTGCATTATGTTTCTGACTATACCATACAACAAGGGATTATGAATTTTTCAAATCTCTTTGGCGCTGACTTGATCGTGATGCCAACCCATGGAAGAAAAGGATTGGCTCATTTTTTTGAAGGTAGTATTTCTGAAGATTTGGCAAATCGAGCCAATCTTCCGGTAATGACATTTAAAATATAGAAAAAATATATGATATATATAATGATGGATGATATTTTAGGTCATGTAACATGCAGACTTTGAGTCTGTTTGTTAGGTGGCTTTTTTAAATAGGACAAAAATGTCCGAAATATGACAAAAATCATATTATATATATGTGTATATCGGTAATTTTGAACCATAAACCAATTATAACTAGAATATGAAATCAAAACTAAAATTTACAGTACTCATTGCAACAGTGTTTTTATTTAGCTGTTTCAATGAAAAAAAAGAAAAATATACGGCTGCGGAAGATATTCCTGTAAGTCGTGAGATGATTGCAGAATTGACGGCACCGCCTCATGTACCTAAACCAGTTGGGAAACGTAAAGCAAAAAAGCTTATCGTTAAAATGGAAATTCTCGAAGCTGAAGGTGAAATTTCAAACGGAGTGCGTTACGTTTACTGGACTTTTGGAGGTTCGGTACCGGGGAGTTTTATTAGAGCTCGTGTAGGTGATGAAATCGAATTTCATTTACAAAACCACCCTGACAATAAACTACCTCATAATATTGATTTACATGCTGTCAATGGTCCAGGTGGGGGTGCAGAATCATCATTTGTGGCTCCTGGGCACGAAAAGGTGTTTTCATTTAAGGTGTTAGCTCCAGGACTATATGTGTACCACTGTGCTACAGCTCCGGTTGGAATGCATATTGCCAACGGAATGTACGGACTTATCTTGATAGAACCAGAAGGTGGTTTGCCACCGGTTGATAAAGAATATTATGTGATGCAGGGTGATTTTTATACTGCCGGTCCTAACGGTGAGCGTGGCCTACAACCTTTTGATATGCAAAAAGCTGTTGACGAAAAAGCAGATTATGTGGTCTTTAACGGTAGTGTTGGTGCATTGACTGGAGATGGCGCATTGACCGCAAAAGTAGGTGAAACCGTAAGACTCTTTATGGGTAATGGTGGGCCCGGTTTAGTGTCCTCTTTCCATATTATTGGAGAAATATTTGACAAGGTAACCGTTGAGGGCGGTAGTCTAGTTAATGAGAACGTTCAAACCACTTTGATTCCTGCCGGTGGTGCAGCAATGATAGAATTTAAAGTAGATGTTCCAGGATCTTATGTCTTGGTAGATCACTCCATATTCAGAGCGTTTAATAAAGGTGCTTTAGGCCTGTTGAACGTTACAGGAGAGGAAAATGAAAAAATATACTCGGGAGAGCTTATGGATAATATTTATCTTCCAGAAGGTCCGGGAATTCAAAAAATGCCAACCACCAGCGAGGTCAAAGAATCGGATATTCCTGCTAAATCGTTCGATGAGCAAATGAAGTTTGGAAAACAAATTTACGGTCAAACCTGTATTGCTTGTCACCAATCAGAAGGGCAGGGTATTCCAAATGCATTTCCGCCGTTGGCTGAATCCGATTATCTAAATGCTGATGTTGACAGAGCTATTGAAGCGGTACTCTTCGGGTTGAGTGGAGAGATTACTGTAAACGGTGAGAAGTACAACAGTATCATGACCGCTCAGATGATTTCACAAGAAGAAGTGGCCAATGTAATGACCTATGTCTATAACAGCTGGGGCAACAATAAAACCGTAGTAACACCGGAAATGGTGAAGAAAGTAAAAGAGAGTAGAAAATAGTTCAAGTCAATTCCGAGCTATCGGGATAGATTTAAAATTGAAATTGAAGTTGAAGTTGCAGTTGAGTCCCGATCGGGAGAAGTTCAAAATGATGTTTTTGACAACCGACGACGACCAACTGACAGCACAGATAATTAATTAATAAAAAACAACAAACCATGCGTACCAAATTCTTCAGATTGTCCTTTGTTTTGATTCTTGTTCACATATTTAGTTATGGGCAATCTGAAGATATGGCGCGTATTGAAGGCGCACGATATATACCTCTATATGGAAGGGATTCTACAGTAGTTGAAGTTAAAGATTTTGATTTGGATAAATATCCAGTCACTAATGAGCAGTATATGGAATTTGTCAAGCAATTTCCAGAATGGCAAAAGTCAAACGCTAAAAAAATATTTGCAGATGGCATGTACTTGAAGAATTGGAAGAATGACTTTGAACTCAGTGAGGGCGCTAAATTAAATAGTCCTGTCACCTATGTCAGTTGGTTTGCAGCTAAGGCCTATTGCGACTGTCAAGGTAAACGTTTGCCCACTATGGATGAATGGGAATATGCCGCCATGTCAGATGAAACCACTAAAGATGCTCGTATTAAGAAATCTTATAATGAACGGATTTTATCTTGGTATGAAGCGCCACGATCCAATGAAAATCAAATTGGTCAAAATCCAAAAAACTATTGGGGAGTGTCTGACTTACATGGTTTAGTATGGGAGTGGACCTCAGATTTTAATTCGGTCATGCTTTCCGGCGAATCAAGAAAAGATAAAGATGGAGACAATAATCTATTCTGCGGAAGCGCCTCGTTGGGTGCTACTGATTTGATGAACTACGCAGCCTTTATGCGCTACGCCTTTAGAGGAAGTATAAAAGCCAATTTCGCGATAAAGAATCTCGGATTTAGATGTGCCAAAGATATTGAAACCCCAAACCAATTATGAAAAAAACACTTTTTATTCTTTGTAGTATTCTTTTTATAGCATTTACTGCATGTAAAAACGACAGTTCCAAATCATCGGATGAAGCCATAGCATATTACTGCCCAATGGAATGTGAAGGTGATAAAACCTATGATGAACCAGGCAGTTGCCCAGTTTGTAAAATGGATTTGGTGCCCGTTGAAACGATAGCGGAATCAGAAAGAAGCGCAGATGAAATTTCAGACCTTTCAATTTTCAATATAAAATCAACATGGACCAATCAAAACGGCGAAGACCTTCAGTTTGAAGATTTAAAAGGTGATGTGTTGGTTACAGTCATGATTTATACCTCTTGTAAGGCAGCGTGCCCACGATTGGTGGCCGATATGCGGAATATTGAAGAGCGATTGTCAAAAAGCACTAAAGAAAATGTCAAGATGGTGTTGGTAAGTATCGACCCTAAGGTTGACACGCCTGAGCGCTTAAAGGCGTTTGCAGAAGAAAATTATATGGATAAACACCCATGGTTATTTTTACGTTCTTCAGAAGACAATACCCGTGAGTTTGCAGCCGTTGTGGCAGTCAATTATATGAAAATTTCACCAATTGATTTTTCACATTCTAACATTATTACCGTGTTTAATGATCAAGGTGAAATGGTATTTCAACAGGAGGGGCTTGGTGTCAATTCCGATGCCACTGTTCAAAATATTGAGAAAGCCGTGGCCGCCATACAATAGACTAAAACTGAAATGGCTACACGATAACGCAATAATAACAGATTCTAATAAACAAAATTCATGAAAAAACTACTCCTTTTAATGTGCTTTGCCACATTGAGCCAGACATTTTTTGCCCAAGAATTTGGTATTGATCTTCAATTAAGACCACGTGCTGAATACAGGCATGGTTTCAAAACCTTAGTTCCTGATGCAGCTGATGCTGCTACGTTTATATCACAACGTTCGCGACTCAATTTTAACTATGCAAGTGACAATCTTAGTGCTTATGTTTCCTTGCAAAATGTTAGAACTTGGGGAGAGGTCAGCACCTTATCTGCCAGCGATGTGAACGGCACCGTCATCCATGAAGCATGGGCGTCATTCAAATTGGATTCGGAGTTCTCATTTAAAATGGGACGGCAAGAAATAATTTATGACGATTCAAGAATTTTCGGTAATGTGGATTGGGCACAGACGGGCAGAAGCCACGATGCTTTTATAGCAAGCTATCAGCCAAATTCTATAAACCGATTGGACGTGGGTCTTGCCTTAAATGAAGAGGATGAAACGCTGTTTAAAACCGATTATGACGTCAATAATTACAAAGCTTTTCAATATGTCTGGTACCATACCAGTTTTGATAAGGTAAACTTGAGCCTATTGGCACTCAATACAGGGTTTACATTCGATAAGAATGGTAAACAGGAAGTGGATTATAATCAAACGCTTGGTGCTTTTATCACCTTTGGAAAGAATCAATTGAAGGGGAATGCTTCGGCTTATTATCAAACCGGAAAAATTGCCGATAGGAATTTGAGTGCTTATAATTTAGCAGGTAACATACATTATCAAATCAATTCAGAATTTACTTTTGGCCTCGGCGCCGAATTGCTTTCTGGTACCGATATGGACGCAGGCTCCAATAAAATCAACTCCTTTAATCCTTTGTTCGGAACCAATCATAAATTTAATGGATGGATGGATTATTTCTACGTTGGAAATCATATCAACTCTGTCGGACTATTGGACATTAGTGTACCATTAAAATATCAAAAGGATAAAGTAACACTACAATTGGTGCCGCATCTATTTTCATCTGCTGCCAATGTATTTGATAGTTTTGGAAATGAAAAGGACAATTATTTGGGCACTGAAATAGATTTTTCATTTGGCTATAAAATCGCCTCAAATATTGATTTCCAATTGGGATATTCCCACATGTTTGCAACAGATACCATGGAAGTTTTAAAAGGTGGCAACAGAAACAATACCACTAATTGGGCTTGGGCCATGTTTGTATTCAAACCAAAATTATTCACACATACACCAAGCAACTAATTTCTATTTTTAGTTCAAATTCCAACAAGAGGAATTACGAACATAATTCGACAAATTATCCTTCAAGGTATGACCAATAAGGCTCTTGAAGGATTTTTTTTTCTTTCATATTCGCTTTATCATAGAGGTTTGTTGTAGAGGGTTTTACCATTTAAAATTTGATTAAATCACCTTAAATTCCAAATTTTAACCATAATGAGGATAAAATTGTCCGAAATATGATTATTGTCATGTTTTTCTTAAGATTATCGACTTAGATTTGATCAATAAATACAACTTAACGAGGACTAGATGCACATACAGATAGTTCTGAAAATGTTATCACAACTTAAATTTTATAAAAATGAAAAAAACACTAACAATTTTGACTGTATTGAGCGTAATGCTATTTATGGGATGTGGTGATGGAGAGAAAAAGAAAGATGATCCATACGGGAAACCAGCATCTACAGAGCAGGCCAAACCTGTATCCACTGTGCCTGCTTCTCAAAGAGTAGACTTGACCAATAAAGGTATCGGACCGATTAAAAACGTTGAGCTTGGCGAAACAATTGATATGGAAATGGCCGCTAAGGGAGAGGAAGTTTACAATATGAATTGTACTGCTTGTCATAAAGTAGATAAGAAATTTATCGGACCTGCTCCAAAGGGAATTTTGGAAAGAAGAACACCAGAATGGGTGATGAACATGATCTTGAATCCTGAGGAAATGACTAAAGATGATCCGCTTGCTCATGATCTTTTGCTAGAGTTTAACGGTTCGCCAATGGCAAACCAGCACATGACAGAAGAACAGGCGAGGCAGATGGTAGAATATTTTAGAACACTATAATATAGATTCCAACAACCAGTCGACTTTTGAAAATTTAAATCACTTCTTGGCTTAAAACTAATCACGTATGAAAACAACTCTTAAAATGCTCTTTATTTCGTTTGCATTACTTGCGTTTGCCGCTTGCAAAACTGAGACAGACACCGGATCGTCAGTAGAGCTTTCCACTCAACCCGATACCGAAATCAATAATCAGGGGCAAGCTTTTATAGAAGATGATGAATCGCAGCCAAATATTCTTCAAATAGCAATAGGATCTCCAGACCATACCACATTAGTGGCGGCTGTACAAGCAGCAGGTTTGGAAAACTCATTAGTTAATGCTGGACCTCTTATGGTTTTTGCACCGGTCAATGAGGCCTTTGAAGCGCTTCCTGCCGGAACTGTAGACGATCTTTTAAAGCCAGAGAATAAAGAAAAATTGGCCATGATCCTTAAGAATCATGTCACACCTGGTAACTATACTAAAGACTTTTTGAAAAAATTTAAAAAAGTGGGGCAGGCCAGTGGCGAAGATGCTGCTGTTGAAGTGCAAGGTGAGGATGTTTATGTGGGTGGTGCCAAAATATTGGCAAGTGTTCCAGCCGGAAATGGGATTGTTCACGTCGTGGATAAAGTAATATTACCAGTAAACTAACTATAAATCAATTTAATTTAAAATAATGCGACAATGAAAAAATCAATTAATATTTTATTTTCCTTGGTTATAGCTGCCGGATTGGTTAGCTGTAACAATGGAAACGACAGAAAGTCGAGCAAGGGTCAAGGTGGCCTGTCAACAAACGCAGCAGAACGTGTGTATGTTGCACCGGGGGAACTTGACGAATACTACGCTTTTATGTCTGGAGGCTTTAGTGGCCAACTTAGTGTCTATGGTCTGCCATCGGGGCGGATGTTGAAAGTACTTCCAGTATTTTCACAAAACCCCGAAAATGGCTATGGTTATACTGAAGAGACCAAACCGATGCTAAACACATCTTATGGGTTTGTGCCTTGGGACGATTCTCACCACCCTGACATTTCACAAACAAATGGAGAATTGGATGGCCGTTGGATTTTCATCAATGGTAACAACACACCTCGAATTGCCAGAATTGGTTTACAGAATTTTAAAACTGAGGAAATTATCGAAATTCCAAACAGTGCGGGTAACCACAGTTCATCGTTTATTACCGAAAACACCGAGTATGTTGTTGCCGGAACACGCTTTTCTGTGCCAATTCCACAGAAGGATATGCCGATAAATGAATACAAAGGGAATTTTAAAGGCTCTTTAACCTTTATCAGCGTTGATCAAGAAACGGGACGAATGGGAATTAAATTCCAATTGATCATGCCTGGATTTAACTATGACCTTTCTCACCCTGGACGCGATAAGAGTCACGGTTGGTTCTTCTTTACTACTTATAATACTGAGGAAGCTCACTCATTATTGGAAGTTAACGCTTCACAAAATGATAAAGATTTCATCGCTGCCATTAACTGGAAAAAAATTGAGGAATATGTTAACAATGGTGGCGGGAAAATGGTGCCTGCCAACTATGCACATAACGTGATGGATGAACATACACATTCTGCAACGTCTACCATGTTAAAAGAAGTATTGACCGTAAACCCAATGGATGTTCCGGGAGCAGTTTATTTCTTGCCTACTCCAAAATCGCCTCACGGTTGTGACGTAGACCCAACAGGAGAATATATTATTGGTAACGGAAAACTTTCTGCCGACCTAACGGTGCACAGTTTTACCAAAATGCTTGATGCTATTGAAAACAAGAAATTTGATGGTGAGGCTTATGGTATTCCAATCTTGAATTTTGAAGATATCCTTGCAGGTGTTGTTAAACAACCAGGTTTAGGACCATTGCATACAGAGTTTGATGAACACGGAAATGCATATACAACTTTCTTTATTTCTTCTGAAGTTGTAAAATGGAAAGTCGGAACTTGGGAAGTTTTAGACCGTCAGCCAGTGTTTTACTCTGTAGGTCACGGAATGATCCCTGGAGGGAATTCACGCAAACCATTTGGTAAATACTTTGTAGCCCTAAACAAGATTACAAAAGATAGATATCTGCCAACAGGACCAGAGTTGACTCAATCTGCACAATTGTTTGATATTACAGGTGATAAAATGGAGCTCTTGCTCGATTTTCCAACCATTGGAGAACCACACTATGCCGCTGCCATCCCTGCGGAGATGATTGCAAAAAACTCTAGAAAAATCTATAAGCTTGCAGAAAATAAACACCCATACGCCTCTTTTACTAATGCAGATGCAAAAGTTGTGCGCGAAGGCAAAGACGTACACATCTATATGAATATGATACGAAGCCATTTTAACCCAGATAACATTGAAGGGGTTAAGGTAGGTGACAAAGTGTACTTCCATATTACAAACCTTGAACAAGACTTTGACGTTCCTCACGGTTTTGCGGTAATTGGTGCTAATAATGCTGAAATGCTTATTATGCCAGGAGCTACTGAAACCTTAGTTTGGGAGCCAAAAGAAGTAGGTGTGTGGCCGTTCTATTGTACTGATTTCTGTTCTGCGCTTCATCAGGAAATGCAAGGCTATGTCCGTGTATCACCAGCAGATTCCGATATTGAGTTGTCTTGGTCTTTAGGTGAAGATTAATTATAAAGGACCAAAGTATAAGAATAAGGAAATTTTGTTTTAGTGTTTATTTCCTTATTCTGAGGCGAGAGTTGAATTATCGCTCTCGCCTTTCTTTTAAAAATGCTATTAACTGAATGGTTAATTTAATTTGAAATTATTATGAAAAAAGCTGGTATTATAATGATAATAGGATCGCTTTTGTTGTTAGGACTATTCAAGTTTCCCTTGTGGAATATCATGTTAGGAGCACCACAATATCCAGATCCACTTGGAATGAATATTTATATTCAAGGTATAGAAGGTAACGAAGAATTTGATATACAAAACATTGACGGTCTTAACCACTATATTGGGATGAAAACCATTCCTAAAGCTGAAGAGATGTGGGAATTTGACGTATTTCCTAAGGTAATTGGGTTTATGGTGGTGCTTGGCGTCATCATAGGCGTGCTTGGTTTTATTGGGAAAGTGAGCTATAAATGGTTCCTTGGGTGGTTTGTATTAATGTCAGTTTTGGGAGCATTGGGAATGTATGATTTCAATTTATGGTTAATAGATTATGGTACTGATTTAGATCCTAAAGCTATTATGGCATATACCCATCCAGATGGTACGCCCATGACCTATAAACCTCCACTGATTGGCTATCAAAAGATGCTTAACTTTGATGTGGACTCTTGGCCAGCAACTGGAGCTTATATGATATTTGTTGGCATGTTGCTTACTGTAGTAGCTTTCTTTGTTGGGAAAAAGGAGTCTAAACAAGTTGCTTAAATGGCATGAAGTGGACCTTTTACCAGGTATAATTTCAGACAGAAAATTTGAATGTAGATTTTTCAAACTAATAAAAATATTATTGCTCAATTTTAAAAATATGCACAAATGAAACAATTTTTGTTCCTAAGTATAGTCAGCTTAATATTAATGTCTTGTAACGTGAGTCCACAGCCTATAAATTACGGTTCAGATGCCTGTCATTTCTGTGATATGACCATTGTAGACAAGCAACATGCATCGCAATTGGTGACGACTAAAGGTAAAGTATATAAGTATGATGCCATTGAATGTATGGTACATTCCGTACAAGATGAGTTTAAGGATACTGAAATGGCCTATTACTTAGTAGCAGACCTAAATGCGCCGGGGGAGCTTATTGATGCTACAAAAGCGACTTATTTGGTCAGTGAACGCTTGCAAAGTCCCATGGGAGAGAATCTATCCGCATTTATAAATGAAGAAGCGGGGAA
Source organism: Gelidibacter maritimus (assembly GCF_014062315.1). Lineage (GTDB taxonomy): Bacteria > Bacteroidota > Bacteroidia > Flavobacteriales > Flavobacteriaceae > Gelidibacter > Gelidibacter maritimus. The sequence goes on from NZ_JACGLT010000001.1 coordinate 142,454, forward strand.
GAAAGCCCAAGAAAAATTTACAGGAGACCTCTATTCCTGGAAAGAAATTCAGGACCATTTGAAAATCATAAGATAAAACTAATTTCAACAGGTTTTGAGTTAATAAACAGATCAGGAATTTGCTGCTGAAACCTTATTAATTTCAAATAAATTTCTCCAATGAGAATAACTTTATATTGCTTAACATTTACTTCATTTTGAAATACAGATACTACATAATCTTCTTTTTTGCGGCATTGTTTTCCATTACCAACTTATGGGCAGAAACTATAACGGTTTGCGCCACTTGTTCGGTCAAAACAATTCATGAAGCAATTCAACAGGCGTCGGAGGGTGATACTATCCTGGTGAAAAAAGGTGTTTATAAGGAGGCTAACTTAAAAATAGAGAAGGGCATTACACTGATTGGTGAGGGGCTTCCAACGATAGATGGCCAAGAAAAAGGAGAAATTATAACCATAGGTGCAAATAATGTCACTCTGGATGGTTTTAAAATTATAAACGTAGGTGTCAGCTATACCACCGATTATGCCGCTGTAAGGGTGGTTAGGAGTGAAGGATTTACGATTCAGAATTTGGTGTTGGAAAAATTATTTTTTGGCATATATCTTCAGAAATCCAATAATGGAAAAGTGTTGAATAATACGGTTAAAGGAGAGGCTGTGACCGAATTTAATTCTGGAAATGCCATTCATTTATGGTATTGTAGCAATGTGGAAGTCCGTGGCAATGATGTCCGAAATGTTAGAGATGGGATTTATCTTGAATTCTCTGATCAAATAACCATTATAGACAACTTTAGCAAGAACAACGTACGCTATGGGCTGCATTTTATGTTCAGTAATAACAACAGTGTCATTAATAATAGGTTTGAAACCAATGGTGCCGGAATAGCCCTAATGTTTTCCAAATTGATGGAAGTAGAAAATAATATCATTACCAAAAATTGGGGAACTGCTTCTTACGGGTTACTGTTGAAAGAAGTAAACGATGTCAACCTCAAGAATAATATTTTTAAGGAAAACACGGTTGGCATCACGGTAGAAGGGAGTAACCGTTTGGTATATGCCAACAACGATTTTATAAGTAATGGTTACGCCTTAAGAGTAAAAGGTGCATGTTATGACAATCAAATTGTTAAGAACAATTTTCTTTATAATTCATTTGATATTTCCTATAACGGAAGAATTCATGACAATATATTTGATAACAATTTCTGGAGTAATTATACAGGCTATGATTTGGATAAGGATGGGATTGGCGATGTCCCGTACCGACCGGTAAAATTGTTTTCATATATAGTGAATAGAACCCCAGAAGCCATAATCCTTTTGCGAAGTCTGTTTATTGATTTGATAGATTTCTCAGAAAAGGTATCCCCAGTGTTTACCCCAGACGATTTGATGGATGAAAATCCGAGAATGAAACGCATAGACCATGATAAAAATTAAGGATTTATATAAGAGATTTGGTAAAAATGAGGTTTTAAGTGGCCTTAATTTAGACATTGGAGAGGGTGGTATATTTGCCATTTTAGGTCCAAACGGATCAGGCAAAACAACGCTTATTAAATGTCTATTGGGCATGGTAATTCCAAATAATGGTGCTATTTCTGTATTAGGTGAGAATATTAAAAGAGGCTCTGATTACAGGCATAAAATCGATTATTTACCTCAAATCGCAAATTTCCCCAACAATCTAAGAGTAAAGGAATTAATTACCATGATCAAAGATCTGCGTGGCAAGACCAACTTAGATCAAGAACTCATCAGCCTATTTAAATTGGAACCATTTTTAGATAAGAAACTGGGAAACCTCTCCGGAGGTACCAAACAAAAAGTAAATCTCGTATTGACCTTTATGTTTGACAGCCCTTTGGTCATATTGGACGAGCCAACTTCTGGATTGGATCCCATATCATTATTAAGATTAAAAAAATTGATCCAAGCAGAAAAGGCTAAGGGTAAGACCATTTTGATCACCTCGCACATCATGAGTTTTGTAGAAGAGATTTCAGATGAAATCGTATTCCTTTTGGAGGGTAAAATTTATTTTAAAGGTAGTATTACTGAGCTTAAGGATAAAACCAATCAACCGGATTTCGAACATGCCATCGCATCCATATTAACTGAAAACCATGCTTAAAATATTGAAATATAGTTTTTACGATTTAATGCGCAGCCGTTGGAGTTACGTCTATTTTGCATTTTACTTATTACTTGGTGTGGTACTTTTGTTTTTAAACAACGACTTATCCAAAGCAGTCATTACCTTAATGAATGTCATTATTGTTTTGGTACCGTTAATTGGAACCATTTTCGGGGTCATGTATTATTACAATTCCAAAGAGTTTACAGAACTGCTATTAGCACAACCTTTAAAACGCTCTTCAATTTTCTTGGGCCAATATTTGGGCGTTGCCATTTCGTTGTCCATGAGCTTGATTTTAGGGCTGGGCATTCCATTTATTTTTTACGGCTTGTTCATGTCCAACGCTATATGGGATTTTTCATTATTACTTATTACAGGAACGTTCCTTACCCTCATATTTACAGCCTTGGCTTTTAATATTGCCTTATCCAATGAAAATAGAATTAAAGGTTTTGGCTATGCCATTTTACTGTGGTTGTTTTTGGCCATTATCTATGACGGCATCTTTCTAATGTCACTGATTATATTTGAGGATTATCCTTTAGACAAACTCTCTTTGATTGGGACAATGTTAAACCCTATCGATTTATCGCGTACCTTAATCTTGCTTAAGTTGGATATATCTGCACTGTTAGGATATACCGGTGCGGTATTCAAACAGTTCTTCGGCACCAATTTCGGATTGATTATTTCTTTTTCCGCATTGACCCTATGGGTGGTTTTGCCGGTATTGAGAATTGCCATGAAAGCTAAGAAAAAGGACTTCTAATAATTAGGATTGGATAGTGATAAATATCATAGGGAATTCAAAATATCTTGGTTAAATTTGGACAATGATTGCGACTATTGCACATAAAATCACGGCCTATATTCTGGTGTTTATATTATTTGCACATAATATCAATACACTCATGATAATAGGTGATTTTTTGGTAAATCAAGCAGTCATAGCAAAAAACCTATGTATTCAAAAAGACGATCAGCAGGGCTGTAATGGTAAGTGTCAATTGACAAAACAGATTGTTGAAAGTACCCCAGATTCCAATACCGATATACCAGTGCAAGAAACCAGACGCATGTCATTGGATGCGTTTTGTTTATTTCAAATAAATGTGACAGAAGCTCAGTCTGAGAATTCTATTGTGTCAGGGCGTTCATTTTTTGGATACACACCCGCCATTCTTCTTCAATATCTGGATATTGATACACCTCCACCCAATTTTATTTAACTTTTAGGTATAATAACCTTTTTTTTACCTTTTCTGGCTTGCTTTTGACAAGCGAGCAGGAGTCTTCAAAACTATTTCAAACTTTATCCTTACTGTCTGATGAGTATGGTAAAACGTTAATATACCCTTGTAAACAAAGAATGTTATGTGTTTTTTTAATTAACATCTTTGATTTGTAACCTGTTTCTACGGGAACTGATTGGGCAATATTAATAGAACCACCTTGTGATTACAAGTTGCTTGCAATCAAGTCTTTATCGAGCACTAACGGAACTTAATATTCAAAAAAATGAAACTAAAATATATCATCCCTATTCTTTTTGTCACCTTAATTACAATGTCATGTTCTACTGATGACGATAATTCAGACCTCATCATCAACGAGGTTGAAAATCTTAAAAAAATAAAGGAATTGACCAATGCTACACATACTATAGAATTGTTCAATGCTACTGGTAAATTTGAAACTGGATATAATGCCATAACCATCAGAATCAAGGACAATGCCACCGATAATTATGTTGAAAACGCCTCTTTATCTTGGATGCCTGTAATGCAAATGCCTACAATGAAACACTCAGCTCCAAAATCTGATATTTCTAAATCGTTGGGTACGAAAACACTTTATGAGGGGTATATTATTTACCAAATGGCAAATCTTGACGGATCAGGATGGTCATTAGCAATTGATTATGCCATAGATGGCATTAATTATTCAATTACTTCAGATATAACCGTGTTGCAAAGCGAGTACCAAAACGTGACCAGTTTTATGGGTGCCGATGATAAACGCTATATCATTGCTATGATAGAGCCAAGATCCCCAAAAATAGCGATTAACAAGTTGCAATTGGCTTTGTTTGAGATGGAAACCATGATGTCATTTCCTGTTGTTGCAGATTATAAAATAACCTTGGATCCGCGTATGCCAGGCATGGGCAATCACAGTTCGCCCAACAATACCGACTTGACCTATAATTTGGCAACCAAATTATATGAGGGAAATTTATCCTTAACCATGACCGGCTATTGGGTGCTTAATCTCAAGTTATTAAACGATTCTGATGAGGTTTTGAAAGGTGAAAACGTCACCGAAGAACATCCGAAAAGTTCTCTGTATCTGGAACTTGAATTTTAAATCGTCCTAATTTAATAAATTCTACAAAGCTATCTATTCACTTCTTCTTTCAGATTGAGAATGGTTATAAATTCAATGTGGTTTCGGCTGCGCTCAACCTGAAAGAAAGGATAGTTTTTATAAACTCTACTATTATGAAAAAACTCATAGCAGTTGTCATTGGCGTGTTCTGTGGCGGATTGATGTTCGCTCAGGAACCGCACGACACTAAAAAAGATACCACCAAATTAGATGAAATCACCTTGGTTGGTAGACGTAAATTAAGCCATCATCGTCAAGAAAAAACCTTATCGAGTATTGATGATTATTTAGAAAAATCAAATAAAATTACCATGATCAAGCGCGGCAATTACGCTTGGGAACCTGCTATGAACAATATGAATAGCGAGCGGTTAAATGTCACGATTGATGGCATGCAAATTTTTGGGGCGTGTACCGATAAAATGGACCCCATAACGTCTTACGTTGACGTTTCCAATTTGCAGAAAGTAAGTATTGGCTCAGGCCAATCAGGATCTGAAAACGGGCATACTATTGGTGGCGGAATCGATTTGAAATTACCAAATTCTAAATTTCACGAGTCAGGTTTAAAATCAAGTGTTGATTTAGGTTACGAAACCAATGGCAGTTATAGAACGGGTGGTGTAGATCTTGAATATTCCGGTAAGAAGTTCTACCTAAACGCTGATGGCATCTATCGTAGGTCAGACAATTACGATGCAGGCAATAGTGAGGAAGTTTTGTATTCGCAATTTCAAAAATATAATGTGTCGCTGCAAAGTGGCTTTCAATTAAATGAGAATCACACATTAGAGACCGCTATTATTTATGACAAAGCCACGGATGTTGGTTATCCTGCATTGACTATGGACGTTTCGCTTGCCGAGGCACTGATTACTTCGGTCACGCATAAGTTCGAAAATGATTCTACCTTTATTCAGTCTTTGGAGTCTAAACTGTATTATAACACCATCACGCATATTATGGACGATTCCAAACGTCCTGTTGTGCCTATTCGAATGGATATGCCGGGATGGAGTGATACTTATGGCTTTTATAGTAAAGCCAAGACAAATATAGATAAACATGCCCTTGAGGTCAACCTTAATGGGTTCTATAACCGCTCCTTGGCAGAAATGACTATGTATCCCAATGACCCTAACCAATCGGCAATGTTTATGTACACATGGCCAGATATTAGAACCTTATATTCAGGCATTTACGTTAAGGATACGTATGCAATAAATGATCATAATTCGCTATCAGCCGCCTTAAGAATCGGATTTCATCAAAATGAAATTGCCAAAAAAACTGGCTTGGAAAGTCTTCAGATATTTTATCCAGAAATTGAGGCTACCAAAAATAGAGTGCTCACCAGTTTTTCCACGAATTACCAAGTTAAAAGAAAGCATTATGATATGTCTTTTGGTGCTGGTTATGGTGAAAGAGCGCCATCAGTAAGTGAAGGCTACGGATTTTTCCTATTCAATAGTTTTGATAATTATGATTATATAGGCAATCCGACCTTAAAAAATGAAAAGTCGATTGAAGCCAATTTTTCGACGAATTACCATGAGAATAATTTTCATTTAGGATTGGACGCTTCTTATTTTTATGTCATGGATTATATCATTGGCCGTATTGATGGAAGCTTGAGTCCAATGACCATTGGAGCTGATGGGGTCAGAATATACGACGCACTTTCAAATGCTAAAATATTTAATGTGTACTTGAATTCATCTTACAAGTTTTCAAATTCATTTTCAGTAAACGGAACCGTGGGTTACAATTATGGAAGTGGTAGTAATGGTGAGAACTTACCTTTGATAAAACCTTTCTCATATTTGGCGGAAGTAAACTACTCCATTCCAAAATTTAACGCTGCCCTACAATTGGAAGGTAATGGAAACCAAACCCGATATAGCAGTTTTTATGGCGAAGATGAAACACCAGCGTACGCTATTTTAAACTTAAATTTAGGTCATGAATTTAATCTTAATGACAATAAGATGGTCTTGAAATACGGTATCGAAAATATTATGGATACTAATTATTCAACTTATGCCGACTGGAACAGTATTCCACGACAAGGCCGAAACTTTTATATAAATTTATCTTATATCATCTATTAGCTTAAATCCAAAATTCATCCGACACATTATCCACAAAGCCTTCATCATGATGCACTTCTGCAATGAGGGCTAACTGGGCTTCAGTAGCGGTTTTTTGTATCTCAGGGAAAAGAATGCGTTCTTCAAAGCGGATGTGCTGTTCAAGTTCTTCTTCAATTTTGTGTAAGGATTTTTCAATATCCTTTTCGTCGTTGAAAAGACGTTTTAGTCGCCGGTGCTCAGCTAAGGCCCGTTTGATCAACTCATGGTCAGCGTCTAAAAGCGGAAAGATATGAGCTTCTTCAAGCTCAAAATGTGGAATTAATTCATTCTCGAAAAACCAATCGGCGTAGGTTTTAATACGCTCTATTTCGATGTTCTTACTGAATCCAGTTCTAATCTTCCATGACAGCAATAATCCATGATGGTGTTCTCTACTAAAAGGTTGAAGTGCTTTATGTCGTTTTAATGGTTTTGGTTTCATTTTTTAAAATATTTAAGGTGAAAATTAAAATGCCCAAAGGCAAGAATATACTGCTCACAAAAAGCAGTAAATAATAATTAGGAATCATCCCAAGGGCAAAATAGTAAAAAAGACCCTGAATAAGTAATAAAACCTCTGTAGTGATGAATCCGATGATAAAACAATAGACCCCAAAAGTCAGGGTCTTCCGTTTAATCGAAACTATTGAAGAATTCAAAAGGAATGCAAACAAAAATCCGGAAATGACCCCTAACATCATCAAATGGATAAAACCAATGACGAAATTATGATATTGATAGGCCATTTTAGAAATTGTAGGAACGATGGAGCTTGTTTGCAAAGCAATTTTAATAATAAATGAGATGAGTGCCAGAACATACATCCATTTGGCCAATTTCGGGGTTTTGGTCCAGAATTCTGACCAGTATGGACGAAGTAATAAGATAAAATAATACCCGGTTACTAACTGTAATAAGACCCCAAGACCATTAATCCATAAGAGCAGGGGGTGGAAGGCATACCAACTTACGGGTAAAGCAAATGTCAAAACAGTAGCGGCAACCAATGTTTTAAAAAAACGCTGAAAGACTTTGCTGTTTTTCAGATGAAATTGATGTAGAAAAAGCGCTAAAACAGCAAACATGAACCAACCATTGAATTGAAAGTGCAAGAAAAACTGAATGGCTATTTGAAAAAATGCCGATTCAATCCCCAGTTTTGCAGCAGCTGGTCCTAAGCACCAAATACCCATGGTGGAAATAAACATAAATATTAATGAGCCTTTCAGTAGTAACTGTATGGGTTTTGACTGTATTTTATGGTTTTTCCAGATCAATCGGATAAATAAATAGCTACAGATAATATGCAAGGTTGAAAAACTAATGGAAATTGCAGCGTAGCCTTGAAACGGGAAACTGACCATCATACCAATCACGGCAATCTCGGTGAGCCAAAATAAGCGATTATAAACCGGCTTTTTATCTGGAATAAAATGATGGACTATCAGCACGTATAACATGAGATAGACCCAACCCAACATAGCGCCATGCGAATGAGCGTGCATGAGGCTCCTAAATTCAAAAGGTAGCGGTTTTACGATGTCATGAAGTGGAAGTACAAAAACATACCGTAACATCAATCCCATTATGGCAGCTACCAAGAAGTTGATGAGACATACAATAACAAGTTTTTTTTGCATTTAAGAGGTTTTCATTATTGAATAAATGAATCCACTATAATAGGATTTTTTGTGACCAATAAAGAATTTGCAAAGTAGAATTCTTTGGTTATTTCTCAAAATGTTTTGTAAATAAAGGAAGCTCTAAAAAAAAACACTTCCTATCGTTTCTTTTATAATGGCATTTGGTTTTCCCTCAAAGAAACGTGCAAATACCCTCTACAGGTCAAGAAACGAAACGGAAGTGTTTCATCAACAATTAAAACCAAAACTAATTGAGAGTTTGCTCCAGCGCGATTGCTTTAGGGAACAAAATATTATTTTCTAAATGGATGTGCAGGTGTAAATCTTTTTCAAATTCATCCAGCATGGCAAAAGTGACTCTATAGGTGTTACAGGCATCAGCTGGTGGCGTATAATTATTTGTAAGTTCTACGATTTTTCTGAAGCGGTCACCTTCAAGCTCATGATCATGTTTCATCAAGGCAATTGGATTCTCTACGGTAGTAAATTGTGGAGAATCAATTTTGGTACCTTCCATTTGGGCCTTCACCATGCGTTTTATAAATGGAAAGAGGATGAGCTCTTCTTTTTTCATATGTGAAGCCATTTCTTTGGCGCAGCCAATAAAAAGTGTCGTAATTTCTAATAATTCTGGATGTCTCCTACCGTGTACTTTACAAAGCTTATCTAAGAATTGACGTAATACAGGTGTTTTTTCTTCAACATACCTATGGTGCTTCTTTTCAATATATTCTGCCAATAAATCTAGTGGCCATGATTGATAATCAATTGATTGTTGATTGTTTGAGATTTGAATTTCCAAAAGTTTACCCAGTAGTTCTTCAACCTCGATATTGTTTTTTTTACAAACTTCTTCAACCGTTCTATCGCCTTTACAGCAAAAGTCAATGCCATAGTTTGAAAATACTGCGGCGGTTCTGAAATCGTCAGCTACAAACTGACCGATCTGTTTCTGTGCGTCTCTATGTAATGTTTCCATAAATTTTTTCCCATCCTCTAAACACAAGGATATCTTTGGGGTTTTTTTGATTAGACAATTATTATTTCGGATAAATTTATCCTATTTAGATGTAAATTTTTTTTAAATTTTTAAAAATGATGCTCCAGACTTGATGTCTAAAGCCATTTGCTCAAGATTGGTGCTTTCTAACATAATCTTTAATTCGTTGCGTATGGTTTTAAATTGATCATGCACCGGACAAGGATGGTTTTCATCACAAACGTTAAGTCCCAAGCCACAGCCATGATAGATACTGTCGCCGTCAATGGAGTTTACAATTTGAGAAAGTTTAATGGAAGCAATGGCTTCCTTCGGAATTTCAAATCCCCCATAAGCACCTTTTACTGAATTGATTATTTTATCCCTTACTAAGGCTTGGAGAATTTTAGCTGTAAATGCCTCAGGAGAATCAATTTCCTTCGCAATTTCCTTTAAACTGACCCGATTGCCATCATAAGAATTCAAGGCTATATAAATAGACGCTTTGATACCGTATTCGCAAGCTTTTGAAAACATATAAGGTTTTTTATTAAGACAAATATACATTAAATTTTAATTCGGACAAAAATATCCGTATTAAAATGTTACTATTAATTTTAATCACAGTCAATCGTGCCTTGGACCATGTCTACAACTGGAGCAGGGGAGATGTAAGGAATACCTAATCCCATGCCTCGCAGAATAAATAAAAGCCCTATAATGACCACAAATACTGGAATTGCTTTTTGAATGCGCTGTTTCACTTTGGTATTTAAAAATTTACCGAGATAAATAGCTGTAGTCATTAATGGGATGGTGCCTATGCCAAACAATGCCATATATAAACTCCCTCTCAGAGCGCCTTCCATTGCCAAAGAAGCAAACACTGCCATATAGACGAGTCCGCAAGGGAGAAATCCATTGAGAAATCCGATTGTCAGAAACGTGTCTGCTGTTTTTTTCTTAAATGCTTGACCTAAAGCTGATTTTACTTTAGAAATGAGCTTATAGATAGGTTTTGAAAAATTGTACTTATTGAAAACTCTGGTGGGTAGGAGGACTACAATGATCATTAAAATTCCGATAAATATGGAAAGTTGCTGTTGTAAGCCAAAAATATAAAGACTTTTACCAACCAACCCAAAAAAGAGGCCTATGATGCTATAGGCTAATATTCGTCCAAAGTGATAGGTAAATATCTGGAAGACTTTTTTTCCGGTATTTTCACGATCAACGGGTAGCATAAAAGCGATTGGACCGCACATACCCACGCAATGAAAACTTCCTAAAAGGCCAAGTATGACAGCAGACCAGAGCATTTAATAGACAATATCCTTTTTATATAAATAAAGATCGTCGTTATATGCCCAATCCACTTTGATGTTCCAACGACCACCTAATAAACTTTTGTCAGGTATGAGCAAATTATGTTCAGACAATGAAATTTCTTTTTCAAAGTCCAGCTGTTTATTAGATGGTCTATATAGAAACACTCTTCCGGTTATTTTCGACGGTTCCATATCTTTTGGAAAACTTAAAAGAAGGCCTTCAGGAATGCGCTTCCAAGAAATATCTTCTGAAAGAAGTTGCGCATTTTTCTGTTTGCTCATGTCATTTTCAAACTCCAATTCTTGGTTGTAGTAGTTTTCAACGACCAAGTCATGTTCATATTTTTTGTTGACGGTCATGGAAATGACAAAATATAATATAAAGCTTATAAAAAATATAAACGCCAACACAATTCCTGTACCCCAATTTATTTTCATAGTCTCTACACGCCTGCAAAAGCAGGAATCTTCATTTTTAACTTGTTAATATGTTTTGGAAACCTACAGGCGCTACCATTTTTTGTGGGCAAACCTTGCAGACTACCGCATTATTCTTTTTCGGAAATCTAATTATAACTTCGCGGTCCTAAGAAGTTAACCGATGTTGTTTCAATCAATTCATCGCCACTGTACACCTCGATCATTACTTTGTTCTTATCCGAATTTAATTCACTTTGGTCAATTTCAATAAACATCGTGCCCTCGGCCAAACCTTGTTCTGGAACGCTAAAACCATCCTTAGCAGAAACGAGCTTGACAACACCATTATAACCTCTCAATTTGAAATTAACCTCTGGGATTTCCTTGGTAGTCTTATTGATCAGTTTATAGGTAAATACATTACTAATGATGTTATTATCCTTTTGCTCGTACAATTGACCAGGAAGCCTCAAGACACGCGCTTGTAAATCATTTCTTAAAAGCAACATCCCTAAAAGAAGGCCTGTTAAAATTACCAAAACAGCAGAATAGCCTTTTAAACGTGGCGTAAATTCAAATTTCTTTTTCTTTTCGATATTTTCTTCACTGGCATATCTAATAAGGCCTTTTGGCAGATTGATACTCTCCATAATATGATCACACTCGTCAATACATGCCGTACAATTGATACATTCTAATTGTGTACCGTTTCTAATGTCAATACCCGTTGGACAAACATTAACACATTGAAAACAATCAATGCAGTCTCCAAAACCAAGCGCTTCCCGATCTTCGTTTTTTCTGAATTTCTTTCTGCCATTTTCACCTTCACCCCGTTTGTGATCATAGGCCACAACGATGGATTTATTATCCAATAGAACCCCTTGTAACCTGCCGTAAGGACAGGCGATAATACAAACTTGCTCTCTGAACCAGGCAAACACAAAATAAAAGACACCCGTAAAGATAAGCAAAGGAACTAAAGTGCTGGCGTGCGCTACAGGACCTTCAGCTATATAAACCAACAATTTGTCACTGCCAATTAAAAAAGCCAAAAACACATTGGCAATGATGAAGGATATGGTTAAGAAGAGAAACCACTTGAATCCTTTTTTTCTAATCTTTTCCGCATTCCATGCTTGTCGGTCCAGACGCATCTGTGCACCCCTATCACCCTCAATGGCATATTCAATTCTTCTAAATACCATTTCCATAAAAATGGTCTGTGGGCAAATCCATCCACAGAATATACGACCAAATGCCACGGTAAATAGGGCGATAAAAATCACTCCAATTAACATTGAAATGACAAAAAGATGAAAGTCTTGTGGCCAAAAAGGAAATCCGAAAATATTAAAACGGCGTTCTAATATGTTGAACATTAAGAACTGGTTACCGTTGATTTTAATAAATGGTGCTGATAAAAAGAAAGCTAACAGTATATAGCTCACCCACTTCCGGTAATCGTAAAATTTTCCGCTTGGTTTTTTGGGAAATACCCATTTTCGATTACCTTCTTCAGTAAGTGTGCCTATTGAATCTCTAAAACTTTCGTTCCCTGGTGTTTCCACAATATTTTATATTTTATCCCTTAGGATATGATCAGCATTTCAAAACAAAAAGCCGAATACTTTTAATCTATTCTTCTACCCAAAGCTCACCCTCTGGCTCTTTTGGATTGGCAGGTGTTGTACCTTGGAAGGTCAGAATATAACTTGATACCTGAGCCATTTCAACGGGTTTTAGAGTGGATTTCCATGGTACCATTCCTTTTCCACTACGTCCACCTTCACTTACGGTGTGGAAAATATTCTTAATGCCACCACCCAATATCCAATATTCGTCGGTGAGGTTTGGACCAATTCCACCACCGCCATCTGGCATGTGGCAGGCCACGCAATAAGCGTCATATACGACTTTTCCATTAGCTAAATCAGCAGGATCTGTCATGACGGTTACCGACTCAGCATCAATCAGGTCTGGTGCGTTTTTCTTATATTCCTCCAACTCCATTTTAGCAAGTTCTAAAGTAGAATGTAACTCGTCATATTGAGTGGGACCGTTGAATACATGGTAACGCAACATATAGATTGCAGCGAATACAATTGAGGCGTAAAAACCATAGCGCCACCATGGCGGAAGATCGTTGTCCAACTCCCTAATGCCATCATAGTCGTGGTCGAGAATAATTTCACCTTCCTTTTCAATAGGCTTGGATCCCAACATTTTTTTGTAGGTTTTTTTGACCCATTCCACAATCTTTGGTGTGGAGGTTTTAGTTGTCAGATACCTGGCTTTAGCAGCTTCATCCAAACTTTGAAACATTACATTCTCCAAAGCCGCAATTATCGCTTCAATACCTATTATGAGAAGTAATATCAGTACCAAGAACAATACAACCATGGGATTGTTCATAAATGCAGGTTCGTGCGGTGTCCCAACAAATAGTTCTATGATACCCCAAATAATAAAGAATATTACGGGTACCCTAACATAAGACGGAATTAAATTTCTCATAATTGTGTATCGTTTTGGTTGTCTAAAGGAATGTCGCTCATTCTATCGATATATTCTTTTTTGGCGGTGAATACCCACCAAAAAAGAGCAACGAAGAAAATGAAAAATATGAGCAAGGAAATCATTGGGTATATTTCAATACCAGAAATGCTATCCATGTGATTTTTTATATATTTCAACATAATGGTTAGTTTAGTGTTGTTTCTACATCTTTAACTTTAATATCAGTGCCGAGACGCTGTAAGTAGGCGATAATGGCCACAATTTCACGGTCACGCATTTCAACAAAATCAGCACCACCATTTTCTTTGTCTTTTTCGTAAGCCTCTGCAAACGCCGGATCACCGTATAGGTTCTCCTCAATTTCAATTCCTTGTTCGGTCATGCTTTGCTGTGCATTTGCCACGTCTTCTTCAGTATATGGCACGCCCAAGGTCATCATCGTTCTCATTTTTCGCTCCGTAACCGACTTATCCAACTTATCAGTGATCAGCCATTTATAACCTGGCATAATAGAACCGGATGAGGTACTCTGTGGGTCATACATATGATTGAAGTGCCAACTGTCAGAGTATTTGCCGCCAATTCTGTGTAAGTCTGGCCCTGTACGCTTACTTCCCCATAAGAATGGATGGTCGTACACGTATTCACCAGCCTTGGAGAATTCACCATAACGCTCTACTTCGTCTCTAAATGGTCTAATCATTTGAGAGTGACAGCCTACACAACCTTCTCTAATATAAAGGTCTCTACCTTCAAGTTCGAGCGGGGTATATGGTTTTACACTCGTAATGGTTGGAATGTTGGAATCTATCATAATGGTTGGAATAATTTGCACAATCCCACCAATAAGTATAGCTATTGTTGCTCCAATAGTTAATTGTACAGGTCTACGCTCTAACCAACTGTGCCAGTGTTCGCCAGCAACCATGCCTTTAGAAACGCGTTGTAGTGCTGGGGCCTCTGCAAGCTCGTCAGTAACTGTGCTACCCTTTCTAACCGTTTGAACAATATTATAAATCATGACAATCATTCCCGTCAAGTATAAGGTACCACCGATTGCTCGCATCCAATACATTGGCATAATTTCAGTAACGGTTTCCAAGAAGTTACCGTAAACCAAAGTACCATCAGGATTGAATTGTTTCCACATACTGGCTTGCGTAAAACCGGCAACGTATAATGGCAAGGCATACATGATGATTCCCAATGTTCCTATCCAGAAATGCAGATTGGCCATGCCAGTAGAATAGAGCTTTGATTTGGTCAAACGAGGAATCAACCAATACACCATTCCAAAAGCTAAGAATCCGTTCCACGCCAAAGCTCCTACGTGAACGTGGGCAATAATCCAGTCTGTATAATGCGCAATGGCATTTACGTTTTTGAGCGATAACATCGGACCTTCAAACGTGGCCATTCCATAACCGGTAATAGCAACTACCATAAATTTAAGAACAGGATCTGTTCTTACCTTGTCCCAAGCACCACGAAGGGTTAAGAGTCCGTTGATCATCCCTCCCCAAGAAGGCATTAATAACATGACTGAGAATGCCACACCTAAATTTTGTGCCCATTCTGGTAGGGCAGTATATAATAAGTGATGCGGCCCTGCCCAAATATAAATAAAGATCAACGACCAGAAGTGAACTATGGAAAGCCTATAGGAATATACAGGTCGGTTAGCTGCTTTAGGTACAAAATAGTACATCAGACCTAAAAACGGCGTGGTCAGGAAAAACGCCACGGCATTATGTCCATACCACCATTGTACTAAAGCATCTTGAACCCCTGCATAAACCGAATAACTTTTAAATGCGCTAACAGGAAGTTCTAAACTGTTAAAAATATGAAGTACGGCAACCGTAACAAAAGTGGCAATATAAAACCAAATGGCTACATATAAATGGCGTTGTCTTCTTCTTAAAATTGTACCGATAAGGTTCCACCCAAAAACAACCCAAACAAATGCAATAGCAATATCAATAGGCCACTCTAATTCAGCATATTCCTTGGAGGTTGAAAAACCCAACGGTAGTGTAATTGCCGCAGCAGCAATGATTAATTGCCAGCCCCAAAAGTTAATATTACTTAAGGCATCACTGAACATTCTGGCTTTTAGCAATCGTTGCGAGGAATAATATACCCCAGCAAAAATGGCATTACCCACAAATGCAAATATAACCGCATTGGTATGTAAAGGTCTCAACCTTCCAAAACTTAACCATGATATGCCATCGGTAAGATTAGGGAATAGGAATAGAAAAGCTAATAAGAGCCCCACGATCATACCAATAAGCCCCCAAAACAGGGTGGCATAAAGGAATTTCTTAACGACTTTGTTATCGTAATAGAATTGTTGCATTTCCATAGTAAAAAATTATTCTTGGTTAGTTAGTTTTGATTTTTTTAATGTTTTTGGTTTTTCTTTTACTAATTCGTCTTCAAAAAGCATACGTACAGAAGGCGTGTAACTATCATCATACTGTCCGTTTTTTACGGCGAAAATGAAGGCAACAAAAAAGATGACGGCTACTAAAATACTAAGACTCAGTAATAAATATATAACACTCATACCTAATAGAAGTTATGGCTCAAAATTACATTTGACGGTTTTATTATTTTATGATATTTATCATGTTTTAAATATTCGAATTACGAATATCGGAATATTTTTATAAACTTTCTCTTTTTAATGCTGCGTTAATTCCTACGTTTTAATCGAGTAGGTTTTTGGATTTTGATTATCTAATATCTTAAATTTCCATGAAGCACGATCAGAGAATTCAATCTATTTTTCATTTTTTTTTAATTTACGCGCCGCCAAATTTGTTGTAATGGTTGTAAAAACAACGATACTGATTGAGCTTAAAGGCATCAAGATGGCTGCTACAACAGGTTCCAATCGTCCGGTGATGGCAAAAGAGAGACCCACAACATTGTACATAAATGAAAGTACAAAAGCCCATTTTACAATTTTAATGGCCGATTTTGACAAGTTAATAAAATCGCTGAGACTATTAAATCTTTCGGCGTCCAAAATAGCATCACAGGCAGGAGAAAACACATTTACGTTTTCTGAAAGCGCAATTCCAACGTTGCTTTGCGCAAGCGCCCCTGCATCATTCAGTCCATCTCCAATCATCAGTACCTTAGCGCCTTCGCTTTGATGGTGTTTGATATATTCCAACTTATCATCCGGCTTCTGATTGAAAAGTAATTTGGTTCTGGCAGGAAGCAATTTTTTTAAATTTTCCATTTCGCCTTCATTGTCTCCAGATAGGATAGCCAAATCATAATTCTTTTTAAGTTGATTAAACAATTGCGACAAGCCTTTGCGATAACTATTATAGAATGTGTATTTTCCTTTGTACGCATCGTTACTGCTAATATGGACAGAAGTATTCAAAGCAGCAGTTTCGTTTGTTTTTCCAACAAAATTTGCCGATCCAATTTTAATGCTGTCTTTTAAGTGCACCCCTTGAATACCTTGACCTACATGCTCTTCAAATTGATCGAGCATGATAATGTCATTTTCTTCCAATAAGTCATAAAGCGTTCGACTTAAGGGATGGTTGGAACCTCTCAGCGTGTTTTTCAATAACAGCGCTTCAGATGGAGAAAGGACATCGCCTTCATAAGTGGCAGTACTTTGTTTGTTGGAGGTAATGGTTCCGGTTTTATCGAATATAATTGTATTTATAGCTGCCAATTGTTCTATAACTGTAGCGTTTTTTAAATAGAATTTATGTTTGCCAAAAATACGAAGGATATTACCGAGTGTGAATGGTGCTGCGAGGGCAATGGCACACGGACAGGCAATAATCAAAACCGAAGTAAAAACGTTCAATGCCTTGCTGGAGTCAACAAATAACCAAAATGCTGTAGAAATAAAGGCGATACTCAGAATAACAATGGTAAACCGTTTACTGATCAGGTTGGTCAAGGTTGTAAATCCGTCTTCCTTAACATTGTTGAACACATCATTGCCCCATAATTGAGTCAAATAACTTTGCTCCACACTTTTCAAAGCCTCCATTTCAATACTTCCTGAAGTCTGTCTGCCACCGGCAAAAATTTTGTCTCCAGAAACCTTAGTAACTGGATCCGATTCTCCCGTTACAAAACTGTAATCGATTTTTGCCCTTCCTTTGATAAGGACCCCATCTACCGGAATCAATTCTTCATTTCTAATAAGCAGACGATCTCCTTTTTTAATATCATAAACTTGGATGGGTTGCTCCTGACCAGCTTTGGAAATTTTGGTTATAGCAATTGGAAAATAGGATTTATAGTCGCGTTCAAACGATAGAAACGAATAGGTTCTTTGTTGAAAGAATTTGCCCAGTAATAAAAAGAACAATAAGCCGGTTAAACTATCAAAAAAGCCTGACCCCAAATCAAACACAATATCCCACGTGCTTCGTAAAAATAGTACAATGATTCCTAAGGCAATCGGCACGTCAATATTTAGAACTTTGGCCCGAAGACCTTTGTAGGCAGAAATAAAATAATCTTGTGATGAATAGAAGACCACTGGAAGTGAAAACGCAAACATTAGCCATCTAAAAAATGGTTTGTACTGTTCCAACCAAAACTCTTTTACTTCAAAATACTCAGGAAACGATAGGAACATCACATTTCCAAATGCAAAACCGGCAATTCCAAGTTTGTAAATCAATGAGCGATTGACTTGACTTTTACCTGTGGAAAAATCCTCTAAACTGATATAAGGCTCATAGCCAATGGAGCTTAGTAAAATAACGGCTTCCTTTAAACTGTAATTTTGGGAGTTGAATTGGAGTCGCACCGTTTTTTTGCCAAAGTCAACCTGCGACGATGAAATATTTTTATTAAGCTTGTTAAGGTTTTCAAGAATCCAAATACACGAGCTACAATGGATTTGTGGAATATAAAGAGTGGCTATTTGCGATTTGCCGTCATCAAACTCTACCAGCTTGTCTATAATATTTTGCTGGGTTAGGAAATCGTATTTTCCTTGAATGTCTTTAGGTGTAGATCCTGGAGCAGATTGAAGATCATAATAGCAGGTGAGATCGTTTTCTGAAAAAATTTCATAAACCGTTTTACAGCCTTGGCAACAGAAAGTTTTATCGTCATAGAAAATAGTGGACGAATCAGAGAGATCTCCACAGTGGAAACAAGTTGAAGATTCCATAATTATGCTCATTTTTACCTTGTGCAAAGGTCGGAAATGATTATCATTTAAACTATGATAATTGTCATGATTTTCTTAATTTTGGGGGTCAATAAATAAGGCATGAGTAGATGTGAACAATGCATTGCACGTCAATTGAATTCGATGAAAACTTTAACTAAAGAAGAGCTTAAAGAGGTCGCTGCATGTAAGAGAACAATTTTTTATAAGAAAGGGGAGGTCATATTTGGAGAGAATGAAATGCTTTCTGGCGTTTATTGCGTTAGAGAAGGTATTTGTAAAATGACCAAATTGAGCGCTAATGGCAAGGATCATACAGTAAAATTGATGGGGAAGGGGAAGCTCATTGGACAGCGTTCGGTAATTAGTGATGAACGTACCCATTTAAGTGCCGTTGCTCTCAACGATGTGGAGTTGTGCTATGTGCCCAAAGATCAAATTTTGGGAAATATTAAATCTAATCAAGAATTTTCTTTTCATGTGTTGCAGAATTTGGCCCAAGATTTAAGGGAAGCCGAAGGGGATTTGATTAATATGGCCCAGAAATCTGTGAGACAGCGACTGTCAGAAGCTTTGACCTATGTGCGAGATAATTTTGGTGAAACTGCAGATGGTTATTTAAATGTTAACCTTTCCCGCGAGGACTACGCCAGTATCGTTGGGACTGCAACTGAATCAGCAATTAGAATTTTATCACAATTCAAAAAAGAGGGTCTAATCTCTACTGCCGGGAAACAAATTAAAATTGAGAAACTTCACGAATTGAAGCGTGTAGAGTAATACGGTTTCTTAAGTTTTTATACATAATAGCACAGTGGTGCATTCTCTTTCAAAAGGAAACCCTAAAGCTTTTAATGCTTTAGGGTTTTTTTTCAAAGTGTTATTCAAAGTTTGCTCAATGTTTCAAATCGCTAAGACTCGTCTTTAGCTTTAATCTCAGTAGCTTTCATTTCGCCATCGAGAGGTGCATTGGCATTTTTCAAATATTTATCTAAAAACTGCAGCACTCTGCTGTAGGCTTCAATCTGATTTTCTTTTTTGATAAATCCGTGTCCTTCATCCTCAAAGAGAACGTATTCTACTGGAACCCCATTTTCGCGGACTCCTGCTACAATTTCATCAGATTCTACCTGTAATACCCGTGGATCTTGAGCGCCCTGTAACACAATCAACGGCTTGGTTACTTTGTCTGTATGGAATAATGGCGAGATACGTTTGAGCCGCACAGAATCTTCTGTAAATGGATCGCCTAACTCTAAGTACAGTGATTTTCTCATGGATTCCCAATAAGGCGGAATACTCTTTAAAGTCCTGATCCAATTGGTCACCCCAAATAAATTGACGCCTACATCAAATTCTTCAGGAGCGTAGGTCAATGCTGCCATGGTCATATAGCCACCATAAGAACCGCCGATAATTCCAATTTTATCACCATCAATTTCCGGCTGGGTGGCCAGCCAGTTTTTGCCTTCCACACAATCCTGTAAATCCTTTTCACCGTGATTCAAATCGTCCATTTGATAAAAAGTTTTGCCGTACCCGCTGCTGCCGCGATTATTAACGGCCAAAACCGCATAACCATGGTTGACCATATATTGAATAAACGAATTAAAGCCTTGGCGTGACTGCCCTCCAGGTCCACCGTGTACCCAAACCATTGCAGGAACCTTGTTGTCCTTTGATGCTTGATGAGGGAGGTAGTAAATGGCCGGGATCTCCAAGCCATCAAAAGATTTATAACGAATAACCTTGGCGGTCACCAAATCTTCTGGATGAATCTCATCGTTGAGGACATTGGTCAGTTGATATTGTTCTTGTGTTTTAAAATTATAGGTATAGAGATTGGATGGCATATTAGAGCCTCCAACATACAAGCGCATCCATTGTTCATCATCACTAAATCCAACGCTGGAAATGCTTTGTACTCCGAAATCAGGTAAATCGATTGGCGTGTTGGTAGCGACATCTATAACTTCAATGACATTTTTCCCATCTTCGTTCACATAAACGACCATATAGGTGCCGTTTTTGGTGAAACCTGCACCCGCAATATCCCACGATTTTTCAAGAACCTTAGATTTCTCTTCGGTTTTGAGATCATATTTCATCAAATAAGAAAATTCCCCTCCATCATCGGTAGTATAATAAAGATTATCATTTAGAAAATCCTGTGCAGAGTTGCCGCTTTGACTGCTGTTGACTTTGGTTTTTTGTCTTGTTTTTACATTATAAACATATAAATCGCTGTCATTGGTGTTTAAGGATTGCGCTAAGGCAATATAATTTTTGTCCTTTGAGATCCCGCTGAAATTTAAGCCATCATTGTTTTGATATATCATTTTGGCCTTAAAGTTGGAAATGTCCATCTCATACACATCGAAAAATTTTGGATTCATTTTATTGGATCCATAGTAAAAGGATTTACCGTCATCCGCCCAACCATAAAATTGCGATTTTGCACTTTTTTCTGGGGTCAGATCTTTAATGGTTCCTGTAGTGTCGCGTAAATAAATATGGTCTATTTCATCGCCATTGCCGTCTGCAGACAGTAACATGCGATCATCATGGGGGAAAAATGATTCTGCAAAATAGGACGTGCTGTCGGAAGCAGTGATTGGCGTGTAGTTACCTCCAGTGATAGGCACCGTGTAAACATTGAAAATTCCTGATCGGTTACTTGAAATCAGGAGCTTGGAATTGTCAAAAGAAAAACTGCCACCAGTTACGGCTTCGTTATCCATAAATTGTTCAATAGTGTACTGCTCAACTTTGATGGCAGTATCTTCCTTTTTCTCCGCTTTTTGGTCTTTGCATGAAATGTAGAGAAGAAGGGTAATTGCAATAATGAAATGTTTCATGATTTTAGTGTTTTAGTTGGCTGTATGCGAATATAACTGATATCAGAATAATATCGCTCTATCAACGCGTTGATTTAAAGATAATAAAAAGGCATAAGTTGATTCATAAAATAGATGTTAATAGATTTATCAGTCGAGTAAAATATCGTATTTTTATCATGCTATGACAAATACAAACCCAATACGCAAAGGTTTCGTCTTCAAGACCTATGAAGCGCCTTTTCAATCACCTTTTGACAAGCTTTTCGAAATTTTCAAGGAATTGATTACCCATACTTCAGGAGATTTTGATGAGGCCATTGATTGGTTGAGAGAACTGGATAAAGAATATAAGTTGACCACCTCGGAATATACCATTGATGATTTCATTGAAGACCTCAAGAAAAAAGGTTATATAAGAGAAGAAATCGATCCGGACGGCAATGGTGGAATGGCCATTACTTCAAAAACAGAACGTGCCATCAGACAGCAAGCACTCGATCATATTTTTGGACAGATCAAACGGAGCGGACAGGGCAACCACAAAAGTAAAAGCCCTGGAATAGGCGATGAGCATACGGGCGATTTTAGAAATTATCAATTTGGTGATGCCTTGGATAAGGTATCGATAACCGAAAGTTTAAAAAATGCACAGATCAATCACGGTATTGGCGATTTTAGGCTCTCTGAAGAAGATTTGGTCGTGGAGGAAACCTTGCACAAATCGCAAATGAGTACGGTCTTGATGATTGATATCAGTCACAGTATGATTTTATACGGTGAAGATCGGATCACTCCTGCAAAAAAGGTTGCAATGGCTTTGGCCGAATTGATTACTACCCGATATCCAAAAGACACTTTGGATATTTTGGTGTTTGGAAATGATGCCTGGCAAATTGAAATCAAGGATTTACCGTATTTAAAAGTGGGCCCCTACCATACCAACACCGTTGCGGGATTACAATTGGCCATGGATTTACTCCGAAGAAAACGAAATACCAACAAACAAATCTTTATGATTACCGATGGAAAACCAAGTTGTTTACGACTTCCAGATGGTCAGTATTATAAAGACAGTGCGGGATTAAACCCGTATATCATGAATAAATGTTATGCCATGGCGCAGCAGGCCAGAAGATTGCACATTCCAATTACCACCTTTATGATTGCGCAAGATCCGTACTTAATGCGTTTTGTAACGGAATTTACAAAAGCCAATCAGGGGAAGGCGTTTTACACCGGGCTGAAAGGATTGGGTGAGATGATTTTTGAGGATTATGAAACCAACAGGAAAAAGCGGATTAGAGGATAGAAAGTTGGAAGAACGAAGCACGAAGCACGAAGCACACTCAACCTGCAAGGTTTCTAAAACCTTGTAGGTTTGAAGGAAATAACGATGATATAACAGTTCTAAAATAGTAAAACAAGAACTTTTTAAGCACAAGAATAATTTATGAAAATAGAAACTATAAAAACATTAGGCGAATTAAAAAAAGCCAATTATCAAAGCAAATCGATTAAAGACGAATTGCGAGATAATCTAATTCAGAAAATCAAAAATAAAGAAACCACATTTGAAGGCGTCCATGGCTATGAGAATACGGTGATTCCGGAATTGGAACGTGCCATACTTTCACGGCATAATATAAATTTATTGGGATTACGCGGACAAGCTAAAACAAGGTTGGCGCGTTTGATGCTCAACCTCTTGGATGACTATATTCCGGTGGTAGCAGGTTCTGAAATTAATGACGACCCTTTAAACCCCATTTCTCGATATGCCAAGGAATTGATCAAGGAAAAAGGCGATGAGACACCTATTGAATGGCTGCACAGAAGTGAACGATTTGCTGAGAAATTGGCAACGCCTGACGTAACGGTCGCTGATCTTATTGGTGATGTGGATCCAATCAAAGCAGCGAATTTGAAATTGAGCTACGCCGATGATCGCGTGATCCACTACGGGATGATTCCGCGCGCCAACCGCTGTATTTTTGTGATTAACGAATTACCGGATTTACAGGCAAGGATACAGGTGGCACTATTCAATATTTTGCAGGAAGGCGATATCCAAATCAGAGGCTTTAAGTTGAGATTGCCCTTGGATATTCAGTTTCTGTTTACTGCAAACCCTGAAGACTACACCAATAGAGGAAGTATTGTGACACCATTAAAAGATAGAATTGGCTCTCAAATCTTGACCCATTACCCAATTGATATTGAAACTGCCCGATTAATTACTGAACAAGAGGCGAGGGTAGTAGAAGAGCAGAATGACAAGGTTGCAGTTCCTGATTTGGCTCGGGATTTATTGGAGCAGATTGTTTTTGAAGCTCGCGAAAGTGATTTTATTGATTCTAAAAGTGGGGTGAGTGCCCGTTTGAGTATTACCGCTTTAGAGAACTTAATGAGTACGGCAGAACGTCGGGCTTTATTAGCTGGCGATGGGAAAACAATGGTGCGGTTAAGCGATTTTGTAGGGATAATTCCGTCCATAACCGGTAAAGTAGAATTGGTTTACGAAGGTGAACAGGAAGGTGCTGCCGTTGTCGCTTATAATTTAATTGGCGAGGGCGTTAGAAGTTTGTTCGAGGAATTTTTTCCAAAAATTGAAAAACTTAAGAAAGAGGATGCTGAAACCCCTTATGACGAGATTGTCTCTTGGTTTTTCAATCAAAAGGACGGCTTTGAACTTTTGGATGATTTGAACGATACAGACTATAAAATTCTTTTGGATACCATTTCACCATTAGATAAGCTGTTGGGTGAGTATCAACCCAATTTAGCCAAGGAGGAAAGTTACTTTGTCAAGGAGTTTGTGCTTTGGGCTCTGGTGGAATTCAAGCAATTGAACAAATTCCGATTTTCAGAAGGGATGCAATTTAAAGATCCTTATGGTAGTTTTATAAGTGGGATTTAAATTTTTGAAGAAATTTTGATGGTCTTAATTTGCTATGCAATTTTTATAAGTGTACTGATTTAGGTCAATTAAATGCTTCGTTGGGATAAATAGACTAATTGAATTACATTAACTTCATGCAGGTAGTTAAAAAATTATAACCTAAAAAAAGCAAATCATGAAAAACGACAAAGAGGAAGAAAATAAAAATAAGCAAAGTAAAAAAGATCACGCGATCAATATAAAAGGAGATGTTTCAGATGGTAACGAAACTAATCCGCAGGTTGAACAAAAAAAGGATATTCATCAACCAAGAGATCATGCGTAATTGTTTAAAGCTGTGCATTTAATAAGGTAAACAGCGAACATAAATCCAAATAAGGCATTCCGCTTGATAAAGCGGAATGTTTTGTTTTTGATTAGTTTATGAATCTAATTTTCTATTGCCAGAATTAATTTTGTTAGAGCTTATTTACGGTTATGTAAAAATCACTACTTACGCTAAGATCATCTGTCTTTATCAGGGTCAGGGACCAATCTGCTTTCGGATACAACCATTTTTCCGCACCATTAATAGAAACTTTCACCGGCATTTCAAAACCGTCTACAATATTGGTCCATCGGTATTTCAATTGTTGGTCTTTTATCTCATACTCCAATGTTGGAATTCTGACATCTCTCAAATATTGATTAAAAAAAGCAGACAAGTCAATTCCAGAAGTTTTAGAGATATAATTTTCAATCTGTTCTGTAGTGACTGTTTGATGATAAAATGTTTTATTCAGACCTCTTAAAATCTGTCGCCATTGCTCATCATTGTTAATCCATTGTCTTAGCGTATGCAACATATTCGCACCTTTGTAATACATGTCTCCAGATCCTGATTGGTTGACATTATACGGGCCTATAATGGGTACATCGTTTTGAATCCCCTGTCGTGTGCCGATAACATATTCTGCCCCGGCTTTTTTCCCATAAAAATACTCTACAAAAATACTTTCGGCATAGGCCGTAAAACTCTCGTGGATCCACATATCGGCAATATCCTTATAGGTAATGTTGTTGGCAAACCATTCGTGAGCTGATTCGTGGATGATGATAAAATCGAATTTTAAACCCCATCCCGTACCGGAGAGATCCCGACCTAAATAGCCGTTTTCATAGCCGTTGCCATAAGTAACGGAGCTTTGATGCTCCATACCCAAATAAGGAACTTCCACCAACTTATACCCATCTTCATAAAACGGATAAGGCCCAAACCAATGTTCAAAGGCTTCCATCATTCTTGGCGCATCTTTAAATTGTTTTTTGGCCTTTTCGAGATTATATTTTAGTACATAGTAATCCATTTTCAAGATGCCCTTTTCACCATTATAATCTTCAGAAAAATGGGCATAATCACCAATATTGACATTGACGCCGTAATTGTTGATGGGATTATTGACAAACCAATGATAGGTGCTTGTGCCATCTTTATGATCTTCAACGCCGCGCAATTGTCCGTTGGAAACCTCCATTAAAGCTTTTGGAACCCGAACGCTAATGAGCATGCTATCTACTTCATCATACATATGGTCTTTGTTGGGCCACCAAACGCTTGCGCCAAGCCCTTGACATGAAGTAGCAATAAAATCATTGCCATTGTCATCCTTTTTCCAAGAAAAACCACCATCCCAAGGAGCTCTTATGGCTTCTTTGGGTTGGCCTTCATAATAAACATCTAAACTTTGGAGGCTACCCTTTTTCTGATCACTCTTTAGCGTGATAAAGTGGGCGTTGCCTTGATGATCTACGCTTAACTCTTCTCCGTTTTGAGTGACTTTGGTGATGTTTAATGGGGCCTGTAAGTCGATTTGAAGTACAGAATTAGGTTCTAATACTTTATAATGCACGGAGTTTTTTCCTTTTATGGATTTTGTACTCGGATCAACAGAAATATCCAAATGATAATAGGTCAAATCCCACCAGACTCGTTCAGACGTAATGGAGCCTCTTAGACTATCTTGTTTTGTAAAGCTATTGTTCTGGCCGCTGAGGGTTTGAAATGATACTAAAATTAAAAGGAAAAAAATAGATTTGTTCATTGACTAATTTCTTAAGATTGAATTTGGAAAAACGACCACGCTTTCATAGCCATCTTTTCCTACGGAAGCAACGCCAAAATACGAATTGTCAATGACAATACCTTTCAGTGTAAATTCGTCAATATCTCCAACATATCTGGAATGGTCCCAAGTAGGTGAGGTTGTATCTCTCCAGTAAATTTTATAGCCCTTGGCGCCTTGCACTTTGTCCCATTTTAATTTCGCCGAAGCTTCTACAATCCCACCAATGGCAACGGATTTAGGTGGAGGTGGAGCAGAGGCTAGACTGGCCATGTTGATGGCATTGACTGCGGTCAATTTTGCGGCATACGGGAAATTAACATGTTCAAAAGTGTCGCCATAATTGATGCCATTTTCTGTGCGGATATCTTGATGTTGCTGCGTATAATTCTCATGCGCTTCCATGATACGGATGCCAGGATATCCTAAATCGTTGAACGGACGATGATGGCCGCCACGACCAAAACGGTCGAGTCTGTAAACCATCATCGGATTCATTTCGGGCATATAAGTTTGAGTCGTTTTATGAACGTAACGCGCCAATTGACGTGATATTCCATCCACTTCACCACCGTAAAAACGACGCATTTGACGTTCCCGATCGGTTTCTGTTGGAGGCACAGGCTCTGAAAATATTCTAAACGTTCGGTTGTCGATGACACCATCAACGCCTTCAATATTTCCAATCATATCATTATTTAGCACACCAATGATATCCCAGCCCTTTTCCTTGGCATAGGCAGCCAATCCTGCACCACCAAAAAGACCTTGTTCTTCACCGGAAAGCCCAACATAAACGATGCTGCTTTCAAACTTATATTTAGATAATACTCGGGCGGCTTCAATAGTTCCGGCCATTCCCGAGGCGTTGTCGTTGGCCCCTGGAGCATCTACGGTAAAATCCATGGTGTCGCTGCCGCGTGAATCGATATCACCACTCATTATTATGTATCGGTTTGGATATTTGGTGCCTCTTTGAATGGCTACCACATTAACGATCCAAGCATCATGAGGCACGCGATTATTGCCTTCTTTGGTGACAAAATCTTTTTGATAAAAAACGTCTAAACAATTCTGACACTCTTTAGAAATGGTTTCAAACTCTCGTTTAATCCAACGTCTGGCGGCTCCAATTCCACGAGTCTCAGAAACAGTGTCGCTAAACGTATTTCTAGTACCAAAATCGACAAGTGTTTGGACATCGTTTTTAATCCGGTCGGCAGATACGGCATCAATAATATCGTAAATTTTTTGATCTGTTTGAGCATTGAGATTTAAACAAAGAAAAAATACAATGCTGGATGTAATGAAATGGTTCATAGCATGAGTTATTTAGGTGTTGGAATGTTAACTTATAGATTCTGTTTTATTTTTTATAATCAAACTTGACGGTTTCAACACTGCCATCGTCTTGCCTGATATCAACATAAATGGTCATTTCGTTGGCACTGATTTTTTCAAAGGTCATGCCTTCAAAAACGACTTTATTTTCGGTGATTTCCTTTAGTGGGAAATCGATGGTTTTATCCTTTTCTTCCCAACCTTTAAGATCGTTTCCAAAATGTTTGAGCTGTAGGATGAGTGTGTTCTCCAATTCACGAATGATTTCAATTTCATAAAAAACCACTTTGCCGTTGTCAATCAACTTAAAAGTGGCCATCATCGAACCACCCGACGGTTCGCTCCAGTTTTCTTCCGTTTGTCCACCAAAAGCTTCACCTTTCCAATTGCCCGCTATCCATTTGATGTTTTCGAGCTTGGGCTCAAGTATCGCAGATGTATTTTCTAATGGGTTTGTGGCTGAGGTTGTCAACTCTCCAACAATGGCTAATTTTTTTCCGTCAGGACTCACTGCCATACGGCTAAGGTTTTGAATACCGTATGATTTCAAAGAAACTATTTCTATCCAGCCTAATTTGTTTTTGGGATTTAATTTGAAAAGTGCATCGTTTTTGGCCATCAGGATGCTCCCATCGGCCAGCCAACACATATCTTCAACTCCAAAAAGGGTGGGAGCTATGGTTTTTATGGATCCAGTTTTGGGATTTAAAGATTTTATTTCTGAAGTACCATCCATGTTTTTAGAAATAAAACTGATCAAGTTTGAATTTGGGATATGATGTAAGGACCTGCCAACACGTGGTGTTATTCTTTTATTTTTACCTGTTTTTAAATCAGAGCTATAAAGAGACAGAAAATCTGATTCTAAAACAGAAGAAATAATAGTGTTTTTGTCAAACCAAAGGTGGTATCCAACCACTAAAGTATCTAACAAAACAGTATTCGTACTGTTTTTTAAGTCATATCTATAAAGGCGTTGTTTCCCGTCAGGATCCAATCGGATGGCTGAAACAGCATTTTGGTTTGGAATTTTTAATGGGGAATATTCACCACCTTCTGTAAAGCAAATCCAGGTTTTTGTATCGTAATTGAGGTCGTATTTAACGATATCGGTTTGGCCATTGCGGGTACCGGCGTATAAAAGGGTTTTATCATCTAAAAATGAAGGCTGATTATCATAGCCCTCATTGTCTGAAATATTTTTGAAATTAGAGAGTTCGATGCCTCCATTTTCAATGTTTAAATCGAATAAGAAGACCTCAGTATTGGGTTGAGTGAATCCTATTAGGGATCCAAAAGCAAACAGAATTAGGAAATTTAATTTCATAGAGGCTTATTTTTATAAAGATATAATTTTTGGATGTAAATTGGGTATTAAATTTTCAGGGCCATTAGTGTTCTCTACAAGTTTAATGAGGAAAAGGAAGAGAAGTTAAAATGAGATTTTATCAATCAAGAACATTGAGGTATTAAAACCATTGGTGGGTGGAAATCAAAAAGCCAATTCAAATTAATGAATTGGCTTTTCTTTGTTAATCAAATTTGAGTTAGTCAAAATTTCAGAAACAATTTATGTATCGGATTGTTTCGCACTGAAGTTTCAGGTTGAAAATTAATTATAAATTATACATATTATCCGCTTTAACTTTTTCTGCAATAGTGTTGCGCAAATCTACAATATCTGGGTAGTTGGTGTATTTCACATAACGTCTCAAGCCCATCAATAACATGCGTTGCTCATCGCCTTCTGCAAATGAAATAATACTTTCTTTTCCATTTTTCTCAACAATAGAAACCGCATTGTACAAATACAATTTCGCCATGGCGATTTGAATTTCCTGCTCTTTCTCACCAAAACGCTTTGCGTTTTTCTCTGCTCTTAAAATGGTAGATTCCGCCATGTAAATCTCAATAAGGATGTCTGACGCCGCCAACAATAATTGTTGGTGACCTTCTAATTCTGGACCAAATTTTTGAACTGCGGCTCCAGCTACCATTAAGAAAACCTTCTTAAGTTTGGCAATCATTTCCTTTTCTTCAGCAAACAACTCAGAGTAGTCTGGAGTTTCAAAAGATGGGATACCCAATAATTCGTCAGCGACAGCTTGAGCTGGACCCAATAAATCCACGTGCCCTTTCATGGCTTTTTTGACCAACATACCCACAGAAAGCATTCTGTTGATTTCGTTGGTTCCTTCATAGATTCTTGCAATACGTGCATCTCTCCAAGCCGCTTCCATCGGCGTGTCTTTAGAGAAGCCCATCCCACCAAAAATTTGGATGCCTTCGTCAGCACAGTTCTGAAGATCTTCAGAAACAGCAACTTTCAAAATGGAACACTCAATGGCATATTCTTCAACACCTTTAAGTTCCGCTTCCTGATGCGAGTTGCCAGCTGCTTGACGCATGGCAATGCGGTCTTCTATGTTTTTGGCAGCTCGGTAGGAGGCTGATTCACCAGCGTAAGTACTGGTAGCCATTTCGGCTAACTTCATTTTAATGGCACCAAAATCTGAGATTCGCGTATTGAACTGCTTACGCTCATTAGCGTATTCAACGGCAGTTGTTGTGATTCTTCTTTGCGAATCCAAACAGGCTGCAGCCAATTTAATACGCCCAATATTCAAGGCATTCATGGCTATTTTAAAACCTTCACCACGACCGGCCAACATGTTTTCTACAGGAACAACGGTGTCACTAAAAAAGACTTGTCTTGTTGAAGACGCGTGGATTCCCAATTTATTTTCTTCCTCGCCTAAGGTAATTCCATTGGAAGGATCTTGCTCAACTATAAAACCAGTGATATTTTTATCATTCTCTATACGTGCAAATACAATGAACAAGTTACAGAAGCCCGCGTTAGAGATCCACATTTTCTGTCCGTTGATTTTGTAAGACTTTCCATCTTCAGATAACGTAGCCGTAGTTTTTCCAGAATTGGCATCAGAACCAGCGCCTGGTTCAGTTAGTGCATACGCACCAAACCATTCTCCGCTCGCTAATTTAGGAACGTATTTCTGTTTTTGTTCCTCAGTTCCATAGAGGGTGATTGGCATAGTTCCAATTCCTGTATGTGCTCCAAAAGCCGTACTGAATGATCCAGTTCCACTGGAAATGTATTCACAAACAATCATGGTTGAGACAAAGCTCATGCCCATTCCGCCATAAGCTTCAGGAACAGAGACGCTCAAAAAGCCCATGTCGCCTGCTTTACGCATGACTTCCTCAGTCAATGCATAATCCTTGGCTTCAAAACGATCTTTATGCGGAATAATCTCACGATCATTAAACTCCTTGACGGAGTCGCGCATCATTTTTTGCTCTTCATTAAAATCTTCTGGTGTGAAGACATCTTCGCATTTGGTTTCCTTGACGATGAACTGGCCACCTCTTAGTATTTCTTTTTCTTGTTGTGTTTCCATAGTAGTTAGATTATAAGTATCAAGAGCCAGGAGCCAAGACTAAAGATTTAGTCCCGATTGAAATCTTGAAATCATTTTTTGAATATGTGTTATTTTTTGTTCTAATTCTTTAAATTTTTCTTCTGATAAATAGTTTTCATTGAATGCTACTATCAATTGTGTTTCCCACTCGAACGCTGAGCCTAAACTGTCTTCAAGATATTTATTGAAATGCTTATCAGTGCTTTTGCTTGAACCTTCAGATATATTTGAAGGAATTGATATAGCACATCTATTCATTTGTGACACCAAAACGAATCTTTCAAAATCAGGAAACGTCCGGGTTAATTTGTAATTATCTTTAACCAAACTAATACCTTCCTGCCAAATTTTTAACTTTTTGAAGTTGTGCATAGTCTTGCCTCTTGGTTCTAAAAGTCCTGATTCTATTTTAGAAATTCAAATACCCCACAAGCCCCTTGTCCTGTACCAACGCACATCGTGACAGCCCCATATTTTCCTTGCATATTGCGTTTGCGCATCTCATCAAATAGCTGCACCGATAATTTTGCACCAGTACACCCTAGTGGATGGCCCAACGCAATGGCGCCTCCGTTGACATTGACGATGTCTGGATTCAAATTGAGTTCTCTGATTACTGCTATGGATTGCGATGCAAATGCCTCGTTTAATTCAATTAATTCCAAATCCTTCTGTTCCAAACCTGCCAGTTTTAATGCTTTTGGAATGGCTTTTACTGGACCGATACCCATAATGCGAGGTTCGACACCCACAGCGGCATAATTGACTAAGCGCGCAATTGGCTCAAGATTCAATTCCTTGACCATAGCTTCACTCATAACCATTACAAAGGCCGCACCGTCACTCATTTGTGATGAATTTCCAGCCGTAACACTGCCGTTTGCAGCAAATACCGGACGTAATTTTGCCAGCACTTCTATGCTTGTACCAGCTCTTGGACCTTCATCTTTGGTAACTGTATAGGATTTGGTCGCTTTTTTACCTTTTGCATCTACATAAGTTTGATCGACCGTGATAGGTACAATCTGATCTTGAAAACGATTTTCGGCTTGTGCTCTTAAAGCCTTCATGTGAGAATTGTAGGCAAATTCATCTTGGTCTTCACGAGATACTTTAAACTGGTTGGCAACAGCTTCTGCCGTATTTCCCATGCCCCAGTAATAGCTTTCGTGACCAGATTTAACGATGTCATAGTTCAATTCTGGCTTGAATCCGGTCATTGGTACCGAACTCATGCTTTCGGCACCTCCTGCAATGATACATTCGGCCATACCAGATTGAATTTTTGCAGTCGCCATGGCAATGGTCTCTAATCCTGAAGAACAAAAACGATTGACCGTCACTCCTGGCACATCAACACTGTCCAAACCAATCAACGAAATAAATCGTGCCATGTTCAAGCCTTGCGAGCCTTCTGGCATGGCGTTGCCCACCATCACATCATCAATTCGTTTCACATCAAGATTTGGTAAATCTTTCATCATGTGCTGGATGGTTTCAGCACCCAATTCATCGGCTCTTTTAAATCGGAACACACCTTTTGGTGCTTTCCCAACTGCGGTTCTGTATGCTTTTACTATGTAAGCTTGTTTGCTCATAATTTGTATTAAGATTTTGAGTATTAAGTATTAAGACTTTTTGAGTGTTCTTTGAAGAGAATAATTCATTTTACTAACTTCAAGTACCTCATTAATAATTGGTCTTACTTTATCTTCGGTTATTAAATCTAATCTTTTAGACAAGTATAATTGTGTTAGTAATTCAAATGATGATCCATTAGCAATTCCTAAGAACTGCGTAAATTCTCCATTTGTGTTTCTTCCTGCTCCTTCAGCGATATTTGAAGGAATAGAAATTGCACTTCTTCTAAGCTGAGAAGTCAATCCATATTTCTCTTCTTCAGGGAAATTCTCAGTGGCTCGATAGCAGTTTTCAGTAATATCCATTGCTTTTTGCCATATTTTTAACTCTTCGAATCTGTGCATGTTACTGGTATTAAGATATTAGTATTAAGTGAATTTTGTTCTATTTAAATGCATTATGAATTCCATAATCGATGTGTTTTATGATTAACCGTCTTTGTTCTTAATACTTTGTACTTAGTTCCGTAAAGGCTTGCCCGTTTTCAACATATGCTGAATTCTTTCCAAAGTTTTTCTTTCTGTACAAAGTGACAAAAATGCTTCACGTTCCAAATCCAATAAATACTGCTCATTGACCAACGTTGGTTCTGATAAGTCACCTCCAGCCATGACATAAGCTAATTTATTTGCGATTTTTCGATCGTGTTCACTGATGTAATTGCTGTCTTCCATGGAGTCTGTTCCAACCATAAACATCCCGAGGGCTTGTTTTCCAAGCACTTTAATATCATTGCGTTTAACCGGTTGAGTATACCCAGCATCGGCCAAGAGTTGAGCGTGTGCTTTGGCAGTTGCCAATTGTCTGTCTTTATTGACAACGACAATATCTTTTCCTTTCTGAAGAATTCCTAAGTCGAAAGCTTCATAAGCAGAAGTGGATACTTTAGCCATCGCAACAGTCAAGAAATACTCTTGCAACGTATTCAACTCAACATCACCTTTTCTAAAAGTATCTTGGGCCCGGAGCGCCATTTCTTTAGAGCCGCCTCCACCAGGAATTACACCAACACCAAACTCTACCAGTCCGATATAGGTTTCTGCAGCAGCAACTACTTTATCAGCGTGCATGGATAATTCACAACCTCCACCAAGAGCCATACCGTGAGGTGCAGCAACAGTTGGGATTGCCGAGTAACGCATGCGCATCATCGTGTCTTGGAAATATTTGATGGCCGTATTGAGCTCATCGTACTCTTGCTCGGCTGCCATCATGAATATCATTCCGATATTGGCACCTACCGAGAAGTTGGCTGCTTGGTTGCCAACCACCAAACCTGCGAAATCTTTTTCAGCAAGGTCGATTGCTTTGTTCAACCCAGAAAGCACATCGCCGCCAATCGTATTCATTTTAGATTGGAATTCCACATTTAAGATGCCGTCTCCTAAATCTTCAACAACGACGCCTGAGTTCTTGTAAACTTCTTTTGACTTACGTATGTTATCCAAGATGATAAACGCATCCTGTCCGGGTACTTTTTCTTGTTTTTTGGATGGAATGTCGTAAAAGAACGTATTTCCCTCTTTAACAGTGTAAAATGATTTGTTCCCAGATTCCAGCATCTCATTGACCCAAGCGGCTGGTTCAAGATTTTCTGCTTTCATCAATTCAATACCTTTCTCAACACCAACAGCATCCCAAATTTGGAAAGGACCATGTTCCCAGCCAAAACCGGCTTTCATGGCATCATCTATTTTATAAAGTTCATCGGTGATTTCCGGAATTCTGTTAGAAACATAAGCAAACATCGCTGCAAAATTCTTTCTGTAAAACTCTCCGGCTTTATCTTTTCCTGAAATTAAAATCGGAAAACGATCAATGACTTTGTCAACGGTTTTAGTCAGTTCTAAGGTGGCAAATCGTGCTGATTTTCGATCTCTATATTCAAGTGTATTTAAATCCAAGGTTCTAATATCCTTGCCTTCCTTTTTATAAAAGCCTTGACCGGTTTTACTTCCAAACCATTTGTTTTCCACCATTTTATTGATGAAATCTGGAAGTTTAAAAAGCTCGTGCGCTTCATCCTCCGGGCAATTTTCATAAATGCCATTGGCAACATGCACCAAAGTATCTAGACCAACAACGTCAACGGTTCTGAAGGTGGCCGATTTAGGACGACCAATAACTGGCCCAGTCAACTTATCAACTTCTTCAACAGTCAAGTCCATTTCCTTAACTTGGTGGAAAAGGCTTTGAATTCCGAATATTCCAATACGATTTCCGATAAAGGCCGGGGTATCTTTTGCAATAACTGAAGTTTTTCCAAGGAATTTTTCGCCATAATTGTTCAGGAAATCCAATACATCCTGAGATGTTTTTGGTCCAGGAATAATTTCAAATAATTTCAAGTAACGCGCAGGGTTGAAAAAGTGAGTTCCGCAGAAATGCTTTTGGAAATCTTCACTTCGACCTTCACTCATAAAATGGATCGGAATCCCTGATGTGTTTGAGGTAATCAAAGTACCTGGAGTTCTGTGTTTTTCAAGTTTTTCAAAAACTTGTTTCTTAATGTCCAAGCGCTCTACAACAACCTCCATGATCCAGTCGACATCTTTTACTTTGGCAATGTCATCTTCAAGGTTACCAGTGGTGATCCGGCTGGCGAACGATTGGTGATAAATAGGTGAGGGCTTCGATTTTAGGGAGGCAGTCAAAGAATCGTTAACAATTCTGTTTCTAACAGCTTTGTCCTCTAAGGTCAGACCTTTAGCTTTTTCAGCATCATTCAATTCTCTTGGAACAATATCAAGAAGTAATACGTCAACACCGATATTGGCAAAGTGACATGCAATACCGCTTCCCATAATCCCAGAGCCTATAATGGCTACTTTTTTTATTCTACGTTTGCTCATATTATTATAAACTATTTTCTTTTTGGTTGTATATATTTTTATTGGAGATCATATTATTGATGATTTCGGCTACCTCATAAAAATGCTGTAACTGTTCCTCTGATGTATTTTTACGTATGGCCTCATTAAAAGTCAGTACTTTTTCTTTAGAGTAAGCTCGTTTTTTCTTTCCAAAATCGGTTAAAAAAATCAAAACGCCACGTCCGTCTTCAGGATTGGGACGCCGCTCAATCAAACCACGTGCTTCCATCGACTTTAAGGTTCTGGATAGACTTGTGGCTTCCATGCCCATTTTAGGACCCATTGCGGTTGAAGGTGTGCCTTTTTCGGGATCAATGCTTAGTAGTGCGAAGCCTGTCGCCATTGTACTGTCAAACTTTGAAGCTTCTTCGTTGTACATTTTAGTAACCGCTAACCAAGTGGTTCTAAGAACATAATCAATGGTTTTATCTTTCATTGTATTTCATAAGGATTCCAAATATACAAAAATTTACTATGCACGCATAATAAATTAAAAATATTTTTTATGAATTATATTTCAGATTCCAATTCATTTATGAAGACTTTTAAATCTTCCTTATCGAAATTGGTTAAACAGTTATTTGTACTTTTGCGCAATTATTAACATTACATTTGTTTTGCATGAAGTTGTTCTTTAGGAAACAGGAATATTTAATTCTACTTTACCGTCTGTTTTTAGCATATGTCTTTTATTTTATTGCAAGGGTTTTGTTCTTCTTCTATAACTATGATGTTTTGGAAGTCCATTCTGTTGGCGAGTTTTTTAAACTGTCTTATTATGGCTTGGCATTTGATACGGCGGCTATATTGTATGTCAATAGTCTGTTTATTGTACTGTCCCTTTTGCCACTTCGTTTGACCGTTTCTTCCTGGTATCAAAAATTAGTGTTCTACGTTTATTTTGTGACCAATTTGATCGGTTATGCCTTCAATTATGTGGATTTTATTTACTACAAATTTAATTTCGCGAGAACAACGCTATCGGTTTTGGAAGTCGTAGAAAATGAAGCCAATAAAACAGCCATGTTTTTTAGATTTATGGTGACTTATTGGCACGTGTATCTGCTTTTTGTTTTAGTAAGCATGCTATGGATCTTTCTATATAAACGCGTCAAACTGAAACCATCGGCCCACCGATTGTCAACCGTTACTTATTATATGTCTTCTTTGATTGGTTTTGTGGTCATTGCTACCTTGATAGTGGGCGGTATTAGAGGAGGCGATTTCAAAAAAAGCACGCGTCCCATCAATTTGGTAGATGCCAGTAAGCATGTCAAAAAAATGGAACAGGCAGATTTGGTACTTAATACCACATTTGCATTTATCAGGACCTTTGGAAATAATAGCTTTAAGAAAGTAAATTATGATATTTCCGATGAAGAAATTCAATTCTACATCAAACCCATTAAACAGTACGCTAATTATGAGTCAACAAAACCGAATATTATCGTCATCATTACCGAAAGTATGGGTAGGGAATATTTGGGGGCTTTTAATAAGGACATTGGAGTGGAAAACTATGTAAGCTACACGCCATTTTTAGACTCCTTGGCACAACACAGTCTTATTTTTCCAAATGCTTTTGCCAACGGCGCGAAGTCTATTCATGGGATGTCTTCTGTTTTGGCAGGGATCCCATCCTTTGTGGACGCCTTTACATCTTCAAGCTATTCCAATCAGAAGATCCAGAGTTTGGTTTCTGTTTTGAACGATTTGGATTATGATACGTCCTTTTTTCATGGTGCACCCAACGGCTCGATGGGTTTTTTGGGCTTTAGTAATATTTTGGGATTCGATCATTATTATGGGATGGAAGAGTATGGTAACGACGATGATTTTGATGGCAGTTGGGGCATTTGGGACGAGCCCTTTTTACAGTACATGAAATCTACTTTAGATCAAAAACAGCAACCATTTTTTGGCACTGTTTTTACAGTATCATCACATGAACCCTTCAAAATACCTAAAGAATACGACGGTAAATTTCCAAAGGGACATGTTAAAATGCACGAACCTGTTGGCTATACAGATTATGCGTTTAAAGAATTCTTTAATGCTGCTAAGAAGGAGCCGTGGTTTGACAATACCATATTTGTCCTTACTGCCGATCATCCTAACCAGGTGTATTATGATGAGTATAACAAGGTCATCAATAGGCGTGCGGTACCGATCCTGTTTTATAAGCCGGATGGAAGTTTAATAGGTGTAGATAATGAATTGGCACAACAAATAGATATTTATCCTACTTTAATGGACCTCATAGGATACGATAAGCCTTTTAGGAGTTGGGGTAGGAGTCTGGTTTCAGATGATGGTGTTGTGCCGTTTGCAATCAACCATAACGCAGCTCAATACCACATGTTAAGAGGGAACTATATCTGTACTTTTGATGGCAAGCGCGCTACTGGCTTTTACGATATCAACGATAAAAGTCTTGAGAACAATTTGATTGCCAATAGAACGCCTGAAATGGATGAAACCGAAAAAGCCTGCAAAGCATTTTTGGAGGATTATTTTGAGCGGATTGTTGATAAGAAGTTGAGCTTGGATAAATAAAAAAAGCTTCGGTTTAGGAAGCTCTTTTGTTTACGGTCGATATATCTTTTCAATAAGATCTTTGTACATGTTTTTAATGATTTTCCGTTTCATTTTCATGGTTGGCGTTAGTTGACCCCCTTCAATGGACCAAATATCGGGCGTTAATTCAAATTTCTTTATTTGTTCCCATTTTCCAAAATGCTCATTGGTATTATCAATTTCCTTTTGAATTCGCGCCAATACGACATCTGATTTTATAATGGACTTATTATCCAATGCAACGTCTTTGTCTTTATGTTTGATCCACTCTTTAATAAATTCAAAATTTGGCTGAATCAGCGCAGCAGGCATTTTTTCACCTTCCCCGATGATCATGATTTGTTCTATAAATCGGGACTGCTTTAATTCATTTTCCAATAGCGCTGGAGCTACATATTTTCCTCCCGAGGTTTTGAACATTTCTTTCTTACGATCAGTGATTATTAAAAAGCCATCGTCATCTATTTCCCCAATGTCGCCAGTATGAAAATAATCGCCGGTCATGACGGACTTTGTTTGTTCAGGTTCGTTAAAATAGCCCAGCATGATATTAGGGCCTTTTACCAAAATTTCCCCGTCCTCAGCAATTTTCACCTCCACATTATCAATGATTTTTCCAACAGTGCCCACTTTGAATCCTCTGTTTCTCATGTCGTTTACTGAAATTACCGGAGAAGTTTCTGTTAATCCATAACCTTCCATGATTGGCATTTCGGCAGCGGCAAAAGTTCGTGTCAATCGCGGTTGCAAAGCTGCACTTCCAGAAACCATCATATCCAATTGACCTCCAAGACCCTCTTTCCATTTGCTGAAAATAAGTTTTCTTGCAAGTTTGAGCTGCACTTCATACCACCATCCGTTGGCGCCATAAGGCTCATATTTGAGTCCGAGATCAATGGCCCAGAAAAATAATTTCTTTTTGATGCCGGTCAATTCACCTCCTTTGGCAACAATTTTATCATATACCTTCTCATAAAGTCGCGGTACCGCTGTCATCACATTCGGTTTGACTTCCTGAAGGTTTTCACTCATTTTCTCAATGGATTCAGCAAAATATATTTCCACGCCACAATATTGGTACAGGTATAAAATCATACGTTCAAAAACATGGCAAACAGGCAGAAAACTTAAAGCCTTAGATTTTCCGTATTCAAAAGGGACGCGTTTCTTGCTGTCCAAAACATTGGACACCAGGTTGTTGTGCGAAAGCATAACGCCTTTTGGCTTTCCTGTAGTTCCAGAAGTATAGATTAAAGTGGCTAAATCGTGCGGTTTCACTGCCGTCATACAAGCGTCTACTTCATGTTGATTGCTCTCGTCTTTACCTAATTCTAAAATGTCATTCCAACTTTTCTCACCCTTGATATCATCAAAAGTATAGACAGCTTTCAGTTTGGTGTTTGCTTTGATGGCATTTATTTTTGCCAACACCTCTTCATCCGAAACAAAACAGATTATTGAACCGGAATGGTTGAGGATATATTCGTAATCAGATTCAGAAATTGTAGGATAAATAGGTGTGTTTTGCGCCCCTATTTGCAAAATACCAATATCCATTACGTTCCATTCAGTTCTATTATTGGATGAGATAACCGCTATTTTATCGTTAGGTTTAACCCCTAGGCGCAACAAACCTCTGCTAATGGCATTGGCTTGATCAATATATTCTTGAGTGGAAATTGAGGTCCATTTCCCGTCATATTTTGTTGTTAATGCTTTCTCAAGGCTGTAATGTTTTAATTGATACCTTGGAAAATCAAAAATTCTGGTAACGTCAGTCATTAGTTATATGAAGTTTAGGTTATGCAAAGTATGAAAATAAATAGGATATTCAAATGAGGACATAAAAAAAGGGGCTTTTAATAATAAAAACCCCTTTATATTCCTAATGTGGCAACTGATCTCTATTGGTTTTCAATCCATTTGCGAGCATTGACAAAAGCTTCCAACCAAGGCGAGATTTCATCCTTTCTGCCATCTGGATAATACGGCCAGTTCCATTGGAAGATTGATCGCTCAATATGCGGCATGGTCACTAAATGTCTACCAGTTTTATCGCACATCATTGCCGTGTTAAAATCGGAACCATTTGGATTTGCTGGATAGGCGTCATAACCATATTTGGCCACGATATTATAGTGTTCCTGAGAGAGCGGAAGTTTAAATTTACCTTCGCCGTGCGAAATCCAAACACCAAGGGTGCTCCCAGCCAAACTTGATAACATCACCGAATTGTTTTCCTGTATTTTTACAGAACTAAAACCACTTTCGTGCTTATTGGACGTATTATACGTCAATTTACCATGAGTTTCATGTTCCGGATTTACCAAGCCCAATTCCATCCATAACTGTGCGCCATTGCAAATGCCAACAGACAGGGTATCTTCTCTTTTGAAGAAATTCTTTAAGGCGAGATTGGCTTTTTCGTTGTATAAAAATGCACCGGCCCATCCTTTTGCAGACCCTAAAACATCCGAGTTTGAAAACCCTCCAACGGCACCAATAAATTGAATGTCTTCCAAAGTTTCACGACCTGAAATCAAATCGGTCATGTGCACGTCTTTGACATCAAATCCTGCCAGGAACATGGCGTTTGCCATCTCGCGCTCAGAGTTGGAGCCTTTCTCTCTTAAAATAGCTGCTTTAGGGCGTGCTTTATGGTCAAGTCGCGACTTGACCATACCTTCCAATTTTCCTGTGAAATGCTCTGGAAATTTATACTGTAATGGCTGATTTTTATAGTTTTCAAAGCGAGCCTTTGCCAAGCCGTTTGCGGTTTGCTTTTGATCGAGTAGGAAAGAGGTTTTATACCACATGTCACGCAACTTCGAAACGGTCATGCTAAACACATCGCTTCCATTGAGGATATTTAGGAAAGCGCCTTCAACCACCTTTCCGATCTTGAAAAACTCAATATGGGCATCGGTTAGTATTTTTTCTGCTGAAGTGTCCTTGGTTTGAAAAACGATTCCTGCATTTTCAGCAAAAAGTAATTTGAAAGAATCCTTTTCTCCGATGTCGGTCAGGTCAAATTCTGCACCCAAATTGTTATCGGCAAAACACATTTCCAATAAGGTGGTAATGAGTCCCCCAGAAGCCACATCATGTCCTGCAACTATTTGCTCATCTTTAATTAAGCCTTGAATCGTATTAAATACATTTTTCACATAGTTTGCATTCTGTACCGTTGGCGTTTCGTTACCTATTTTATTCAAGATTTGTGCAAAAGAGCTACCGCCCAATTTAAATCCATCCTGAGAAAGGTTGATATAATAGATGTTTCCTGCATTTTTATTTAAGACAGGTTCGACAACCTTAGTAATGTCGCTACAGTGTGCTGCTGCCGAAATAATGACGGTGCCAGGAGAAATAACCTCTTCTTTTGGATATTTCTGCTTCATGGAAAGTGAATCCTTTCCTGTTGGAACGTTGATGCCCAGATCAATGGAAAATTCAGAAACGGCTTTTACAGCGCTATAAAGTCGGGCATCCTCACCTTCGTTTTTACAAGGCCACATCCAGTTGGCTGAAAGTGAAACACTTTGTAAACCGTCTTTTAAAGGTGCCCAGATCATGTTTGTAAGTGCTTCTGTAATTCCATTTCTACTGCCTGCAATTGGATCTATCAAGCCCGAAATAGGAGAGTGACCTACCGAAGTGGCAACACCTTCTTTTCCTTGATAATCTAAGGCCATAACGGCAACATTATTAAGTGGTAATTGAAGCGGTCCGGCACACTGTTGTTTCGCAACCTTACCGCCCACGCAACGGTCCACTTTATTGGTCAGCCAATCTTTACAGGCAACAGCCTCCAATTGCAATAATTGGTCTAAATAATCGTAAAACTTATCCTTTTGATAGGAGACAGCGTCGTAATTTCTGCTGATGGTTTTATCTGTCATGATCGTTTTTGGAGAGCTTCCAAACATATCATTGATTTCCAAGTCCATTGGTTTTTTACCTGTGGTCATGGATTCAAAAGTAAATCGGTGGTTTCCGGTAACGTCTCCAACGGTGTATATTGGCGAACGCTCGCGGTCTGCTATCTTTTGTAGTGTTTCTAAATGTTTCTCTGCAATGACCAAGCCCATACGCTCCTGAGATTCATTGCCGATAATTTCTTTTGCAGAAAGTGTTGGATCGCCGACTGGTAATTTGTCCAAATCGATCAACCCACCGGTATCTTCAACCAGTTCACTTAAACAATTCAAATGGCCACCGGCACCGTGATCATGAATGGAAACAATATGGTTTTCTTCACTTTCAACCATACCTCGAACCGCATTGGCGGCACGTTTTTGCATTTCCGGATTGGAACGTTGAACGGCATTCAGTTCGATACCCGTTGAGAATTCACCAGTATCAGCGGATGATACGGCGGCGCCACCCATCCCAATTCGGTAGTTTTCACCCCCAAGGATGACCACTTTATCACCAACCTTAGGTGTGTCTTTTAAGGCTTGATCAGCTTTTCCGTAACCAATACCTCCAGCTTGCATGATGACTTTGTCGTAACCAAGTTTACGTGGTGATCCTTCAGTTGTAGACATTGTGACATCTGAACTTTCATCATGTTCAAAAGTCAAAACGGAACCACAAATTAGCGGTTGGCCAAATTTGTTACCAAAGTCTGAGGCACCATTACTGGCCTTAATTAAAATATCCATTGGGGTTTGATACAACCACGGACGGGCTTTCATCTTCTGTTCCCAAGAACGGTCAGCCTCCAATCGTGAATAAGCCGTCATATAAACTGCTGTTCCCGCTAATGGCAAAGAGCCTTTCCCGCCAGCCAATCGATCTCTGATTTCTCCTCCTGAACCTGTAGCAGCACCGTTAAAAGGCTCTACCGTAGTTGGGAAATTATGCGTTTCTGCTTTTAAAGAAATAACGGATTCAAAGTCTGAGGTTTTATAAAAATCAGGTTTGTCGGCTGTTTTTGGTGCAAATTGTTCAACGACCGGACCTTTTACAAAAGCGACGTTGTCTTTGTATGCCGAAACAATAGTATTTGGGTTTTTATTCGAAGTTTCACGAATCATCTTGAAAAGAGAGTGCTCCTTTTCATCACCATCAATCACAAAAGGACCATTGAAAATCTTATGGCGACAATGTTCGCTATTGACTTGCGAGAATCCGAAGACTTCTGAGTCGGTCAGCTTTCTGCCGATCTTTTTGGAAATCCCTTCTAGATAGTCGATTTCCTCCTCATTCAAAGCCAAACCTTCTTGTTGGTTGTACGCCGAAATATCATCGATATTGACGATAGGCTCCGGTTGGATATGAATGGTGAATGACTCTTGATTGATCCCCTTATATTTTTCAGAGATCATTGGGTCAAAGTCTTTAAAATCTTCAGTTACAGACTGAAATTCTTCTATACGGATGATATCGGAAATGCCCATGTTCTGCGTAATTTCAACAGCATTCGTACTCCAGGGCGTAATCATGGCAGCACGGGGGCCAACAAAAAAAGCATCGAGAGA
The DNA here is from genome assembly GCF_014062315.1 of Gelidibacter maritimus. GTDB lineage: Bacteria > Bacteroidota > Bacteroidia > Flavobacteriales > Flavobacteriaceae > Gelidibacter > Gelidibacter maritimus. Next base: position 186,393 of record NZ_JACGLT010000001.1, read on the forward strand.
TGCTTGTTCAATTTTAGGTTGGTTGCCAAATAACCATACCAATTTATCAATGGTTTCTGTTGTTAATTCTTTTGTGGCTTGAACAGCAAATACCTTGCTATTTTGGTTTCCGAAGAAATGAATCATTATGTCTTAGTTTATGCCTGACTTTTTGGACAGACAGTTTGTATTTTGAAAGAGCAAAATTAGTCTTTTTTAAGGATATTATTTAGAAACTATTCATAAATAAATGTGGCTTCCACTTCAATAAGATTAGTCACCAAAGTGAAACCAGCATTAAAAATCTATTGACCAAAATCAATAGAACTATTAGATAATTTTTGATACCTATGTTTTAGACTAATAAGAGCATGATTACGTGCTAAATTACTCCGATTGTAATTAGAGAATTTATATTAAAACTGCCTACTGATAACATAGTTTATGCTTCACCACTCAATGCCTTACTTTTTCTGTAAGAGTGCCATATAAAACCCATCAAAACCAGAGGTGTGAGCCAATATCTTGTTATCTTTTACAAACTTAAAACCCTGTCCCGCTTCTGAATCTAAAAACGCTTTTACTTGATCTTGGTTTTCAGATGGCAATATCGAGCAAGTTGCATAAACCATCTGCCCGCCTGATTTGACCATTCTTGAATATTGTTGGAGGATCTCCTGTTGGGTTATCTTTATTTGCTCAATGAACTCAGGTTGCAGTTTCCATTTGGCATCCGGATTTCTACGCAATACGCCCAAACCAGAACACGGTGCGTCTATTAAAACGCGATCGGCCGTGTCATAGAGTTTTTTGATGACCTTGGTCGAGTCGATAGCTCTTGTTTCTACATTGAAAACACCGTTGCGTTTGGCGCGTCGTTTAAGTTCGTTGAGCTTGTTTCCATAGATATCCAAAGCAATAACCTGGCCTTTATTTTCCATTAATGCGGCAAGATGCAAGGCTTTTCCACCGGCACCGGCACAGGCATCCACCACACGCATTCCTGGCTCAACATTTAAAAACTGTCCTACCAATTGTGATGAGGCATCCTGAACTTCAAAATGTCCATCTTTAAAAGCCTCCGTTTGAAACACGTTGGCGCGCTCTTTTAATTTTAAGGCATCGGGATAGTTTGGAATAAAATCGGTTTCAATATCCAGGTCGAATAACACGGCTTGCAACTTCTCTTTGGTCGTTTTTAAGGTATTCACCCTCAAAATCACATCAGCTTGTTCATTTAATGCGCTGATTTCCTTGGTCCATACGTCATTGCCCAATTCTTTTTCACCCAATTCGTCCAGCCAATCAGGAATGGATTCCTTGAACTTTCTGATTTTGGAAAGTTCATCAAACCGTCCTTTTATTTTTCTGGTAGGCGTGTTCTCAAAATACGGCCAATCAGGAAGTTTAATTCCTCTTAGGGTTGCCCAAACGGCAAACAATCTCCAAATATTATCTCTATCAAATGGCTCCTTTACTTCTGCTATTTCGGCATATAAGCGCTTCCACCTCACAATGTCATAAGTGGTTTCTGCAACAAAAGCGCGATCCCGGGCACCCCAGCGTTTGTCGCGTTTTAAAAGTTGCTGGATGACCTTATCCGCATATTGGCCCTCATTAAAAATCAACATCAGTCCATCAATAACTGCAAAAGATATATTTCGGTGTAATCTCATTGTTTAATTTTGTTAATTGTTTGTCGTTAGATTGAACGACTGCAAGCTTTTCTATAAAAATTGCGACTGCAAAGTTACATTAAAATGCCACGACTGCGCGACTATTTTATATTTTTGATTCTAAATCGATTATCTTTCGGCAAAAAATGTGACCATGCGAATATTGACCAGTCTATTATTGTTAACAGCAATTTTATCTTGTAAACAAAAAGAAACACCTATCAAGCCTGAAATCTCCTCAGTTGAGATTGAAGAGATTTTTAAAGACAGTACATTAAGTATTAGAGCGATTGATGTTGCTTCGGATAAAAGTTTAGCTTTTGCTGCCAACAACGGCGTTTTTGGATTGTATAATCCTCAAACTGACGAGTGGGCAACGGCAACACAAAATTATGACACTTTAAATCTGCAGTTTAGAGCGGTGGCAAGGACATCCAATGACTTTTTTATGTTGAGTGTAGAGAATCCTGCATTATTATTTAAGACAGGAGAAAATGGTGAAATGGAAGTGGTTTATAAAGAGGAACATGAAAAGGTGTTTTATGATGCCTTGAGTTTTTGGAATTCAGAAGAGGGTATTGCCATAGGAGACCCGATTGATGGCTGTATGAGCATAATCATCACCCGAGATGGTGGCGAAACTTGGACTAAACTACCTTGTGAAGTCTTGCCGAAAAGCATGGAAGGTGAGGCTGCGTTTGCAGCTAGCAATACCAACATTGCTATAGTAGGTAACAAAACCTGGGTAGCTACTGGTGGGAAAACGAGTAGAATATTATTTTCTGGTGATAAAGGCAAGTCTTGGGAGGCATCTGGAACACCAATGGTCAATGGTGAAAACACGACAGGCATATATTCCGTTGATTTTTATGATGAAACTAATGGTTTTGCAATTGGTGGAGACTATACCAAACCAGATGAAAGCAAGGCCAATAAGATGCGAACTTCAGATGGCGGAAAAACTTGGCAATTGGTTGGTGATGGAGAAGAACCAGGTTATCGAAGCTGTGTGCAATATGTTCCGAATAGTCAAGGGAAGAAGCTTGTAGCCATCGGTTTTAAAGGCATTGACTATTCTTCGGATTCCGGTAGTACTTGGAACCATTTAAGCGATGAAGGATTTTACACCCTCCAATTCTTAAATGATACTGTGGCTTATGCCGCTGGCAAGGGGAGAATAGCACGATTGAAATTTCAATAAAACAAAAGAAATCTCAATAAAAAAAAATCCAATTTCCAATTATTTAGTATTGGAATTTGGAATTTTTAGTTTTCGAAATTTGAGATCTTAATTATTATTTTCCATGTGGATCACCATGACGCTTTCGGTATTCCTGGAGCATTTTTCGGTTGAATTCATCCTCAGTTGTTCTTAACTGAAGAATTTTCTTTGCAGGCAATACATTTTGCTTCAACAGAGTTTCAATAAAATCGATTCTCAAATTCTCTCTGTTTCTTTCAAATTTTATGAGATCATTCAGCGCAATTTTGGCTTCTGCTTCAGTGATGTTGTCCGAAATCTGTTTACGTTTTTCATAGCCAAGCCTACGTTGATTATCTTTTTCAGTTTCGTAGGCATTGTAAATAGGCCAAAATTTTTGGGCTTCGGTCTGGGTCAATGCCAAACGCTCAGTAATAAAAGCTACTTTAAGCGATTTTATTCTTTCCCTTTTATCAGAGTTCTGTGAGAATGTTGACCAAGAGGTCAAAATCATCAAAAATATAAACGTTATTTTTTTCATTTTCCAAATATTAAATCTTCGAGAGAGGTGTGGTTAAGAAGGTAATTTTCTAAGGATTCTTCTGTAAGTGTTGTGGATACAAAGTTATCTATATTCAATTCATCATCATCCAAATAGGATGCAATATCATAATCATTGAGGTTTTCATTATTAAGATAGGCTTCTATTGAAGCTGTTTCAACCTGATTGATGGATAAAGGGTCGTCTGATTTTAAAACTAAAGTAAACAACAGCAATAAAGTGGCCGCCACACCTGAAATAACCATAGCACTTCGCCACGATATTAATGGGACGATTTTAGATTTTGCTGATGACTCACCGTCCGCACTTAAACGAGCTTGTAGATGTGTGTCAAACGCTTCAAAATAATTTTCTGGAACAGTGTAACCAGGATCTTTTATAGTAGCCATCTCGTCTTGAACGGCCATTTTATCCATTAGGCGCTTCTCAAAAGAATCAAAATAAGAATCAGGGATCGTAAACCCTGTCTCTTTGATATTATGTAACTGACTTTTCTTCATGCTATTACTAAGACTTTTAAATTATAAAAAGGTTTAATCGTCGGTTAAATAAGCCTCTATTTTTTTTACGGCAATATGGTAAGAGGCTTTTAGGGCCCCCTCACTGGTCTCTAAAATTTCTGACATGTCAGCGTATTTTAAATCGTCAAAATACCGCATGTTGAACACCAATTTCTGTTTTTCAGGCAAGGTGGCAATGGCTTTTTGCAGTTTCAATTGAATCTCATCGCCCTCAAAGTAAACATCGGCCTCAAGGTTATTAATGGTATGATCATGTAACTCCTGACTGCCAATACTCTTTAATTTTGAATTGCGTTTTAAATGCGTCAAGGCTTCATTGGTGGCAATACGATAGATCCAAGAGAATAGTTTGCTCTCACCCTTAAAACCGTGGATGTTTTTATAAACCTTAATAAAGGTATTTTGTAAAACATCATCCGCATCGTCATGGCTTACCACAATTTTTCGAATATGCCAATATAACCGTTCCTTATATAGCGTGAGCAATTCCTTAAAAGCGGAATCTTTGGTGACCTTAGATGTTAATCTTAAAATGAGTTCTTCGTCGCTATGCACAAAAACGTTTTTTAATAAGACGGTTGAAGATATGAAAAGTTTAATGCAATTATTTAAAATTTATTCCAACAATCGATTTTAATTCCCCAAGCATTGTCTCGATTTAAAAGATATCTTCCCAGATATACCTAATGGACTTGTCCTTACTTACCAATCGAATGGACCCCAAGATTTTTGGTTCAAAATAACTTTATTGATAATCAGTTATTTAGGAGAAATAATATCGATAAGGTGTTAAAATTATCGATGAATTGCATTTTTTTCTTGGTTAGTAAGATAAAAAGTAATAGGTTTGTACCTACCTAACCTACTTATTTGTTAATGACTTTATGGGCATTGACGCAAAATTGAAAAGGATGCGCATTGGTAGTGGCATCCTTTTCTTATTAGTAAAACTCTGGTTTAAAAAAGGAGCAAAGCTCCGCATATAAAACAGATGGTTGAACTCATCTCCGCTTTTAGCAGGATAATTTACTTCTCTTTTATTTCCACCAATAGGATTTAATACCGATTATAATTTTAATGTCGCTTAAATGCTCCTTAAAAATTTATATCGGCATTATATCCTATAAAAATAAACACGATATTTAAAAATTTAATTGGCATAATACCTCAAGGCTTGCCTCGATTGAAAAGTCAATTCCTTATTCATACCTCGTGGGTTTGACAGAGGTTCTTGAATATTCATCAAGCTAATTTATCGATCTTTCTGACTGTATGTAGGCTGAACCAGATCGTAGAGCTGATCCTCGAGGTTTTCTGATTAACAGAATCTCAGTTGTAATAATTGATAGATCTACTCAAAACTTTGCATATCCACCAACATTTTGTAAACTCCATTTTTTTCAATGAGCTCATTGTGTTTACCTTGCTCAACAATTTCACCCTTTTGCATGACTACAATTTCATCGGCATTTTGGATGGTTGATAATCTATGGGCTATGACAACTGATGTTCTGTTACGCATCATATTTTCTAAGGCCGATTGAACTAGACGCTCACTTTCTGTATCTAAAGCTGATGTAGCTTCATCAAGGATCATGATTGGAGGATTTTTCAGGACCGCTCGAGCAATACTTAAGCGTTGTTTTTGACCTCCCGACAATTTATTTCCAGAGTCGCCAATATTGGATTCAATACCATTAGGAAGATCTTTTACAAACTCCCAGGCATTGGCAATTTTCAAGGCATCAATAACCTCCTCATCGGTAGCGTCTTGTTTGCCAATTTTAATATTGTTGGCAATGGTGTCATTAAATAAAATAGAATCTTGGGATACCACACCCAGCATGCTTCTTAATGAGGTTTTGGATAGGTCTTTAATGTCTATGCCGTCAATGGAAATGCTGCCTTCATTGACATCGTAAAATCTTGTAATCAAATTGGCAATGGTACTTTTACCGCTTCCGGATTGCCCAACAAGTGCCACAGTTTGTCCTTTTGGAACATTAAGGTTGAAATTTCTTAACACCAAATGATCATCGTACTTGAAGGAGATATTGTCGATTTTGATGTCAGATTCAAATTCATTTTTGATCACCGGGTTTTCAATTTCCTTAATGGTGTTTTCCGATTCCAAGAATTCCAGAATTCTATTGGCTGCACCATTTCCTTTTTTAACCCCATAACTAGCCTTGGCGATAGCCTTTGCAGGGGTAAGGATGTTATAGGCCAATGTAATGTATCCTATAAAAAAACTCGGATCCATGGAATTATCTATAAACACTAAATAACCACCATACACCAGAAGTATCCCTATTACGATGATGCCTAAGAATTCACTGACGGGAGATGCCAAATTTTGACGATTCAGCAGAGTATTGGAGTATCTGTAGTAACGTTCATTGGAGTCTTCAAATTTTTTGGCAAAAACATGTTCCACGTCAAAAGCTTTAATAATACGCAGGCCAGACATAGTTTCCTCAAGAATGGATAAGAATATACCCTGTTCTTGCTGAACTTTTAAAGAGCCTTTTTTAAGTGACTTGCCGATTTTTGAAATAATGAAACCCGAAATCGGGATAAATATAAAAACAAACAAGGTCAATTTGGCGCTCAAGATGAGCATGGCAATCAGTGAGAATAAAATGGTAAGCGGTTCTCTAACCACCATTTCCAAGACTGCTAAAAATGAGTTTTTAACCTCGTCTACATCCGCACTAACACGAGAAATGGTGTCGCCCTTGGTTTTTTCAGAATAGAAGGCAATTGGTAAGGTGACGATCTTATCGAATAATACATTCCGGATATCTTTTAAAACGCCATTTCTCAAAAAAGTAATATAGTACATGGCGAGATAATTGAAGAGGTTTTTTAAAAGAAACATACTGATAATGATCCCGACCATGAGCATAAGCACCTTAAAATCGCCATGCGTTTCAATTTTGTCAGCAATAAAAAAGTTGAGGTAATCTTCCACATAAGTTTTAATGCTCCCCAGGCCTTCAAATTGAGGTTCCGTAGCAACTTTGCGCTGGCCGCTGAAAATAACTTTAAAAACCGGAATTAAAGCAACGAAAGAAAGTGTGCTAAATAGCGCATAAAGAACGTTGAAAAATATATTGAGGTAAGCATGTTTTTTATACGGGATTATAAACCGATAAAACTTTTTTAAATACTCCATTTAGCTCAGGTTCATGTCTTTAAGTATGGCGTCAATTTTTTCCTGTAATTGACTATCAACAGCAGCATATTCTTCAATAGAAGATAATGGGGCATTAACGCTCATATAAAACTTAATTTTAGGCTCCGTACCACTTGGTCTCAAGGCTATTTTACTGCCATCTTCGGTATAGTAAATAATGACATTCGATTTAGGAATGGCGATGTTCTCATCGGTATTGCTGACAAAATTTCGCGCTTTTGAGGTTTGATAATCCTCAATTCTCGTTACTTTGGAACCATTGATTTCCTTTAACGGATTTTCTCTGGCGTCAATCATCATTTGCTTAATCTCCTGGGCGCCTTCCATGCCTTTTTTGGTTATTGCCACTAAATGTTCTTTATAAAGTCCGTGAGTAACGTAAAGCTGTAAAAGTGTCTCGTAAAATGAGCTGCCGTCTGCTTTTGCTTGTGCTTCTATTTCGCAAGCCAATAGGGTAGAGGTTACCGCATCTTTATCTCTAACAAAATCGCCCACCATAAACCCAAAGCTCTCTTCACCGCCTCCAATAAAGTCGAGCTCAGGAAAATCCTTGATCATTTTGGCAATCCATTTAAATCCGGTTAAGCCTTCTTTATATTCAACCCCGTAAGAGTTTGTCAAAACCTTAACCATTGGTGTGGAAACTATTGTGGAGCCTACAAATTCATTCCCATCTAGTTTGCCTTGTTTTTTCCATTGTCTTAATAAAAAATCGGTCATTACCAACATGGCCTGATTACCATTGAGAAGGATTAATTTACCTTCTAAATCTCTAACGGCTACCCCTAAACGGTCGCAGTCAGGATCTGTTCCGACAACAATATCTGCATTGACTTTTTCTGCAAGCTCTAAAGCCATTTTGAGAGCTTCCGGTTCTTCAGGGTTTGGCGATTCTACCGTCGGGAAATCACCATCTGGCTCGGCTTGTTCTTTGACAACATGAACGTTTTTGTAACCTGCACGTTCCAACGTTTCAGGAATGGTAACTATTGAAGTTCCATGAAGTGAAGTGAAGACAACAGTAATGTCATCTTTTGCTTTCTGATCGGTAAAGTTTCCATTCTTTACTGATGCATTTATAAAAGCCTCATCCACTTCCTTACCAATGATTTTTATGAATTGTTCATTGGATTTAAAATTAATTTCGGAATATTCCAAACTGTTAATTTCAGTTACAATTTCAGCGTCTTGAGGCGGAACCAATTGGCCACCATCTTGCCAATAAACTTTAAAACCGTTATACTCTGGAGGGTTGTGGGATGCTGTTAAAACAATGCCACATTGACAACCCAGGTGTCTTACTGAAAATGATAATTCAGGGGTGGTGCGTAAATCTTCAAACAAATAAACTTGAATATTGTTTGCTGAAAATACATCGGCTACAACCTTAGCCAAAGTTTTACTGTTGTGACGACAATCGTAGGCAATGACCACCTTAGGCGTTTCGTTAGGAAACTGCTCGTGTAAGTAATTGCTCAGACCCTGTGTGTTTCGTCCAAGGGTATATTTATTGATACGATTGGTGCCAACGCCCATAATTCCACGCATTCCGCCAGTGCCAAATTCTAAATCCTTATAAAATGCTTCTTGAATTTCCTTAGGCTGAAAAGCGATACTGTCCTTGATTTTATCTTGTGTTTCTTTATCAAAAGTTGGTGTTAGCCAAGTGTTGATACGTTCTAAAATTTTTGGTTCAATGTGGATCATGGCGGTGTGATTAAAGTTAATATTACAAAAATAGGCAATTAAGCAAATGCTGGTCGATTAAAGACTATTAATTTAATGAGTTAAAAGTTCAATTCATCATGAACAAGATAACGTTTTCTGTCGTCTTTGTTGCGCAAAATAATTTCGCCCAAAAAGCCAGCGATAAAAAACTGTGTTCCAATTATCATCGTGGATAGTGCAATATAGAATTGTGGACGATCTGTAATCAGGCGTCCTGCCGTATTTAAAAAGAGTTTATCTATACCCAAATACAATGTAAAACCAAGTCCTATAATTAGCATTATTGCACCTAAGGCACCAAATAGATGCATTGGTCGTCTTGCAAAACGGGAAACAAACCAAATAGTCAACAAATCCAGAAACCCATGAATAAACCGATTCATACCAAATTTGGTAGTGCCGTATTTACGAGCTTGATGGCGGACTACTTTTTCGCCGATATTTGAAAACCCAGCGTTTTTGGCCAATACAGGGATATAACGATGCATTTCGCCGTGGACATCAATATTTTTTACAACGGTGAGGTTGTAGGCTTTAAGACCACAATTAAAATCGTTTAATTTCACTCCAGAGGTACTACGTGCTGCCCAATTAAAAAGCTTGGAAGGCAGGTTTTTAGAAAGCACAGCGTCGTAGCGTTTTTTCTTCCACCCTGAAACCATATCGTAATGCTCTTGGACAATCATCCTGTAGAGTTCGGGAATTTCTTCGGGACTATCCTGCAAATCGGCATCCATGGTGATGACTACATCGCCTTGCGCCTTTTCAAATCCGGCGTGAAGTGCTTGCGATTTGCCGAAATTCCGCATAAAACGAATGCCCTTAACATTCGGATCTTTTTCTGATAACTTTTTAATAATTTGCCATGAACCATCCGTACTACCATCATCAATAAAGATAATTTCATAAGAAAAATGATTGGACAGCATCACTTTTGCAATCCAATCATATAATTCAGTTAAAGACTCCTCTTCGTTGAGTAGTGGTATAACTACTGATATGTTCATTTAAATGGTTTCAAGTTGAGATGATTCAAAAGTAATAAAATAACTCCAAAGCAAGTTTTATTGTGTTTTCATTATTAAACCAGCAATAAGCGAATAAATAAGGGCAAAAAGACTACTCATAGCCACCCAAATAGCTCCCATTATCCAAGGATTGGCAAACATTTCAACAAATTTCATGCTTTGATCAAGCATCTCTTGAGTCATCTCAGGATTTTCTACAAGCATCTTATCTTTGGTCACATCCATCATTTGATTAACAAAATCAGGATCTATGACATAACTGAATATTAAAGAGTAGATGACAAATACTACGGCACTTATTACACCAATCAGTACACCTACCTTAAGTGCATCGCTTAAACTTAAGATGTTGGCATTTCGTTTTTTATACTGAGAAATCGCATAAAATATAACAATAGGAAAAACAAGATAATAGATAGCTGGAGGCCATTGCGCACCTTCTAGAGCTAAACCTGTTACATAAGTGAGGACAGAAATTACGACCATTATAAGTCCTAAGATCACGCCGTAATTCATTGCAAATTTCCCTGGAGGAAATTTTTCTGTTTCCATGATGTCCATAATAATTGGTTTAATTGGTTTATATATTAGTTAGTAAGCAAATATAGAAAAACGTTACAAACTAATATGAGATAAAATTGCATTCTTACGGGTTATAAGCGCTAATTTTACGCTGAAAATGGCAGCATAAAAATCAATACTTTGTAAAAAGTGAAAATTTAAACCAAATCTATTGTGCATTTGCAAAAAATACTTAAATTTGCACTTTCAAAAATTGAACGATTTTAAAGTATTTAGAGATGAAAAAAGGTATACATCCAGAAAATTATAGACTTGTAGCATTTAAAGACATGTCCAATGACGACGTGTTTATAAGTAAATCTACAGCTGATACAAATGAAACTATTGACGTTGATGGTGTTGAGTATCCACTTGTAAAAATGGAGATTTCAAGAACATCTCACCCGTTCTACACTGGTAAATCCAAGTTGGTAGATACTGCTGGTCGTATTGATAAGTTTAAAAACAAATACGCTAAATTCAAAAAGTAATTTAGTAACTAAAATAGTAAAAGCCTTCAGATATTTTCTGGAGGCTTTTTTGTTTTCTATAAATACACTACTTTTGAGCCTTGAAATTTTCGAAATCGAAATAGTTGTAAAATTAAAGAAAAGCATTTTCGCTCTTAATTCGAGATTTTGTCATTTGCTAAACTTTTCGATTCCTAACCAATTTTGTTTTAATACATGAACTACATCCTTTTTGACGGCCCTTTTAGAGATAATCTTTTACCTTTTACCTATACCCGACCAGTAGCCGATTTAAGAATAGGAATTTTGACTATTAGGGAAAAATGGGAAATGCATTTGGGATACACTACAACCACAATTACCGAAGATTACCTTTCGGAAAGATATCCGATGGTAGAATTGGATGAGAATATAATGATCAATGCATCTTATTTACCCAATAAAGAACTAGTGCACTTGGTGAAAAACCTTAATGAAAATCAAGCTATTTTCCAAGATGAAGATGTGATTGCCTTTTTTACGAAGGATGCCCAAGAAGATATTGATTTTAATTCTTTTGACGCCATTGAATACGACGGTGAAGCAATTAAAGTGGAGTATGTTTGGGATATATTCTCAAAAAATGGAGTGGCCATCCAAGAAGATTTCAATTTGGTAACAATTGGCAGGGATTCACAGCCAATTTCATCCACAAATAGTGTTATAGCCCCACATAATATCTTTCTGGAGGAGGGAGTGGTGATGGAGTTTGCCACCCTCAACGCTTCTAAAGGAGCGATTTATATTGGCAAGGACTCAGAAATAATGGAAGGTGCCATGATCAGAGGGCCATTTGCACTTTGTGAGCATTCTATTGTTAAAATGGGCGCTAAGGTTTATGGACCTACAACCGTTGGACCATATTCTAAAATAGGAGGAGAGGTTAACAATTCTGTTCTCTTTTCTCATGCCAATAAAGGCCACGAAGGATTTTTAGGAAATTCGGTTATAGGAGAATGGTGCAATTTGGGAGCTGATACCAATACTTCAAATCTTAAAAATAATTATGCTGAGGTTAGGGTTTGGGACTATGCTACCGAAAGTTTTCAGAAAACTGGATTGCAGTTTTGTGGCCTTATGATGGGCGACCACAGTAAATGTGGAATCAATACCATGTTCAATACAGGAACAGTAATTGGTGTGAGTGCAAATATCTTTGGAAGTGGTTATCCTAGAAATTTCATTCCAAGTTTTAGTTGGGGAGGTGCTTCCGGTTTCACAACTTTTCAAACCAATAAAGCTTTTGATGTGGCAAAAATGGTCATGGCAAGACGTCAAATAGAGTTTTGTGACATTGATAAAACCATTATGAATCATATCTTTGAGATTACTAGAAAGTTCAGAAGGGATTAACTTCGGCTGTATTAGATTAAGATATCTTGTTTTTTTACCAAAAATAAATTATCAGTTTTTCAATGTTATTGCTGGAGCGTCTGCTAAAGAACTATATTCTTGTGTTTAAGATTTAAAATCTCCAGTTATTGGTTATCCCCATAATTCAATATAATTTCTTATCCCAAAATTGTGTATGCTCGCACAACCATCTAAGTTGAAAAGCCTTGCAATCTTCTCAATTTAGTGGCTTAAATCTTCCAGTCAAATTTTACGATATTGGTATTACTTTCAAACAATTGCGTAACTTTGCGCTTCAAAATCCAAAATCAAGTTAAATTTGTGTTCTCATGTACATATAGCTTGTGTTTTAGAAAATGACGATTGAATTATGAGAAAAAAAGTAGCGTTTTATACTTTAGGGTGCAAACTGAATTTTTCAGAAACCTCCACCATTGCAAGAACTTTTGTAGATGAAGGTTTTGATCGTGTGGACTTTAATGAGGTTGCAGATATATATGTGATCAATACATGTTCTGTGACCGAAAATGCCGATAAGCGATTTAAGTCCATCGTAAAATTGGCCCAAAAAGCTAATCCTGATGCGTTTGTGGCGGCAGTGGGTTGTTATGCGCAATTAAAACCTCAGGAGTTGGCTGATGTCAATGGTGTAGATTTAGTGCTCGGCGCAACAGAGAAGTTTAAAATCACCGATTACCTAAATGATCTTTCTAAAAACGATATGGGAGAGGTACATTCTTGCGAAATCGAGGAGGCTGATTTTTATGTTGGAAGTTATTCCATTGGCGATAGGACGCGGGCTTTTTTAAAGGTTCAAGATGGCTGTGATTATAAATGTACATACTGCACCATTCCGTTGGCTCGAGGCATTTCGCGAAGCGATACTATGGAAAGTGTCATTGCCAATGCCAAAGAAATTGCCGGCCAGAATATTAAAGAAATTGTATTGACGGGGGTTAATATTGGCGATTATGGTAAAGGGGAGTTCGGCAATAAAAAACACGAACACACCTTTTTGGATCTGGTTACGGAATTGGATAAAGTGGCGGGTATTGAACGTTTACGAATTTCTTCTATTGAACCAAATTTATTGAAGAATGAAACCATTGATTTGGTTTCTAAATCGAGAGCTTTTGTACCACATTTCCATATTCCTTTACAAAGTGGGAGTAATGACATTCTTAAAAAAATGAAACGTCGGTATATGAGAGAGCTTTATGTAGACCGGGTTTCAAAAATAAAAGAAGTCATGCCTGAAGCTTGTATTGGTGTTGACGTTATTGTTGGTTTCCCGGGAGAAACTGACGAGCACTTTCTGGAGACTTATAATTTTTTGAATGAACTTGATATTTCTTATTTGCATGTATTTACTTATTCCGAACGGGACAATACTGAAGCAGCTGAAATGGAGGGTGTCGTTTCTAAAAATGTGAGAGCAAAACGCAGTAAGATGTTAAGAGGGTTATCGGTAAAAAAACGTCGAGCATTCTATGAAAGTCAACTGGGAAGTACAAGAACCGTATTGTTTGAAGGCGAAAATAAAGAAGGCTACATTCATGGGTTTACCGAAAACTACGTTAAAGTAAAGCACCCTTGGAATCCGAATCTTGTCAACACTATACATCAAGTAGAACTTACTAAAATTGATACTGATGGTATGGTGAGGTTTGAGTTTGCGTCGGTACTTGCACATTAAATTTTCGTTATCAACATCTTAAGGTGTTTCTTGTCTGTCTTTTTAGCCATTTATCCCATTTTTTTTAGATAATCAACACTTATCAATAAATTTGGCTTTGATCCCAGATCTAAATATTGATAAGATGAAAACTTCTATACGCCTACTTTTATATACTTTCAGTATTATTTTTTTCCTAAGTGTTTCAAAACCTACGGACAATAGTCCATTGGTTGGTGCTTGGGAATTGACGACCTGGACTGTGGGCATTCCTATGGCGTTGAATGATAATACCCAGTTGACCACCAATCTTTTAGATCAAACAGCCTGTGACGTCAATGAGATTTTAACCTTTGACAATAAAGCGATTGTGATTTCTCAAGATTCGTTTAGCCCGGATATTACAATTCGTTTAAAAGAGGGAACTACAGATGTTTATATAGTTGAAGAAACCTGTGCTGAAGGTGTGATTGGTTATGCAACAGATTATTCGCAAGATGCCAATGGAGACGTTCAATTTAATGGCACCGTAGGGGTTTTGTCTAATAATCAATTGACCGTAATCTACAAGAACGCCATAAAAATTTATAATGAAGCTTTGACCGAGGTAATTGAGAGTAGAGATCTTACCCTCATATATACAAAAAAAGGATAAAAAATACCGAAGCATAACTTCGGTATTTTAATTTTAAATTCTGATGCCCACTGGAAGCATCTTTTGGTATTTTCTGTTCCTTCTTACAAATTTAGCTATTTCTGGACTCGTTGGTACGACGCTAATATTGCGTTCGGAAATATTCTCGAATACCATAACCAAGAAATTAGTTTCAAATTCCTCAGATGTTACATGTTCAGGAATAGATAATTTGGTTAAGAAAATTTTACGATCTTGAAGAGAATATTCTATTTTTGCCATATCATCTTCAACTTTAAGCTCAAATTGACGTAAGAAGTCATTATCAACTAGTTCTGTTGCATCAATCATAATAGTATATTTAATTTATTTAATTGGGCTGGAAGGTGCTTTCACTACATTTTTATATAGCTTTGCATTACAAATTTACGAAAAATAAGCATAGCATTCGACTTTATGAATGTTAAATACTTAAGAAGTAAATGTTTACGAGAGCTTAACGATCGTATTTTTTGGTAACAATACTTAAAGCCTTTGACTGAAGATTGAAATTTTCAAAAATGGAGAAAGATATAATACCTGTTTATCTTATGCCTGGAATGGCGGCCAAGCCAACCATATTTGAGCGGATTAGACTGCCTAAAGATCAATTTAAGGTTTATTGGCTGGAGTGGATGATTCCTGAAGAGAATGAAAGTTTAGAAGCTTATGCCAAACGCATGGTTTTAAAGATAGAACATGACAATCCAGTGCTTTTGGGAGTTTCTTTTGGTGGTATTTTGGTGCAGGAAATGAGTAAGTTGATGAAGGTAAGAAAATTGATTGTGGTAAGTAGTGTCAATTCGCGCCATCAACTCCCTAAACGGATGAAACTTGCCAAGTTTATCAAAGCATATAAATATGCACCAACTCAATTGCTTTCAAATCTGGACGTTCTTAAAAAATATGCTTTCAACGATACCATTTCTAAACGCATTGATCTTTATAAAACTTACCTTGCAGTAAATGATAAACGGTATTTAGATTGGGCTATCAAAGAAATGTTGCTATGGGACCAGGAAGAACCTAATGAGAACGCCGTATATATTCACGGAGATAAGGATGCTATTTTTACACATTCTTGTGAAGGCGACTGTATTTTGGTAAAAGGAGGCACTCATATCATGATCGTTACAAAATACAGATGGTTCAATAAACATCTACCAGAATTAATAACTGGTGCCAAGTGAAACGTGTTAAATTATTTTTTACATTTATAAAAAAATTAAAATGAAAATTATTAAGAATTTATTAGCTATTGTGGGTCTAATCAGCATTTCAGGACTGTTTATATTTGCGGTCCAAAAACCGATAGAAAACGATATCAAGCCTGAACAGAATACGGATGGGGGCTATAATATTTATGCTTTAAAAATACCTGATGACCTAAACTTTGCCAATGAACCCTTGCCTTTATCTATTCCAGATGTTTATGAGCGAATGGATAGAGAACTTTTAGTAAATACGTATTGGCAATCTAATGCTCTTTTAATGTTTAAACGTGCCCAAAAATACTTTCCAGTAATTGAGCCTATCTTGGAAAAGCATGGAGTTCCTGACGATTTTAAGTATTTGGCCGTGATTGAAAGTGGCTTGATGAATGCTGTTTCTCCAGCTGGTGCAAGAGGCATTTGGCAAATTATGCCAGCTACTGCAAGAGAAAATGGATTGGAAGTGAATAGTAACGTCGACGAACGGTACCACTTAGAGAAATCAACTGAAGTTGCCTGTAAATACTTATTGCAGTCAAAACGAAACTTGGGTTCATGGACATTGGCAGCAGCAGCTTATAATGCTGGCAATGCAGGAATATCAAGGCGTTTGAGAGAACAAGGCGTTACTGATTATTATGACCTTTTGCTAGGAGAAGAAACAGGACGCTATATGTTCAGAATTGTGGCTTTAAAAGAAATTATGACAAATCCTAAAACCTACGGATTCAACTTTGATGTGAACGATCTCTACGCCAACATTCCAACGTTTAATGTTGTGATTGATACGGAGGTTCCTGATTTTACGGCATTTGCTCAAGAGTATGGAATCAATTATAAAATTCTTAAAATCCATAATCCTTGGTTAAGAGAAGCCCGATTAAATAATAAATCGAGAAAGGAATACGTCATAGAAATTCCTGAAAACGGACATTACTCTATTAACTAGTGTTGGCCCATATCTCCAATAATATTTGGGTCATCTTGATAGCCATAAACTATCTCTTAGTTATTTTAACAGCATTCACCGTGCTGACCAAAAACTTAAATCCGACCAAAACGATATCCTATATTATCGTTTTGGTGTTTTTTCCATTTTTCGGGCTCATTGTCTATTATCTTTTTGGACAGGAATATCGGAAAAATAAAATCTTCAACAGAAAACATGTTCTCAATCAAAAAATAATTGCAGATGTTAGCGAACGTTTGAAACCTGATAAAAAGGAGGTTAAAGACTTGGAGGAGGATGTTTTAGATGATAAAATCAAGCTTGTAAAATTGCTTCACAGTAGTCAAAATGCACCGTTGACGATAAATAATGATGTAAAGATTATTAAAAATGGAGAAAACAAGTTTAAATTACTTTTGGCCGACTTAAAAAAGGCTAAGCACCATATTCACATGGAATACTATATTCTACGTGACAACAAGATTGGAATGAAAGTGATTGATGTCCTTTGTGAAAAGGCAAAAGAAGGTGTAAAGGTAAGGTTGAGCATAGATGATGTAGGCAGTAGCATTTCAAGAAAGAATAAGCGAAAAATGGAGGAAAGCGGTGTGGAATGGCACTCGTTTATGCCGGTTCTTTTTCCAAATTTCACAGGTAAAATGAATTATAGAAACCATCGTAAAATCGTTATTATTGATGGCCAAATAGGTTATATAGGTGGCATTAATATCTCTGACACCTATGTCAATTATGATGATTCTGATGTTTTTTGGCGTGATACGCATTTAAGGATTACTGGAGAAGCCGTAAAATCCTTACAAATTCACTTCTTGATGACTTGGGAATTCGTTTCCAACGAAAAGATAGAAATATTAGTTGATTTTTTTCCAGAGGATAATTGTAAAACGTGTGTTCCTATGCAAATTGCGGCCAGCGGACCAGATACAGATTGGGCCAACATTATGGAAGTGCTTTTTACGGCCATTGTTACTTCCGAAAAATACGTGTATCTGACAACTCCTTATTTTATTCCGAACGAACAAATTATTACCGCGTTACAAGTAGCGTCCAAAAGCGGGGTTGATGTTAGGCTGCTCATCCCAAAGGACTCGGATTCTTGGACGGCCAAACACGCTACCAACTCCTATATAGAGTGCTTGTTAGACGCCGATATTAAGGTTTACAGATATTGCAAGGGCTTTATCCATGCCAAAACAATCGTTATTGATGATGTGTTCTCTACCGTAGGAACCACTAATATGGATTATAGAAGCTTCAATATCAATTTTGAAATTAATGCCATTATTTACAACCAGGAAAATAGTTTGGAACTGAAATCACACTTCTTAGAGGATTTAAATGAGAGTGAAATCATTGATAAGGAAAGGTGGATGAATCGGCCAAAGATCGAAAAATTAAAAGAGTCGTATTGCCGCTTATGGGCGCCATTGCTTTAGCTTAGTTCTATTTTAACGATGCGCCTTTGGTGTTTGGAGTAAGGCGGTGTCAGTTTGATTTGCTAATAATTCAGCAATGCTTCTGTGTGCCCTGTCAGCAAATAATTCCTGTGTGGTCTCATTTAGGTTTTTCAAGAAAAATTTTCGATCTATATCAGAAATCTGTTTGTACTGATTGATATAGAAGCATGCCGGAGTGCCAAAAGAATATTTTAACGCTGAAAGCGCATGGTTAAAGTCATTCCGACGTTCATCAGCATAAACCACTATGATATTTTTGTTGTAATGACGGGATTCGTTTTTGGCAATCGCCTTCTTGTTCCAATATAAAACTACAACAGCCACTTTCCCGTTATATGCGTTTGCAAGTGCATTAATTGTTTTTATTTCCTCCTTTGACTGAATGATCGCGGAATTTTTTGTGATCAGTAAAAATGGTTTGTCAATATGTTCGGTATGCAGTGTGCCTCCCGTTATTTTTTTGAATTTTAAATCGGAAATATAGGTGTTTTTGATATGGGTTCTTATCAACGTATCAAATAGGGCATCCACTTTATGAGGCATTTCATTTTTGATAGCCAGATCAGATTTGATATTAAATTTCCCTATATGTTGCGCCAGTGCATCATCAAAATATACTTTACTCTCTTGAGCAAATAGCAGAGGAATATAAGTGATAAGTAAAAACGTAAGTAGTTTTCTAAAAACCATAAGCGGTAGGGGTTTGTTAAGAATGAGCAACTTAGTCTATATTTGAAACAATCTCAAAACTTATCGATAAGCGCTTAAAAAACCCTGTTAATGTTCAGTTTAGAATCCATGATGAGAGGGTAAAATCTACAGTTGGGAATAAAAAAACAATATTATAGAGAAATGTTTTATGTTTTAATATGGAATTACTGGATCATCTTGGTTTTTGAGACTTTAGAAAAAGCTTTCTATCGTCGCCTTCCCTGTCTGTTTCCACCGTAATGTTGATTGGGCATTTGCGCTTTTTTCATGCTGTCCTTCATCATTTTTATTTGGTCTGCAAGCATGTTGCGTTTATCAAGTTTTTGAGCTTCCTTCAAAAGCATTTTGGCTTCTTGAGGACGTCTTTTACTAAATGCAATTCCTGCAAGATTCAATTTTGCCATAGCCATATCATGGTCCATTGACAATCCGAAAGACAACGCCTTTTTGAAATATTTTTCAGCTTCATTCATATTGGTTTGAGAAACCATAATGCCGTGGAGGTAATTGTAATAGCCCTCTTGTTTTTTAACCAAAGCGCTTGACGGATTTTTAATCATATTAAGCCACTTTTTAGCACCGACAAAATCTTGCTTTCGCAACCTCAAAAATGCTAACAGGATAAATTCATTTTTAAAATAAAGGAATACGAAAATAGTAGATAATAATATAAACATGATGCCATTTCCGATATAGCCTTCAGTAAATTGATAAACGGCATAAGCTACGATCAACGCAGTTATTACAAGTTTTATGTTTTTGTTGTACATGGTTAATTTAAGATTTTATAAGTAATAGTAGATGATATCTTAGTGGGTACGTCTACGTTTTGAGCTTTTATTTGTGTGTTGCCCATATAAACCCCATCAACTGTAATTTCTTCAAATAGCCCTGTTTTTGAGTTGGCATGAATTGTTGTTTTTTGTGATCCAGTAAGAACCATTGTTACATTCTCATCAATATTGGACATGGTAACGTCCGCAGTTCCAGAAACCGTATATGTTGCCTCATTATAAGCCAATAATGTCCATTTATTGATGGCTTTTAAATCGCCTTGATAAACATTTTCCCATGTATCATTAAGGCTTACGGCCTTGGCAGGCAAAAAATAGGTCATTTGCTCAAAACTGTTGGAAAGTGCATCACTCCCAAATTGCTTCTCAAATTGTGCTTTGTTGGCTTCAATGGTGGCACCATCTGTAATATTAGCAGCCTTGAACATCGAAGCAATTAAGGCGTCACCACCAGAAATAGATTGGATTTTTCCGGTACGTTCCATAATCAAGGTTACAGGAATATTTAAAGTACCCTTAAACATTTGTGAAGTCAGATCAGAATCGTCTAAATTGGCGGTGTCTGCATTAAGCAGCTCACCAAGTTCAGGAGAGGACATGACCATTTTTAAATGCTGAAAGGTCATTTCCAAGGTGATTACATCTTGTGCAACTTTAACCACTTTAAACTGCATTACGCTTTTTAAGTTGTTATCAATAATTTGATCAACACCGTTAATATCTTGTGTAATGTGTTGTTTAGCTTGTTGTTCAACCTTAAAAGTGTCATCTGCATTAAGAGCATACTGCAGCACTCCCTGAGCGGTTAAACTCAAAGATGAGCAGAAAATGAGCGAAAGAATCCATGCTTTCATTTAACTATTGAATGGGTCTGATTACAAATCACAAAGAAACTAATTTTTTTTAAGTTGGCATTGATATATTCTATCTTATTAAAGGCGATTCTCCATAGAAATAAGTTGTAATTTTGAATCCTCAATAAGGAGATGAAAATATAATAAAATATTTTAAAATTTGATTTGCCAGAGTAAAAAGTCTTTGTATATTTGCCCGCAGTTTTGAAGAAAGAATCAAGACGAAGTTTTAGACGATACAAGATTATTTTAAAGATATAAAAAAATGAGTAAAAGAACGTTTCAACCATCGAAAAGAAAGAGAGTAAACAAGCACGGGTTTAGAGAAAGAATGGCTTCTGCCAATGGAAGAAAAGTCCTTGCTCGTAGAAGAACAAAAGGAAGAAAAAAGCTTTCTGTGTCTTCAGAAATAAGCCATAAAAAATAATGATTAACAATTGTTGATATTAAAAAGGTGTTACTTAGGTGTAACGCCTTTTTTTGTACCTAATTCATACTTATTTTTGTGCGGGAATTTTAAACCGCAAAGAATATCAAAGATTAAAATAGCCATAAATTTTCACGATTTTAAAACACTGAAAAACAATTCAACATAATGCCTAGAAACAAAAACATTAAATCTGTACTTATTATTGGATCTGGACCAATCGTTATCGGACAAGCTTGCGAGTTTGACTATGCAGGTACCCAGGCCTTAAGATCACTTCGAGAAGATGGTATAGAAACCATCCTCATTAACTCAAATCCGGCAACCATTATGACAGATCCTACCATGGCGGATCATGTTTACTTACTGCCGCTTACTACAAAATCAATCGTCCAAATCTTAAAGGAACATCCACAAATTGATGCTGTTCTACCAACAATGGGTGGGCAAACGGCATTAAATTTATGTATTCAGGCAGATGAAAAAGGCATTTGGGAAGATTTTGGAGTCAAACTAATAGGTGTAGATATCAATGCCATTAATATTACCGAAGACCGTGAAGAATTTAGGGAATTAATGATAAAAATAGGTGTTCCAATGGCCCCTCAAGCTACGGCAACGTCCTACTTGGAAGGTAAAGAGATTGCGCAAGAGTTTGGTTTTCCATTGGTTATTAGAGCTTCTTATACTCTTGGTGGAGAGGGCGCATCATTTGTACACACGGAAGATCAGTTTGACGAATTACTGACGCGTGGCCTAGAAGTTTCTCCAATTCATGAAGTCATGATTGACAAAGCCTTGATTGGATGGAAAGAATATGAATTGGAGCTACTTCGTGATAAGAATGATAACGTAGTTATTATCTGTACGATAGAAAATATGGATCCAATGGGTATTCATACAGGCGATTCTATTACCGTTGCTCCTGCCATGACCTTGTCTGACACAACTTTTCAGCGCATGCGCGATATGGCCATTCATATGATGCGCAGCATTGGTGACTTTGCCGGAGGGTGTAATGTTCAGTTTGCCGTAAGTCCGGATGAAAATGAAGATATTATCGCTATTGAAATCAATCCACGGGTGTCCCGCTCTTCAGCACTGGCTAGTAAAGCTACTGGGTATCCCATCGCAAAAATTGCTTCAAAATTGGCCATTGGCTATAATTTGGATGAATTGACCAATCAAATTACAAAATCAACATCTGCTTTATTTGAGCCTACCTTAGATTATGTGGTCGTAAAAATTCCGCGTTGGAATTTTGATAAATTTGAAGGTGCTGACCGTACTTTAGGATTACAAATGAAAGCAGTTGGCGAAGTGATGGCAATTGGCCGATCGTTTCAGGAAGCGCTCCACAAAGCCACTCAGTCGTTGGAAATTAAGCGTAACGGACTTGGTGCCGATGGAAAAGGATATAAAAACTATGATCAGATTCTCGAGAAATTGGAAAATGCCAGCTGGGATCGGGTATTTGTAATTTATGATGCCATCCAAATGGGAATTCCGTTGAGTCGGATCCATAAAATCACCAAAATTGATATGTGGTTCTTAAAACAATATGAAGAACTGCACCATCTCGAAAAGGAAATCTCAACCTTTACTATTGAAACCATTGAACATGATTTGCTCTTGGAAGCAAAGCAAAAAGGCTATGGCGACAGACAAATTGCGCACATGTTAAACTGCTTGGAAAGTCAGGTTTATAAAAAACGTGATGAGTTGAATATCAAACGTATCTATAAATTGGTAGATACCTGCGCTGCCGAGTTTAAGGCACAGACTCCGTATTATTATTCGACATTTGAGAATAATGTGGAATTTCCAGACGGCACACAAATGTCAGCTAACGAAAGTGTGGTGTCTGATAAGAAAAAAATTATTGTCTTAGGTTCGGGACCCAACCGAATTGGACAAGGTATTGAGTTCGATTATTGTTGTGTCCATGGCGTCATGGCTGCTTCAGAGTGTGGCTATGAAACTATCATGATCAATTGTAATCCTGAGACGGTTTCTACAGATTTTGATATTTCCGATAAACTGTATTTCGAACCAGTATTTTGGGAACATATATATGACATTATCCGTCACGAAAAACCAGAAGGCGTTATTGTGCAATTGGGCGGACAAACCGCTTTGAAATTGGCTGAAAAGTTAGACCGTTATGGGATTAAAATAATCGGAACAACTTATAAATCGTTGGACTTAGCTGAAGACAGAGGCAGCTTTTCAAAATTATTGAAAGAAAACAATATTCCTTATCCAGAATTTGACGTGGCTACAACGGCTGATGAAGCTTTGGCAATTTCTGATGTTCTTGACTTTCCTATTCTGGTAAGACCGTCATATGTTCTTGGAGGTCAAGACATGAAAATTGTCATTAACCGACGTGAATTGGAAGAGCACGTGGTAAATTTACTCCGAAAAATGCCAGATAACCAATTGCTTTTAGACCGTTATTTAGATGGTGCCATTGAGGCGGAAGCAGATGCAATCTGTGATGGTGAAAACGTTTATATCATCGGAATTATGGAGCATATTGAACCTTGCGGTGTTCATTCAGGAGATAGTAATGCTACCTTGCCACCTTTTAATTTAGGCGAATTTGTATTGCAACAGATAAAAGATCACACAAAAAAGATTGCTTTGGCATTAAATACCGTTGGGCTTATCAACGTTCAATTTGCCATTAAGGATGATATTGTTTACATTATTGAGGCCAACCCAAGAGCCTCCAGGACTGTTCCTTTTATTGCTAAGGCCTATAAAGAACCTTATGTGAATTACGCCACTAAAGTGATGTTGGGAGCGAAGAAGGTTACAGATTTTGATTTTAATCCACAGTTAGAAGGTTTTGCCATCAAACAACCTGTATTCTCATTTAATAAGTTTCCAACGGTCAACAAACAATTAGGGCCAGAAATGAAGAGTACGGGGGAAAGTATTCTATTTATTGATAGCTTGAAGGATGACCAGTTTTATGATCTGTATTCGCGACGTAAAATGTACTTAAGTAAATAACAAGTCATTAGCGAATTTATTCGTTGAAATGCGTTTTATGTTTTATTTATAAATTGTAATTTAGCTTGCTTGCTAATGAAATTTATGTAATGAATATAAAATGCATTTTTTTTTTGATGTCCTTTTTTGTGTTTCTTGTAGCGCATTCCCAAAAGAGTGTTTTTGAAGTAGCACGTTCTGGTTCAGTTAATGAGATAAAGGCTTTAATGGCTATTAATGCGGATACAATCAATGCGGTTGAAGATTCAGGATATTTACCTTTAACCTTAGCCTGTTACAATGGAAATAATGAGGTTGCCTTGTTTTTGGTAAATCATGTCAAGGATATTAATGGCAATAGTAAGATGGGGACACCATTAATGGCTGCAGTTTATAAGAATGATGAGCTTGTCGTGCAAGCCTTGTTGGCTATGAATGTCAATCCAAATATTGCGGATGCTAATGGCACAACGGCCCTACATTATGCTATTATGAGCAGAAATGAAGCTATTGTCAAGTTATTGATTGATGCCAATGCTGATGTCGCTTTTACGGATAAACGAGGGAACTCTGCTTTAGACTATGGCAAAATGACCCAAAATCAAAACATTATTAATCTATTGAAAAAGAATAAAATATGAAAAAAACTACTTTGGCCTTTTTGGGCATTTTATTAACCTCATTTTGTTTGGCTCAAACTTATACTACTGGAACCATGGAACTTTACAATCAAAATGATGATGTTTTTACCGCCAGAGTAGATGTTACAAGTACTTTGGTAACCTTAACCTTAGTTGGTCCTGACAATAGTTATTTAGGGTTTGGTTTTGGAACTCAAACAATGGGGTCTGGTGGCGATGTTGTGCTTTTTTATGATGATGTTGACACTCCGGCCGAAGATTTTCAGTTGTCTGATAGAAAATTCATTGGAACAGGACCGGTGCCAGAAGTTGATACGCATCAAGATTGGACCTTAGTATCAAATACTCTTGAAAATGGTCAGCGTACTGTGGTAGGGACGAGAGTTTTAGATACAGGACATGATGACGATTATGTGTTTTCGACCTCAGATAGTTCATTGGATTTTGCTTGGGCAATAGGTAGTAGCTATGAACTTAAACGTCACAGTGCAAGGGGTGGCTCTATGCAATCTTTCACCCTGAGTCAAGATACGTTCACTTTGAGTGATTTTGTCATGACTCCTAATCCTGGACTTTCTAAATTTGAGTTGCGACTTCCTTCTGGGGTTAGCAATGTAAAACTTCAAGTCTATGATGTGTTGGGGAAGAATATCTTTTCTAAAATATTGACTACACTTTCAACGACGGTTGATGTTTCAAAATGGAATAGCGGCGTGTATTTGGTAAGAGTAACGTCCAACAATGGTTCGCAAACCAAACGTTTTGTAAAACAATAAAAGTTAAAAAATTAAAACAATTGACCATCAACTCTAACGTTGATGGTTTTTTTATGAAATCAAAGGAACACTCACCAAGTAAAGCAGTCCAACTAATATGGCAATTCCAAAACTGATCAGGGTTCCAATTAAAATGTATTCCGTCAACTTACGCTCTTTTGATTCTCTAAGATCTCCAAACCTAAATACTGATTTTGCCGTGATCAAAAATCCCACAGCTTCCCAATGATCTAAGATTACAAATACAAATACTAAGACACGCTCCAAGATTCCGATATACTTTCCTGCATCCTTGAGCGATTCGTTACCTTCAACTATTTTTGAAATGTTCCATTTTAAAAAGATGGTCTTCATAATGATGGAAACTGGAATGGTTAAGAATAGCACACAAGTTAGAAGTAGGAGGGTTTGATCTGTTAGTAGATGCTTTACACTTGGATCTGAGGCGATAAATAGCCAATAGACCAACAAAATAACCAGAAGGTGTAGAAACTGATCTATAAAAAATAGAAGTCGTTTTGTTTTTTTGGTTTGAAACTTCAGTTTTAAGATATCAATAGCAAGATGTGATACCCCGATGATTACTATTATTGGCCATTTTGAAATATCCCAAAGGATTACGAACAATAGAACAATATGAATCAGAACATGCAGATATAACTTTGGTGATCTCAATATTTTCTTTTCCTTTTCCTTGACCCATGAATAGGGCTGAAGAAAAAAATCACCAATGAGATGCGCGAGAATGAGCTTTATGAGTATCATGCCTTTAACGGTATTATTTTATAACGGTAATGCTGTTCCAACTGCATAATGAGTTCCAAATGGGCGCGTTTTTGTCTGCTGCTCACTGCATTTTGATTGATGCCTATAAGTTTGCCAAGTTCTTCCTGTAAGGCATTTGGTTGTTCTATATGTAATTTTACAATTTCTGCCGAGTTGGTGGTCCATTGATCCATAATGGTCAAAGCCAGTTTGAAGTAGAGATTGAGATCTTGATTCAATGGTGCATTTCTGGTTTTGATCTTGAGGTTGACTTTTTCTTTTTTTAAATTTTCTAAAGTGTCACCCGAAAATTGGAACGCCTCTCCGTTAGATTCTACGATGGTCTGACCAGTAAATGATTTCTCGCCAATCCCTATGGCAATGCGTACGTCGAGACCTTTAATGGTTTTTATGCAAGCTTTAATATATAGAGCAGCTTTTAAACTTTCGGTAATATTTTCCAACTCCAATTGGAAGCTGTCGCCTCTATAGATTTCCCATTGAGACTTATTTTGCGTGCATGCACCTAATGCTTCCTTTAAGGTGGTAAGCCATATCTCAGGGTTTTTGATAGATCGTGATTTGATGATGTCTCCGGTTAATACACTCGTCATGTAACTACATTATTAATTTAAATATCACTTCATAAAATGATAACACATATTATCATGTATTTAGCGGATAAATTAGATTATCATTTTATTAGATGATATTCAAATGTATCACTTATTAACGAGATAAACAAGTTACGGAATAGCGACTTTTACCTTATATCCTTCTAAAATATGTAAATAATCATTTGGTGAAAAGTTTTTTTCCTTAAATTCTTTCTGTCTCATGCGTTTCATGTCGTTTCGCTTGAGGCATTTTAAAAACCGTCTGACTTCTTGTTTGTCGTTAATGATTAATCCTGGAACCTCAACAGAGTTTCCGTCAGCATCTTTGGCAACCATTGTAAAGTATGAAGAGTTGCAGTGTTTTATTTCACCGGTTCTAATATTTTCAGCTTCCACACGAATGCCGACCACCATGGACGTATTGCCCACATAATTGATAGATGCTTTCATGGTCACCAACTCGCCAATTTCAATCGGATTTAAGAAATCGACCGTATCTACAGAAGCCGTAACACAATAGGTTTTTGAGTGTTTTGAAGCGCAGGCAAAAGCAATCTGGTCCATTAAATTTAAAATATAACCGCCGTGAATTTTTCCATTAAAATTGGAATTTGATGGAAGCATCAATTCAGAAATTAAAATTCTTGAATCATCTATTTTTTTAAACTTAGTT
Source organism: Gelidibacter maritimus (assembly GCF_014062315.1). Lineage (GTDB taxonomy): Bacteria > Bacteroidota > Bacteroidia > Flavobacteriales > Flavobacteriaceae > Gelidibacter > Gelidibacter maritimus. Next base: position 213,954 of record NZ_JACGLT010000001.1, read on the forward strand.
TTGTCTTTCATACTATTCGTCGTCATTGGCACGTTTTAAAAGTTTTTCGTTTTGTTGTTTACTGGCTTTGGCACCTAGTGTTTTCAGAGTTTCTACACGTTTGATTAAATTGCCTTTCCCAGTTAATTTAATCATCGCACTGTCATAAGATTTTTGGACGGTTCCTATTTGATTACCCACTTTAATCAATTCATCGGTTAAGTTTACAAAAGAATCATATAATCGTCCTGCTTGCGTGGCAATTTCGATAGCATTTGCCTTTTGTTTTTCGTTTTGCCACATACTATCAATGGTTTTTAAAACGGCAAGTAGGGTAGTGGGGGTAACGATGATAATATTCTTATCAAAGGCATCGTTGTACAAAGCTGGATATTCCATAGAGGCGATGGCAAAAGCAGATTCAATAGGAATGAACAACAGTACAAAGTCCGGGCTTTCCATATCGTAAAGTTGGTGGTAGTTTTTTTCTCCCAATTCACTCACTCGTTTTCTAATCGAAATTAAATGGTTTTTTAAATGTGAAGCACGTTCTGTTTCGTCAACATCATTGATATATCTTTCGTAAGCGACCAAAGACACTTTAGAGTCAATAATCATTTTCTTGTCCCCTGGTAAAGAAATGACCACATCTGGCAAGACACGTTTACCTTCTTCTGTGGTAAAACTTTGCTGTACAAAATATTCGCTGTCTTTTTGAAGTCCACTGCGTTCCAGAACACGCTCCAAGACCAATTCGCCCCAATTTCCTTGCATTTTAGTATCACCTTTCAAAGCTTTGGTCAAATTAGTAGTCTCTTTGCTCATTTGCTCGTTAAGCTCTTTTAAACCGATGATCTGGCGACGCAAATCGGCGCTTCTGGTAATATCTTCCTTGTTGGTTTCTTCCACGCGTTTTTCAAAGTGCTGAATTTTTTCGTGTAAAGGTTTTAAGATGGCGTTTATATTCTCCTTATTTTGTGTAGTAAATTTGGTCGATTTTTCATCAAGGATTTTATTGGCTAAATTCTCAAACTCTAAAGTGAATTTCTCCTGCAACTTTTCTACTTCGGCTTTTTGTTCTTGATGTTTTGTAAAGAGATTTTCGAAATCAGCATTTTTCCGCGTCAATTCAGTGTTTAAAAAATCCTTTTCATTGCGGATAAACTCTCGATCTTTTTCAATTTTGGCTAAAGAGTCATTAAGCGAACTTATTTGAGCTGCATTATTCTGTTCCATTTTTTCAATCTCCAGATCATATTGTGCTCTTGAATTATGAAGTAGCTGTTGAAGATTTAAAATGCGTTCTTCAAGTGTACTTTGTTCGCTCTTATTTTTAAGTTTGGTAATAGTGATGCCAATATAGGCACCAATTACGCCAGAGACAAGAATGGATATAATAAGGATAATGCTGTCGTTCATTTAAAAAAATCAGTTTTATCAAAGATAGATTTTTTTTCGAAAGATGATGGAAGAAAGAAGGTGGAAGCGTGGAGCATGAAGCAGAGTATTCGGCGAATTGAATTGCGGAGAATGCGGTTAAAAATTACAATTTTCAATTTGGCAATAACTAGGATAATGTGTCAACTGCCGACTGTTAAGCACCAAACAAAAACTATGGCTTATTTCTTAACTCTAAATGTACCTGTGTTTTCATCAAAAGAGATCAGATCCTTTGGAAATAAATTATTAAAAGTACCTTTGGAAATAAGCTGACATGGTGGGCCTGAAATGACGTCGTTTTCGCTCATCACGATGATATTATCGCACAGTTGAATGACTAAATCTATTTCATGGGAAGAGAATAAAATAGTTTTCCCAGTCTCTTTCGATAATTTCTGAAGCAGTTTTAAAATATACGCCTTGTGGTACATATCAAGATGAGTAGTTGGCTCATCTAAAATGATCAAGTCGGTATCCTGGGCCAAAGCACGGGCAATCATTACTTTTTGGAGCTGTCCATCACTTAGTTCAAAGCATTTTTTAGTTTTTAAAGCTTCAATATTGGTCTGACCCAATGCTTTATTGGTAATGTCGATATCTTCCTGAGTTAAAGTCCCCATCCAATTGGTATACGGTTGCCGTCCTAAAGCAACCAATTCAAAAACGGAGAGGTTTTTTGAAGCAATCTGCTCAGTAAGCACAAGACTTAATTGTTTTGCCAAGTCAATCGGTTGATAGTCTAATACCGATTTGGAATTGATATAGATCTCACCCGATAAAGGTTTTTGCACATTGGTCAAAGTCCGTAAAAGCGTTGATTTTCCGATACCGTTGGCGCCAACTAAACCTACCAATTGTCCTTTTTCTAAAATAACATTGATACTATCAGCTACACAGGTTGATGCTTTTTTGGAAATATAACCAATGGATAGATTTTTGGTTTCAAGGACGATATGTTGAGGTGTTTTTATCACGTTCTATTTAGTAAAATTCCAATTAGACTTTGTTGTCTGTTGTCTGTTCGTAATCTGAGTAATATTTCTATATTCTATATTCGAAATTGGATATTCGATATTCATTTTGTCTCTAATTCCTAATACCTCTAAAATAACATTTTCCGTTTCCTGACCAACAACCAAATCACCACTGGCGCACCAACCAATGAGGTTATGGCATTAATAGGTAGTGTATAATCACTGGTTGGCAATTGCGCAATGCTATCACAAATAAGCATCACTATGGCGCCAAACAAAAATACGGCAGGCAATAAGATTTTATGGTTTGAGGTATGAAAAACTTGGCGTGTCATGTGTGGAATGGCGAGACCAACAAAGGCTATCGGCCCTGCAAAAGCCGTAATTGTCCCTGCCAATAAACTTGTTGCGATTATTATAATGAGTCTGCTCTGTTTTAAATTCAGTCCCAAACTTTTAGCATAATTCTCACCTAATAATAAGGTGTTCAGGCCTTTTATTGAGACAATGGTCAGCAAAACACCTGCGAGATAGATTAAAAAGAAAATTAAAAGTTCGTTCCACGAAAGATTACCAAGACTTCCAAAACCCCAAAAAACATACTGTTGGAGTTGTTCTGCAGAACTAAAATACGAAAGAACGCTAACCACAGCAGCGGTGATGCTTCCAAACATTAACCCAATAATAAGGATGGCCATAGTGTCCCTGATCTTTGACGAAACAATCATGACTGCCAAGAGTACCAAAAAACTTCCTAAACTTGCAGCAATCACGACGCTCCATTTGGAGATCAGTAAGGTGGTAAAAACACCGCCAAAAAAGCCGGAACCCAAAATTACCAAAGCAACCCCTAAGCTTGCTCCAGAACTTATGCCCAAAACAAATGGTCCTGCCAACGGATTTCTAAACAGGGTTTGCATCAACAAACCTGAAATGCCTAACCCTGAACCCACTAAAATTGCCGTAAAGGCTTTTGGTAAACGGTAATTTTGAATAATGTATTGCCAAGACTCGTTATCAACATGGCCAATTAAGCTCTTGAAGATTTCCTTTGTTGGTATGGACACAGACCCCAAACTAATGTTTACAAGAAAGCAGATGATAAGGAGCGCTATCAGAATTAGGAATGGAGATGTGTATTTATTGTTCATACTTTTTAGACCTGATAGGTTTTGTCCCGTTAACGATCGGATGGTTAGGTCTTAATGATTTATTATTTTAAACGCTCAAAAAATGTCGGGTCATAGTCACTTAAAAGTTCTGGATGAGTTATTTTGATCAAATCCTTTAAGACCAAGTCTGGCCTCGCCATCCCCATTTCAAAATAGGTAACACCTCCCGTTTCTCCTGTGGTATTGACAAAAGAATAAACTGCTTTATTTTGGAAGGCTTTAAACTTGGTATAATGTTGGTTAGCCTTCTCGATGGCTTCCAAACTTGAATAATATGACGGACTGATCCATACATCAGCATCTTTGGCCTTTTCAAAAACAACTTCAAAATTAAGTGAAAGACTGCCCTTATCGGTTGTTTTACTCCATAAATAATTAGCGTTGGCGTCCTTTAATAATATGGCCTCTGAACTGGTACCACTTGGTAAGTACCAAATATCCTTGTACATAGCGCCACTTAAAACCGTTGGACTATGAGTCACATCTTGGGCAATCTTTTTGGCGTCCAAATAATCGGCTTCAATGTTCTTAAAAATCGAATCGGCTTCTTTTTCCTTATTGTAAAGTACACCAAAAAACTTAATCCATTCGGCTTTGGCCAAAGGCGATTTTTCTACCCAATCGCCATTAAAGATGACTGGAATTCCCGCTTTCTGAATGTTGTCAAAAGTTTTGTTGTTACCATCAATACCAAAGCCAATCACCAGTTCAGGTCTGAGCTCCAATAAGACTTCCGTATTGATACTTTCATTCTTGCCCAATTCCCTGACCAAGCCTTCATCAATTAATGCTCTTGTTTTTTCTGAAGACACAAAATTGGTGTCAGGAAATCCAATCAATGTGTTTTCTTCATTAAGCAGTTCCAAGGCGGGAATGTGTGTGGTGGAGGTGACCACTATTTTTTCAATCGGTGTAATTAAAATGGCGTCAAATTCATCTTTGTTTAATGTGATTTTTGGTGCCATTTCTTTACGGATAAGTGCATAGCGATATATTTTATCCGACTTAGGCCACGGGTTCCTGATTTCCAATACCTTAAAATCTTGATGGTGCTCTATGGTAAAACCCTCTGCGTAAGCAAGCAATGTGTTTTCTTTGGTGGTTACTTCAGGTTCTACAGATAATCCTTTGTTTTCTTTGCAGTTAACAAAGATTAAAAACAGTAATAACAATGATATTTTTTTCAAAATCTTTATTTTTCACCTCAAAAGTAAGATTATTAACTGAAATACGAGACTTGCCTGCAGGGAAGATTATAGAATCAAAACATTTTAAGCCTACGGATTTTATCCAATTAAAATGATTATTTTTGCACCGAATTTGGTTTGATATAATAATCTATGTCAATTAAAAGGGAATTTGGTTGAAATCCAAAACTGTTCCCGCAACTGTAAGCTATAAAGCTTCATGTTACACTTCAAGTCACTGTTTCTATTAGCGAAATGGGAAGGCAAACATGAAGACGCAAGTCAGGAGACCTGCCAATTTCATCATCAAAAGCGGCTTTCGGGTAAAGAGCCTTTAGATTATGAAACGACTGCTTTATATTTTATTTGTTTTGGTTATTGGCAACTTCAATGTTGTCCAAGCACAGCTGGACTCTATCCAAAAACTTGATGAAGTTCTCTTGAGCGATGTAAAATTAAAACGCTACACTTCAGGCTACAAAGTGACGGTGTTAAAAGATTCTATTTTAAGAAAAAGCCCATGGTCATTGACCGATTTACTTCGACATAATTCAAATATATACTTTAAGGAAAACGGTTATGGCATGGTGTCCTCACCATCTTTTAGAGGTACGAATGCCTCACAGACCGCTGTGGTTTGGAATGGCATCAACATCAATTCCCAACTTAATGGTCAAGTCGATTATAATACCATCAACACTTCAAATTATGATTCGGTCGAAATCCGCAGTGGTGGTGGCAGTGTACAGTATGGCAGCGGCGCCATAGGAGGAAGTTTGCACTTGAGTAATGCACTATCTTTTATGAAGCACACCGACCATATGGTTAGAATCAGTTATGGTAGTTTTGATACCAAGCGGGCAAATTATCGCCTTTCAACAGCTTCAGAGCAATGGTCGCTTAATCTGGGAGTGGCCTACGTCGATTCGGAAAATGATTACAAATATCTGGGCACCGATAAAACCAATAAAAATGGTCAATACAATAATTTGAGTTTAAATCTCAATGCAGGTTATCTGCTTAATGAGCATCATGTATTGAAGTTATATCACCAAAGTTTTTTAGGCGATCGAAATTTTTCAGGAACGCTCTTGGCACCGTCAAAAAGTAAATATGAAGACACCAATTATAGGTCGATGCTAGAGTGGGGCTATTTTCATAAACAGTACACTTCAAAAGTGAAGGTGGTACATCTTCTTGAGGAATTTAAATACTTTGAGAATAAAGATGCAGACTACTATTCCTCTGGTCGGGTGCAGAGTTTAATAGGCAACCACAATCTCAATATCAAACTGACTGAAACTATTGATTTGCGGACGATTCTTGAGTTTGCCAAGTACTCTGGAAACGGTGATGATTTTGAAAATCCGAATAGAAATGCATTTTCCGCCACCGCATTATGGCGACATCAAGTTTCTGAACCTCTGATTTACGGATTGAGCATCAGAAAGGACTTTACATCAGATTTTGAAAGTCCGCTCGTGTTTTCTGTAGATGGCGCATATCATTTTAGCGACAGTTATACCATTAAGTTAAATGGTTCTAAAAATTTCAGGGTGCCCACTTTTAACGATTTGTATTGGAATCCTGGTGGTAATCTCGATTTGCTTCCTGAATCATCTTATCAAGTGGATTTAGGTCAAGAATTTTCATCAAATTTCATCGACCTAAAATTGAACGCTTATTATATCGATACTAAAGATATGATCCAATGGGTGCCCGATAACACTGGATTGTTCCGTCCGCAGAACATTAATAAGGTAAAAAGTTATGGTGCAGAATTTGAAATTTTCTTAAAGCACACTATTGGAAGTCATAATTTGAATCTCAATTCAGGATATTCTTATACCATTTCTGAAAATGATACCAGTGCTCAACAGCTCATTTATGTACCCTTACATAAAGCTAATTTAAATTTTGGCTATCGTTTTAAAGCTTTGGATGTGTTTTACCAGCATTTATTTAACGGCGATGTGAACATTATTGGAGGACAATTGGATGGGTATAACGTGGGTAATTTAGGGTTTTCCTATAAATATGAGCTCTTTAAAAATGTCCATTCCATTTTACAGTTTAATATCAATAACCTTTATAATACAACTTATGAAAATGTGGCGTTGCGTCCAATGCCCAATCGAAATTATCAATTACAATTAACTCTCAAATTTTAAAACTATGAAAATTAAAAACAATTTAGTATTAGCATTATCAGTGCTTATTTTGTCATTCTCTTGTAGTAGTGATGATGATAACCATCAGCAAGAACCACAAGGCGCATATGAAGATGGTATTTTGGTTACAAACGAAGGTAATTTTGACCAAGGCAATGGTGCAGTCACTTTTATATCGGATGATTTCGCTTATGCCGAACAAAAAGTGTTCTTCAATGTCAATGGAACGTTGTTGGGCGATACTGTACAAAGTATAGATTTTTATGGTGATTTGGCTTATATCGTGGTGAACAATTCACAAAAGATAGAGGTGGTCAACCGCTATACATTTCAATCGGTAGCAACTATTGACTCTGGCTTAAGCAATCCGCGCTATATTACTTTTTTATCAGGAAAAGGCTATGTGACCAACTGGGGCGATGGTTCGAATCCGGATGATGATTACGTGGCAGTTATCAATTTAGAGAACCATACAGTTTCAAGTACAATTTCAGTAGAAGAAGGTCCTGAAAGAATAGTTGCAAATGAAACCTCTATTTACGTAGCACACCAAGGTGGCTACAGCCAAAATAATGTTGTCTCGGTAATTAAACCGAATTCTGATGAGGTAGAGACGATAACTGTTGGTGATGTTCCAAATTCAATGGTTTTTGATAGCCAAGGGATGTTATATGTGTTGTCTGGCGGCATACCAGCTTGGACAGGAAATGAAACTGGCGGTCAATTGGATGTTATCAATACGAGCTCTAATACCGTTTCAACAACTATTGAGTTTGTTGATAATGAGCACCCATCCAACTTATCTTACGGAGAATCTCTTTATTATACTTTAAATGGCGGCGTTTATAAATTAGCTATAGGTAGCCAAGAGTTGTCGACCACACCAGAAATTGAAGGTGTCAATTTTAATTTTATGACGGTACACGATAATATTTTATATGGTGTAGGTGCAGAAGATTATACATCAAATGGAACTTTAGAAAGTTTTGACTTAGCTACCAATGCGATATTGCATTCAAAAGAGGTGGGCATTAATCCTGGAGGAATCTATTTTAATGATTAATTTCAATCATAAAATTCAATAAAAAAGCCGCTTAAATAGCGGCTTTTATATTGTTTAATATTTTTATCTCAAATTTTCAAATGTTGGAAGATGATCCAACACGTCAATATACATTTCCTTATCCATCAATTTTCGATCAACATGATCCTGCAAAGGTGTCAGATAATTGTCAGCTGATTGAAGTGGGCGTCCTGCAACCCCTGTAATATCAGCAATAGCCTTAGCTAAAAATGGTTCGGTTGGTTCGCCTAAAATGCCATAGAAATTTACAGCTTCTCTCATCTGAAACTGCTCCATAGAATTCAAGAAACCATTAGGTGGCACACGTGTATCATCTTTATTCACAGATACAGCTACTAAAGGCTGTATGGCGTACGTATGATTTGGATTTGCGTTTTGCTTCGTAAAGTTCTCAGAGTCATATAAGGTGACTGAAGCTTGAGATTTGCCCGTTGTTCTATCCCCGATTTGAACCACATCAATATAAGCGGAAAGCCCGTTGATAATGAGCTCACTGGCAGAGGCTGTTCTATTGGTTGTTAAGACGTATACCTTTTCTAAATTCAGAGAATTAATAGCGCCAACACCTTCAGGAGCATTGTTTTTAAATGTATATGCAGTGTTTTCAGATTGTAAATTTTCATTCCAAACAAGTTTGGAGAAAACTTCACCATTAAATTGACCGGTAATCATACTGGCCAAAAGGGCTGCAGAATTGACTGAGCCGCCGCCATTATATCTTAAATCTAAAACTAAATGCTGAACGCCAGCAGATTTTAATTCCCCAAAAGCTTCGTTCAACTGAGGGTCATAATTGCTGGTAAAGCTAGTATACATTAAATAACCAATTTTTGAACCATTGATGTCCAATACTTTGGTGGTGTGAACTGGGTTCTCGTTATAAGGTTTTTTGGTCAATGTTGCCGTCTCAGAAGTCGAGTCTACGCTGTCGTCATTAGGTGTTGGCGTACCGTTATCGTTGTAAGTGGCCAAATTTAAAGTGTAGGTGTCTTGATTTAAAAGTGTATTGAAATTGTCCCTGGTCATTGGAACACCATCAATCGCATTAAAAGCTTGTCCGCGCTGTAAACCTGCGGCACTTGCCTCACTGTCATTTAATACCAGTCTAACAATTCCAAATACCTTCGTATCACTGCCAGGTTGGAGATAATAATTAGACTCTAAGCCATTGGTTTTGAATTCACCCTGAAACTGTTGTTCTAATGCAATATAATCTGGAGTTATAAAACTAAAACGATCCACAACCTCTCTTTGAAATATTAAACTTTCAAAGAACTCTTCAGATACGGAATATCCGTTAATATAGTTTGTATAGGCTTCATCGCTTGGAAACCTGCTGTTTGCTAAATTAGGAACATCTGCTTTATAGAGATAAAAAATGTTCATCGCTGTCCATATATAATCATTGACTTCATTTTTAACGACAACCGGAGGTGGCACTTCATCATCTTTGTCTTTAGAACAGCTCATATTTAAGCTGAAAACAATAAGAGCGAAAAGGGCAAATTTTAAAATTTTCATGGGACTTATTTTTTTTATATAGTTAATTGGTCGGTAATTTAACTCGAAATTTACTTACATTATTGTAAAATCGAAAATATTTGTAACAAAACTGAAAGTCTTTCGTCGTAAGAACAGGGAACAGGTTTAACTCACCTGTTATAAAACCAACCATAATGACACAAACTAATTTTGTAAAATTGGTACTGCCTTTTAAGGATAAGGTCTTCAGACTTGCTAAACGGCTTCTAGTCTCCAGAGAGGAGGCTGAAGATGCCACTCAAGAGATTTTGATGAAATTATGGAACCATAAGGAGAAGATAAAAGATTACAAAAATGTTGAGGCTTTTTCGATGACGATGACTAAAAACTTGTGCTTGGACCGATTAAAATCAAAACAAGCACAAAACTTAAAAATTGTCCACAGCAATTATCAGGATTATAATATATCATTACAAAAACAAATAGAAGCCAATGATAGTGTGGACTGGGTATCGAAAATTATGGAGGAATTACCTGATCAGCAAAAAATTATTGTACAACTTAGAGATATAGAAGAATACGGTTATGATGAAATTGCTAAGGTTTTGGAAATGAACGAAACCGCAGTGAGAGTGGCTTTGTCAAGAGCAAGAAAGACAATAAGAGAGAAATTGACTAAAAAACACAATTATGGCATTAAATAATATAGAACAACTTTTAGAAAAATACGATAATGCTGAAACAAGCTTGGCTGAAGAAGCACAGATTAGAGCGTATTTTGCCCAAGGCGATGTGCCTGCACATTTGGAACCTTATAAATATTTGTTTCAATACGTATCGGATTCAAAACAAGAGCAGTTTACCAAAGACGTTCCATTGCTCCCGAAAGCTTCCAGGATTAGACGCACTAAATTGTACCAGTGGATTTCTGTCGCAGCTGTAGTCGTTCTTATGTTGGGTGGTTATTATCAAGTGACTCAAATGAATCAGAAAGCAACTTTGAGTGATTTGGACCAAGAACAATTAATGGCGTACAATCAAACTATGGAGGTGTTCAATTTAGTGTCCTCTAAACTCAATAAAGGTTCCAGTAACTTAGGAGCTTTAACTTTAGTGTCCTCGAAGTTGAATGAAGGAGCTGAAAACTTAATCCATATTAAAGAATTTAATAAAGCAACAAATAAAATAATTAAAAACAAGTAACCTGATAAATAAAGAAAGTATGAAAAAATTAAAAAATCTTCGCGTCTATCTTCAAAGAAAGCATGACGTGAGCAAAAAAGCAGTTCTATTATTGGCCATATTGATGGCGCCAATCTTATCCTTTGGTCAGAGCTTTTTTGATAAATATGAATCCATGAAAGGCGTGACGTCTGGAGTCATCAGTCAAAAAATGTTTAAGATGATTGCTACTATAGACGTAGATCTTGATGATCTGGAGGCTCAGAGCTTTTTGGATATGGTCAAAAAAATACAGAGCATCAAGGTATTAAGTACAGGCGATTCAAATATCTCTTCAAGTTTGGCCGCTGATACAGAAAAGTATATTAGCAGTTCAAAATTAGATGAATTGATGCGCTTTAAGGATGGTGATCAATCGGTAAAGTTTTACGTCAAAGAAGGATCTGATGCCAACCATGTCAAAGAACTGTTGATGTACATTAGCGGTTTGAAAGAATTGACCGAAGACGCGAATATTGAAATTAATGGTGAAAAAAGAGCGTTTGAAACCATCTTGGTGTCCATTATTGGCGATGTTGATTTGAGAGAAATATCAAAAATCACAGATAAAATGAATGTTCCAGGTGGCGAACATCTTGAAAAAGCAGGAAAAGGTAAAAAACAATAATTATGAAATCATTAATCAGAAATCTAACAGTAATGACTCTTCTGATGGCAACGCTTTATAGTTGCAATCAAGGGCCGTCGTTACAGAGTTATTATGTTGATAGTCAAGAACAACCTAATTTTCTTTCAATAGATGTACCCTTAAGTATGTTAAATCTTGATCAACAACAATTGACTCAAGATCAAAACGACGCTTATAAATCCATCCAAAAGTTAAATATGTTGGCTTACAAAGTCACACCGGACAATATTATGGAATATGAAGCAGAAATGGCAAAAGTGAAAACTATTTTGGACAATCCGAAATATGAAGAATTAATGCGCGGAGGCAGCCCTGAAGAAGGGACCTTTACCATTAAAACCTTGGGTAAAGACGATGATATTGATGAGTTTATCCTGTTTGGAAATATTGATAGTAGAGGCTTCGCTATTGTAAGGGTTTTAGGGAGAGATATGAACCCAAATAAAATCATGACATTAGCATCTGCGTTGGATAAAGCAAATATAGATGATTCACAACTCAGTCAGTTTACAGAGTTTTTTAAATAATCGGGAAATCACCCAGAAACATTAGGATTCTGGGTGATTTTGATTTTCATATAATCTGATTAACATATATAAAACTAAAAAGATAAAAGTTCCAAACAACAAAAACTTCACTATAAAGTAATCGAGCACACCAAAAACGCCAGCAATTAAAAAGCCAATCCCGACAACCCCTGTAAGGATCCGTGCAATTATGTCAATTTTTGCCATCATTTATATTCCTGTGTAATTACTTGGGGTGATTTGTTTGAGTTCTTCCTTAATAGCCTCTGAAACTTCTAAGGTATTAATAAAATCTGAAATCGACTTTTGATTAATTGTGGTATTGGTTCGCGTTAATCCCTTTAAGGCTTCATACGGATTTGGATACGCTTCTCTTCTTAAGATGGTTTGGATAGCTTCTGCAACAACGGCCCAATTGTTCTCAAGGTCTTCTTGAAATTTAGGTTCGTTCAATACTAATTTCCCTAAACCAGTCAAAGTACTTTTGAATCCGATAAGAGTATGCCCAAAAGGAACACCAACGTTTCTCAATACCGTACTATCGGTTAAATCGCGTTGTAAGCGTGAAATTGGCAATTTTGCGGATAAATGCTCAAAAATGGCATTGGCAATTCCTAAATTTCCTTCGCTGTTTTCAAAATCAATGGGGTTGACTTTGTGTGGCATAGCACTACTGCCAACTTCCCCTTCTTTTATTTTTTGTTTGAAATAATCCATGGAGATATACGTCCACATATCTCTATCTAAATCTATAAGGATGGTATTGATGCGCTTTAAACTGTCAAATAAAGCTGCGATATGGTCGTAATGCTCAATCTGTGTTGTAGGAAAGGAATGGTGTAAGCCTAATTTTCCTTGCACAAATTGAGTTCCAAATGCTTTCCAGTCAATCTTTGGATAAGCAACTTTATGTGCATTGAAATTTCCTGTAGCACCACCAAATTTAGCCGCACTCGGGATATCATTTAGCAAATTGAATTGTTCTTCCAATCGCACTATAAATACGTCAATTTCTTTGCCCAATCGTGTCGGCGATGCAGGTTGCCCGTGCGTACGTGCCAACATCGGAATGTTTGCCCACTCTTTAGAAAGTGCTTTCAGTTTTTTAATAACATTTTGGTATTCAGGAACGTAAACGTCGTTCATGGCTTCCTTAATACTGAGTGGAACTGCCGTGTTGTTAATATCCTGAGAGGTCAATCCAAAATGGATAAACTCCTTGTGGGCCTTCAGATCAAGTGCGTCAAACTTCTCTTTAATAAAATATTCAACCGCCTTAACATCATGGTTGGTTACTTTTTCAATGGCCTTGATCCTTTGTGCATCTTCAGAAGAAAATTGCGTATAAATAGCTCTTAAATCATCAAATTTTGAAGTGTCAAAATCTTTTAGCTGAGGCAGTGGTAGTTCACATAATGCAATAAAATAATCGATTTCTACCTGAACCCGATATTTGATGAGTGCTTCTTCTGAAAAATAATCGGCTAAACTGCTGACTTTGTTTCTATATCTTCCATCAATTGGAGAAATAGCGTTTAAAGGTGATAATGACATTAGATATGTTGTTTTTTGATTTAAAAAGAAGTTGTAAAGATAATAAAGAAAGTGAGAAGTTAGGAGCAGGAAGCTTGAAGTATGTTCGAATATTAATATGACTCATGTCGCCATGGTCTGCAACGATTTATTACAAGTTTAGATTTTACATTCTGTTCTCCATGTTTTTACTCGTATTCTTTTTTTATTTTTGTAAGAATTTGACGTGCGCGCGCTTTAAATCCAGCGCTTTGCCTATGGAAATCCCGTTCTAAAATAAGTGTCAATTCTGGGTGGATCCAATCAAAATCTTGACCAAACAAATAAAGGGTATTCATTGAATAGGCTTTTGTAGCAACTTTTTCATCACTGATCATCCAATCAAAGCAAGCTGTAATGATGAGGTCTTTGTGGCTATCAGATAAAACTTTAAGTACTGTCTCTTCGGTTTTTGAGTAATAGGCTTTGGTCAGGTATTCACATATCTTTGCAACGGGTCGGACTGCCGAGTCTAAATGCACACGATATATATTTTCAGTAAAAAGTTCCAAATACGGAATAAAAGCTTCAAGATTTTCGCTGCACACAAATTCAAGAATCCAAGCAGCCTTGCACGAAGTTTTATCGTCAACCTTAAAAACGATGCTTAGTAATTCTGGAATCAATTCCGGTTGTTCCAGTATTAAATTGGCGTATTTTAGCCTATTGGCACGCGAATGGTCAACGTAGTTTAATTCGGCATAAAGTTGATCGGTAGTCACTCGTTTTACTTATTTTTAAGCCCGATATCAAATATATCAAATTTCAATTATTTGAAGTCTCATTCGAATTTGCAATTTAAATATTTTGAATTTCAATTCTAAGCAGCTCTATGATAAATAAATTACTCATCATCGGTCACGTATGGCCAGAACCTAAAAGTTCGGCCGCTGGTAGCCGGATGATGCAGCTTATTGAAGCCTTTCAAAAAGAAGATTACGAAATTATCTTTGCGAGTGCCTGTGCCAAAAGTGACAAGGCATTCGACTTATCAGAGATTGGCATCGTCCAAGCGAACATTGAGATGAACCAGTCCAGTTTTGATCGTTTTGTAAAGAGTTTTAATCCGGATATTGTTCTTTTTGATCGCTTTATAACTGAAGAGCAATTTGGTTGGCGCGTGGCGGAACATTGTCCAAATGCATTGAGAATACTTGACACTGAAGATTTGCACTGTTTGAGAAAAGGCAGGCAGCAAGCTTTTAAAGATGGAAAGGATTTTGACCAATCTTATCTCCTCAATGACTTTGCAAAACGTGAAATGGCCAGCATTTACCGTTGTGACCTGTCCTTGATTATTTCAGAAGTGGAAATGGATATTTTGATAAACCATTTTAAGATTCCGAGCAGCTTACTCATTTATGTGCCGTTTTTGCTTGATAAGATTTCTGATATAGAGATTTCCAAGCTTCCTGAATTTGATAAGCGCGAGCATTTCATAACCATCGGTAACTTTTTGCACGAGCCTAATTATAATTCAATTTTATACCTAAAGGAAACAGTTTGGCCTTTAATCAGGAAGCGATTGCCCAAATCCGAATTACATATTTATGGAGCCTACGCATCTCAAAAAGTAAATCAATTGCATCATGAAAAGAGTGGGTTTTTGATCAAAGGTTTTGCGGCAGATGTGAATGAGGTCATGGCAATAGCCAAAGTGTGTTTAGCACCATTACGTTTTGGTGCGGGACTAAAAGGAAAATTAGTTGATGCCATGAAAAATGGTACAGTTTGTATGATGAGTTCTATAGCTGCAGAGGGTATGTTTGGAAATATGGTGCCGAATGGGAGTATTGAGGATGATCCAAATATATTCGTAGATAATGCAGTTCTACTTTATAAAAATGATGCTCTTTGGAAAGAGAAACAGCAAAATGGCTTTAAGGTGCTCAACCAACGATTCGATAAGATGATTTTTCACGATCGGTTGTTCGCTAAGGTCAAAACCACCATTCAGCATCTGCAGGATCATCGACATAACAACTTTACGGGTCAGATGCTGCAGCATCATTTGCTTCAAGCTACCAAATATATGAGCAAATGGATTGAGGAGAAGAATAGGTGATTCTTGGCCTAAAAGTTGGGTTGTAAGCCGTCTTCAGTCTCTTATTTATTAATATTTTTCCAAAATATAATCCGCAAAAAGATGTTGTGAATCAGTCAATCGATCAATAATTTTTAATGATGATCCTGCCAATATTCCATTTAAAATAAGATCGTTATATTTTCTGCTGGTTTCCATATGGATCTTTTCACCCTTTTGAAATGTGAAAGTTTTGTCTAAGCCCTTGACTAAAACCTTCTGATCTTTTGTGCTTACCAAATAGCTTCTGGCCACGCCTTCTTCTTCGTTGTATTCTGGTTGGTGATCAAAGGTATTGACATCAAAATTGGCATTCAATTCTTTATTGATTCTTGTCAATAGATTGAGATTAAATCGTTTGGTAATACCTTGGGCATCATTATAAGCAGGCAAAACAACAGATTTTGGTTTTATCAAGTCGACACCGAGTAAAACTTTATCCTCTTTTTTTAAATTATAATCAAGCTTCTGAATAAAGTCATTGGCCCTCTCATCGGTTAAATTTCCAATATTTGAGCCTAAAAACAAGACAATTATAGGGTGATTAGAGGTTTGTAGACCACTCAAAACGTTAAAGTAATCGCCTTGTTTTGGATGGATCTGCACCGTTGGCAGTTCTTTGGTTATTGACTTTTTCAGCTGGTTCAGCGCATTTTCTGAAATATCAATGGGAACATATTTAAAATTATAATTCTGATCATTTAATGTTTTGAGGAGCTGTTTTGTTTTTGTTCCGTCGCCAGCACCTAATTCCACAAGCTCAAAAAAGGTGTTTTTTTCAAGTTTTAACGCTTTTATAAGCTCTTGATTCTGATTTTTGAAAATATCAAACTCTGCATTGGTGAGATAATATTCCGGCATATTCATGATTTCGACAAATAGCGCATCGCCAATTTCATCATAAAAATATTTGGAGGGTAAGGTTTTATTTTTGGCACTCAAGCCTAAATCGATGTCTTTTTGAAAGTTTCTGTTCATATATTATTTAGCGAGTCTGATTCCTGAAAATTGCCATTGTGCTTGAGGGTGAAAGAAATTCCGGTAGGTATGACGGCTATGGCCCGGTGCAGTGGCACTGGATGCACCTCTCAAAACCATCTGATTGATCATAAATTTGCCGTTGTACTCTCCAACTGCTCCTTCAGCTGTTTTAAATTTTGGATAGGGTAGATAGGCGCTGTTGGTCCATTCCCAATGCGTTCCCCACTGAAATTGTTTAGAAGCAACTTCCCATTCAAATTCCGTGGGTAATCGACAACCTTTCCATTGGGCAAATGCTGACGCTTCATAAAATGAAATATGGGTCAAGATAGCATTATCGTCTATGGCCTTTAAGCCAGATAAAGTGTAGTGGTGCCATTGGTCATTGATATTTTTCCAATATAATGGATGCTCAATTTTATTATCACTAATCCAAAACCAGCCTTCATCTAACCAATATTCGGGTTTTTTATACCCGTCATCCTTAATAAACGCCATAAAATCAGCATAGGTTACAAGTCCATTTGAAATTTCAAACGGTTCCAAGAACACCCGATGCACCCCCAGTTCATTATCAAAACAGAAGTCGTTGCTATCATGGCCAATAGTGTAAATGCCTTCATCAATTTTTAGCCAATCATCTGATTTATTATAATTCGTAACATAATTCGATTCGTAAAGTTTAGGATATAGGGGATTGAAAGATAGTGTGTATTTTATGTCTGAAACCAACAATTCCTGATGTTGTTGTTCATGATTGATCCCTAAAATGGTCAGGGATATAATGTCTTTGTCAGTTGTTGACTCTAACAATTCAATCATCGCTTTATCTACATAGGCTCTAAACTCATATACGGTTTCAATTTTGGGCCGTGTCAATAATCCTCTATTGTTTCTTTCAATGCGTTCACCAATACTGTTGTAGTAACTATTGAATAAAAATCCAAAATCTTCGTTGAAAACCTTATAGTCAGCGACATGGTTTTTCAAAATCATTTCCTCAAAAAACCAAGATACATGAGCAATATGCCATTTTGGGGGGCTCGTAAAAACAGCAGATTGAGGTGTGTAATCTTCTACTTGCAAATGTTTGCAGAGCAACTCTGTACGTTGGCGGGTTTCAATATATTTTTTAGTGAGTGTATTCATAGCGTTTATAAAGATACTAAGGATTTTATGGATTTGAAATGAAAATCTGAAATGGGAACGCTTTTCTTTCAATTGAGTTACATTTAATAATGGTTCTAAAACCTGAATACCTTGCAACTTTTTGATTTTTCAACCCCAGCAGTTATCAAAATAAATTATAGTTTTGCACCTTAAAATTAAACCTATGATTTCAGTCGATAATTTAGCAGTGGAGTTTGGCGGAACTACCTTGTTTAGTGAGGTGTCTTTCACCATCAATGAAAATGACAAAATTGCCCTAATGGGCAAAAACGGGGCAGGAAAATCTACAATGATGAAAATTATTGCTGGTGAACAAAGGCCGTCAAAAGGCCATGTGCGTTTTCCAAAAGATGCTATTATTGCATATTTGCCCCAGCATTTACTGACTGAAGATGCCTGCACAGTTTTTGACGAGGCTTCTAAAGCTTTTTCACACATTTTTGAAATGCGCGATGAAATGGAACAATTAAATAAAGCTTTAGAAACCAGAACGGATTATGATTCTGATGATTATATGAAAATCATCCAGAAAGTATCTGATTTAGGTGAAAAATATTACGCACTGGAGGACGTCAATTATGATGCTGAAGTTGAAAAAGCGTTAATCGGATTAGGTTTTAAGCGTGCTGATTTCACCAGAATGACCAGTGAGTTTAGTGGTGGTTTCCGGATGCGGATCGAATTGGCAAAAATTTTACTGCAAAAGCCTGACTTGATTCTGTTGGACGAGCCCACCAACCATATTGATATCGAGTCCGTGATCTGGCTTGAGGATTTTTTGATCAACAAGGCCAATGCTGTGATGGTTATCTCTCATGATAAGGCCTTTATTGACAATATCACCAACAGAACAATTGAAGTCACCATGGGACGGATATATGATTATAAAGCCAATTATTCACATTACTTACAATTGCGAGAAGATAGACGTGCCCATCAAATTAAAGCGTATCAGGAACAACAACGCTTTATTGCTGATAATATGGCGTTTATTGAGCGATTTAAAGGGACGTATTCTAAAACCAATCAGGTAAATTCCAGAGAACGAATGTTGGAGAAATTGGAAATTATTGAAGTAGATGATATAGACACTTCCGCTTTGAAATTGAGATTTCCACCAGCCCAACGCTCAGGAGATTATCCTGTTACGGTTAAGGATTTATTAAAGTCTTATGGCGATCATGTTGTGTTTGAAAACGCCAATATGTCAATCTCAAGAGGGGAGAAGGTCTCGTTTGTAGGTCGAAATGGTGAAGGAAAGTCCACTATGATCAAAGCCATTATGGGTGAAATTGAGGTAGAAGGAACGTGCCATTTGGGCCACAACGTGAAGGTTGGATATTTTGCTCAAAATCAAGCTTCACTATTGGATGAAGGCCTGACCATCTTCCAAACGGTTGACGAAGTTGCCGAAGGTGATGTGAGAACACAAATCAAGAATATTCTCGGTCGATTTATGTTTAAAGGTGATGATATTGATAAAAAAGTAAGTGTACTTTCAGGTGGAGAAAAAACGCGATTGGCTATGGTGAAATTACTGTTGGAACCTGTTAACTTATTAATATTGGATGAGCCTACAAATCACCTGGATTTAAAATCAAAAGATGTTTTAAAGGAGGCTTTATTGGCATTTGACGGCACCTTGATTTTAGTTTCCCACGACCGCGATTTCCTACAAGGGTTATCGCAAAAAGTTTTCGAATTTAAAAACCAAAGAGTCATTGAGCATTTTGAGACTATTGATGATTTCTTAGTGAGAAATAGAATTGAAAATTTAAAGGAAATTGACTTGCAGAAATAATATTTTCTGTGATACCGTTCGATAAATTTGCCATTGCGCACCGTTATTTGCGATTTTTTAATTAGTTTTTGCGCAATAATCACAAGATGATAACCATCTTTATAGAATATTATCATTAACAGCTTGTAATATGAGAAAAATCGTTGGACTCTTAATTAGTAAATTAAGAACTTTTTTAAGAGACAAATTTGATCAATATGATGTGACGCTACCTTATATTATCACGGTTGTTATTGCACTTGTTCTTGTTGTTGGAGGAATCAATTTGTTTGTCGAACTTACCGAAACTTTAAAATCGGATGTGTTGGCAGACTATGATCATCGAATCACCGAATATGTGATTTCTCACCGCAACCCATCACTGACCAAATATTTTATTTTTGTGACCCATGTCGGGGATATTTACGGGTATGCCATCGTGTTGGGAGCTATTGCGTTACTGTCAATATTTGTTTATAAGCGCTGGAAATATGCGGTACAAATAGTTCTGGTCTTAGCTTTATCGGCAATCTCCAATTTAATATTAAAACGGTTCATTGATCGGGCAAGACCAGGTATTGAACATATGGTATCGGTAGAGACACTGAGCTATCCTAGCGGGCATGCTATGAGTGCGATGGCGTTTTATGGGTTTTTGATGTATCTGTTTTACAGATTCAATATCAATGTTTTTCTCAAAATTATCATTATTTTACTTTTAGGTTTTCTGATATTGAGTATTGGCATCAGCCGTATTTATCTTGGAGTCCACTTTCCTTCGGATATTGCAGGTGGCTATATTGCAGGTTTTATATGGGTTATTTTCTGTATTCTTATTTTTGATCTTATTGAAGTCTTTAGAAGAGACCCTCAAACCGCATCTGTATGATGCCTTGGTTCAATTTTTGGTCTAAATCTGTAGTGAAACCCTCGGTGTCAAATAATTATAGATGGCTCACATAATGTAAAGCAGTACCGGCTTATTATGCTTAATGAGAGATGAAATGCGGGGTAGGATTTGGTACTTGAATTCTTCCAAAACAATGTAGCTTGGATTCTATCTTAATTACTATTTTTATACCCCTAAGAATTAAATGAGGTTTCAAATTGTTTAAAAAGCACCTGTTTTTCTGTTATATGTTGTTGTCTTTATGTCTTCAAAAAGGCTGGTCTCAAACAGGACCGCCTATCATTGATGCTGTTGGCGACCAGTATTACTGTCCATTGACTCAAATTCCGGTCGCTACCGAATTTAAAATTACTGATCCTCATAATTCTGGTATTTCCGAATTATTCATCCAAATATCAACCGGTTATGCCATCAATGAGGACCGCTTGTTTTTGATTGGCTCAAATCCTAAAATAGTTTCATCCTGGAACACTACTGAAGGTAAGTTAACGCTTTCGGGAGTTGGCAATGCCTCAATACCTTACCCTGATTTAATAGCTGCTGTGTTGGATGTAAGATTTGAAAGTTCCTCAGCTTCAATATCCGGCGACCGACACTTTTCGTTTACAATTGGAAATGCAAACTACCTGCCATCAACGGGGCATTATTATGAGTATATTCCCGCAGTAGGCATCACTTGGAAAGAAGCAGTTATTGCGGCGTCTAATCGGACTTATTACGGTCTGCAAGGGTATTTGGCCACCATTGGTTCTCCCGAAGAAGCACAGCTCACGGGTGAACAAGCTTCAGGTGCAGGATGGATTGGAGGCACCGATGAGGAGGAAGAAGGAATTTGGAAATGGGCAACCGGACCGGAAGCGGGGGAAGTTTTTTGGAATGGAGGTCCTAATGGTTCATCACCACCTGGTCAATATGCCAATTGGAATACGGGGGAGCCAAATAATTTGAGCGGAGAAGACTATGCCCATATCACGGCTCCTACGGTGGGTGTTCGAGGCTCTTGGAACGATTTAAGCAACACGGGTAGCAGTAGTGGCGATTTTCAGCCCAAAGGGTATATTGTAGAATATGGTGGAATGCCTGATGATCCTGAGATTGATATTTCAGGTAGTACAAAAATTATGATTAACACCATACTCCAAGATATTAATCTACCATCGGTAATTCCTGTTTATATGGCATGTGATTCTGACGCCGATGGTGATGCTGCCAATGGCTTTACTACGTTTGACCTCATTTCTTATATGCCCGACTTGCTCAATGGGAGTCCAGTGGCAGATTTCTATTTCAACTTTTACACAGAGGCTAATTACACAAATCTTATTGATAAACCCTCCGAGTTCAAAAATACCGTTAGAGATAGTCAACCAATCTATGTTCGTATTTTCAATGATCAACACGGCACCTGCTCTATGGATACTTCGTTTGTGATAAGGGTTGGCGAATTACCTGTGGTTCCCATAAGCATTACGTATCTCAATTGTGATGGAGACGGGGTTACTGACGGATTTACAGACTTTAATTTAAGTGAAATTGATGAACTTTTAAATCCAAATAATGAGTCGCTAACCATTAGTTACCACTTAACTGAAGAAAATGCTAATGACAATTCATCAACTTTAAACCCGTTGCCGTTTAACAATGCGACGGCTTCCACTATTTATGCGCGTATTGAAAATCCTGAAGGATGCTATTCTGTATCAACTATTGATCTGAAAGTGTCCACAACGTCTTTTCCCACCAATTTTCTACAGGAAATGGAAGCTTGTGATGATTATGGATTGAATGATGGTTATTATACCTTTAATTTGAGAGCCAATGATGTACAGATTTTAGCACAATTTCCATCAGGTCAAAATTTAAGCGTCCATTATTACGAGAGCTTTACGGATGCGCAATTGAATCAAAATGAAATTCAAAATACTTCAGATTATACTAACAGGAACGCGTTTTCTCAGACCATATACGTCAGGGTTCAAAGCGCAGACAATGGTAATTGTTTTGGAGTGGGTCCATATTTGCAATTAACAGTAAATCCGTTACCGGAATTTGACATATTTCAATCGGAGGGCTTGTGCTTAGAAGGCGATCCGGTTGTTTTGGTCGTTGCAAACCCTACGGGAAACTATAGCTACGTTTGGACGGACGAAACAGACAATATCATCAGTACAGCGCCAACGGCCACCGTTGCAACTGCAGGAACCTATGCAGTTGTGGCAAAATCAATCCATACATGCGAATCAAACCCCGTGATAATGAGTGTTGAGGTTTCAGAAATGGCAAATTTAACGGCTCAAAACATTGCGATTGCTGATTTGTCAAATGCCAATACCATCACTATTGATACCAGCAATTTGGGTGTTGGCGATTATGAGTTTTCGTTAGGTAGTAGTTATGGCCCGTATCAAGATTCACCAGTTTTTACAAACGTTTCCGCTGGGGCTTATCCACTTTATGTAAACGACAAAAATGGCTGTGGCATTGCCGAAATAGAGGTGTTCGTGATGGGGTTTCCTAAATACTTTACACCAAACAATGATGGCTATAACGATTGGTGGAATATTGAGGGCTTTGTAAACCAATTTACAGAACAATCCTATATTGAAATATACGATCGCTACGGCCTGTTGCTCTCACGAATCCAACCCAATGAATTAGGTTGGGCCGGCACCTATAATGGTCAACTATTGCCAACAACTGATTATTGGTTTGTGGCCCATTTAATAGATGAACTTGGCAAAGTACGGACGTTTAAAGGGCATTTCAGCTTGATTAGGTAGCATCACATTTTCAAATCACATGCCCAGCTTTTAATTTGTAGAACAATTTTAGTAAAACTGGATTAATTTTTAATGGCATGGGTTTGATAAAACGTATTATTTTGCTACTAATTCTTATTCCTTAGCAATTCAATAACTTCTTTAACACCTTTTGTGGCCGTTTCAGCGATTACTGTTAAATTCCCGCGACTTTCCATGGCAGGTTTCGGATCAACAAAATAGATAGGTGTCCCTTCCGGTACATAATGCATTAAGCTCGCTGCGGGATACACTTGCATTGACGTACCAATAATGATTAATATATCTGCAGTAGCACAAGTTTCCATGGCGATATCCATATTGGGAACCATTTCTCCAAACCATACAATATGGGGTCTTAATTGATGACCATCTGGACAGGTGTCTCCTAAATTAATATCACCTTCATGCTCAAAATAACTAAGCTCATCCTTAATGTTTCTTGCCTTCAGTAGTTCGCCATGAAGATGGATCACTTTGGAACTCCCGGCGCGTTCATGTAAATCGTCCACATTCTGCGTGATAATAGACACGTTATAATTTTTTTCGAGCGCTGCCAAGTCAAAATGCGCGGCATTAGGCTTTACGGTCAGCAATTGTCTTCTTCTCTGATTATAGAAATCAAGTACCAACTCAGGATTGGCTTTAAACCCTTCTGGTGTGGCAACCTGCATCACATCATGGCCTTCCCACAGTCCGTCAGCATCTCTAAAAGTTTTAATTCCGCTTTCGGCACTCATTCCTGCACCACTAAGTACTACAATATGTTTCATTTTTTTATTCTTTAAGTATCAAATTTCAGATTTAACTTCAATATACAATCTATAAAATAACCCGTAATCGGCATTTAAAATATCACTAATTGAATATTCTATAAAAATACTGACTCCAAACGTATGGGCGTGTTATCTTTGTTTTCGTATTTTGCCTAATATAACCTATTTATATGATTGATCTTCAACTTTTAGAATATTTAGAATCGCAGCTCACCCCGCATCGAAAAGCACGGTTTGAAGAAGTTCTTGCAAATCGGACCAAACATTTTACAGTAGCAACCGAAGATGTATATCAATTGCACAATACGAGTGCTGTGATTAGAAGTTGTGATGTCTTCGGGATTCAGGAGGTGCATATTGTAGAAGAGCGAAACACTAAGCGCATTGATCGTGAAATTGCCATGGGCTCTCAAAAATGGGTGGATCTTAAAAGATACCATTCGGTTGGCGATTGTATCGAGAGTTTAAAAGAAAACGGCTATCAGATTGTTGCCACCACACCACATGAAAATGATCAGCTGCTTGCAGATTTCGACATCCATAAAAAGTCCTGTTTCTTTTTTGGACGAGAAACAGAAGGTTTATCCCAAGAGGTTTTAGAAGCAGCAGATTGTTTTTTAAAAATACCCATGGTCGGTTTTACTGAGAGCTTGAATATTTCTGTTTCGGCTGCCATTATTTTGCAGGAGGTCACCAATAAATTGCGGCATTCTGAGGTAGAATGGCAATTATCTGAACAAGAACAAATGGAGAAGCGAATGGACTGGGTTTCAAAAACCTTGAAAAGCTATGATGGGATTGTTGCAAGATATCATCAAGAAAAAAAGGCTACTTAGAGCGGCGTTGGCTTCTGCTCAGAATCTTATATTCTTCATAGCATTCATTAATAGCATCGAGAATTTGAAGGTCATTTGCCGTTTGGATAAACTCTCTCGAGTAGTTACATTGACTAACGATTTCATCCAAATCTATCCGATCTACTTCCAATAAAACCATAAGCATTTCACGATCAAAGCGTGACGCCAGCAGATTCCTGATTTCATCGTCTTTTTTCATCTGCTTCAGCTTTTGTAACTCTCTCGGCTTCTTTCCAAACATGTTGTATAAAAAGTCGGCAGGATTAAATATCGCACCCAAAACCTTATTCACAGCACCGGTGTTACTTCCAGCTTCATATCCTGTTGTAGATAAACCAGAAATGCTGTATCTGTAATTGGTTTTAACGGGAACTTGCTTAATATCAATCTCCAAGTAACCTGTTAGGCGCAGCTGATTCACCACAACCTCCTCTAACGCTAGCGCAAGCTCTGTCATTTCAATTCTGGTTTCACCAAATTTTAACCAATCGTTTGTCACTCTTACTTTAATCGATTTATAACCTAAAAAAGAGAAGTGCAAGGTGTCATTGGCAACTGCCTTTATTTCAAATTCACCTTTATTATTGGTCGTGGTGCCAACAACTTGATTTAAATTGACAATATTTACACTCTCCAAGACATCATTGGTGCTAGTGCTGTAAACTACACCCTTAACAGCAGTTGGTTCCTGAGCCACGATCAGTGTCGAAATAAAGAAAAAAACAGTAAGTATTAGTAGGTGCCTCATTGGTATATTTATGCGATAAAAATAAGAAACAAAACTTACAAACATGTTGAAACCTTAGAAAATTGATATAATATTAACTTTCAAAGGCCACATGGGGCGTCAGGAGCATTATTTGACGGAAACAAGAACTGAAGCCGCAGAATAGAGGAAATCATACGTTTTAGGAAGAACGTACATGGGTTGATTTATTAAGCCACATCAAAACTTGCAAAAACAAAAAACGAAGTGAGAACTTTAAAATTTCACTTCGTTGTATTTGTCATTGGTATTAAATCTCAAAATTGTAACGTCTTATTTCAAAATCTTCAACTCTTTCATGCATGATTTCATCACAGAATAGGTCCTTTCAATATCCGCATCCAATCCAATAGAAAAACGAATCAATCCATCGCTAAGCCCCATTTCCTTTTGTTCGTTTAAAGGAATTTCCGAGGATGTTGAGCTTCCGGGCGCAGAAAATAAGGTCTTATAAAATCCGAGACTTACTGCAAGGTAACCGAGATTTCGCTTTTGCATCAATTCCATGAGGGCATTGGCTTTTTCTAAAGAACCTACGTCAAGGGTCAACATTCCTCCAAATCCGTATTTTTTATTCATCATCGTGGTGAACACCTCGTGGGATGGATGTGATGTCAAGCCAGGATAAACCGTTTTTAAACCATCGTTTTCGAAGTTTTCAGCCAAATACATTGCATTCAGACTGTGTTGTTGCATTCGGATATGTAGGGTTCGTAAATTTTTCAAAATGGATGCCGCCCTTAAACTGTCCATTGTGGCTCCCAATAACATGCAGGCGCCATCATTTACGTTTCGTAAATCGTCTATAAATTCTTGACTCCCGCATATAACTCCTCCCACGGTATCACTGGAACCATTAATGAATTTAGTTAAGCTATGAATAACAATATCCGCACCCATTTGGGCCGGTGAAATAGACAGTGGAGAAAACGTATTGTCAACGACAAGTTTTAAATTATGTTTTTTTGCCAATTTTGATAATCCTACAAGGTCTGCAACCTCTAATAGCGGATTGCTTACCGATTCGCAATACAATACCTTTGTTTTTGGAGTAATGGCTGCTTCAACCAAATCCAATTTGGTAATGTCCACGAATGAGGTTGCAATGTTAAAACGAGGTGCGAAATTTTTCAGAAAGGCATAAGTGCCACCATAAATAGTACGGCTTGATACTACATGGTCTCCTGCACCACATAAATGCATTAAAACCGAAGTAATGGCACCCATTCCTGAGGCCGTTACATTAGCAGTTGCTGTTCCTTCCATTGCGGCTAAAGCTTGGCCTAAGTAGAGATTGGAAGGGGTAGAGTGGCGGGAATATAAATAACAGCCGTCTGCATTTCCTTCAAACGTGTCAAACATGGTTTTTGCCGAAAGAAAGGTGTAGGTAGAAGAATCAGAAATAGAAGGGTTAACCCCTCCAAATTCACCAAAATATTGTAAATCCTGTATGTTGTTTGCCGGTTTAAATGCCATTTTGTTGCTGTTTTATAAGTTATAATGATTTCAAAGATGCTTTAATTTAGATGATTAATCAATAGAATTAATAATATTTAGATAAGTAATCTAACTATATGTAATTTTATAGATTTATATAAACCATTTTATACATTTATTACCGTTCAACTGAAAATTTTTCTATTATGAATTTTGATTCCATTGACAAGAATCTCCTCAAGCTTCTTCAAGACAATAGCAAACGCACCAACAAGGAAATCTCCAATATCCTAAATCTATCCGTTACAGCGGTTTATGAGCGCATTCGGAAATTGGAAAAGGAAGGCGTCATCTCAAAATATGTAGCCTTGATTGAAAAGCAAAAGGCCGATAAAAATTTTGTGGCGTTTTGCCATGTAAAACTTGTCCAACACACTCAGGATTACATTACTAAGTTTGAAAAAGAAGTGGCAAATCTTGCAGAAGTGATGGAATGTCACCATATTAGTGGTGATTATGATTATCTCTTAAAGGTTATTGTTTCAGATATGGAAGCTTTTAGAGAATTCATGGTCAATAAACTAACGTCCATCAACCATATTGGTAGTACCCATAGCATGTTTGTGATAAATGAAGTCAAGCATACTACCGCCATAACTATTTAATTTCAATGCAGTCAGTCTCCTATAAGCTTACTGAGTTTTTCTTGATTTTTATAATTCTTCCGGTGAGTTTTGCTTTAGATTATCCTTTTGTCATCAAAGCATTTCTTGCAATTTCGGGATTTTTTTATGTGATTTATGTTTTATTGAAAGTAGAAGGCAATAAATTCAGAATTGCACCAAATCTGCAATGGCGACTCTTTTGGAAACACGTTAGCATTAAGCTTCTGATCATTGCGTTTTTGACCATTGGATATATGTGGTTAACCGCAAAATCTGAGTTGTTTCATGTACTTTATCAAAAGCCTCAGCTTTGGGTGGTAATTTTATTCGCTTATGCGATGTTTTCAGTATATCCGCAAGAGTTGATTTACCGCACTTTGTATTTTCAACGCTATGCGTCGCTATTTAAGAGCAAGTCACTTTTTATTTTCGTCAATGCCATTGTGTTTTCATTGGCCCATATTTTCTATAGGAATCCCTTGGTGATGTTAATGACTTTTTTGGGCGGTATTCTTTTCGCCCTAACTTATGATAAAACAAAATCTACGCTGTTGGTTTCTATTGAACATGCCATATATGGATGTTGGTTATTTACGGTAGGCATGGGGCAGATGCTTGGATTTCCCGACTAAGGATTGGCGTAGTAAATTTATAATTTAAGAATATTAAAATCACAGGTTGTAATTCGGAAAAGGTCAATCAAAATCGTATTTTTGTATTCAATTTTAACAAACATCAAAAAACAATTTTATGAATTCATATGATGTAGCCATTATTGGCTCTGGTCCTGGAGGATACGTAGCAGCAATCCGTTGTGCACAATTAGGCATGAAAACTGCAATTATTGAAAAATATGCAACGCTTGGCGGCACGTGTCTCAATGTTGGCTGTATTCCTAGTAAAGCCTTGTTAGATTCTTCTCATCATTACGAAGATGCCGTGAAGCATTTTGAAGAACATGGGATTGAGGTCCCAGGAGATATTAAAGTGAACCTAAAGCAGATGATCTCTCGTAAACAGGCTGTTGTAGATCAGACCACTGGGGGTATCGATTTTTTGATGAAGAAGAACAAAATTGATGTATATCAAGGCTTGGGCTCTTTTAAAGATGCCACACATATCACTATCAAAGGTGAGAAAACCGAAGAGATAGAAGCAAAACATACCATAATTGCCACCGGCAGTAAACCATCCAATTTACCTTTTATTGAATTGGACAAAGAGCGCATTGTCACTTCAACTGAAGCGTTGAAACTCAAGGAAATCCCTAAACATTTAATTGTTATAGGTGGTGGTGCTATCGGATTGGAGCTTGGACAGGTCTATAGAAGATTGGGTGCAGAAGTGACGGTCATTGAATATATGGACCGTTTGATCCCTACTATGGATGCAGGTTTATCACGAGAATTGAATAAGGTGTTTAAGAAGGCCAAATTTAGTGTCAACGTGTCGCATCAGGTTAAGTCTGTTGAGCGAAAGGGTGATGAGGTTATTGTTAAAGCCGATAATAAAAAAGGTGAGGAAGTTGAGTTTAAAGGTGATTATTGCCTAGTTTCTGTAGGTAGACGTCCTTATACAGACGGACTCAATGCTGAGGCTATAGGTGTAAAACTGACGGATAGAGGTCAAGTTGAAGTGAATGAACATTTGCAAACCAGTGTCAAAAATATATATGCTATTGGTGATGTGGTAAAAGGGGCTATGTTGGCTCATAAAGCTGAAGAAGAAGGCGTTTTTGTTGCAGAAAGCCTTGCAGGTCAAAAACCGCATATCAATTATAATTTAATTCCCGGCGTCGTGTATACTTGGCCAGAAGTGGCGGCTGTAGGAAAAACTGAAGATGAACTTAAAGAGGCTGGAGTAGCTTATAAATCAGGGCAGTTTCCGATGCGTGCTTTAGGTAGGAGTAGAGCAAGTATGGACTTGGACGGTTTTGTGAAGGTTCTTGCGGATAAAGAAACCGATGAAATTCTTGGAGTTCATATGATTGGTGCCCGTGCTGCAGATATGATTGCAGAAGCTGTTGTAGGCATGGAGTTTAGAGCGTCGGCAGAAGATATTTCCCGAATCTCCCATGCGCATCCAACGTATACCGAAGCGTTTAAGGAAGCGGCTTTGGCTGCTACCGATGACAGAGCTTTGCATATCTAAGCTTTAATCATAAAGCTCAAAATAATTAAAAGAGAAGGTGAATGTACATGCATTCACCTTCTCTTTTTTATACCTACCATTGGACTTTAACATTCCGACGTTTTTAATTTATAACCCTGAGCTTTAATTTCTCTAAGGATTGGTATTGACGCTTAAACTAATCTATACTTCTTGAAGTAAATCAATAATGCGAAGTTTTTTATTGTAATCGGCTTCATTCACGTCTCTAATTAGGCAATAGGCATTTACGGCTTTGTCTTTTACCTTTTTCAAGAGCTCCTTCATAGTGCACGGCCCATATTCCTTAGAGCGTTGAATATAGTAGAACTCGTGCTCAGATATGAGTTCCGATGCCTTTTTCATGTATTTTTCTTTCAGGTACTTTTTGACGTCGTCTTTATTGTTTATCGCAGTGTTATAATTGGTGGCGTTAATGAAAAACGAATAATCCTCTGAGGCTTTTTGATTTAAAACCAATACATCCTTATCCTTATAATACGCCTTAATCAGTACGATGCCATCTTCAGTGGTAATGGACAGGAAATTCGAATTGATATAACTCCATCTTGTCTTGGTAATTTCATCGTTTTCAGAAATGACCAATTCATTATTGGGTTTAAAAATATACACAGCCTTGGCGTCTTCAATGCCGTTGATCAAAATCCATTCCTGATTGATAAACTGATGGTCGTAATGCAGCGAATAATCAAATGGTTCTAAATTTGGAACAATATTGTATAAGAAATTTCTCAAGGCGACAGAATAGGTTAAAATTAAATCATCAAATGTTTCTAATTAATTTAAAGCTACATCATATTTTTCAAATCACATCATTTGAACGTTTTAGGGAAGTTTTTTTAGATGAAATGTAAATTTTAAGTGGTTTTTCAGATTAGAATCAACCTTTAAGAATAAAAAAGGACGAAACCGTTCGGTTTCGTCCTTTAAAATTTTAATCGGAATTTAAATGGTTACTGACTCGCTTTGTCAACAATAATTCGGTTTTCACGGTTGGCCAATTTCCAAGCCGTATAAAACACTAATTTTGTCCTGTTTTCCAATAAATCATATTCAATTTTATCAGGGGTATCAGTCGGTCTGTGATAATCGTCATGCGTTCCATTAAAATAAAATATTACCGGAACATTATTTTTTGCAAAATTATAATGGTCTGATCTGAAATAAAATCGGTTAGGATCGTTATCGTCATTAAAGGTATAATCCAAAGTAATATTGGTGTATTTACTATTGGCTTCTTCCGAAATATTATGAAGATCGGTACTCAGTTTATCAGAACCAATTAAATACACATAATTTCTATCGCCTTCACGTTTTGGATCTATTCTTCCAATCATATCAATATTCAGATTGGCAATGGTGTTTTCCAATGGAAATACAGGGTTCACGTCAGTATAATAACTGGAGCCTAAAAGCCCTTTTTCTTCACCTGTAACGTGTAAAAATAAGATGGATCGTTTTGGACCATGGCCGGCAGCCTGTGCCAATTTAAAGGCTTCTGCAATTTCCAACAGAGCTACGGTTCCGGAGCCATCATCATCTGCGCCATTGTATATTTCACCATCCTTTATGCCTTCATGATCTAAATGCGCAGAAAGTACTAAAACTTCATCAGGTTTTTCAGAACCTTTGATGAATGCCAATACATTCTCGGAATGCACATCTTCAGAATGGCTGGTCACCTTAATTTCTAAATTTGTGGCAATGTCTTTTGAGGTTTTATTTGTTTCAATATCCGCTAAAAGTGCCTTTCCTAACTTCTCACTGATTAAAATTTGAATCATGGCATCTTGTTTGTCCTTAAGTGCAATACGACTATTACGACCAGATTTAGCCGCAGCTTGCATAAAGTTAGAAACCATTTTTAAATAAGGCTCATCCATAACCAATAGAACTTTGGCGCCTTTGGTTTTGGCCACTTCTCTTTTAGATGAAAGTGCTTGTCTTCCAACCGACCATTTTGTGTCTTCCTTGGTTCCGGTAGTCACATAAGTACCGTCGTCATTTTTTGGCTCTCCAGACTTGATCAATACAATTTTATCCTTAACGTCTAAACCGGTATAACTTGAATAGTTTTCAGAATCAATACCGTAGCCCGCATAAACAATGTCAGATGCCGTTATGGTTTGTGAAGAAGCAGATCCGGCAGTGACAAAATCTGTATAATTCTCAAAGTTGATACCGTTGATCGTGATGTCGGTTTCTGGTGATTTTTGATTGATCAAAGGTACATCTTGAAAGTAATTGTCACCTGAGAATGGCGACGGAACTCCCATTGAAATGTATTGATCCTTTAAGAACTCGACAGCCATTTTCTGACCCTTAGACCCTGTATCACGGCCTTCAAATTCATCGGATGCGAAAGTGTACAACAATTCTTTCAATTCTCCAGAGGTAATGGTGTTGCCATAGACCGTTGGGTCAACTGAAACAATGGTTTCAGGTGGTGTAGCCTGTTGCTGGCTTGATCCGCAAGCAAAAAGACTTAATGCAATACTTGCAATAATTAGAGACTTTTTCATTAAAATATAAATTAAATGTAAGTGAAATGCGATAATACGAAAAAGAGGAGAATTTAAGTTTTAATCCGCAATTCATTTAACAAACTTTAACAAGAAAAGAGCTGTTGCTCCACTTTAGCTTAAATTTTACCCATTTTAAGACGCTCCTCACTATTGGCAAGATACCAAGCAGTTGCGAAAATAAGCTGCGTTCGTTTTTGTAATAGTGGATAATTAATTTTGTCGGGTGTATCTGTAGGTTGGTGGTAATCTTTATGCTCACCATTAAAATAAAAAATGACCGGAATGTTTCTATAAGCAAAATTGTAATGATCAGAACGGTAGTAATACCGGTTTGAATCGTCTTCAGCATTATACTTATAGTCAAGTGTTAAATTTGTAAACTGATTGTTTGCCGCTTCAGATATATAATGTAGCTCAGTGCTCAATCGGTCTGCACCAATAATATAAACATAATTTTCTATTTGCTTTCTTTCGTGAATTTTATCCACGCGTCCTATCATGTCAATATTTAAATTTGCCACGGTATTGTCCAAAGCATAAATGGGGTGTTTGACATAATAATTGGAACCTAAAAGTCCCGATTCTTCAGCCGTAAAATGTAGAAAAAGAATACTTCTTCTTGGACCATGGCCATCCTTTTTGGCTTGGGCAAACGCTTTGGCCATTTCCATCACAGCTGCAGTCCCTGAGGCATTGTCATCGGCACCAAAATATATCTGATCGTTGGAGGCGCCAAGATGGTCTAGATGGGCAGAAATTACAATAACCTCTTCAGGAAGTTCTGAACCCTCTATATAAGCAACAACGTTTTGAGTG
The DNA here is from genome assembly GCF_014062315.1 of Gelidibacter maritimus. Lineage (GTDB taxonomy): Bacteria > Bacteroidota > Bacteroidia > Flavobacteriales > Flavobacteriaceae > Gelidibacter > Gelidibacter maritimus. The sequence continues at coordinate 247,145 of NZ_JACGLT010000001.1, forward strand.
CTTGGACTATCCTTTGAGAAATACGATCTCGGAATCCGCTGATAGTAATTGTCATAACCTAATGGCGACGGAATTTCATGGTCCACATAAAAGTCCTTAAGATAATTTGAGGCTCTATGGTGCCCTATTTTGCCAGTCTCCCTACCTTCAAAGTCTTTTGATGACAAGGTATAAACCAGGGTTCTTAACTCTTCAGACGTGATTAAATTACTGTATTTTTGAATGGTTTCAGGGTCCTCGAAAACAATACTTTCTTTTAGATTGTCAATTTTTTGAGTATATCTAATGTTTGCACAAGAACCAACGAGTGTGAGTGCTGAAGCAATGAGAAGTGCCTTCATTTATCTAGGATTAATTAGCCATCAAATAAAACAAAATAAAAACGAATAGAGAAGCATTCGCGCATTTAAGTGCTGTATGTCAATAGGTGTATTCAAGTAATGTTATTGTTCTTCCAAGTCTTCTAAATCGGGGAGTTCTTCAATTTCTAAGGCATCTGACTCCGAACTGTCAAGATCCATTTCATCAATTTCCAAACCTTCCAAGATTTCTTTTGAATCTTCCATGGAAGCTTCTTTCTTTAACTCCAGTTCTTCCATATTTCCTACTTCAGCAGTATTAAAAATAGATTTATATATGGTTAGAACCAATGAGATAATTGTCAATATGAAAATCAATTGCACTGTTTTTCTCGGCATTTGCGTTCGTTTAGATATATAAAACGCAACAAAGCCAAATATCAGTGCCGCTACCGCTGGGATATAAGCAATTTGTGATAACGGTGTCACCGCTAAAATCAATGCTAAAACTGCGGTAATAATTCCTAAAACAATAAATAGAGACCTCATAGTTTAATTTTTTAAGCCGGTTGCTGATTTGATCTTAAGTTCGCCGTTGCCCACTGGGATTTTAAATTTCGCATATACAGGGATCTTATTGGCATCTGCCGTGAGATACAATAAGTTATCATTTGTTCCGCCTTTAAGTATATCTTTATTCTTCAGGGATAACGCCAATTTGTAACACTCTTTTTTGCCAATGGCCGTATTAATGGTTTCCTTGCTTACGTACTTTACACTGATTACCATCTCTTCGTTATCAAAAATAACCTTAAAATTTTGGACCTCGCCAGGCGTAGCTTTATGGATGTCCAAATTACGAATATGATAAATGGTGGTTACAATATCTTTGGTGCCGGCGTTGATTTTGACCGAAGTTGTTTTATCAATAGTCTCGCCCTTACTATTCTTTTTGCGCATTAAGCTTTTAACGGAATTAGTCTTATGGCTGAACGTATATTGCATAAACTTGTAGTAGTTGCCTTCGTTAATATCGCGTTTGTATAAGTAAGGTGTCAGGCTTGTAGGACTGACATAACTTTCATAAAGATCACGGATTTTAAAAAAGCCATCCCATTTAGTATATGTAGCTGCAGTACATTTGAGGTGTAATAGGGTAGCATTTGACGTTTTGACCTGACCCGTTTCCATAGTCACTTGTGCAATTTCGGTCATTAAGCCAGACATATTATATGCGGCCGTAAAGGTTAGCTTTTCTCCCACTGCAATAGTATTGTTTTGGCCTAATACCATAGCGCCGTATATAAAAATGCTAACAAGTAAGATGTGTTTCATATTTGAAAATTAGACCTCAAAGATATTTATATAAACATTAATAATCCTCATTTTATTTATAAGCTTTTGCACCATTCATCCCACAGGGAAACAGCAATTAATACTGTTAAATTAATCCCAAATTAGCAAACGCATTAATGATTGCGTCTTTTGAGATACGCAATGGATAGTAATAGATGTAATTTTATGTAGAACAATTATTAACTTAAAACTTAAACATTATGAACTCAGATCAATTTGAAGGTAAATGGAAACAAATTAAAGGTGAATTTAAAAAGAAATACGGAAAAATCACCGATGATGAATATACCGAAGCCGAAGGTAACTTTGATAAGATAGCTGGAAAAGTGCAAGAGCGCTACGGCAAATCTAAAGAAGATTTAAAGAAGGAAATTGATAACTGGTAGAATACCACTTATTGATTTATGGAAAGGTTCCCAAACGTCTTGTTTGGGAACCTTTTTATTTTCCGGCAATGGGTTTTTAATACCCCGAAATTCTTGATTTAATAGCCTTATGATACTTTGCAGGAAACGCTTAATAAAGCAGGCCTAATCAGGGTGTTGTAAGCCTGAGGGATTCTTTCACTCTTTTTGGTTCAAACCAAATAAACTGACCGATATCATTGTTGGTAACTCTACATTGCCGTATCTTGGTAAAATAAAACAACTAACATCATGTACACTAATCTAGACGAAAAAGCCTGTTTGAAGGTTCTTAAAAACGATTACTTAGGACATTTGTCCTACATTTATCAAAACAGACCATTTGTTGTTCCCATTACCTATTTTTATGATGCCGAAACGAATGTCATAATATGCTATTCGGCTGAAGGCCATAAAATGAATGCGATGAGAAAAAACAATGAAGTAGCTTTCAATATTGTCGATGTTGATGGTCTTACTAATTGGAAATCAGTAATGGTGCACGGCAAATTTGAACAACTCTTTGGCAGTGATGCCAAATCTTATCTGCATGTGTTTTCTTTAGGAATCAAAACTTTGATCGCTGAAAAGGAATTGAAAGAGTTGAGTTTTATTAGTGAATTTTCAAGTAAGGCAATTAATGAAAATATCCCAATGATTTTTATCATTAAGGTTGAGGAGATTACAGGTAAGACACGCAAGGAATAAGTCGCTAAATATTTTCTGTATTCGTCTTAAGAGAGCGGGCTGTCACGTCATCAGCCTTAAGGACAGATTGATAATTTCTCAAGGACTCCAAGAATAGGTACAAACTTTTGAAACCTCAGACCTAATCTTAAGTTGAACCATAAAAAAAAAGGCCATCGAATGAGGCCTTTTTTTTATGGTCTGAATTTATTGACTCAAATTTCCCTGACTTATTTCATGATACGCGTCAGATGGAAAAATTTCTTATAACTCTCAGGAATGGTGTTAATGTCCAAAAGTGAATTAGGCTCCATGTATGGATAAATTTCGTCGTAAGTTTTTACATCATAAAGACCCACCCTTTTGCTAATGTGGTTACGGGTCAATTCACTAGGATCATTCAAGCCTGCTGCCGCAACAAGTTCCAAAAAGCTATGTATGGTAGCTTCATGGTATCTTTTGGCTCTAGGCCATTTATCTTCTACAACCAATCCTTTTACCAAAGAAGGGTTTTGTGTAGCAACCCCAGTCGGACAGGTGTTCAAGTTACATTGCAATGCTTGGATACACCCTACGGCCAACATCATGGCTCTTGCACTATTACAACCGTCAGCACCAAGCGCAATGGCTCTTGCCATGTGGAATCCGGTAATGATTTTGCCGGCAACAATAACTTTAATCTCTTTTCTTAACCCAAAACCAACCAAGGTATCATGAACAAAAATGAGACCTTCACGAAGTGGCATTCCCATGGAGTTTGAAAATTCTACCGGAGCAGCACCTGTACCGCCTTCACCACCATCAATAGTGATAAAGTCAGGAGTAATACCCGTGTAAATCATCGCTTCACAGAAATCCATGAATTCTTGTTTCCTTCCTAAACATAATTTAAATCCAATAGGTTTTCCGTCACTTAAATCTCTAAGGCGTTTTATAAAGTGCATAAACTGGATAGGATCGGCAAATGCAGTATGCGACGGTGGAGAATGAACTGCAACGCCAGGTTTTACGTGTCTTATACGGGCTATTTCTTCGGTATTTTTAGCAGCTGGTAATATCCCGCCATGGCCAGGTTTTGCACCTTGCGATAGTTTTATTTCAATCAATTTTACCTGAGGTCTTAGAGCATTTTCCCTAAAGGTGACGTCATTAAACGTACCGTCATCATTTCTACATCCAAAATACCCAGTTCCAATTTGCCAGATAAGGTCGCCACCATACTTAATATGATGATCACTAATTCCACCTTCACCCGTATTATGGGCAAAATGACCCATTTTAGCACCTTTGTTCAATGCTAAGATTGCATTGTTGCTCAAAGACCCAAAACTCATGGCAGATATGTTCAACAAGCTTGAAGAATACGGTTGTTTACAATCTTTACCACCAATCAGTAACCTCGGAAACTCTCCAATTTCCTTTGGATTTTGCTTTGCGTACATGGAATGTTCCAGCCATTCGTAACCTGAATGGTAGATGTCCATTTGTGTCCCGAAAGGCTCAGTATCTGTTTGACCTTTAGCCCGTCGGTAAATCAATGATCGTAGAATACGATTTAAAGGCCTTCCTTCAGTATCTGTCTCCACAAAATATTGCATGATTTCCGGGCGAATGGATTCAAGCATATATCTGGCACGACCAATTAAAGGGAAGTTTCGTCGGATGGTATGACTCTTTTGAAATATATCAAAGACACCCAACAATATGAGTGGAATAACAATTACAAAAGCCCATAGAATAGGACTCCAAAATAGAGCGATTCCAACGATTGCTACTACGACTATAACCGAAATTAAAATAAATTTTTCGCGAACTTTCATCTCTTAAATGGATTTAAAATGCAAATATACTATTACAAAATCGGAATGCATACTAAAACGAAATAGTTTAAATGAATTTTTATATTATTTAATTCAATATTTTAAATTTGAACTAAAAGCGATTCTATTTTCGACGAATTATAAAACTGAATTAACAGAAAAGACTTAGCTGAGAGATGTAAATTACTGAAGATTTATAACGCGACATAGGTGGATCATATAAGATAAATGGTTTGATCAGGTCTTATCTTGCCAATTAGTTCGATTGCTAAAACATTTTACCACTAAGCATTACAAAAATTTTGCGGTATTTTGGTATTTGAAGCATGAATTTAAAATCAGCGAAAAGTTGATAAAAGATATCGAGGAAAAACAACATGACATGTTTGTTGAAAAAGTGGTAGTGCGTCTTGAAGGACCCTCAACCTAAGAGGAGGCCTAATTGAAATACGATAGCCTTTAAAAACTTTTCTGATATGGACCCATTTGTCCCATCTGAAATTTATCTTTGTCTAATTATGGAGGTGCTTTATATATCTAAATGTAAATGTCAGCTCAATCCATCTTAATTTTAAACAGGCTTAACTTGAATATGAGAATCACCCATAAATTTTACCTGCAGACGTAATGGCATCTAAACTTTCAAATTCGGTCTTGTACCTCATGAGCTTATCTGCAGGTCTGGTGGTCGCAAATTTGTATTATAATCAGCCTTTATTAAATCTTATTTCTGATTCGTTTAACGTCACTGAGGCTGCCGTTAGTAATGTGGCATTATCTACTCAATTGGGATACGCCTTTGGATTACTGTTTATAATTCCATTGGGAGATAAACTTTCCAATCATAAGATCCTTCAGTTCGATTTTGTGCTTATGATTGCTGCCCTTATAGCGGCTGGAATGTCACAAACCTTGATTGCATTGATTGTCAGCAGTTTTTTTATTGGTTTTACATCTGCAATTCCACAGTTGTTTGTTCCCATGGCAGCCCAGTTATCTGACGAAAATGAGAGAGGCCGTGCTATTGGAATTGTTATGAGCGGATTGTTGATTGGAATTTTGGGCAGTAGGATCATCAGTGGTTTTATTGGCGATGCATTTGGCTGGCGCGTGATGTATTTTGCGGCAACAGTATTGATGGTAATTTTGTTTATTATTTTAAAATGGAAGCTTCCTAATTTGAAACCCAATTATCAAGGAAGCTATGGTGATTTAATGCGTTCGCTTTGGTCTTATCTTAAAACAGAACCGTCTTTACGGTTGGCAGCTTTGCGGGGCGCATTGGGCTTTGCTGGTTTGAGTGCGTTTTGGACGACACTGGTTTTTCTTATGGAAGATTCCTTTGGCTATGGCAGCACTGTTGCCGGAGCTTTCGGAATATTTGGAATAGCCGGTGCACTTGGTGCCACCGTAGTAGGAAAACTGAGCGATAAAGTCAGCAAAAATAAAATTATCTTCTATTCGGCGCTCCTACTTATTCTTTCTTGGTTGATTTTCATGATGTCTGGCCAATCCATCATCGGACTGATTTTAGGTATTATTTTGGTGGACTTAGCGTTACAGGCCTTGCATATTACCAATCAAAACATTATTTTTTCAAAACATCCAGAGGCTCGTAATCGAGTCAATACCGTATATATGGTCGGGTTTTTTATAGGGGGAGCACTGGGCACAGTTTTGGGCGCTGTGGCATGGCAACAGTTCCGTTGGGAAGGCGTGAGTTGGTTGGGTATAATTCTATCTGTATTGATATTGTTAGCGCACCTTTTTTTTAGAAAGAAAACATTATAAAAAGTTATGAAAATTACACTGAAATTCATTGTCATTATTGCAGTATTTAATTTCCAAACTCCGTTGAAGGCACAAGATTGGAAAACGCCAATTATCCAAGGTTACGGAAAAATCATCCATTATGATCAGGCAGAGAATACGCCAGATCCATCCAAAGAATACAAAATAATATTTCACATTAAAGATGGGAAGGAGCGTGAGAACGTTAACGAAGGTCTTTGGAAAATAGCACGACTGATTAATCTTATGGGCAATTATCAAGTACCGCATAAAAATTTAAAGATTGTGGCCGTCATCAGCGGAACTGCGACGCCTGTTGTATTGACAAACAAGGAACATCAAGAGCGGGAACAAAGAAATAACCCAAACCTCGATTTGCTGAGTAAATTGAAGCAGCATAAGGTCAAAATTTTAGTTTGCGGACAAGCGTTGGGGAAACATAAAATAGACGCAATTAAAGACCTCAATCCTTTTGTAGAAATTACAACATCGTCTCTCATAGCCCTTCCAAGTTATCAAATGGAAGGCTATGTGCCTATGTTCTAACATTGTTGATAACCCAATGCCAGGAAAGAATAACAAAACTTTAATATAATTTAGTTCGATATGTTATGAACTAAGTGTATTTTTATAGAAAAGTTAGTTAGTTATGGCTCTTTTGAAAGAAAAACTAAAATTAATAGAAGACATTGGTCTTCGATTGGAAACGAGGTTGCAAATTGCGCCTCTGGCAGCACGAATTTATGCGTTATTGACCTTGTCTTCTTATAACGGATTGACCTTTGAGGAGATTCGTGAGATTATTGGTTCGAGTAAAAGTTCGACGTCGGTAAACTTGAAGGTGCTTACCCAATTAAAATACATTGAATACTATACAAAGTCAGGAGATAGAAAACGCTACTTTCGGGTTGCAAAATATTTTCAGCTAACAACCTTAGAAGCGCATTTCGAAACTTTGGAGAATGAAATGGTTTTGGTTAAGAAAATCAATTCTTATAATAGGGAATATTATCCTGAGAAATTCACCAATGAGAAGTCCTTGGGTGATATTACGACAGCCTATTTGGAAAAAATGAAAGCGCTCGTTGAAACGACCATTGAAGAAATTAAAACTCACCAGATTTCTGAAACACGATAAGAAGGCAATCTAAGGCACAAACTCTCAAAAAATAAACTTTAACAATAGTTTACCTCTATTTAGTTCGTAGTGTTATGAACTAAACTTAAATTTGTACTATAGAGGTCTTGTAGTATTGTAAATATCGTCCAATGCTGTTGAAGTCATCCTTATTTGAGACACGGTATTTCTTGATGGAGTTAAATAACTCTTAATTCTCTATGGATATTTACAGGAAGGTATGGTTCTTGGAACGTTGAGATGGCTTCTATATAACCATATGTAATCTTAAGAGACAAATATGAAATTGAATCAATAAAAAACATAACCATGAATATGAAAATTAAAACACTCACATTAGCCCTTTTAGCAATTACCATCATGAGCTGTAATACGGGGAAAAAGTCAAATGCAAATCCAGAAGTTTCAGGCAATGATGCTGAAATGACCACTCCAGAAAACACTGCCGATGTGCAGTCCATTGAAAACACAAAATGGATTATCACTACTTTAGAAGGTCAGGACATGTCCGATCGTGAAGAGAACGGCCAGGTGATTTATTTCACATTAAACTCTGAGGACAACCGCGTTAACGGTTTCTCAGGATGTAATAGTTTTATGGGCACCTATAAATTAGAAGAAGGTAATCGAATTTCTTTTTCACAGATGGGAGTAACCAAGATGGCTTGTCCAGATGCAAAAATTGACGAGTCCCAAATTCTAAGCGTTTTTGAACATGCTGATAATTTTACTATAACCGACGGTAAACTAGCATTAAATAAAGCTAAGAGAGCGCCATTGGCAACATTTAAAAAAGGAGTTATGGAAGATGAATCTATTGTTGGTAAATACTGGAAGTTGAAAACTTTGCAAGGTCAGGATGTCCAAATGGCCGATAACCAAGAGCGTGAAATCTATTTTACTTTACAGTCTCAAGATAACCGTGTGAACGGGTTTGCGGGTTGTAATACCGTTAACGGTGAATATACTTTGGAAGAAGGAAACCGTATTCGTTTTAAAGGGATGATGACCACTTTAAAAGCTTGTCCAGATGTAGATGTCAATGAATCTGAATTCTTAGAAGTCTTTGAACTTGCAGATAACTATACTATTGTGGATGATGTATTGAGTTTAAACGTGGGAAGAAGAGCGCCATTGGCAGTTTTTGAAGCCGTTTATTTTGACTAAATTTATTCGCACCTTTAGGTTTTACTACCCCGAGTTTTTATATTCTGACCATTAGTGCCTGATGTTATAACTATGAGGCAACTGATATTTTGAAATATTTATTTATTAATCAATTTAAAACTTGAAAAATGAACACAACCTTAAAAAAGCTTAAAGACATCAGTTCGGAAAACTGTATTACTATTATCATGAATTCCCACCGAACCAAACCTGATTATCTTAAAGATGAATTAGCTCTTAAAAATCACATCAAAGAAGTTGAAACAAGACTTCTTGCAGATACTAATAAAAAAGACGCTACAAAATTAATTGACAAATTGCACGCGCTTGCGGCAGACATTGATCACAGTCGTAATTTGGACAGCTTATTGCTTTTTGTAAACCATGATGTAGCTGAGTATTCAAGATTGCCAATTAAAGTTGTAGACCGTGTGATTATAGATAATACCTTTGCTACAAGGGATTTAGTGCGATCCATCCACGCTGAATCACACTATTACTTATTGGTTTTAAGTCAGGATAAGGCACGATTAATTGAGGCATTGAATGATAAGGTAGTCAAAGAATTTGGATCAACGTTTCCTATGGAAAACCAACACTCTTTTTCCAAAAACAAAACTCAAGCCGCGACAGCATCACGACAATCAAGTTTGATTAATGAGTTTTTTAATCAAGTGGATAAAGAAGTGAATCGCATTAGAAAAGAAAATCCACTTCCTGTCTTAATTTCCACTGTCGAAGAAAACTATTCTGAATATTTAAAAGTTGCAGACGAAAAGCAGAGCATTTACGATACTTATCTGAACAAAAACAGAATGGCTGAAAAAGATCATGCAATCGTTTCAGAAGCTTACAAGATTATTGAAACTTATAACACCAAAAGAAACAACGATCGAAAGGCTGAATTGTTAAAAGCGGTATCTGAAAACAAATTCTTAAGTGACACAAATGAGATTTGGAAAGCCATTTCCCAAGGAAAAATACAAACACTTTTTATTGAGCAAGGCTTATTTCAACCCGCTATTTTAGAAAATGATAGAATTGTGTATGTGTCAGAAGACCAAAGAACGGATAAAGAGGTCATCGATGATATTTATGATGAAATGATTGAGATGAATATGGATTTTGGAGGTGACGTTGTTTTCCTTCCAAAAGGAGAATTGGATAAATTCAACGGGTTTGGCGCAGTTACGCGTTATTAAAAGTTCTTGCATATTAAAATGGGCATTCGTTATTAGTAAGGTATTTAGCTAATGCTATTTATTTTGGTTTTAAAGTCTTTTGAAAAGAATTTTATTCAATATTAAAATTCTTTAGTAACCAGGAAAAAATAAAATAGGACTGCTTGGACAAATTTAATTTAAACGCTAATTGCCTGTAAGTTGAGCACTATCAAATCTTTGCTTTCTGTAGGCAAGTCTATTTCCTGCCTATACGGCAGGGTATAAGCGTAGCGATCTTGATTCCATATCAAAAAAGAAACGATTAATCTATATATACTTTAAAAATGGATGTTAAAAAAACACATATTGTAATTACGGGAGGCGCTGGTGGAATTGGGCAGGCATGTGCTCAAGCTTTTAAGGATCAACCAATAATTATAACTGATTATTCGCAGGATCAAGTTGATAAAACAGTCGAATCTTTGTTAAAAGACGGCTTTGATGTGTCAGGAATTTCTTGTGATATCACGGATAAAAAAGATATAGACAAGCTTACTAAATTTGTTTCTGACAAAGGTGCACTAAAAGCATTGATACACACCGCTGGGGTCAGCGGTACAGTTAAAGATCTGAAAAAAGTGTATACCATTGATTTGGTTGCAACTGAGCTTTTGATAAATGCTTTTTATGAACTTGCCGAAAAAAATTCGGTGGCGGTATTGCTTTCTTCCATGATGGCGCATGCTGTTCCTGCAAACCCTGAATATGATGAAGCGCTTATCAATCCACAAGCGTCAGAATCTTTTGACATTGTGAGTAAGTTTGTTGACGGTTCTTCAGATACTATGTACAATTTTGCAAAACGAGGCGTTCATTTGCTTTCTCATAAATATGCGAGTAAATGGGGCGGAAAAGGTGCGCGAATAGTCACCGTCTCACCTGGTGTGATTGAAACCCCCATGGCGTTGAAAGCAGCCGAAGAACATCCTGAACGAATGGAAAAAATTAAACAGGCAACACCTTTAAAACGAAATGGTCAACCAGAAGATATTGCCGGAGTTGTCCGTTTTTTAACCACTGAAGCCGCCAGTTTTATTACGGGGACTGATATATTAGTGGATGGTGGTGTGATTCAGAACATCAAAAAAATGGGATAAAACCGTTGAGATTAAAAACACCTCGATATGGAGCATAAAAAGACTATATGGACTATTGGACATTCAACCAGAACTTTTGAAGAGTTTTTGGAACTGCTCAATGGTGATGAGATAGCCTTACTTATTGATGTGCGTCGTTTTCCAGGTTCGCGAAAATTTCCGCAATACAACACAGAAGCGCTCGAATCTGCCTTAGGTGAAAATGGCATAGGGTACAGACATATAGAAGCTTTGGGCGGACGCCGTAAAGCCTCCGAAAATTCTAAAAACACCGTATGGAATCACCCATCCTTCAGAGGTTATGCTGATTATATGGAAACTTCAGAATTTAAGGACGCCTTCAAAACGTTAGAATCCGTTGCTGCTGACAAAAGATGTGCCATCATGTGCTCTGAAGCGGTTTGGTGGCGTTGTCATCGCTCCATGATTTCGGATCTACTTAAGGCAAATGGTTGGAAAGTCATTCATACAATGGGCGAAAACCAGCATCAAGAACACCCGTTTACAAAACCGGCAAAAGTAGAAGATGGACAATTGTCCTATCAGTAAATAATAATCGGAAATAAACCTCCATGAAAAAGAAAAATATTTTACTAACAGGTGCTTCCGGAACGGTAGGTTTTGAAGTATTAAAACAATTGATAGAAAAAGAAGACTATGACATCACGGTTTTTGATAAAAAGACGAAGCTCTCAGAAGAGAAATTAGAGCCGTTTGCCAGTCAAATTAATCTTATTTATGGGGACATTTCAAATCCAAAAGATTTAGAGTTCATAAGAAATATTGATGCGGTAATTCATTTGGCTGCTATCATTCCACCCGTGGCAGATGCGTATCCAGAGCTTGCCAAAAAAGTAAATATTGATGGCACCCACCATTTGATTAAACATTTGGAAGCGCATTCGCCAAAGGCATTTTTTATGTATAGCTCCAGCATTTCTGTTTATGGTGATCGTGTCGAAAATCCGTATATAAATGTGGGTGATGCACTTACACCGAGTGACGGAGATGCCTACGGCGAAACAAAAATAGCCGCAGAGAAGTTAATCCAAGAAAGCCATTTGGATTGGACAATTTTTAGATTGGCCGCCATTATGGGCAATCATAAAATGAGCAAATTAATGTTTCATCAGCCCTTAAATACGGCATTGGAGATTGCTACGCCTCGAGATACCGCACGTGCCTTTGTTAATGGCATTGAGAAGCAACAGGAACTGTCCAAGAGGATTTTTAATTTGGGAGGAGGCGAAAGTTGTAGGATCAGTTACGAACATTTTTTGGAACGCTCTTTTGCAGTTTTCGGTCTTGGAGATGTCGATTTCCCGGAATATGCATTTGCGGATAAAAATTTTCACTGCGGATTTTATGCCGATGGAGATGACTTAGAGAATATCGTTCAATTTAGAAGGGATAGTTTGGAAGATCATTTTGAAATGGAGGCTAAAAAAGTATCCTCATTAAAAAAAACTGCTGCGTCACTTTTTAAAAAACCTATCAAGTGGTTTTTACTAAAAAAGTCAGAACCTTATCGCGCGTTTAAAAGGAAAGACGCCGAACAAATGCACCATTATTTTAATCTAAAATCAAAATTATGACTACTATAATCTTATACCTATCATTTATAGCAAGTTTTTTCGGACATGACAACCCGCAATTAACCGTTCACGTTAAAAATATTAAGTCGCTTAAGGGCGAAATCATTATCGGCGTCTTTAATACCGATAAAGACTTTTTGAAAGACGGGGTGGCCATCAAAAACTACACAATTTCTGTTGATGAAGTCAACGAAACCATTGTAATAAACGATTTGCCAAAAGGTGAGTATGCCTTGTCATTGTATCATGATGAAAATTCTGATAACGAATGTAATCGAAATTTTCTTGGAATTCCAAAGGAGGCTTATGGCTTTTCAAACAATGTCAAACCAAAGTTCTCGGCCCCTTCCTATGAAGAATGTAAGTTTATGTTGGTAGAAAATAAGACCTTGGATATTATATTGTTGCACTAATCATACAATACTCTTATTTATTCTATTAGGACTAAGCTGATGCATGTCATTGATATTACCCGTTATTCAATTTAAATTAGCATTAGAAAAAAATAACTTATCAATTACTTAAAAACTTAAATTATGGAACCAACATTCTTAAAATCAATTAAAAGTGCTATCAAACATTGGTACATTCCTCTGCTTGTAGGTGTGTTTTTTATCATTGTCAGTATTGTTGCTTTTACCTCGCCAGGCAGTTCATTGCTTACTTTGTCCTTTCTTTTTGCATTATCGTTCTTATTTGGTGGCATTTCAGAGGCGGTTTTTTCTGTCGTTAATAGACATCAATTGGAAAATTGGGGCTGGTCTTTAGCATTTGGAATTATTACTTTTATTGTTGGAATATCTCTCATGAGTCATCCGGCTCTGTCCATCAGTGTCATGGCGTTCTATATTGGTTTTATCATCCTCTTCCGATCGGTTTCTGCCATTGGCTTTGCTATGGACGTCAAACGATATGGCGATAAAAATTGGGGATTATTATTGGTTTTAGGAATTTTAGGTACTATTTTTTCCTTTATTCTTATTTGGAATCCATTGTTTGCTGGCTTGAGTATTGTGGTCTTGATAGCCTTGAGTTTTATGTTTGCAGGACTTTTCAGTATTGTTTTGGCTTTTCAATTGAAAAGATTGCATAAATCATCTAAAAAGATATCCGCAGAACTAAGAAAACGTTATGACGATTTAGTAAAAGATATCGACACAGAATGGAACTCATAATAAGTAATTTCCATTAAAATAAATTCATCCAAAGCACACTTATCAGTGATGCAATCAAAGAATTCTATTTTAGGACAATAATTGACTGTGCAAACCTTAAAAAATCAGATATGAATATCAGAAGTGCAACATTAGAAGATCTTGAATCTGTGCATCAAATAGAAACCTTAAGTTTTGACGATGGAAGTTATCCGCCATTTGTTTTAAGGCAATTTTTTGATATATCCCATGAGTATTTCTTGGTGGCAGAAGACGAGGGAAAGATTCTCGGTTATGTGCTGGGTAATATCAATAAGAATACAAGCCAGGGTTGGGTGTTGTCTTTAGGCGTTCACCCTGAATCACGGGGAAAAAAATTAGGAAAACTACTCACGGAAAAACTTGTTGAACTTCTTGAAAACGATTTGAGCACAGAAATCTGCTTGACAGTTCACCCTGATAATACAATGGCCAAAAAAATATATGAGAATCTCGGATTTAAAGCGGTAAAGACTTTTGATAATTATTATAATGATCTTGAGGCAAGATTATTAATGAAAAAGCAACTCATCACTTTACGGTTTAACGCTTAAGCAACATCAAATATGAAACCATCCATTTTCATTATTTTTATAATGACCCTATTTTTTAACTGCAAAGACAGCGAAAACGCAGATATAGACAATACAAATACTTCTCAAATTTCTCAGCTATTTTATAATGGAGATATTATTACAATGGCATCAGATCAAGCAGAATATGCTGAAGCAGTTGTTGAGGAATATGGCAAGATTGTTTTTGTTGGAAGTCAGAAAGATGCCGAATCAAAATATGGAAATGCCAAAAAAATTGACCTTAGCGGAAAAACCCTATTACCAGGCTTTATCGATCCGCACAGTCACTTTGGGATGGTATCCAATACAATGGGGCAGGTTGATCTTAATCCGGAGCCAGTTGGAACAGTGGTCAATATTAACGACATTTTAAAGACATTAGAAACGTTCAAGAAAGAACGTAACATTCCAGACGGCGAATGGATTTTTGGTTGGGGTTATGACGATGGTCAGTTGGCTGAAAATCGCCATCCTACCAAAAGAGACATCGATAAAGTATTACCAAACAATCCGGTATATTTACAGCATACCAGTGGACACATGGGTGTTGCCAACAGTTTGGCGCTTGAAAAACTGAATGTCAATTCTGAAAGTAAGAATCCCGAAGGTGGCAACATCGAGCGTTTTCCCAATTCAAAAGAGCCAACGGGATTGGTTCAAGAGACTGCCATGTACCCTTTTGTAGGCAATATGTTGGAGATCCTGGCGAAAGATCAGGAAACTTTTTTTGATACAACACAAGAGTACTATGCGTCCAATGGAATCACTACGGCACAAGATGGCATGACGGATAGGAATACCATTCGGTTTATTCAGTCGCAAGCCGATGCGGGAAAATTAACTATCGATTTGATTTCACTGGCAGGTTATGCTGAATTGGACAGCAACGTCAAAGACAGTACGTTGCATTTCAAGAACTACAAAAACGGATTTAAAGTTCAAGGCACAAAAATCGTAGCCGATGGATCGCCACAAGGTAAAACAGCATATTTCACCGAGCCCTATCTCACTGAAGTTCCGGGTTGCCAGGATGATTGTAAAGGGCTGCCCAGTTTATCTCAAGAAACTATTAACACTTTGTTTCTTAAAGCATACGAACACGATAACCAATTATTCATTCATTGCAATGGCGATGCCACAATAGATATGATTATTGAAGCCCATGAAAATGCCTGTAAGCAATTGAACCAGCCTTTGGACAAAGACCGGAGAACCATACTCATTCATGCTCAATTTGCCCGTGCTGATCAGCTGGAAACGTTTGTGAAATACAAGATGGAACCTTCATTTTTTACGAATCACGCCTTTTTTTGGGGCGATGCCCACGTAAAGAATTTAGGAAAGAAAAGAGCGGCATTTTTAAGTCCGATGGTTTCTGCCAAGAAATTAGGTTTAAGGCCCACCAACCATTCTGATGCAACGGTAACGCCCATTGCTCCGCTTTTTACTGTTTGGTCTGCGGTCAACCGTATATCACGTTCAGGTGCCGTCATTGGTGAAGCTGAGAAAGCTACGCCTTACTTGGCTCTGCAGGCTATTACAAGTAATGCAGCCTATGAGTTTTTTGAAGAAGATTTAAAAGGTTCGTTGTCTGACGGTAAACTGGCGGATTTTGTGATTTTAGATAAAAATCCTCTAAAAATAGAACCTATGGAAATCAAAAACATTCAGGTTTTAGAAACAATAAAAGAAGGTAAAACAATATTTAAGAAGGAATAGAATTGGGCTTTAAAGTGGTTATTCGGCGCTATAGTATGCAACAAGACGAATAATAAAAGTACAATTTAAAAGTATGGCTTCAAGGTTTTGAATACCCTGCAAGAATTAAGATTATGCAGAATGGAAAATCAATTGTCATATTCAAATAGACAACAACATTAAACAATAAATATATATTATGGAGATATCAAAACTATTTGACTTAAAAGGAAAAACCGCCATAGTTACAGGCGGGGCTAACGGAATCGGTAAAGCAACAGCCATTTTATTGGCAAGACACGGTGCGAATATTTCCATCGGCGATTTCAATTTGGAAGATGCCAAAAAAACAGTTCAAGAAATTGAAGCACTAGGTGTTAAAGCGATTGCAGTGGCTTGTAATGTCTTAAAAGACGACAATTTAGTAAACCTTATAGAGACTACGGTAAAAGAATTGGGCGGCATCCACATTTTGATCAATAATGCTGGCGGGGGAGGCGGCGGACGTGAAAATCCGTTCAAAATTTCTGTTGATGATATCAAACGCGATTATGATTTGAATGTGTTCAGTGGTTGGAGGTTGTGTCAATTGGCAGTGCCGCACATGAAAAAGGAAGGCTATGGCTCTATTGTATTTACAACTTCAATGTCAAGCGTAAATAAAAGCCCAAACATGAGTGGCTATGGCGGGTCAAAAGCAGCAGTAAATCATACAGTTGCCAACTTAGCACACGATTTTGGACCTGAAGTGCGTATCAACGCCGTTGGTCCAGGAGCAACGCGGACAGCAGCTTTAGAAAGTGTTTTGACACCAGAAATTGAAGCCACCATGTTGAAACATACGCCAATTAAACGTTTGGGAACGGCCGATGATATTGCTGGAGCTATGTTGTATTTTGCAGCACCAATTTCGGAGTGGGTGAGTGGTCAAACACTTTTTGTGAATGGCGGTGGAGAGCAAACTTTAGAGTAATTATAGCAATCAATTTATATAAGATTGCAGTAGTTTCAATGTTGAAACCTCGCTATATTTGCCGCTGTCTAAAAATGTGAGATTTCCTATTTTATAAATTTTGCTGATATCGGATATGTCAATGTTAGAGGCTAAGTAGATGGCTAGCTATAATGGACTTTTGAAGAATCAATGACTACTACAAAACTCACGATTGAATTCAGATTTTAAAGTTGTTGGCCCATGGGAAAAGTATTAAACAATCGTTGGTTTCTTTTCATTATCATCTCCCTCACCTGGGGAAGTTCCTTCATTTTGGTAAAAAAGTCTTTACTCGGGTTTTCGCCTTATGAGATTGGCGCCATTCGGGTGGCTATTTCTGGATTGTTACTTAGTTTTATTGGCCTACCGGCTATTTTTAAAATGCCCCGAAAAACTTTGTTTTGGGTGATTATTGCAGGATTCTTCGGTAATTTTTTACCCATGTTTCTATTTCCAATAGCGCAACAGAAGGTGAGTAGCTCATTGGCGGGAATTTTAGACGCCTTGTTTCCTATGTTCGTCTTAGCTTTTGGATTTCTGCTTTTTGGAATAAAAAGTAGATGGTCTCAAGTATTGGGTGCCGTCATAGGTTTTTTGGGAGCAGCAAGTCTTATTTATTTTTCTGAGGCCAATACCGACAGTTCACAATTTTGGTATGCCATGATTGTGGTCTTGGCAGGGGCTTCTTATGGAGTGAATGCCTTATTGATAAAGGAGAAAATCCCTAACTTGTCTTCCATCAAATTAACTGCTGCCGTATTTACGTTTTGGGCCATTCCTTCTATAGTCGTATTATTTTTTACGGACCTGTTCCAAAATTTTGAATGGACACCCGAGCGGACCGAAGCCATGAGCTATCTCGGATTTTTAAGCATTTTCGGAACTGCGGTGGCCATGTCTTTATATTATAAACTCATTCAAAACACATCGCCAGTTTTTGCGAGTTCAGTGAGTTATGTTCTGCCCATTGTAGCCGTAATCTGGGGCGTCTTGGATGGTGAGAAGTTCACGTTTTGGTATCTCATTGGTGCTGTACTAATTGCCATCGGTATTTATCTTATTCGCGAAAAGAAAAAAAATCCATTCTTGCCACCTCCGAAATAATCGTTTAGAAAAGTTTAATGTCGGCCAAAAAATGTAAAAAACTAATGTATCGAAATCATGCCAAATATTCGATATGAGTTTAAGAATAATACTTTTGGTTTTAATAAATAATCCTACGGATTCAGGTTAATTGAAACAGGGCTCACCTGCTTTCAGCCAGGATTTTGATTTCCTCCTAAACCCTCTCTGTTATTATACTTTTTTTGTGAATAAGAGGTAAGGTTTTATGATTTTTTTATGTTCAAGAACTTGTGGGAACCATCGTAAAACATTATATTATCCGCTTCACAAAGATGACGCTAAAACTTAGGTTTTGCCCTTAATTTCAGGTGGCTTGCGTTATTTTTTTTTGCTGCAATATCGCAGCTTTAAACATAACATTTAATTAATAATTGTCTGTATATCCATCTCGGATAAGATGTTTTATGCAGATGCAAAATCTATAACTATATATGATCAACAAACGAAAAACGAAGAAAAAACGCGTGGGCATCATTGGCGCAGGTCCAAGTGGCTTAGCGCAATTAAGAGCGTTTGAAGCCGCAAAACATGCGGGATTGGAAGTGCCAGAGGTGGTATGCTTCGAGAAACAGAGTAATTGGGGCGGTATGTGGAATTATTCTTGGCGCACCGGCGTAGGAAAATATGGAGAACCGATTCATGGTAGTATGTATAAGTACCTGTGGTCAAACGGACCAAAAGAATGTTTGGAGTTTTCAGATTACTCATTTGATGAGCATTTCAAAAAACCTATTTCGTCCTATCCTCCAAGACCTGTATTATTCGATTATATCCAAGGACGGATTAAGAAGAATAAAATTCGTGATTATATCCGATTTGATACCACTGCGCGTTGGGTCAATTACAATGATGAAACCGAGAAATTTGAAGTTGTTTTTGACGATTTGAAAATTGATAAAACTTATACAGAAGAATTTGATTATCTCGTTGTAGCTTCAGGTCACTTTTCAACACCTAATATGCCTTATTTCAAAGGTATCGAACAGTTTCCGGGGCAAGTTATGCATGCCCATGATTTTAGAGGTGCCGACCCCTATAAGGATCAAGACATCTTAATTATTGGAAGTAGCTATTCGGCCGAAGATATCGGTGTACAATGCCACAAGCACGGTGCAAAGTCGGTCACTTTAAGTTATCGAAGTAATCCAATTGGGGTGAATTGGCCAGAGAGCATCAAAGAAGTACCATTATTGACCCATTTTAAAGATGACATTGCATACTTTAAGGATGGTACCAGTGAAAGATTTGATGCGGTGATCATGTGTACCGGCTATCAGCATAAATTCCCGTTCTTGCCGGATGAATTTCGTTTGAAAACCAAAAATAATCTCTATCCAGATCATTTGTATAAAGGTGTTTTCTTTAACAATCTACCTAAATTGATCTATTTAGGAATGCAAGATCAATATTACACTTTTAATATGTTTGATGCTCAAGCTTGGCTTGCAAGAGATTATATGATGGATAAGTTTGAAATGCCATCAAGAAGAGAAAGACGTGTGGATATTGATCGATGGTTGGAAGCCAATGATAAATTGGAAGATAGCTTTGATCATGTTGATTTTCAAGGAGCATATATTAAAGACTTATTGAAACTGTCTGATTATCCAGATTTTAACGTTGATGAAGTAGGGGTAATGTTTAAAGAATGGCTCAAGGATAAGGATGATAATATCTTAACCTACCGTGACAAAACCTTTAAGAGTGTCGTGACGGGTACTATGGCGGAAACGCACCATACAGAATGGATGGATGAGTTGGACGACAGTAAAGAGCGGTATTTATATCAGGAAGAAAGTGAAGAGGCCTTAGAGGAGGTTGTTGGAAAACAGCCAGTTTAAGTCCTACAGGCACTTTAAGACAATAAACTAATATTAAACAGACCTCACAGTATGCCGATCAAACCGGAACTGTGAGGTCTTTTTTTATTTGAATTCATCTTAAGATAAAAAAATATCTTAATTTAACCATATAAATGTCGTCTCTACAATATGAATTGGATAATATTTGCAGAAATTGCTTACGCACTTTTAGTAATTATCGTTATTTTAAGAGTGCTACTTGATACGCGGAGTAGCACAAAAGCATTGGCCTATATCCTTTTTATCATCTTTGTTCCGTTTATCGGAATGATATTTTATTTTTCTGTTGGCATCAATTACCGCAAGCGAAAGCTGTATTCAAAAAAGATTGTTGACGATGAGCCGTTTCGAAAAAGTATTAAGGAGCGTATGAATATTTATTCGGAATCTATAAGTAATTCCGGATTGGTAGCATCAGAATATCAGAATCTTTCTGAATTTATCCTTCGTTCAGGATTTAGTCCGCTCACGGCAAATAACAAAGTGAAACTACTGGTTAATGGAGAGGAAAAATTCCCAGAATTATTAAAAGCCTTAGAAAATGCGAAATCGCACATTCATATAGAGTATTATATTTATGAAGACGACATTACAGGAAACGCGGTGGCAGACGTTTTGATTAAAAAAGCGCGAGAAGGTGTAGAAGTACGTTTTATGTATGATGATTTTGGTAGTCGTCTTGGTAAAGCCTTCATCCAGAAATTGGAAGATGCGGGTGTTCAAACCGTTCCATTTTATAAAATTATCTGGTATGCTTTTGCCAACCGACTCAATTATCGGAATCATCGGAAAATAATAATTATTGATGGCACGGTCGGATTTATTGGAGGCATTAATATGAGTGATAGGTATCGGAATGATTTTCAGACAGACAATCACTTATATTGGCGTGACACCCATTTGATGATTGAGGGACAGGCAACCGCTTATTTGCAGTATTTATTTTTATGCGATTGGAATTTTTGTAGTCCAATGCGTTTTGACTACAGTAAGGTTTATTTTCCTGACCAAACCAAACATGAAATAATAGACAATGATGTAGTACAGATTGCTGCTTCAGGTCCGGATAGTCCACAGCCCGTCATTTTCTATTCGTTATTGGAGGCCATTGGCTCAGCTAAGAAAAGAATTTATATTGCAAGTCCGTATTTCATTCCAGGTGAAAGTTTAATGGATGTCTTAATCATTGCTGTTCAGAGCGGTTTAGACGTTAAAATTATAATTCCTGGAAAATCGGATTCTAAGATGGTCGATGCCGCAGCACGGGCTTACTATACCGAATTGCTTCAGTTTGGCGCTAAAATTTATAAATACAACAAAGGGTTTATACACGCAAAAACGATGGTTATTGATGATAATTTAGCTATCGTCGGATCGGCCAACATGGATTACAGAAGTTTTGATCTCAATTTTGAAGTCAATGCGATGGTTTACAGCAAGGAGGTAACGAAACAGCTTACTGCAGTATTTGATGAAGATTTGAATGATTCAGAACTCATCGATGCGGAAGCGTGGCTCAGACGTCCCAAATACATGAAATTATGGGAACGGATGGTGCGATTATTATCACCTTTTCTTTAATTTTATACCTCTTTTGATATTAAGTTCTGTTGGTAAAACACTAAGCTTTTTAACGCAATAGGGGCGTTTAAGAGTTTAGAAGCCCCTGGGATCCGTTCGGTCAGCACAAGCAGGCAAGTCTTTTTAGTAGGTAAGCTTTGGTTTATTGAAGTAGCGGTAAATAACTGAAATATAATCATTTAATAGATTACACTAATAAATAGGAAACAATGAAAAATTTAGAAAATCATGTAGTTATCATTACCGGCGGAGCGGCTGGAATAGGAGGAGCTATCACGACGGTGTTGACAGAGAGAGGTGCCTCTGTAGTAGCTGTAGATCTTAACGAAGTAGCAGGTAAGGAAAAGGAAGCATCAAATCCCACACAGATTGCATTTTTAAAAGGAGACATTTCTAAGGAATCCGTGGCTAAGGAGGCCGTTGACATGGCTATTTCCAAATTTGGTAAGTTGACGGGCGTGGTCAATAATGCACACGCTTCCCGCCAAAAACCCTTAATGGAATTAACTGAAGAGGATTGGGCATTATCTATGGATACAGGACTGACTGGCACGTTAAATTTTATGAAAGCCGCGTATCCTGAGCTAAAAAAATCGGGAGGTGCCATTGTAAATTTTGGATCTGGTGCCGGTTTATTAGGTCAAAAAAATCAAGCGAGTTATGCCGCAGCAAAAGAAGCCATCCGCGGATTGTCTCGTGTGGCAGCCAATGAGTGGGCAGAAGATGCTATACGAGTCAATGTTGTTTGTCCGTTGGCGTTTACCGAAGGTGTTGCAAAATGGAAAGAAGCCCATCCTGAACAATATGAGGAGGTAGCAAGTAAAAACCCAATGAACCGTTTTGGCGACCCACAAAAAGATATTGCTCCCATAGTAGCATTTCTATTAAGTGACGACAGCCAGTACATGACTGGTCAGACCCTTATGGCAGATGGCGGCGATATAAAATTGACCTAATACGGCATTGATTTAGAGGGTTTTGAAAGTTTAATGCTCTAAAAATTATGCTTAAAACAAAATAAGACATGCAAGAAAAACATATCATCATTATTGGAGGTGGATTTGCGGGGGTAAATTTGGCAAAACAAATGGGCAATAAAAAGGGGCTCAGAGTTACTTTGGTGGATCGAAATAACTATAATTTTTTTCCGCCTTTATTGTATCAGGTTTCTACGGGAATGTTGGATATATCAAGCATATCCATACCTTTTCGAACCCTTTTTATAGGTTACAAAAATTTATTTTTTAGAATTGGTGAATTTGAGGCTATAGTGCCAGATCAAAACAAAGTTGTCCTTTCTACTGGAGCAATGCATTATGATGCTTTGGTTTTTGCGACAGGTACAGAAAGCAATTATTTTGGCATGGAGAATATTGAAAAGAATGCGTTGCCTATGAAAACGGTCAATGATGCCATAAAATTGAGAAACTACCTCCTTATGGAAGGTGAAAGATACACTTATTGTACTGATGAGGCCGAAAAACGTAAAATGCGAAATATCGTGATTTCTGGTGCGGGACCATCTGGGGTTGAAATTGCTGGTATGATTGCAGAAATGCGTAAGCGAAAGCTGAAGGAAATTTACCCAGAATTGGAAAATGAGCGTCTAAATATTTATTTGGTTGATGGCGCACCAACGGTTTTACCACCAATGAGTGAGAAATCGCAAAAATATACTCTGAAAATCCTAAAACAATTGGGCGTCATTGTGAAGTTGAACACTATGGTTTCTGATTATAAAGATGACAAAGTGTTTTTCAAAGATGGCAAGACCATTGAGACGAAAACCTTGATTTGGACTGCAGGCGTTACCGCTTTAAAGTTTAAGGGGCTTTCGGAAGCCAGTTATGATAAGAGCAACCGAATTAAAGTTGACGCCTACAATAAAGTGATTCATACTGATAACATTTATGCTATTGGTGATACCTGTATCCAGACTACAGATCCTAATTTTCCCGACGGACACCCACAGTTGGGAAGTGTGGCGCAACAGCAAGGGAAAGCCTTGGGGGCCAATTTTGTAGCCATGGCCAAAAATGACGAGCTTAAACCCTTTAGATATAACGATAAAGGCGCCATGGCCATTATTGGCGATCAGAAGGCAGTGGCGGACATGACCTTCCCAAAAATAATTCTTACGGGTTGGTTGGCTTGGTTTTCATGGTTGTTTGTGCATTTATTTTTATTGGTTAGTTACAGAAACCAATTCAGAACATTTTGGAATTGGTTCAATGCCTATCTGGGAAAAGGGCAGTCTCAAGGTATTATGATAGGAAAATTTCCAAAAGATGCGCCTTTAACTAAAAAAAAGTGTTAAACGCAGAACATTTCCGGTAATAAATCCGAGAAATCAAAATTTTTCAAAAAATCAATTCCCGTTTTTTAGCTTTTTTACGTTGAAAGTGTATCTTTGGAGGACTATATACATTTCAAAGTCTATTACGTGTCGATGATAAAAAAACTAATCGTTACCCCACTCCAGAAATTTGTTAAAATTGAAAGTTTTAGTGGTATCTTATTGATGATTGCTACCATTATTGCACTTGCATGGGCAAATTCGCCTTTCGGTGAATCTTATCGAGAAATTTGGCAGTATGATATTGGTATAATTACCAATTCATTTGAATTTTCACTTCCTGCTGTCTTATGGGTTAATGATGGGTTGATGGCAATCTTCTTTTTTCTGATCGGATTGGAAATCAAGCGTGAATTAGTCATTGGCGAATTGAATACGACCAAAAAGATAGCCTTTCCACTCGTTGGTGCATTGGGCGGCATGGTGATTCCTGTGAGCTTATTTTTGTTGTTGAACCAGAATCCGGAGACGGTAAAAGGATGGGGTATTCCTATGGCAACAGATATTGCCTTTTCTTTGGCTATACTGAACGTTATAGGAAAGCGGGTGCCTTTAAGCTTAAAAATATTCCTTACCGCTTTTGCTATAGTTGATGATATTGGTGCTGTTTTGGTCATTGCACTGTTTTATAGTGGAAGCCTTAATACAACACTGTTATTAATTGCATTGCTTTTATTAGGTGTTTTATATCTGATCTCCTACAAAGGCTATTATTCAAAATACACCATGCTGATCTTAGGCGTCGCTATTTGGTTCCTGTTTTATTTTGCCGGCATACACCCTACAGTAGCTGGTATCATGTTGGCCTTTTCGGTACCAATCAGACAGAAAATAGACACCTCTACATTCTTACAACATTTGAATATTGTTTATAAGGATATTAAAAATTCAATTGTCCTCCAGCAACCGATACTTTCTAATGAGCAATTGGAAAACATCAATGATTTACAAGATTGGACAGCAAAATTCAGATCGCCTTTACAAAATTTAGAACGCAGTTTGCACGGTTGGGTCGCCTATTTTATTATTCCAATTTTCGCACTTGCCAATGCAGGGGTTATGATTGATAGCTCAGTAGAACTGGATACAGCCTTAGTAATAAACATTGTATTAGCCTTAATTGTTGGAAAGAGCGTTGGAGTTACATCCTTTGTCCTGTTGGCTAAAAAGATTAAAATCATTGAAGTACCAAGCGATATAAACTTCAAGCAGATTGTAGGTGTTTCATTTTTGGCTGGAATAGGATTTACGATGGCTATTTTTATTGCAAGTTTAGCTTTTGTTACCCATCCTGAATATATCGATTCGGCCAAGATAGGTATTCTTATAGGATCATTTATCTCAGCTATTATCGGTTATACGCTACTAAAATTCGCTACTAAAAAACCGCCTGAAGCAGTCTGATATTTCCATTACTGGTAAAAGAGGAAGCATGGTGCTTTGTAAAGTTATTTAAGTTTTATCTACAACTATCACAGTAACTTGTGGGGTAAAATCAATCTTTTTATTGAGCCTTTATCATGCCTTTTAATTTCAGAAAGAGTATTCCATGACAGAATTTTTTGAAACATACCGATCGCATATAATCTATGGGGCAGTTGTACTTACAACTATAACCATACTTCTTGTCCTTACAAATGTCATCAGTAACTGGTTGCTTAGAAGGAAGTCCACTAACGCCACTCATGTTCCTGTAAAGCCGTTAAAGATTTTAAAACGAACCTTAAACACAATTTGGTTGGTTTTAGGGATTCTTGCCCTTAGCTTTATTTTTGTTGAAAAAGAAAAAGATACAGCCAACTTAAAGGCTTATTTTAAATTAGCAAGTTACTTAGGAGTTGTTGCAGTGGCAACCATTGTCTCTGCCACCTTAGTTAATTTGTGGTTTAAAAGAAAAATAGAAGAAAAAATTGTCTATCAGTATGACCCTACCAGTTATAAGTTTTTACGTTATGTAGCAGTATTCTTGATTTGTTTTGTCGGCATTCTTTTCGGTCTATTAGCCTTCCCTTCACTGAAAGGGGTAGCTCAAACAGCATTGGGTGGTGCAGGTGTGTTGGCAATAATTGCCGGTGTAGCGTCGCAGGAGGCGCTATCCAACTTAGTGGGTGGCGTATTTATTATATCCTTTAAGCCTTTTAAGATTGGGGACGTTATTAAAGTGACGGACACTATGGTAGGCACCGTAACAGATATTACTTTACGTCATACCGTGATCAGAAACTTTGAAAACAAAATGATTGTAATACCAAATGCTGTAATCAATAAGGAAAGGTTGATCAATTTTGATTTAGGCGATGCGAGATGTTGCGAACATATTGAAATGGGAATTTCTTATGATAGCGATATAGATCTTGCAAAAAAGATCTTACAAGAAGAGTGTGAAAAACATCCTTTAATTTTGGATAACCGCTCTGAGATTGAGAAGAAAGATGGATTGCCAATGGTGAGAACAGCACTTACCAAAATAAATGATTCTACGCTAACCATAAGGGCATGGGCGTGGTCAAGAAACTTTTCGGATTCCTTTGCTTTGAAGTGCGATGTATTTGAAAGTACATTTAAACGCTTTGGCGCATCCAATATAGAACTAGCTTATCCTACACGAACAATTTATATGACCAATGCTAAGGAAAAGCTAGTGGAAACGCCCATAAATGAATAGACGATTTCTAAAATCTATTCATAATTTAAATAGCCGCCTTTCAAATCGTAAATAATATCAAATCCCATTTCTGACAATTTCTTTGCAGCTTTTTGACTTCTATTGCCACTTCTGCAGTAGATATAAAGTGGTTCATCTTTGTCGAAACTGTCAAATTTATCACTGAAATCATCAGATAAAAAATCAATGTTCACTGCGTTTTGAATATGTCCATCATTATACTCTTCTGGTGTTCTGACATCAATTAATTGAACGTTTCCATTAGAAATATCTTCTTTAAATGAAGGGGCAGTCAAAATGACCATATGCTCCGTAGAATTTTTATTTTGGTTTTTACAAGAAAAACTGAGTATAAGAATGAGAAGCGTTAAGAGAATTGAATTTTTCATAACTACAATTATTTATTAGAAGTAAACCTTGGACATCTTATTGCGAGTAATGCCTTTAAAATAATTCCGAGGTATCTATCTGCAAAAGTATTAATTTTTGATGAGCTCTCTTTGCATATATAAAGGAATTCATCATATAACAAGATAATTTTTCACCATTAAAAGCTGCTTGCCTGTGTAAAATACAGAATGCTTTTAGATGAGATTTTAGGTAATTTTTAGATGATCACTTCTATATAGAACTTATCTGTCGCATTATAGGTTTCTATTAGAGAATCAAAAATGCAAAAAAGCGCTAACTTACGATCCGTGTGTGTTAGCGCTTTTGGCTATTAAAACTGATTAAAATTTGAATGTTTTCCGATAATTGGACACCTTCGTTTTTTTTTTTAAACATAAGATTTTAATTAACTTTTTTGTTCGGAACGGAGCAAGTAATTCCCGAATTTTTAATTCCCAACTTTTGTAAAATGGTTTCCAATAAGCACCATTTAGTAAATGCCGATTGGATTAAATTAACTCCGATGAATACTGTAAGCCACATCCAATTTGGATTGACGTAAACAGTGAGTACAACACTTAATAATACCATTGTACCTACGATAACTCTAAAATATGTATTTAGCATTTTATTTGATTTTTTAAGTTTAAATATGTCTTTCTATTGGAACCACAACTGCTCTTACCGCATTGCTGGTTTCTAATTTTGAATTGAAGTCTGCTATGGCATTGAATAAATAGTCAATGTTTTCATCTTCTGTAAATGAGAAAAATAAACGCGACTCATTACTGAACTTTTCGCTGGCAAACCAACTTGAAGTCATTACAACAGACGATCCATTCTTGTATCCGTCAATATCAGAACTACTAAAGTTGTGAATATTCGCATTTTTGAAGAGCCTTAGAACATCTTTTCTAAACTCCTCGACCGAGGTAACGATTACTAATTTCATAATTTTTATTTTTAATTATATTGGAAATGTATGGCCAACCTAAGGACAGCTTGGTAGCTGTCCCGACTACGAATTATTTTTTTCAATCATATAATACACCAATGGCACCACCAACAAGGTCAACACTGTGGACACGATAGTTCCTCCCATTAATGAGATTGCGAGTCCCTGAAAAATCGGGTCGAAAAGAATCACAAAGGCACCTATAACCACTGTTCCTGCTGTTAAGAGGATTGGTGTTGTTCTTACCGCACCTGCTTCAATAACGGCTTGTTTCAATGGCACACCATCAGCAGTCCGTAAATTGATAAAGTCAATTAATAAGACCGAATTCCGCACCATAATCCCGGCCAATGCAATCATTCCAATAAATGAGGTTGCCGTAAAAAAGGCACCCATGATCCAGTGGCCTAGTATAATGCCTATTAAGGACAACGGAATGGCCACCATCATGACAATTGGTGCTTTAAAGTTTTGGAACCAGCCAACAATCAGAATGTATATCAGAATTATGGCGCCTAAAAAGGCAATTCCTAAATCTCTGAATACCTCTAAGGTAATCTGCCACTCACCATCCCATTTCACCGTATAATTATCTTCAAAATCGGGCTGACCTAAATACATTTCATTTAGTTCATAACCTTGTGGTAATGGAATCTCCTTTAGCTTGTCTTCCATACCCAAAATTGCGTAGGCAGGACTTTCTAAATCGCCAGCCATATCGGCCAGTACATAGACCACGCGTTTTTGGTTTTTACGATATATACTCTTATCAGCTATGGTTTTATTAATAGTCACCAAATCGGCAATAGGGATCATATTTCCTTGATTGGATTTGACTTTCAACTGTGAAATATCCGAAATAGTGGATTTTTCCTTTTCATCCAAAGCCAGTATCAAGCCCACTTGATTGCTGGCATCCTCATCATACAAGGTGGTAATGGCATTGTTTGATAAGGCCATATTCATGGTATAGGTAATTTGCTGCGGTGCTACACCGTATAACATGGCTTTTTCCTTATTAATAACAAACTGGTATTCAGTTTGATCATCTTCAACCATCCAATCGATATCTACAACATCTTCCGTATTTCTCAGAATCTCTTGAATATGATCAGCAATCTTCATTTGCTCGTCATAATCTGGACCATAAACTTCAGCGACAATGGTGGACAGTACAGGAGGTCCTGGTGGAACTTCAACTAATTTTACATTGGCATTAAATTTATTCGCAATTTTTTGAATATCAGGACGTAGCAGTTTTGCCACATCATGACTTTGAGCTTTACGATCATTTTTGTCAATTAAATTCACTTGAATATCCGCCATATTGCTGCCCCCTCGTAAATCGTAATGACGCACCAGGCCGTTAAAAGTAATAGGAGCGGAGGTTCCAATATAGTTCTGATAATTGACTACTTCTGGACGGGTGGATAGATACTGAGAGATTTCTTGAGCTACCATTCCGGTACGTTCCAAGGTGGTACCAGCAGGCATATCAATAACTACCTGGAATTCATTCTTGTTATCAAAAGGCAACATTTTTACAGCGACTGAATTCGTGAAGAACAATAACATTGTTCCAATCAACACTGCAAATGTCAACGTTAAAAACAACCAACGTTTTCCTTTGCTTTCTAATAAAGGCCCCTCTAATTTGTTATAGAGCTTATAAATAAAGGTTTCTTCCAATGGCTTTTCAACCTTTTCAACTTTCTCTTTCTTATCTTTTTCTCTTAAGAAAATATAACCCAAATAAGGGGTAATGGTCAATGCCACAAAAAGTGATAAGATCATGGCAATAGAGGCTCCAATTGGCATAGGCGCCATATATGGGCCCATTAATCCGGATACAAAGGCCATAGGTAAGACAGAGGCGATCACGGTTAAGGTGGCCAAAATAGTTGGGTTTCCAACCTCATTAATGGCGTATAAAGCAGCCTGTTTAAACGGGAGGTGCTTCATCTTAAAGTGCCTGTGCATGTTTTCTGCAATAATAATGGAGTCATCCACCACAATTCCCGTTACGAACACCAAGGCGAAAAGTGTAATTCGGTTGAGAGTGTAATCCATCATATAGTAGCTTAGCAAGGTCAGGGCAAAGGTAATTGGCACTGATAAAAAGACGACCAATCCACCACGCCAGCCCATGGCAAGCATCACGACAAGTGTTACGGCAAATATAGATCCTATCAGATGCCAGAGCAGTTCAGAGACCTTTTCCGAAGCTGTCTCGCCGTAGTTTCTGGTGATTTCAACGTGGACATCATCTGGAATTAAAGTGCTGCGCAAATGCTCTACTTTATCTATGATGACTTCAGCAATTTTCATGGCATCTGCACCTTTTCGTTTTGCAACGGAAATGGTCACTGCTGGATATTCTGATTTAAAATCCGAAGCTTTTTCACTGCCTTGTCCAAAGCCCAAACTCACATAATTCTGTGGGACTTCTGGGCCATCAATAATATCTGCAATTTGTTTTAAATAAATTGGCTGATTTTGATGTACGCCAACCACGAGGTTTTCAACATCCGTAGCCGTTTTTAAAAACTTCCCTGTGTTTACAAGAAACTCCGTGTCGTTCTTATCGAAACTTCCAGAGCTTAGTTGACTGTTGTTGGCTTTGATCATTTCAGAAACCGAAAGGAAATCCAAACCGCTTGAAGCCAATTTATCTTTATCGAGGACGACGCGCAGTTGACGATCTCTCCCGCCGATTTTATGAGTGATAGCTACGTCATTTACTTTTTTTATCTCGCCTTCTAACTCTTGTGCTATTTGGCCCAACTGGTAATCGTCGTAATTTTCACTCCACAAGGTTAAACCTAACATCGGTACATCATCAATGGCACGGGTTTTTACCAATGGAAATGTGACTCCTGCGGGCATTTGATCCATGTGCCTATTGATCTCGTTGTATAATTTTACAAACGAACGCTCAATATCTTCACCCACATAAAATTGGACGATAACCATGCCTTGCTCTTTCATGGATGTGGAATACACATATTCAACACCTTTAATATTCGAAATTAATTGCTCTAAAGGCTTGATGACACGTGATTCGACCTCCGTTGGACTTGCACCTGGATAGCCCACAAAAATATCAGCCATTGGCACATCAATCTGTGGTTCTTCTTCACGCGGAATTATAAACGAACTGTACACACCAACCACGGTAAATACGATCATCAAAAGCACTGTGAGCTTCGATTGTATAAAAACTTTTGCAATTTTACCTGCGATACCTTCTTTCATTGATATATTTTTTTAATTTCCTCAAACGAGATATTCTTATGCTATTTATTTTTCACAATTGAAATCTGCGACTAACTACTGAGCACTGATCTTAGCGCCATTAAATAATTTACCATCAGACGAAACGATATAGGATTCATCTGCCGATAGTCCAGATAATACTTCAACTTGATCACCAAATGTTCTACCTAAACGTAACCATCGTAATATGGCAGTGTTGCTTTGGCTTATTGTATAAACACCTGTTAATTGACCATTCGTGATGATGGCTTCGGTTGGAACTAAAACCAGCTCTGTGGAAGCTTTTTTCTCAATTGGAAATTGCACGGTAACAAACATTCCGGAAAGAATATTGGCTTTTGTTTTATCTAAAGCAATCTTTACTAAATATTGGCCTCCTGTGTTTTTTGCAGAAGAACTCACTTCAGTAACGGTACCTTTAAGTGTTTCATTGATGGATTTCACCATTACACTCACTTCGGTATTCTTCTTAATTTGCGAAATTTCTGTTTCAGGAACACTGGCAATTACTTCAAATTCACCTGGAGTTTCAATACTAATTAGCGGTACACCTGGGTTGGCCATATCACCTGTTTCAATATTTTTACTCGTCACAATTCCGCTAAAAGGAGCGGTAATATTACTGTAGGCGAACTGTGCATTAATTTCGTTTTTCATTTGATTGGCAGATTCCAGACGCGCTTTTGCCATTTCATAATTGGCCGTCATATCATCCATTTCTTTTTGTGAAGCACTGGCGCTCTCAAACAAACTCTGAAAACGGTTGTAATCTTTTTTCGCATTGTTAAAAGCAACTGTGGCTTCTGTGATACCAGCGTTAACCTGCGCTTGTTTAGCTTGTAAATCGGCATTGTTGATAGATACCAATAATTGTCCTTTCCTTACTTTATCGCCAACGTTGACGTGTACGTTATTGACATAACCCATCATTCTCGTGCTCAAATCGGCACTATTGGTGGCTTGGATTTTTCCACTAACTGATAAAAATGGGTTACTGCCATTGGTTGCTACTTGATTAACAACTACGGGAATTGCTGGAGTGGTATCAGCAACTGCTTTCTGGTCTTTGCTGCCGCAACTTGTTACAAATTGAGATGCTGAAACGATGCCTAATAGATAAATATATTTTTTCATTTTTTTATTGGTTTTAATTTGATGCCTGCAAAGTGTATAGAGCCTTGCGGGATAAGTTGGTTTCTGACAAAAAAATAGGACTGCCTAATGCAGATTTTTGTTAATCTTTGGTTAAGAATTCTAAATATGCTTGTGCGTAATTGTATTCGAAAATGGTCTGATAATATTCCAATTGCTTTTGGGCAAATTGCGTTTCGGCCGTTAATAGATCGGATGTTTTTTCTAATCCTTCCTTAAACCTATTGGTCCTAATTCTTAGGGATTCTTCAGATTGTTTTAATGAGAGACTGGTGAGCCTTAATTTGTTCTCAGCATCTACATAAGCCCGTCTTGCTTTATTCAATTCTAAATTACTTTGAGATACATATTGCGAGTATTCCAATTGCGATTTTTCAAATTCAGCTTTACTCTTTTGCGCTTTACCAATCCTTTTGGACCCTTGAAAAAGATCCCATGATAACTGCGCGCCAAACAAATAGCCATTGGCATCACCCTGAAATATTTTATCATCGTACAGTTCATAGCTTCCAAATGCGTTTAATCGTGGCATGAATGCCATTTTATCCGCTTTGTTTAGGGCCTCATAAGCATTTGTTGCCAATTGCATGGCTTTTATATCCGAACGGTTCTCTGAGATGGTTTTGTTCTGCATATTTGAAACGGAAATGGTTAAACTGTCAGAAGGAATGTAAACCACGTAAGCATCGTCATTCATTAAAAAAGATAAATAGTTGGATGCGTTTTGCACATTGCTTTTGGCCGTCTGCAATTGGTTGAGGACCTCGGTGACGCGAACTTCAACATTGAGGACATCGGCACGTTGGAGGTAACCTTGTTTAAAACTATTGTCGGCTAATTTTTTATTGGCATTGGCGGCATTGAACGCTTGCTGTAAAACGTCCACACCTTTATATGCCAGTTGCAGTTGCATATAAGCCTTATCGACTTCAAAAGCTAAATAGTCAGAAGTTCTTTCAGTTTTCAAAGCCATGGCCTCCATTTTTGATTTGGCGGCCTTACGTTGGTACATGCCATCCAAATTGATGAGTGGCTGTTGGATTTCAAATTTGGTTGCAAAACTCTCAACTTGCGAAGGATCATTTAATAAGGCAGGATTGAAATCGTTTTGTGTCAATATGCCCTGATTTAATTTAGAACCAAATGCCATTAACGGATTCGTGGTTGCAATTCCGGTATGACTGGCCGTAATATTAGGCAAATAGACTGCATTGGTTTGTCGGTAATCTGCTCTTGCTTCAATAAATTCCTGTTCAGATATTTTTATTGAAGTATTATCTTCACTCACCTTGTTTAAAACCTCGGATTTTGAAATTGGGATAACTTCCTGTGCCTGAAGCACTGAAATGCTACTCAAGAAATAAAAAGTTAGTACGAATAATTTGATCTTCATGTTTATAATCATTTATGCCACAAACATACGTTGGATAAAGAACGTGGTCAGTAACTTATGTTACCCACAAAAAAAACACCCTTTTTCAAGGGTGCTTTTCCACTTTTTAACCAATCAAAAAATTGATAACCACATCAATTTACTTTTCTAGTGCATCTAGACATCGAAGACAAGCTGCATTGTTTTGTTTTTTTTAATGATATGAAGGTGTTGAAAACCTGCTAAGACTTATTTTGATAACTATTTCTGTCTGTAAATATGTGTTTGTAATTTAGTAGTTATCTTTTAATTTTAGCGTGACTTATGTTACACAGTCATTAATTCGCTTTTCTATAACTCCAAACCGCTAAACCATTCATGATAATGGCATAAGCCAGGGTTTTGATCAGCTGTGGTAAAATATCCGTAAAACCAGAGCCTTTAAGCATAACCATTCGCATCACTTCAACATAGTATTTTATAGGGTTGAACTCGGTAATTATTTGGGCCCATTTTGGCATGCTTTCTATAGGAGTAAACAGTCCACTCATTAAAATAAAAATGACCACAAAAAACCAAGCAATAAACATCGCTTGCTGTTGGGTGTCGGTGAAATTTGATATAAACAAACCGATACCCAAAATGACTAAAATATAAATGGAGGTGTAGACATACATGAGTACCAAACTCCCCACCATTGGAACATTAAAAATCAATCTTGCCAATAGTAATCCAACCGTTAACAGGCCCATACCAATAACCCAAAATGGAAAGAGTTTCCCAATAATAAATTGATTTTTCTTAATGGGGGTGACATTAATCTGCTCTAAAGTACCTATTTCTTTTTCTCTGACAATATTCATTCCTGACAGAAATAGGGTAATCATTGTGACTAACAAAACCAAAATGCCAGGTACCATAAAAGTTTTATAATTTAAGGTTTCGTTATACCAAAACAAGGGAATCGTATCGATATATGCAGGTTGAATTTGAGCATCCGAAATTTGTACCAAATCTGTTCTAATATGCTTATTATAGCTCTGTATGATTTGGGTGATATAGACATTTTCAACCCCTGCTGCTGCACCATCAATGGCATTAATGGTAACCCCTAGGTTGACATATTTCTCATTTTGAAGATCGCGCGCAAAATGGCGGGGAATTTCTAAAACAACATCGATTTCTCCGTTTAACATGGCCGAACTTGCCTTGGCCTCAGATGGAAAATCGGTCAATACATCAAAATATGTTGAAGCGTTGAATTTTTCTATCAATGCTCTTGACGTCGACGAATGATCATTATCAATATACCCAAATTTGATATTCTTAACCTCAAAAGTGGCGGCGTTGGAAAGAATGACCAATTGGAGTAGGGGCAGAACAAAAATAATAGGAAGCATACCCTTATTTCTAAAGATTTGCTTGAACTCTTTTTGTATGATGTAAAGTATTGTTTTCATCTTAGTTCCCGTGAATCCCGATAGTTATCGGGAGGAATCTCTTTTTAGGTTAATTCATTATAAACATGTTGCGAATTGATGCGCTATAATCTTTTTTCAATTTGAAAACACCTACACGGTTTTTAAAACCTTGCAGAATGATTATTCTTTTTTGTTCACTCGTCTCTGCCAACTCACCTCTACCCACTAATCTACTCCAATCTGATTTTATACTTCTTTACACTCAATGCGATAAAGAATACCGTCATTCCCAACAAAATCAAGGTTTCTTTCCAAATAAATTGCATGCCTACACCTTTCAGCATAATGGCTTTTAAAATAATGATAAACCATTTTGCCGGGATGATATTACTAATGATTTGAAGTGGCATTGGCATGCTGGAAATAGGAAAAATAAATCCGGACAACAAGATCACAGGCAGCATCAATCCCATTAAGGAAATCATCATTGCGGTTTGCTGTGTTGCCGAAATCGTCGAAATTAAAATACCTAGTGCTAATGAGGTAATGATAAACAACACACTTTCCAGCCCTAAAAGAATAAGACTTCCTTGTACGGGCATATTAAAGATGAAAATGCTCAACATTACAATGACTACGGCATTGATAATCGATAGAAATATATAAGGGACTACCTTTCCAATAATCACTTGAAATGGTCTTAATGGCGATACTAAAAGGATTTCCATAGTGCCCAATTCTTTTTCCCTAGTTATGGAAATGGAAGTCATCATTGCTGAAACCAACATCAAAATGATGGTCATCACTCCAGGAACAAACATGTACACACTTTTTAGTTCTGGATTATAAACCATACGGGTTTGAGGAAGTATTTGATAGGCTATGATGATGTCTTTGTTTAATTCTTTTTGATACTGCTGAAGAATGGCGTTGATGTAATTGGTAATCGTATTGGCGGTATTGGGATCTGTGGCATCTGTAATAACCTGTATGGTTGCTTTGTGATCCTTGATCAGGTTCTTGCTGAAATCTTTTTCAAAATTAAGAACGGCCTTAACTTGCCCTTTCTGGAAAACCGATGCAATATCAGCTTCACGAGTGATCATTTGTTTAATGCTGAAATACTTTGAGGCCGCTATCTTATTGATAATTTCCTCTGTAGTATTATCTTTTGAATGGTCTAAAATAGCAATATCCACATTGTTGATTTCATTGGTAATGGCAAAACCAAACAGTAGAATTTGGGCAATAGGCATTCCGAAGAGAATAAACAATGAGCGCCTATCCCTAAAAATATGGTAGAATTCCTTTTTTATAAAACCTATGAATCTTTTCATCTCACTCCCTGCGAAGGCAGGGATCTCTATATTCCGGCCTAAGCAGGAATCTATTATTAGTTAATAATTTTAATTGTTACACAGAGCGCCACAGAGAAATCACAGAGCTGCACAGAGTTTTTAAACTGTAAACCGCGACTGCGACTGAAAACTCCTTTCTATCCCCGCGCCAATTTCAAAAACACATCATTCATGCTTTCCGCCTGAAACTGCTCTTTGAGTTTCATTGGTGTATCTAAAGCTTCAATTTTTCCATCGACCATTATAGAAACCCGATCGCAATATTCTGCTTCATCCATATAGTGAGTGGTCACAAAAACGGTAGTGTCTTGATTGGCTGCCTTATAGATCATTTCCCAAAATTGACGTCTAGTGATGGGATCAACGGCTCCTGTTGGCTCATCTAAAAACACGATTTTTGGATCGTGAATCAACGCTACTGAAAACGATAGTTTCTGTTTCCAGCCCAATGGTAGCGAACCTACTAACTGGCTGGCAACATTTTCAAGTCCTAATTCTTTAATTAATGCTTCTGATTTTTCTTTAATTCTTTTTCGTGATAAACCATATATTCCACCAAAAAAGGTAATATTTTCCTTAACCGTTAAATCGTCATACAAGGCAAATCTTTGGCTCATATAGCCAATGTTTCTTTTGATGTCGTTGGGATTGGTCAAGACATCAAATCCAGCTACTGTGGCCTTTCCAGACGTCGGATTTGAAATCCCGATCAGCATTTTTATGGCTGTAGTTTTTCCTGCACCATTGGCACCCAAAAAGCCAAAAATCTCACCCTTCTTAACATCAAAAGTGATGGCATCCACAGCTGTGAAATCACCAAACATTTTGGTCAATCCTTCTACTTGTATGACGTTGTTGTTCTGCATATTCATTTCCCACGAAAGTGGGAATCTCATTACGAATGTTTAATCTTGTTGGGTTTTTGACACCTCTAAAGATGTTTTTAAAAACCGTACAGTTTATTTTGCCAATTCCATAAAAGTGTCTTCAATTGTGGCATCCGTTTCATGAATTTCAATATTCTTCAGATTTTTAGATTCTAAATAGTGCTGCAATTCCGTCGGATTAAAATCTGTTCTACTATCTGTATAATGTACAAACTCGCCAAAAGGATAGACACTATGGTTAAATTCGTAGTCCTTTAAATTCGTTATTAGCTGGTACATATTATCTGAGCGAACGTTGTAAATGGGTTTTGGATAGTGCTTTACAATAGCTTTTGGAGTGTCAATCTGCAAAATTCTCCCATCTTGAATTAAAGCCACTCTATCGCATAGAGCGGCTTCATCCATATAAGGGGTGGATACCAAAATGGTAATTCCTTTTTGTTGCAGGCGTTTGAGCATTTCCCAAAACTCTTTCCTTGATACTGGATCTACGCCTGTGGTAGGCTCATCCAAAAACAAGACTTTTGGTTTGTGGATTAATGCACAACTCAATGCTAATTTTTGTTTCATTCCTCCGGAAAGTTTCCCGGCACGACGATCTTTAAAAGGCTCAATTTGAACATAAATATCCTTAATCAAATCATAGTTTTCATCGATGGTCGTTCCAAAAATAGTAGCGAAAAAGTTCAGATTCTCCTCCACTGTTAAATCTTGATATAGCGAGAATCTACCTGGCATATAGCCAACATTCTTCCGAATCTCTTTATAATCTCCAACCACATCAAAACCAGCGACTGTGGCTGTGCCATGATCTGGAAATAAAAGCGTCGTTAATATCCTGAACAATGTTGTTTTGCCAGCACCATCGGGTCCAATAAGCCCAAAGAGTTCATTTGGTTTTACTTCAAATGAAATGTCCTGTAAGGCCTTTACGTTTTTATAG
This sequence comes from Gelidibacter maritimus, assembly GCF_014062315.1. Taxonomy (GTDB): domain Bacteria; phylum Bacteroidota; class Bacteroidia; order Flavobacteriales; family Flavobacteriaceae; genus Gelidibacter; species Gelidibacter maritimus. The sequence goes on from NZ_JACGLT010000001.1 coordinate 285,525, forward strand.
GATTTTGATATGTTGGAAATTGAAATACCCATTTATTTAAAATAATCGTAATAGGCGTTGATGTTCACATCAATAGCGCTTTTCAGCTTTGAAGCGTCTTCAACAGATTCAGTTTGTGTAAGCGCAGCGATTTTTTCGATTAACGGATGTAACCACACGTGTAAGTTATCATGTGCCGGACCTTGCATTGTACAATTTTTTATGACATAATTCTTATCCTCATTAAGGAGGTCAGCTAATTTATGATATTCAGCTAATGTGCTCGTTGCTTGTGTGTTTATAGTGTGTTGAAGTTTTTTAACGCCTTCATTGGTCGGGAGATCGGACTGCCATTTCTCGCCATTGTCCATTTCTATCTCTTCAGTCCAAGAATTATCATACACATTTGCAGCAGCTTCAACGTGATGCTCGTTTAAATGATCGTCACGATTTTCTACTTCTTCGGAATGCGTAATAGTTTCTTGATTTTTGTTGTCCTTACAGCTTACTAATGCCAATAGACTGATGGTAAAAATTAAATGTTTCATTGTTTTTAAATTTAGTGGTTATTATTATTTGAATTTGATTATTAAAATTTATACTAATGATTCGTCTCTTTGGAAAGCGTTGGGGGTAGTAGCCACATTTCTGCAGGCATACCTATTTTTAAACCTCCGTCATTAACGACGTCAACCTTAACAGCATATACCAAGGCCACCCTTTCTTCTTTTGTTTGGATGATTTTTGGTGTGAATTCCGCTTCCGAAGCAATCCAACAAATTTTACCTTCGTAAGATTTCATCGTATCTGCATCATCAATCTTGATGGTTACTTCTTGTCCTATTTTAAGGTTGGCCAATTGTGTTTCGCTGATATAAACTCGCAACTGCATGATGCTCAAATCGGCAATTTTATAAAGCGGTTTGCCAAATACCGTGATTTCATTTGGCTCGATATATTTGGTTAAAACGGTACCATTTATCGGATTGATGATTTTACTTTTCTGAATCTGATCATCAATTTGTTTTAATTGGACATCAATACTTTTTAGTTCATTGACCACAGGTGCATTTTGGATTTCTACACTGCGGATTTGATTTTTGATCACGTTAATTTCACCTTGGATATCGTCCAATTGTTTTTGTGTTCCTGCATTGTCCTTTATGAGGTTTTCGGTTCGTTCTTTATTGGTGTTCGCTGTTTTTAATTGGGCATTCAAAACATTAATTTGAGATAGTACACCTTTGGATTTTGAACTGATGACTGCTTTTGAAACTTCTAATTGTTCTCGTTTTAGGGCTAGCGGAATGGTGTCGATATACCCTATAAATTGGTCTCTCATAAGCTGATCGCCTTCAGAAACTTCAAACTGAATCAGTTTTCCAGTGTTTTCAGCTGAAACGGTTATTTCTGTGGCTTCGAAATTGCCGTAGCCATCTGCTTTCTCGTTGGAATCGCTACACGATAATAGGGTAGTGGCCGCTATTATTAAACCTATTATGTATTTGTAATATTTCATGCTTTATGGTTTTATTTCCCGCTGATCTCGCTGATGTTCGCAGATTTTTTGTGCCTTTGTTTTCTGCGTTGATTTGCGAATCCTGCTTAGCCGGCAGACGGGTCTGCGGGACAATTATTACTGCCCTATAATGACGTTATAATTTGCTTTTGCCAGTTGTAATTGAATTTTATGTTTTATCAAAGTATTTTCGTCTTCGTATAAATTAGTGAGTTCCGTGATATATGCCGATGAGGTGATAACACCGTTTTTCAGCTGGGAATCTGCCGATTTAAGGACTTCTTTTCGAAGATCGATAATCTCTAAATCTGATTCGATGAACCCTTCAATCTTTTCGATTTCCTTTTGTTGTTGATTCAGTTCGGTGTTGGTATTTAGTTTGAAAGTTTCGGTTTCAGTATCGATAATATCTTTATTGATAGATAGAGATTCGCGCTGTTTTTTATTGGTATTCCAGTCAAAGACATTCCAATTCAATTTAACGCCAACCGTATAAAATGCTTGAAAGGAATTGTCGAGCATATTCAATCCAGGATTTCCATACCCACCCGTTGCAAACCCGAGCAGTTTTGGTGCATTTTGTTTAGTGATCAATGCTTCGTTGCTTTCAATTTCGTCTTTTTTAAGTTGAAACAATTCCAGCTCTGGTCGGTTTAATTCTGTTTTTGATGCTGTTTCCACCAATGTGTTTTGAAAATGGACTGATGTATTCAACGGTTGACCAATAATGTCGGCAAGCGTTTCAATGAGTGCTAGTTTATTGCTCTCGACTTCTGTTAATTGCTGGTTTATTTTTAACAATTCGGCTTCCAGGACCTTATCAGATGATGGCAAAATCACTCCGTATTTAATTCCTGAGGTTACTTCGCTCAATTTTACTTGTATTTGTTCTTGTTTTGCTTTTAACAATAAATGCGTTTCCTGCGATAATAAAATCGAAAAATAGAGCTGATTGATCTTTTGTTTTAGCTGATAGAGGTTGACTTCAACCTGTTTCTGCCTGGTTTTGAGTTGGGAGGATTTTACAGCTAATGAGGCATCCGTCGCCCCTCCATTATAAATAAGTTGGTTGACCGATAGTGTTGCACGGTACTGGTCCTTATTAAGCGGTTCAATGTTTGAATTGGGGATGGGAACTTCAATCACCTCGGATTGATAGGTGGCTTGCGCATCAAAACTTAATTGTGGTAGTTTGCCGTTGGAAACCACTTCTTTTTCTAATTGGTTTTGTACCTGTAATAATTCGGATTGCTTGGCCAAAGGATAATTGACGATAGCGAGATTATAGCATTCCTGGAGCGTAATGGTTTGTTGAGAAAGCATAACGCTTGTATATAGTCCTATGAAAACAATTAACAATCGTTTCATCCTTTTGGTGTTTTGATGGCATTGATAATAAAATGGGCAACTTCAACTTTTCGGCTTTCCACAAATGCCTTATAGGCTTTTTCGTCTTTTTTTGTAAGCGCTTTAACTAATGGTTTTCCCAGAAAAGGAAAGATGTTAAGGGCAAGGATATTCACGAATAATTGGTCGGCATCTATCGGTTTTAAAATGCCTTCCTTAATTTCAGAATCAACTTTTATCTTAAATTTTTCGAGATTTGGGAAGCCTGTATTGTCTTTAAGTTTTAGAATGAAATCTTCATTTCTGTTGAGCTCATTGATGATAAAATTTGGGAGATACGGATGTTTCATCATGAAAGATGTATAGTCACTTGTGAATTTTATGATTTTATCTTCAATGGAAGAATCATCGTTTAATATGGCATTCAGCTGTGGCGCTAAAAGCGAAAATGCATTTTTAAAAACAGCCTCAAAAAGCAATTGCTTACTTCGATAATAATAATGAAGCATCGCTTTATTAATGCCAGCTTTATCGGCTATCTCCTGCATTCGTGCGCCATCCATGCCTTTTGACTGAAAGACGTCTTTAGCAGCGTCCAATATTTGATGTTCTGTCGTTTCCTCTTTTTTCATTTTAACTAATGAGTTTAACCAAATGGTTGACAAAGCTACAAAAAATAATCAAATGATACATCATTCGATGATTTTTAACCTGCATTTTGTGAGTTTATGGGTTCAATTTCCTTTTTATCAGTTCAATTCCGAACACTCCAATGGCGCCACCAGCCATTGAAACCAACATATTTATTGTTAACAAGGCACGATTTGCATGGCCAGTAGCCATTATTGATATCGGATCAAAACCAAGACGCCCGAATACCTTGATAAAAAAAATACTCCCAAACACGCCTGCCATGGTATTACCAATAAATCCCAATGACTTTTTTTTATTAATTACAGCAAATACATGGGCAGCAATAATGCCCATAAAAATACTGATGAGTGCAATGAGTGTGTCTGTCATAACAAAGGATTACTTGGAAAGTTAATGGTCGCCATAGCCTACATCATCCATCTTTCCACGGAAAACACGATATTGAACAAACATATAGACCGCGACCAAAAGTGCTGCAATTACAAACCAATATACGCCAATAGCTAAACCATATTCGTGCGCTGCAACATTATATAAGGTTAAAGAAGGATTGACATCGTTTGTAGAAGGCAATACTTTAGGGAATATGGAGGCCACAGTAGAAGCTAATCCCCCGAGCAGAAACAGTGTTGAGAATAAAAACCCCAAACCGTCTTTTTTAAATGACCTTACTTTAAACAAACCAAAGAGTCCCGTAAACGCAATCAACGGAAAAATAATTAACCAAGGATGTTCCAAAAAGTTGCGAAATGGATTAGGATCAATGATATGCCATGTTGACAAGGATATGATCACCAATGCCAACAGCACAAAATTAAGATTGAAAATTACTTTTTTAAGTTTTGGGTTTAGGTCAGAGTTGGTCTTGAAAATAATCCAATTGGCGCCATGAATCGCCAAGGATATCACACCAACCAGGCCCAACATTAGAGTAAACCAATCGATAACCCCTAAATGTTCCGAATGCGGACTAAAACTTGAATTCCACAAAGGCAAAAAGAAAAAATGGGGTTCATGTGTGGAGACACCATCGGTAACCATGCCCAAATTCACACCTCTGACTATATTTCCCAAGGCGATGCCGAAGAATAGGGCCAACAACAAACTTGCAATCCCAAAAGCTTTATCCCAAATAACTTCCCACATTCTGTTTTTGATCTGACCACGAAGTTCAAGACCAATTGCCCTAAAAATAAGCAGCCATAAAATCATCATCAACGGCAGGTAAAACCCACTGAATGACGAGGCATACAAGGTTGGAAATGCAAAAAATAAAACGCCACCAACGGCTATTAGCCAGACCTCATTGGCATCCCAAAATGGGCCAATGGCGTTGGTGACCGCCTTTTTATCTTTTTCAGTTTTGGCAAAGAACAAATGAATGATTCCTGCACCAAAATCATAACCATCCAAAATAACATAGATGGTTAACATGGTCATTAGAATGATATACCAGTATAATTCCATAATTAGTTGTGTTTTGAAGTTTCTGGACCTTTGTGGATGATTTTCACGGCCAGCATGATAAACAATAGTCCTAATAATGCGTAAAGTCCAATAAAGCCGAGCAAGGTGAACAAGGTATTTCCTGATGAAACAGTCGGTGAAATCCCATCTGCAGTCCGCAAGAGATTATACACCAACCAAGGTTGCCTCCCCAATTCGGCAGTATACCATCCGGCGGTATTGGCTATATACGGAAAGGGCAGCATAAACATCAACGCCCAGAGTACCCATTTTGTAGTATATAGTTTTTTTCGATACAATTGGATGCTTGCAATAAGCATCAATCCGATAAAAATGGTGCCCAAGCCCACCATAATATGGTAGGAGTAATACAATCCAGGAATGTTTGTTGGATAGACACTTTCATCAAATTCATTAAGCCCTTTTATCTGTGCGTCCCATCTTTGGTAGGTCAAAAAGCTCAATACGTTGGGCACCGCAATTTTATTGTCGAGTTTTTTGTTTTCAACATCAGGTTGCCCGATTAAGATAATCTCAGCGCCACCATCTTCAGTTTCAAAAATACCTTCCATGGCAGCGAAGGTTACCGGTTGGTGCTTGGCCACATTTTTAGCTGCCCAATCCCCTGTTGGAAAAGCAATTAAAATACTGGAGATCAATCCAAAAATAACACCTGTTTTTACAAAAAGCTTCCCAAATTCGCTGTGCTTATTGTTTAATAAATAAAAGGCTCCAATAGAGGCCACCACAAATGAAGAGGTAATGACTGAGCCCATTTGATTATGTAAAAATGCAGGCATCAACCACGGATTAGAGAACAACGCTCCAAAATTGTTAAGCACAAATTTTCCATTTTCCAGAATTTCATAGCCAACCGGGTATTGCATCCATGAATGCGTGGCAATGATCAGATAGCCACTTGCCCAAGATCCTAAAAACACCAGAAAACCAGTTAAGAAATGCAGCTTCTGACCCATTAATTTTTCCCCAAACAGAAATAAGCCCAAAAACGACGATTCCAAGAAAAACGAAAACATGCCTTCCATAGCCAGGGTTTGGCCAATAATGCCTCCCGTAAGCTCGGAAAATTTAGCCCAGTTGGTGCCAAACTGAAATTCCATCGGAATTCCTGTAACGACACCCATTGCAAAATTTAGCGCAAAAATTTTCATCCAAAATTTGGCGGCATCATTATACTTGTCAATCTTGGTTCTTAAAAATCGCCATTTAAAATAAACGATCATTAAAGATAACCCCATGGTCAATTGTGGAAATAGGTAATGGAAAGTGATCGTGAAAGCAAACTGCATCCGATCATAAAAGAGCATGTCTTCCATATTATAAAAGCTTTTGAGCGATAAATTTATTATATAAATATATGAGAACCCTATTTCTAAATCTGTAACATAAGTAACAGAGCTCTATTTAATTTTTTGAAATCGTTATTTTACTTCTACTAAATTCCTTGAAATTCAGTTTTTTATCAAATTTTAGCAAGTAAGCCCAATAAAGGTAATATATAGATGCTGTTTCTTTATAATGTTTATTGTATAATTGTAATATATATGACTGTTTTAATTCTCAAATTAACATAGTTTAATTTTTTCTCTTATTCATTTACTATGGATGTCATTATCAATCAACTTATAGAAGAATTTCAGTTACCCTTGCACAATCCTGTGTTGATTTTTTCCTTGATTCTTTTTATTATCCTTCTGGCGCCCATTATATTGCACAGGATTCGAGTTCCGGGAATTATCGGGTTGATTGTTTCGGGAATCATCATCGGACCAGCAGGCTTGAATATTTTAGAGAAAAGTCTTTTCGTGGATGTTTTCTCTACCATCGGCCTTTTATATATTATGTTCATCGCGGGTTTGGAACTTGATTTAACCCAGTTTAGAGCGACCCGAAACAAGAGTGTACTGTTTGGTTTCTTAACGTTTACGATTCCGATTGCAATCGGGTTTCCCGTTTGTCATTATATTTTGGGATTTGATTTTAATGCCAGCCTACTGACATCCAGTATGTTTGCTACCCATACCTTGGTAACCTACCCAATAGTCAGCAAGCTTGGCGTATCAAAAAACGTTGCTGTGGCCATTACGGTTGGCGGAACAATACTAACAGATACAGCCGTTCTTATCATGTTGGCGGTTATATTAGGGTCTCATGATGGAGGACTCACTCAGGAATTTTGGGTTCGTTTGGGGATATCCTTGGTCTTGTTTTCAGCATTTATGTTTATGGTTATTCCAAGAATTGCAAAATGGTTCTTTAGGAAATTGGAGAGCGAGAAACATTCCCATTATATTTTTGTGCTTTCGGTAGTTTTCTTTTCTGCATTTTTAGCAGAGATCGCCGGTTTGGAATCCATAATTGGAGCGTTCGTTGCGGGATTGGCACTGAATAAGCTTATACCACACTCTTCTGCCTTGATGAATCGCATTGAATTTATAGGCAATTCTTTATTTATTCCCTTTTTTCTTATTAGTGTGGGCATGATCGTGGATATTAGTGTAATTATGAGTGGACCTATGGCATTAATTGTTGCGGGGACACTCACCATGGTGGCTCTTTTTGGGAAATGGGCAGCAGCTTTTTTAACCCAAGTAATTTTTAAATTTTCCAAAGGTCAGCGCAAGTTAATTTTTGGATTGAGTAGTGCCCATGCCGCAGCAACCTTAGCGGTGATTTTGGTTGGATATAAGGCAGGAATTTTGGATGACAATATTCTTAATGGTACGGTTATATTGATTCTTGTAACATGTATCATTGCATCCTTTGTTACAGAAAGTGCTGCAAAAATGATTGTTAGAGCTTCAGACGACGATGAAAATATGCAATTGACCAGCCCTTCTTTTCAAGAAACAATTTTAATACCGATTGCCAATTTGGTGAATATTGAAAAGGTTTTAGATTTCGCCGTATTGATTAAAGATAAAAAATCGAGTAATCCGCTATCTATACTAACTGTAGTCCCCAATACTGCTGAAGCAGAGAAAATCATTCATAAGGCCAAGGAAGGCTTGGAAAACTATTTAAAAGAAACCACGGCATCTGATACCAACGCTACTGTTATGGCCACAATTGACCATAATCCTGCAAGTGGAATATCACGTACAGCCAAGGAAATCATAGCCGATATTATTTTACTGGGGTGGCCTCAAAGAACCGGGTTTTTAGATAAATTGATAGGGGACAAGATGGAAAGTATTTTACAAAATACAGAAAAAACACTTTTTATCTGTGACTTTGAAACCTCCTTGGTAAGCCATAAACGGTTATTTGTCATTGTTCCACCAAACGCTGAATATGAAGAAGGTTTTGCACATTGGGTCAATAAAATAGCAAAATTGTCAGTGGAATTGTCCATTCCAATCCATTTGAATTGCAATGAGGCAACGCAACAATCCATATTGAAGTTTGCAAAAGACAATAAAGTAACGCTGTCAATGGAATATAAGCAGTTTAGAGATTGGGATGACTTTCTTATTGTATCAAGAGATATAGATGATACCGACCTGATCATTTTAGTATCTGCTCGGAAAGGCTATATATCTCATTTTGGACAATTGGATAGGATTCCATTAAAATTGGAGCGGCATTTTCCTGATTTGAGCAAAATGGTAATTTATCCACAATAATAACCCTTGTGGTGTGAAACTGTGTGAGCTAAACCTCATTTTAAATTAATGAAGCTCAATTGTAAAAGTTACGAAGCAATGCATTTAAATTAATACTTGAACCAATCCCGCAGCAAAGTGAGATCATCGGGTATTTTTCACGAATGGTTTTTAATGTCAGCAGCTTGCATGGTTTGAAAAATTTTTTCCTTATTTGTTACTCTTGGGCTTGTCCCAGTCGTGCCAGTCGGCCGGACCCTAAGGTTTTCCCGTATCTGAAGTTCCGTCTTGTTTTTTTAGAAATTGTCGAGCTCTTGATCTTTGCTCCAAGGTAATTTAATAAGACTTTAACAGGGCAAAGTAACAAAGGTTACATTGGTACCACAGTATTTCCCTTATGTTTGTCCTTATCTTGAAAACTAAATCTTACATAGCGTTAGTTCTGATAAGTATTTTTCTGGCAAAGTTTGCTGCGATAGATGCTAATGGATTGAATATTATATTCAGTAGAAGCAACACTACTTTTGTAAATCCATATTGTCAGAAAAACTCTAGCAGTGAGAAATCAGATGCTTCGGATAGCTTTTTGCAACAGGATCATTTTGAAACACAGGTCATTACTTTAAGTGGAAATTGTACTTCTCCATTTCAATTTGAGATATGCTCTTGGGAAGCGCACTTCTCCGATGACATCGTTGTGGTCAACCAACACTTTACTTCCAAATTACGCTATCGCTATTTAGATAGCATATCTCCGCCTCCTCGGATTGCCTAAATGCCTTTTTGCGAACATTTTAAGGTCGGTGTATTCATTGTGATCTATCCTTAATACAGGCTGATGCATCCTCTGTTACGCAATAGACCGTTCAAAAATCAAACCATTCTAATTCGCATTTCTTAATGTAGTTTATAATTCAAATTCAACATTTAGTAATCAAATAGATACAATCATAAAACAATTGAGAGTTTCAATAAAATTTAAGACAAATGAAAAATAATAAAACAGATAACAACAAAAAGAAAACATGGATACAGTACGGAGTTTTTGCTGTAATTGCCATTACACTTTACGCCACCGGATTGCATACTGAAGTGATTGGATTTGCACAACGCGGCATTCTAGCTACTGGATTGATGAATCCTAATGTAAAAGACATTACCCAAGTACGAGAAAATGAGAACGATATTGCGATTGCGTCAGAATTTGAAAAAGCAGATTTTAGTTTAAAATTGATGGATAGCGATGGTAATGTTACCTCCTTGGAAGCTTTGAAAGGTAAGGTTATTTTTATGAATTTCTGGGCCACTTGGTGTCCACCTTGTATTGCCGAAATGCCGAGCATTGATAAGTTGCACGAAGACCTGGGAGATGAAGTAGCCTTTGTCATGCTCTCCTTAGATCAGGATTTTGAACTTGCCAAAGCTTTCGATAAACGAAAAGGATATAACTTACCCATTTATGCTCCTGCAAGCAATTTACCTCCAATGTACCAGTCGTCAGCAATTCCTACCACCTATATTATTGATGCCAAAGGAAACTTGGTATTGACGCATAAGGGAATGGCGGATTATAATGATGAAGGATTTAAAAAGTTCCTTAGAAGTTTAAAATAATATGATTTTCACCACTTGGTATTAGTGCACGGACGTTTACCTCGGACAAAAAGATAATTTCTTACACATGGCTCATGGGCTATACCAAGAGAATCTTAATGTCCAAAATCGACAAAAATTGTAAATTTATGGTTGACGTTAGAAAGTATATTACACAATTTCTTACTGACAAAATATCTAAATATGAAACTGAATATATTATTTATAAACGATGTACACGGATATTTAGCACCGCACCCAGAATTGTTCTACAACGAAACGGGAGAGGTCGTAGAAACCGTTGGCGGATATGAGCGTATTGCTGGACTTGTGGAAGCTATAAGGAATGATAACCCGAATACACTGCTTTTTGATGGCGGTGATACATTACACGGCACTAAACCTCTGGTAGATTCGCAAGGAGAAGCGATTATCCCTATTTTAAATTCAATAAAACTCGATGCCTTGATAGGACATTGGGACTTTGGCTATGGTCCGGAACGACTACAAGAGATTAGTGAGCATTTAACGTTTCCAATATTAGGCTGTAATGTCTATAATGAAGATGGCTCAAGTTTTTTAAATCCCACTATGATGTACGAAAAAGGAGGTGTGAAAATAGGGGTTATCGGAATTTGTGCCATGATTGTTGACAAAGTTATGCCAGAAAAGATGGGTAAGGGATTGAAGTTTACTTCTGGAGTTGATGAGGTGCCACAACACATTAAGAGTCTGAAAGCTCAAGGAGCAGATGTGATAGTCTTGCTGTCACATAATGGATTTCCGCAAGATGTTGCACTTTTGGAGCAAGTAGAGGGTGTTGACATTTGTTTAAGCGCACATACCCACAATAGAATTTATAAACCTCTTATGATTAATGGGGCACGTATTGTACAATGTGGGTGCCACGGTTCATTTATGGGGAAATTCACCCTTGAGATAGAAAAAAATACTATTAAAAACTATGCCTACGAACTTATTAAAATTGACAGTTCATTACCTAAAAGTGAAAAGATAGACGTATTGGTTGAGAAGGTTCTAAAGCCGTATCAGAACATTGGAACTGTTGTTTTAGGACGTACTGATACTATATTACATCGCTACAATACCATTAATTCAACCATGGATAGTTTTTTGTTAAATGCTATAGCAAATGCCACAAAAACAGATATCGCATTTTCAAACGGGTGGCGTTATGGCGCTCCCATATTTGGAGACATTACCGAGAATGATCTTTATAATATAGCACCAATGAATCCTCCTGTTTCTACAGTAGAAATGACTGGTACTGAAATTAAAGAGATGCTGGAAGAAAATTTAGAACGCACTTTTTGTAAGGATCCATTTGGGCAAATGGGAGGTTATGTCAAGAGAGTTTTAGGATTGCAAATTAATATGCGCATAGAAAATCCAAACGGACATCGCATCCAGGAAATCTATTATGAAGGATCACATCTTAATCTTGAAGAGATATATAAAGTGAGTTTCGTAACCACTCAAGGTGTTGCCAAAAAATATGGTAAAAACCGAAAAGAGCATCATATGAAAGCAGTGGACGCTATGAAATCTTATTTAAAGAAAACCCCAATTTATACTCCAGAAAAAGTAGTGAGTTTTCGATTGGTTTAATGTTTCCTATATTTTCCATAATATTTTAATATGATACTTATGAATTCCTATTATGAGGCGCGTACTCATGGACTAAAATGAGTTATAGAACAAAATCAAAAAGTCACTTTAAGTAATCCTTCATGTTTTTTGGAAATTATCCAAGATGATATAGTAAAATTCACATAAAACGTCGTGTTATTCTCTTGTAATCTCTATATTCTGGAAATTTTTTTGCTAATAATTTTTCTTCATATATCGATTTAAAATAAAACAGGATCAATATAAAAAATGTAATCAAAATTTTATAAAATGACGATTGATAAAGGGCATAACCGAGTCCCGAAAAAATCAGAGCGGTATAAATAGGATGTCTTGATATACGATAAGCTCCTTTGGTGATCAAAGTGCCAGAAGTCACTGGAGATGGGAAAGGTGAAAGTTTAGTGTTCAACTGTAAAAGGGCTATGATTCCGAATGAAATGGAAAGTACCATTAAAACTAAACCCGAATAGCATAACCATTCGGGTAGTTGAATATTTAATAAACATAGAGGTAAAAAATAAGCTATAAAAAGCAATACATGTACTGTTACAAATAGATAATCTTTAAAAGGTACTCTTTTAATCACTATTTAAAATTCTTTTAAAAGGACGTTGAAAAGATAAGAGCTTCAGTGTTTTAAAAGCCACTAATGGGGATTAAAGATGCTTTTTAGCGAGATAAAAATCTACCTTTTCAACAGAATCGTCAGCCAATCTTGCGTTAAGCTCATCCAGTGTCTTTGGTGGACCAACGATAATTTTATCCCCTTTTTTCCAATCTAAAGGCATAGCAACCTTGTGTTCGTCTGAAATTTGGAGCGCCTCTAAAACACGTAAGATTTCATTCATGTTTCTACCGATGTTCAAAGGATAATACATGATTAATCGTATTTTCTTACTCGGATCTATAAAAAACACGGCACGCACTGCGGCAGTTTCACTCTCATTAGGTTGTAGCATCCCGTACAATTTTGCTACTTTCATATCAATATCGGCAATGATTGGAAAATCGAAATAAACACCAGTGTTTTCCCTTACATTTTGAACCCAACCCATATGAGAGTGGATACTATCAATACTTAAGCCTAACAACTCAGTGTTTAGTGCGTCAAATTCACTTTTACGAGAAGCAAATCCACTCAGCTCTGTGGTACATACTGGTGTAAAATCCGCTGGATGTGAGAACATCACCACCCATTTGTCTTTTGCAAACTCTGAAAATTTTATATTTCCTTTTGTGGTCACCGCTTCAAAATCTGGAGCGTCGTCACCAATTCGTGGCATTGAAGTGCCTTCTTGCAGTTCTAAATTTGTTTCCATAATTATGTTTTTACTATTTTTTTTGATTGTTTATAAAATTACGCATTAATTGCTCCTTTACCCAATTACACTGGCTACATAAGCTTTAATTGGCCAGGATTTAACATCTCTTGGTAAGGAAGTTATACTATAAAAAAGAAATTACTCTTTAACTTGTTCTACAACATTACCTGAACAGCAAGGCCATTCAGGTAAGTGTGTGTTGCACAAAATAGAAGTAAAAACTAATCCACTACAAATCGAGTATCATTATTTTGTGGCCAATTGAGGGTTTTTAATAGCCCCGAGGTTCGTGATTTTAGCATCAGTCTTTAAATTCTTCTATCGCATCGCTTAAATCATAAACTGTAACACCTTGCATTTCGTTCTCAAGGATACTACTTCCCGCTGCACTTCGATAGCCACCTGCACAATGCACAACTATAGGCTTATCGGTAGGGATCTTACTTGCGGTGTCGCGCAGGTCATAGAGTGGATGCTCAAGCGCTTTTTTGAAAAACTTACCGTCTTCTATCTCACTTTGATTCCTGATGTCCACAATAGTATAGTTGTCTGGATTCTTTTTAAAATCTGCCAAATCTAACGTCTTAGTTTTTACCAAATTTTCATCTGAAAGCGTAATGACCTTAATCACCTGCTTTTCGTAACCTATCTTGGCCAATCGGTTTAAAAGCTTGTCCTTGTTTTCTTTATTGTCGATGACCAAAGTAAATTTTTCTTTTGGTGCAACAATAGAGCCGATCCACGTTTCAAATTTTGCCGTATCAGAGTCCGCTTGAATGTTAATGCTTCCTTTTAAATGTCCTTTCTTAAATGAGGCTTCATCTCTCATGTCAATAATGAGACCCGTAGCCGTTGTGTTTTCTTCAAAAGGAATCTTATCTAGGGTTGGATCTAAATCATCCGCTCCAGCCTTATTGATGTCAACATTAAATCCAAAATAAGAAGGAATAAAAGGCTGACCGTCGAGTAAGGTATTCATGAATTGCTCTTTGGATTGGTCTTTAAAGGCCCAATTGCCCATACGTTCATCGCCCAAAGTACTACTGGCGGCTTCACTTAGGTTTTTTCCACAGAGTGAACCGGCACCATGAGCAGGATATACAACCGTGTCATCTGGTAAATCATTAAATTTAGTGGTCATGGTATCGAACATCATTTCCGCCAACTCTTCGCGTTTCGCGGTCATATTACCAACGCTTTCACGTAAATCCGGACGCCCAACATCTCCAATAAACAGAGTATCACCAGTAAACATTGCGGTTTTATCACCTTCTGTAGCAACTATCGTTATACTGTCTGGAGAGTGTCCCGGTGTATTGATGGCCTTCAGCGTAATCTTGCCCAAACTGATAGTATCGCCGTCATCAAAAGATTTGTGAGGATAGTCCGCACCTAATTTTTCGCTGTTGTAAATCGTGGCTCCAGTGTCTTTATGAATCTCAAGATGTGAGCTCACGAAGTCGGCATGTGGATGTGTTTGGATGATTGCTGAGATTTTGGCGTTATTGGTTTTTGCAAAATCATAATATTGCTGTGGATCACGTTCTGGATCAATAACCGCCATCTTGCCATCACTAATTATGGCGTAGGAATAGTGTGAAAGGGGTTTGTATTCAAATTGTTTGATATTCATATTGTTTAAATTTTATTGGATAAAGTTATTTATCTTATTTTTACTTTTTAATAATGGGATGTTTCAATTTTTTAAAACTGCAGAATTGAAAGTTCTGTATAGTTTCAAAGGGTGTGATATGATCGGTGGTGAGGCATTTTGTTTTTTCAAAGTGCGTTTCAAATACTTCTGCCAAACCGTTTTCATCATATTGGGAAATTTCCAAACCGCTACACTTGGTTGGGCCTTGTTTTGAAAAGGTACCTATGATTAATCTGTCGGCCACAAAATTGCTGGTGATGGTTGTGTACGTTTTAATATGTTCTTTTGACGTTAAAAAATGAAATGCCGCACGGTCGTGCCATAAGTCATAAATATCTGTAGGTTCAAACTTGGTAACATCACTAACAATCCACTGTACACTATCGGCTTTTTCTCCTAAGCGCTTTTTTGCTTTTTCAAGGGCTTTGGCAGAAATATCCAATACGGTAATATCTTGATACCCTTTTTCAATTAGAAAATCCACGAGTTTACTGTCGCCACCACCAATATCGATAATCTTAGCTGTTTTAGAAACCTCTGATTCCTCTATTAATTTCAAAGAAATTTCAGGTTTTTCTTGAGTCCAGCTGACTTCGTTTGGACTTTTGCTCTCATATACAGATTCCCAATGTGCTTTTGAGTCCATTTTTATATATTTATTATCGTCTTACCCATGTTATTAGCTTTAAATACCTTTATGGTTTAGCCTTAATATAGCTTATTTCTAATACTGCTAAAGATAACAATCTTGTAGCAGAATTACTGTAACCTAAGTTACAAAATGCAAGTAAATGGTGAGATTGGAGAATTTATGTTCAGAAATTTACAAACTTTAGAATGCTGGCGGAACACATGTTTTTTGGATATGAAAGATCAACCGGTTTCAGTTCCTTAATGGTTTCCGATTCATTTAGGTTAAAAATTCAAAATAACAATTTAAGTTGCTCTCTTGTTGGCGCAGGTAGGAGTGTGATTTTTTCTAAATTAGAAAGGTCTTCAGTAACCGATAGAGCACCAATATAGTCTGGATTTAATTGGAAGCTAAGAATAGTAATTACTTTATAATTGCTAAATAATGATGAGGGTAATGAATGGAGACCATCTAAAACATGAATTTTCGAAATATTATCGTCAATTCCTTTTCCAACCGCTTTTACCACGGCTTCCTTACGTGTCCAGAATTTATAAAAAGAAAGATGTTTGTCACTATGAACGGTGATGGTATTTATTTCTTTCTGATTGAAAACATGTTTTAAGATATCGTCATAATTAAAACCTCTATTAATAAATTCAATATCAATACCTATCTGGCTTTTTCCTATAGCAATAAGTGCATAAGCTTCTGCGTGGCTAACATTAAAAAAGACGGAGGGATGTGAAGGTAAATATGGCTTTTTGTTTATATCGACCTTGAGATTGATTTCGCCAATGTCTACCACAATATGTTTAGCTAAAAGAAATTTCAGAAGTGCTCTACAGATAACAAATCTATTTTTATCTTTTGTAAAATGATATCGATTGGCCCGATTACATTCGGAGTGAGACAAAAGACCCATTAAATCAGGAACTAAGTCTTGAAGTTTTGATAACTCAATCTTATAAAGTTTTATGCCATGATCCGCTTCCATAGTATGGTTGGAATCAGGAATAACGGATTCAATCGTTTTACAATTGATCGTGCTATACACTTTCTAAGGTTTTATTGTCCAGCACCTCTTGAAGTTTTTCTGCTAAAACTTTGACATGGGGTTCGTCAAACATATCCACATGGTTGCCCGGGACCATGTGTTTTCGAATACCTCTAAGACCCATTTTTTTCCATCCTAATAAATCATGGTCATGGACAAAATTAATTTCCTCCATGGCTCTAAATAAATCGATTACAAAATCTTGGGGAGTAATCGTATAGGCGTTAGTGGCTTTTTGGTGATTTTCTTCCATTTTGTAGGGCACGTTGAATTGCATTTCGTACTGTTTCTCCTTGCCATGTTTTAACCTTAAAAATAATCCAGAGATTTGGATTTTCAACAATTCTTTTCGTCGTATAAAATGTTTTTTGCTCGCAAACATATTAAAACTTAAGTACACAACTTTTCCCATTTGAAATAGGTTTGAGAGTAACTTTTTCTTAACAGGATTAGTATAATAGTAAGACGGGTAAACATAGGTGTCAAATTGTGCAACAATTGTAACTACCTTCCCTTGGGCTCTTAATTGTCTGGCCATTTCAAAGGCAACGATCCCACCGTAAGAGAATCCCCCTAAGGCATAAGGTCCGTTCGGATTTGATGCAAGAATTTCAGATATATAATCTGCTGCCATTTGATCGATTGAATCGTGTGGTTCATCTACACCACTTAATCCTCTGGATTGGAGACCGAAAACGGGTTGGTCTTTATCTAAATGATGAGCCAGGGCATTGAACATTAAAACATTATGGTTGGCGCCATGAACCACATATAAAGCTGGTTTTGTACCTTCTGGTTTAAGTGGAACCAAGGAGTCCCATACAATGAATTCACGATCCATGTATGCAGCCAATTCTTTGACCGTAGGATGTTTGAGTAATGCTACCAAGGGTAATCTATTTCCAGTTACTTTCTCTATTTTGGCCATTACTTGAACCCCAACAACAGAATGTCCCCCAAGTTCGAAAAAGTCACTGCGACTATCAATCTTGTCAATTTTGAGGCATTCCTCCCATATGGAAGTGATTATTTTTTCTGATTCGGTAACAGGTGCACTAAAACCTAACTGTTCATCTTTGGAGGGGAGGTTCTGCAACAATGCTTTTCGGTCGATTTTTCCACTAAGCGTTGTCGGGAAAGCTTTGACTAAAATAAATTGATTCGGAATCATGTGGGCAGGAAGTTGATCTTTTAAGACGTCTTTCCAAACCTTCACTTGATTTGTATTCAGTTTATCTAAATCTGAAGCTATGACATTTGCGATTAATTGATCCTCATTGAGCAAAACTACTGCCGACTGAATGTGGTCCAAGGCATCGAGCGCTTGTTCTATTTCTTCCAGTTCAATACGCTGACCTCTAATTTTAACCTGATGGTCTATGCGTCCCAAACAATGTACATCGCCTGAAGGAAGTAATCTGGCCAAATCGCCTGTGCGGTATAGGGTAGGGCCTAAATCAGTTTCGATAGGGTTTTTTATGAATTTTTCAGCAGTTAAATCGTCGCGCTTCCAATAGCCTTGAGCAACACCGTCACCGGCAATGCAAAGTTCCCCAATTTTATTAGGTGAAACCAATCGATTGTGCTCATCAACAACATAAAGTTGGGTATTGGCCATGGGATGGCCGATGGTAATGCTAGTGTCTTCCTTGGATATCTTCTTCATCGCAGACCAAATAGTGGTTTCGGTAGGTCCATACATATTCCAAAGCTCAGTCACTTGTTTCAGAATGCTTTTTGCTAAAACCAACGGCAGTGCCTCTCCTGTTGAGATGGCTCTAAGGGGTAAAGGTTCATCCCATCCTGAGTATAATAACATTTGCCAAGTGGCAGGAGTAGCCTGCATCATGGTAATTTTCTCCTTCTTCATCACATCGAGCAACAATCGGGTATCCTTGGATGTTTCCTCATTGGTGATGATCAATTTAGCACCAATTAAGAGCGGGGCAAACAGCTCTACCATGGCAATATCAAATGAGATTGTAGTGATTGAAATTAAGGTATCTGAAGCTTTAATCCCCGGTTTTTTCAAGACACTAAATAAAAGATTAACCAGGTTTTTATGGGTAATCGGTACGCCTTTGGGCTTTCCGGTAGAGCCTGACGTATAAAGGATATAAACAATATTTTCAACGTCTACCTTTTCTTTTAAAGGCGTTATAGGATATCTTGCTAAATTTGAAAATATATTTTCTAAGAGCAAGAGTTTTGTGTTAGAATCTAATGCAGAAGAAAATTCTTTTGTGGTTATCGTGAATTTAACTTCTGAATCCTGCAACATAAATGCCAAGCGTTTGTTTGGATAGCTAGGGTCTAGAGGAAGATATGCGGCACCACATTCCATAATGGCTATTAAAGTGACAATCAGCTCAATGGAACGCGGCAAAGAAACAGCAACGAAATCGCCGTTTTCAACTCCCTGTTCCTTCAAATAATGAGCCACTTGATGCACCTGGCGTTCCAATTCACCATAGGAAATTTCCGCATCGCCAAATTTTAGAGCTGTTCTTGAAGGATTGGCCTGAGCTTGTTTTAGAAGTAATTCGTGTAAAGGTTGTTTTGGATAAGAAGCAACGGTATTGTTCAATTCAGCATACTCTGAGGCATCTATTTTAATAATATCACCAATCTTAACATCAGGATTGGCTACGATGCTTTGAACAACTTTTTCAAAAGAAACCATCATCTCTTTTATAGATTCAGGCTTAAATATATTTGAATTATAGGACCACTCTAACACAAGAGCATCGGCAGAACCTGAAGCATTTAGGAAAATTTCAAAGGTTTCGTACGCTCTTGGATTACTTTTCAATTGATATTCCAAACCTTCAAATGACACGCCATCATCCAGACCCATATCGATATTGAATACCACTGGAACCAACGGAACTCTAGATGGGTCTCTTGCTATGGACAGCTTTTGAAGTAATTCTCCAAAACTAAATTTCTGATGTTCATAGGCGTCAAAAAGCTGAGGTTTACGTTGTTTGAGATAGTCCTTAAAAGAAAGGGTCGTATCAATTTTACTTCGTAATGGTAGTAAATTTACACAATGACCAACCATTTGAATTTTACCACTTGCTGCTTGATCGGCTGATGGGAGACCTAAAACAATGTCCTCTTGTCCGGTTTGTGTATAGAGAAAAATCTCGAAAGTGGATAGGAGGGTAGTCACTAAACTGGATCCAGATTTAAGCCCGGTTTTCTTCAGTGCATTTACCAATGCCATCGACATTGGTAAATCTAAACGCTCACTTTTGAATGTTCTGTACTGGGGCCGTGGAAAATCTGTAGGTAAAGTAAGTTGCGGTACTGTACCCTTGAATTTATCAAGCCAAAAATTCTCGTTTTTGGTATGCTGAGGACTTGCCAAATAAGCTTGCTGCTCATCCGCATAGGCGGAAAAACTTTCAGGTTTGGGTAGCGTGTTTGGCTTTTTGAGGACATTGGCAGAATAAAGACCTCCCAATTCTTGAAGCATAATCCCTATTGACCATCCGTCGCAAATAATATGATGTCCGGTGAGCACCAATTGGTGTTCCGTCTCAGATAACTTAAGAAGTCCAACTTTCAATAAAGGACCTTTTACCAAATCAAAGACATAATTAGCCATTGCTGATAAATAATCTTTTATGGCCTTGTTTTTTTCGGCATCATTAAATTGTGAAAAGTCTTGATTATCGATGGTGATGGCCAACTTCTTAAAGATGGTCATGAATCGGCCATCCGTACTGAACACAGCTCTCAATGCTTCATGGCGACCGACCAAGGTCTGCACTGCATCATTGAATGCTGATTTATCAAGATCGCCTTTTAAAATAAGGCTTACCGATTCATTATAGGCTCTGTTGGCATCATCATCTCCTAATTTACAAGCTATCCATATTTCCGCCTGCGGTTGGGTGGTGTAGATGACGCGCTCTATTTCGGGTCCTGCAAAAGGATTGAAATTAGGTTGGTTATCTATGATAATTGTAGACTCTTTCATCAGTTTTTAACTGTAAATAATTTGTAATTAAACAAGTGTTGAATCAATCCCCACTATATTTCTGTCATTCAGACTCTTATGGTTTGTAGCTTCTATAATTCAATTTTTTTATAGGCTCCTTCATTATTTTCATCATCAATATACCATGCTGGATTTCCCGATTCGTCCATACCTAATTTAGCGCCCGGTTGTGGAGGCTGGTTCAATTCTTTGGAGTTCTTTGTACTTGAGGTGGTTTTATCATTTGAATTGGATTGAAATACACCTGCTTTTTGAAGTTCATGGATACTTTCCTTGAACGCGTTTATGATATAAGTAACATCCTCTTCTGTGTAGGCTGTGGTCAAGAAACAAGGAAAACCATCCCAAACATGCACTCCTTTAAGTCGCATGAGTACAAAAACCAATTCGCCATAAGGCACCTCCTCTTTAAAGGACAATCTCCACAAGGACCTAAAGTGATTGATTTCAAGTGGTAACTCATGATTTTTAAAGAATGAATTCATTTCTGAGGCCAATCGGTCGGTCATTCTTGATAAATCATCCTGAAGCTTTGGCCCGTTTTCTTTTAAATGGATCAATGAGGCTTTTGCAGATGCTAATGCCAACGGATGGCGTACGAATGTCCCAGCGAAATAAGTGACGCCGACTTCTGGATAGGAATCATCTCCAAATTGCCAGTGCCCACCATCAAGCGCATCCATATATTTTTTGCTACCCGCTATAGCTCCAATAGATAGTCCTCCACCGATTACCTTTCCGTAAGTGGCGATGTCTGCTTTAATATCGTACATGCCTTGAATTCCTTGTGGATGCATGCGGAACCCCGTGATGACCTCGTCAAAAATAAAGGCGGTATTTGAAGCTTTTGTGATGTTTCGAACTTCTCGTAAGAATTCTACAGGTTGAAACTCTGGTCTTCTACTCTGAACAGGCTCCACAAGTACGGCGGCCAATTCGTGGGCTCTTTCTCGGATAATTTGTAGACTTTCTTCAGTACCATAATCCAAAATCAACATGTTTTGGACTGATTCTGGCATAATTCCTGGTGCAGCAGGAAAGGATTTCTTTATACGAGAACCTCTTACCAAAACCTCATCGGTTATGCCATGATAGGATTTTGAAAAAGCAACAATCAATGATTTGCCTGTTACTGTCCGTGCAATTCGCATGGCGCCCAATACTGCTTCTGAGCCCGTATTGCAAAGGGCTGATCGGTCGTGATGCGTTAATTCGCAAAGCAATTCGCAAACTTCACCAGCCAAAGGATGTTGTGGACCAACTTCATAACCAAGTTCAATTTGATTGTGCAATGCTTCTTTAATAAAATCAGGTTGATGACCAAATAAGCAGGAGCCGAAACCATTTAAGGCATCAATATATTCGTTGCCGTCAATATCCCAGAGTTTATTCCCCGAAGATTTTCCAACCACTATCGGGTAGACCAGCTCTTTGGTTAATGGTTTGAAACCAGAAACCACCCTTGGATCAGCCATATGCGATCGGTGTTTTTGAGCGTAGGCTTTGCTATTCGCGGTTTTGTTATTGTAATTTGTTGTCAAATTATTCAAGAAAGCTTTTTGGCTATCATTGACATCAGAGGCATTCTTTTCTATTTTAGGCGAAGCCCCAAATGGCTTTTGATGTTCTTTTTTTTCATCCTCAGATAACACTTCAGTGGGTGTACTTTTGGTTGTATTGGCTGGAACTGGGCCAGACATTCTGTCCGTCTGAACCATAGGCTTTTCTTGCTGCTGCGTTGGCGATGGTGGAGCATAAGTACCATTTCCTTGAAGTAATTCTATTTGCTTACCCAATAATTGCAATTGCTGTGCAATCAGATTTAAAGCTGGATTACCATTTGTGCTATTAGAATTACTATTAAAATTTTGAGTCTGCAAATGAGACTGTGCTTGCGAATGCGAATGAGGTGTGAAAGTAGATGGATTGTTATTAGTAAAATCGGCCACTGGGCTGATAATTGGTGTTGGTGCAAGTGTTTCTTTAGGAAGCACTTGGTCCAAATGCTCTGCTAATAAATTCGGAGTGCTCAATTCCTCATTTAATTCTCGAAAAGTAATTGGGGTATTAAAATCATTTCTAAACGTGATGGCCATTTGGGTTAAAACCAAAGAGTCAAGGCCAAGTTCAAGAAAGTTATGATCATGCTCGGACGCTTCCAGTTCTATTCCTGATGTGTCCATGATGATATCTGAAATTTTTTCCAGAATCTTAGTTTTTCTTTGTGGTTGTGCAACAGTATCCATATGGTATTGTGATTGTATAGATTGATTGTTATTTGTTTGTTCAGATTGGTAATTATTGGCTTCTGTGGTTGGCGCCTTCATGTTGGCGTTATGAGGTACCATTGGTGGATCTACCCAACATAATTTACGGTCGAAAACATATGCTGGTAAAGCGATTCTTTGACGGGATTGACCTTTATAAAAAGCTTGCCAATCGGGTTCAATGCCTTTTAGCCAAAGCTGACCTAATGCGGAAAGCAGGGTGTGATAGGAGTTTTGATCAGCGTTTGGTGCCACTAAGCTCGCGATTGAAGTAGCTGATTTGGCTTTCTTTTTTTGTTGTGATAAAGTAGCTAAAGCACGACCGGGCCCCACTTCCAAGAGCAGCAGATCGTCTAAGTCTAGGGCAGTATCCATTGCATCCGAAAAGCGAACCGTGGCACGTAAATGATCGGTCCAATATTTCGGATCTGTAGCTTCCGAATCGCTGAGCCATGTGCCAGTAACCGTAGATATAAGAGGAAGGCGTGGAATGTTCAAAGCCACCTTTCTAACTTCAGCTTCAAATGCTTCTAAGACAGGATCCATCATATTGGAATGAAATGCGTGACTCGTTAAAAGTAAACGATTGGGTATTTCCTTTGCCTCTAAAATTTTCGCAAACTCTGCAATTGGAGCATCTTCACCTGAAATCACGCATAATAGATCGGAATTGACCGCTGCAACAGATAGGGTCTTTGGAACCATTGGGGCTAAACTCTCGTATGGTGTCCTCACGGAAAGCATACTGCCTCCAGGAAGACTACTTACCAATCTTCCACGAACGGCAACTAATAATAATGCGTCCTTTAAGCTAAATATTCCAGCCAAGTGGGCGGCTACAAATTCGCCAATACTATGGCCGCATAGAAGGGTGGGTTTAATCCCCCAATTCATCCATAGTTGAGAAAGCGCATACTCTATAACAAATAATGCTGGTTGTGTATATTGGGTATCTTTTAACTGATCTTCAGCTTCAACAGAATCTTTCTCAGGATAAATAATATTACGAATATCATATTTAAATGCCTCCTGTAGAATTTTAGCACACGCATCTACGGCGTCACGGAATACAGATTCCTGCTCATAAAGTGCTTTCCCCATTTGTAAATATTGTGCCCCTTGGCCAGGAAAAAGAAATGCCAGATTTTGAGGAATGGATTTTAACTCAGATGTCTTTACCGTTGATCCATTTTCAGATATGAGCTGTTTCACGGCGTCTTCTGAATCTGTGGCTAAAATAAAGCGTCGTTTGTTAAAGGAATCTCTTGTAGCGCTCAGTGAATAGGCCACATCTGCCAATTTAATGTCATTTGAAGCGTTTATAAAATTACCAAGCGCCTCTTGATACCCATCAAGACTATTCTTGCTTTTTGCCGACCAAGTTAGAATCTGCAAGGGCTTGCTTTCACCTGAAGGTGTTTGTTTATTAACAAATTCTTCTACTACGACATGTACATTGGTGCCTCCAACCCCAAATGAACTAATTCCGGCCCGACGGATTCCTTCAGAATCCCAGTCGCTAAGCACGTTATTGACATAAAATGGACTGTTTGCAAAATCGATAGCTGGATTAGGACTTGTAAAACCTAATGATGGGGGAATTTGTTGGTGGTTCATTGCTAGAATAGTCTTTATGAATCCAGCTGCACCAGCCGCAGCCGTTAAATGCCCCATATTACTTTTTATTGAGCCAATGGCACAATAATTCTTATTTGGCTGTTCGCCAAAAGCATCATGTAGGCCTTCCATCTCAATTGGGTCACCAATAGGAGTGGCTGTACCATGCGTTTCAATATAACTAATATTGGATGGCGCTAAATTTGCATCCTGAAGCGCACGGTAGATAGCTTCTGATTGCCCTTCAACACTTGGAGCCGTAAAACTGCCTTTGCCACCACCATCGTTACTAATTCCGACCCCTTTTATAATGCCATAGATATGATCGCCATCCGCTTTTGCTGCTTCTAAACTTTTGAGGAGGACAACGCCACATCCATCACTAAATACAGTTCCTTTTCCATCTTTGTCAAATGATCGGCAATGGCCATCAGGACTTAACATAGAACCTTCTTGATAAAGATGACCACTACGTATTGGAACAGTCACGCTAGACCCACCGGCAATTGCTACATCACATTGTCCATTTCTAATAGCTTCAGTTGCCTGCGATATGGCAAGCAACGAAGTTGAACACGCAGAATGTACACTGACAGCAGGTCCCTTTAGATTTAAGTGATAAGCAGTTCTTGTGGCGATATAATCCTTTTCGTTGAGGGTACTCGCTTGGAAATCGCCTACCTGATTCAATAATTCTGGGTTGGGCAGAATGTTATTCTTATAATAGGTATTCATGCCAGTGCCTGCATACACGCCAACACTTCCATCGTAATGTTTGGGTAGGTGTCCCGATTGCTCGAGGACTTCCCAAGCCACTTCTAAAAATAGACGTTGTTGCGGATCCATGACCGAAGCAACCTTCGGATTTAATCCAAAAAATGCAGGATCAAATTCTGGAGCTGATGGGATAATGCCTCGCGCTCTGACGTATAAAGGATCATTCCGTAAATCTTCAGGAATAGCACGATCTAATTCTTCAGGAGAGAAAAATGAGATGGTCTCTTTTCCATTTTTAAGAACCTCCCACAATTCTTGGATGGAATTTGCTCCTGGAAATCTGCCGGCCATCCCAATAACAGCTACATCTTTTGATATTCCGTTTTTAGTATTGTTTTTATATGTTTTTTTTGTTTTCGTACTCTTATTAGGTTCTAAATAGGCTGAGATTTCAGCAATTCTTGGAAATTGGTAGAGTTTTGTTACAGGCAATTTATAGTCGTAATCATTTAATAAAACAGCTACTAGTTTCTGTGCCAAGAGGGATGTTCCGCCCAATTCAAAAAAGTTGTCATCAATACCTATTTCCGGAATGTGCAATAAATCAACCCATACCTTGGTCAAATTTTTCTGAATTTTAGTAGTTGCTGCTTTGTATGGAGGCGCGGAATTGGGTCTGCTATATTCTGGTGCGGGTAAGCTTCTTTTGTCAATCTTACCACTTGAAGTTTTTGGAAATTCTTCAACTAATATAAAATAAGACGGCATCATGTAGTCCGGTAATATTTCAGAAACTTTCTTACGGATGTCAACAATATCTAAGTTGTCATGATTAGATTGCATATAAGCAACTAATTGCGATTGACCGCCCAAGTGATTGGACGCAATGACAACCGTCTGGAGAATACCCGACAATGAGTTAATGGCCGATTCTATTTCTGCCAATTCAATTCTATGGCCACTAATTTTGACCTGATCATCTTTCCGTCCAAGGAACTCTATATTTCCGTCAGGTAGGTATTTAGCAATATCACCCGTCCGATATATCCGATCATACTTACCGTCAGGAGATTTCCAACCAACAAATTTTTCATCTGTTAATTCTTGTTTGTTCAAATAACCTTCCGCTAAACACTCGCCAGCAATGCACAACTCGCCAATGTTCCCATCCGATAAGACTTGTTGTTCTGAATCAAGGATATATAAACCGGTATTACTTATAGCCTTACCAATGGATGGCAGAGTTGGCCAATCGGCAGGATTTCCGTCTAATTTTAATTCTGAAACCACATGGCATTCTGTAGGTCCATATTGGTTGTAAAGTATACAGGTTTTTAATTTAGTAAATAAATTGATGACCTGAGGTGTGATTTTAAGTTGCTCCCCAGCCGTCATTATTTCTTTTAAAGAAGAAGGGTAGTGGTTGGTGCTCATGGCAGCTTCAGCTAAGGCTTGTAGTGCTACGAATGGCAGAAAAAGCCGGTTGACCTTCTGCTTATCTATATAATTTAAAAGCGCTACCATGTCGAGTCTTAGCATATCATTAATCAGAACTAAAGTGCCGCCGCTGCTCAATGTGGCCATGATTTCTTGAAAAGATACATCAAAGCTTAATGGTGCAAATTTCAAGGTACGATCACCATTTTTGCATATAGAATGTTTGTTTTGCCAATTAATAAGATTAATCATGGCATTTTCACCCATACAAACACCTTTTGGTTCACCGGTGGAGCCTGAAGTATAGAGAATATAGGTTATTCCTGTAGGTTTATTTTCTAATGGAGTTTTAGAACCAATAGCCTGATTGGAATCATTACTGATTATTGGCTTAAGCCCGAGAGCTGTGATATGGCTTGTATCTTGGTCAGTAGTAATACAATACGACAAGTTGGAATTGTTAATTATGGAGTCAAGCCTTTTTTTAGGATATCCAAAGTCGATTGGCAGATAGGCTTTACCAGCTTTAAGAATCGCCAGAACGGATATGACTTGATTTATACCACGTGTTGTCGGGACGCCAATAAAATTTTCATCTTTCGCATGCATTAAGATGGCGTCGTAAGCTTTAGATATTTCTGCTGCCGTTTCCCTATACGTCAGTTTATCGGTTTCTGTTAACAAACAAAGCTGATCAGGATATAATCTTGACGCCTTCTCAAATAATTGATAAACACTGCTGGTAGGATTATGCATTTTGTTTCGAATTTATTGATGAAGTATTGTTAGTTATTTCTTTGGCAATTTGATGATTCGTAGGCTTGTAGTGTGTGAGAGTTAGCGCAATTCTGCAATCTCTAAGGTAACCCTTGTGTTGAGATTTAATTATACTAAATTCTAAACGAGAACATGAATTAAATTTAATGATTATGCTAAACATAATTAAGAGAAATGGGATAAATTGTTTCTTTCATCGTTCAAAACCAAAAATGTGACAATTAATTATTTCGTTAGACAAAACATAGAACAATTTATCCTGTTCTAACTCTATCAATCCTGGTTAGACTTCAAGCTTCAGAGGTAGGGGTTTAAATATTTTAATCAAAGGATTGGGGATCTATCGGCTGCCGGGTTCTGCACGCGTCTCAATTATTGATGGTTTTTTGGGAAGATTGTATAATTTAAACTTTTTTATAGGATTCATGAAATACATAAAACCAAGCATCGTCAAGAAATAAATTATTGAAAAAGCGGTAAACGTAGGGATACCACCTGTACTGGGGGAGATGGACAAGGCGTTTAGTGTGATATTAAGAGCAAACTGCAATAATAATACGCAAATCCCACTTTTGGAATGGCCGTAAACAATGGTGCACATTCCTGCAATTCCTAACATAAAAATACCCAAAGACAATATTGGTATGCCTGGTAGGACACCTTCGCCATGAATGACGACTGGAATCCACCATAAAGTCCATACAAACCCAACAATTTGACTGGCATAAAACGGCTTGACTCTTTTTGATAATTCGCGAATACAATAACTGACCCAAACAACTTCACCAAGGAAGGCCCATACAAATAAAGCCACAATTCCGCGAAAAGTTAAAACTCCGAAATTTGTTTTTAAAAATAATGAGTAATCGCCTGTTGTGTATAATCCTTTAAGAAACAAGGTAATTCCACCTACAACAAATGCAAACATTAAGCTAAACAAATACCATTTAGGATGCACCTTCCAATTTAACATTGGTTTGAAGATATCCATAACACCCTGAATACCCCTGGTATATTGGACTAAAATAATTAAGAATAGTAAGAGGATGCAAAAACGTCCATTGGTATACACAAATCTTGGAAAAAGTCCTTGTACTCTAGCATAGACAAAAAGCGCACTAACTATTGGTCCAAGAGCTAAAAATACCCAAATCTCATTTCTTTTTATAAAATCGCCCATAGTTTTAAATAGTTTTTCTGTTTAACCTTTTCGGAATTGTGGCCACACACGCTTATCTCATTTTAAAATTAGTTCTTATGATTAATATTCATGAACTTTTAGCGCCAACGAAAGTTTGTTTGTCAGTAGCTTTAAACCATACTTTCTGTGAAAAATGCCATATATTAAAGCCGGCATTCTTAAAGAGATGAGGATAGTTATGCGAAAACGAAGGTTCGTGGCCGTAGAGTTCTGAATTCGGGTTTGTTTCAAAATTATGATCGGCACCGTTGGGTTCAATAGCAATAAACATGGTTGGTCCCAAATTGTATATGGTGTTAAGTAGTTCTTGTAACTGAGACTCTTTAAAATACTCCAAAACACCCCTGGATGTCACAAAAACGGTTTTATCATGGCCATTGGTTTGAATCCAATCAAACGCATCAGAAGCAATAAAATTGAGCCTTTTGTTATCTTTATATTTTTTATTATTTAATGCGATTTGGTCTTGGCAGAGATCGATACCGATAAAACGATTGATATTGGGAAACTCTGAACTTAAATAATTTAGAACATCGCCATTTCCAGTTCCAATCTCCACTATGGTGTCAAATTCCTCTGGATGATTTGATAATTCACTTTTTAGCAGTTCAAAAATAAATGTACAATGCGGCAGGAAATCTGTATTAAAAGTATCTTTTAATTCAGAAAATAAATCTGTGGCGGACTGATTTATCCAAAAATTACGATTTTGCTCAGCTATAACATCATAATCTTGAATTTTGTCAAGTTTTTGAATGAGCGCAGCACGCATTAACCTTTCTGAGATACTCAGGTTTTTTTTATTTCTGTGTACGAGCGCTATTCTATTTGCGGAAAGCTCCCGCGCCTTTTCAGGCCTAAAAAAAACGAGAGCATTACCTAATGTGCCTGAAACAATTTGATAGAGAACGAGCTTTAACTTTGTGCTCATAAGGCGCTATGTGCTAGTGTTTTGTGTTGTTTTTATGGTAGAGAAATAGAGTATAAAGATAAACTAATTGTTGAAAAAATTTATTTTTTTTATTTTTATATTTGAAAAAATAAAATTCAATACTTACGATTACGAAGGCTCTTAGGCTCTGAGAAAATTAATTTTTCTTTTGAACCCTGAAAAATAATTCCATTCCGGACCTTGATGGATGCGAATTATAAGCCGGTTCCATCAATTGGATTTCGAAATAAGGTTCGAAATACTCTAAATATTCTGTTTTATTACCACCAAAGGGTGGTTTATCAGTATTTAAAGGGACGTTAAAGAGCAGGCCTACAAGTCTTCCGGTGCTATACAGCAATTCAAAAGCTTTTTTAACATATGTCGGTCTTAGATGAGGATTTAGGGCGCAGAAAAAAGTTTGTTCAATTAGGATATCAAATGACATTTCTAAATCAAAAAAATTTTTGTGAATAAGATGTGAGGAAGGAAACGAGGATACCCGTTGCTTGATATTATTTAAGGCTGTTTTGGAGAGGTCCACGACATAAACGTTTTTGAATCCTTGATGGTGCAGATATTCGGCTTCATAGGAATTACCACCACCTGGAATCAAAATCTTCAAGTCTTTATTGGTCAACTGATCAAAATAATTCTTGAGGGGCGGTGAGATTTCTCCCAAATCCCAACCCATTTCTTTATTTTTATAACGCGTGTCCCAATAGTGTTCTGACAAATCCATTTAAATATTAATTTAAAACATTAAAACTGATCTTTAAATGTATGCTTTTTCAATCAATATTCTATTCATGCCCAGTGCTGTAATTAGCTATTTTTTAGTTTGTGGAAGATTACTTCATTATCGGTTGTCTTGCACCAAAGAATCTCATAGGAAATAAACTAAATAAAATTTTATTAGCGTAGTTTTTAGTTTTAGCTAATAGTTGTCTTAATATTGGTTAACTTTCAAAATAATTTTTTATGTCAAAACAGATCAACAAGGAAGAAGGTTTGAGTTATACGAGAAAGGTATGGATTGCAGGATTGATATTTGCATTGATTACGGTAATTCTTCTCATATTTGAAGCTACATTTAACATTGTGATGTTGGTGTTGGCCGGTGCATTAATTGCTTGCTATTTCCGCGGAATCAGCGCCTTTTTAAAACGTCGATACCATCTCAATGGAAAGCTTTCAATGGCGATTTCCGTATTTGGATCATTTTTAATTTTTGGCGGCATGATGTATCTGGTGGGTGCTACAATTTGGAGCCAAACCGTTTCTTTGAAAGAGTCCCTCCCGGAATTGACGGAAAGTCTTAAGAATTTTCTTGAAGAAAGTGACGTTGGTAAGGATGTATTGGCTTGGGCAAACGAAATCAAATCTTCAAAAGAGTTTTCCAATTTTATTTCGACATTTTTTCTAACCACCTTTGGCAGTATTGCCAATATTTATATCATTATTTTAACTGGAATATTTTTAACCATCGCCCCGCGCCTTTATGTCAATGGAATTACGGAACTTGTACCGCCTCCGCATCGCCAACGAGCTAAGGAAGTTTTAAATAATTTAGGAACAAGTCTTACCAAATGGCTTGCTGGAAAATTTATTGCCATGCTTGCCGTATTTATATTGACGGCTATTGGTTTATTGATATTTGATGTTAAGCATTGGTTGACTTTATCAATCCTTGCGGGGTTATTAAATTTCATCCCCAATTTTGGGCCTCTAATTTCAGCGATTCCAGCGTTGCTTGTTGGGCTTTCACAAGACCTTAATCTGGCGATCATTATTGGTGTTATGTATCTTGCCATTCAACTTTTTGAAAGCAGTTTTATTACTCCAAAGGCTCAATATCATTTAATTCGTATTCCTCCAGCACTCATCATACTGGCCCAAATTTTTGTTGGGGCTCTAACGGGACTCTTAGGGGTGATTTTTGCCACCCCATTAATGCTTATAATTATTATCCTGGTACAGGAACTTTATATAACCCCAATGAACAAGAAATATGAAGTTTCCAGAAACCAGAATTAAAATGTCGAACCAAAGCCCGTTTTAACGACTTAATTGCTCGTATTGATGATGTTTATAATCTCATCTCTTTGAAGGACCCCGGATTGTCTCCAAACTTGTTTCCCATTTTTAAATAGTATCATGGTTGGAACACCACGTACTTGATATTTAGCCGCCAATGGCTGATTTTTATCAACATCTATCTTTATAATGGAGACTCCATCGCCTAAACTATCCTTGACCTCTTTTAAAATTGGTGCCAACATTTTACATGGACCGCACCAATCTGCAAAGAAATCGACTAAAACAGGTTTGTCTTGGTTTATTATTTCTGAAAATTTGCTCATTATTTAAAAATTTTAATTATCAAAAGTGACTTTCCAAATGCCTCTTACCTCATTAAGATCATAGCCTAAGGCTTTATCTTCTGGATATAGCACGGTCAATTTTTTAAGTGTAGGAGATTCAATGTTTTTCGGTTTCCCGTGACATTGCATACACATAGGATTTGTTAGAATCGGGAAGTATATCTGTACACCGGCATCGGATGTTTTGACCATTGGCTCTGGAGCGTCCTGGCTTGCAATACTTTTCTTATAGGTTTCTATAACTTCCAATTCCTCAGTATTGGCTTGATTGTTCTGATTTCTTGGCTTATCAGAAACACGTTTCAATTGTACATTATGCACAACCGCCATACTATCTGTCAATGGATACGCCTTTTCATTACAAAATGACAAGGCTCCTATGGTGCCGTCCTTCTTGATGGCCTGCATAAGGTTTTTTCCTAAAACAGCTTGTGCGCTCAAAGCATACTGCACACCTCGTTCAGCATAGATCGTAGTGTCAATAATTTTTGACGATGCTGTTTTTTCTTGATGGGACTGATGGTCTACTTTTTCCTCTACTGAAATACTCTTGGTTTTTTTACCATCATTACAGCTGTAAAAAGATATGAATGCGATAATGGCGAAAGCTAAGTTTTTCATTCTTATATGTTTTGAAGTGAAACTCAATTTTTTATAATAGCGAAGCTATGAATTCAAAATTGTAGGTTAAACTAATTCAGTTTTTCAGTGGTATACTGAGATTAATAACTCATGGCTTTATGTCGAGACATCAAGAAATTGTTCTTTTTTCATACTTCGATCACTCTGCCTTGGGGGTAATTTAATTAGAAAGCTTACCGGTAGCGCAACTTACAAAGGATTTTGCCTTTGAGCTTAAAGAATTGCTGTCATCTACCGATGGATAGCCAAGCTGTTTTAATTTTTCTTTGACTTTGCCCGCGTCAGATTCATTCAAATAACTGAAAGATACCTTGCTTTCCTCTACATCTACTTGTAGATTACTAATATTTGGGATATTTGAAAGTTTGGTGGTAATCGTGTTGACACAACCGCCACATTTAAGATTTTGTACAACTATTGAAGTATTCATTTTTTTTGTTTTATTTACCCACTAACGGGTTTTGTTATTGATATAATTTGCCGAGGTCTTGCCTCGCTGTATTTGTATTTGCCTGACTTTCCATGGACAGAGGGCATTAAAAATTATAGATATTGCATAAAAAAACCAAACGGCGTTTAGCCTAAATATGTGGGTAAACCGTGTTTGATTTTGTGAAATTGTGCGTCATGGCTTCGTTCTTATTCAACTATAATAATAAGTAAATAAACTTTTACCCCGAAATTATTAATACCTCCTAGACTTCTACGTCCATGACGGCCAGACAAGATCCAGAGTCATTTATGGTGATCTTTTATAAGGTTGAAGGACATACGAATTCTGAAACCGCAATATCTGCTTCTTTTATTGATTTAAATCCACCGGCCACATCAATAAGGTTATGGATTCCCCTGCTTTTCAAAATCGAGGACGCGATCATGCTCCTGTAGCCACCTGCACAGTGCACGTAAAACGTTTGGTTACATTGAAATTCTGCCAAATAATCATTGAGATAATCTAAAGGAGTGTTATTTGCATCGACAACATGCTCTGATTGAAATTCACTTTCTTTTCTGACATCAAAAATCGGGACGTTATCTGTAGCAATAATTTCTTTGAAAGTTATAGCTTGAATTGAGGTCACGGTATCATATTCTAAAGCTTCTTCTTTCCAGGCTGTAAAACCACCTTTTAGATAGCCCAAGGTATTGTCAAAGCCCACACGTGATAATCGTGTCACGGTTTCTTCTTCTCTTCCTTGTGGTGTGACCAATAGAATTGGCTGTTTGACATCTGCAATCAAAGCTCCAACCCAAGGTGCAAAACCACCATCTAGCCCGATAAAAATTGATCTCGGAATATGTCCCTTTGCAAATTCTTCTTGACTTCTGACATCTAATATCACGGCCCCAGTTTCATTGGCAGCGGCTTCAAAAGCGTCGGCAGATAAGGCTTGGGTGCCTCTTTTTAATATGACGTCAATATCCTCATACCCTTCCTTATTCATCTTCACATTAAGTGGGAAATAGGATGGAGGAGGTAACAAACCATCGATAACTTCATCAATAAATTCATCTTTTGTCATATCGGCTCTCAATGCATAATTCATCTTTTTTTGGTTGCCCAAAGTGTCTACTGTTTCTTTCATCATGTTTTTACCACAGGCGGAACCTGCGCCATGTGCGGGATAGACGATCACATCATCGGCAAGGGGCATAATTTTGGTTCGTAGACTTTCAAATAGAAATCCAGCCAGATCCCGTTCTGTCAATACACCCATTTTTTGGGCTAAATCTGGACGACCAACATCGCCTAAGAATAAAGTGTCTCCACTAAAAATAGCGTGATCTTTGCCGTTTTCGTCTCTTAAAAGAAACGTTGTACTTTCCATAGTGTGTCCTGGCGTATGTAATGCAATAAGTGTAATATTTCCAATTTTAAATTCTTGACCGTCCTTGGCAATGATGGCCTCAAAGGAAGGATTGGCATTAGGTCCAAAAATAATTGTTGCGCCCGTTTCCTTTGCCAGTGTCATATGCCCACTAACAAAATCGGCGTGGAAATGGGTCTCAAAAATGTATTTGATTTTAGCATTATCTCTCGCTGCTCTATCAAGGTATGGTTTTACTTCTCTCAATGGATCTATGACAGCAACTTCGCCATTACTTTCAATATAATAGGCGCCCTGTGATAAACAACCCGTATAAATTTGCTCAATTTTCATCGTTTTAAATTTTGTTTTCCCGATACACTGCGAGAAAGTTTACTAATTATTTGTAAGTTTTTTTATGTGATTATGTCTTAAGGTGTCAGTTTTATTCAAAACTATCATCTTCTTTCAAATTATACAGTAACCTAGGTTACAAATTAATGTTTAACCATAAACTCCATATAGAAAATGAAGAATGCCATGGCGAATATGAAATAGCCAAAAGCTTTCTTTAGTTTTTTACCATCTATAAAATTACTTAAATAGCTACCAATAAATATGCCTACAAAAGACAAACCTGTAAATAGCGCTAAAAAGGCCCAATCTATGGTCATGGTCAAGGCGTCTCCTAAGAGGAAACCCAATAGCGATTTGAATGCAATAATCATCAGAGAAGTGCCAACGGCAACTTTCATTTCAACTTTTGCCAATATTACAAGTGCTGGAATAATTAAAAAACCACCACCAGCACCAATCAAACCTGTAATTCCACCAACCAATAGCCCTTCGAGTATAATTAAGGGATAGTTGTAATTGATTTTTTGGCCTTTATTTGAAACGGTCTTATTATTTTCCTTGAGCATGGAAAATGCTGCAGGAATCATCAATAAGGCGAAGAACCCAAACATGCCCATCCGTCTTGTAAATTCAAAATCGCCTATTGTAAATAACAGCTCAGGTAATGCAGGGACCACGAAATATCTTACTAAAGAGACCCCAATAATTGACGGAATTCCAAATACAATGGCGGTCCGCCAATCTACAAAACCTTTATAATGTTGTTTTAATCCGCCCACTAATGCGCTGGCGCCTACAATAAACAAAGAGTATGCTGTTGCGGCTTTTTCGTCAATTGAAAATAGATATGCTAATACAGGTACGGCTAAAATGGAGCCTCCGCCACCAATAATACCCAATGAAATGCCAATGCCCAAAGCACTTATATATCCAAAAACCTCAATTAATTCCATTCATTATAACTTATGTGACAAAAATACCCCGTTTTCATGGTAAATGCGGTAACATTGGTTACATAGTCAGAGATTAATTATTTTTAAATAGTTTCTACCAAGTTCTATCTTGCCAAGTTGTTCCATTTTCTTTAATAATCTTGAGATAACTACACGAGAGGTGTATAGGTCATAAGCAATTTCCTGATGGGTGCTATTGATAATATCAGTGTCATTGACCCTAACTTTTTCTATTAAATATTGCGTCAATCTTTCGTCCATCTGATAGAATGCAATACTGTCTAAGGTCATCAGCAATTCATTGATGCGATTATGGTAACTTTCAAAAACAAAATTTCGCCACGATTTATACTTCGCCGTCCATTCTTCCATTTTACCTACTGGGATCATGATCAATTTGGTGTCTATTTCTGCAATGGCCCTGATTTCACTTTGTTTTTGTCCCAAGCAACAGGTCATGGTCATAGAGCAAGTTTCGCCTTTCTCTAAATAATAAAGCAAAAGTTCGTCGCCTTCATTGTCTTCGCGTAATACCTTGATAACTCCAGAGATGAGCAATGGCATGGATCTTACATATTCACCAATTTCCATCATTTTAAAACCTTCAGGAATTTCTTTAAAAGTTCCTACCTGAACTATTTCACTGAGAAGGGCGTCTTCAAAAATGTGCCCGTAACTTTCTTTTAATTGGTTGATCATTATCTAATTGCATTTGCTGGTCTAAAATTGATATCTCAAAAACTATATGATTATTCGTTTATGTAAACCAAGTTTGATGACCCATTCTCGATCGTTAGGAATGGGTTTCTTTTCATATTTCTAAATTACCGGTTCAAGATAAGAAAGTAAGTGATTATGTTGGATAGAGATTCAAATTTTATTTCCAACTACGGGTTGTAGACCCCGAGGTTGTTGATTTGCTAGACGGGTTTTTATTGACCCATTTTGGGCATCAATAAAAAAACAAGAGGTAAGGGGTCAGAAAAATAAATCCATTTATCATGAATTTTTATTTAGCATTGATCTGTATGCAGGGAAAAACTCGGGGTCAATGGCGTCTTCCGTAACCGAATGTTGTAAGCGTTCTTTTAGCAGTGCATCATATACATGCTCATCAACGACATACTTCCAAACTTTAAAGTTTTTAAACTTCTTAGAAAAGTTCCTCTTGAATGCAAAAAGTGAATCTTTTTTACTGCCTCTGCCACCACCAAGATTTAAAAAGTTAAATCCGGCATTGGTTGATTTTATACGCATTTCATCAATTATGAGTTTAATACAGCTTGGATCATGATAATCTTCATTTAAAGCTGATAAATGATATTGAACAAACGGGCCTTTTTCTATGAATAAGACACCGCCATGAATGGTTTTTGAGTCATTATGAATATTCAATAATAATCTTGCGTTAAAATCATTACTCGCCATAAGTCGATGAAAATATTCGTCATTAAAGAAGTATTGGTCATCGGCGTTGACCCGATTCATTGTTCTTATATATAATTTTATAAAAGCATTCAAGTCACTTTTGAGCGTGCTTTCTATTACCGTGCAGGTTTTTCGAGAGGTATTTAGGTAGGTTTTGGTTC
The DNA here is from genome assembly GCF_014062315.1 of Gelidibacter maritimus. GTDB lineage: Bacteria > Bacteroidota > Bacteroidia > Flavobacteriales > Flavobacteriaceae > Gelidibacter > Gelidibacter maritimus. Next base: position 322,716 of record NZ_JACGLT010000001.1, read on the forward strand.
GCCTATTAAACTGTTTTCTCTGACTGGTTAAAGATTCCTTCAAATCTATATATACTACAGGACCTAATGTGGTAACAGAACCTAAACCATCAAGTAGTGATTCCTGATATTCCAAATACGGATGAAGTCTTGAAAAAACAGAAACGATTTTTAGATTTTTGAAAAATTCAGTAAGTTCTTTTTGAAAATGTTCTTTATTGAATTGGTCATCCAAGTGCACAGCTATAATTCCAGCATATCCATAAACTGACACAGCATCAAAATAATGGGTGTTTTCTATTGGTCTTAATAATAGAGGGAGTAGTAAGACGGTATTGCCAAAGTTATATTTAATAAGCATGGGCAATTCGTTATTTTTTTTAGAAATATGATGATAATCATAAGTAAAGTAAAAGTCCGATTCATCAACATTTGCTAGTTGCTGACTCCATTTTTCCTTCTCCTTTATAGCTTCAATCATGGATTTATTTTAATAACGAATTTAAAATGAGGGCTTTAGTGTGAAATGTTTTTTTTTCATTGATTATTAGAGAGTTGGTTTGGATTATATGGTGTCAAATGAATTCATATAAGACCTTTTGTGTCTACAGATGAAAAAATTAAACACATTCCTAATCCCATTAGTAACATGGGAAATTCATATTGGAAACAATCAATTTTAACATTTGAAACTTAATTCCAAAAATACATTTTTAACTTTAAAATTTCATAATTATCCGTTCAGTTGTTTATAAATCCGATGATTTTATTTTATAAGAATTATGCCTATTCTAATCTTTAGTTCGTGAACCAATGCGATTTTAAATTGAGCATTATAATTTATATTTCTGATATTTAGATATTATTAATTTAATTTGTGTACGAATTTTGTGATACCTGGATGTTCCCAGCATTCTAAAGAGTTATATCGTAAATTGACGACAAAAAATTTGTAAAGAACCTTTAATTACATTATAATGGGCGTCATTAATTTATTACAAAATTTTATGATGCTCCTAACGCTTCGTTTTTCCGAAACAAAAATAAACCACAACATTTACCATCTATTCTTATTCAGGCGTCTCATTTTCCGAAATAAATACCGCTGATTCATTTAATTAGTTTTAATGTTTTCAGAGATTCACTTAATTTTAGGTGTTTCAAATATTTGATTTCCAAAATTTCACTATTTAAACAAAATAGCCTAACTATTCATTTTATATAAATAACTTATTTTTATGTCGATTAAAGTTACCAGAAAAGAAAGTGCATCAAGATTTTTAGGTCTTGTTGTAAATAAAACTGTTTTTTTAAGCGCGATTGCGGTCATTATCTTTAGCGTAGCGTTTACCCTGATTTTTGAGGAAGAAGCTGAACATTATTTCGGAATCGCCCAAACGTTTGTGTCTGCCCATGGGGGCTGGATATACACTTTAGCGGTAAATTTATTTATCGTTTTTTGTTTGTATATGGCCTTTAGCAAGTTTGGAGCCATCCGAATTGGAGGTAAAAACTCAAAACCCGAATTTAGTCTGTGGGCGTGGTTTGCGATGCTCTTTAGTGCCGGAATTGGAAATGGGCTCGTGCTTTTTAGTATTGCCGACCCGGTCAGGGATTTTTTAAATCCACCAAGATTGGCAGGACAAGAGCCAGCACTCATTGCGCAAGAAGCCATTAACTTCTCATTTTTACATCACGGTATCCACGGTTGGGCAATTTACTCGGTTGTCGGGCTATCATTGGCGTATTTTACATTCAACAGAAAAATGCCATTGACTTTACGCTCTGCATTTTATCCATTATTGGGAAATAGAATCCACGGCTGGATGGGAGATGTGATAGATATAATGGCGGTTATCACAACCCTTTTTGGATTGGCTACCACCATTGGTTTCGGTGTTGGACAGATCAACTCTGGACTCACCCATGTATTTGGCGTTCCGAATGCGTTGTTCTATCAAGTTCTTATTATATTAGGTGTTACATTTGCCGCTACAATCTCCGCATTTAGTGGAGTAAATAGAGGCGTTCAAATGCTCAGTAAACTTAACGTTAGGGTGGCCTCAGCAATCTTTTTGATAGTTCTAATTATAGGACCTACCACGTTTATTTTTAAATCCTATATTCAAAATCTTGGTAGTTATTTAGTCCACTTTGTTGATATGGCCACATGGACGGAATCCTTACAAGGCACAGATTGGCAGAAAACACGAACCATTATGTATTGGGGATGGTGGATTTCCTGGTCGCCATTTGTTGGGACTTTTATTGCACGAATTTCAAGGGGACGCACCATCAAAGAGTTTATTCTTTGTGTCTTGATTTTACCGGCATTGGTAACGTTCTTATGGTTTAGTGCCTTTGGTGGTACGACCATGCGCGATATCCTTCTTGGAGATACCGCTATGATTGCTGCGGTTAATGATAATATCTCTACGGCACTTTATGTATTTTTGACAAATTCCCATTGGCAATGCTGCTAAAAGTGTTGGGGGTGATTTTAATTTGTAGTTTCATCATTACCTCGGCAGATTCAGGTGCTTTGGTTGTGGATAGTATTACTTCGGGTGGAAAATTAAAAACACCAAGGTACCAAAGAGTCATTTGGGCAGTAGCTACAGGATTGATTGCTGCAGTACTAATGTATGGCGGCGGATTGAATGCATTACAAACGGTAGTAACCATTTCCGGGCTGCCCTTTGCCATTCTGTTGGTGATGATGTGTTTTTCATTATTTAGAGGGGTTAGTGAAGATTATCAAAAGTCCGAGCGTAAAGAAAAACTACTGGAACGGGAATCTTATAGGAAAAATATACTTGATTTGGTAAACAAGGAGCGGGAAGAGAAAAACCTCAAGAAAATTGATGCAGAAGCCCAAGCTAAAAAGAAACCTAATATAACTGATATCTAAGTAACTTTGAGTTCTATTGAAAAGCGTTAACGAATTTTATAAATAAATCAAATGACAAAGAAAATAAAATTAGACAACAATTTAAAACTGATGGTAGCTTTAGACCTAACCGAAATGGACCCCATTTTATTAGGTTATGTTAGCTTTCTTTGTAAAGTGTGGAATATCGAACATTTGTATTTTACACATAACATCAAACAGTATAAATTATACGATCTGTACGATGAGTTCCTTGAAGAAGGGATTACGGTTGAAGATATTGTTGACCGTGGTTTGGAACGATCTATTCAAAAACACTATACCGCTTCTGTGCCGCATACCATTTTGATCACTTCCGATGATTATACCGAGAGCATCCTGACCCACCTCGCCAAAGATTATAAAATTGACATCATGGTCACGGGAAATAAAGATGAATTGCAAGGTACCGGTGCCTTGAGCCAGAAATTGGTACGAATGCTCGATGCGCATGTGCTGCTTGTGCCGGAAGAAGCTAAACATAGAATGGAAAATGTCTTGGTGCCAACAGATTTTGGTTCTGCTTCAGCCAAATGTTTTGAAGTTGGCAATAGCCTGGTCGAACGTTCTGGCGGAAATATAGAGGGATTACACGTATATAATATTCCTTCCTTTTTCTTTCCTTATATCAACACGGAAAAGGCCATCGATAAAACCAAACTGCACCTCAAGGAAAAAGTTAAACACTTCCGAAAGAAGTTCAAGCTTCGTGAAGATATTTCGTTCCGATATACGGATAGGGAAGGCCTTTCAGTAGTGGAAGCCATTGAAATTCATGCCGAAAAAGGCGATTTTGATATTGTTGTGGTCTCGGCAAGAGGTGGGAGTAATATCACATCCTTATTTGTGGGAAGTGTAACTAATGATTTATTGATTCGAAACCGAAACATGCCTCTGTTGGTAATACGCTAACTTAAAGTTTTAAAGATTTTATTATACTCACTGCCTCTCTGGATCGATCCTAGAGAGGCATTTTTAATTTTGTTTGATAACCAATACAAATATAAAATTGGAGTTTAAACATCTTTAAAGTCTCGTCTAATGAATCTTAGTTGAAAATGCTTATTTACTTACCATACATCCTTGAGGTCGTGCTAAATAAATGTTAAAAAGCAACCTGTATTTTAGCAGGTATCTCATTTAAAATAAATTTTATTCAAAATAGTGGGTAACAAATTTGTCGTATCGTGTATATCAACCTGAAAGCACAAATTAGTTGTGTGATTAGTATAATTTTTAATATAAACACGAATACAAATGAGAAATCTATTATTTATTTTAGTTTGCCTATTTTCTTTTCATATTTATGGACAAGAAAAAATGAACACGAAAAACCAAGGTTCAACAGAGACAGAGTCTAAAGATAAGTTGGCCCAAGAACCTACTAGAGATGTTGTTAGAGAAGAACGTTGTCCGGTAGAAGGCTATAATATAATCCTCTATAGTGATAAGCCTACTAGCACAGGTGTAAGTGCAAAGCGATATATTGACGTCGTTGGTGTTACAAAACAATTTTACGCAACAGCATCACAAATAGCAGCGCTTCCTAATTTTTCAGGCCTTCCCCAACCAAATGCCGATGCTGTGACCTATAATGGTGCCAATGGTTACTTGTCTGTGGAAAATGTAGGAACTATTGATCCACTGAAAAACTATTGTGATAGAAACGGATATCGACTTATTCCGGCAAATGGCACTATCTATAAAGTTTTCATGGGGAGTAATCATTCTGAGTGGACAGGATCGGTCACTATTACAAGTGGAAGCCACCTTGATAGTGCAGATATCTGGTTATTGGTTAAAACTTATAACGATTTGAGATTTTTTGTTGGAGCTGAAAGAGTTCCACAGAAATGTCTTAGTGGATGCTACAATAGCGGAAGCGGTGGTGGTGTTGGTCCAAACGAACCTGACGGAACGCCTACCAGTTGGGTAGATGCATCTGGAGCGGAACATGATTGGTTTGATGATGAAGATCAAGATGATGGTGTGGGTAATCCAAACGGAGGAATTGGCGAGACTGTATTTCATGAAAAAATTTCGTTAGTTACCGGAGGGGTTTATAATCCGATGGGAGATGATGTTGGGAGTGATACGTACGTTAATCAAATGTATGGTGCCCAATTAGGAGCTTATGTTCCAATAACCGCTAAGCATCCCATTTCTTACGGAATCTATGTGTCAGGTGATTATATGGCATCTAACAAGGCTGATTTCCGCCATCAAGCTAACGGCTATGAAGTTGCTGAAATGCCATCTGCCATTAGAGGCAATAATGAGCAATCTAAAAAACAATCCTTGTTAATGTTTGGAGTTGGGCCTCAGATTAACCTTGGTCTTGGAAAAAATGTAGCTGTAAGCGCCATTGTCCAAGGAGGGTTGGCATCATTCAAGCAAAGTGAATTTTCAATGGTTCAAGAATTTCAGGAAGGTGATGCTCGGATACCTGTAATGATTTTCAATCAAAATGAAACGAAAAGCACTAATTTTTTCTGGATTCCGAGATTGAGAGCCACTTATACCATAACTTCCAGAATAGGAATATGGGCAGAAGGAAATTATTTAATGGGCACGTTAAAAACCGAGCAAATGAGCCTCAATCCAGGAAAACCAAGAAACGACGATGGCACTTATACCTTTGGCCAAATCAACGGAGCTGATCAGGTTGAAACCATTAAAAAGAAGAATTTAAAAGGCCTTGGATTGGGTGTTGGGATAACATTTAGTCTTACAAAATAAGAGTCTGCAAATCACTATTGGTTTATTAAGAAGTCGTCTATAAAGTTATTTGTAGACGACTTTCTTAATTATATTGTAAATGGTCAATAACCTCGATAGGGTGACTTGATATTACCCAATACTGATGCAAATCATGTTTTTAAGAAAATATGTGTTATATATTTGACCTTCACCATCTTTAAATGTCAAAATCAAGTTCCTTTTTAAACCGTTCCAAAACGTTTTTCGCTGAAATAGGTGACATGACTTATTTTGCCGGTCGTTTTTTTAGGGAATTGTTCAGTAGACCTTTTGAGTTTAGAGAACTACTTAGACAATGCTATAATATGGGGAACCGGTCGTTGTTTTTGGTGATTGTCACAGGATTTATATTAGGTTTGGTCTTTACGCTGCAATCTCGACCTACGTTGACCCAGTTTGGTGCAGAATCTTGGATGCCTTCCATGATCAGCTTATCCATTGTGAGAGAGATTGGTCCGGTAATAATTGCATTGATCTGTGCTGGTAAGATCGGATCGGGCATAGGAGCAGAGATTGGTTCTATGCGCGTTACTGAACAAATTGATGCCATGGAGGTGTCAGGTACTAATCCGTTTAAATATTTGGTGGTGACCCGAATTCTTGCGGTCACGCTTATGTTGCCGTTATTGGTAATTTTGGGCGATGCAGTTGCCCTCGTGGGGTCTGCAATTATAGAAAATCTGAAAGGAGGCGTTTCTTATACGCTTTATTTTAATCAAGTTTTTGACGCTTTGAAGTTTAGTGACGTTTTTCCGGCAACGGTCAAAACCTTTTTCTTTGGATTTGCCATTGGTCTTGTAGGAACCTATAAAGGCTATAATTGCGCCAAAGGGACCGTTGGTGTGGGAGAGGCTTCAAATTCCGCAGTAGTATACACGTCCATGTTGCTTTTTATCATTGACTTCATCGCCGTTTTTGTAACTGATATATTTTATACGCTATAAATGAATTCCGAAAAACATAAAAAACCCGTTTTAGAACTGAAAGACATAAAAAAGAGTTTTGGAGATAACCACGTGCTCAAGGGATTCAGTCTGACACTACATGAAGGGGAAAACCTCGTCATCATGGGGAAATCGGGTTCTGGAAAATCGGTAATGGTCAAGTGTATTGTGGGATTGATCCAGCCCGATAGCGGCAGTATTAGAATCAAGGATCAGGATATCATCACAATGGGCCAAAAGGAATTGGATTTTTTACGCACCGAAATCGGCTATCTTTTCCAAGGAAGCGCCTTATACGATTCAATGACCGTCAGAGAGAATCTGGAGTTTCCATTGCGGCGTCATAAGGATAAGATCAAAAATTTTCAGGGGACTGAAGCGTCGGTTCATGAAGCGCTCAAAAGTGTTGGACTTTTGGACGCCATTGACAGGATGCCAGCAGAGTTATCGGGCGGTATGCAACGAAGGGTCGCCTTGGCGAGAGCATTGATTTTAAAACCAAAAATCATTATGTATGATGAACCCACTACAGGACTGGACCCAATTACGGCAAATGAAATCATTCAGCTCATGCGGAGCATTCAAAAGGAGTATAACACCTCGTCATTGATAATTACACACGACGTGGATTGCGCGCGCGTCATATCAAATCGGATGATCTTGCTGGTTGATGGTATCAATTATGCTGAGGGTACCTTTGAAGAACTTTCAAATTCGAAAGACCCACAGACCAGAGCATTTTTTAAAAATTAAGTTTTATGGCAAAATCAAATTCACAAAAAGTAAGAGTCGGAATCTTCGTGGTCGTAGGCACAATTATCCTCGTGGGTGCCCTATACTTTATAGGATCACGACAACATATCTTTACCAAGAACATCTATTTATACTCAGTCTTTGATAATGTAAATGGTCTTATATTAGGTAATAATGTGAGGTATTCGGGTATCAACGTCGGGACGGTGACCAAAATCGAAATGACGGAAGTCGGTAAAATTACTATTGAGATGACCGTGGAGGAAAAGGCGGCATACTTTATTAAAAAAGATGCAGTGGCATCCATCAGTTCAGATGGCTTGGTAGGAAGCATGGTTGTGAATATCAGTCCTGGAGATCAACAGCATGGAGCAAACGTAGTTACGGGGGATTATATCAAGGCGGCCAGTAAAGTCGGTATGGATGATATGCTGGTAACATTAAGTGCTACCAGTGAAAACCTTTCAAGAATTACGAATCAAATCTTATTGGGTGATGGTGCTTTGGGAGTGTTGATCAACGACACGATCATGGCACAGAATATACAACAAACACTTATAGAACTCCGAAAAACTTCCGAAGGCACTGGTTTGGCTATGGCAAAGATCAATCAGGTCATTTCCAAAATCAACTATGACGAAAGTGCTGCTGCCGTTATTTTGAGCGATACCGCTGCTGCCAATCAAATCAGAAAAGTGTTTGCCAATTTAGAAGCTTCTAGCGAGGATGTCAACACCATTACCAAAAATTTGGATACCTATATCCAAGATATAAAATCCGGGAAAGGGGCGCTAAACCATCTTACCCAAGATGAAACTTTTGTTCAGGAAATAGATTCTACGATGATCCAGATAAAAGAAGCATCGGAAAAATTAAATGAAAATATGGAGGCCTTGCAGCATAACTTCTTTTTCCGTGGTTATTTTAAGAAAAAAGCAAGGCAAGAACGGAAGGAAGCTAAGAGAAACGAGCAAAAGTAGGATTGAGGAAACTCTGTGTTACCGGCCTTAATAAACTACTGATTATTTATCAAGTTAAGACTTCAGTATACACCGCGTTAGTTGCGTTTTCAATTGTATATCAATACATCTAATAACAGAGTTAAAGGTGTTATTTTTTCTTTAAACGACTACGCAACATACACAAAACGCCAACTTCTTCTTTGGATAAATTTTCGGCTTTTTTGAGTAGTTTATTTATTTCCTTCTCAAAATACTTTAATGTGCGTCCTTCAGTGTAAACTTCAATAATTCTTGGATCTATGTAGGAGCTACGAGCAACTGATGGTGTGTTCCCCAAGCGCTCGGAGACACGGTTAACCGCCTCCTTAATGTTTTTATCCAACGATTTTTGATCTTCTTTATCCACCACACCCAGTTCATCCAAGGCAATGGCAGCAATCATAGTGCCTGCCCAAGTCCTAAAATCTTTTGCTGAGAAATCGTCACCCATCACTTCGTGGATATAGGAATTCAGATCATCACTTTTTACATCGATAATACGATTGTCTTCATCAAGATATTTAAAAACCTCATAGCCTCGCATATCATCAATCTCTTGAACTATTTTGGCCAGTTTTTTATCAATAATATGTTTTTCTTGCTCTTGGCCTGACTTCCCTTTATATTCAAATATTATTTCGTCTCCATTGATTGTTAAGTGCTTGTGTCGCAATGTGGTGAGTCCGTAGGTGTCATTTTCCTTAGAGTATGTATCACTTCCAGGTCTAAAAAATGCCGATTCCAATAATCTGAGCATCGTAGCCATCACTTTATCACGGTCTAACTTTCGTTTTCGTAAATGTTGACCTGTAACGCGTCGCATGTGTTCCAACTGATCCGCAAATTCAATAATCCGATCAAATTTTTTCGAGTTCTGTCTTTCAATATACTTCGGATGATAAATATATTGTTTTCGATCTTTATCATCCCGTCCTGTCACCAAAAGATCTGCTTTTTTATTTTCATCAATTTCTACATCAGTCCACGCTGGTGGAATAACGAGCGATTTTATCCAATTACGAATAGCTTCGTCTTTAATGGTTTTACCATTTTTATCCTGATAGGTAAAACCTTTGCCGCATTTCTTTCTGTAGTACATGGTCGGATATTTTTATAAAATTAAATCAAAAATGTAAATCTGATAATCTCAATACCGCTAATTCTTGACCATTATGCTAAAATTTCTGATGGTAATTAGAGCTGTGATCTAATGGGATGATATGTTATCGGGATGTTATCAAAAGAAAAGTTTATATTGAAATTTATTTCAGATTGACAGGATATTAGGTTTAACCATTTAACTTTGATATTCTAACCAATAAATTAAAAAATTCACCCAAAATGACAAAAAGAACAGCGTCCATAGTCCTTATGTTGGGACTTCTATTTTCTGTAAAAACACTCATGGCCCAACAAAATTCTATTGAAAAACCACCATTTTTGAAATATGAAAACAGCGCCTGGGTAGATTCCATAATGAAAAAGCTTTCTCCCGATGAGCGCATTGCTCAACTCATCATGGTGGCCGCCTATTCCAATCGGACCGAAGAGCATAAACAGGAAATTTTAAAGCTGATAAATGAACAGAAGATTGGCGGACTTATTTTCTTTCAGGGCGATCCGGAGTCTCAGGTCAAGCTCATGAATGATTATCAAGAAGCTTCCAAAGTTCCGTTATTGGGTGCCATTGATGCCGAATGGGGTTTGGGAATGCGATTGGATAACACAATAAATTATCCGTTTCAGATGGCTTTGGGTGCCATAGCGGACAATACGCTTTTATATGACATGGGCGTTGAGGTTGCACGGCAGATAAAACGCACCGGCCTGCATGTCAATTTTGCTCCTGTGGTGGATGTGAATAACAATCCAAATAATCCTGTCATCAATTTCCGATCTTTTGGTGAAGATAAGTTCAATGTGACTGATAAATCTGTGGCTTATATGAAAGGCATGCAGGATAATAATGTCATGACTACGGCCAAACATTTTCCAGGCCACGGCGATACGGATACCGACTCGCATTTTGACTTGCCTCAAATCAACCATTCCTTAGAGCGATTGGATACCCTTGAATTATTTCCATTTAGAAAATTAATTGATGCAGGGATTGGCGGTATAATGGTTGCACACTTGAATATTCCGGCACTCGATTCCACCGGCATTCCATCCACACTATCCAAACCTATTATTACCGATTTGCTAAAGAATAAGATGGGTTTTGAAGGTTTGATAGTGACTGATGCCATGAATATGAAAGCCATCACCAAAACCTATTCGCCAGGAATTGTGGATAAGGACGCTATATTAGCTGGAAATGATCTTTTGGAGTTTACCGAAAATGTACCAAGAGCCATTTCAGAAATTAAAAAAGCCATTCAACAAGGATTGATTAGCCAAGAAGAAATTGACCGTCGGGTCAGAAGGGTATTGGCCATAAAACAATGGGTGGGCCTGGATAATTATATACCAATGGCCACAGAACAAATTTTAACCGACCTAAATACGCCAGAAGCCAATCTGCTCAACCGAAAATTAGTTGCGGCATCTCTTACGGTGCTCAATAACAAAAATAATATGCTTCCTTTTCATGAATTGGATCGGGTGAAGTTTGCATCTATTTCCATTGGTTCTGACAATGAAACGCCTTTTCAGAAAAGTCTAAAACTATACACTAAGGTGAATGATTTTCAATTACCGTTAAAGGCCACCCAAGCACAAGTTTTAGAATTGAAGAAAAATCTCGAAGATTTTGATTATATCATTACTGGCATTCATGACACAAGCAGGTTTCCACGGAATCGTTTAGAACTGTCAACTTCGGTGGAAGAATTTGTCAATGAATTGTCCGAAAAGAAAAATACGGTTATCACTTTTTTTAAAAATCCTTATGTTCTAAATAAACTAGAACATATTGAAAAAGCTCCCGGGTTAATTGTCGCCTACCAAGATAGTAAAAACACACAAGAGCTTACAGCACAGCTTATTTTTGGTGGCATTGGCGCCAGCGGAAAATTACCTGTGAGCATTGGTGGAAAATTTCAAGCCGGTGATGGCTTACAAATTAAAGGTGGTCTACGCTTAAGTTACACGCTTCCCGAAGCCGCTGGCATGGACTCTAAAGTATTAGTTAATGGCATTGATTCTTTAATGCATCAGGCCATGCAAATGAAAGCCATTCCTGGCGGCCAGGTTTTGGTGGCTAAAGATCAGAAGGTGGTGTTTTATAAGGCTTACGGACTTCAAAGCTATAACGACACTATAAAAGTGAAAAAGGACGATTTGTACGATTTGGCGTCGGTAACCAAAATTTCCTCTGCCATGGCGGCCTTAATGAAATTATATGATGAAGGAAAGTTTGATTTGGACGGTACCTTAGCCGATTATCTGCCAAAATTCAAGAACAGTAATAAAGCAGACATTTCTTTTCGAGATATTTTAACCCATCAAGCGCGTTTCCGGGCATGGATTCCATTTTATAAAGAGATGTACAGAAAAAACGGTAGTTATAAATGGTGGACCGTGAAAAAAGATTCTTCTGCGCGATATCCAACAAAAATTTCGGATAATATGTTTCTGCATCGTAACTACTCAGATAAAATCGCTAAAAAAATAAGAAAGTCGCCTTTGTTGGAGAAGAAAGCTTATGTCTATTCCGACTTCTTTTTCATTTTAGCACCTCGCGTTGTAGAAAGTATGGTCGACCTGGATTTTGATACTTATTTGCAAAACAATTTTTATCAACCTTTGGGTGGGAATACAATTACTTACAAACCATTGAATAAGTTTCCATTAGAAGAAATTGTACCGACCGAAAATGATTATTATTTCCGTCATCTCCCAATCCATGGAACTGTTCATGACGAAACAGCAATCATGCTTGGCGGGGTTTCGGGCCACGCCGGATTATTTGCTAATGCCAATGATCTTGCCAAATTGATGCAGATGTATCTCAATATGGGAGAATATGGAGGTAAAAGATATATTGAAGAGGAAACTCTAAGAAATTTTTCGAAAACCCAATTTCCAGATTCAGACAATAAGCGTGCCTTAGGTTTTGATAAACGACGTCCTAATAAGAATAGCATTGTAAACAACACAGCGCCTGATGCTAGCGAGTTAAGCTTTGGTCACACCGGTTTTACCGGGACAATGGTTTGGATGGATCCAGAGGCCGATTTATTGTACATTTTCCTTTCCAATAGGGTGTCGCCCACCCGTGATAATCATCGTTTATACCAGCTAAACACCCGAACGCAGATCCAGCAGGTTCTTTATGATGCTATAAAAACAGCTTCGGAAAAATGATAGCGATAAGTTTCCGAAAACTTGGAATGGAAACGATCAAAAAGAATTTATTTGATATATTCTGCTTTGGAGAGAAAGAATGGAGTTGACTAATACCAATTTTATTCCCACTAGTGGGTTTTAATACCCAGAGGCCTGCCTCGGTCGAAAAAACAATTCCTTTTTCATACCTCCTGGTCCTATCCCGTGGTTTATGATTTTGTAATGTCGCACAGAAAGCTATGCTGCTTCTTTATTCCATGACACTGTGATTCATTTGCATGGCCTTAACTATGGAGGTTATGAACAAGTAAATAGAACAAACAATAATCAAGCTTGAATGCGTCAATACATTGTTAACTTGGTATTGAACCTTAGTTTAACAAAGCTTCTTTGACATCAAATGTTTTTCCTAAAACCACTTTGTATCCTTTAACAATCCAAGCGAGTTTTGGATGTTTTTGTTTTGCAGACAAATAAATTTCATCCATAAAAGTATTCCAATTAAATGAGTTGACATGATCAATAGCATAGGTGAGATTAAAGTTATGAATATAGGTTGTATGCCACCATCCAGAGGGTATAAAAAGAGTTTCTTTTGGTTTTAAAGTGGTTTTAAGAGGTTCAGCATTTTTAAATAATGGGAATTTATCATAATCAGGATCCATAATATTCACTGGGCTTTGGTTGCGGAGTATTTTATCTGGATAAAAGTAAGGGGTTTGGTCGGGTGAGTATAGGATAAAATCTTTCTCTCCAATTATTTGCGTCAATTGGGTATGTACCCCAAGATAATCGATATGTAAAGTGGGAAAGGAACAACCTTTTCCGCCAAAAAATAATTGTCGTTGATTCGTACGTTTTGCGAAAGTATTCAGTAACAAAGGACTAAATAACCTATTGGATTTGCCATAAACGATTAACGGAATCTCGTCTACGAATTCTGGGAAATCTTGATTGAGATCAAAGATATTTGGATAGGGCGCCTTATTTTCAGGTGTTGAGGCCATACATAAATCAATTATTTCTGATAAAGTATAGGTTTTACCGTCTATAGTTCTCTTTAAATGGCCATAATTGGCTTTAAAGAATTTTGGTGTAAATTTTTCTGAAGATGCCCAAGTTGCTTTGTCAGTTACCACTACTGGGACTGATTTTTTTACATATTTATTATAAAATTCTTTATCTGAAAGGCCACTGCATCTTTCTATTTTGGATACTTTCTTTTGAAACGCCATTTACCTTTGTTTTTTATGATACTGTCAAAATATTTAAACTTTTATTTAGGGCAACTCTTTTTATTCCTATGCTTAAAAAGCACATACACGAATAGAATGTAGCATTATTCAATGCTCAGTCTTAAAATTTTATAAAGATTAAAAATTGCTATTATAATTCCCTCGGCTCGCTTTATGGGGATGAAATCAGAACAGTGTACATTCTAACAGTAGAGTGATCATCAGTGTCCGAAATAGGAGAAACCTATATGTTTTAATATAGGGGTTCAAAAAATACATCATAAATATAATTAATAATTCTTAATTATTTTAGAAAATTATCAATAACTTTTATAGAATTATTAAGTTAACTATATGGTAATGAGTTTGTTCAGGATTTCATAAGTCTTAAAACCCAAGTAATTACAGGGTAAATTTGTGAATTCTAATAATAAGAGTATTTTACAGTCTCAATTCAAATTTCATCTCTTATGGAAAAATTTAAATCAATTTCCTTACCCGATATTACGGATGCCAAACTTTCTATGGCCTATCCTTCCAAAAAGAAAAACCTACCAAGCTCAGGAATTGTTTTAGCAGCTGATGTCGGTGGATCGAAAACGGATCTTGCACTTTTCAAAATTGAAAAAGGAAAATTGATTTCTATCAAAAAGCAACGCTATGCAACCAAGGATCATGCATCTTTTGTTGAGTCTATTTTAAAATTTCGAGGTGATGAAACCTTCATTATCGATTGCGCCTGTTTGGGTGTTGCTGGGGTAGTGGATGGCGACAAGGTGAGAGGTGTCAACTTTGCTTGGGAGATTGATGCAAAAAAATTAGAATCCGAATTGAATATTAAACGCATCATGCTCATAAACGATCTTCATGCCAATGCTTACGGACTTGCGGGACTTGAAGAAACTGATTTTGAAATTGTTACTGAAGGTAAGATAAACAAAGGCAATGCTTCAATTATCTCACCCGGCACAGGGCTTGGTGAAGCAGGAATGTATTGGGACGGTGTATATTACCATCCTTATGCCAGTGAAGGTGGGCATTGTAGTTTTAGTCCCAGAGATCTTGTTGATATCGAGCTGTGGAAGTTTTTAAATGCTAAATTTGGTCATGTCAGTTGGGAAAGGGTTGTTTCGGGACAAGGGATTTATAATATTTATCAATTTTTGAGAAAATATGAAGGTGAAAAGGAACCGGAATGGCTTACCAAACAATTTCTGGAAGGAGACCCCGCTGTGGTGATTTCTACTGCTGCTAAAGAAAAAAGCGACCCTATTTGCGTCAAAACACTGCAATTATTCATTAAATATCTTAGTATCGAATCGGCACAACTCGCTCTAAAGAACAAATCTACGGGTGGCATTTATATCGGTGGTGGAATCGTGCCTAAAATCCTCAGCCTTGTCGATAAAAAAGCGTTTTATAAAACGTTTATTGAGGTCGGTCGTATGGAGACTTTATTAAAAACCATTCCGGTAAAAATAGTGTTGAATGATAAAACACCATTGATGGGCGCTGCTTATTATGCGGCAATGGGGATTGAAAATTGAGATGTAAAATTAAGACCATAAGCGTCGCTTTTTTATTACTGTTTATCATGGCTTAATTATGATTGTCCTTTATGCGGAGTATTAATTCTGGACGTAAGTCCTGGAGTTATTTTAGTTTTTAAGTTCTTAATATTTTAGGTATAACTAGTAAAGAATACATATTAAAGTGAAAACATATAAATTAGCCATCATCGGCAGTGGATCATTAGGTAGCATTATAGGAAAGGTCGTTGCCAAGGATTTAAATAAGGACTTTGAAATTTTAGGTGTCCTTAGTGGCAACTTGGAAAATGCAATAAAATTATCCGATGAAATAGGTGGGAAGGCTTATAAAACCTTAGATGAAATAATTGAAGATCAACCAGATTATATCATTGAAGCTGCCTCTCCGGATGTATTCAAAGAAATTGGCGTTAAAATCTTAGCAAATGGCATAAATCTTATTCCGTTATCCGTGGGTGCTCTTGCTGACAAAGTGTTTTATAAACAGGTAGAAAGGACGGTTTTAGAAAATAAGAGTTGCGTGCATGTGCCATCAGGCGCAGTTGGTGGTTTTGATGTTTTAAGAGCAGCAATGGCCATGGACGATGCAGAAGTAAATATTACTACCGAAAAATCTCCAGAATCATTAAATGGCGCACCATTTTTGGAAGGTAGAATGCTTTCTGAAGAAAATATTGAAGATATTTTCAGTGGTTCTGCAATGAAAGCCATTGCGCATTTTCCTAAAAATGTAAATGTGGCGGTGGCCACTGCGTTGGCAACAACGGGAGTTGAAAACACCAAAGTTTCTATAAAAAGTATTCCTGGGTATAAAAGCAATAAGCATAAAATTAAACTGATGGGAGAGACCGTAAACATTCAAGTTATTATTGAGACAACTCCGTCTGAGGATAATCCAAAATCGAGCTCTTTGGCTGCCTATAGTGTGATTGCTTTGCTTAAAAACTTAGCAGCTCCTATTAAATTTTAATATCCCATATCGCCATAAAAACAGGGCTATTATAAAAAACAGCCCTGTAATTCAATAAATTTAGATGTAGCGTCAACAATCGGAAAATTTGATTCCTATAAATGACGATTTTCAGTACTAATACCTATACAAGGCATTTACCCTCGAGTTTGGATTAGGCATCTCATCCTTTTCCAACAAATAAACCTTACCACCTTTTAAGAAGGTTTTTATGGCTGCCATATTCATTAATGAAATGTTATTGTCTTTATCTTCACCTTCCGTAACCGATACAACATCATTTTCTTCTTTGTAGGTTCCAAAAATATCTTCTTTGTTTTCACAAAATAGCGCTTCAACTTGCCCATTAATGGCGGCTGGTAATATTTTTCCAATACCTATTGATGTGGTGCCCTTACCTTGTTCACTCAAGAACTTTTCAATATGATCCTTTCGTTCTTGGTCAAATACTGGAGCCATTCTTTCCCAAGCCATTTCATGGATATCAAAGATGTCTGAACTACTGAAATCGACAATTAGATTTTCTTCCATCAGATTTGTGTAGGTGTTAACCTCCTTATAGATATCAAAAAGTGGGCTTTGTGCTGCAACTAACAACGGCATGGTCTCTTCTCGGAAGATAGTCGCAAGACCATCATTAATGGCTCGAAAGTACTTTTTTATTTCATTCTTCCTTTGACCAGTTGCGGCTTCCTGACCGTGATACATCGGTTGTCCAGACCCTGTAGCTCCTGACCTAAATTGCAGGTTTTTTTCTTCGTAATCAAAACCTACACGGTCTTGTTTGGTTTCTGGTATCAGATCTTCAATCTCAATTTCAGTAAAACTGTGTCTTTCACATTCGTATAATTTAACATTATCCCGATCTAACGTTAGTAAATAAAAATTACCATCGCCTACAAACATGGGCATTAATGGTTTTAAATAGAATGTATTTGAGATATGGCTATATTCTTTAAAATGAACCGGCAGCGTATAATTTCTGAAAAATCCATCGGCCGAAAAAATTGCCAGACCATCAGATTGTTCGCGCCAGAATGAGCTATTATCAATCAGTTCTTGTATGGGTTGTGATAATTTATTGATCTCATCTGCATTTAGACCTTTTTTCGACAGCTTGTCCTTGGCCTCTTTTAGTTGGTTTTTTAAGAATAAGGTGTCTTCTTCCTGTAAGACTTTTTTACCTGCTCTATGAGTCGGTATAAAAATTGAAACACAATGATCTTGGTTGACATTGTGTAGTTCCTCTATTTCTTCTTTAGTTATTAACGGCATATTCTTTTGGTTTTAAAATTTAACAATTATCAGAAGCTGATCTACTTCTTATCATGTATTCTCTAAGATACCTTAAAAATGACCTACCTCAAATGATCTGGGTCAGTTTAATGATAATAACAACCAGCAATATTCTTTAAAAATTAATCATTCTGCTTCATTTATACAAATAATACCTGTTTAATTTTCAATAAGGTCTTAGGTTAAATTAGGGTTTATCTAGGGTGATCTTTCAAGCTTAAATTAAATAGAGATTCGTTAATTGGAAATTATAAACTACAGATGAAATGATACGGGAGAAAAAGATCCATTTTGAAAATGGAGTTGACCTGGATCATTTCAAACCTTAGTTATATCAGATATATTGGGAGAACGAAGTAGATATTAATATTACAATTAGCTAAATGAAGCATTGATCTATCAAAAGAATCAGTGCTGAAATTGAAGCTATAAAACGTAATTTTAAATAAAAATCAAAGTGGAAAAACCAGTTTTATATAATTCCAACAGGGAGTTTGAGCAGCAGCAATGGAAGGGTGAAATTGCGTATTGGAAAGAAGAGTTAGAAATGTTTACCATAAAATTGAGTGAGTTCATCACCCGTTGGGGAGAAAAAGAAATACTTGATCAAATTGACGATTATCGAAGACAATTTGTTTTTCATGGTGAGGTTATTGAAGATTTACTTGAAGATCTTGAACAGCAAGAAGTTTTTCTAATGGCTCAAAGTGATGCAGATATACTCAAAAATGAAACGGCATTAGTCAAAAACCATGTCAACTTAAGAAAGCGAATGGAAAACCAAAGAGAAATTTACGCCCAACTAAAAAAACAAGTGTTTAGGTTCTTAGAAGAGTATTTGTAGAATGCTTTAATATTCACAAAGTCTCCTAATATTTTATACAATCGTCAATTCGGTTATCGTATCAACATTAACTTGTGATTTAGTGGCAGTTTAAGTTTAGTAATTGAATTGGAATGTGATATGATAAAAATCATTTCTTTTAGATTTAAAGAAGCCTATCTTTACCTAATATCAGAAAATATAAACGTCTCTTTTATAACCGATTGTGAAGGTGATCAATAAAGGTGAAACCTTATTCCCAGCGGTCTAATAAATTAACTCTAATGCACAACGTTAGTACATCTCAAAGTAAAAATATTGGGCAAGTCATTGCCGTTCGCGGTAGCGTAGTGGATATAAAATTTGAGAAAAACCTGCCTTCCATTAATATGGTTGTAAAAACCGGAAAGGAATTGGAGATGATTCTTGAAGTGCACATGCAACTTGACAATCAACATATCCGATGCATTGCACTGACCCCTACCCAAGGCTTGGAAAGAGGCATGACAGCTATTTCCACCTATGCACCTTTGAAAGTACCTGTTGGCCCAGAAACATTGGGCCACATGTTTGATGTTTTTGGAAATACACTTGATCATTTCGATTTACCGCCTCATATGGAACGGCGCAGCATCCATAATCAACCGCCACCCTTGACAGAGCGTTCTACTACTTCGCAAGTTTTTGAAACGGGTATTAAGGCCATTGATGTTTTGTTACCCATGGAGCGTGGAGGAAAAGCAGGCTTATTTGGTGGTGCCGGTGTTGGAAAAACAGTACTATTGACTGAACTCATACACAATATGGTTAAAAACCATCAGGGCGTTAGTATGTTTTGCGGGATCGGTGAACGAAGCCGAGAAGGGCTTGAGCTGTATCAGGAGATGAAAGAGGCTGGCGTTTTAGAGGATATGATCATGATTTTCGGCCAAATGAACGAATTGCCAGGAGCCCGCTTTAGAGTGGGCCATGCGGCTTTGACCATGGCGGAATATTTTAGGGATGACCAACATAAAGATGTACTATTATTGATTGATAATGTATTCCGATTTATTCAAGCAGGGATGGAGGTGTCGGGATTATTAGGGCAAATGCCCAGCAGACTTGGTTATCAGCCTACTATGAGTACCGAACTTTCGCAGTTGGAAGAACGGATTGCAAATTCAAAAACTGGGGCTATTACGTCCATCCAGGCGGTCTATGTCCCCGCAGATGATTTGACAGATCCAGCAGCTGTGCATACATTTTCACATTTATCGGCAAACATAACCTTGTCCCGTAAAAGAGCGAGTGAGGGAATGTACCCCGCCATTGATTTATTGCAGTCAGGTTCTAAAATGGCAACACCTCATATCATTGGGGAACGGCATTATAACATAGCACAAAAAATAAGACAGACCTTGGCAGAGTATGAAGAGCTTAAAGATATTATAGCCATGTTGGGTTTGGAGCAACTTTCGTTAAACGATCAAAAAACGGTCAACCGTTCCCGTAGGCTTGAGCGTTTTCTGACACAACCATTTTTTACTACAGAACAATTCACCCAATACAAAGGGAAGAATGTGAGTTTGAAAGATGCCTTGGACGGTTGTGAAAGAATTCTGAATGACGAATTTAATGATTATCCTGAAAGTGATTTTTATATGATTGGGACTATCGATGAGGTAAAAAAGAAAACAGCAGTTAACGTATAGACCGATGAAAACGACTTTAATGCAACTTAAAATTTTACTTCCCTCTGGCGTTTTTGCTGATATAAAAAACGTGAGACGCATTGTGGTGGAAACAACGGATGGATCTTATGGTATTTTACCGCGCAGGCTGGACTGCACAGCGGCCTTGGTAACGGGGATTTTAGTGTATGAAATAGAAGGTGAAGATGAAAAGTATATTGCGGTAAATGACGGCATATTAATTAAAGCAGGATCGCAGGTGTCGATATCTGTGCGCCATGCCATTGGCAATGCGCCTTTAGGCAAATTAAGAGCTAGGGTTGAAAAAGAGATGATTGAATTGGATGAACTGGAAGTAAACGCTCGCAACGTGATGGCGAAGTTGGAAACTGGTTTTTTACGTAACTTCCAAAATTTGAGAAAATAATTGTGAAAGAAGAACAACCAAATAAAAACAGTTCTTTTGAGAAAGTGGTCGGCGACAAGGAAGAACGGAAATTGCAGGCGCAACGCGAAACAAAAAGCGTATGGTCCGGATTGGGTTTATTTGGAATGATCGGTTGGTCCATTGCAGTTCCTACGATAATGGGCGCCGCGCTGGGGATTTGGCTCGATAAAAACTTCAAGGAAGATTTCTCCTGGACCCTCAGCCTTTTGGTAGCAGGATTGATGTTAGGATGTTTGATTGCGTGGAATTGGATTCAAAAAGAAAACAGGCAAATTCATAAAAAAAACAAAGATGGAACTAAATGATATCTTAAACCTACTTCCTGCGGTCTTGGCAGGGATTTTATTGGGTGCAATATTTTTTGGAGGGCTTTGGCTCACCGTGAACAAAGGTTTGGGTTCAAAAAAGCCAACCCTGATATTTTTTGCTAGTTTGATACTAAGAATGGCCATTATCTTAGTTGGATTTTATTTTGTGGGAGGCGATAGTTGGCAGAAAATGTTGGCCTGTCTTGTTGGGTTTTTAATAGCGAGAATTGTGGTTACAAACGTCACGAAAAAAATTAAACAAACAGATCCGGTGTTCATAAAAAAAAGTAAACGATGAGAATTAGTCCTGATCAATTGGTGTTTTGGGAGTATGGATTTATTAGTTTAAACCTTACTATAGTTACCACCTGGGTATTGATGTTTCTGCTCGCGCTTGGTGCATGGCTGGTTACCCGAAATTTAAAATCAGAAATTAAAACCTCAAGATGGCAGAATGTCTTGGAGATGCTGGTTATTATGATCCGAGATCAAATAAAAGAAGTAGGACTGAAAAAACCTGATAAATACATTGGTTTTATCGGCACCTTGTTTCTTTTTATTGCTGTCTCCAATTTGTTGACCATCGTGCCTTGGTATGAGGCACCAACCGGTTCTCTCTCTACTACAGCAGCATTGGCAATTTCGGTTTTTATTGCGGTTCCCGTTTTTGGAATTGCCGACGGTGGACTCAAGGGATATCTACGGTCTTATTTACAACCAAATTTTATAATGCTTCCTTTTAATATTATAAGCGAGATTTCACGAACACTGGCACTGGCGGTCAGACTATTTGGAAACATCATGAGCGGCGGCTTGATTGCTACGGTTTTGATTTCTATAGTGCCGTTTTTCTTTCCGATGATCATGAGTGCATTAGGTTTGTTGACGGGAATGATACAGGCTTATATTTTTGCAATATTGGCAACAGTATATATAGCGGCAGCTACACAGGATGAAGAGGAGATAGAGGGTAGTGGATAGACGGTGGAATAACGGATAAGAAAATGGAGGCGAGTTTGACAGTTTTCGGTTATGAAATTGTCAATAAAAAGCCAACGTTACCTAAGCATTCCCAAACAACGGACAACGGACAACGGACAACGGAAAACGGAAAACAGACAACTGAAAAATTTAAAATATAATAACATGGATAACGTAACAATCATCGCAGTGGCATCAATAATCACCGCTGGAATTACAACAGGAATTGGCAGTATGATGCCTGCATTAGGAGAAGGAAGAGCAGTTTCAAAAGCATTGGAATCTATTGCGCAACAGCCCGATGCTGCACCAACAATTACCAGAACCTTATTTGTGGGTCTGGCAATGATTGAATCGACAGCTATTTATTGTTTTGTGCTTTCGATGATTCTCATTTTTGCAAATCCGTTTTGGAATCATTTTATAGCATAATTAGCTTATGGAAATCAACTGGTTTACAGTCATAGCGCAAATAGTCAATTTTCTAATCTTGGTTTGGCTGTTAAAACGGTTTTTATATAAGCCGGTATTAGAGGCTATTGATGCAAGAGAAAAGAAGATTGCCTTACAATTAAAGGAAGCCGCAACAAAAAAAGCAGAGGCCAAAAAAGATCAAGATCTGTTCCGTCAAAAGAATGAGTATTTTGATAAAGAACGTGTCGCAATAATGAATGCTGTGCACGAACAGGTTGATGCTGAAAAGCAACGTCTTTTCGAAGAAGTGAGACAGGAATCTACGGTACTGCGTTCTAAATTTGAGGAATCTTTAAAACAACAAGAACAGGATATAACCAATCGGTTCAAAATAAAAACTAAGGATGCCGTTTTTCAAATCGCAAAAAAAACGCTTTCAGATCTCGCGGATGTCAGTCTTGAGCAACAAGTGGTTACTGTATTTATTCACAAAATAAGGAATTTAGATGGGGCAGCTAAAACAAAATTTATTGAAGCACTCAAGAATAGCGATGGTCTCATTACTATTTCAAGTGTATTTGATCTAACGGATAATTCGAAACAGCAACTCGAAAAAGCGCTGGAAAAAATCACCGAAAAACAAAATGATTTTCAATACGAATTGGAACCGGAATTGGTGAGTGGCATTAAGATAGAGACGGCAACTTATCAATTATCATGGACAATTGATTCCTATCTCGAAGCCTTAAAAAAAGAAAGTATCATCACAAAGGACAAGGAAAATGCGATCAACTGATTTAGACCAAATATTAGAGGATACCTTTCTGGAGATAAGCGACAGTAAGCAAAATTATGATCCTGCAATTCAATTTAGTGAAAAGGGTATTGTAAAGAATGTTTCTGCAGGCATTGCTACTGTAACGGGATTGCCGGGAACAGGCTTTGAAGAATTATTGGAGTTTCCTAATAATTTATACGGCATGGCTTTTAATCTTGATGAAGATGAAATAGGCGTGGTGCTTTTGGGCAGGAACGATCAACTCCAAGCTGGTGATCCTGTTTTAAGAACCCATCGGGTTGCGGATGTGCCTGTGGGTGAGGATCTTATTGGGAGGGTTATTGATTCGCTCGGAAATCCGATGGACGATAAAGGACCCATTTCATCCCAATACCGATACCCAATTGAACGACCTGCACCGCCAATTATGAGTCGCGAGGCGGTAAATGAGCCTTTGCAAACCGGAATTAAGGTTATTGATGCCATCATTCCCATTGGGCGGGGCCAACGCGAATTGATCCTTGGCGATCGGCAAACAGGAAAAACCTCTATTGCCGTTGATACCATTCTCAACCAACACGATAAAAATGTACTGTGTGTGTACTGCGCCATCGGACAACGTACCGCAGCGGTGGCCACAGTAATTTCTGAACTGCAAGAGAAAGGCGCCATGGCGTATACCGTGGTTGTATTTTCGGAAGGCAACAGTTCACCTGGGCTTCAATATTTAACGCCCTATGCAGCCACAAGCATTGCTGAGTACTTTATGGAACAAGGGCGCGATGTTTTAATCGTTTATGACGATCTTACGAAGCATGCGCGGGCATACCGTGAACTTTCACTTTTATTGCGTCGACCGCCAGGAAGGGAAGCTTTTCCCGGCGATATCTTTTACATCCATTCCCGACTTCTGGAACGGTCAACCCATCTCAATGAAGCCAATGGTGGTGGTTCTTTAACGGCATTGCCCATTATTGAAACACAAGCGCAGGATATCTCGGCATATATCCCCACAAACATCATTTCAATTACCGATGGACAGATTTATTTATCGCCAAAATTATTCGAATTGGGTTTGCTTCCGGCCGTAGATATCGGAAAATCAGTGTCTCGGGTTGGCGGTAAGGCACAGTTAAGAGCCTATCGGAAAATTGCTGGGAATTTGAAACTTGCCTACGCCCAATCTGAGGAATTGGAAACCTTCTCACGTTTTGGAACCCGTTTGGATGCCGATACCCAAAAAATGATTGAGCGAGGAAAGCGAATTCGGATGATTTTTAAACAACCTGAAATGGAACCCGTTTCAGTGCCAGAGCAACTCTTGGTTTTGATGGCCCTTATTCATGGGGTTTTTGATGATGTTCCACTTGATAAAATTACAATGGCAGAAAATCTGATCAAAAGGAAATCGGCCCAACTACCTGATGAGGTATTGAGACGCATTTTTGCCTCAGAACCATTGGAGGAGGCAGAGGAAGCTGCTATCGTCGCACTGGCAAAGGATGCCATTGCAAGTATCCCTGAACGCGAGGCTCATGAGTGATACATTAATCAACTTACAAAGACGACAAAAAAGTGCGGGCGACATGGGATCGGTGGTTAGAACGATGAAAGCTATGGCCACTTCCAATATCACCCAATATGAAATGTCAGTAGACTCTTTACAGGCTTATTATCGCACCATATCCCTTGGAATCCACGCCTGTTTTAAAAAGGAAAGGATTTCGTTGATTGCGGATCATCACGACAATAAAAATGCCAAATCTGTGGCCATTATCTTTGGATCAGACCAGGGACTGGTTGGACGCTTCAACGATACCATAAGTTCCTATGCGCAAGATCTCATAAAAGAGCTTCCTGGACAAACGGAAGTCTGGGTCGTTGGCGAAAGAGTGTACGCCTTGCTTTTGGATGGAAAATTCTCCCCTACAAAACGTTTTGCGGTTCCAAATTCGGTCACCGCAATCACGCCTTTGGTCAACCAAATTTTAATTAAAAGTGAAGCCTATCGACAGAAAGATCAGTTTTACAGCTTTTATATTTTTCACAATACGCCAACGGAAGGCGCCAATTACCGACCAGAAAGTCAACAATTATTTCCGCCTGATAAAAAGTGGGAGGCGGAGATAGCCAATATGGAATGGCCATCGCAAAATGTACCGCAAGTAATTGGAGACATTGAAAACACCTTGCGTACGCTAATCAGAGAATACCTCTTTGTTTCGTTGTATAAAGCCAGTGCAGAATCTTTGGCCGCCGAGAACGCCAGTAGATTGGAGGCCATGGAACGTGCCGAAAAAAATATTGATGAGATGTTGGAAGATTTAAAACGCGGTTACAACCGTCTGAGACAAAGTACTATTGATGAAGAGCTTTTTGATGTTATTGCAGGGTTTGAGGCACTGAAGGAAAAGTGATCTGAGACCAGCTATTTTTGATTTTTGCTTAAACACTAACGATAACAAAAAATGCCGCCCATACGGGTCGGGCGGGTTGTTCATATTTTCCATCCGCCGCGACAGATACAAAATAATCGCAGCGTCATAAAACGAAAAGACAACCTCGTTTTCTGTATGATATCATAAAATTAAATTGGCATAAGCGGTAATTGGGTTAAAGATGAAATTTGCCATAATTTTTGGCGTTAAAACTCATTATAGGAATTTTTCCGTAGGATTTCATTTTTTTCAAGAGATTTCGGTAAAACAGATCCGCTGCTAGGCTTGTGTTTTCACGCTCAAGCATTCCAATGATGTCGGCATTGGTTTTTTTATAGTATGTTTTTAATTCATTGAAAATATCATCCGAATATAAAATCTCCAATGCTACATTGTCATATTTTACATGTTTATCAATTTTCTCTTTCCTTTCTGTTTGCTCTACGTCAAATACCGTTTTTTCCGAAGGACAAATATGCACAACTTTGATTTTCGCTTCAAGAGGCTTGGCAATTGTTGCCAATTTACAAAGGGCGTCAAGATCTTCTTGTTGAAAATCTGAAGCGTACACAATAGTTTTTATTGGAGTGTAAGTGCTGTCTTCTGGAATGGTCAATACAGGATAAGGTGCTTTTTCAACCAACCCTCTTGCCGTACTGCCCATAATCAAACGTCGTAATGTACTTGTACTATTCATTCCGGTGATAATCAATAGGGACTGAAGTTCCTCGGCCTTAGAAATAATACCATCAACCGCCGACTTATCCATAATGGCTTCAACCGATATGTTGTTCGTTTCTAAATTACCGCCGAGATGCTCCTTGCAAAAGGCCTCAAGTTTCTCATTGTGTTTCTCATATGTATCTTGTTCACGATTTGGGAACGGAATTCTGGCTCTGGTTTGCATAGCTGATGGACTTTCAAACACGTGAATCACCCATAATTTTGCGTTTAGGCCTACACTCATCTGATGGGCATATTTTAATGCAGCAATAGAGCTTTCTGAATAATCAGTGGCGTATAAAATAGACTTCATTTTACCTACAGTTTTAATTATAAGTCAAATTTATGAAATGAACCATCAAAATAAAATGACATAAATCATCTTGTTTAAATTAATGATACTGAGCCTTAAACGTTTCGGTAGCTTTTTATAATATGGAGACGACAGTAAAAATAAATTTCCTTTTGAACATTACAAGGTTTTTTGTGTCAATGAATCAGCTACACATCACCACAAACATCTGGCTCTTAATTTAATGTGTATATGCGGATTTTTAAAAAGTCTGGCGATGGATATAATGCATGTAGTTTTCTCTAAATTGAAAGTCTAAAGTTTTTCTATTGTCGTTTTTTACTAGTAAATTCCATGTTTCTTATCATTTATGATGGATGTAATAAGTGAAAAGTTAATAACCGAGTTAAAGTTAGGAATGCCGTAATATTTTCAAAATAAAATATTTACGAGGCGATTGGGCAATTTTCAATTTAGAAAATAGATGCTTGCCATAGAGTTTCAATCAATTCTCTACTTTATATGCGAAACGGTCTTGATGCTTTATCAAACAACAATGATGTCTAAATAAGAATACTATATACAACAGACTCTTGGTCTCAACATAAAAACAGATATATGATAGATAAAATAGGTGTTCTCGGATTAGGGAAGGTGGGTAGTCTTGTGGCTACTCTATTAAGTTCGAAATATGAAGTGGAAGGTATGGATCGGAATCAACCAGATGAAACATTTCCTTTTAAAATTGTAAAAGGCGATGTTTCCAAAGACGAAACGATTCGCGAGTTTCTTAAAAACAAACAAGCGGTAGTGTCTTGTCTGCCTTATTTTCTCAATATAGATATTGCCCGGACAGCTGCCGATATGGGTGTGCATTACTTTGATTTAACTGAGGATGTGCCCACCTTGAATGCCATTATAGAATTATCAAAAGAAAGTAAAGCTGTAATGGCACCACAATGTGGTTTGGCACCTGGATTTATCGGGATTTTGGGCGCCGGACTGTATTCTCAATTCTCTGAATTTCGGTCGGTTAAGTTGAGGGTTGGCGCATTGCCCCTGCATCCTATGGGACAATTGGGCTACAGTTTTACCTGGAGTGCTGAAGGAGTGATCAATGAATACCTTAATGACGCTGAAGTCATTCATAATAGTCAGCGTAAAATGGTGAGCTCCCTTGATGACGTGGAGTCAATCAATATTAACGGACGTCAGTACGAAGCTTTTTCTACTTCTGGCGGATTGGGAACCATGTGCGAAACCTTAGAGGGTACCGTGGATACGCTAAATTATAAAACCATGAGGTACCCAGGACATCGGGACGCCATGAAATTATTACTTTATGATCTGCAATTGAAAAACGATCGGAAACTGGCAAAAGATATTCTAAACAATGCCTTGCCTTTGGTTGATGAAGATATCGTCCTGGTTTATGCCGCCGTGGAGGGAAAGATAGATGGTGATTTGAGAAGAAAAGAATTCAGCGAGTCCTATCGTAAAATATCGCTGGATGGTAAAGATTGGCGCGCCATAAGTTGGACAACAGCTTGCAGCATCTCGGCGGTGGTGGATCTTGTTTCTGAAGGCAAATTAAAAAACAAAGGGTTTATAAAACAAGAAGAGATTCCATTAGAAATGTTTCTAAAATCACATTTCGGTGCCATGTATGAAACTTATAAAGACCCAAAATAATATAATATTTAAGCTCTAAACAGGCTTTTGATCATTAAAAAAAATATAACTGATGAAATTAATTTCATGGAATATTAATGGCATAAGAGCCATAACAAAAAAAGACTTCTTTGAGGATTTCTCAAAAATGGATCCAGATGTACTCTGTCTTCAAGAAACAAAGGCGCAAGATGGCGAAGTGGAAAAAGCTTTATTACAGTTGAGCACATACCACCAGTATTACAATTCTGCCGAGAGAAAGGGCTATTCGGGTGTTGCATTACTTTCAAAGAAAAAACCGCTGACCGTTACTTATGATATGGGCGTTGAAGCGCATGACCAAGAAGGAAGAATAATTTGTGCGGAGTTTGATGCCTTCTATTTGGTCAATGTCTACGTTCCGAATTCTGGCCAAGGATTGGTCAGGTTGGATTACAGGCAGCAATGGGATACCGATTTTCGGAATTATCTATCGAATTTGAAAGCTAGCAAACCTGTTATTCTTTGTGGCGATTTAAACGTAGCGCATCAGGCCATCGACCTCAAAAACGATAAAGCCAATTATAATAAATCCGCTGGATACACACAGGTTGAGATAGACGGAATGGATTTACTTCTTGATACTGGGTTTACCGATTCGTGGCGACATTTTCATCCGGATACCGAGGCGTATACGTATTGGAGTTACCGATTTAAAGCGCGTGAGCGTAATACAGGATGGCGACTTGATTATTTTCTGGTCAGTAATTCCTTAATGGACAAGGTAAAGAACGTCGAAATATTATCCGAATACCATGGTTCAGACCACTGCCCAATTCAGATTGAACTTGATGTTTAAATAGGATAATATATTAATTTCTGAAGAACATAATATTTGCATATTTCTGCAGCTATGTCCAGGAATGTATCTATTATCTTTTGAAAGTTCAGCCCCATATGATGCTATAATGGTCAAAGCATCAATTAGTTGGTCGGTTTATTGATTCTCGCACATATCGCCTAGAATATTTAATACATCTTATAACCGACTGATCTTGGTCATTGCAAAACTTGAAATAAATGGTTAAGTTAAAGTATCATTTAAATATACGAATCCTCTAAAAATCAAAAAAGATATGAAAGCAGTCATCACTACGGAGAAGATACCAGTAAAATTATGGTTGGAAGAAGAGCAGATAGAAGAAGGTGCCTTAGATCAGGCGCGCGACCTTGCCAATCTCCCTTTTGCTTATAGTCATATTGCCATTATGCCCGATACCCATTTAGGATACGGGATGCCTATTGGTGCTATTTTGGCCACCAAGGGAGCCGTGGTTCCAAATGCCGTTGGCGTAGATATTGGATGTGGAATGTGTTCTCTACGAACCAACCTGACCGACATAGAGAGCTCTGATTTAAAAGAAATCATGACCATTATAAGAAAGACCGTTCCCGTAGGCTTTAACCGCCATGAAGACCGTCAGGATGAATCTTGGATGCCCGAGAAAAAGGGCAATTTGCCTATTGTGGAGCAGGAATATAAAAATGCGCTTTATCAGATTGGTACCTTAGGTGGAGGCAACCATTTTATTGAAATACAAAAAGGGTCAGATGGTTATATTTGGATCATGATCCATTCGGGGTCTAGAAATATTGGTTTTACCGTGGCCAACCACTATAACACTATCGCTAAAGAGAAAAACGAAACCTCGAAGCATCAAGTTCCGAAAGACTTAGCGTCAATTCCTGAAGATTCTGAGTATTTTGACTTGTATTGGGATGAAATGAACTATTGTATTGACTTTGCCTTGGCCAATCGCAAATTGATGATGGAGCGGACAAAATTGGCGTTTAAGGAAATTATTCCAGAGGTGGAATTTTCACATTTCATCAATAAACCCCATAATTTCGCGGCTTTGGAGGAACATTTTGGAGAGGAGGTCATTGTGCATCGTAAAGGCGCCACCCGTGCCAGGAAAGACGAGTGGGGGATGATTCCTGGATCACAAGGGACGCATTCATTTCTCGTAAAGGGGAAGGGGAACGCAGAATCTTTTGAATCGTGCTCTCACGGTGCAGGACGCGTGATGAGTAGAGCAGCGGCCCGTAGAAACCTAGATTTAAAAGAAGAACGAAAATTTCTTACAGATCAAGGTATTTTACATGCCATCCGCCACAAAGGCGATTTGGACGAAGCGCCAAGTTCTTATAAAGACATTAATGAGGTCATGGCAAACCAAGAGGCTTTGGTGGACGTACAAATTAAATTGCAGCCATTGGCAGTCATTAAGGGGTAAAAAATATCGTTCAAGCTCCTAAACTTAATGCTGTCAATTGTTTTGAATAGTAGCAGGACGATGCAAAATCCGTAAAGTATATTAAAGTTGCAATGAGCTAAAATGATATATAAAAAGCCAAATTGAACGACCTTTCTTGTATGCTTAAGGCGACCTCTGAAACCAGTCAAAATGTAGCGTGCTGTTAATCATTTGATTAGAGGTTGGGCTCAGGTTATGAAGCTCTCTCGGAAAACATTTTCAACAACACGCTCATCCGAACATTACAATATGTTCTAAGGTTTTTTTGTCTTCTATAATTATTTCTCTCCTTACACCAAACCTTATCAGCCCTTCTTCACTAAATTGGGTGAGCATGCGTATTGCCGTTTCAGTTGCCGTGCCTATGAGACCTGCAAAATCTTCTCTTGCTATACTGATGCCCTCAACGTCATTATTGATTAAAATGCGTTGTTCATGAATGTCCAATAGTGCTTTTGCCGTACGCTGCCTAACTGTGGCATAGGCAACATTGACCATGAGCTCTTGAACATCAACCAGATTATTGGAAAGTAAACTCATGAATTTATTGGCTACAACAGTGTTTTCTTTTATGAGTGAGGTAAAGTCCAATTTCGGAATTTCAAAAAGTACGGCATCTTCAAGTACAGCAGCCGATTCAATATAGGTGCCATGGTCAGAGAGTAGCGATAATTGCCCAACAAAGTGACCCGGCCCACAGAGACCAGTCACAAACTCCTTCCCTTTTTCAGTGGTTTTAAAGGTCTTGACAACACCACTTTCTACGAAGTATAGTGTGTTTGCTGAATCACCTTCCATAAAAATCAAATCTTTATTAGTGTAGGTGATGGGTTTATAATCTTTAGATAAATGTTCTAAATCCAAATAAGTGGAAGCCGCTTCAATAAATTGGGAAACTCCAGCAATAGATCTTGAAAACTTTCTTTTTAGGAAATCGTGTCTTTTTAATCGGCTTTGAATGGCCTCCAATAATTCCTTTTCAGTAAAGGGTTTGGTCAAATAATCATCTGCCCCCAAATTCATACCTTTACGCATGTCAATTTTTTCAGTTTTGGCAGTCAAGAAAATAAATGGAATGCTGGAGGTCTGGGCATTTTTATTTAATTCTTCCAGTACGTCATAACCATCCAATTCCGGCATCATAATATCACATACAATCACATCTGGCATAAGTTGTTTTGCATGTTCAATACCCACTTTTCCGTTTTCGGCAGAGGCAACCTCATAGCCTTCGAGTTCTAAAATATCGGCGGTATTTTCCCGGACATCTTGATTGTCTTCTATAAGTAATATTTTTATCATTTTTTTATCTGTATTGGGAACACAACCGTAAAGGTGGTGCCTTTATTTAGTTCGCTTTTAAATGTTATGTGGCCACCCATTAGTTCTGTATAGTGTTTCGCAATATTTAATCCCAGGCCGGTACCTTCAATATTAACTGCATTTTTCGCCCTGAAAAAACGCCCAAATAAATATTTATGTTCGTTCTGCGGAATGCCGATGCCTTGATCGGAAATTGCTATCACAACAGTGTTGTTGTTATCTGATATTTTAAAATCGATGGTGGAAGCTTCAGGTGAATATTTTGACGCATTCGATAAGAGATTGTTAAGAATGTGATTTAATAGTTTCACATCAAGATTTACAAACAATTTGGCATTGACACTACCAATAGAAATGGTCTGGTTTTTTTTTAAATTGATATTGGTTTCTTGAACCATTTTTTTACAATAGGCAATTAAATCAAACCGTTTCATTATGGGCATAACTTTACCTTCATCCATTTTGCTCAAGGAGAGAAAATCGTTCAGGATTACCGTCAGATTGTTGACATTTCTTTCTATCCGAGCTAAATACTTTGCTCTTTTTTCGGCCATACCCTCTTCGTTTTGCTTTCCTATTAAAATAGCTGAAGTGAGAATAGCGCTCAATGGGGTTCTAAATTCGTGGGAGGCCAGCGACACAAAACGCGATTTCAGATCATTTAATTCCTGCTCTGATTTTAAGGCATTTTGAATGCTAAACTCAATTTCCTTTTGCTTGGAAATATCGTTGTAAACATGTAAAGCACTATTAATTCTATTGTTTTTATCAATTAAAGGTGCAGTGTTTACCGCAAAGTACCTGTCATTATAATTGACCTCAAACGTAAGGTGTTCTCCAGAAAGTGTTTTCTGAATACTTTCTTTGATGCGTTCTTTTCGTTGGTTGGAAAAAGCTGAAATATCATCAATGAACATGCCCTCTTGATAAAATTGCTTCAATCCTAATTGGTCTAAGGCGTCACCTTTAGCAAATAGGATTTCTGATTGGTCGTTCATAACGGCAACAAAACCATTCGGGAAATTTTCAGCTATTTTTGACGCTATATTTTTACTTTTAACAGCCTCATTCTCGGCCCGGTTGGTGATGCGAATTTGATCTTCAAGACTGACATTGGATTCTGATAACTTTTGCACGGTTTCCATGACTTCCTGAGTACGCTCTTGAACTTTTTGTTCCAGGTCTTTGGCGTATTTCTCAAGCTGAAGTCTGTTTTCTTCAATGGTATTAGTGTTCTTACGGCTTTCAATAGCAATACTTGCAAGATGGGTCATATCTAAAAGTATCTTTTTCTCTTCCTCTAATGGCGTTTTACTGCTGTTGTTATATATGGAAATCGTGCCTAATACTTCTTCGGTGGAGGAGAGTATAGGAAATGACCAACACGATTTTAATCCATTTTTAGACGCAATTTCTTTAAAACCCTCCCAAAGCGCATTGGTTTGGATATCCGAAACTATGGTTTCTTTTTTTGAAAATGCAGTGGTCCCACAAGAACAAGCATTTGGGCCAATTTTAAGGCCGTTAAGCGAAGCTGATAAAGCTTGTGGTAAATTAGGTGCAGCCAGTTCATATAGCGTTTCTGCCTCTGGCTCCAACAAAAAGATAGAAGCTATACTGTCTTTAAAATGGGTTTCAAGAACTTTAACAATTTCGTTGCCAATGGTTTTTATGGGGTTGTCCTGAACAATTAATTCCAATATTTTTCTGACCTTATCTTTAAGGTAAGCCTCATTTATTTTATTGGTGACGTCATTTTGTACGCTGATAAAGTGCGTGAGTTTGTTGTCGTCATTATGCACTGGAGTTATGGTAATGTCATTCCAAAACATGCTGCCATCCTTCCTATAATTGCGTATATGAGTCTTGCAGGCTTTCCCGTTGAAAATTGCATTTTCAATGCGTTCAATCTCTTTTATATCCCGAGCATCACTCCTTAAAAACAGAAGGTTATTTTCTAAAATGTCCTCACGAGAAAATCCCGTCATTTTCTCAAATGCCGTATTGCAATAAATAATGGGGTGGTGTGGTTGCTGCGCATCGGCAATCAGGATGCTATTTCCGGCAGAAGCCAGAGCATTATTTTGTATGGTCAGTAAGGCATCTTGATGTAGTTTTTCTGTGACGTCCCTAACAATGGTGAGAAGTCTGTCATTGCTCATGGGTACGACGCGGGCCTCAAAATGTTCAACCCCATTATCTTGAGTGCTGATTTCTGTAACCTGCATTTTCCCAGATGCGATGGCCTTTTTATGGGAAGATTTAATTTTTTGATACACATCTAAAGGCAGAACTTCTTTCATATTCAAACCGATAAAGTTTTCTGGCTGAATGGAAAGTTTTTCGGGACTGTTGGCATACCAATCAAGGTACACCCCCTGATGGTCTTGAATAAACATGACATCTGGATTGGCCTTCAATAAGGCCTTTGTTTTTGATTCGCTCCGGCGCAATTCCAGTTCAGTTTCTTTTTGCAAGGTGATATCGGTTATAATACCTTCCAATATGAAGCCCTTATTGTGATCGTCATAGATACCAGTGCCTTTTTCCCAAACATATTTTATGCGGCCATCTTTATGATGAATGCGATATTCTACACTATAGGACGTTTTCTGCTTTATAGCAGATTGAATGTCCTCCCAGACTGCATCACGTTCGGCTTCCAGAATGAGCTTTCCATAACTGACTTTATGATTTAAAAAATCGGCAATAGAATAGCCGGTAATTTCCAAACAACCTTCGCTGACATAATCCATTTCATAAGCTTTAGTGTTTATGCAGCGAAACACCATTCCTTTTAAATTATTTATTAAAGCATCGAATTTTCGGTTGCTTTCAATGAGCTCGGCATTCGTTCTTTTAATGATGTTCAGGTCGTTTTTTTCTTGTTCGGCAGCTTGAAAGAAAATAATAGTAAGGTTTTTGCCATCAATGTTTGTAGGCTTGAGGACTAAGTTTATGAGAAATTTACGACCATCTTTTTTGAGTCCAATAATACCGTTCTCTTCTTTGGTAGCTGAGTTTGGTTGTTCATTATCATTTTTATAGTGAAGATTCAGTTTCTTAGGAATTAGAATCTCAATATTTTTGTCATCCAATTCTCCAGAACGGAATCCAAAAAGTGTTTCGCCTGCAGGATTTGCGGTGACAATAGCGCCCAATTCAGTAACAGCCATAATTCCTTCAGCAGAAAATTCAAAAATATGCTGTAGCAGATCGTTGTTAAGGCCCTTGTTTTTCATTTATAAAAAATAGATAAGCATCATAATGAGTTTTATTCAGTACAATCGACATCAATAACTCCCACTATTTACATTTTTTATTTTAACCATATTGTTCAACACCCTTGTCGATTCATATAGTCAGTAAATATTTATTAATATATGGCTAAAGATAATTCGATTTTATATCTTTTAAGAGCTCATTTTGAAATATGAAGTTTCTTTTATTCTGCAAGTAATTAAAATTGGAGATTTTATGTTAATTTAAATTAGTGAAACTTAATTTTTAAAAGTCACAATATGTGTTACGATATAAAGACATCCGTTGCATCTCAACTTAAACGTGCCGAACGCAAAGGAGACAAAAATGCTATAGATGAAATAATGGAGCGGCTTGTTCCATTGACCGATTTACCGCTATATCATGCCATGGGTTTTGATCATCCAGACTTATTGATTTATACCAATCGTTCGCCTGAGTTCCCGGAAGTTGCTACTTGGGGTTTAATACCACACTGGGTACGTGATGAGGCACAAGTGAAAAAGATATGGAATTCTACTCTCAATGCTCGGGGCGAAACAATTTTTGAAAAGAACTCGTTTCGTACTGCCGCAAAACAATCACGATGCCTGATTTATGTTGATGGATTTTATGAACACCATCATTTTAATAAAAAGACCTATCCTTTTTTTATCCATCGGAAGGATAAAGAACCGATGATTCTTGCCGGACTATATAATGAATGGCATAATCCGGGTACAGGAGGTAAACTACTTAGCTTTTCCATTGTGACTACTACAGGTAATGCCATGATGGGGAAAATTCATAATAATCCTAAATTGGAGGGGCCTAGGATGCCAGTCATATTACCAGATGAATTGGCCGATAAATGGCTTGTTGATTATAACGACGCACTTGATCAGCAGTCAATTGAAGAATTGATAAAAGAGTACCCGGCTACTGAATTGACAGCCTTTACTGTTAATAAATTACGAGGTAAGCATAGTACGGGTAATACAGAGGAAGCATCACAACCTCACAATTATGCAGAATTACCAACACTCCAGCTTTAATGAACACGCTAACATGGTCATCACGGGTTCAAAAAAAGCAGATCTAAAATCAGATTGGGATGTGCTTTTTGGTGCGATTCAAGTGATCTACTCTAAAACTAACATCGACTTTAATTCTGTAGAAATCTTAATTGCGTTACAAATTTCTTGTATTGAACGCGCCTATTTCTATTTCAATGATTAAATTTTCGAGTTATAAAAAAATAGATTATGAGATCAGTTTGGAATGGCACCATAAGCTTTGGGCTTGTATCGATTCCCATTAAAATGTATACGGCATCAGAAGGTCGTACCTTAGATTTGGATATGTTGGATAAACACGATCATGCAAGAATCCGCTATAAACGGGTCAATGAGGATACGGGTGAAGAAGTGGAATGGAAAAACATTGTGAAAGGTTATAAGAAAGATGACGGTTATGTCATTCTTGAAAAGGAGGATTTTGAAAATGCAAATGTCAAGAAAAGTAAGACCATAGACATTGAAGAGTTTGTGGAGGAGTCTGAGGTGGCTGACATGTTGTTTAAAAGCCCTTATTACCTTGAACCACAAAAGGAAGGCGGAAAAGCTTATAATTTACTCCGTGATGCTTTGAAGAAAACGGGCAAGTTGGGGGTGGCCACTTTTGTGATGCGCCAAAAGGAAAATCTTTCGCTTATAGGCGTTTATAAAGATGTGATTGTGTTGCACGTTATTCGGTTTGCGGAGGAAATTCGTGATCCTAAGGAAGTCAAAATTCCAAAAACGAAAACCTCTGATAAAGAAATTAAAATGGCCGAAACCTTGATTGAAAATTATACAGAGAAATTTGATTTCACTAAGTATAAAGATGTCTATAACAAACAATTGCTTGACATTATCGAATCCAAGGCTTCGGGAAAAAAACTAAAGGTAGAAAAAACCAAGAGCGAGCCTACCGCTGCCAAGGATTTAATGGCAAAATTAAAGGCCAGTTTGGAAGCGCGCAAAAAGAAAGCCTCATAGCATGAGCCTCGAGGAATACAGAAAAAAACGTCATTTTAAAGATACTCCGGAACCTGAAGACATTATTGATAATGACAATAAGTTTCGCTTTGTCATTCAACGCCATCGTGCCAGTCATTTACATTATGATTTACGATTGGAAATGCAAGGTGTCCTAAAAAGTTGGGCGGTACCAAAGGGCCCTTCAATGAATCCAAAAGATAAACGATTAGCGGTGCATACCGAGGACCATCCTGTGGCTTACCTTACTTTTGAGGGCGTGATTCCCACAGGTAATTACGGTGCAGGAAAGATGAGCATTTGGGATGAGGGCCACTATGAAAATTTATATCCTGATAATGATGTCACTTCAGATTATGCTTCGGGAAAATTAAAAATTGTATTTCACGGCGATAAAATAAAAGGCATATTCACCCTGGTGCGTTCTACTTCAATGAATAAAAAAAATCAATGGTTATTTATTAAGCACGCCGATGAATTTGCCACGGATATGAATTATAATGCCGAAGATTTTAATTTGGAAGTTTCTGCGAACACCCATGAGCAAGACGCTCTAAATTTGAAATCTATGGTCAAACCCATGCTGGCCTCTCCAGGCACTAAGATTTTCAACGATAAAAACTGGATTTACGAGTTGAAATATGATGGATATCGTGTTTTGGCGAATATAAATTCTGGTCAGGTGGAACTGTATTCAAGAAATGGCATCTCTCTAAACGAAAAATTTAAGCTTATCCATGACGAACTTGGGGGTGTTGAACATACGGCTATTTTGGATGGTGAAGTGGTGCTCTTGGATGCTAAGGGATTACCACGATTCAATGCCTTACAAAATTATTCCGTCACATCTACCAAAGGTGTTTTGGTGTATTATGTTTTTGATCTGTTGCATCTCAATGGCCACGACACTATAGATCTCCCATTATTGGACAGAAAAGAATTATTGAAAACCTTAATTGAAGACTTTCAACACATCATGTATTGTGATCATGTGGACGCCATGGGCATCACCGTATTTGAACAAGCATTAGCCATGGGTATGGAAGGCGTTATAGCCAAAAAGGCCGATTCTACTTATGATCCCAATCTGCGATCGTCCAATTGGTTGAAATTTAAAAATATTGAAGATACGGAAGTCATCATTTGTGGATACACCTTGTCCAAGAACAAAGCTCGCAAATTCGCCTCCTTGATTTTAGGGATGGTAGAGGAAGAGAACCTGGTGTATGTGGGAACTTGTGGTTCGGGATTCACCGAAAAGCAAATGACTGAATTATACAATAAGTTTGAACTACTTAAAACCGATACGCCAATCTTTCAAATTGGTGAACATCTGAAAGGTCGAAAAGCTGTTTGGCTACGTCCAAAATTGGTATGTGAAGTGAAATTTTCAGAATGGACACCTAACAATATTATGCGCCATCCTGTCTTTTTACGTCTAAGGGAAGATAAATCGATCCCGTTTCACCAGACGGATGAGATTATTTCGGAACAACCTGTTAAGAAAATATCTTCTGATTCAGAGTTTACCTTAGAAGTAGATCAGATCAAGGTCCCAATTACCAATCCTGATAAGATGTATTGGCCGGAAGCAAAATTGACAAAATATGATCTTTTGGATTATTATATTAAGATGTCCGATTATATACTACCTTATTTAAAAGATCGACCTGAGAGCTTACATCGTCATCCTAATGGTATTCAGGGAGATTCGTTTTATCAGAAGGATCATGAAAATCTGCCCACTTGGATTGATACGGTTGCGATAGCTTCAAAATCTTCAGAAAAGGAGCTTAATTATCTCTTATGTCAAAATCAAGCAACCTTAATTTACATGAATAATCTGGGTTGTATAGAATTGCATCCTTGGCATTCAACCCTATATC
Source organism: Gelidibacter maritimus (assembly GCF_014062315.1). Classification (GTDB taxonomy): domain Bacteria; phylum Bacteroidota; class Bacteroidia; order Flavobacteriales; family Flavobacteriaceae; genus Gelidibacter; species Gelidibacter maritimus. The sequence continues at coordinate 361,757 of NZ_JACGLT010000001.1, forward strand.
AATTGGATCGTCCTGATTATGCCATTATTGATTTAGACCCTTCAACGGACAATACTTTTGAGCAGGTCATTGAGACTGCATTAGCAACAAAAGCGGTGTTGGATGATGCTAAAATTAAAGGGTTTTGCAAAACCTCAGGTGCCTCCGGAATACATATTTACATTCCTATGGGCGGAATGTACACGTATGAAGAAGCGAGGGATTTTACCAAATTGTTATGTGTTTATATACATGAGCAACTGCCAGAATTGACTACCATGGAACGGTCACTTAAAAAAAGAGGTCCAAAAATATATTTAGATTATCTACAAAATCGGAAAGGACAAACTATCGTGTCTGCTTACAGTGTTAGACCTGTAAAACAGGCTACGGTTTCCACGCCTTTGGACTGGTCAGAATTGAAACTGGGAGTAAAAGTTTCTGATTTTAATATCAACTCTGTGCCTGAGCGTGTGTCAAATCAAAAGGATTTGTTTAAAGGCATTTTAGGAAAGGGTATAAATATGGATGCCGTCATTGATCAATTAATGAAACTATAAAGCGGATGTAATATGGTTTGGGACATGGGTTATAATTATTAGCAAATGTGATAATAAATAATAAGGAAAATATGGAAATTTAAGGGTTAAAATCCTTTTACAACGGTTTTACAGCATTATTTATAGACGATACTAAAACTATACACATCATGGCCAAAAAAAAGAAAGCGTCTTCTACCTCCAAAAAGATAGAGGATTTAAAATCATTTGAAGTAGAAACCGAAGGAACCACCATGACCACAAACCAAGGTCTCAAGGTGAATGATACCAATAATTCCTTAAAATCAGGAGAGCGAGGATCAACCTTACTTGAAGATTTTTTATTAAGAGAAAAAATAACCCATTTTGATCATGAAAGAATTCCTGAAAGAATTGTGCATGCAAGAGGAAGTGGCGCACACGGATATTTTGAACTTTATGACAGCATCAAAGAATTTAGTAAGGCTGGGCTATTTACAGACACGTCCAGAAAAACACCGGTTTTCGCCCGATTTTCAACGGTGGCAGGCTCTAAGGGATCCACAGATTTGGCGCGAGATGTGCGTGGGTTTGCCGTAAAATTTTATACCGAAGAAGGAACGTGGGATTTAGTAGGAAACAATATGCCCATCTTTTTTATTCAGGATGCCATGAAATTTCCCGATTTAGTCCATGCGGTCAAGCCTGAACCCAATAATGAAATTCCCCAAGCTGCATCTGCCCATGATACCTTTTACGATTTTGTCTCCCATGCCACGGAAACCTTGCACAATCAAATTTGGGTCATGAGCGATCGGGCCATCCCGCGGAGTTTGAGGATGATGGAAGGGTTTGGGATCCATACTTACCGATTGATCAACGCTAAAGGAGAATCCCATTTTGTGAAATTCCATTGGAAACCAAAATTAGGTGTGCATTCGGTCACTTGGGATGAAGCCGTCAAAATAAGCGGTGCAGATTCAGATTTTCACCGTCGGGATTTATGGGATGCCATTGAAGCTGGTCAGTTCCCGGAGTGGGAATTTGGAATTCAGGTGGTTGCCGAAAAAGATGAACATAAATTTGATTTTGATCTTTTGGATCCCACCAAACTGATTCCGGAGGAAATGGTGCCGGTTAAGATTATCGGTAAAATGACGCTGAATAAAAATCCTGAAAACTTTTTTGCGGAAACGGAACAAGTAGCATTTTTGCCCGGCCATATTATTCCAGGAATTGACTTTACCAATGATCCTTTGTTGCAGGGACGCTTGTTTTCTTATAGAGATACCCAGCTCTCGAGATTGGGATCACCAAACTTTCATCAAATTCCTATCAATAGGCCAATTATGCCAACGCATAACAATCAGAGGGATGGACATATGCAAATGGATGTTCCCAAAGGGCAAACGGCCTATTTCCCGAATAGTCTAAGTGGTGGATGTCCTCATCTTTCAAAAATGTCAGAAGGTGCCTTCACTTCTTATGAGGAACGAATTGATGCACGAAAAATTAGAACGCGGAGTGAAAGTTTTTCAGATCATTTTTCTCAACCCGCATTGTTTTATAGAAGTCTTACAGATTGGGAACAACAGCATGTCACCGACGCTTATATTTTTGAATTGGGAAAATGTACGCAACAACATATTCAGGAACGCATGTTGTATATGATTGCTCAGATAGATAATGATCTTTCCAAAAAAGTAGCTAAAGGCTTAGGGCTTAAAGTGCCTAAATCTATTGATAAGCCAATTAATCAGGCCATAGGAGCTGATGCAGAAGTCTCGAAACATCAGCCGCCGAAAAAGAAAATTTATTTGGACGAATCTCCAGCCTTGAGTCAGGCAAAAACAAAATTTGATACCATTGCAACCCGTCAGGTGGCTGTATTAATTGCCGATGGGTTTTCAATGAAGGATTATAAAAAGATGACTGATACGCTGAAAAAAGAAGGGGCCATGATCAAAAATATAGCACCACACGGAGGTACGGTCAAGAGTGACGATGGCACAGTGCAAAAAGTCGATGCAGCTATCGCTACAACAGAAAGTGTGCTTTTTGATTCACTATATATTCCTGGAGGAAAGGAATCAGTGAAGGAATTACAAAAACATGCAAAATTCATAAAGTTTATCAATGAGGCTTTAAAACATTGTAAAGCTATTGCTGCAGATCATGACGGCGCGAAATTGTTAGATGAAACCTATGTCAAGGATTTTAAAGACGATGAGGCCATCTGTATTGATGCCAAACCTTCAGTATTTATTACTGCCATGGCACAACACAGAAATTGGAACCGAATGAAAAAAGCAGAGAAAATTCCTGTGTGATTAGTCAATGCTTATAGAAAACGTCACAACGTTTTAAGTGGATGTTGAACCAAACCTTGCGATAGAAACTCCCTGAGGTTTGGTTCTTTTTTTTCAGCATTTACGATTCTAAGATAACCCTGCAATAATATATACATAGGACCGCATATAAAGCTATAATGATTGGATGTTCTTACTTATGAGTTCACATTCTGGCGAATCGAATTAATGGGTTTATTGCATTCTCGTTAATTTTACAACGATACATTATAAGCCAGTTGGCAATAAACTAAACTCAGAAATTTATGTCGTTAATTACAATTATTTTAAACATTTTATTACCGCCTTTAGCCGTCTTTATGAAGCACGGAATTGGTTCAACATTTTTTATAAGCCTTATACTAACACTTATAGGTTGGCTTCCAGGAGTCATTCATGCTTTTATTGTAAATGGTGATTAAATTTCTCTTAAAATCCACATAAGATGCACAAGATTTTAACCATTTCCATTCTATCGAGTTCAGGTAACCCATTGGATGAAGCATTGGAAGCACTATTCAGTCTTAGTGAAAAATCTTTCTATCTCATACTGCTGTCCACGTTTTTAATTTACGTGGCAGTAATTATGCTCACCAGAGTTTTTGGGAAACGAAGTTTTTCCAAAATGTCTAGCTTCGATTTCGCAATGACCGTGGCGGTTGGCTCCATGATTGCTACCACGATTTTATCAGACAGTGTTAGTTTTTTGGAAGGTGCCGTAGGGCTTCTTTTTGTGTATATCTTTCAATTGACCGCAGCCTTTTTTCGCAGATACAAATGGTTTCGAAAAATTAGTGACAACCAGCCTACTTTAATTATGGATGGTGAAAACATATTGAGCGAAAACATGAAAAAGGTCAGGGTAACGGAAGGGGATCTTCGTTCGAAATTAAGAGAAGCTAATGTGGTAAAACTCTCAGAGGTAAAAGCCGTCATTTTTGAATCTACAGGCGATATGGTGGTCTTACATAAAAATAATGATGATGTTATTGACGAATGGTTGTTAAAGGACGTACAACGATAATTAAAACGATTATGGTGGAGACTGATTTAAATACAAAAACAAACATAGAATCTGAATATCGCAATTTCATCCTACGAGATAAGCATCCTTGTATTATGGCCAATGCCATGTTTAAACTGAACAATTACCATTTGAAAATCTTTGATGACATGACTTCTGACGCGGTTGTCCATCCGATTTTAAATGCTATCGAAACCTATTTGGAGCATTATGATTTTGAGTCCAATGATTTTGAATCCTTAATTCTCTGTTTCAAGGAGAATCATTTCAATTCAGAACTTGATTTCGAAAATGCGCTTTGGAATCTCTTGCAGAAATTGCATGACGCCGACGATTCCGAATGGGATTCTGAGGTAAGTAATGATGCGGAAGATCCGAACTTTAGTTTTAGCCTCAAGGGAAATGCATTTTATATTGTGGGCATGCATCCCAACAGTTCCAGGTTGGCCAGGCGTGCCCCATATTGCACAGTTGTACTGAATTTACATTGGCAATTTGAGCGACTACGTGAGATGGGTACCTATCAAACTATTAAAAAGAGAATTAGGCGTCGTGATAAAAAATTACAAGGTTCTATAAATCCAGTATTAAGAGATTTCGGAACCGATTCTGAGTCCAAACAATACAGTGGAAGAGCTGTAGAAAAACATTGGAAATGCCCTTTCCATGCTAAAACTGAACACTTATGAATGCTGTAAATATTATTCAGCCGCAATCTGGCGCTGCTTTCGAATTAAAAAAAGGAGACGTCCTTACCGTAATTGATCCAAAAGGACAGCAAGTTAGTGACATGGTAGTTTTTAATCGAGATGATACCAAGGAGAAGTTATCTGCTGGGAAAACTATGGATTTTGAGGAATCTATTCTTCTGACTAAAGGCAACTTTTTATGGAGTAACAGGTCGCGGAAAATGATGGAGATAATGGAAGATACAAATGGCCGGAACGATTTCCTTCTGGCGCCTTGTAGTCCAGAAACCTTTAAGATAATGTATAACAATCCAGACTATCATCCCAGTTGTTTGATAAATCTATATAGAAACCTTCAACCTTACCATATTGAAATTGATGATATTCCAACGGCGTTCAATGTATTTATGAATGTACAGTTTGATGCCAAGGGGAAATTAAAAGTATTGCCACCAACTTCGCAGGCAGGAGATTTGGTACGTTTTAAAGCGGAAATGGATCTTATAGTTGCCTTGACGGCATGTTCGGCAGAAGACAGCAATGGCGGTACCTTTAAACCAATACATTATACCATTACTCATAGAGATTGATGGATATAATGACAGCGATTAGGCTGAAGCCAATAAGAATATAAGCTTTTGTTTAGAACAAAGATTTCGTTTAATTAAGTCAACAACATTGCCATGCTCTTTATAACTTGATAATTGTTAAAATCATTATTATGAAGATAGACGATGACATTCCAGAGAAACGCGATGAATATGACGAAATTTTACGTTCACGACATGTTGATGAAACAAGTGTAGAAGCTATTTGGGAAAGGATTAAAGCTGATTATCATCTTAAGTATCCAAATTTGCATGAGCGCGACTTGAATTATTTGCCGGGAGAGTTTGATAAAATGACGTCACTGATTGCAAGCAAAACGCAGCGATGTCGCGCGGAAGTAAATAACGAGATTCGAAGTTGGGAAGAGTCAGAAACTGAAGAAGACGGTATAGTATAAAAGATTAAGAATAGATCTTAATTTTTGCCGATAAGTCATGATATCTTAAATATTAATGACCTCAATTTTGAATTTTTTTTAATTCACTAAGGATTATTGAAACAAACTTCTCTGTATGACCACAGCTATTAAAACATTTATATTATGACAGATGACAAAAAAGAATTTGATCCAGAAAAAGACAAAGAGATCAAGAAAGGGCCACTTAAGCCTGAGCATAAAAATCAATACGGGGGAAGCCCGAATGTTAAAGAACGCAATCTATCTGGCCGTGTAAAATCAGATAAGAATAAAGATGATAATTAGAATCTTGTTTCTTGATGAAATGTGGGATGTAGTCAATATCCTTGGCAATTAAGTCAAATGGAATTGTTACTTATACTTATCTTATTCTTATAAATTTTAAAATCATAAATCATGAGCGATAAAAAGAAAGAAGAAACAGATAGAAAAGAATCGAGTACAAAACATGCCAGAGGCAGCACAAAAGTACATAGCGAAAAAGATGATTCCACACAGGATGGATTTAAACCAAATGAACCTAAAAAATAGAAAATTATGAGCTTAGACAAAGACAATATTAAACACCATGGTTATACCGAAGATAGTAAACTGAATCCTTCAGATGATAGTCTTGAGGGTAGATGGAGTAATATTCAAGCGGATTATCGGAAAAAACATCCAAATATTACCGATGAGGATGTGGATTTCAAATCAGGAGAATTTGACCACATGATTGCGAGTATTGCCAGAAGAACCAATAGAAGTACTGAGGATATAAAAAATGATATCCGAAACTGGAATAAGTAATTCTGAAAAATCTATGAAAAAGAAATTGTATTAAATATTTCCCGATATTTAATTTAAAAAGTCTAAGCATTTAGTTGCTTAGACTTTTTTTTGAATGAGCATTAATTTGTAGTAGCTTAAATATATAGTTTTCTAAACCTCAAATCGTTTTCAGATGTCGCTTGGTCCATCAAATTTAGAAATCTACTTATTTAATCGCTTAGCTGATCTTTCATTTTTATCCTGAACTAATTTATAGATCAGATAACCAAACTGAATTCCGACGAGGACAATTTGTGCTTTCCTACTTCTGAATATGGTTGATGCTGCGCCTAATAATAATGTGGGTTTCATATGCTTTTTTTTTAAGTTTCATCTAATATAACAACTCAACGCGTATTAGATTGACCCAGAACCGTTAACTCTTAATCCATAAAAGCATTGAAAAAATGCTTATAAATTATAGCTGAAAATAAATAAGGATAAAAACCTTGAACGCATTTACGGTATTGCCGGCATTATAACTCCATAACAAGCCGAGTATTAATGGTTGAAGAACTTTAAATCAATGCTTTAGACATCAACAATAGCGTGGATTGACCGGGATAAAGAAATGCTTTTTTTCGAGAATCGATACGGTATCAACTATTAAATAAGTCAATGATAAATTTATCTCTTATTAGTCTTTATGGTCAGGTGGCAGCATAAAGTCATCTCTGACATTATCCTCAGGAATCAGATTCATAAAGTTATGGATGGAGTTGTCTGCATTGGCACCGTAACTTGCTAATAGTGTTCCTTTACTGCCGTCAGTTGTTTCAATAACGTATAATAAGGACATGTCTGATGGATTGGTCATACCCTCATAACGGTGCTCTTTTAAAATAGTAACATCCTGCGGATTGTATTTATTCTTCGATTTTATATTCTGCAATTGATCGTCAACAATTTGAAACTGATCAGTAAAACCAGCGGCTTCATAACGCCGAATATAGTCCAATTCGTTTTTGCTATTTTCTTTCATAACGGTATTAATGGTATTAGATTTTGATTTATATAGAATCTTAAAGATCCACTCTTAATGGCAAATAGACTATCACAAATGAATTAATCTTTAATCTAATTGATTAATCGTTCGCAATGGAAACGTCCAGGCCATTGTCTGTTTTTTAATTGTACAAAATAACCAACACTAAAATTAAGCATTATTTATCAGGATACTTTGGAGGTTTTGAAAAATTCAATCTGAGCGCTCGGATTACCGCTTGGATAGGGTTAATATTTTAATTTATAAGAATCATACCATTGTGTATTCCTTTCTAACTTTAGTAAATAGTTTATAATACTTATAATATGAGCACAGATAGAGATAAAGAAAAACAAAATCGGGATTTTGATGAAAAGCGACAAAATCAAGGTCAGAAGCATGTTCCGAAAGCGTCTGATCAGGACAAAAATCAAAAGATTTCAGGCAATCCAGAACGCCTTAAGGATAATGATCACCGTATGGACCAGCGTGCAAATGACGTTCAGGGTGAAGTTGATTATGGAGAAAATCGACATCAACCTAATGAGGAAGCAAACCGTGAGGTTGAGAATCGTTGGAAGGCTATAGAAAGTGATTATAGAAAACGCTATCCCAAAATCACCGATGAGGATGTCAACTATAAATCAGATGACTTTAATAGCATGACCAAACGTATTGCAAAACGTACCAACAGAACACCCGAGGAAGTCCATAAGGAGATTAGCAATTGGTAAAATAATACACCTGTTTTTTCTTAGGTTGATATTAGTCAACTAATATTAATTCCACATACATTGGAAAGTGGTCAGATCCTATTTTTGACAGACGTTCCAGTTTTTTCAAATTAAATTCGTCGGTGACCAGCACGTGATCAAGTGGCCACCTCATAAGAAAATTATTTGCATTAAAACTATTATAAAAACCTCTGCCGACCCTCAGGTCATATAAACTGTTTTTTGTCCCCGTCAAATCATCAACATACGACCACACCACGTCATTGAAATCACCTGCCACAAGAATTGGGTGTTCTCTGCCCTCAACTTTTTTTCCTAACTTTTTTAGAGCATTTTCTTGCTCACCAGCATTGTCAGGTAGTTCCTGAAAGTGTGTAGGAGGAACAGGATGAACGGCATGAAAGCTAAAGTTTTTGCCGTCTTCAAAAGTAATGATACTTTCAAAAGAGGGCACTTTCTCATTCGTTAAATAATTCACTTCTATTTTTTTTAACGCTAGCTTGCTATATAACACCATTCCATAGGTTTCTTCGTTAATGGCATGATGTGAAAAAGGATAATCATTTGTAAGTGTGTTAAGTTCATCATGCCACCATGAATCCACCTCCATTGCCAAAACCAGATCGGGCTTTTTTGATGCAATCAATTCAATGAGCTGCGGCGCTTTTCGATTGGACATTTTAACATTGGTCAATAAAAGACTGAATTGGTTGTCTCTGCCTTTCACATGTTTTGCTGTTGGTACTTCTACAGGTACAAGTGTGGTATAATTGATTAGAAAATAACTCTGAATAGCAATTCCTATTAACAATCCAGAAACTAATAGTTTCTTTAGCCATTTCCGTTTTCCTTCTGCAATTAGTAGTAATATGATGAGGATAATAGACAAGATAAATAATTGAATTCTTGGAAAATCAAGCATTTTTAAATATCGATTTTCCGTATTTCTGAAAATAGAAAGTATGGAGGCTAGAAACAGAATAACGGCAGACAGCTGAATAATTATGGTTAAGATTTTCTTTGTTTTTACCATTAGCTTTGTATCATACAATTAACGACAGCATCTTTATTGCAAAAAGTTTTTAATGCTGATCTTTTTCTGATCCTATTTCCCAGGCGTAGGGATGTAATTAGCTACTTTTAATTTACATTGCAGAAATTACAACTTATAGAAAGAACTTTTATCAATAATTTAAATTTTTATGGTTTATATATTTATTTTACTAGTGATTCTAATATTTGGGATTCATTTTTATCGAAAATCCAAACGGCAGAGGGTTCAGCCTTTTCCTGAGCATTGGCGCCCATTGTTAACAGAGAATGTCCTTTATTATAGAAAACTTCCTAAGGCTAAACAACTTGTTTTTGAACAAAGAATGATGCAGTTTTTGAGTGAGGTTTATATAGATAGCGTACAGATGGAGATAGTAGAATTGGACAAAATTTTAGTTGCTGCAAGTGCAGTAATTCCAGTTTTTGGCTTTAAAGAATGGCATTATACTAATTTAAGTGGGATTCTTTTATATCCAGATAATTTTAATGAGGATATGCAATTTGGTAGTAAAGATGCCGATCGTTATATCGGTGGGGTCGTCGGCAACGGACGTTTTGAAAAACAAATGATCCTATCCAAGAAAGCATTATATCACGGCTTTAAGAATTCGACCGATAAAGGCAATACTGCAATTCATGAATTTGTACATCTTATTGATAAGTTGGATGATAGGACAGATGGCGTGCCGGAACGCTTATTAGAGCATCAATATACGATACCATGGTTAAATTTAATCCATAAAGAAATGGAAGCCATAAACAATAATAAATCTGATATTAGAAAATATGGAGGCACAAATCAGGCAGAGTTTTTTGCAGTTGCTTCAGAATACTTTTTTGAGCGTCCAGATTTACTTAAAAGAAAGCATCCGGACCTTTATAAAATGTTGGTGAAATGTTTTAATCAACCACAAGGCGCTGCGAAAAACACATCGATAACTACATGAATTAATAATTGACCTCCTTATCTGAAACCTTCTACAAAACAATCAGAATAGTCAACCTTTTGATAGTGAATTTCGATTCTTCTCACCTGTGGTTTTTATTGCCTCGAGAGTTGCTCCAATCAGAAGCTAATTTCTATTCATACCTCGTAGGATTTCCGGCTCGTGCCAGTAGGACGTACTCAGCGACTTTGGATTTGATCTTGGCAGAACTATTAAAGATGGATGCTATAACAGGAATATGTCTTATTGTTGAATAACTTGTTAAACAGATCGCAAATTGCGAGTTTTGTAAATTGAAAAAAAATATAGAGCAGAGTTTTATGGAACATGAACACTTTATTTTCTGCCTGGAGGCCATTCCAGATGTTGATTCTGTCCATAATACCGAAGTGGTCAAAATCTTAGAGGAAATTGCGCTGCAACAAGGTATAGCAAGTATTTATAAGACCTGTGATACCATTGAAGGTTTGGAGGAAAGCTTAAACGCACTGCTATATGACGATCATCATTTCAAAGATTATGAGATTATATACCTCGTCGTGCCAGGAGAGGCTAACAATATCATGCTGAATAACTACTATTACAGTATAGAGGAAATTGCCGAAATTTTTGAAGGAAAAATGAAAGGTAAAGTGATCCATTTTTCAAATGACAAAGTTTTGGATTTATCAGAGGAGGAGTCGCAATACTTTCTCGATGTTACCGGTGCTCGCGCCATTTCGGGCTATGGCCGGGCGATAAGTGAAATTCCAAGTTATAGGACTTTAGATCGCGCCTATTTTAGTCTATATCAGGAAAATCATGACCTAAAAGAAGTGGTGGAAGAACTTTTCCAAAAATATTACGACCTCTGTCAATTTCTTGATTTCAGATTGTATTATTAATTGATGTCCTAATTTTGATGTCAAAATAGTCATCATTATCGACAGAACCTTTTGAGAAGTAAGCCATATTATAAACTCCGCTTATTAGGTTGCAATAGTCCTAAAGGTTAAATTAAGTCGCGGGGTTGATACTTTCTTGGTAGGAGGTAAGCGGTGCAGCCAATTGGCTTGCGTATGGCCTTTCATGACCAATAAGCTTCCGTTTTCCAACACCACGGATACTGTTTGTTTTGTGATTTTATGTTTGAATGCAAATTTTCGAGCTGCACCTAAACTTAACGACCCTATAGCGCCGTTCTTTTTTAAATCCTTTTCATCATCGCTATGCCAAGACATGCCTTCATCTCCAGTGTGGTACAAATTTAGCAGACATGAGTTAAAGGTTTCTCCGGATTGGTCTTCGATAATCTGTTTTAACTCTAAAAGTTCTTGGGTCCATGGTAAAGCCGACTTGGTGGTTTTTGAATAGGTGTATTGAAATGGGGCATCGCCATACCACGCTACCTTACGCTTGGTGACTATTAGTTTTCCGAAAATAATAGTCTGGTCGTGCTCCCATAAAATATTTTTCAATAATTGATCAAAATAATGACTCGCGTTCTTAGAGTCAAGGATACTTCCATAATAACGGACATCTCCATCAAATGGTAATATGTTTGATTCAGGTAGGTTGTTGAATAAATCCATGCTTACTTAGTCTTCATTTACAAACCTTGAGCTTCGTGATTGAGGTTCTGCGGCTTGTAGCGTGCGTTATTCATCAAATTTGATCGTTTTATATACCTGCTTTGGAATGAGATGAATTACAAATCTGTTAAAAAGCCAAACCGATGCCAACCCCAAAATTAAGTCCAAATCCAGTGATGTTTTCATCTTCTCTTTCAAAAGACTCATCCGTATCTCCAAATACAAAGCTTGGTCCGGCGTAGGGATTTATGGAAATGTTTTGCGCTACCAAGAACTGATACCCCAATAAGGCTCGGACATTGTACAGCTCTAAGTCTCTCTGTTTTATTTGCTCCGTATAGGATTCTTCATTATCGCTATTTCCATTGGGCTCAAGTTCAAGTGCTGATAAACGCTCTTTGTATTTCATGAATTGAATTCCTGGCCCAATATAAAAACCCTTTGGTGCCTTATGATTTCTCATATAATGTCTATAATCAATATTCACTGAAATGATTTCTTTTCTATGATGGGTATCTATTGGATTATTCAAGGGTTTGCCAAAAAAATCTAAGTACAGTTCTTGAAAATCGTTTAGATTGTAGTTGTTTGTTTTACCAATTCCGAAGCCAAGTTGTAGTGTTGACCGGTCATTAAGTACACGCTCATATTGCACATCGTAGATGTTGGAAATGAGCAATAGCGAATTTAGTTTTACAACATTTTTCTTAGTCTCTTGGGCGCTTTTTGTAATCGAGAACAGAATAGCTATGACAATAAAAACAAACTTTTTCATGGCTCAGATGGTGGTTAAGAATTTTTTAGATGTGGTTTTATGAATGTTCAATTGGTTATTTACTCTAAGATAATCAAAAATATTTTACTTTTTAAAATGATAATAGACATAGACGGGAAAAATCTTTCAATGTAAAAATTAGAGCTGATAGAACACATTGAAGAAGCGTCAAGATCATAAAATTTAGTCCTTATAAATTGACCATAACTTTTTTGTCGACACACAAGCTAATAGTATTGATCCAAAAATGATGAGCAATAAATAGCCATGTTCTTCACAAGGTTGAGGAGCCAATTTTTACATAAACCGATCCATAAAATCATTTTTAAAAGCTCTTCCTAATGGAACTTTTATATTGTTTTCAAGAACGATTTGATTTCCTGAAACTTTATTGATTTTAGTGGTATTAATGATGTAGGACTTATGAATTCGTTTAAATTTTTTCTGCGGCAGAACATCTTCCCAATATCGTAAGGATTCCGACGAAAGGTGTTTCTTATTCGCCAGGTGTATCTCGGTGTAATCAGAGTCGACCATTATAAAAACAATGTCATCTATATTTATCCTGATATATTCATAACCACTTTTAATATAGATTTCCTCTGTATGGTTTTTGGTTTCAGTTTCAACATCGTTGGCTTGTAAATTTGATACCGATGTGGCCTTTGGATCAGAAGACCTATTTAATTTTGAAATGGCTTGGATGAACCGTTGAAATGAGAAAGGTTTTAATAAATAATCAACCACATTCAATTCGTAACCTTCCAAGGCGTATTCTGAAAAAGCAGTCGTTAAAATGACTTGTGGCGGATTTGGAAGCGTTTTTAAGAAATCAATCCCAGATAATTTTGGCAAATGGATGTCCAAAAACATCACATCTATCTTTTCTGAATTCAAGACTTCCATGGCTTCCAATGCATCGGTATAAGTGCCTACTAAATTTAGTGTACCCATATCTTCAATGTATTTTTTTAAAATACGTTGCGCTGGCATTTGGTCTTCGATGATGATGCAGTTCATATGTTCTTAGTTTTACTTAAATCGATGGTCAAGTCAACATTATAAAGGTTGTTATTAGTGTCAATTTTTAGCGTATGACAATTTGGATATATCAATTCCAAACGTTTTCTGACATTTTCCAAGCCTATTCCATTATCCAGACTTTGGGTATTGCTCTGTTTCAAATACGAATTGTTACAGATAAAATGTAAAATTCCATTATCGGACACCTTAATGTCAATGACAATAGAAATATCTTTAGACTGACTTGAAACGCTATGTTTGAACGCATTTTCGATAAATACTGAAAGTATCAAGGGCGCTATTCTATAGTTGGATGGTATATTGCCAATTTCAAAAGTAACCTCACCACGTCCTTCCACCTGAAGTTTGCTCAATAAAATATAATTCTCAATATGTTCCATTTCCTTTTTAAGGGGGACAAATGGTGCTTGACATTCATACAGCATATAGCGTAAAACGGATGAAAGCTCTAATATTATTTCGGGAGTTTTAGGTGATTGTTCAACGGCATGGGCATACAGGTTGTTCATATTGTTAAACAGAAAATGAGGATTGATCTGCGATTTGAGAAATTGCAATTCGCTTTCCTTGACCGAATTCCTCAATTCAATGACCTCCTGTTGTTTTTTTAAGGCATCCCATGCAAATTTAAAGCCCACCAAAATGGTAATGGTTGGCATCGTACTTAATAAATTATAAAATACACCCAGGAATTTTCTTCCTCTCGTATCTGGATAAAAAATTTGTTCCAAAAATGCTTCTTCCACAAAAATCACCAAAGCAATAGTCACAAGCGTATATATGGCAAATTCCAAATACCTGTTACGATAAAGGAAGCGCGGTAACAAGGCATAATTGATAATAAGTGCAGCTATCGCATAGTTAAGGAAGAAATAAATTTGGTGGAATTCGACTCCTGGCAAGCGTCGGTCAAATCCAAAAAAAAGAAACACCAAAACATTGAGGATGATCTGAAAAACAAGCTCTTTTAAATTTATATGTGATGTAGACATTTTTAAAATTATTTCATAAAAGTAAGTAATTCATAAGATTAAAGCTTATTGAAACTCATCATCAACCCTCTGAATACTGCAAACGGCATTTTTATGCCTCTAAACGGAGATGTGCTTTTCACGGTAAAAGTTCTGTCGTTCGTATGAAAATATTTTTCTCCATACGATGCTATGGGTTTCTTTGTTCCATCAAATTAATTAAAACAATTGTAAACATCACTAATTAATACTCGCAAAAATGAAATCCTTAGAAAAACTCACTTTTAATGATTTAGGCCTCTTAGTTTTAAGAGTGTTCCTTGGATTGACCATGTTGTTTGCTCATGGCGTCGGAAAATGGGGACGGCTATTTGGTGGTGGTGAAATCCAGTTTAGAGATCCACTAGGCGTTGGAGATACCACCTCGTTAGCTTTGGCAGTTTTTGCTGAAGTTATCTGTAGCATATTATTGGCTCTCGGACTAATGACACGCTGGGCATTAATCCCACTTATCATAACCATGGTGGTGGCAACATTTATCGTTCATAGCGCAGACCCATTTGGGGTAATGGAGAAAGCAATGCTTTATGGGGTTGGTTATATTACAATATTCCTGACGGGTCCAGGTAAATACTCGGTTGATTATTACTTGAAAAATAAAAGAGCAGTAGTCAAGTCATAAAACGATCAGATAATAAAAACTAAATTTATGAAAAAGTATATCAGCATTCTTATTATATGTATGTCAATGGTCTCTTTTGGTCAAAATCCAAATGGCGATTCAAAAGAAGTCATGATTACCGGAAATATTATTGAGGCCTCCACAGGTGCGCCTTTAGAATATGCAACTGTAGCATTTACTGATATGCAAGGTAAGATTGTAACGGGTGGTATTACTGATTTGGAGGGCAAATACGCCATTAAAGTGCCTGCTGGAATGTATAAGGTTACTTTTGAATTCATCGGTTTTTCAACTAAATCTCTGGAGAATCAAAATTTGACCGAGGACACCACCTTACCTACTGTAAGTTTAGCTGAAGATTTAGAGAGTCTGGACGAAATTGTGATTCGTGCAGAAACCACAGAAGTTGTTGTAAGACTTGATAAAAAGATCTATAATATTGGTAAGGACCTTACCACTAGTGGCGCAAATGTTGGCGATGCACTCTCAAATGTCCCCTCGGTTACTGTTGATATTGACGGTTCAATTGCTTTGAGAGGAAATGAAAATGTACGAATATTGATTAACGGCAAGCCTTCAGCAATTGCAGGTTTTGGATCTACTGATGCCCTGCGTGCACTGCCGGCAGATGCTATTGACCGGGTAGAAGTCATCACTTCGCCTTCCGCGCGTTATGATGCCGAAGGTACTGCCGGGATTTTGAATATTATTTTAAGGAAGGAAAAAACCTTGGGCTTAAACGGATCTTTACAAACCAACGTGGGGGTGCCGGCAAGCAGTAGTCTTAATGGAAATATTAATTTACGGACCGACAAATTCAACATTTTTAATAATACCGGCTGGCGTTATCGAGAATCTCCCGGAAAAGCTTATTTTAGTAACCAATACCTGTCCAGTAACATCATAAATCCCCTGGTTATTGAAAATAGAGACATGGATCGTATTAACAGAAATTTCAATACCAATTTGGGAATTGAATACTTCATTTCTGATAAAACGAGTGTTACAGCATCAGCATTTTTCTCACATGGAAATGATGATGATGAAACAATTAATAAAACGGATGAATTTGACACCAATAATGATTTGGCCATAAGTAGAGATCGGATCGAATACGAATCGGAAACCGATACCAACTATCAATTGGCCTTAAATTACATTACCAAGTTCGACGATAACGGCCACGAATTAAAAGCCGATTTGCAATTTGAAAAAGAGAATGAAGAGGAAATCTCGTTGATTAACGAGAACAACACCTATCCAAATGAAGTGGTGCTGCCGTCCGAATTTATTACCACAGATGAAAATCAAAAGGAATATTTGGCTCAGATTGACTATGTACGTCCCATTGGCGAGAATGCACAATTTGAGGCAGGCTTTCGCGGTAATTTTACGGAGACTGTTACCGATTACGAGCTGACTGAGCAAATGACAGCTGGTGGTAGTTTTATTCGAAATGATAGTTTGTCCAATATGTTTACCTATAACGAAAATGTAAATGCCTTATACTCACAGTATGGTAATAAATATGGGAAATTTTCGGTATTGTTGGGTTTGCGTCTTGAACACACTCAATTAAAGGGCGAAGTAGATGCGGAGAATGTCGAAGCCAATGGCGATGATGCACTCAATATTAATTTCGATAAGTCGTACACTGGCTTATTTCCGACATTAAATCTGACCTATGAACTCAATGATCGTGAAAGTATTACTTTGGGCTATAACCGACGTATCAATAGGCCAAGAGGTCGTTGGATCAATCCGTTTCCATCCCGTTCAAGTGAAGCCAATATCTTCCAGGGCAATCCCAATTTAGACCCAGCTTTTGCCAGTGCTTTTGATCTCGGTTATCTTAAGCGTTGGAGTAAGCTCACCTTGACCTCTTCTATTTATTACCAACATGAAACCGATGCTTTTGAACGCATCCAGGAAGATACGGGTCAAGAAACTTCCAATGGTATCCCCATTATTAGAACACTTCCTATCAATTTAAGTACCAATGAACGTATTGGTTTTGAAGTTGGTATTTTATATAATCCGGCCAAATGGTTGCGTCTTAACGGAAGTTTTAACTTTTTCCAGTTCAATACAGATGGCGAATTTAACGGTATAGACTATGGTGCAAAAAATACCAGCTATTTTGCCAGGGGAAGTGCCAAGGTGAGCCTGCCATATAATATAGAATGGCAAACCAATGCTTTTTATAGAGGGCCTTCCAATAATTCGCAAACCGAGAATGATGGTATTTTATCCGTTGATCTGGCCTTGAGCAAGGATATCCTAAATGACAATGCCACTGTAGGATTTAATGTCAATGATTTGTTTAATTCGCGTAAACGATCCTCTCTTACCACTACGGATACCTTTATCAGCGAGAGTGAATACCAATGGCGCCAACGTTCGGTTAATCTATCTTTCACCTATCGCTTTAATCAGAAGAAAGAAAGAAGACCTCAAGAAAGTAGGGATGATGATGAAGGAGAGTTTTGAGACAATTGCTTTGCGCCCTTGCTCTCAGGAAGTTTAAGATCAGGTTTTAGGTAAAATGCTCGAACCGATTTTCAAGAGTTTCAAATTGAACATCATCTTATTATAGGAAACCAATTAAGGTGAGGATTGGTTTAATTGGAACATATTGGATTTGGAATTGAATAAATAAACAATTAATTTGTTGGTATTGATGCGTCTTACCGACCGATTTATTGTAATCAATCCAAATATTATGAAAAACAATTTCTCTGATTTAAAAGCCATCTATGTCAACTGTACATTAAAAAAATCACCTGTTCAAAGTCACACTCGCAATTTAATGGATGTTTCTATAAATATTATGGAATCTGAGGGGGTCGCAGTAGAAGTGATCCGATTGGTAGATTACGAGATTCCCGTGGGTGTCCAGCCCGATATGACCAAAGAAGGTGCATCTATAGATGAGTGGCCTGAACTCTATAAAAAAATAATTGAGGCCGATATCTTGGTCATTGGAACTCCCATCTGGTTAGGAGAACGTTCTTCTATTTCTACTAAACTTATAGAACGTCTCTACGCCATGAGTGGACATCAGAATGATAAGGGCCAATATGTTTATTATGGAAAAACCGGAGGCTGTATTATTACTGGGAATGAAGATGGTGTAAAACATTGCGCTATGGGCATTCTTTATGCGCTTCAACATTTGGGTTACAGCATTCCACCACAGGCAGATGCCGGTTGGATTGGTGAAATCGGTCCGGGTCCGAGTTTTGGAGATAAATCATGGGACGGCAAAAAAATAAATCCACCCACAGGTTACGATTCTTCTTTCACCAATAGAAATATTACTTTTATGACTTATAATTTACTTCATCTTGCCAAAATGTTAAAGGTGAATGGAGGTTACCCTTCTTACGGAAATTCCATAAAAGAATGGGATGACGGCAAACGATGGAATTTCGAAAATCCAGCATAGTTATCATTTTCTAATTACCGTGAATGCTCATTTATTTGAAAATAGAAAACGGTTATTTTCCGATCACTTTACATATTATGCAGCATTTACAGACGCTCCTTTGGCGAGGGTAGGGATGAGTACTTGTGATATACTTGGCGAAACAAAAATTGGACGTAAGTCTATTTTCAGAACTCCTTACCATTACTAATTAGCAACCCTAATTAAATACTGTGTTCATTCACGTCATGATAAGGCTCTTAATGTAAAATTGGACAATAAACCAGGGAAGCCACCGATAATTCAGAAATATCACGAATAGGATGATTGTTTTTATCTTGAAAGCGTATCTTCGCTTTGATTCCCACCCGTGGGTTTTAATAACCCGAGGCTTACCTCGATCGAAAAGACAGTTCCTTATTCATACCTCGTGAGTTTGCTCTGAGGATCTTGATTTAGAGCGATCTTTCGCAAGTGAAAAAATCATCTTATTTCAAATACCTTGCATATGCTTTTTACAAAATTAGGGATATTGCTTATTGGATTTGCGCAAGCAAGTCTATTGCCTTATGCCATTAGAAAGGCGCTAAAGCACGTGAAGTTGGATTTAGAAAAATATACCCTGAGTTTTTTAAGCAATAAAAGTCTTTACGGGCAAAAATTGGTCAAAGGCTATAAGTGGATGCTCCTTGCTACAGCACTTCTTACGTATGCTTACTTCTGGTTGTTAACTGAGTATTACGACCTTGGCCAACACGATAAACTTATGCGATATTTAGACATAGGTTTCGCATCGCTCGCACTTCTTGCTTTTGTGCCGCATAATCTAACGCCCTATAGCTTAAAAAATTTTGCACCATCGCTACAACGATTCCTGCATAACGTATTGGCAGTAGTCGTATTTCTTTCACTGCCGGCATTGATCATTACTTTTCAGGTCATCATTCTTCCCGAAATAAAATTTCTTGGTATTTCAGGACTGGCCATCATCGGAATAACCGTTCTCACTGTCATTCTTTCAATTTTAAAAAATGGGGTCAATGGAGCAACAGAATTGCTGTTTATTAATGGTATAGGCCTTTGGACTATTTTTGTTACTATTGTCACGTTTGTGAGTTGACCACTGACAAATGTGTTTGCGGTGCATGGAATGAGATTCGCAACACAGTCGTAATTTTATGAAAATAATTGTTGATCTAAGCCACCTGTGGTTAAAGGAGACAATCTGCTTAATCCACTAAAATCCCACAACTTTTTGGTTCGTTGCACCAATTAAAAAATTTACGATTCTAAACCTATGGTTTCCTTTTGCGGAGAATGAGAAATTAATACTATTGATCCCAATAGTCGTCGCACCATACAATAAAGCTCAAAACTGCTAAGACAATTTTTGGTGTTTTGTTTTTATCCACTTAAGAAAACGGTCTGTTTTCAAGGTTCGTAAAAAAATAAAAGGTCGCCTAAATGGTTTTTAGGCGACCTCTTCTTTACAAATATTTCTTCAGGCTTGCTCTGTTTGAGACACCTCTCAGACAAAAAGAATTATTGTAATAAACTTAAATCCGCAATGCCGGCAACCTCGGTAGAAAGCTCACCCAACCAGCCCATATTGGCCTGGATTCCAGTTTGGATCTTTATAAAATCAATCCCGCTTAAATGCACTGGATTTCCTTCTGTATCGATGGCATCTGCAATATTTATTTTATCTCCGCCTGGCGTATTGTCTGCATAGCCATAGTCGAACGGTGCACTGGTAATCATTGACGGATTGCTCATATCGATATGACTATCTGACAACAATGTTCCAGTAAGCGTATAAGAGTCTTCTGTAATCCATTCTGGATAATAAGCTTGTTTGTGAAATGCGTTTTTTAAGACAAAACCAGTATTTCCTTGATTGTCCTCCCAAGCCACATCGTCTTCTGCCGTTTCAGGTCTGAAATACGTCACCTTATAAGTTCTAAGAGTTCCTTCCTGAGCATGCGCACTTCCATTAATCTCGTACCACGTGTCGTCAGGCAATCCATTCCCGTTGTCGTCCTGCATCACATACACAACACCAGGCTCAGCAAAAGTTGGCATGGCATTTCCATAAATGATAAAATCATCTTCATCTTCACGATTAATAACGGTATGATCAAAAGCATAACTTACGGAACCTCCCCAAGCTCCCAGGGTTACTAACCCACGTTTCCCGATAAGTCCTTCTGCACTTTCTAAATTCCCAACACCCTTATTGATAAACTGACCTGGTGCTGGAAGATATTCCAAAAGTTCAGTTATATAGGCGTTACTCTCATCAGTTATAGGTCTTATTTTAGCCGCAACCTCAATAGTATAGTCATAATTAAAGGTCCCCGTTATATTTGAGGCTTCATAAGAAAGCGTATATGTTCCTGAATTTGTCGGTTCAAAAACATAGGTATCAACAGTGGCAACAATACTGTCACCTAAAGTCCAATGTTCAGTATATTCTGAATTGTTTAGATTGATGGCGGCAAATTTTAAAGTATCTCCAACCGTAATCTGAAATTCTCTTTCTACTTTGGACATAGAAATTTCCGGTGCTAAAACCTGTACATCATCGTCATTAGAACATGAGGTAAAAAGTAGAGCAAGGGCAAAAAAGGCAATAAGTAATTGTTTGTAATTGGTTGTCATTGTATTCATTATTTAAGGTTTAAATTATTCGTAATTAAAAGTGATATGCGCAGGAATATCTCCTGTTTGAACGGACCATTTGAGCGCTCCATCAGGTGTAAAACAATAGAGGTTTCCAGGGGTGACATAATCTTTGGCGTCGGTAATCAGTACCTCATCGGTTTCAGGATTGACCGCTATCCCATAGGGCATCTCAATCAGGTTCTTATCCTTTTCGGAAATATAGGTCTGGTCTAAAATCGTTTCTGTTTTAGTGTCCAACATGAGGTATGAAATCTCATAGTCGCCAGTGATAAAGCTGAACTCCGAATTGTACATATAGGCAATATCTTTGTGTATGGTCAAATTGCTGACGCCAATATCAAAACTCTTTTTAACCGTTTCTGTATGGGTATCAACCACAAACAATTTGGAAGGTATCTCGTAATAATCACCTCTTGAAGTCACGTATAAATCTCCTTCATCATCTATTTTAAGACGATGGAGGTTAATGCCCACTTCAATGCGATTGATCTCTGTAAAAGCGTTGACATCAATTACTGAAACGGTGGACTCGTATTCTGGCGGACTATAGCCTCCGGAATTGGCGACGTATATTTTGTCGTTGTAGGCCACCAGTTCTTCCGGTTGACGTCCAACCTCCACCCGACGTGTAATGTTCAAACTGGTGGTATCAATTTCAGCCACGATACCGTTGGGAGCGTTCGGATCGCCGATAGTTCCCAAGTAACTGCTCAAATACCCCTTTCCGTTATAAAATGTAAGATATCGGGGATTATCAATATCAATTTGCTTAATGCGTTTGCCCGAATTCACATCGAGCACTTCCACTTTATTGGAGCCATTCACCACGACATATAACTTTGAACCATAAATTCCTATAGCGTTACCAATATCTCCGAGCCCGCCAACAAGATCAGGATTGGCTTGACTGAATACAGTGCGTTTATAGTCGCCCGTTTCATAATCCATATAATCCAATGAGGCTTTATTCATTGACATATTGCCTTCATTTAAAAGATAGAAACCGGCTACGGAAGTTGGATTTTGACCTCCAGGGTTTTGAACATCATCATCTGGGATGGGATCATCGCTCTGGCAAGCGTATAATCCGAAGAAAATTAAAACTAATGCACTAATTTTTTTCATAGTTGTTTTTTTAAAATATTAGAATTGATAATTAAGATTTAGCCGGAAAGACCTTCCGGGCATTGGAAAATTTTTGATAACGGCATAATGTTGATCAAATAGGTTGTTGACTTCCAAGCCAAACTTTAATGGGTTTTCCCCAAAAAAGGGAAGTTCATAATTGACCGATATATCGTGGGTGTACCAAGGTTGTAGATAATTGGACGCGATGTTTGCTTTTTGGCTATAGCGTTCACCGGTATAGATGAAGCTGTAGTTGAGGGCGATATTTTTATAATCCATCATCAAAGTAGCACTACCACTATGCTTGGGCACATAGGGGATTTGTTGACCAAAACTGTTTCCGCCAGACGTCTTGTCCAAAGACTCTTGGAATGTATAGGTGAGGCGTGCACTGTAATTAAAATCAGCACTGATCTTCCCAGAAGTGGTCACGCTGGTTTCTATCCCCTTGGTTTCCACTTCGCCCAGATTATACATGGTCCATCTAAACAGATTGGTACCCGGAATGGCAACAATTTTATCCGTAATCCATATATTATAAATATCGCTGGTGACATTTAAAAGGGTAGAACCTAAGTCCTTTTGCCAAGAAAAGCCCAGGTTGATCTGTTCTGAATACTCTGGATCCAAAAAGGTATTACCAACAAAAGTGTAATACAGATCATTGAAAGTGGGCATCCTGAACATCTTTTTATAAAATCCACGAAGTCTAAAATCGGCCGATTTAAAAGGCTGTACATTAAAAAGAAGGCTTGGTGAAAATTCCTGAAGATCATCGGCAGCCTCATAGTACTTTACAGATTCATATACTCCGGTACTTAAAAAACTTGCTTGGATAGTGAGTCTCTTAAAATTAAAATCGGAGGCCAATACATTGAGTAGGGTGGTTCTTTTTGGATAGGCAAATCGATACATATTAGACTGCATGGTGTTGTGCTGAACGTCGGTGGCCAGACTCAATGTCCAATACGGCTTGACTTTGTAGGTGTTCACCAACGACAGGTAATACTCTTGCTGGTTGTAGGTGTTTTCCAGAAACCCGGTGGTCGTGACGATTTCGGGATCTAAATACCACGAATAATCGTCACCATATTTACCGCGGACTTTAATAGCATACGTTTCTCCAAATTGATGTTTATAATCGGCTTGTAGAAAGTTATTCCTATCCCACAAACGTTGCGGTCGTGCAAACCTATTGGCCACAATAGCCCCAGGCAGACCTCGTTCCGAATTGTAATGGTAATATTTTACGTTCCAAAGGTCTTTGTTTTTGTGATTGCCGTGCACCGAAGCTTCCACGCGATAGGATTTGATGTCTGCATTATTTCGCACCGCCGTGGTATCATAAATACCATTGGAGTATTGAAACTTATAGCGACCATGAGCGTTGACCAGCTCGGTACTGAGCCGGGCTGAAATAGCATCGTTGATTTTATAATTGAGATTCAGAGACGGATTAAAAAGTCCGAAGGACCCTGACCGCACGCCTACGGCTAATTGATAGGTTTCATCAGGTTTAAATTTTGGCGTTTTAGTTTGCAGATAAATGGTATTGGAAGACGCATAAGCTTTTGCCGATTGCTGCATCTCACTGCGCTGTCCTTGATACAGACTGACCTGCTGCATATTGTCGAGCGAGAACTTCCCGAGATCGACCTGTCCATTTTGTGCATTCCCGAGTTGAATCCCGTCAAAAAACACCCCCGTATGTTGCGATCCCATACTACGGACATTAACTGTTTTGATGCCGCCGATGCCGCCGTAATCTTTGAGTTGAATGCCGCTAAAATAGCGTAGTGCATCCGCGACACTTAAACTGTTCAGTTTTTTTAATTGTTCTCCAGAGAGGGATTGTACCGAGGCTGGCGAGGTGTGAGATTCGAATCGGTTTCTATCATGACGCAAGAAAATTTCTTGCAACGCTACCGGTGTCAGCGTATCCTGAGTTTGGGCCGAAAGTACGGTCGGACAAAGGAGTAGTCCAAAAATAAATATTATAATACGGTTTAAATAGGTCCTCATAATGACATTGCGCCAACGAGGACTAACAAGAAAGGTAAGCCGCTTTGAAAGAACCAAAGCGTCTATACAACCATTCCAAGCTTCAATCCCCGAAAGCCTTATAGAATTACATGAAATGGCAGGTATTCTGACTTGCTTTATCCACCCGGCCTTCCCATCTAAACAGACAGTGACCATAATTGGGTTTCATCAAAAAGCTTACAGCTGCGGGACAGTTCTGGAATTACACCAGATTCCCATTTAATGTCTGCCTAAGCAGACAACCGTTTCTTGAATATTTTTAATAATTGGCAAATATAGATATTCTTTTTGAGGAGGCAACATATATTCGCTGCTTGGATGATGCAGGGATTTTGGGAGACTAGGATATATTTTATTAGCTATGCAGTAGGGGGTATGTAGGGGTCTGAAGCTTTGTTTGCTTAAGGTGCTTGTTATCAGGTCTTCTCAGCAAAAAATTCTCTTTGTATGGAACTCGAAATTCAATTTAGGTGATGTTTTAGATGGCTATTTGGAGGGGATGGATATTAAGTTAGAATGGGAATTTTAGAAATATGGTAGTGCATTTTACTAATAAGGATAAACCCATGCAGTTTCAGATTTTATAGACAACCTGTGGGTTCTTAATCGTAGTTTTTCAAACTGTTTGAAAATACTTAAACTGTCGTTGCTAATAGTCAATATTAAATCTCATGTTTTAATGAGTCAATAAATGCATTAATAGCTGGATTTGAAGCACTATAACTCACAATTTTTACATCCAATGGGGTTTTTGAAAATTTGTCTATTGATTTTCTGATTGCATCAAAAATCCATTCATATCTATTGCCAAAAGCACCACCACCAATTAATGTAAGGAATACTTTATTATTTCCTGTCCTATTATAGTTTTTCAAAGCGATATGAAAAGTAGCTTCATAGGTCGCTTCCAAAATCATTTTAGCAAACTCAGACCACAATTCGATTTCAATCTCCGAATAGGAAACGGGTAGGGCAGAGCAATAAACTTGGGTTATAGGATTCTTATTTTTGTTTAAGGTAACTTCGGAATCCCATTGAACGCCTATTCTAAGTTTTCCTTTTAAAGATTCAAAATCATTTCCAGATTTAGATTTTATCTGTTGAGTAATGCTGGTGAGCCCTTTTCTAGTTGCAAGGGCATAACCATTTTTCATTTCCCAATGTTTATGTTTTTCATTTTCAAGTTCTATCCCGATATCATGTAAACAATCAATTTGTTTGGTTGATGTCTGTCCAATTTGTCCGTCAACGTTTACGAAATAATTCCGGAAAATTGTTCCTGCTCCACAAGCTATAGCACAAGCTGGACCCTGAGTACCGTCATATTCATAGATTCCAACACCTTCCTCGGGTGTGCTATCTGGGCTAACCATCTCTAAAAGGTTGAATTGTGATGCTACCTGAATAAGTGCATTTTTGTTCGATGCCTCCTGATGAATATTCTGAATGTTTCCTACTATTTCAGAAATCTTAATTTCAGAATTATATTTATTTATTAAATCTGATTCATTTCTCAATTCTTCTAATGATGGTGTTTCGAGCGAGCCAAATACAAATGCATGATTATTAACTTTTGAGATGAGTTGGTTGCCAACGATCTCAATGTTTTTTCTTACCTGTTCAGGATTACTTTCCTTAAAACCTACTAATTTTTCAAACCACATCATTTGCTGATTTTTTATTATTTTCCACGTTTTTAATAATTGTTTTTAAGATGAACAATTTTAAGCTTTTTTAAAAAAGAAAGCTATATTGCTATAAAAAAATAACAAGTTCGTATAGGTAGACTATTATTTTTTAAGCCAGCAATGGGTTTTATCGGCTTCTAACCAATCAGGCTCCCATAAACTTCCTAAATATGAGCTTGTTACTTTAAAGTCTTTACTATATTTACCATTGAAATCTAAACATTTTTTTAGTTCCTCACAATACCATTTTACACCCCTATAATTCATAAACCCATAACATACTAAATCATCGTCTTCTTTGAAAGTTCCGTTGGGAGAATTCTTTCGATCCCTCCACAATATTTTTCAGAAATGAACTTTTTTGGGAATAATGAAATTGTAAGATTTTGGTTCTATGCTCAATTTGTTTGGTGTTATTAATAAATATAGATTTTATAAGAGTGATAAATGTGGCTGTGTCGACTGCCAATTAATTCCTAAGCAATATCCTATTTATTATTATGGCATAGACTGCTCATTTTTGGAAAATTCTTCTGAAAAAGGATTATATTTCAAATTTCCTTCTAACCCTTTTTTTTCAACCGTATTAAGAGCTCATATTTTTTAATTCATTGTTTATTGTTTGAGCGGTAAATAAGTACAGTGCAATAAAATCTATAGCATTTTTTATTTGCTTATTTAAACCCATATCTAAACTCTCATGAGCTCCATTATGTCTTAATTGATCACTTAAAAATTTTAAACTATGTAAGATATAAGAGAAATTATTTTTCTGTTTATTAGTTCTGTTTTCTTGAAACTTGTATGTCCAGACCTCCTTAAAGTCTGTAAACGAATTAATGACGTCTACTTGTCCGCTAAACCTTTGATTCTCCAAGTCTGGGATAAAGCACTTTAAATAGGTTTCGTAGCCTAATATCAATTTATTCAAACAGGTTTCTCGATCATAATAATCGGTTTTTGTGTTAAGCAATTCAAAAAGTGACTGAAGTAGAGAATCACCCCAACGCGATGGCTTACCATTTACATCTAAAATAGCCTCATAAAAAAGATCGAAATTATTAGCTAACACTGCTTTATTCATCTTGTACTGTCTTACCTCGGAGAACAATTCTTTTATTACTTTCTCTTTTAACAGTTCTCTATCATAAGCTAGTCTAACAGGAAAAGCCATATTACCTAATAGTTCTGTAGCTTCTTCCTTAACTTCTATATGTAATTCCTGGGGTTTGGGAAGTAAAGAGCGATCAAGAGATATCCATTTTTGATTATCAATGTCTTCTTTAATGAAAATTTCCCTCTCATCAAATATTTTATATAAATAGGTTAATGAGGTGCGTTTGGGCAATAAATGCTTGGTCTCATCTTTTAAAGCGCTCAATTTAACCTTGTCATGACGCTTCAAGTAGTTAATAGCATGAGCTCTGATGTTTTTTCTGTATTCAGGCTCAACTTGCTTGCCCAGCCGATTTAAATCATGTTTTTCTAATTCTTCTGTATCTATGCTATAATAATCTTTTCCATTTATATTATTGTGTACTATAATTCCAGCATCAATAAATTTTTTCAGATAAGCATCAAATTTTTTAGTGGTGTTTATTGTTACCCCCGCATTGTTTAAAGAGGTCATTGTTTCAGATCGCAATGCTCTTTTTTCCTTTTTTTGGTCTCTATCGGATTCGATTATTTTAATCACAGTTTTAATGAAATCATTTCCAAAATATTGATTTTTTTTATTAACAACATTTATCTCTGGATATTGACCGAGGCAGTTTTCATGAATAAAAAGATTGTTATCGTCTATCGATTTTCTTGAACAATTTAGAATATAAGCTCTTATACTACTGTCTGGATAGCCAGCATAATGAGTTGTATTCAAATATGATTTTAGAGTTTCAAACTCTACTTTTCCTTTATACTTTTTAAAAATAGTGTCGTCTATAAAATCTTGTAATGTTTCTACATTTGTAATGCTATCTCCACTTATGGAAACCCAACGGCCAGATTTTCCTATAGGCCTGATTTTATCAGTTCGCCTAAACGTAAGTTGGGATATAGTAAGTTCCTTTAAACCAGCATCAGAAGCACGTTCATTATAGCTTTCTAAAATCGCTGTATTATGCATGGAACCGTCTTCTTCTATAAGAATACGTTCAACTTTGGCTGTTACGGACGATAAATACTCCCATTTAAATTGGTATAAATCAGTGTTGATATGGTCATCATCGTTATCAGAATCAATATCTCTAATCTCTAACTTAATATAGTCATCTAATAAGGCATCTAATATCTCTTTTTGTACCCCTTGAATTTTGATTTCTTTGTTCTGAGTAGTTTTTAGTGATGGTATTTCTTTAGTTAATTTTTTTATGAGATCTTTTTTCTTGTAATATTTGCCTTCTCTAAAAACTTTATCGAATAATGTAAGATGCGAGCGGTATAATAATATGTCCTTCTTTTTGCTTAAAACGTAGTAATTATCTTGTGCTTGTTCTGAAGTTACTTCAATAAGATCTAGGCTGAAAATTGATAATAATTTTCTTATTATATCAGGATTTGGAAATTCATTATCACTGAAATTTTCCAAAAAATTAGACCGATAAAGATGAGTGTCAAAGACATTTTTTAGGTTGTTTAAGAATTGTGAATTAACCTTCAAACCATAACCTTTTTGTTCTTTCAAAAATAAAGATCGTAAGTCTGGTTTAGTTTTGTGGTCAAATAAATTAGTTCTAATATTTTCTGCTGTTTTGCCATATTTTTCACCAATTGTCTTAAATGACGATTCTTCTTGGCCATCCAGTCCGAAATAATGTGCAATATATTCAGATAATGGTAAAAAGGAATTAAATTCAGTTTTATCAAAAAAATGATGTGGTAGGCCGGCTTTTATTCTTAAAACGGATACAATTTCTTTTAAGCTATCTATCAGATTTGTAGCTAAACAGTCTACCGGTTCAAATCCTAATCCAATTTCAATAGGAGCGCAAAGTACATATTTGTAATAATTTAAAAAGTACTCGGGGTCATTTTGAGTTTTTATTTTAAAGGCATTAATAGTATCTCTAATTTTCTTTTTCTCATCCTGATATTCGTGTTCCTTTAGTCGATAAATATCGAGTAACGAATAGTCTTTCTGAATGAGTACTTCAATTATAGACTTCTTCTTATCAAAAATAGCGCATAAATGTTTTTCACCTTGTATCTGGCTTAAGATGTCTTTTAGATCTGGATTCATATAATAGAAATTGTTTTGCTGAAACTTATGGTCAAAAGGTTAAAAAGGATTTAAATATAGGCAGATATATTTTAATAAAACTTTAGTAAATAAAATTATACAAAGACATGGGTTAATATTTAGATAGTTCTAAAAAACCGATGCGTTCTTAATTTTCCATATTTTTTATTTAAATGTGCTATGTATCTGCATTTTGTATTTTTTCATAAAAAAAACCTAGAATGTATAGAAAAGTTCCTATTTTTAGATTCCTAACTGTATTGAAGCTTTATTTTTAATTAACCAACCTCATGGCAACAAACAAACATGCCCAGATTCGCTTTACTATCTTAGACCGTTGTTTCAGTAATTTTAATCGATTGTATACTTATGATAACTTACTTGACGAAGTAAATAATTATTTATATGAATTGGGAACAGAGGGCATCCGTCTGCGTCAACTTCAGTATGACATCGAGCACATGAAATCGGATGCTGGATGGGCCATTGAATTGGATGACTCTTTAAGAAAGGGAAAGAAAAAGGCTTTTCGTTATCAAGACAAGAATTTCTCCATTGCTGACCATCCTTTAAATGTGGATGATCTGGAGCAGCTTGAGACCACTATCACCATTTTATCCCGATATAAGCATCGCGCTGAGTTTTCGTGGTTGGAAGAACTCATACCACGTATGAAGCAAGCATTCAATTTGGTGGCTGATGGCGATAACGGACTTATCGGCTATGAAGAAAATATCGATTTAAAAGGTCGTGAGCATTTAGGTACATTATTCAATTTGATTGTAAAACGCAAACAGATCAAATTAACCTATGAGCCTTATGGAAAACCGCCATTTGAGGAAGTAGTGCATCCGTATTATGTCAAACAATCCAATAATCGCTGGTTTTTATTTTGCTTTAATCCGAGATATCAAACCATTTCAAATTACGCCTTAGACCGGATGGTGTCTATTGAGGAGTTAGCAGAAAAATTTGAGCCCAGCACCATCAATTGGTTGGATTATTTTTACGACATCATCGGGGTTACAAAACCCGAAGACGCCCAAATAGAAAAAATCCATTTAAAATTTTCCGAACAGCGCCTTCATTATGTATTGACCAAACCTTTGCATGGATCGCAGAAATTAGACCGTACCGATCCCGATGGTCGAACGGTAACAATTGAAGTATTTCCTAACAAAGAGCTGTATCAGTTATTGCTGTCTTATGGTCCTGATGTTGAGGTGTTGGCGCCTGACGTAGTTAGAGAAGAAATCGCTTTAAGAATTAAAAATACGAATACTATTTATTAAAACGCAAGTGTATTGCATAGATGGGTTTCATCTTTGTATGGAATTTAAAAACAATATGCTATGAAATCACAAATTACATGTCCAAATTGCGAAACCCCTATTAATGTTAATGATGTTTTAAAGCATCAAATAGAAAACAGTATCCGGAAAGAATTTGCACTCAGAGAAGTTGAGGCCAAAAAAGTATTGGATAAAAAGGAGGAACTATTGGCTCAAGAGAAATCGGAATTTTTAAAAGAGAAGGAACAAGCTGCCGAAATTTTTCAAGCGCAATTGGATAATGAGCTTAAAACTATGCTTGCAGTAAAAGAAGAGGAGCTTAAAAAGATACTTCAATCTGAAAGAGATGAGCAACTACAGATTTTAAATAAGGAGTTGGATGAGAAGTCAGAAAAACTTAAGGAGTTTAATAAAAATATAGCTGAAATCGAACGTTTAAAGCGTGAAAAGAATGAAATGGCAGCTGAGATAGAAGCGAAGCAGGAGCAGGTCTATAATCAGAAGTTAATAGAAGAACGAGAGAAAATAAAAAAAATGGTTGATGACTCTAACGAATTAAAAATAAAGGAATTTGAGAAGAAGTTAGCCGACCAGAAGAAGCTCATGGAGGAAATGCAGCGAAAACATGAGCAAGGTTCTATGCAATTGCAAGGAGAAGTATTAGAGTTGGCAATTGAGGAATGGTTGGTAAATCAATTCCCATTAGATACCATTGATGAAATAAAGAAAGGTGTTAATGGTGCCGATTGTTTACAGATTGTGAATACTCGAGAGTTACAGAATTGTGGCTCCATTTATTACGAAACCAAGCGAACTAAAACATTTCATCCATCTTGGATTGAAAAGTTTAAGAATGATATCCGCGATAAGAATGCCAATATTGGTGTGTTGGTTACTGAAGTAATGCCAGCTGATATGAATCGCATGGGAATGCGTGATGGGATTTGGATATGTACCTATGAGGAGTTTAAAGGTTTGAGTGCTGTACTCCGCCAAGGAATTATTCAGTTGAGTACTGCTTTAATATCACAGGAAAATAAAGGGGATAAAATGGAAATGCTTTATGACTTTCTAACCAGCAATGAGTTTAAATTACAAATGGAAGGTATTGTTGAAGGTTTTTCGCAAATGCAAACTGATTTACAAAAGGAAAAAAATGCCATGAAGCGTATTTGGAAACAACGCGAAAAACAAATAGATAAAGTCATTTCAAACACGGTTCATATGTACGGCTCTATCCGTGGTATTGCGGGAAATGCAGTTCAACCTATCCTCGCATTGGAGTTGGATAGCGAAGTTTTAGAATTAAATAATAATATATTATAACCATATCTTATAATCTTGGTAAGATCAGATGAAATGAATTATGAAAATACCGTTTTCGAACTATATAAAAGCGCTAATTACGATATCATATATAACATAAGTTTAGAAAAAGAATAAGCATGCAGATGTATTGCGCAGATTGGTGTTTAATTTGCAACGTCATATTAAACTTTAGTTAATGGATAGTTTTGAGAATAAATTTTGGAATGTTTTAGACAGCATTCGAGGGTACAGAGATATAGGAGACCTTAAGGAGCTTTTTATTTCTTTAGTATTTTTAAAATTTGCCAACGATAGGTTTAATATTTCGTCATTCAGTCAAATTGAAGTACCTGATGCTGCGAAATGGAGCTTTTTACATACCAGTTTAAATAACGTCGATTTTAGAAACCTTTTATGGAAGGCATTCCATGATTTAGAAAAGCAAAACGAAAGATTGAGCAATTCGTTTACTGTTTTTTACTTTGAGCGTAAGTTCAATAAAAACCCCGACTCAGAATTAGTTATAAAATTGTTTAGAGCAGTATCTGATTTCAACATTACCAAAGATGAATTGAAATTCTCGGATGTTCTTGAAAATTTAGTTACTCATTTCGCTAGTTCGGTAGGGAGAGGAGTTGTCGATACTACTACACCTCAAACTATAACACAACTCCTGATTGAGTTGTTAAACCCTGAAGATGGATCTGTTTTAGATTCTACTTGCGGAACTGGTGGGTTTTTTCAAAATATCAATGAAAAATTCCCGAAGGGTAATTTTAATTTTTACGGTCAAGAGAATAATTCTTCAATCTTGGCAATTGCAAAATTGAGGTTTGCATTTAATGAGAATGATAATATTCAATTTGGTAAGCCTACCAGTACATTAACCGACGATCAGTTTCCTGATTTAAAAGTTGATTATGTTTTAATGCATCCACCTTTTCATCCAAGGGTGATGGATAATGATATTCCTCCGAATGATCCAAGATTTATATTTGGTTTACCTAAAAGAAATGCAAACTTGGTCTGGATTCAACATGCTATTTTCCATCTTAATAGTAAGGGGAAAGCAGCCTTATTGCTTAGTAATAATGTCTTGAGTGTAGACGGAGGAGAGGGCGAAATAAGGAGAAACATTATCGAAGCCGACATGGTGGAAGCAATAATAACATTGCCTTCGCAATTACTTATTAACACGGGTGCTTTTACAAATATTTGGGTGTTAAATAAGAATAAATCGAAAAAGGGAAAAGTGTTATTTATTGACGCCTCTTCTTTAGGACATATGACTAATAGGTTTCAACGTGCCTTAAGCAATGAAGATATTCTACAAATTACTTCTCATTTTACCGCTAACCAGCAACACAATTCAAATTATGTTGATAAGATAGGTTTTTCAAAATTAGTAAGTATTTCAGAAATTGCTGAAAATGACTTTCTGTTAAGCCCAGGACGATATTTGGATTACGAAGACTTATTGGAAGTAGACTTGAATAATACGTTAGCCTTAGGAGATGTTTTAAGCTATATAAGGCCTGCGAGGCTAACTCCAGATACTACTTATTTGAAATTAGGTATAAAAGATTTATCGTCAAGTCCGGATGTTTATTTACTAAATGCAGACAATTTATCCGTTTTGGAGAAAAATCTAAACTTTAATTCCTTAGATAATAATGTTCTTTTGGTATCGAGAGTTGGCAATAATCTAAAGCCAACGTTTCATGCATCAAGTAATAAAAAAATTGCTTACGTCAATATGTTTGCATTTAAGGTGGATCAAACGAAAGTAAGTATTGAATATTTAGTTGCAGAGCTTTATAAAGATTATATAAAATCTCAAATAGATAGTTTTAATATGGGTAGTGTTACGCCTATAATTAGGCGTGAAGATTTTTTAAGAGTAAAAATGATAATTCCCGCTTCGTTAGAGGAGCAAAACGAAATTGTAAGTAGAGAAAAAGCTTTAAGGTTTCAATCTTTAGCAAAGGATTTAGGTTTCGAGAGAGAAATCGCTAAACTAAAGGCTGCACAAACTAAAGATTTAGGCTCCAAAAGACATAATATCATGCAACATCTTAATAACGTGAAAGCATCGGCAGATGTGTTATCAAAAATGATGCAACTTAATAATGGAGTTTTAAGAGCCGATGAGATAATCGACCCGAGAAGAGGGATTACGGTGGAAAAACGTTTACTTCGCTTGCAAGAAAGTTTAGAGACGGTTATATATTATGTAGATAATATTACCGATGAAATGATATATGGAGTTGCCGAAATATTAAATCCTTTTAAACTTTTGAAAGGGTGCAAGGAGAGAGGGCTTCAGAGTGAGTGGTATTCGGTAGATTTAATTAATGAGAATCAGTCTTTTGAAGGTAATGAGCCGTTAATAAATATTTCTAAAAATGATTTTGAAGAAATATATAATAACATTTTAGAAAATGCCATTAAGCATGGATTTGCAGATAAAAGTAAGTCGTACATTTTTCGGGTTTCTGTAGCTTATATTGACGATTTCTTAGAAATTAATTTCGAGAATAATGGAAAGCCATTCCCTAAAGGGATAGTTGAAAGGTATAACGTAAAAGGAGAAAAAGCAGGAGCCACTGCTGGTACTGGCATCGGACTCTGGAAAGTTGCTGAAATAGCTAATCACTTTGATGCTAAGTTAGAAGTTTTTGATGAACCTACAAGTGATTTTCCTGTAGGTTTTAAATTTAAATTTACACTCCAAACACGATAAGAGATGAGAAAATACGAGGTTTTATGGATTGATGATGATGCTGAAAAACAAGATGCGTTTTTAGATTCAGCTTATTTAGAAGGTTTTAATATTACTTACTTTAAAACCTCTAAAAAAGGAATGGAGGAATTAACTTCTAAAATAGAACGGTATGATGCTGTTATTTTGGATGCTATGGTATTTAATGAGTCGGAAGATGAAAAAGCTGGATTAGCGGGTTTGCAAAATTCTATTAAAACAATTAACAATTTAGCACATTTTAAAAAAGTTCCGTATTTTATTTTCTCGGGTTATATAGATCAAGACGAACATTCTAGTGCGAGAGATATGTTGGCAGATGAAACTATTTTTATTAAAAGTAAAGATAACCACGCATTGTTTGCAGCGATTAAAAAAGCCGCCGATGCTCAAGAACTTACTCAGTTAAAACATAAATACCCTAATGTTTTTTCACTCTGTAAAGATAATTATCTTGGTAGCAAACAATTTGATAGGATCCTGCAGCTTGTAAAAGATGTTGAGAATCCAGACTATATATCTAACCAGCAAGATGCTTTGCCACCTATGCGTAAAATTTTGGAAGCTATATTTAGAAAATTGAATATTTTGGGATTAATCCCTGATGCAATTCAAAATGGTCAGGGAGCAATTAATGGTGCCAGTATTTTTTTAGCGGGCAACAATAAGCACTATCTTTACAGGCAAGCGTTAATAGACCCTGTAGTTGCAGAGTCTATCCGGCATTTAATTAGTTTAACGCAAGACGCATCACATAACGAAGGAAATAAATTAGGAACAGATACCTATTTAAGCAGTCGGACGAACAGCTTTTTATATCAATCATTATGCTATGCGTTGCTTGAAGTTTTAGATTATCTAAAACCATTTGTCGATGCTAATTCAGATAAAGTTGAAAACCAATCTAAATGGCAGTTAATTGAAGTTTCAAATATGGGTTCAGAACTTTGGATTAAAGGTAAGATTTCTAGAGTTGCTGATAACGGCTATGGAACTTTTCAACCAAATGAAGGAAGCTTTACGTTAACTATATTGCCAAATAAAATGGAGGAATATTCACTGACAGAAGACCAAAATATTGATGTTACAACAGAGCCTAGTCATTGTGGCACAAAAACATATATAAAAGAAATAAAATATTAGAATAGAAATTTATGATCACTGGAGAATTAAAACAGCAAGTTGACGCTATATGGCAAACCTTCTGGGAAGGGGGAGAGCCAAACACCATGACCATCGTTGAGCAACTCACGTACCTTATTTTTATCAAAGATTTAGATGAGACCGAAACGCGTAACGAACTTATGTTTAAACGTCTCAATAAGCCTTTCGAGCCTGTTTTTGATGAAAACCAGCAAGATTTTAGATGGAAAAATCTAAAGGAAATGGATGTGAGTCAACGATTTAATATTTTCGCAGATAATATCAATGGCATCTTTCCATTCATCAGAACGCTAGGGAAAGAAAAAAGCTTGTTTAGCACACACATGCGTGGTGCTAGCTTTAGCAATTATAAGGCATTGGTTTTAGATCAAGTTATTGAAAAGTTGGAGCGTATAGATATGTCTAACCAAGATGCGAAAGGTGATATCTATGAATATATGCTTTCCAAATTGGAGGGTGGCGGCACCTCTGGTCAGTTTAGAACGCCGCGCCATATCATTAAGATGATGGTAGAGCTGATGCAACCTACTCTAGAAGACACCATTTGCGACCCAGCTTTGGGAACAGCTGGTTTCTTAGTGGCAGCCAAAGAATATATAGATAAAAATCATGATGTAACCGAATTAGATAAATATCGAGATCACATTAACAAAACGATGTTTAATGGTACCGAGTTTTCTTCTACTATGTTGCGTATTGCATCTATGAACCTGTTTTTGCACGGGGTGGAAGAACCCAATGTGATAGATGTTGACGCCGTAAGTAAAGACAATGACGTGAGCGACGCATATACTTTAATTTTGGCCAACCCGCCGTTTAAGGGCACCATAGATAAAGAAAGTATAGCTCCCGGATTGCGTAATGTGACCGACACCACCAAAACCGAACTTCTCTTTTTAGCCTTGATGCTGCGCCAACTTAAAAAAGGAGGACGTGCCGCAGTGATTGTCCCCGACGGGGTGTTGTTTGGAAGTGGAAAAGCCTATAAAAGCATTCGGTCAGAAATTGTGGCTAACCATAAATTGGAAGCGGTGATTTCTTTGCCCAGTGGGATTTTTCAACCTTATTCTGGAGTAAGTACTGCCATTATTATATTCACTAAAACCGACAATGGCGGGACGGATAATGTGTGGTTTTACGACATGCAGGCTGATGGGAAAAGCTTAGACCAAAAGCGAAATCTATTAGTCGATGCCGATGTGTTTGAGGCCTTCTCTTTTGGCGATGGTACCGATGAACTTTCAGAAGCTTTGCAAAAAGAACTGCACGAAAAGTTTAATTTACCGGATGTGATCCAACGCTTTGCAACGTTAAAAAATAAGAATACGCCAGAAACCGACCGCAAACGTACCGAACAGTCTTTTTTGGTGCCGTTTCAGGAAATAAAGGATAATGATTGGGATTTATCTATTAACCGCTATAAAGAGATTATTTATGAGGAAGTGGAATACGATGCGCCTATGGAAATAATAGAAAGAATTAATCAATTGTCAAATGAGCGCATAGCTTTATTGGAAAAAATTAATCAATAGAATAATGAGTCAACTTATTCCGATAACTGAGATTTGCGATTTTCAAGGAGGTACGCAACCACCAAAAAACGAGTGGATAAAAGATCCCGAAGATGGATATGTAAGAATGCTTCAAATCAGGGATTTTACTCAGCCAGAAAAAAACAACGTTGAGTATGTTGTGCTTAAAAAGCATACTAAAACTTGTAAAAAAGAGGATATTTTAATTGGTAGATACGGTGCTTCTATTGGTAAAATTTGTACTGGATTAGAAGGTGCCTATAATGTTGCATTAATTAAAACCAAACCAGATCTAAAAAGAATAAATAGGCGATACTTATTTCATATTTTACAAAGTGTGTATTTTCAAAATTTTATTTTGTCTGTAGGTTCAAGGGCGGCGCAAGCTGGATTTAATAAAGAGGATTTGACAAAGTTCAAAATCCCCCTGCCACCCCTAAAAACCCAACAGCACATCGCTCAAATTTTAGACGATGCCGCCGCCTTACGCGATAAAACCAAACAACTCCTCACAGAATACGACTTGCTGGCACAGGCTATCTTTTTGGAGATGTTTGGGGATCCAGATTCATTTGAACATTTTACAATTGCAGAGGTAGCGGCAAAGGAAAGATATTCCTTATCTAGTGGGCCCTTTGGATCTAATTTGACGTCGAAACATTATACTGAAAAAGGTATTGTTATTTTGAGAGGTACAAATGTAACATCTGGAATTTTAGATCTTTCGAATGTTAAGTACGTGAGTGAGGAGAAAGCAGTTGAACTTAAACGGAGTGAAATAAAACCAGATGACGTAGTAATTGTAGCTGTTGGGTCATCGGGCAAAGCCTTGAAAATCCCTAGCACATTAAAACGTGCAATTATGTCTCAAAATTTTAATAAAATAACTCCTGATAGAAGTAAAGTTATACCATTGTATTTGGAGTTTTGTTTCAACAGTCAACTCGTTCAGAATCAGTTCAGAACTGAAATGACAGATACTGTTAGAACATTTCTCAGTCTAACAAAAATAAAGCAAGTAAAAATACCAATTCCACCCATCGAACTCCAAAACCAATTCGCAGAAAAAATAGCATTGATTGAACAACAAAAAGAATTAGCCAAGCAAGAGCTTAAAGAAAGCGAAGACTTGTTTAATGCGTTGTTGCAGAAGGCTTTTAAGGGGGAGTTATAGAAATCGATCCCGATAGTTATCGGGAGAAATTGAAATTGAAAATGATCTTGATAGTTATGGGGAGAAAATAAAAACAGTAGCTGTGCAACGAATACTTTGAATTGCCCAAAATACAGATACCATAGTATCTTTATAAATTATGACGGAAACAAGACTACAAGAATTAATAAATCAGGGAGAAGGGACGCAATTAGAGTTTAAAGAGGCGAGTATTGGACTTAATAGAGACGCTTTTGATTCTATTTGTGGGTTTTTAAACCGTAGTGGTGGGTATCTTGTTTTAGGTGTAAATGATAATAAAACGATTACTGGGGTACAGGAAAATCAAGTACAAAACATTTTAGATAATATTGTTACCAGCGCGAATAATCCAGAGCGTTTAAATCCGCCGTATTACCTATCGCCGGAAGTGGTAGAAATAAACGGCAAAAAGCTTATTGTAGTTTATGTGCCAGAAAGTTCACAGGTGCACGCCACACGCGGAAAGATATTTGATCGCAACCAAGATGGCGATTTTAATATTTCAAAAAACTCAGATTTGGTCGCTCAATTATATTTGTCTAAACAAAATAGCTATTCAGAAAATCAAGTATTTCCCTATGTTCAGATTTCAGATTTCAAACCAAGCCTTTTTGATAAAGTAAGAAATCTGGCCAGAAGCCAGCAACCTTCGCATCCATGGTTGGAAATGGATAATGAAGAATTGTTGCGTTCTGCAGGATTATTTAAGCGCGATATGAAAACAGGAAAGGAAGGTTTTACACTTGCAGCTGTCTTGCTTTTTGGTACAGATGTTTGCATACAGAACGTGTTGCCACACCATAAAACAGATGCTGTCCTGCGTGTTACAAACACAGACCGCTATGATGATAGAGACGATGTGCGTACCAATATAATTGAGAGTTATGAACGTTTAATGGCGTTCATTGCAAAACACTTACCTGAAAAGTTTACGATTATTAATGGGCAACGAGTTAATGTACGTGATCATCTTTTTAGAGAGATTATAGGTAATTTATTGGTTCATAGAGAATACACCAATCCCTTTCCTGCAAAGTTGATTATTGAAGAAAATCAAGTGCGAACCGAAAACTGGAATAAACCCCATGGTAGCGGGACGATAGACCCTGCTAATTTCTCGCCATTCCCTAAAAACCCTGTCATTGCGAAATTTTTTAAAGAAATAGGTTGGGTGGATGAGTTGGGTTCTGGTGTGCGTAATACCTACAGATTGCTTAAACTCTATACTCCAGGAGCGGAGCCTACCTTTACAGAAGGCGATGTGTTTAAAATTATAATTCCAATAGAAGAAACGAATGAAGGTGTAACTATAAAAGGTTCGGAAGAAACGTCGGTAGAAGCGTCGGTAGAAGCGTCGGTACAAACGTCGGGAAAAGAATTATTGAAGGGGGTTGTAAAAAGTTCAGATAAGATTATAAAATTAATGCTCTTTAATAAGTATATAACCATACCGGAGCTTGCTGAACTAGTAGAAATAACAGAACGCAGCGTGGAACGTAACATAGTAAAACTAAGAGAACAAGAAAAAATTGAACGCATAGGTTCAAAAAAAAGTGGATATTGGCAAGTAATTGATAGATAATAAATAATAACGTCGGTATTGTGTCGGTATTGTGTCGGTGTTGGGTTGGAGAATATTGATTGAAATTAAATTTTAATAGAATGAATTCAAATTTCCAGTTTCTTAAAAGTGAGTTTACCACGTTTTTTGATCGGGCGGTTAAAGCTGAACAAACGGCCATTACCGATCCGCGTACCTCATTGGTCTATAGTCGAATGGCGTTGGAGGAAGCCATTAATTGGATGTACGCCAACGATGCCGAATTGGAAATGCCTTATGACACGACTTTAAACAGTCTGATGGTGCAGATCCAGTTTAAGAAACAGTTTAATCATAAACTCTATAATGACCTTCACATCATTCGCAAAACAGGCAACTTTGCTACGCATAATAAACCGGTTAATGATGTGGACGCCCTCAATGTCATTGATGCCTTATTTTATTTTGCCAAATGGATTGGCAGATCTTATGCTCAAGACGGTTATCAAGATCCTGGTATATTTGACTTTGAACGTATTCCAAAAGAAGGTCCCAATGCGCTTTCCAAAAGACAAATTGGGCAACTACAATCACAACTTGATAAGGAACTCAATACCTATCAAGCCCAACTAAAAGCTAAAGAAGAGGAACGGCAACAACTTGCTGATGAAAATGAACTCTTCAAGAAGCGTATTGACGATCTCCAGGCCCAATTAGAAGCCAATAAATTAGAAGCCAATAAGGCAGATGAGGTTCAGCATCCACGTAACGAAGCAGAAACCCGAAAATATATCATAGACCTTGCTTTGCGTGAAGCAGGATGGGAGTTAAATGGTATTAACGATAAGGAATACAAGGTGCAGTACATGCCAAAATCGACCAACAAATCGGAGACGGGCTATGTGGATTATGTGCTTTGGGATGATGACGGCTTACCCTTGGCACTTGTAGAGGCCAAACGGACATTGGAAAGCGTGACCAAAGGCGAAAATCAAGCACAACTTTATGCAGACAGTTTAGAAAAAATGCATGGGCGTCGTCCTATTATGTACTACAGCAATGGGTATGAAATCTATTTATGGGATG
Source organism: Gelidibacter maritimus (assembly GCF_014062315.1). Lineage (GTDB taxonomy): Bacteria > Bacteroidota > Bacteroidia > Flavobacteriales > Flavobacteriaceae > Gelidibacter > Gelidibacter maritimus. The sequence continues at coordinate 403,001 of NZ_JACGLT010000001.1, forward strand.
ATCAATTTTATAAGCAATCCCGCCCGGTTCACGGGTTTTATACCAAAGCCGAATTGCAGACCGCTATGTTCCGCCGTACCCATCGCAAAGACATTCGCCTGGCACCCATCGATACCGAAATAGCAGGACGAACCTATCAAATGCGTTCCATTAAAAGTATCGCCGAACATTTTGCCGGCACCGACAAAACCGATGGCAAATTGATCGGCACCAATAGGGGAGCGTTATTGGTACTCGCCACCGGAACGGGGAAAACCAGAGTATCCATTGCGTTTTCAAAGTTGATGTTGGAATGCAATTGGGCAAAACGGGTCTTGTTTTTGGCTGATAGAACCAGCCTTGTAGATCAAGCCAAACGTAATTTTGTAAAGTTTCTGCCTGAACATACCAGTGTCAATTTATTGGAGGATAAGGATAATCCGGATGCACGTTTTGCTTTTTCAACCTATCAAACTATGATGCGATTGATCGATGGGAGTCGTGACGAAGAAGCACGTTTTTATGGTGTTGGTCACTTCGATTTAATTATCATTGATGAGGCGCACCGTTCCATTTATAAAAAATACCAGGCCATATTTGAGTACTTTGATGCGTTGTTTTTAGGATTGACCGCAACACCTATTGAAAGAATTGATAGAAACACCTATCAAATGTTTGGATTGCCAGATCAATCTCCTACCGATGCTTACACCTTTGATGAAGCAGTGGCCAATAAGCATTTATCGCCTTACAGAACGATTACTTTGCCTACTCAATTTCTTACCCATGGTATCAAATACAGTGAGCTTTCGGAAGAGGAAAAGGAAGAGTTTGAAGAGGAAATCTTGGATGGTGAAGAAGCAACAGGTAATGAATGGATTTCTTCGTCCGAATTGAATACCTGGTTGTTTAATAAGCCTACCGCCATTGAGACCTTACGCTATGTTTTAGAACACGGCATTAAAAAACGAGGAGGTGACGAGCTGGGTAAAACCATCATTTTTGCTAAAAATCAAAAGCACGCCCAGTTTCTGAAGGATGTCTTTATGGAACTTGATAAAGAATTGTTTGGTAATGACTATGTCAAAGTGATCACTCATAATGAGCCCAAAGCTCAAGAATTTATCAATCGGTTTTGCGATGAGGAAAAGGATCGACTTCCACAAATTGCAATCTCAGTTGATATGATGGATACGGGTATTGATGCACCCAGTTGTGTGAATTTGGTGTTTTATAAACCTGTAAAATCTTATGCCAAGTTCTGGCAGATGATTGGTAGAGGCTCACGTTTACGTCCCGATCTATTTGGGGTAGGCGAGGATAAATCGCATTTCTTGATTTTCGATCTCTGTGGTAACTTTGAGTTTTTTGAAGAAAACCCTAAAGGTATTGATGGAAGCACCCAAAAGAGCTTAACTGAAATTTTATTCAGCCTGCGATTGCAATTGGCAGAATATCTGAAAAGCCCTCAATTTAAAGAGAATACAGATTTACAAGAGTTTAGAACAGAACTTTTGGATGGTCTGCATCACGAAATAGCATCCCTGGTCCTCGAAAGGTTTGATGTCAAAATGAAATTGGAAATCGTCCACGAATTTGGAAATGACAACCGCGAAATTTGGAACCATCTTTCTAAACGCGATATCAAGCGTATAGAAGATGAATTGGCACCTATGGTAAAGCCAAAACAGGGGGATAGCGATCTGGCAAGATACTATGACAAGTTAATATATACTTTGATCACTAAGCGTTTGGAAACCCCAAATAACGAAGAATATGTCAAGGGGTTTATCATTCCAATTTCCAAGGTGGCATCCACTTCCAAGAAGTTATTGAAGAAAACGACCATTCCTGCAGTGAAGGCTAAGGAGAACCTTATTAAAATGCCATTGGAAGAAGAGTTTTGGAAGGTGGATGGGATCGCACATTTGGAAAAGTTAAGAAAAGGTGTGCGCGAATTGGTAAAGTATATGGATCCAGTAGATCAGCGTTATGTTACGACGAATTTTGTCGATTCTATAATTGATGGTAAAGTTGTAACTGGGGGATATTCGGTCAATGAGCCTCCTGAAGAAGGATATCGAGTGTCGCCGTTCCAAAATAATGTGCATCGCTTAGAGAAATTAATACGGGAAAATGAAAATCATATTACAATCACGCGAATACATAAAGGTGAGCCAATTACTGAAGCTGAACTTAAAGCTTTAGAAAACATGTTGTTTGCAGGAGGTATTGATAGAGCTTCTCTTGAAAAAGAAATGGGTATGCAGTTCAGTCTTGTAAGTTTCATCATTTCTTTAATAGGATTAAGCTCTGAAAAAGTGGATGCTGCTTTTGCAAAGTTTATTAATGACTATCGACTGAATGCTGTTCAAATTAAGTTTTTAGATACTATTAAAGAATTTATAACTAAGGACGGAAATATAGAACCAAGTAAACTTTATGATCCATCATTCAGAAAGATCCATTCACTTGGAGTTGATGGTGTTTTTAATGAAGAGCAAACAGCTGCTATATTTCAAATCATCAACACTTTCAAAACAAGTCAGCAGGCTTAAAATATAATATTTGTCAATATGCAGATAGGCTGCATAAGTAGATCGTAATATTGTAGTTCACTTTTAAACTGCTAGACTATGACTGCCTTTCAAAAACACTGGAATTCTGAAATTGAAATTCTTCTAAAAGAATTGGGTACTCCAAAATCATTAGAAGATAATATTATTGATACCCTCAATCATTCCAGGCGCACAGGTATATTCCCCAATCAAATAATCAATGCTTTACGATTAGGGCAGTCTATTAAGGATGGCAACCAAAATATGGCATTTGTTGCATCTATGCAAAGTGGGAAATCAGGAACAATTTACTTTCTGTGTAATTATGTGTTGCCAGCTTTGGGTATTCTCTCAGAGTATGAATCTATCCTATTTGTGACCAGTATGCGTGATACGGATTTGTATGACCAAAACTGTCGAAATTTACAAGCAGAATTCTATGATTGTGTCTTAGGTGAAATGAGACCATCAAATATAAAGGTGATGAAGATGAGCGATTTTTTTAATCATCCAAATCCTCATAAAGTTGTCAATGAGTTTGATGTTCAGTTAATTGTTCGGGATGAAGATCAATTTGGTTGTGGTGAAGACTCTAGTTTTCAGGCTGCTTTTTTCAGTGAGTTGCGTCGTCGTATTCCAGATATTAAATTATTAGCCGTAAGTGCAACACCTTATGATATCTTAGATGCCCAGTTTTCTGGTGACGCTGATGTTGATGTGATTGTAGGGGTAAGACCTCCTGATTATTATGGTATTTCAGAAATGCTTGAGGATAATATTATTGAAGATTTGCCAGAAGCTTTTAAACCTTTGCAAGCCCAGGGTTCAGGAGAAGATATTGTGTATAATGTGCATCCAAAAGTGATTGAATATGCCAATCATTTGGTAAGCTTTGAAAATGGTTTGGGAATTATAAGAGAATCTAACACATTGAGAGCTTTAGAGTTGCGAAAGCAACTAAAATCTCAGTATAAAAGAACGTGTACTGTTATTGCAATTGGTTCAGATACTGCTTGCGATTTTAATATCAATGATGGGATTAAAGAAATTTCCAGTTTGGTCCTTAAAAGAGGACAGCGTGTTATTCTAATCGTAGTACAAGCGTTAACCGCAGGAAAAGATTTAGGAATGCTTAAAGAGAAAGTGCGTTTTGGTATTGAAACACGTGATAGCCAGCTTGCAAATGGCGCACAGGGCATTACAGGTCGTTTTTGTGGGTATCATAAAAACAGGGATTTCAAATTATTGGCAAGCGTCAATCTTTTATCCCATTATGCACAGTTTGAACAAGATTACGAGATTTTTTCAGATCGTGAATGGAGAAATGAATTGTATAATAATGACGTGAAGGGATTAAGTACCCATACACGTTTTGTGAATACACAACGACAAGGAGTTTTTACGCCTATTGTTGCTATTGAAACCATTGACTATTGCGATTTACTGTCGCAAGAAGCTCGTGATTTATTGGATTTTATTGATGATGACGGGTATCATAGATTATTGGGCTTTTTTGATACTACCTTTTATGATTCTCATACTAAAGGGACGCGCTTTGGACAAAAAGGAGTAACGGTACGTATAGCTTCAGGTTATAATTTATCAAGCAACAGAGTGTATAAAAACTGGAACTGCGGCCTAGAGAGTGATTTTGGGAGTGTTTTCTTTAAAAAGCAACAATATGAATTTGGATTATTGATTAGCAATTATCCGGTTGATGATGTAAGGAATACATTAGGATTCTGTGGCATTAAGATTTTGGTGTCTGGAGAGAGAGAGTTTCGAAATCAAGAAACGGATGTGTTGAACGGATCGATGTATTCACAAAGTAGCGAAACGGAATAATTGGAAAGGTATCTTTTTATAGCTTTTCTAAAATTATTGAATAATTATATAACAACTTTTTAAACCAGATACTATTATGACATCCATAGGTTTTAATCTCAATTTTCTTAATAATAAAGAACAGTTTATTCAAGCGGATCAAATTCCATATACCAAAGCTCTGGTTGGGCTTATGACGCTTACTAATATGCATCGCTTATTTGAAAAAAATGATATTCTCGAACTTATAAAACGAGCACATATACTGCTGCCACAGCAACGTATCATTGACCGTTTTTTCACTGATGACAGTTTGTTTTCATTTGAATACGAAAAACTGACCTATAAATTTTCCTTAAAAGATTTAAAGAGGTTTGTTGGAATTGAGGTGTTAGATGCTTCTGAGAATTATAGTTCTCTTGCTCAATGGGAATCTAAAATTAACAACTGTATAATGATATATGATTTGCAAACTACTATTGGAGTTCTTAAAGGTCTAAAATTATCAACGTTCGGATCTGCAATATCATCTGATGAAGAAAGCATTATAATCGACTTTGCTAAAAAATCCACTACTCATGCTATTGCGCCTACAGAAGAATATTTAGCTCAAGCTGAATTTTTAGGAAAAACGATATCAGATGAATTCTCCGAAAATCTGTTCAGTCGTATAAAATTAGAATTTCCAAATAAAATAGAAGCATTAGAGTTGCGTAAAATGCCTTTTACACAACCGGAATTTAGCTTTGATGCCTATCCTTTAAAAATACAAAAAACTTTGTGGCAACATTTTTGGCCAGAAATGGAACATTTTAATGACCCTGATGAAAGAGAGCATATTACTAAGTTAATTTATCTCGCTTGGTTATGGGCAAATGGTTTTGTTATGATTGATTTAGATGGATTTTATTTTGTTGATTCACGAGTGGAAGACTTCGAGGTGGAAGATTATGAATTAGAAGGTGGAGGCACAAATCTGCATGAAACTTATTATAACCATGGTCTGGATGAACTAGCTCCTATCCTTTATAACGAGGAAGTCGCTAAAAAGGCAATACGTCCATGGGAATCAATTGACGTTTTAAAAAGGACCATTTGAGTTAGGCGTCACCATATGGCGGACTCATATCTTAATTTTACGTCAGCATTAAGGAAAAAAATATACTATGGCAATACAGAAGCAGGAATTTGTATGGAGACCTAACGATAATAGTGGCTCCACTTTACTAAAGTATGAGTTAGAAGCGCAACATTGGACCAAAGCTTTTAAGTCAGCACAGCGTTCACAGGCACCTCTTAACTATGGTGAGGTCTTTACTACTATAGGGATTATAATTGGACTTGCTCTTACTTTGTTGACCATTGTAGTCCAACTTTTAATGATGTTCTTTAAATGGTTATTCAGTCAAGATAATAACACTGCTTGTAAAGTTGCAAAAAAATATAATGCTTCATCATCAATGATGTCTATCACTGAACGTAGTATAAGAGAGATTATAATGAGGCGTCCTTCTGTTTTTAAACCTAATCGACATAAATTATTCAAAAAAGCGGCTTTAATGGTCGTGGCAAAACAGAAAGTATCGATATCTGGAATGATGTACGAGCTGAAAATAGATTTTGACATAGCTAGTAGACTTATTGATGAACTATTTGAAGCCGGTATCATCTCAGGCATTGACAAAGAGAAACAAAGAAAAGTGTTTATAGATGATAAGATGTCTTTAGATCTTCTATATCATATGGAAAAACAATATTCAACGATTTAGTGGGAATGAAACATAATGAGAAAGATGCGCGCATTAAGTTGCGACTTTATGGCGAATCGTTTAAAATACATGGTCTCAGTCTGGATAAAACGGATATAAATGATATTATGAATGTAGCTAAAAGATTAAATGAGCCTATAGAAGAAGCATTGCTAAATGTTTCGTTTTTTAGATTTTTGAACAATAAAAACTACCAAGGACTAGAAGATATGATCGATCAGAGCTTTGGTGGTTTAATAAATAATCCAAAAAATAAAATTGAACTCTGGTGTGGACGAAAGTGTATTCAAAAATTAAACTTAAATAATCTGATTCATCCAAACACTTTATTCCCATTATTTAATACCTCTATTGGAAATTTTAACATTGAAATGGACAATAGAATCTATATAATAGAAAAGGAAGTAGGGCTGGTTGGTGAGTATGTTTTGGAATGCCGCTATTTTGATATTAATCTTTTAAAGTTTACTATTTGTGATATTCATTATGTGGGTAATCATTTGCAACTATTAGAATCCATTACATACAGTACAAATAGATTAAAACTTAAAAAGACGGATACCCTTGTAACCTATAGACATTGTATTAATAATCTCAACCCAAATTAAAAACATGAAAAAACTAAAAATCATTCTGATAGTACTGCTCATAAGCTCCATTAACGCAAGCTCACAAGGAATTTCTGAAGCATTGGATAAGGCTTTACCTCAAATGTTAAAGGGAGAATACCGAGGTACTTTTTTAAATGATTCCTTAGTGGCTACTTTTATACAAGAATATTTGTTGGAGGCTCAAAAGCGTAATTTGGAATTGAAGGAACATCTTGATGAAATCAATTGGATTTTAATAGAGCCGGAACAAAGGTCAGGAAAACCACGACTTCTGACAGGGATGAACCTAGGATGGGTGGATAGAGAGCATAAATTAATTTTATTGTCAGAGTCATGTTTGTTAGATAGGTATATCTTAAAATCAACCCTATACAGAGAATTAAGCCACTATTTGGGACTGTCTTATGATATAGAAGGTCTTGAGATTATGTCTTTAGTAAAACCCAAAGGCTATTCCTATGCATGGTTTGATGATTACGAAATGGAGCAAATTGTATATGATGATTTATTTGCCGAGTTGAAGAAAATGTTAAACTGATAAAAGGTTTCAATGTTTTAGGATTGGACCAATCCACTTGTTGATAATCACTTAACTAAAATTATTAAATGGAAATTCTTAAAAACTTTTTTAAGAGCTGTAAAATTACTGAAGATGGTGTCATTTTGGATGAAAATTCAATAAGCCGAATTCAAAAACATTATACTAATTTCTCAAAATTAAAACCTGCTAAGATAATACTTGATAAACCCTTCGGTGTATTTGCTTTTATCAATAACTATTTAGGAGTTTATAGAATAGTAACATTCCATTATGTCGATTTTAGATGGTATTCAGAATCTACAACTGCTAAAATAATGCATAAATCAAACATTGAAGAATGGCGGGATACAGGTGTTTCGAATAAATTTTCTGAAAACCCTTATAAAAATTCCGGTGATACTCTTGGTGTAATGTCTGGTGACTTTAGGCATTGCTTTGATGAAATTATTAAAGAACAACATAAGCGACAAATATTGTTTGAAGGCACTGTGGAAATTCTATTAAATGATCGTTTCAAACAGGTTTCGTATCAAAGTGGGATAGGACTTCAAGATTTGACGCTAATTGAAAAAATAACTAAAAATAATCCTCGTAGGATGGGCCTGCATTATATTTCTTAAATAGATGAATATGAATGTAAACTCACCTTTAGTTTTATTGACATTAAATAAAATTTTCATTAAATCAGATTACTAACTTTAAATTAATTAATTATGACAACTTACAAAGGAAAAATTCGAATCGAAGGTCTTGGAACTGCAGTTGATGTTTCAGCCACTGCCAGCAATGCATCTGCCGCAAAGAAAATCATTGAAAATCAGTATAAAGTAAAGCAATGGGTAAAGCAAATGAGTAGATATTAATTTCTAATTTAACATTTTATTATGTTTTCACCCAAAGTCGTAAAAATTATTTGATTTTAATTCCTATGTTTAAACTTTGATAAAAATGAAAAGACATAAAGCTTCATTAGAAGCTCTTTAACCAGTTTTAAAATGGAGCTTTTGCTTTTTAATAATAAGGGACGAGATAGATTTATTTTCTCAAACTTAAATCCTTATATATGAATTTAATATCTGATTTATAACATAGAAACAACTTAATACCCTACATGAGATTTATCAACGATTTGCATTTCCAGTTTTCGGAATTGGTGGCTGACGAAAACCTTAAACCCTATGCCTACCTGTTATCTAAGCGATTAAGCGAAGGTAATGTGTGCATTGATTTAGACATAGAAGATTTAGATGGTGAATATAAATCTTGGTCTGAGAAAATTAAAAAAATAATTCCTGCTTTTTCAGAAGTTAATATCTCGGAATCTACGAATATGCTATCCGTAGACCCAAAGGACAAAAAACCTTTTATAGTTTTCAATGATAAGTTCTATTCTTATCGTTATTTCAACTATGAAACGCGGATAATCAACAAAATCAAAGAGTTTATTGTTAATGAAAAGGACGAAATTTCTCAACGTCAGCATGAATTGAAAAAATATTCTGAAGAAATTTTAAAACTACAAGACATAAATTTAGATATAACAGATTGGCAGTTAACAGGCTGTTTAAATTCATATTTGAATAACTTCTCAATAATTACCGGAGGTCCAGGAACAGGTAAGACCACTACAATTGCCAAGTTATTGATGTTGTTTTATACTATAGATCCTTCTTTAAAAGTGGCCATTGCTGCTCCCACTGGGAAAGCGGCCATCAGAATGTTGGAGTCTCTTAAAAACAATCCATTAAGTGGGCAGGAACCTCTAAAGAGTAAGGTTGAGGAGTTAGAGGTAAGTACCATCCATCGTTTGTTAGGAGTTAGGAACAACTCGCACTATTTTAAAAAGAACGAAAATAACCCACTTGATTTCGATGTAGTCTTAGTGGACGAAGCTTCAATGATAGCCGTACCACTATTCGCGAAACTCTTAGATGCTATTGATTCCTTAAAGCGAGTGGTGTTATTAGGTGACAAAAATCAATTGGCATCTGTGGAAGCAGGAAGTGTTTTTGGGGATTTATGTAATGCGTCATTATTGAAAAATTCAGATTCCTTAAACGTATTTAACAGCGAGCGTATAAGCTTTATCAATTCTTTTCTAAATGTGAATAATCAAATCGTAGACAACGGTTATTCAGATGACAATCTTCTAAACAATCATATTACCGAATTAATTCTCAACCGGCGAACTGACGAAGGATCAAAAATTATTGAAGCCTTAAGTGTAGCTATTATTCAAGAAAAAGTAGAGGACGTTAAAGAGTTGCTAATTGGAACTTCCAATAGTTTAAAAGTGGATAATGATTATAACAAGGAGCTTTTTGAAAAATTTATTGCGGGGTATGAAGCCTACATTAAAGAACCTGATATTAAAAAAGCCATTGAAAAGTTAAATGACATTCGTGTTTTATGTGCGGTTCGGGAAGGAAAACATGGGATTTATGCAATAAATAAAAGGATTGAAATCTATTTACAACAAAAAAATCTATTGCGGATAAATGCCGAAAATTATGAATCGCGTCCCATTTTAGTAACTAAAAACAATAAGGAATTAAATTTATCTAATGGCGATGTTGGAATTGTAAGAAAAGGCTCTAAAGGAAATATGATGGCCTATTTTATTCATAAGACTGGTGAAATACTTGAAATACAACCAGAATTTATCGGGAGTTATGAAACTGTTTTTGCAATGACCATTCATAAAAGTCAAGGTTCTGAATTTAAGGACGTGCTGATTGTTTTGCCAGAAAACAAGGAAAATCGACTGCTCACCAAGGAGTTGCTTTATACAGCAATTACGAGAGCAAAGAAGCGAGTGACCATTCAAGGAACGGAGGAAATTATTGTGCAAACCGTACAAAACCGAGTACATAGAATTTCTGGAATTATTGATCGAATAAACAACTAACTATGAGCATTCAAGTTTACGCTTCAAGAAGTATAGAACCTTTAGCAAAACAATTATCTAAGGAAATAAAAGAGAAGAAGTCAATTTTATATTCCGATTTTATTGTTTCAGATAATAAGGTTACGACCGATTGGTTAAAGGTAGTAATTGCTGAAGAAAACGGAATTGCTGCTCATTTAACAACTTGTTCGGCAAAAGAGATTCTATCAATTATATATAGAATTATTGGTGGAAAAAATCTCGACATACCAGTTTTAAATAGCTTGCAGCAACAATGGATAATTAATGAACTACTAAATGATCCATCCTTTACAACAAAGTTTACCCAGGTTGCAGCATACTATCTAAATAAACCTTCGTATCAATTAGGCTTGTCAGATAAAGTAGCTGCTCTTTTTGATCAATACAGCTTGTACATTCCGGATAAGTTAAAAACCTGGAATGCCGATAATTTTAAAACTTCAAATCCAGATGAAAAATGGCAACAACATGTATGGTTGGCTTTTCAAAAGAAAATTAAAGATGAAGCCATTGACGATTATCAATTGCATCAATTTATTGAACAGGAATTGGATAATCCTGATAAAGCAGCCATTTTAAAAGAAAAACTACCGGTTATCTACCTTTTTAATATTGCTGGGTTTAATTCCAATTTATTGGAGCTATTTATTAAAATTGGAAATGTAATTGACGTAAAAATATTTTATGATTCCATTATTTCTGAAGTTAAATCGCCTTACACCAATGATTTGTTAGAGAATTTAAAAGGACCAGCGGTTTACATTTTAGAGACTTTCAAAAATAAAAATATCGAAATTCAATGGCTTGACAGAAAGGAACGAAAACCACATCTTACTTTACTTCAATCTTTACAAAATTCAATCCTTGAGGATAAAAAGCTGAACGAAAATAAAGTAGCTGATTTTTCTTTAATTATAAACTCATGCTACTCGCCTATTCGGGAGGTGGAGGTGCTCTATAATTATTTGGTGAAATCTGTGGACCTTTCAAAAAACTATATTGGCGCAAGAAATATTGTTGTGTATTGCTCCAACTTGGATAAGTATGCCCCGGCTATAAGTGCTGTTTTTGATAATACACCGTATCATTTTCCATATCATATTATTGGTGAGAAAGAACAGACCGTCGATTCTTCAATAGATGCTCTCGCTGCCATTTTACAAATTGATATACGATGGATGAAACCATCTTTGGTTATGCAGCTTTTAGAATATTCTTCCATTGTTCAAAAATATGAAATTGAAGACGTGGACTTATTACTACACTTGGTAAAGGAAACGAATATTCGAAATGGTTTTAATGGAGAACAGGAAAATGAAACCAATTTTATTTCATGGGAACATGGATTAAAACGACTGAATTATGGAATGTTAATTTCGGGTGATGAATGGTTTGATGATGGCGATGATGAATATCTGACCCTAGATAAAGTGGAAGGAAATAATGCCAATGATTTGGTGCGTTTTAATTATTTCATCCAGAATTTACATATATTCTTGTCTGAATTGGAAAATGAACGATGTCTTGAAGATTGGATTTCATTTATACAAGATGGCTGCGATTTGTTTTTTGATCGAGAGAACGATATTCAGTTGGAACTTCTTACTAAGGAATTAGCGGAAATTAATTCAATCGCTTCTTCAAATAACAAATTAGGTTTTGAAGTATTTTACGCAATATTAAAAAAGATTTTTAAAAATATAGATGCTTCAACCTTGATTGGAACCAACAAAGGCATTCGCTTTTGTTCCATTTCCAATTCAAACCCAATTCCAAATACGGTTGTGGCATTATTAGGATTGAATCTAACAGATTTCCCGAGACAGCTTCATCGGTTGAGTTATGATTTAATCAAATCGGATAAAGAGTCTATTTTGCAAGACATAAAAGAAAAAGATAAATCCTTTTTCTTAAAAGCTATCTTATCGGCTAAAAAACAACTTTATATCAGTTATATCGGCAGAAGTTCCAAGGATAATTCAGAGTTACCACCATCATCTTTGGTAGATGCTCTATTGGATTATTTGGATATAAAGGACTTCGTAACGGCCCATCCATTACATAATTTTAATTCCAAGTACTATAAAAATAATCCTGAATATTATTCCTATTTAGGAAAAAATCAGATTTCTGATTCTACGGAGAAGGTTTTTGATGAAAACAAAGAAGCTTTAGATGACAAAAGAAAAATCATCGAAATACCATTGCATGAGTTCATTAACTTTTTTAAGGATTCCTTCAAAAATTATTACAATAAACAATTAGGCATTTATTATAATGAGGGAGGTGAAATGCTGGAAGATTCAGAGTTATTTGAATTAGATACTTTACAAAAATGGAATTTAAAGAGGAGTATTGTTGATGGTTCAGAGCTCACGTCCGAAGATATTAAAGTTTTGAAAATACGTGGAAATCTTCCATTAGGAACATATGGTGAAATTTGTTTGGAAAATATACAAGATGAATTAAGAGAGCTGACAGATAAAATTGAAGAATTGACATTAGACCTTCTTCACGAACCAACAAAAATCAATTATGAACTCCAAGTATCCAATGTTTTATATAGAATAAGAGGGCAAATTGATTCAGTATTTATAAACGGGATTGAAAGCAAACACATTTTCACAAACGTAAGCAGTAGTCAGCAAAAATATCAGTTCGAAGCGTTTATCAATTTCCTGTTTCTAAGTGAAGAGAAGTCGGTAACATTGGAATTCTTATGCATTTATAATAAAATATTAAAACATACTCACATTACTTATTCAGATAATTTTATTGGGGTTTTGGATGAACTCATTAAAGTTTTTATTTCGTCTCAATCCAACTTAAATCCTTTTTATATCAATGAGAAAATAGCCGAAGAATTATTGAAAATTGAACATGATGATATTACTAAAGTAGCTATTGAGAATGCTCTTGAAAAAGATGGTTTTTTAAGTGATTATGTGAGTAAAGAAAGAGAGGTTGGTTATTTTGAGGATAGAAAAAATCAGATTCAATTCCTGAAAAACTATCACTTCTTAAATGAATTGATATTTAAAAATTTCAATCAATAATGGGAGTTATGGAGTTTAAAATATTTGATGTCAATAAAGTTTATTTAGAAGGAAGTAATTTGGTTGAAGCCAGCGCTGGGACTGGGAAGACCTATTCAATCGCCATTTTGACCTTACGTTTAATTTTGGAAAATAAAGTTCCAGTACGAGAGATTTTGATGGTTACGTTTACAAATGCTGCCGTTGCGGAATTAGAAATAAGAATACGACAATTTGTTCGAGCTGCTTATAAATACAGCTTAGGCTCTTCAGAAGAAAAAAACAAGGACGTTAAAGATTTGGTTGATAAAATTGGAAAACCTGAATCGCAAGTCTTATTAGCAGAAGCCGTTCGCCAATTAGATGAAACCAGTATTCTTACCATCCATAGTTTTTGTCAAAACACCTTAACTGAATTTGCTTTTGAAACTGGGCAAAGGTATGATATTAATCTGTTAACAGATCTATCTGAAGTTATTGGAGACGAAGTAAAAGCGTTTTGGAGGAAGGAAGTTACAAATATTGGTAAATCCGATTTAATTAAAGTTCTATATGACCTTGAAAAATTTAAAGTTTTCAAAACTTGGTATAAGTATTTAAGTATTGATGTGTTAAAGGGCGCCTTGAGAAATGAGCTAGACAATAAAAATCTTAAAATAAACTCAGGTGATTTCGATTTTGATAAAAGCATCGAGTTTCAGGAAAACGAGATTAACAACAAGATGTTAAATTATATAAGGCATAATCAAGGAAGCTTCATCCTAAAAATAAATTCTCATGAAGGAAGTCGCTACACAGATAATACACGATCAACATTTATCAGCCTTTTGAGTGACCCACAAAAGTTTTTAGAATTTATTCTTAAAACAACAAATAAGAATGCAGTAGCAATTTTTGAAACAGAAATAAAAATATTAAAAGAATTAAGAGAGAAGAAGAGATCTGTTAAAAAAATGTTTATTGAAAATCTTATCATAAAAGCCATAGCCTCTAAATCAACGGAAATAAAGCAAAGAATGGAATTAATGAGTCATGTTTCCTATGATGACTTAATTAAAAACCTCCATCAAGCTACTGTTATTAGGCAGAACGAAAATCTAAAGAGCATATTAAGAGAACGCTATAAAGCTGTGTTTGTAGATGAATTTCAGGATACAGATAAATATCAATACGAGATTTTTAATACGCTTTATAATAATGGCGAAAGTGTTCTATTCTATATCGGTGATCCCAAACAGTCAATTTACGGATGGCGAAAAGCAGATATCAATACGTATTTTCACGCGAGAAAGGAGGTGGATAACACGTACACAATGAATACCAACTTCAGGTCAACCCAATTACTTATTAATGGATTAAATGAGATTTTTAGTGAAAACTCTTATCAGAACAATGGAGAAGGAGTCGGTTTATTTCATAATGAAAAGGAAAGTCCAGAAGAGAAAAAAATCATTTACCACGAGGTGGATGCATCTTCTAATACAAAACAAAAGAATTGTTATCTAAATGAAACCATAGAAACTCCAGTTACTATATATGATGGCTACACAAATAAACCTAACATAGATTCTCATACTATTAATCTAATTCAAAACTTATTAGATAATGGGGTTTTAAGAGAAGAAAAGCAGATATCCGAAAAAATAAAACCTTCAGATATCGCCATTTTGGTTCGTACTGGTTTTGAAGGCAGAAGCTTAAAGGAACATTTGGACAAACTGGGCATTCCATCCGTGTTGATAGACGATAGTAAAATATTTACTGCGCCAGAAACAACAGCTATACTCTATTTGTTGCAGGCCATTCAGGAGCCTTCGTCTTCTGCGGTTAATAAAGCATTATTGTCAAAACTTACAGGTTATTCACGTACAGATATTGAAAAACTGAATATTAATTTTCATTTGGATAATTTCAAAAAATTATTGAGACTATTCAATTCTAAAGGAGTGTATGCCTGTTTACTCACTTTCTATGAAGATTATCACACCCGTAAAAACTTATTGGGAAGTTCAGAATCGATTGCCAAAAGTGGTTTGAAATCCTATTCGAATCTTCTTCAGTTGGCCGATGCTTTACAGCGCATTCAAAAACAGAGAGGCTACGAGTTAAATGGATTGATTTCATTTCTTAAAAAAGCAAATGAGGGCGAAGAAATTGAAGGCGATGAATATGAACAACGAATAGAGACTGATGAAGAGGCGATTCAAATATCTACTATTCATTCAAGTAAAGGTTTACAGTATAATATAGTCATAGCACCTTTTCTTGATTTGGAAGTAAAAACTAAAGGCGCATTTTCGAGTTTTAGAAGTGATGACGGCGAATACTATTTTGAACCAAATTATAATAATCCGGCCATAAATAACAGGAATTTTAAAATTCAAACCGAACAGGAAAACAGAAGACTGATTTATGTTGCGTTGACTCGTGCTAAATATCAGTTATATGTATTTACGCAACGCAACGGTTCTATGGGAGCAGTTCTGAATAACAAGTTGAATTCTAAATATCTTGTAGTAAAAAATTATGAACCTAAAGAGGTGACTTCGGTAATTTCAGATAATCTGGTAGACAATTTAAAATTTGCTGAACCAAAACAGTTTAATCTAAAAGATAAAAAATGGCTTAAAATGAGTTTTTCATTTTTAAGTCTGCCTCGTGCTCCTATACCAAAAACCTTTGAAACTGAAAATAAGGATTATGATTATTTTATATTCAAAGAATTGGAACGCGGCGCACATATAGGGAATTTATTACACACTATCTTTGAGTTTATAGATTTCACGAACCCTGAACAATGGCAGAAAACTATTGATATAAATTTGAAAAAATACATCCCGAGAAAACAGGAACTATATCAACCCAATATGAATAGTCTTTTAAATCACATATTAGGGGCGTCCATTCACATACCAGGGAATAAGGCTTTTAGATTAAATGAAATTCCAACCTCAAAAAGAATCAATGAACTTGAATTTGATATCAATATAAACAACATGAATTTGAGTAAGCTGTACGATTTGCAGACAGATTCTGTACGGTTTTCATTTAGAGATGTGGATTTAAATGGAATTCTAAACGGTTTGATCGACTTGTTTTTTGAACATGATAACAAATATTATATTCTCGATTGGAAATCAAATTATCTTGGCGATTCTTTAGATGATTACAGGCCAGAAAAGCTAAACGATGCCATGAATGAAAATAACTATCATTTGCAGTATTATATCTATACTATGGCGGCAAAGCGGTTTTTAGAAAGTAAATTAGATATGTTTGACTATGAAACCCAATTTGGAGGGGTTATCTACCTGTTTTTAAGAGGAATGCGAACGAAGGAGGATACAGGGATTTTCTCGACGAAGTTATCGTTGGAAACAGTGAGGAAAATGGAGGAGGTATTTTGTTTGGAGCCTGTTGAATAGGAGGAGGCAGCTGATCCAATTTAAATTTAATAATCATTCCTGATTTTTTTAAAAGAAATGAATTACAAATAAAAAAAAACATGCAAATAGTAGAAGTAAACTTAATAGATGGCTATCCATTCTATTGTCCTGTAACAGGCACCTTAATATTATCTGAAGATGAATTCACTGCCTCGCCAGCGATGGTATATTGTTATATCCAAAATGAATCTACTTTTGAATATACAAATGGGCAAGCACAGGAGGTTTTTAGTGATATTTCCAAAGGTGATTTCTATCTCAATTATGAAAAGTATAATAACAGACTTCATTCATTAACTAATGATGTAGGCACGGAAAACTGGGTTTGCTTCAGGCTGTGTAGTGGTCGTAACGGTAGTTTTGTTGTGGATCATTGTATCGATATGGGATTTCGCGAATCATTAAATAATGTTGGCATATAATATTTTAAACTATAACTAACTATGGAACACAAAGTTTACAAAAGAGAAGAAATAGCCTCAAATGAATATCGAGTTTTCGGCGGCGA
Organism: Gelidibacter maritimus; assembly: GCF_014062315.1. Lineage (GTDB taxonomy): Bacteria > Bacteroidota > Bacteroidia > Flavobacteriales > Flavobacteriaceae > Gelidibacter > Gelidibacter maritimus. The sequence continues at coordinate 420,201 of NZ_JACGLT010000001.1, forward strand.
TGGGAAGGTTTTAAAAAACCATAAAAACAAACCATATCCTAATTTATCTGAGCGTGCGTCTCAGAATCTTATCGACGACTTAAATGCGGTGAATCTTAAAAATCGAGAACTTATTTTCCAGAATAATTCTGAAAAGGATGCTCTTGTAGAAATAGCAGCACATAACCGATCAAATAGGGAGTTAAATCAAAGTTTATGCTATTGTGTTATTTCAACCTTAATGGAATATCAAGAACATAATTCAACTATAGAACTGGAACTGGAATTATCTATTCAGTGGGATCGATTATTTCGACTAACTCCAGGACCGCCATACCTGCTAATAGAACTACGAAACACTGCTGAGGCACAAGAGTTTTTTGGTCAAGATTATGTAAATCTCCCATTGAATTACTGTCAATCAGTTGAGGAAATGGAGGAAAATAAAATTGAATTAGTTCCTGAAAATACAATAAAAATAGTTGCCGACCTAGTTCAGGAGATGTCGATGGCTGAGAAAGTGATGGTGGATATTCTTTATAATCTATTCCAATACTTTAGTATTACGATACCGATTTTATGGGTGGCTGGAAAAATAGACGACGAAGCTTTTATTGCTTCGTATTATGCGTTGCATATGAATGTTGATATCTATGAAATGGATCATATAGAATTTGAAAGGCCTAGTTTTGAAATGAACAGATTGTTATATCTAAATGCTTTAAAGAAATCATATCAGGATGAAGACCAATCTTTACCTTGTGCAAATTCCTAATACTTACCCAAACAATATGTCATTTAGCCCGGTTATTACTGAAATACTGGATATACTGATTCAAAAAGAAAGAAAAGTATCTGTGAATGCTTTTTAGCATGGGGTTCATCTATGCTGGACTGCTTAAAATTCCACAACTTTTTGTGTTGATCCCTTTTTGACTTGATCCCTTGATCCCAAACAACACCTAATTCGACACCCATAAAAAGAAAGCCCCGTAAACACTAATGTTTCGGGGCTTTTCAGCGGAGAAAGAGGGATTCGAACCCCCGGAGGTGTGACCCTCAACAGTTTTCAAGACTGCCGCATTCGACCGCTCTGCCATTTCTCCAGTGTCGATGCATCACCCTTCTTTAATTTAGCAAAAATGAATAAGCTAAAAATTTGAGTGGGCCTGCCCGCCGAAGGAGCGCCTTAGCGTTCCGTAGGCGGGTGCAAATATAGAACCCTTTTTTAATTCTTTCAAGTAAAATCACAACTTTTTAAAAAATAAAATCGGCCATTGAATTAATTTATGGAAATGGCTCAAGATTGACGTCCGCATCCCTTATTTTTGCAACTATCCGAAACCAATACTAATGAGCATTATAGAGAGTTTAAAATGGCGCTATGCCACTAAAAAATTTGATCCCAATAAGGTGCTGACCGAAGAAAAACTGCATACACTTAAACAAGCCTTTAATCTGACGGCGACATCGTTTGGGTTGCAGACCATTTCTTTGCTTATTGTTAAAGATGCAGATTTGAGAAGTCAGTTGTTGGAAGCGGCCTATAACCAACGTCAAATCGTGGATGCGTCTCATTTATTGGTGTTTTGTGTCAATAAGACCATCAAGGAGGATGATGTGGACGATCTGTTTGATAAGGTCAGCCAATTAAGAAAAACCCCAGAAACTATTCTTGAGCCTTATCGAAACAATCTGAAGTCCATTATGGAGAACATGAGCTTGGAAGAACAGCAGGAATGGTCCATCAGACAAGTTTATATAGCCATTGGCAACCTCATGACCGTCTGTGCCGTTGAGCGTATCGATTCCTGTCCTATGGAAGGTTTTGACCGTGCGCGCTTTGATGAGATTTTAAAACTTGACGAGAAACATCTCAAATCGACTTTGTTGTTGCCAGTAGGATATAGGGCAGAGGATGATATGTTTTCAAGCTTTAAGAAAGTAAGAAAAGAGTTAAAACATAGTATCATCGAAATGTAAATCCACCAAAGATGGTTTTGATCATGTTTTTATTCTGGAACTTTATTCCCATTTGTCGGATAATCTTCTCCCATTCCTGAGACATATCCTTTAAAAAACATATCATCAAAATCGCCGATAATATCAAACTCAGCACCCTGAACCATAAACCCAGCTGAAAGTTTACTATCCATGATCTGTACATCATAAAGATCAAATGCGCCCACGTCTGAATTGACACGCCCGGAATATGCCCCTTCAGTGTTTTTTGTAATCATCATCGTGGCTGATATATTGCCTTGTGGTGTATCTTCAATCAACAAACTCCAAGAACCAATATAAGGATCGACCTTTACCACACTTTTGCTAGAGCCACAATGGGTGATGAGTAAGGAGGAAAATAAAACGAATAATAGATACGATTTTTTCATGATAAGAATGGATTTTATAATTTATAGGATTACTGTCTGACTAAAAACTAAAAAAATAACTAACCGATTTCACACAAAGACTGCCACCACATTTTTAGAATGATCCCTTAATCTATAGAAACTGTGTCTATAGTGAATGCTTGGGCCATATTGATTAACCACTATCTTTTTGTCAATTAATTACAATTATCCCGAAAGCTTTCGGGATTATGCGCATCTTGATAGTCTCACGTCTATAAGCAACGGTCATGATTCATTATCGGACAACAATGCATATAAATATACAAAATCTCAATGTTTTCGATTCATTTTTAGCTATAAATTGAAACTATTAATTCAGAGCATTCACTTTTTGCTTGAACATATATATTGTAATTTTGAATTATAAATTTATAAACGAAGAGATAGTTATGCCAGGATTTGAATTATTTGGGAATGCGGAACGTAAGGAAGTCAATGATGTTTTGGAAAACGGAGTATTGATGCGCTACGGATTTGATGGGATGCGCAACGGACATTGGAAAGCTAAGGAATTGGAAACCGAATTGCAATCGGCTTTCAAGTCCAAACACGTGCAATTGGTATCCAGCGGGACCGCGGCAGTGTCAGTGGCATTGGCGGTAGCAGGAATTGGAGCGGGAGACGAGGTCATTATGCCATCGTTTACCTTCGTAGCCAGTTTTGAAGCCATTATGATGCTGGGAGCTATTCCTGTTTTGGTGGATATCGATGATACTTTGACTTTGGATCCGAAGGCTGTTGAAAAAGCAATTTCACCAAAAACAAAAGCCATAATGGTCGTGCACATGTGCGGCAGTATGGGCGATATGGAGGCCTTGCAAACTATTTGTGACGCTCATAATTTGGTTTTGATTGAAGATGCCTGTCAGGCCATTGGAGGTACCTATAAAGGAAAACCCTTGGGCAGTGTTGGTGACCTCGGCTGCTTTTCATTCGATTTTGTAAAAACCATTACTTGCGGCGAAGGTGGCGCAGTCATCACCGATAATGAGCAATACTATATGAATGCCGACCACTATTCGGATCATGGCCATGATCATATCGGAAATGACAGAGGCGCTGAAGACCATCCGTTTATGGGCTATAATTTTAGGATTTCAGAACTGCATGCGGCGGTTGGCCTGGCACAGGTGAGGCGCTTGCCGGATTTCCTGTCCATCCAACAAAAAAACTACACCATAATCAGAGAAGCACTTTCCGAAATCGCCGAAATCACTTTTAGGACGGTTCCTGAGGGCGGCGAAGAAAACTATGGCTTTTTGAACTTTTTTCTTCCCGATTTGGAAATTGCACGAAAAGCTTCCAAAAACTTGAAAGCCGCAGGTGTGGACGGTTGTTTCCATTATTATGACAACAATTGGCATTATATCAGAAAATGGGACCATTTAAAGAATTTAAAAACCTTATACCCAATTTCTGAAGAAGTGAAATCAGGTCTCAAATATCTTCAAACAAAAACCTTTGAGCAATCGGATCATTTTATAGGACGGAATATTTCATGTCTCATCAAACTTTCATGGACGGAAGAAGAGGTGAAATCGCGCGCAGAGGCCATGGTGAAAGCAGTCACTTCAGTTTTAAAGTCGTAATAGAAAAGCGTTCAAAACGTATTTATACGAATGCTAAAAAGATGCTGCTATAAGAATAGAATAGCTCTATACTTGAGTCCGATTCCTGGTTGATGACTATGACGTTAAATTTTATTCTATAGTACACCTTGAGTGCAGTGGAAGGATCATTCCATTATAGGCGATTACTAAGGTCTCGACTGCGCTCGTCCTGATATTTACCCAGCGTATAGCGCATCGACATCTAATATTTTATGGACATTTTTTGAGCTCAGACGGTCAGTAAATGAAAAAGGGTTGAGAGCGGTTGATTTCAATCCTTTTTAGAATGGTTTTTCATAAAAACATCCTCAAAATGTCAAAATACTTGATTTCTGTCTGAGATGTAGTTGGCAACATTCAGCATAGATATTATTTGGGCATGTCTTTAAAAAAATGTAAATTGGTAAGAATAAACGAGTTATTGAACTTCTGAGTTTATAAAGATTTTTGCGCGTTTATTTTATTCAATGCTGTCCCTCGTCTAGCAATGACTTAAAAAAGTTAAATTTATTCCGGTTTTACGAAGTTGTAATTTATATTATGAAAGTCGTAAAAAGGTTTCTACTTATATTTTGGTGTCGTAAAAAAGTGAATCAATTTTAAATGTTCATATGATATTATTGAGTTCACTATATAATTAGATGTTAAACCCTTATAAAACGATTATTATGAAACAACTTTTACTTTTCCCAACATTTATTTTATGCATTACAATGAGCTTTTCGGGATTTTCCCAATACAAGGTTGATGAACAACGGTATTACGAATGGGACGAAAGCAGTTCCGACTGGGAACATGAAATGACCAACAAATTTACTTATGATAATGAGGGCGATAAAGAGACCAACTCTCTGTTCTTGGAAATGCCTGGATCCATAAATCAAATTCAAGTGAATAAGCAATATAATGCCAACAATGATATAACACTTCAATTACTGCAGTTTTGGGATGTCTCAACAATGTCGTGGCAGAATACGTCCAGAACCGAATACGAGTATGATGGCGCTAACAAATTAGTTGCTGAAACAACCCAAATGTTTAATTCTGTAAATATGACTTTCGTTAATAATGGAAAGAAGATTTATACTTATTCTGGCGTAAACGTGGCTTCTGAAACCAGTCAGTTTTGGAATACTGCAACTAATACTTGGACCAACGGCTCTAGAGATTTATATGAGTATTCGGGTAATGATCAAACGCTACACACCGAACAGGAATGGAACATTGCAACCAGCCAATGGGTGAATGAGGAACAGACTGAAACTACCTATGAATCGGTAGGTAAACCTTCTCAAATTATCATTAAGGAATGGAATTCTGGTACGAGTACTTGGGATTTGGATGAAAGAGTCCGTTACACATACACGGGAGAATTAATGACTGAAGCTAATGGTGATGATTATGTTGGAGGAGCTTGGGTTCCGGATCACAGAACACAGGTAACCTACCAAAACGGATTGCCAACCGTTGCCTTATATCAAGAAATGAACCTCGGTGTTTGGGAAAATCAAGATAGAACCTTAAATACATTTGACGCCAATGGTAATGCCACGGTTTCCATTTACGAATTATGGGACACAGATACGATGGCTTGGCTTCCAGAAGGTAAAATTGAATCGGATTATTCCGCCACCAATCCATTTGTCCTAAGCTCAGAGTCTTTTGATATCGAAGACTTTAAGATCTACCCTAATCCTGCTTCTGAAGTCATCCATATATCATCTTTCCAACCCATTGAAAAAATGGAGCTCTATGATGTTTTAGGAAAAAAAGTAAGCGCTTCCGCAAACATTAAACAACTCAATGTTGATGGTATAAAAGCAGGCATGTATATGTTGAAAGTGTATGACAAAAACTCAAGCATCACAAAAAAAATTATGATTAAATAACCTAACTGCCTTTCTAAGATTAATTCAGCCGGAGTAGATACTCTGGCTGTTTTTATGAAATAAACAAGAGTTTTGGTAGCAGCTATGCTCTTTCCGTGAAAAACAATCCATTATGGTAGACCTAAGCGAAATAGAAGGGTGTACTTCATAAACGTGATTTCTGACCACTGTCAAGGCACTAAAAAGATTGCTTAAGTTGAGCCGACGGATATTAGATATAAAAAAGGATTCATAACCATTTTGGTTTTGAATCCTTTTTTATTTTTAATAGCTCACATGATCTACAATTTCCAGTCCATAGCCTATAATTCCAACGCGCTTGGTATGTTCGCTATTGGACATGAGCAATAATTTATGGATGTTTAGATCGTGAAGAATTTGAGCTCCAATTCCAAAATCTCTATTATCCATGACAATAGTTGGTGCCTTGATGACATCCGTATGATTTTGTTCTTCCTTTAAGGTTTTTAATCGGTTGAGCAGATCAGTAGATTGATGCTGCTGATTGATAAATAAAATGGCGCCTTTTCCATCCTCATTGATCAACTTGAACATGTCATCTAACTTCTTATCAGCGTTGTTGGTAAGCGTGCCCAAGATATCATTATTGACCAAGGTTGAGTTGACTCTGGTCAAAACAGGCTCGTCACTTTCCCATGCACCTTTGGTCAGGGCAATATGGACTTGATTATTGGTAGTTTGCTGATACGCTCTTAATCTGAATTTTCCAAACCGGGTAACAATCTCAAAATCCTCTTTCTTTTCAATTAAAGAGTCGTGCTGCATTCTATAGGCCACTAAATCTTCAATGGATACAATCTTGACGTCAAACTTTTCGGCAACTTTCATCAGTTCTGGCAATCGTGCCATAGTGCCATCATCATTCATGATTTCAACAATTACACCAGCTGGTTGTAATCCTGCCAAACGTGCAAAATCTATCGCCGCTTCGGTATGTCCGGTACGTCTTAGCACGCCACCTTGCTTGGCAACCAATGGAAAAATATGCCCCGGCCGTCCCAATTCAAAAGGTTTGGTATCCGGATTGATCAAAGCTTGAACTGTTTTAGCGCGGTCACTGGCAGAAATGCCTGTAGTCACACCATGGCCTCGCAAATCGACCGAAACTGTGAATGCAGTCTCCATCGGGTCTGTATTATTATGGACCATTGGGTTTAATTCCAATTCCTTACAGCGCTTTTCGGTCAATGGCGTACAAATCAATCCACGACCATGAGTAGCCATGAAATTGATCATTTCTGGAGTCACCATTTCTGCAGCAGCTACAAAATCGCCTTCATTTTCTCTATCGGCATCGTCAACTACAATAATGACTTTTCCACTCTTAATATCCTCAATGGCCTCTTCAATGGTATTTAACGTTATAGTTGGCATATAGGTGCTTGTTGTCATTTTTTAAAAAATTATATGCAAAGATATGGCTTATTTTACATTTAGGAGACAACTTTTGTCCAAGTCTTCCTTGATTTTGTTCTTCAGTAGAAAATGTGAAACGCCATAAAAAGGAAAAGCAAATAGCATCAATATTTTGTCCAACCCCTTGGTCTTAAATCCTATGTTTTTGTAGAAAACAGAAGCTTTAAACCAGGTTACGACATAATATAACAGGTAGATGATAAAAGAAATAATACTTAAATCTAAGGTTGCCGAAGCGAACTCAGGAAACTTGTTGTTTTTGAATACAAAGTGCAAAATGAGAAGAACCGCTCCGATGATATAGAAAATAAAAGCAAATTTGGAATAATCAACTGCGTTCTTAGCGTCTTCTTGCGAATTGATGTAGGTGTCACCTATAATCACGCCTTGGTGCTGTAGATCTTCAAGCGTCTGTCCACGCTTCAATAATTGATTCATAGCGAAAGGCTTGATGCTTTTATCAAAATTGAGATCGTCATGATTTTTGATAATGTTGATCAACTTTTCGTTATTATAATCATTTAAAAAACTATACTGAACAAGCTCACCATCAATCATGACCGAGTTTTTAGGACGTAGATTGAGGAATTTCTTGATGGGATTAAGATAACTGTCAAAATCGAACAGGCCTTTATCGTTGGTGGCACGTGTAGTCAAATAAATTCCCAATGGCAACATGATCAATGTAGAAAGCCAAGTGGCCAGGATAGGATTTAAGGTGCCATCTTCGGAACTGTTTTTTGCAAAAATCCCTATAAAATGATAGGTGAGGAACAAAAGAATAGCAACCACCAATGGCAAGCCAATGCCACCTTTTCTGATCAAGGCTCCTAATGGTGCTCCGACAAAAAAGAGAATAAAACACGCAATGCCCAAAACATATTTTTCATGGAGTGCAATAAGGTGTTTGTTTAGGTTTTTATCGGAAATTTCCATAAACTGTTCCTTGGTAGAGATGATTTGCGTGGTACTGCCTATGGTGTTCAATGCTAAATTTACAAGTTGTAACTTGCCTTTATTTTCAAAAAGATCAAGGACATTTCCCTTGTAGATACTGTCCGTTTCTGGTGAGATATTATTATTTAAGGAAATGATCGACGTTCTGCTATATAAGGTTTCTGCAAGGGCTTTGTATTCAATGGACTTGTTATTGTAGAGACTGTCAATAGTGTAGTTTAAATCGCCAACGTCAAGCATATTGTACCGGTTTGTATAGCTTTTCTCGCCCAGATCTACATCGTTTAAAGCTTCCAGATCGATATTCATGGTATAGGTATCGAAATAACTTTTGGCATGTGGTCTTTTCTGGATTTCCTTTGGATTTTTACTGTAGATTTCTTCGTAATAATTGCCATTAAACAAAATCAGTTGTAGAATATTTGAAGAGGTACTGCTTATAAGCTCTCCAGACTCGGCAATGATAACCAGGTGATTGCCCGGCCGATTGTTTTTGCGCTGGTGCATGATCACATTCTCGAGATATTGACCACGATCGCCTGTTTTTTTCTCTACCTTAATATTGAAATCGCCTATCTCATTAAACTGACCTTCGGCAATGGCCATTTGCGGTTTAAGTTTGGCAATATTTTTTCTCAGATTATAGGCATTGTATTCTGCCCATGGAATGACGTTGTTGGCGAAAAGAAATGTAGTAATAGAAAGGAATACAATAAAAATACTTAAGCCTCTCATGGCGCGTTGCAGTGAGATGCCTGTAGACTTCATAGCTGCAAACTCATAGTTTTCAGAAAAAGTCCCAAATACCATAATGGAGACCAAAAGAATGGTGAGTGGTAATATCAACGGAATCAGGGTAGGGGTAATATAAAGTAAGAATTTGCCAATCGTATCAATATCCAGATCCTTGCCCGCCAATTCGGAAATATATAACCAAACGGCCTGTAAAACAAAAATGAGCATGAGTATTACAAACACGCTCAAAAATGTTTTTAAGTAGGTCTTAAGTATGTACCTATCCAGTATTTTCATAAAATTGGCGCCTTATCTAATCCAGCTTATTGATGTAATAGCCTTTGTACTTATCGGCATCAAAAGTAAATAAGGTTTTTGAAATGGGCTCATTAGTTTTGAAACTATTTACAGTTAAGGTGGTTTGGGTGCCGTTTTTACCCACTTCTATCAGATTGTAAATATGCTTGGTCTGGGCATCAATACCCAATAAGACTTGCTTGATTTCAGAATTACTGTCCATAGGTGTCAGTTTTACATACTGAATCTTCCTGCCATTTACATTTTGGACAATGTCCATGGCGTAATTATAACCATCTTTATAAAACGATAACATTTTACTTGGTGTAATGGTGTTCTCGTCTTCAGTGTTGTTTTTGGAAATGGTCACCTCTTCATCTTCGGGACTAATGGTATAAAGTGTCTTACCGTCGTAAATACGGGTTACGCCAAGAATATTTAAAAGGTATTTTTCGCCTTCAATAATTACATCACCACGGGTTTCTTGGTTGATGTTCTCACTGGCGTTTCTCAAGACATATTTAAAATCAATGCTGATATTATTATATCCCTTTACTTTAGCATTTACCTCGTTCAACAAGGTCTTTGCTTTATCCGCATCTTGTGCATAAGATGAAAAGGATAGGAGGGCAATGGCTAATACAAATAATTTTTTCATTATTAAGTTTTTTGTTAATCCTGTTTATGGAGTTGCTGTTTTATCGGCTTCAAATTTAATTAAAACTATGTACTTTAGAACATCTCATCTTAGTTTCTGAAAAATGTATAACTCAAATTTGCCTCTTCAATATGGCACAATGGAAAACTTATCTTCAAGTTGTCCGTCACCACCTTACTTAGAAACACAAATTATGATATTTCATTGGCTAAAAGTTGATCTAACGCCACAAGATCTGGCACGAGTACCTGTCTTGCCTTACTACCTTCAAATTGGCCAACAATGCCAGCAGCTTCCAATTGATCAATCAATCTACCAGCTCTATTATAACCAAGCTTTAATTTACGTTGCAATAAGGAGGCTGACCCTTGTTGTGCGGTCACGATGACTTCAGCAGCTTCTCTAAACAATTTATCTCTGTCGGAGATATCTACATCAAGACTTGTGCCACTTTCCTCACCGGTATATTCAGGTAAAATATAGGCCTCCGGATAGGCTTTCTGTCCACCAACAAATTCTGTGATCACCTCAACTTCAGGCGTGTCCACAAAGGCACACTGAATTCTAGTCAATTCATTCCCTTGGGTATAGAGCATGTCTCCACGTCCAATTAATTGATCAGCGCCAGAACTGTCCAAAATAGTACGGGAGTCAATCTTGGAGGTCACCCTAAATGCAATTCTTGCCGGGAAATTGGCCTTAATGATACCCGTTATCACATTAACCGAAGGTCTTTGTGTGGCAATGATCAAGTGGATGCCGATAGCACGGGCCAATTGTGCCAAACGGGCAATCGGTGTTTCCACTTCCTTACCAGCGGTCATGATCAAATCTGCAAACTCATCTACCACCAAAACAATATATGGTAAAAACTGATGGCCTTCCTCTGGGTTTAATTTACGAGCCTTGAATTTATCGTTATATTCTTTAAGGTTACGACAAAGCGCATTTTTTAACATCTCATAGCGATTGTCCATTTCAATACACAGAGAGTTTAAAGTATTGATGACCTTGGTATTATCGGTGATGATTGCTTCTTCACTATCCGGTAGTTTAGCAAGATAGTGGCGCTCAATTTTATTGAATAAAGTCAGCTCTACCTTTTTTGGATCTACCAGAACAAACTTAACTTCTGCTGGATGCTTTTTATAGAGTAAAGACGTTAAGACCGCATTTAAACCAACAGATTTCCCCTGACCTGTTGCTCCCGCCATTAATAGATGGGGCATTTTGGCCAAATCAACAACAAAGGTTTCGTTACTGATGGTCTTGCCAAAAGCGATAGGCAATTCCATTTCTGATTTTTGGAATTTCTGGGATGCAATCACTGAGCGCATCGATACAATGGTGGAGTTCTTGTTGGGAACCTCAATACCTATGGTACCTTTTCCAGGGATAGGCGCAATAATACGAATGCCCAAAGCTGCCAAAGAGAGGGCTATATCATCTTCTAAGTTTTTGATTTTAGAAATACGAACACCAGCGTTAGGAACAATTTCATATAAAGTTACTGTCGGACCAATGGTAGCCTTAATATTGCTAATGCCAATATTGTAATTGTTTAAGGTCTCTACAATTCTGTTCTTATTTTCTTCAAGCTCATCTTGATCTATGGTGATGCCTTCAGAATCATATTTTTTTAATAGGTCCAATGGTGGGAATTGGTATTTGCTGAGCTCAAGGGTCGGATCAAATTGACCAAAATCAGCCACCAATTTATTGGAGATGTTATCGTTTTCAGAGACTTCCTCAACCACATGTTCAACTTCCATGGCAAGTTCTTCTTCCTCCTCAACTACTTCAGGGACTTCAATGTTAAGACTTGGACTTTTGACCGCTGGTTTGGTTTTGCTTTGCTTGTTGGGAGCATCCTCCTGTTTGGTGGGTTGCAAATCAAATGCAGCTTTGATCTCTTCCGCTTCAGCAGATAAGTCGTTATCCAAAGCAACATACGATTCTGAAGTTTTAGGATCAGCTTTAAAATCTTCTTTAATATTCTTTTTGGCCGATTTGAAAAAACTGACAATCGACGCGCCAGTGACCTTAAATCTGATGGCCGCATAAATAATGATTCCAAAAAAGAGTAGGAGGGCGGTGCCAATAATACCGATATAATCTTGAAAAAAAGAGTTCATTTCAAAACCTATCGTACCTCCGAGGGTATCATATTTATGGGCAAAAAATCCGAAGAAAACAGATAGCCAAATTGTTATAAGCGTTCCCCATATCCAATGGCTTCTTAGTTTCGCCTTATTGATGTCTAAAGTGACATAAATTCCAGAAAGGAATATTAATCCAGCTAAAATAAAGGAGGAAACACCAAAACCTTTCATAATAAAGAAGTCGCTGACCCAAGCACCAAGTTTATTGAGCCAGTTTTCAGCAACGACCTCTCGGGTGCCTATTTCAGTTAAGGTACTCTGATCTGCCTTTCCGGTAAAAAAGAAGGAAAGAAAAGCTATAAATAATAAAACACCAAGAATCATCAACAAGCTGCCAAAAATGAGTTTCTGTTGACTTGAAAGTTTGAGATTGGGTTTTTTTATTTTTTTTTTGGTACTGCTTTTAGCTTTGGTTTTCTTCTTCGCCATTGTTAACATCCCGCGACCACGGAAATCTGTTGATTTTTAATTGGATTACTAAAATACGATAGAATTATATGTTTTATTGCATATCTGCAATTAATCCTAAAAAATTGAAATTGCTCATTTAAAATCCGAATAAGCCTTACCCCGCCCTAAAAGGTGGCTTATTCTCAAATTAATTAATCATTTGAGATTTCTTGCTCCCTTTAGGGCGGCGCAAACAAAAAATCGGCATTATATTTTCAGTTTTTAATTCTTATGAACAAAAACGGATATGCAATTTTGTTTTTTATAGAGAAGCAAAAATACAAATTACTAACGTTAAACCTATCTGATTTAGTATTAAAAAAGCTTGGGATAATAAATGATTACAGCTACAATGACTGCTGAGATTGCTGCAATAAAAACGGCACCGGCAGCAACATCTTTAATGCGTCCAATATGCGGATGATGTTCAGGATGTATAAAGTCTGCAATGTGCTCAATAGACGTGTTCAGGCCTTCAATACTCATCACCAAACCAATCATGGCAACCTGAAACAACCATTCGGTAGCGGAGATTTCAAAATAAAATCCCGCAATGGTTACCAAAATAGCGATTGCAAATTGGATTTTGATACTGGCTTCCGTTTGAAGTAAAATCAATGCACCTTTGAATGCCCAACCTACACTTTTTAAGCGATTGACCAGGAACGAATCTTTTTTTTCATGCATAAAAACCTATGAAATCGATTTTAAGGCGGCTTCGTAATCTGGTTCGTCAGTAATTTCGGCAACTTGCTCAGTGTAGACGACTTCGGCCTTATCGTTTAGTACTACCACACATCTTGAATGCAAGCCTTCCAATGGTCCATCAACAAAGGTTAGGCCATAACTCTTACCAAAATTTCCATCTCTAAAATCAGATAAGCTTTCTACATTATCTAGGCCTTCTGCCGCACAGAAACGAGCAAAAGCAAAAGGTAAATCTTTAGAAATACAAAGAACTTTGGTATTGTCAAGTTGTGCAGCCTGTTCGTTAAAAGTTCTTACTGATTGTGCGCAGACACCGGTATCTACACTTGGAAAAATGTTTAATACAACATTATGACCCAAATAGTCATTAAGTGACTTTGAAGAGAGATCAGTTGCAATTAATCGAAAGTTTGGAGCGTCATCTCCTATTTTTGGAAGCGAACCAAATGTAGTCACTTGGTTGCCTTTAAATGTTACAGTTGCCATAATATTTGATGTTTATTGTGAATTGTTAAAATTAAGCATTATTTAGTGCTTTGTCTACTAATTAAAACATAATAATTTTTTTCGACCAGTTAAAAATACAACTGATCGGAGTTGCTCATTTTTACAGGGTATCTGAAAAATATCAATTTATAGTCCCTGTTATAAACTTGCGCAATGCTAATGAATTCTCACTGATGGGTTTTGATACCCCGAGAGGCTTTTTTCGATCAAAAAACTGATATCTTATATATACCAAACTTCGTGAGCTTGTCCACCTCTGCGTACGGGCTCTGAGTGACTTAATTTTCGGCAATCAGCGAGACACCCATTAATATAATAAAAAATACCGTGAACAACGATTAATTAAGATATGAAAGCGGCTTTTGTATGCTTTTAAATCTATCGCAGTTCAGCCCCAAGTTGTTTCTCAAAATTCAATTTCAACTTGTTCATGATCTTGTCAACCTGCTTATCTGTAAGTGTGCTGTGTTCATCTTGGAATTTAAAACTCACCGCATAACTCTTTTTTCCGTCGGGTAATTTGTCGCCCTGGTAGACATCAAACAAATCGACATCCTTGAGCAATCGTTTTTCTGTTTTATTGGCAATGCTGTCTATGGCTTCAAAAGTCACGTTCTCATCAATCAATAAGGCAAAATCGCGTCTGGTTGACGGATATTTAGGCAACTCCTTAAAATTAATACGATTGTTTTTGGCCAAATCAATAACCTGATCCCAATTAAAATCAGCAAACAGGACCTCTTGCGAAATATCAAAATGTTTCATGATTTTCTTATTGATCAAACCAAAATCCACTATATTTTTTTTGCCCATACGCAAACTGATTCCTTCACTGAAAATGTCATTATCAACAGGAGCAACAGTAAATCGATTCAAGCCCAATCGCTCCAAAATGGCAGTGATAATTCCTTTTAGATAAAAGAAGCTGCTCGGCTCTTGATGGCTGTTCCAGCGTTCAGCATCCTTGTTGCCCGTCACAAAAAGAGCTAAATGTTTATTTTCAATATGCTTGTCGCCATGACTATGGTAGGTTTTGCCAAATTCAAACAATTTTAAATCTGAACGTCTTCTGTTAAGGTTCCTATCTATAGCTTCAAGACCGGAAAACAGCATACTTTGACGCATCACACTTAAGTCATGACTCAAGGGGTTGAGCATAAATACATTGTGTTCTTCATTTAAATTGTCGCTTAGCTTGGCATATTCTGGAGTGGTCAAGGAGTTTGATAAAATCTCATAAAAACCTTGTGCCGCCAATTGGTTGCCCGTGACATTCTGTAGTTTAAAATCTTCAAAACGGGACGTTGGCGAAATGGAAGCATTTAGTTTTTCGGTGAAATTGATGTTGTTATAGCCATAGATTCGCAAGACTTCTTCAATAACATCGGCTTCACGGACCACATCGTTTCTATAGGCAGGTACCATTAAGCCCAACCCGGTTTCGGTAACATTATTTACCTTGATATCCAATGACATCAAGATGCTTTTAATAATATCTTTGGGAATTTCTTCACCAATTAGCTTTTCGGCATTGGCAAAACTGAAATGCACCGGAAAATCCTCAATTTTTTTAGGATAGAAGTCAACAAGGTTATTGGTAACATAGCCTCCCGCCACTTCCTGTATCAACAATGCGGCACGTTTTAAGGCGTATTCTGTAATATTGGGATCCACACCACGCTCAAAGCGGAAAGAAGCATCAGTATTCAATCCGTGTCTTTTGGCCGATTTCCGAACGCTTATGGGATTGAAATAAGCACTTTCTAAAAATATGCTCGTTGTATGTTCTGTTACTCCTGAATTTTCACCACCAAATACACCAGCAATACACATGGGTTTAACGGCATCACAAATCATGAGGTCCTCTTCGTGCAATTCGCGCTCAACACCATCTAAGGTTGTGAATTTCGTTCCCTTTGGCAATGTTTTTACAATGACTTTATTACCTTCAATTTTATGGGCATCAAAAGCATGTAACGGTTGACCAAGATCGTGCAAAACGTAATTGGTAATGTCAACAATATTGTTTTTTGGTACGATACCAATCGCTTTAAGCTTGTTTTGTAGCCAGACAGGCGAGGTGTCAACTTTTATATCTGAAATGGTAACCCCACAATAACGCGGGGATAGCTCTTTATTTATGACTTCAACGCCAATTTTTAAAGTGCCTTGGTCAACTCTAAAAGCACTAACCGATGGCGTGATCAATTCTACGTGCATATTTTTCTGCAAAAGACCAGCTTTTAGATCTCTTGCCGTCCCGAAGTGGCTCATGGCATCAGCTCTGTTTGGCGTGAGGCCAATTTCAAAAACATGATCATTTTCAACCTCATAAACATCAGCGAGTAAAGTGCCAACAGAAAGACTATCGTCTAACACCAAAATTCCTTCATGAGATGCGCCAAGTCCTAATTCGTCTTCGGCACAAATCATACCGTGGCTTTCTTCTCCTCTTATCTTTCCTTTTTTAATGGTCCAAGCTTCTCCTTCTGCAGTGTACAGCGTTGTACCTATAGTGGCAACAGGCACCTTCTGACCGGCAGCTACGTTGGGGGCCCCGCAGACAATTTGTAGCGGTGTTCCTGACCCAATATTTACCGTAGTTACTTTTAAACGGTCAGCATTGCTGTGTTGCACGCAGGTAAGCACTTCGCCAACTACAATGCCTTCCAAGCCACCTTTGATTGATTGGAATGGCTGAATGCCTTCAACTTCAAGGCCTAAGTCCGTAAGGAGCTCGCCCGTTTGCTCTGGAGTCCAATCAATGTTTACAAATTGCTTTAACCAATTATATGAAATTTTCATTTTTTAAATGTTATGCTATAGGTTGATGATTTTTGTGCAATATTTCGGTCTCTGAAAAATCTTCAACCAAACCACGATTGCCAATTATTTTAAATTCGGCGTAAAGATAATAATAGTATATAGTTATAGAAATGGTAAATAATTTTATTTTATTTGAATATTAATTTGAATATTAGCGTTATTTTGACCTTCAATTCAAAGTCCCAATACATTATGAGGTTTCTTATTCTAATTTTTTCTGTGATCACCTTATTTTCCTGTAATAAGGATTATACAAAAAAAATGAAGCGCGGACAGTGGCGGGGTGAGTTAATGGTGAATGGCCATAAGGATTTACCGTTTAATTTTGAAGTCACCGGAGATCATAGTTTAAAAATTCTCAACGGAGAAGAAGTTATCTTAGTGGATGAAATAAATTATAACAACGATTCTGTTTTTATTAAAATGCCCGTTTTTGAAGGGTATTTTGCATTAAAGCTTACTAAAGAAGGTTTGAAAGGAAGCTATATAAATGAGGATATGAAAATGAACCTGCCTTTTAAAGCCTTTTATAATTCTAAAGAGCGCTTTGAGATAGTGAAGGCACCAACAACAGACATTTCAGGAGATTGGGAAGTGGTTTTTAGTCCTAATTCCAATCAAGATTATGTTGCCAAAGGTATTTTTAAGCAGGATGGACAAAGAGTGACAGGCACTTTTAGAACTGAAATAGGCGATTACCGATATTTAGAAGGCGTTGTAAATGGAAATGAGTTAAAAATGTCTGCGTTTGATGGCTCCCACGCATTTTTATTCGTCGCTACCGTCACAGATAGTACACTCAACGGCACCTTTTATTCTGGAAATAGCTGGAGTGCAGCTTTTAATGGAATTCGGAATGAGAATTTTGAATTGCCAGATGCCGCAACACTCACCACCATGCGTGCTGATGCTGAAAATTTCAATTTTAGTTTTCCAGACGAAAAAGGTCAGACCGTGTCATTAACTGATGAGCGTTTTCAGAATAAAGTGGTTGTGGTGCAACTTATGGGAACTTGGTGCCCAAACTGTTTGGATGAGAGTGTGTTTTTCTCCGAATACGCCAAACTTAATTCTGACAAGGCAATTGAATTTGTAGCGCTTGCATTTGAAAATGCCAAGACTGATTCGTTGGCGTTTGAGAGTATAAGACGCTTAAAGGACAGATTGGGCATCGAATATCCTGTTCTGCTGGCCCAATATGGTTCGGCCGATAAGGTTGAGGCGCAAAAAAAGTTGCCAATGTTAGCTCAAGTGATTTCTTATCCTACCACTATTTTTATAGACAAGAAAGGGGAGGTTCGAAAAATCCACACCGGTTTTAATGGGCCAGCCACTGGAGAAAAGTATACAGCATTTAAAGCTGAATTTGAAATGTTTGTGAATGAACTTTTAGAGGAACCGGGTGTGGTGTCAGAAGTTGTTTCTGCAAACTGAAAGTAAAAGTTTTATTCGCCATTGATCTTGCCATCTTGTAAATCCAGCACATCTGCTGAACTATCAGTTTTGTATTTGTAGATATCGAAATGCTAAAATTGAAATATGTACTGTCAAGTGGATTTAATGAGGCATTTCAATAATTAATTGGAGCGGACATAGTCATATATCGTTTTTGATAGAATGGCCAATTGATCGGTTCCTTTGTCAAAATCTTTGAGGTTTTTGGAAAGCAAAACCAACACGTAAGCACGACCATCTGGTAAATAAACAATGCCTGCATCATGATGTACACCGGTTATAGAACCTGTTTTGTGTGCAACTTGAATTTCCTTTGGTAAATACTTCGGAATAACATCTTTATGTTGTTGATCTTTCAAAATAGCAATCATCGCATCGGAATCTTCCTGGGTTCCAGCGGAATTATCGGCAATAGCTTTCATGATTATCATTAAATCTCTGGCAGTTGTCGAATTGCTTAGGCCTAGATCATACGCTTTCTGATCTTCTACGCCTCTTAAAACCTCAATATTATGTGCGCCTAAATCCCTCATGGTTGCAGTTGTTTTCTTAGCATCGACCAATTCAATAAGAACGTTGGTTGCCAAATTGCTACTTATCGTAACCATACTGTGCATCAAATCACGGAGTGCCACTTGAGTTCCGATTTGACTATAGATGACATCGTCGCTATCATCATTTATATCCATGCTGTATAAGCTCCCGTCAACTATACTCTTGAATTCATTTTTCAGTAAAATTGAATCCTCCAAATTTAGTTTTCCTTCAGAGGCTTGCTTGAACAATTCAATCATCACTGGAACTTTCATAGTACTGGCCGCATGAAACTTTTCGTCGACATTTATAAATAGGCTGTCTTTTGGTTGGGATAAATTATAAAATGCAACAGCTACTGTGCCATCTATGGAATCAACCTGAGCTTGAACCGTTTTTTCTAAATTATCTTTTTTTGATTTTTTTTCTTGGCACGAGGTCGCGAAAAGTAGCAATAAGACGACTGCAAAAGTTAAATCTGTTTTCAGAGATGTCATAATTTTTAAATTATTTTAAAATTCACTATGGTTGACTGTGTTTAGGTATTAACGGATTTATAGCAATTTGTTTTCCATTAACCATTCGGTGATGTATTCTGTAAATCCGTCAACATTTCTTGGGGTATTGCAAAGAATAATAAATGTAATATTTTTTTCGGGGACCGTGACATAATTGCATAAAAAGCCACCTTGGCTTCCTGTATGGCCCACCGTCTTTAATCCGTCTGGTGTCTTGTCAATAAACCAAGACCAGCCTAAGAATGGGGGCGTGGTATCTTGCCAATTTGGCCAGGGCTTTATGGTTCTGGAGGCTTCTAAAATAGTGCCTGGGATAAATTTATGTGCCTGCAATGCCAGTTCGTATTTAGCCAATTCGTTTACTGAACTCCAAACGCCACCATTACCGGCGGCTGCAAAGGTGGGTTCCTCGCCATAGTCTTTTTCAAGCCATTTTCCGTTGCTGTTTAGGTAGCCATGAGCAACCCCGGATTCAGGGTGGGGTCCGTCCGTAATGGTGCTCGTGGTCATATTGGCGGGCTTAAAAATCTTCTCGGCAACAAAGGTCTGCCATTTCATTCCACTGACGTCTTCAATTATTAAAGCCAATGCATTATAGGCAGGATTTGAATATTCGTATTGTGTTCCAGGTTCAAAATTTAGATGTTCGGCCTGCGTTGTAGGATACCAGTTTTCAAGATCTTTAGCAGTGAGATAAAATATTGAATCTTTCTTGGTCTCCCTATTGTCTTTTAGGCCTGAGGTATGTGTAAGCAAATGTTTGATTTTCACTTTTTCTGCAATGGTGCTGTTTTTGAAGTCAGAAAAATATTTGGCCATATTATCTTCTATCGAAAGTTTGCCTTCAGCTTGTAGCATCAATATGGCATTGGATACAAATGTTTTTGAAATACTACCGACGTTAAACAACGTATTTTCATCTATTTTAGTGTTTAATTCGATATCGGCAAGCCCGTAGCCTTTACTAAAAATAATGCTGTCTCCCTTCATGATCAAAATGGCACCTCCGGGTTCGTTAGTAGGCATGTTGTTGGAAAAATAGGCGTCTAATTGACTGGTGTCCATGGGTTTTGATGGAAGTGGGGTTTCTTTGCCGTCCTTACAACTGAGCATTAAAACTGCCATGGTGATTGGTAACAAGATATTGAATTTCAGCATTTCATTTAGTTTGAATTAAATTCCCGTTTGAATAGTTAAGCAGGTACGAAATTTATCGCATTTTACTCAAATTTAGGAAAAATGTGACACGCACGTCTTGCTTTGGGGCGAAATACCACAAAATACTGATTACTAACGCTACTTTATTTAAGAGATGTAATTCCAAATATTTTTATATTTCGTCAACTGTCCGTAAGTGTACCGTAGTACTTTATGCTCGGGTAATGCTAATGAAGGATCAGCTTTTAAAATAACCTTGGCATAATGGCGAGCATGTTGCAAAATGTCCTTGTCTTTGATGACATCGGCAATTTTAAGGTTCAGAACGCCGCTTTGTTGGGTGCCCATCAAATCGCCAGGCCCTCGTAGTTTCAAATCTACTTCGGCTATTTCAAAACCGTCATTGGTGCTGACCATGGTTTGTAATCTGGTTTTGCTGTCTTCACTTAGTTTGTGACTGGTCATCAAAATGCAATAGCTTTGTTCAGCGCCCCGACCAACGCGCCCCCTCAATTGGTGTAATTGTGACAGTCCGAAGCGTTCAGCGCTCTCAATAATCATCACAGATGCATTGGGGACGTTAACCCCGACTTCAATTACTGTGGTGGCCACCATGATTTGCGTTTCACCTTTTACAAAGCGTTGCATTTCAAAATCCTTATCCGCCGGTTTCATTTTACCGTGGACAATTGAAATTTGATACTCTGGCATAGGAAATTCCCTGGTGATGCTTTCATAGCCGTCCATCAAATCTTTATAATCCATTTTCTCACTTTCCTGTATCAATGGATAGACAATATAGATTTGTCTCCCTTTGGCGATTTCATCACGGATGAATTTAAAGACTTTCAACCTGTTTTTATCATAACGATGTACCGTTTTGACGTTTTTTCTACCAGGTGGCAATTCGTCAATTACGGAGACATCCAAGTCGCCATAAACCGACATTGCCAAGGTTCTAGGAATAGGGGTTGCGGTCATGATTAAAATGTGTGGAGGCGACGTGTTTTTGTGCCACAATTTACTCCGTTGGGCAACTCCAAAACGGTGCTGTTCATCAATGACTGCCAAGCCTAAATTCTTGAATTTTACCTTATCTTCGAGAAGAGCATGCGTGCCAATTAAAATGTTTAAATCGCCATTTTCAAGCGCTTCATGGATTTTGTTTCTATCTGAAGTTTTAGTTGACCCAGTGAGCAGTTCTATACTGATATTAAGGCTTTTGCACAACTCCTTTAGTCCGTGGTAGTGTTGGACTGACAAAATAGCAGTCGGAGCCATTAAGCAGGCTTGGAAACCGTTGTCAAGTGCCATCAGCATTGACATTAGCGCAACAATGGTCTTCCCGGAACCTACATCGCCCTGCAATAAGCGATTCATTTGGGCATTGCTTCCTAAATCGGCCCGGATTTCTCTTAAAACCCTTTTTTGGGCATTGGTTAAATCGAAGGGTAAATGCTCTTGATAAAAGCTGTTGAAATACGCTCCGACATGTTCAAAATTATAGCCTTTTATTTTTGATTTATGGATCAGGTTTTTGATGATCAGTTGCAATTGAATGTAAAATAATTCTTCAAATTTAAGTCGGAATTGGGCCTGCGATAATAGCGTTTGATTTTCGGGAAAATGAATGTTGAAAAGTGCTTTGCTCTTCGATATTAATTTAAGGTCAGAAAGCAGGTTTGCGGAAAGTGTTTCTTCAAATCGACCCTTGGTTTCTAAGAACAATTGCTGCATTATTTTGTTTAAAACACGATTGGAGATGCCCTTATTTGCCAATTTTTCCGTGGAAGGATAAATGGGTTGCATGGCAGAACGGAGGTTTTTCTCATGCTCTTCTAGCAGTTCCATCTCAGGATGTGGCATATTAAAAACACCATTAAACCAATTGGTTTTACCGAAAATGACATATTTTTTCCCGTATTTAATGCTGTCCCTAATCCATTTATGGCCCCTAAACCAGACAAGTTCCATTATGCCAGTATCGTCCTTAAATATAGCCACCAGGCGCTTGCCACGTCCTGTACCAACGTCCTTTAAACTGGTAATTTCTCCTGTTATTTGAACATCAGCACCATGGCGCTGCAACTGATTGATTTTGTAGTATTGGGTTTTATCAATATAGCGATTGGGGAATAGATTGATCAGGTCTTGATAGGTGTGGATGCCAAGTTCACTACGAAGTAGGTCTGCGCGATTAGGGCCGACACCTTTAAGGTAGTCTATAGGTGTTTGAAGATTTATTTTCATGTTTATTTCATGAAGTGCAAAAGCTAATTATATGACTTCAAAAGTGTGGTTTAAGGTTCTTTAGGTCGCCTTTGTTCAATACTATGTGTAATGGCTATATCGCAAAGTTACATAAAGAAAAAGAAGTTTCACAAAGGGGTATTCGCATTGTGGCGTTATTGTTTTTATTTTCTTATTTTGGTCATTACTTAACTAAAGCCCGCCAATGAAGAGTTTCTTTTCGCTTTTATTTATTTTTCTTTTCGGAATTGTTTCCGCCCAGCAAATTGAAGATGTTGATTTTAAACGAATTAAAGCAACGTTGGATTTTGAGGAGGCCAATAGGGTTTCTGGCTTTGTGTCTGTTTATTTTGAAGCTTTAAGAGACGTTGACTCTGTGTTTCTCGACGCCCTGAATATGGAATTTAAACATTTCAAATTAACTGATCAGATTACGGATGAAGTTAAGTCTGCTGATTTTCGGGTAACTAAAGATAAACTTATAATTGCGAATAACTTTACTGAAAACACAGCGTATCTCCTACAATTCCGGTATTCGGCCGAGCCCAAAAAAGCATTGTACTTTATAGAGGATCAAATTTGGACCCAAGGCCAAGGAAAGTACACAAGCAGTTGGCTGCCGAGTATTGATGATACAAATGATAAGATTGAATTTGACCTGTCCGTATCTTACGAGAACGGTTATGAGGTGTTGGCCAATGGTGAGCTTGTTGCGAAAGAGACCGTAACGGAAAATAGCACCACTTGGCATTATGAAATGAGCAAGCCAATGAGTAGCTATCTTGTTGCACTCGCCATCGGCAAATACAATAAGAAAACTGAAACTTCAAAAAGTGGTGTGCCTTTGGAGCACTATTATTACCCCGAAGACTCTGCCAAAGTAGCGCCTACCTATAAGTATAGTAAGGAAATGTTCAATTTTTTGGAAGCGGAAATTGGAGTGCCATATCCATGGGGCGTCTATAGGCAAGTGCCCGTTAAGGATTTTTTGTATTCCGGGATGGAAAATACAAGTTTGACTATTTTTTCTGATGCTTTGGTGGTCGATAGTATCGGTTTCAATGACCGAAATTATGTCAATGTCAATGCCCATGAGCTGGCTCATCAATGGTTTGGTAATCTGGTGACTGCAACAAGTGGAGAACATCATTGGCTGCAAGAAGGGTTTGCGACCTATTATGCGCTTCTGGTGGAACGTGAAATGTTTGGAGATGACTATTACTACTGGCAATTGCATGAGTATGCGCAACAGCTTTTAAAGCAGGAACATGCAGGTGAAAGTACTGCTTTACTCAATCCTAAGTCCAGTAGTGTTACATTTTATCAAAAGGGTTGTTGGGCCTTGCATGTATTGCGCGAACAGGTTGGAGAGGAAGCGTTTTCATCTGCAGTAAAAAACTACTTATTAAAACACCAATACAAAAATGTTGAAACCTCTGATTTTATTGAGGAAGTGGAGACGACAAGCAATCAGGATCTGTCAGATTTTGTGAGAGTGTGGCTGGAGGAGAGCGTGTTACCTCAAGATGCAATGGTCCAAAGCTTGAAAAAATCAGAGTTCATGCGGGAGTATATGGACGTCAGCTGTGAAGCTTATCCTTCAAAATGTAGGGATTATTTGGTGTCTGATATTTCAGATCAAGCAAAAATAAAGATTCTTCTGCAGCCCAGCTACGAGGTAGATTTGGAGGATTTCAATAATGATCTTAAGGTACGTCAGGCTATCGCTCAAAAGCTAACTACAATTCCTGTGGAATTTAAAAAAGCGTATGAAACACTCCTTAACGATGCGTCATACGTGACTATTGAGAATGCCTTGTATAATTTATGGGTCAATTTCCCGACAGACCGTGCCAGGTATTTGCACCAAACCAAAGATATGTATGGATTTAACGATTATAATGTGAAATTGCTTTGGTTGGCCTTACATTTAAATACCATAGAATATCAACCGGATAAAAAACAGGAGGTTTTTGAAGAATTAAGGGGTTATACCAATCCGAAATATGGTTTTGATCTGCGGATGAATGCGTTTAATTACCTTAAACTGATCAATGGATTCGACAAAATATCCTTGACCAATTTAAACCAGGCAACCCTTCATCATAATTGGCGTTTTCAACAGTTTGCAAAACGGTTGTTAGTGGAACTTCAAGATATTGAGGCCTATAAGCAGGTTTTAGATGAAATTAAGAATAAAGAATAAACAAAAAGAATTGCAAACAGCAAATAACACATAGTTCTAGCTTAAAAATACGTCTGCCCGTCTGATTGTCCGAAACTTTTGTAGAGGCGGGTAGTCTTTGCGGAGGCGGGAAACAAGAAAACAAGAAACACCAATTACAAATGAGAGCATTAGTTATATCAGGAGGAGGAAGCAAAGGTGCATTTGCTGGTGGTGTGGCGCAATACCTTATTGAAAAAAAGAAACTGAATTACGACTTGTTCATTGGGACTTCCACGGGAAGCTTGTTGGTGTCTCACTTGGCATTAAAGAGGGTTGAGCAAATAAAGGACATCTATACCAATGTCACCCAGAAGGATATCTTTGATGTCTGTCCGTTTAATGTTAAAAGGCGAAATGGGATTGAAACCATTAGCATCAACCATTTTAATGTATTGCGTAATCTTTTAAGGGGGAGCAAAACTTTTGGCGAAAGCCATAATTTGAAAAAGCTCATTAAGTCGCATGTCACTGAAGCGGGTTTTAATGCCTTAAAAGCGTTGAAATCTGATGTGGTGGTCACGGTCTCCAATTTATCGCTGAATCAGGTGGAGTATAAATCTGTTAAGGATTTTGAATATGACGATTTTATTGATTGGGTCTGGATTTCGTGCAACTACACACCTTTCATGTCCTTGGCTAAAAAGGATGGTTGTGAATATGCTGATGGCGGTTTAGGTTCTATGGTACCGATTGAAGAGGCAATTAAACGTGGCGCAACCGTTGTGGATGCTGTGATTTTACAGACAGAAGTGACCCAGTATAACCGGATGCCTTCGTTAAATGCATTTTCCTTGCTGACCAATATGTTTTCATTTATGTTGGATCGAATTGAGTTTCAGAATATCCGAATTGGAAAATTTGTCGCCAATAACCAAGACGCCATAATTAATTTTTACTATACACCAACGGTTTTAACCACCAATTCATTGGTTTTTAACAAAGATAAGATGACCTCGTGGTGGCAGAGTGGATTTGATTTCGCAAATCACCAAAATCAAGAAACAAGTCCGGTAGAACCGGAGAAAAATGAATAGATGAAAAGAGCCTTAGTAATTTCAGGAGGAGGAAGTAAAGGTGCTTATGCTGGCGGCGTGGCACAATATTTAATGGAAGATCAAGGGCGTACGTATGACATGTTCTTGGGGACATCAACCGGGAGCTTGCTAATTCCGTATTTGGCCGTCAATGATTTAGGGAAGTTGCATGATATTTTTACTAATGTAAAGCAGAGTGACGTATTTAGCATCAGTCCGTTTGTGCAACATAAAAAGGATGGAAGGGAGTTTGTTTCCATAAATTACTTCAATTCCTTGATCCAGTTTGTGAAACGAAAACGAACTTTTGGCGAAAGTGGTGCTTTAAGGCGAAACATCAAACGAAATTTTACCCAACGTGAATTTGACAGTATTAGAAAATCAGGAATTGATGTTGTCGTTACCGTAGCAAATCTGACCAAAAGCACTGTGGAATATAAGTCTATCAACGATTTTAAATACGAAGAATTCTGCGATTGGATTTGGATTTCCTGTAATTATATTCCTTTTATGTCTTTGGCGGTAAAAAATGGCTATGAATACGCCGATGGCGGTTTGGGTTGCGTAGTTCCGATTAGGGAGGCTATTTTAAGAGGAGCTACCGAAATTGATGCCATCATCCTGGAGTCAGAAAATATGGAAGGCAATAAGGTTTTGGGGAAGAATCCCTTCTCATTGATGATTAATTTGTTTTCTTATTTGCTGGAGCAGGTTGAAAAGAGCGATGTAACCATTGGGCAATTGGCTGCCATCAATAAAAATGTTAAGCTCAATCTTTATTATACACCAACTAAATTAACAGAGAATTCGCTGATTTTCAGTAAAAAACTGATGACCAAATGGTGGGAGCAAGGTTATGACTATGCTAAACTTAAGAATGATTCGGTATTGTATGATGAAGCTAGTGAGTAGCGCTTACCACATGTCATTGACTTCTTTTTTAATGAAAGACAGTGCCGCATCACTCGGTGCTCGTTTCTCCATCATTTCGGTCAAAATAACTTCTCTTAGCTTATTGGCAGTGTCGGTTTTTTCGAGAAGACTGGCCTTTCTGATCAGTTGGATCGTGGCATTTTTTGCGGCGCAAATAATGTTCCAACAATCTTGACTAACGTAGATTTGCTGCGATAGATTATGTTCAAATTCCTGTTCAATATTTGCTACAAGTAGACTCTCATAAGCGTCTTTATCAGAGGATGTTGGCTGGACTCTAACTGTTAGTTTTGACGGCGTAATGCGCTCCAGGAATAAGACCATGCGCTCATAAGCTTGCAAGCGCAACGGCATGGACTTGACCTGTAAATCTTTTTGCAGCAAAAACCGCCTGCGGCCATCTTCGTTTTTAGTGTGTTCCCTAAAAAAATAATAGGCTATAACTCCAGTCACTATTGCTGGAATTGCATAAAATAAAGCGTCAATTAGTTTCAATCCTAAATCCATAATAGGTTGTTAAGTTTCATCAAACATAAGATGTTTTTATTTAAATTTCGCAAAGAAATTAAAAAAACAGAAAATTAAGGATCTTATATAAAACAACCTTAAAAAATTCTATTTTTAATAGCAGCAGTAGGATCCAAAGTCAATTGGATTTTAAATTAAAAAGTCGGTCGAGGCTCACGTTTAAAACAATTTCTCAGACTGATGTATAAAAAGTATATCTTTAAACTATGACAAAAACGGTAAGAATCATCCTAATCACATTGTCCACATTGTTAGTTCTCGCTATTGTGGGCTATTTTGTTGCCAATACCATTATCTCTTCAAAAGTTGAAAATTTCCTAAAGACAGAGCTTCCAGAAAATTTGAGTGTGGATTATAAATCGCTAATTGTCAGTATATGGCAAGGAAGTATCGTCTTGGTAGAGCCTAAAATTGTGAACAAGGGCAGTCATAGCTCAAAAACCATAATCGAAGTTGAACTCGATACGGTCATGGTTGACGGATTTGGAATATGGAACTACCTCGTCAATGATAAAATTAATGTTCAAGACGTCAAATTGAGGCGCCCTAAGCTTCTGTACAACCATAACAAGGCCATTCCCAAAAGTGAGTACAAGCAATCGTCTCAAAAGCAGTTACAGCAGGACGTGACCATAGAGCGATTTAATATTCAAAACGCAGAAATTAGCGTCAAGGATTTTGAAACCGACTCTCTCATGTTTCAAACTGAAAATCTGACGGCGAATGTTAGGGCAATTGAAATAGATAGCGCTACGGTTAAAAAACGTATGCCCTTTAAATATGAGGGCTATAACATCTCGATTGACAGTTTGTTCTATGCTATGGGGGAATATGAAAATCTGAAAATCGCAACGGTAAATATTACCCAAAACGAAGCTAATTTTATGGATTTGAAATTATATACCAAATATTCGAAAGAGGAATTTGACAGAATGATTTCAATTGAAAGAGACCATTTTGATGTATCTATTGCTAAATTAACGTTGCAGGATCAAGAATTCGGATACGATAAGGATTCTATATTTTATTTTAAAAGTCCCAAAACCATTTTTGAAACTCCAGAAATGTACATTTACAGAAACAAGCTTATAGCTGATGACTTAACTCGTAAAAACCTATACAGCAAGATGTTGAGGGAGATTAAGTTCGATTTAACTTTAAGTGAAGTGGCGCTCAATAATGCAACGATTGTGTATTCGGAAAAAGTGAATGCAGATATGGGTGCAGGTCAATTATCCTTTTCATCGATGTCGGCCGATATAAAAAATATCAGCAATACTTATGGAGAATCTGAAAAGACCACTTTGGATATTGATGCTGTTTTTATGGCACAGACGCCCTTAAAAGTCAATTGGGAATTTGATGTTAATGACGTTAACGACACTTTTATCTTTAAAGTTGATCTTGGTAAACTACCCGCCGCCGATTTGAATACGTTTTCAAAACCTAATTTAAAGGTGAATCTTGAAGGTGAATTGCTACAGACTTACGCTACAGTTTCCGGTGATGCCAACACCTCAAGAGTAGATATGAAAGTCAATTACGAAGATTTTAAAGTAGAAGTATTGGACGGGGAGGCGAAAAAGAAAAAAACGGTGCTATCGGCCATTGCAAATCTCTTCATCGCTAAAAGCAGTGATAAGGCTTCTGATGGTTTTAGAGAAGGCAATAAAGAAGGCATTGAGCGTAATTATACCAAATCAATCTTCAATTTCTTATGGATCAGTATCAAGTCAGGATTAACAAGTGTGCTGACGGGCGATGGGAAAAGCAAGGACTGACCTTAGGTTTGAGTGTTTTTGATTATGCGAATGAGGTAATAAGTACCAACACGTATTGTGGATTTAAGTATTAAGTATCAAGTATTAAGAGGATATAGTAATGGGGCAAATATTAAAATTTGCTAGTCGATATCCTTAAAAACAAGAAATAGACCTGCCCATCATTATTCCATTGCCAAATAATCATTCGCCAATTGCGTCATTGTTTTAACCCCCAATAACATGCCACTTTCATCGATGACAAAATCAGGAGTATGGTGCGGAAAAGCTGCCGTATTTCCCGGAGTCATACCGCCTAAGAAGAAATAGTGTCCAGGAATAATTTCCTGAAAATACGAAAAATCCTCACCTATGGTAGCGGCTTTCGTAAGAACAACGTTATCTGTACCAGCTACTTTCTGAAGTGTTGGTAACATGGCCACGGTTAAAGCGGGATCATTATAAGTAATGGCCGTTTGGTTCTCAAAAGAAATGGTGGCTTCACCGCCGTAGGCTTTCGCGATGGTTTCCGTCATTTCTGTCATGCGCTTAATAATCTTAGCCTTCATCTCTGGATCCAACGAACGCACGGTTCCTATAAGTTCAGCACTTTCGGGAATTATATTGAATCGGACGCCGCTGCTTATCTTTCCCACCGTAATTACTGCAGCCTCTTCGGTCAAGTCCAACTCTCTACTCACGATCGACTGTAATCCGTCGATTATTTTCGCAGAAATTAATATAGGGTCCACACCAAGCCAAGGTTGGGAGCCGTGGCTCTGTTTGCCTTTTATATTGATCACAAACCGTTCTACCGCCGCCATAATACCACCAGATTTGTATTTTATGGTGCCTACAGGCGTTGCAGAGTTAATGTGTAGTCCAAAAATCGCATCCACCTTAGGATTTTCCAAAACCCCTTCTTTAATCATCAATTTGGCACCGCCTTCTTCTCCTGGAGGTGGTCCTTCTTCAGCTGGTTGAAAAATGAATTTTACGCTACCGTTAATCTTGTCTCTATGTTTGGATAAGACTTCAGCAACACCCATGAGCATAGCAGTATGGGTGTCGTGTCCGCAAGCATGCATTACGCCCGTTTCTGAGCCCATAAATTCCGCTTTAACTGTCGATTTGAACGGCAAATCATTTCGTTCCGTTACAGGCAGGGCATCAATATCCGCTCTTAACGCTACAACTTTTCCTGGAGTGTTACCCTTTAACAGTCCAACCACGCCAGTTTTTGCGATTCCAGTTTGTACCTCAATACCCAGTGACTTCAGGTGCTGAGCAATCTTTTCGGAGGTTTTAAACTCCTGATTGCTCAGTTCTGGGTGTTCGTGAAAATGACGGCGCCATTCAATTACTTTCGATTCTACAGCTTTAAAATCGGATTCTAAAGCAGTTTGGGCGTTAAGCACGAGGCTTCCGAAGAAACAAAAAAGAAGGAGACAATAATTCATAGAATTGGATGTTTACTAGTCATTCTAAAGATATTCATTTTCTTTTAAAGTATTAAAGCAAACCTAATTGTTTATAATTATTGATAAAAACGTTCTCTAAAAACAGAAGCTTTGGTTAATTTCACGGATTAATAATTGAGAGAGATTTGGAAAAGTATTTAAGTCAGTTGAATGAAGCGCAGTTAGCACCAACACTGCAAAAAGACGGCCCTATGATTGTGATTGCAGGTGCTGGTTCTGGTAAAACTCGTGTGTTGACCTATAGGATTGCTTACCTAATGAGTTTAGGAGTAGATCCGTTTAACATTTTGTCTTTGACATTTACCAATAAAGCAGCACGAGAAATGAAAGGTAGGATTGCTGAGATTGTCGGTGCAAGTGAAGCTAAAAACCTCTGGATGGGTACGTTTCACTCGGTGTTTGCCAAAATCCTTCGTATTGAAGCTGATAAGTTGGGTTATCCAAACAATTTCACCATTTACGATGCTCAAGATTCTCAACGGTTGATTGGTTCCATTATCAAAGAAATGGGTCTGGATAAAGATATTTATAAAACCAAACAGATCAGTTCAAGGATTTCATCCTATAAGAATAGTTTGATCACCGTAAAAGCTTATTTTCAGAATCCAGAGTTGATTGAGGCAGACACCATGTCCAAACGACCAAGGTTGGGAGATATTTACAAAAACTACGTAGACCGTTGCTTTAAAGCGGGCGCCATGGATTTTGATGATTTGTTGTTGAAGACCAATGAATTACTAACGCGTTTTCCGGATGTCTTGGCCAAATATCAAAACCGATTCCGTTATATATTGGTTGATGAGTATCAGGATACAAACCACTCTCAGTATTTGATTGTTAGGGCGTTGTCAGACCGTTTCCAAAATATATGTGTAGTAGGAGACGATGCGCAAAGTATTTATGCGTTTAGAGGTGCTAATATTAATAACATCCTGAATTTTCAAAAGGATTATGATGATGTAAAAATGTTTCGTTTGGAACAAAATTACAGGTCCACCAAAAATATAGTCAATGCCGCCAATTCCATTATTGAAAAAAACCAGACCAAACTTGAAAAAGTGGTATGGACGGCTAATGATGAAGGCCCTAAAATAAAAGTCAACCGATTGATGACGGATGGTGATGAAGGCCGTTATGTGGCAAGCTCCATCTTTGAGAATAAAATGGAACATCAATTGATGAATAGTGATTTTGCTATTTTATACCGTACCAACGCCCAGTCTCGTGCCATGGAAGACGCTTTGAGAAAGCGCAGCATTCCATATCGAATTTATGGCGGCTTATCTTTCTATCAGCGTAAAGAAATTAAAGACGTTCTATCTTACTTGCGATTGATCATCAATCCAGCAGATGAAGAGGCGCTTAAACGTGTCATTAATTTTCCGAGCCGCGGCATAGGACAGACCACCATGGATCGGCTTGTGGTGGCTGCAAACGGCTATAACCGTTCCATTTTTGATGTTATGAAGCACATTGATAAAGTGGACATTAAAATTAATTCGGGCACTAAAAACAAGCTTCGGAATTTTGTCACTATGATTGAGAGTTTTCAGGTGATGAACCAAACTGCAAATGCCTTTGAGCTGGCGGAACATGTAACTAAAGTGACTGGTCTAATCAAGGAGTTTAGAGATGATGGCACACCTGAAGGTGTAGCTAAAATGGAAAATATTGAGGAGTTGCTTAATGGAATCAAGGATTTTGTGGAAGGTCAGGAAGAATTGGCCGATGCCACAGGCGCCTTGCCCGAATTTTTGGAAGATGTGGCCTTGGCTACAGACTTAGATGCCGATAAAGGTGATGCGGACCATGTGGCTTTAATGACTATTCACTTAGCTAAGGGTCTGGAATTTCCGTATGTGTATATTGTGGGCATGGAGGAAGATTTATTCCCAAGTGGGATGAGTATGAACACCCGTAGCGAGTTGGAGGAGGAGCGTCGCTTATTTTATGTAGCATTGACAAGAGCAGAAAAGCAGGCGTATTTAACCTATACGATGTCGCGCTACCGTTGGGGAAAATTGATTGATGCAGAACCAAGCCGATTTATAGAAGAAATTGACGAAAAGTATTTGGATGTCCTGACACCAGTGGATGACAAACGCTTCAATCCGATGTTGTCTGCGGATATTTTTGGCGATGTGGAACCCAATCAGATTCGCTTTAAAAAAGCTGCGAAACGCAAAGCTGAAAAGAAGCCGCCTAAATTTATTCCCCCAGCCAAATTAAAACCAATTGGTAAATCAACAGGAAGCCCTGATGTGAATTTGTTTGACGGCAAATTGACAGTAGGAAATATTGTAGAGCATATGCGTTTTGGCAAAGGTGAGGTTTTGAAGATTGAAGGTGTTGGCGCAGATACCAAAGCTGAAATCAACTTTGAGCATGGCGGTGTCAAAAAATTGTTATTGCGTTTTGCAAAATTGGATGTGCTTGGCTAGGTGTGCTTATAGATTTAGATTATAAATGTGTTTGCGTAAATCCTTTTAATTTAGTCCAAGTGTCCAAAAGTTCCACGCCCAACCATCCATGGCCTGTATTTTCGTAAAGTGAAAACTCATGTGTAACACCCAGCTGTTGCAATCGTGCGCTCATGGCTGTGCCTTGTGTTGTTGGAATTAGAGGGTCTTGTCCGCCATAAAATAAAATGGTTGGCGGTGCATTGGAAGTTACCCGGTGGTACGGACTTACTTCTTCCAGAAACTCAGTAGAAGCATCAACGCCATACAAGTCCATCAAAGCCCGAATGTTTGGGTCAGTACTGTTTAAATAGGCGGGATCCGTAAAGTTGGTAGGGCCAACAATGCTACAAACCATTTTTACATTCTCACCGGTGTCAAAAGCATAACTCCAAAGTAATGATAAATGTGCGCCTGCACTGACTCCAATAAAGCCATAATCATCGGAAATAACATAGTAGTCCTGGTTCTCTTTGAGATGATTTATTACTGAAGTGATGTCGTCAATCTGCATCGGATAAGGATTTCTGTTGCTGTTTGCCAGTCGGTAGTTGATGTTCACGATGGCCACATCAGATAAATCTTGACGGATGATATCCCTAAAACCATTCATATCTACCTTATCGCCTCCTGTCCATCCGCCGCCATGTACCAAGATGAGGACTTTTGTTGACGTATTTCTGTTTTTTGGGAGGTACAAATCGAACTTTTGATCAGCATCAGGTCCATAATTGATATTGAGTTCTTGATGATATGCTGTGGGATTTAAACCTTGAATAGGTGTATCGGTTCTTTCTTTACTGCAGGAAAATGATATAGAAGCAACGACTATAGTGAGTAAAAGAAGTTTTATAGCTTTCATAATGAAATTATTAATTACTTTGTAAACGAAATCTTAACACACATATTATGGCTGAATTTATAAGAATCTATGAAGAGAACCCAAATGCTAAGGAAATTAAGAAAGTTATTAAGGTCCTTAAAGATGGCGGGTTGATTATTTATCCTACCGATACGGTTTATGGATTGGGCTGCGATATCAACAATATCAAAGCGCTGGAACGGGTGGCGCAAATAAAGGGTGTTAAATTGGATAAAGCCAATTTTTCATTTATTTGTCATGATCTAAGTAATCTTAGTGATTATGTGAAACAGATTGATACCTCTACCTTTAAAATCCTAAAGCGGGCACTTCCCGGCCCATATACGTTTATTCTTCCAGGAGCGAAAACGCTTCCACATCCATTTAAAAAGAAGAAAACAGTCGGTATCAGGGTGCCAAATAATAATATCGCCTTAGAAATTGTAAGACAGTTAGGGCGACCAATAATATCGACATCCATTAGAGATGAGGATGAGATTATTGAATATACGACCGATCCAGAGTTGATTTTAGAGAAATGGGATAACCTGGTCGATTTGGTAATAGACGGCGGGTATGGTGATAACTTGGCCTCTACAATTGTTGATTTATCTGAAGATGAGCCTACGATAATAAGAGAAGGGAAGGGGAGTCTGGAGATATTTTAGAAGACCAGCATTCTCAATTATCATAAAAAGTCAACATTATCATAAAAAGTCAACGTTTTATTCAGGCCTGCAAACTGTCTCTGAGCGTAGGCGCTATGCTATTTGAACTCTAAGAATGCACGCGAATGACATTATTTATATAATTTTTTTGACACTTATTATTGTCATTTATGAATGGAGGCCGTAATTAACGGCTTCCATTTTTTTCCTTTAGAATATTGTCGATAGAATGTATTTCTTAAAACAGGTATAGCAAGTTCGTTTCTTTTAACTAAGGCATAGAGCAAATCTAAAAGAAGATTTATATGTAGGAATAAAAAAAGCCCAACTGTGAAGTTGAGCTTTTTAATATATTTAAATAATTGCTTAGTTCTTTTGGTCTTCAGCAATCATGTCTTTCATTTCGTTTTCAACCATTTCGTAGAATTGGTCAATCTTAGGAAGTACTAATATACGTGTACGTCTGTTAATTGATCTGTTTTCAGCAGTATCATTAGGTACCAATGGTACATATTCACTACGTCCTGAAGCAATCAGTTGTTTAGGGTTAACGCCTAACTCTTCCAATACTCTAACAATAGAAGTGGCACGTTTAACACTTAAATCCCAGTTGTCTAACAATACGCCTCCTCTGTTATAAGGTAGACTATCAGTATGTCCTTCAACCATACACTCAAAATCAGGTTTACCGTTAACTACAGTTGCTACTTTACTCAAGATGGTCTTAGCTCTTGAAGTCACATTATAACTACCGCTCTGGAATAATAACTTATCAGCAATAGAAATATAAACAACACCTTTCTCAACATTAATTTGAATGTCTGGATCATTAAGTCCAACATCTTTTTTCAAACTTGTAACAATAGCTAAAGTTACACTGTCTTTTTTAGTCAATGCATCCTGCAAACGCGTAATTTTAAGATCTTTTTCTTTTAGGCTCTCAAGAGATCTTTCAAGATTCTCAGCACCTTTTTGGGTAAGTGTGGTTAAATTGCCTTTGGTATCAATTAGGTCTTGGTTTGTTTTACGCATATCAGCCAATTGCTCCTGTAATCCTTCAACACGTGCCTGCGCAGTAGCTCTTTCAGAAATACAACTGTTTAGCTTTACTGTTGCGGTATTCAATAAATCTTGTGTTTCTTTATGTTTGGCTTCAAGGGCTGCATATTCTTTCTTTGATACACATGAACTTAAAACCAATAATGAAAACACACTTAATAACATGATTTTTTTCATAATGGTAGTGATTAAATAAGTTAGAAATTTAACAAGGCAAAATTATATAAAAAATGCTACTTAAGCGAAGAATTAACAACAATTTTAACACTTTAATTCTTACTTAAAATTTCTTCTGATTTTTGACAAAGTAATGCCACACAATTGACTTTACTTGATAATATTCCTTAGGAGCACTTGTCAAAATGCTTTCTTTCAATTCTTGTTTCAATACGCGACGTTTTTTAAGAAGTTTTGGAAGCGCAAAATAAAACCGACCATGCGCTTTTAAAATAGCGATAAGATGAGCGAATTTCAGTGAAAATAAAAATTTTAAACCCGCCAAGCCATCTAGAACAAGTCGCGTCAGAATTAATATTAAAATATTCTTTGGAGCATTTTTGGTGATGGTAAACAAGCTGTTTCTGAAATTGAGATATGTTTTTTTCGGATTTGCTGTGTTTAATGTTGCGCCACCAACGTGGAACACCGTTGATGCACTCGTGTATTTTGTGGTATAACCATGGTTGTGCGCACGCCAACACAAATCGATTTCTTCCATGTGCGCGAAGAACGTTTCATCAAAGCCATTTAGTTTATTGAAAACTGATTTTCTGATAAACAGGCAAGCGCCAGAGGCCCAAAAAATCGGAATGGTGTCATTGTATTGACCCAAGTCTTTTTCAATGGTATCAAAAATCCTCCCCCTGCAATAAGGGTAACCGTACTTGTCAATAAATCCTCCTGCCGCTCCCGCATATTCAAAAAAGACCTTGTTATTAAAATCCAGAATTTTTGGCTGTATGATTGCCGTTTCCGGCTCAGTATTGAATAGTGTTACAATAGGGAGTAACCAATCTTTAGTAACTTCAATATCGCTATTTAAAAGGCATAAGAGCTCTTCGTCAACATATTTTAAAGCATCATTGTAGCCTTTGGCATAGCCGCCATTCTCTTGATTTTGAATGATTTTTACCGATGGGTAATTCATTTTTAAAAAGCTGACAGAATCATCAGTCGATGCATTGTCAGCTACGTAAATGGCTGCAGTTTCAGAATACTTTAAGACTGAAGGAAGGAATTTTTCCAACAAAGCCCTGCCATTCCAATTTAAGATTACAACTGCTATTTCCTTTTTAGCCACAAATACTGGAATTATATATTTTTACTTACTATGTTTTACCTGCAAGGTTTCTTTCTAATCAAAATTCAATATTTGAAATTCAACCTTTTTGAGGCAAAGTTTCAAATAACTCTTGACTCAAAATCAATTATCAATCGCTGGAATCCATTTTCTTCAATCTCTATCAAATCACACTGAACCCCTTTCATACGCTGGAATATCCTTCAAAAAAACATAGGTTTCCTTTTTAAAATCCATCTGACAATAATAGTGTTGCATGCCATTGGTGACCATTAAAAAATTAGCTCTTAAGGCTAAATTATAACGAGCAATTTGATCAAAAGTACTTTGATCAATGGAAATTGTAGGTGCTTTGCATTCTACAATCAGATGCACCTCACCTGATGCATTGAAAACCACAATATCATAACGCTTTCTTAGATTGTTGATGGTCAATTCCTTCTCTACGTTAATTAAAGAATATGGGTATTTCTTTACAGTCATTAGATAATGCACACAGTGTTGTCGCACCCATTCCTCAGGTTGTAAAATCATAAACTTTTTACGAACCACGTCGAAAATAGATACTTTATTTTCGCTATTTTTGAATCGGAACGAAAACTTTGGAAAATTGAGTGGTTGCAAGACTTCTAATTTAGACATTGCCAAAGTTAATCTTCAATAACTAAATACCAAACTCCCCGAGCTAAAATCGGAATTTGGCGGATGAAAATTTCAAAAATTCATAACCTTTGGACGAAGTTAAACAGTTAGCTGCCGATATTAAAAGCAGAAAGTTGAAACCTATTTATTTTTTAATGGGTGAAGAACCTTATTATATAGATAAAATCTCAGATTTTATTGAAGCGAATGTACTTGCCGAAGAGGAGCGAGGTTTCAATCAGATGGTGCTTTATGGCCGTGATGTTTCTATTGATGATATTGTTGGCAACGCCAAGCGCTTTCCAATGATGGCGGAATATCAAGTGATTATTGTAAAAGAGGCCCAAGATTTATCTCGAACCATAGAAAAACTAGTTGATTACGCCAAGCAGCCACAGCAGTCCACTATTTTGGTGATGAACTATAAGTATAAAACCATTGATAAACGGAAGTCACTTTATAAAACCCTAAAGAAAATGGGGGTGGTTTATGAAAGTAAAAAACTATATGAAAATCAAGTGGCCGATTGGATCAGACGTGTGCTCGCCCCGAAAGACTATACCATTGCGCCCAAAGCGGCTCAGATGCTCGTGGAGTTTTTGGGAACTGATTTGAGTAAAATCAGTAATGAGTTGGATAAGCTCCAAATAGTTTTGCCAAAAGGCACACAAATATCACCAGAGCAAATTGAAGAAAATATAGGAATCAGCAAAGACTTTAACAACTTTGAGTTACGCAAGGCCATTGGAGAAGGAAATATTAAAAAGGCCCATCAAATTGTAAATTATTTTGCCGAAAACCCTAAGGACAATCCTATGGTTGTAACCGTGTCTTTGTTGTTTAATTTCTTTTCACAATTGTTGTATTTACACGGAATGAATGATAAGTCGCCCAGGAATGTCGCCACTGCCTTGCGTGTCAACCCTTATTTTGTGAATGAATACATCACTGCTGCAAGAAACTTTCCAATGCGGAAAGTAAGCAGTATCATTGCTGTTTTACGTGAATTTGACGTTAAAAGTAAAGGGGTAGGCGCTCATGCAGTCCCGCAAGGTGATTTGCTGAAAGAACTTCTAGTGCGGATTATGACTTAAGATAGAATTATGAGTTGTGAATATAATATAAGGATATAGAGATCAGTAAATAAATGCTCATTTTTTATAGAGTTCATAGTAGTGTAAAACAGACAATAGAATCTGTCAATTCAAGCGCAGTCGAGAACCTTTTGAGTGCAAATATTGTGCTTCGACTTACTGCGTAAGCTCACTTCTTTCAGAATTTATTTTTAAATGGTTAATGCTCAGACTGACATAGGCTATGAATGCTCACAGGAAGCATGTTATTAACCACTGACTTCTATGAAGATAATACAAAGTTGCACCAAACGGATATTAGATTTTTTTGACCAAACGCTCCGTATAAACCTGCCGGAACTATAGCTATAGAAAACAAGTAGTGTTCAGAATTAAGTCACCTTTCATGGCAAGATTATGCTTTGGAACTCAAGCTTATCGATTTTTTAAAGGGAATGAATTTAATTTTCCCTTCGCTGCCTTTCGGTCGGGCAGTCAATTGCCACCTAATACCACTTCCGTCTAAAAAGTCCCAATAAAACTTCAGGATCCACGGTAAATTTAATTCGTATGCGCTGACTATAATTGGGTTCATCTACTTCCCATCCCAAACTGGAATAGATCGGAAAATAAAGTTCAAAATAATCAGTGACCAAGTCCAATTTGATACCCGAATCATAAACGAATTTCGGCTTGACGGATTTGTTTTTGACCAAACCAACATCGCCATAAGCTTCAATAAATCGCCATATCGTGGTACTCATATTGGCGGTGGTCATCCATTGATTGGCAAAAGGAGTTTCTAATTTCGATTTAAAACCACCCTCTGCAATGATGATTTGTTGACTAAAAATACCTGATGCTTCCGAGCGTCCTAAATAATTGTAGTCAAACATATAGTCAGTAGGCCTATCTAACGCAAAACTGAAATAGTCTGAGTTAGCATCGGTTTTATTATATAAAAATGCCCCCGCAAAAAACCTAAAATTGAATTGCCTGTTGCGCTCTGTCAATTTTCGCCATTCGTAATTGACCGCAATTTTTCCGAATTTCTTGGCGATTTGGAAATCGTAGTAGAATCTGGAGAAATCAATCAGCGCGGTGTGGGCGTTCACATATCGGATATTAAACACACTGTAATCGGGATCTTTTACTTCTAAGAGTGGATTATTTTTGACGGTTCTGGAGATGTCCAAATATCTAAAATTTAGGTAACTGGATTTATTTGACCTAAAGTAGTTATCGTCTCTGAAATGAAATGAAACACTTGGACTGAGTTTGGTTACGAAAGCTTCCTTTGCAAAGGCCGAGTAGCTTGCACTCAGACCATAATTGATCCGGAATAAATTTCGATTTTCAATATGCTGCGTGTAAACACCTTGTGCGCCACCGGTAATGGTTTTCGAATTAAAGGCGTATTTGGGCGTAAATTGATAGCGGAAGTTTTTCATCAATAAGGTTTTGTTATACATCTTTGCGCCTAATGTAAAACCGTCATAAATATTATTGTACTCCACCAAAGGCATAAAAAACACTTGGTTGTAATTTGGGTCTTCAATATCTTTAAACAACCGGAACTGAAGTGGTTTATTGTTAAAAAACCACCCTTTCAACGATTTCCAATTGTCTCTTAAATTGTACTCCGGTATGATGTTGTCATAATTAAGCACCAACTTTGTAGCATCATTTCGAGGAATGGTCAAAGTTTTAGATCCATGGATATCTTCAATCCATGTTTTGGATAAAACAGAATCATTTTTTAAAGTGAACAACGAGACGGGCATATCATTATCGCGTTTATTCTTTATGGTAAAGGTCACCGAATCTTTGGTCTTTACAATATCCTTGATCCGAAAATCTATTTTCTTTCTGCTGTCGATATAGTCCGTGAAAAACCACGAGACATTTTTATCGGTATTCTTTTTTAACAAATTCTCAAAATCCGTACTTGTGGTCGATTTTAGACCGTAGGTGTCAAGATATTCATAGATTGTGTTTTCAACAATATCAGAATTCACAAAATCGTTTAAATACTTGAGTCCAATTCCTGCCTTATATTTACCAGCAATATTGGCATTGAATTTTAATAATTGATCTTTTGACAAAGTTAAGGGTTGATCCCGGTTGGAACGTGCCATTTGCATAAAGTACAAGTTGTACTGTTCATTAAAATCAACATCGGCGGCGTGGAATGACCTTAACCCCCAAATATTTGCCAAAGTCCCCAGAAGCTTAAGGTCAGGATAGTTTTCTTCAACATACTTCATCAAAAAATAAATCTGAATTGCATCTCTAAGCCAATAGTCTTCTCGCGGATTTAAAAGTAAGGTGTTATTAAGATAATTATTGAGTGTTGTTTTTAAAAGTTTCAGTTCATACTGCAGATTTCTTGGGAAAGGATTCAGAAACTTGGGCAAT
Source organism: Gelidibacter maritimus (assembly GCF_014062315.1). Taxonomy (GTDB): domain Bacteria; phylum Bacteroidota; class Bacteroidia; order Flavobacteriales; family Flavobacteriaceae; genus Gelidibacter; species Gelidibacter maritimus. The sequence goes on from NZ_JACGLT010000001.1 coordinate 461,189, forward strand.
TGGTTTAATCCATATAGCGGATCTTTTCGGTATTCAATATCTGTGACTAACAGATAATCATGCGGATACTCTCCTAAGTTCTTAGTGATAAATTGAGTAATCCTATCGGTAATGAGGGCGCGATCCGTGGGCAAGATTCCTTCATTTTCCAAATTTGTTATGACCGTGAAGTTATCGGTCTGTACAAAGTTGAATTTTGGAAACCGATTGAGGTAAAGTTTACTGTCCACACGGTCTTTCCCGTAAAAGTAGAAGGTTTGTGTACTGTCTTGTTGGGAGAAGTCTTGAATGGCAAGTTCGGAATAAATGCCATAATTTTTAGGGAATTCTGCCTTCAAACTGATATCTGCTTTTGGCACGTACAGGTCGTCCAAATTTTTGTTGCTGTAATAATGCCATTCACCATCATAAACTGCAGGCGTAATGTACCAATATTTTAAATTGAGCTCGTTATCGGAGGTGGCGCCATAATCAGTAAACGTATCATCAGGAAACTGTAAATTATAAAACAGCTCAATGTGATAATAGTCGTTGGGTAATAAGGGTTTGGATAATTTCACTTCTATGACATCTGGATGCGGCTTCAACCTTGTGTATTGAAGTTCTTGTCCAGTGCTGTCTTTTATTGCAGTAAGATTTGTAAAGCCACGCATCTCATTTTTTGCAAAGTGAAACTTGGTGCTGTATTCTTCAGCAAACCTCTTTGCCAACGGCGTATGCTTGGTAGCGTAACTATTACTCCAATCATTAAGGTAAATGGTGGTCAAGGTATCTTCTGTGATGTTTTGGTAGCGAAGGGTTTGCGCTACTTTGGCGCTCTTTTTATGCATATTGAACTGGGCATCGATATTGATCTTATTTTGACCAAAAATCAATGCTGAATAAAACAACATAAAACTTAAAAGAAGATATCTTTTCAATGGGCTATGACAAGCTTTTATAGGTTAGAACTTTAATAATAAAATCATATTGTACGAGTTCTGTGCGAAAAATAATAAATTATTGACGAGATATATAACGAATTTTTGATGTTTGTGGTTTTAGAATAATAATAGGTTCGACTTTTTTTTTATCCTGACATACGTAATTTCAAAAAAAATCAATAGTGGGAATAACATACTTGTTACTCAATACATACGAAATATGCACTATTTATTATAGATTTCATAGAGTTTTATGACCATCCATATTTGCGATAAGATACGATGGGAGCTCTGCTTTTTAGAAATTCGGGCTCAGTTCAAATTCTTTATAGAAGTTGTCCAGTATTTCCAATACTTCATCTGGGGTATCAACCAAATGAATCAGGTCCATATCTTTGGCACTGATATTACTAAACGAGTCCAAAAGTGTGGTTCTTACCCAGTCTAAAAGACCTGACCAAAATTCAGTGCCCACTAGAATAATAGGAAATTCTTCAATCTTATTTGTTTGAATGAGGGTGATGGCTTCAAACAATTCGTCCAAAGTTCCAAATCCACCGGGCATCACTACAAAGCCTTGGGAGTATTTAACGAACATGACCTTTCTCACAAAGAAATAGTCAAAATCTAAGCTTTTATCAGCGTCAATATACGGATTATCATGCTGTTCAAAAGGCAGATCAATATTTAATCCAACCGAAGTGCCACCTGCAATGTGTGCCCCCTTATTTCCGGCTTCCATTATACCTGGACCCCCGCCAGTGATAACCCCATAACCATGCTCGACAATTTTTTTGGCAATTTCCTCTGCCAATTTATAATATTTATGATCTGGCTTGGTACGTGCCGAACCGAAAACGGAAACACAAGGTCCAATTTTGCTCAATTTTTCGTAGCCATTTACAAACTCGCCCATTATTTTAAAGATGGCCCATGAATCGTTTGTTTTTATCTCGTTCCAAGCTTTGCTATGTTTTTCTAATCTCATTATCTGTAGGTCTATTTTTATTGATTATTTGTATTTTTAGTCTCGGTTTTCAGTCTCAGTCTTCAGTTAGGGTTACATATTGCCAATTCCTATATTAGGGACATACACTCATGCCTCATGCCTAACATTATGCCAAAACACACAAATTTAATAGAAAAAACCTAATAAGTTCTATTCAATTGGTTTTAAAACCGTTTTGTTTTGACTTTTTAAATTACAAGTGATGACTTGGAGTTATAGAACGAAGTATTATAGATTAATCCGCATCACAGCCGTTCACACTATTTCAATTTAAAATGTGGAGGCCTGTCCGACCGGCACCGGCGGGCACGAGGTATGAAAAAGGAATTGGCTTTTTCGATGAGGGTAGGTCTAAAGATTTAAGCCCATCAGTGAGAATAAAAAAAGAGACAAATTATAAAATTTGCCTCTTCACAGGTTCATGTCGTGTTATACTATATCAATGCTATTTAAAGCGGCTTACGGCCAGAAATGATATTGTAAAGAATAGCAATGACAGCAATGACCAGTAAAATATGGATCAAACTATTAGTGGCTAATCCCTCTACAACACCCAAAAAGCCTAAAAGCCATACTACAATACAAATTACGGCTACAAGCCAAAGAATACCTCTCATAATTGTTTAGTTTTAAAGTTACATCACTAAGATAGTAAAGTTATAAGCTTGTTAATGTGCTGTTTTGCATAAATCTTTGACCATATTCATAGTGTTTTACTTGTAAACTCTAAAAAACTTCTTCTTTTTATTGGTTTTTGAGTTCTTCTTTAAGGAAGCGTGCAGTATAACTTTTCTTGTGTTTTGCAACTTCTTCTGGCGTACCTTCCACAATAATCTGTCCACCACCTTTACCGCCTTCATAACCAATATCAATAATATAGTCCACAATTTTAATCACATCCATATTGTGCTCGATAATTAAAATAGTATTGCCCTTGTTGACGAGTTCGTTTAGCACGTTCATCAATACCCGGATGTCTTCAAAGTGCAAACCGGTAGTGGGTTCATCCAGGATATAAAAGGTATTACCAGTATCGCGTTTGCTCAATTCAGTGGCCAATTTAATCCGTTGTGCCTCACCTCCAGACAGGGTGGTGCTTTGTTGGCCAAGTGTGATATAGCCCAAACCTACATCCTTTATAGTTTGCAGTTTTTTGTGGATTTTAGGAATATGCTCGAAAAAATCGACAGCTTCATTGATGGTCATATCCAGCACATCACTTATTGATTTTCCTTTATAACGGATTTCTAAGGTTTCTCGATTAAATCGTTTCCCCTGACAGGTTTCGCACTCGACATAAACATCTGGAAGAAAGTTCATTTCAATAACTCTTAAACCGGCGCCTTGACAAGTCTCACAGCGTCCGCCTTTGACATTAAAGCTAAAACGACCTGGTTTATAACCACGAATCATAGCCTCAGGAATTTTTGCAAACAAGCTCCGAACTTCGTCAAAAGTTTTAGTGTAAGTAGCAGGATTACTTCGTGGCGTTCGTCCGATGGGCGATTGGTTGATGTCAATGACTTTGTCAATATGTTCCAGGCCTTTGATGCTTTTGTAGGGCATTGGTTTTTTAACGCCGTTAAAATAATGGGCATTCAGAATCGGGTAGAGGGTCTCATTAATTAAAGTCGATTTACCACTACCAGAAACCCCGGTCACACCAAGCATCATTCCCAACGGAAGCTTTACGGAAACGTTTTTAAGATTATTTCCTGTACAGCCTTTCAACTCAAGAAATTTGCCGTTGCCATCCCGACGTTTTTTAGGAATCTCAATTTGTTTGGTACCATTGAGATAATCTGCAGTAAGCGTATTGTGCGTCTTTAATTCTTCTGGAGTACCCGTGCTAATAATTTCTCCACCATGCTTGCCTGCTCTCGGTCCGATATCAATGACATAATCCGCGCTTTCAATCATGTCTTTATCATGTTCTACTACAATCACAGAATTACCAATATCGCGAAGTGATAATAATGATTTAATCAGTTTTTCATTATCCCTTTGATGCAATCCAATACTTGGTTCATCCAAAATATAAAGAACACCTACCAATTGAGATCCAATTTGAGTTGCCAATCGGATCCGTTGTGCTTCACCTCCGGACAGGGATTTTGAGCTTCTGTTAAGCGATAGATAATCCAAACCTACATCTAACAAAAACTGTAATCGGGTTCTAATTTCTTTGATGATTTCTTCCGATATCAATAATTGCTTTTCAGAAATCTGAGACGACAAATCTGAAAACCATGCGGCTAAATCGACTATATCTTTATTTGCCAAATCTGCAATATTCAATCCGTTCACTTTAAAATAAAGCGATTCTTGTCGCAAGCGTGAGCCGTGACATTCATCACATTCCACCTTGTCCATATATTCTTTTGCCCAGCGTTTCAACGAGGTCGTCTCGGCTGCGGCAAATTGGTTTTCTATAAAATTGGCCACGCCTTCAAAATCAATCTTATAATCGCGGGTAACGCCTAGTGTTTTACTTTCTACAGAAAACTTTTCGCTTCCACCGTACAAGATCATTTGTTTTGCTTCTTCAGGAATGCCTTTGTAAGGATCGGTCAACTGAAAATTGAACCGTTGGGCAATGGTTTCAAATTGCTTGAAAATCCAACTATTTTTGTAGGGGCCATGTGGTGCCAGCGCGCCTGCCTTAATGGATAGGCTATCGTCGGGAATGATTTTTTTCTCATTGACCTGATAGAGTTTTCCAATCCCGTTACACTTTGGACATGCGCCTTTTGGCGAATTGAACGAAAAATTATTGGGTTCCGGATTAGGATAGGAGACTCCCGTAGTAGGACACATCAAACTTCTACTGAAGTATCGGGTTTCGCTAGTATCATGATCTAAAACCATTAAAATATCATCACCGTGATACATGGCAGTATTGATGGTCTCTGTAAGGCGTTTATCATTGTCATCCGAGTCGTCAATCTTGAGTCGGTCAATAACAATTTCGATATCGTGGTTTTTGTAACGGTCTAATTTCATCCCCTTGACAAGGTCTCTCACTTCACCATCTGCACGGACTTTTACAAAACCCTGTTTTGCGATTTGCTCAAACAATTCACGGTAATGTCCCTTTCTTGTACGGATGACAGGCGCTAAAATGTTGATGCGTTTGCCATTATAATTTTCCTTGATCAAATTCTTGATTTGCTCATCCGTATAACTCACCATTTTTTCGCCTGTGTTATAGCTATAGGCATCACTCGCCCGAGCGTAAAGCAGACGTAAAAAATCGTAAATCTCAGTAATGGTGCCCACAGTGGAGCGGGGCGATTTGCTGGTCGTTTTCTGTTCTATGGCAATGACTGGCGAAAGACCATCAATTTTATCAACATCAGGGCGTTCCAAACCACCCAAAAACTGACGTGCATAGGCTGAAAATGTTTCAATATACCGACGTTGGCCTTCGGCATAAATCGTATCAAATGCCAGGGACGATTTTCCACTTCCTGAAAGTCCGGTAATAACCACAAGTTTCTCTCGGGGAATGGAAACATCTATATTTTTTAGGTTGTGAACGCGTGCGCCCTGTACCTCAATTTTTTCTTCAAATTCACTCATATTCATAGCAATCTTGCCTGATTTACAGACAGGTTTGCAAAGGTACTGATTATGAAGTAAAAAATGAAGAAGTGCCTATTTAGAGTTTTGTTAAATAATGTTGGTAGACTATTGAAAAGTATAATGTCATTTAATCAAGAAGTCTAAAAGTTCAAGAATATGTAAGAATATTATGATGACGTTTGTTCCTTTTACCGATGGTGTTGATAAATAGATTACATTAACTTCAAAATCAATTTATTATGAATTTTAGAATTACTTTTTTCGTCATTATTTCAAGTCTATGCATATCGACCACTTCACTTTATTCGCAAAACCCAACTTTTGAATGGGTAAAGCAAATTGGTGGCAGTGGTGCTATAGTAGCATCTACAATTACCACCGATTTAAACGGACAACTTTACGTTGGAGGACATTTTTCGGGAACAGCCGATTTGGACCCAGGAGAATCCTCTGCCAATTTTACCTCCAATGGATATACAGATGCTTTTATTCAAAAATTGGATACCGATGGCAATTTGCTTTGGGTTAAAAAATTTGGTGGTGTTTCTGAAGAATATGCGCATTCAATCACTACTGACGCCTTGGGAAATGTTTATTTGACTGGAGTTTTTGCCTATACTGTAGACTTTAATCCGGATGGTGAACCTGCAGTATTTACCTCAAATGGTGATTATGACACTTATATAATTAAATATGATACCAACGGCAATTTTCAGTGGGTTAAGCAATTGGGAGGTGTCGAAAATGATTTTGGATATGCCATCCGTACCGACTTGAATGGTGGTGTTTATATTTGCGGGTTTTTTCGAGAAACCGTAGATTTTGATCCAGGAGAGGGTGTCTATAATATGACTTCAAACGGCGATTCAGAGGCGTACCTGTTAAAATTGAATACTGACGGTGAGTTTATCTGGGCGAAACAATATGGTGGTGTTTTGTCAGAATATCCACTGGCTATAGCTTTGGATGCAAACGGTGATGTTTACTTGACGGGCGACTTTAAAGGTACGGTAGATTTTAATCCTGGAATGGATGATTCTATTTTAACCTCTGCAGGTTATGAAGATATCTTTATTCTTAAAGTTGATGAAAACGGCGATTTTATTTGGGTAAAACAAATGGGAAGCGTGGGCGTTGATAAAGGTACCTCCATTTCAGTAGATGCTCAGGGCAATGTCTATACGACGGGTCATTTCGTTCAAACTGTAGATTTTGACCCTGGTGATGGTGTTTTTAATATGACAGCCACAGGTGGTTCTAATGTATTTGTTCAAAAATTGGACACCAACGGTAATTTTTTGTGGGCCAACTATATGGGCGGAAGAGGCAATGACGAAGGAGTGTCAATCACAAATGATGCTGATGGTAACGTTATCATAACTGGAAATTTCTTTAATCAAGCTGACTTTGATTCAGGTGTTGGAAATTTAAGTCTAACGTCTCAAGAAGGCTATGATATGTTTATCCAGAAATTTGATCCTGACGGCAAGCATATTTGGCTCAGACAGATGGGAGGACCAAGTATTGACAAGACAGCATCTACAGTTGTGGAGGCTTCTGGAAAAATTTATACGGTGGGATATTTTTATAATTCAGCCGACTTTAATATTGGTAAAAGTACCGGGAAACTCACGTCTTACGGACGAAATGATGGGTTTATTCAGAAACTTTCGATGGAAACCATGTCCGTTGAAGATTTTGCCCTCACCGATGGTTTGGTGCTGTATCCCAACCCTACAAAAGGTGACTTTTCGGTTACTTTTAAACATGAGCAGGCCAAGGTCTACTTAAGATTACTTTCCGTTACAGGACAGGTGCTAATGAATAAGCAGTATCAGCATACAAAGAAGATTGCTATTGAATTACATCAACCCAAAGGTATTTATTTTCTTGAAATTTCGGACCACCGATCAACAAAAACCGTGATGAAAATTATAAAAAATTAGAATTGTGTTTGCTATGGAAACGGTAATTGTTTTTAGATGACATACGCAACAGATGGCGTTAACTGCCGTTTTATAAAATCCCGAATGTTTTCGGGATTTTTTTAGTGATTTTCATTTGTTCAAAACTATATAAGAATGTGAGTGTCCAATGACGATCAGATTTATTATTATTGTAATTCAAAATAAAAAATCAGACCATGCAATTATTAGGAATCAGCTCCAGAATCAATCACCCGGAATTTGGCAAGGGTGTTGTCACAAATGTAACCTCAAAACATTACTGGGTGACATTTATTGAAGGTGGATTGGAAACGATAGACTTAGATAGCGACTTTGAAGTTATTGAAGCCGCCGAAGATGATGTGGATACCATCAGTTTTTACGAAGTGGAAAATACTTTGAAATCCATTCTGAAAAAATGGAGTGATGTGAGTGAAGTCGTCAATATTGGCGATAAATGGAAAGGAGGCAAACTCATCATGCAACCTGGCGACTCCAATTTAAAAGCAACAGAAGTCCCGATCGACACTTTTTTTCACAAAATCACCATGGTGCGCGACCGTTTACGTGTGATGGAACAAAAGATCAATAGTAGCAATCTTGAAGAGCAGGAGAAAATTGATTTGCAGCAGTATATCACCAGAAGTTACGGAAGCTTAACCACATTTAATGTGCTGTTTAAACTTAAAGACCATAATTTTGTGGGACAGCGGAAGTAGTTGGCAGTCTTCCCGCGTTCGCAATATGCTACGGACGGGCAAGCAGTTGGCGGTCTTTGGTTTTAGTCTATAGAAATAGGGTGAGAGGTGAGTTGTTGAGAGGTGAGAAGTAGCATCAGAGATTAGGTATTAGGTATTTGTTGGTTTGGTAAGAAGTAAAAAGTAGTGGACTGTTTTAATGGAATAAAGGATAGGGTTCTGAGGAAATCTTCGTGATCAGCGGGACATTTTCCTTCAGTCGTGAAGAAGAACATTAGTTCGTGCCTACCAAATCCGTAATCTCCAATCCAAAGACCATAAACTTATGAAACGTCGGTAATTTGGCACCACTTTCAGTAGTTGTCCAATCGCTCCATGTGGCTTCCAGTCCATCGATGGGGAGTATATCTACCCACATTTGGAAGCTTTTAGGTTTTCCTGAAGCATCCAAATGCCATAAATAAGAATCGCCAGGCGTCGTTCCACCTGAAGTGTAAGTGACCAAGAGTCCATCAGTTCCATTTTCAAGAGTTACCATACGGCGTTCTGTGCCAGGATCAAACACTTTGTAAGGTGCAACCAGCCAAAACGAATCGTTATTAAAATTAGAGACCGCTTTATCAATGAGTCTTTTAGAAGATTCCCCGTCAACTTTTTCCTCGTTTTCAAAGGCTTCACTTTTGGGCGGATCGTTCAAATCCAAATCCACGCGATAGGCTTTCCAATAGACCTGACAGGTGTTTTCTGCTTTATTCCATTTATAATGATGACGTTTATTGAAGGTCCATTCTATATAGTTTGTATTCTCATAGGCTTCATAATCTAAAGCATTGAGCATTTTAGTTGCCAATACTTCTGCAGGTTCACCTTTGGTTCCCGTTGGTAAATCCTCGTCGTATTTGAGATACAAAAAACCGAAGAAGAGCAGGGTAGGAAGCGTGAAGAACACGATTACTCCAGCAATAATTTTTAGAACTTTTTTTGGTTTGGCCAATGGTTGTGGGTTTTATTTGCGAAGATAGGTATTTCATTGGGTTGTGACACAGAGATTCGCAGGGTAGTTACGCAGAGTTTAGCAGACCTGCCTGCCGGCAAGGCATGGATTTCACAAAGCTACGCAGAGTTTTATCTTAGGGACTATCAATAATTTTTAAATCTTCGTGTCGCTCTGTGTTTCTCCGTGCATCTCTGTGATACAACTCCTAATTTTCGTTTTCATACCCCTCAGGTCGTTTCCATCTCACTGGAGCCGCTGGTTCTGGTTTCATTTCAAATTCTTGGGTTTCCAGAAGTTTTAGGGCTTCCTTAACGCCACGTTCCAATTGCGGATCGCCACCGTCTTGAGTGCCTTTTGGGGTTTGTATGACTTCTATGTCTGGCGCAACACCTTCGCCTTCAACGGCCCATTCGCCATTGACATCATAAAAACCGCCACGTGGTGCTACCATGCGCCCGCCGTCAATAAAAGGAGGTGTGTCCCAAGTACCCACTAATCCGCCCCATGTTCTGGTGCCAATCAGCGGTCCGATGTTTTTCGCTTTAAACATATAAGGCAGTAAATCGCCTCCAGAGCCTGCACGTTCATTGATCAGCATGACTTTTGGTCCCCAAATGCCTGCCATGGGTGTGGTCCAAGGTCGGTTATCGTTGGTTTTACTGTTGAAGTAACCAAACAGCTCACGAGACATGATATCGATCATATAATCTGCCGCTGATCCGCCACCATTGTTGCGCTCGTCAATAATCACACCTTTTTTATCCTGTTGCGCAAAATAATACCTGTTGAAGGACGCAAATCCAGGTTGGCTTGTATTTGGCACATATACATAGGCCAATTTACCATCGGAGAGTTCATCAACCTTTTTACGGTTGCCTTCTACCCAATCCATATACCGAAGCCCTCTTTCATTGGTTACTGGCTTTACCAAAAATGATTTAGCACCTGTTTTTGATGGTTTGCTGTTCACTTCAATTGTCGTTTCCCGATTTGCGGTTTGTTCCAAAAGGCTGTAAATATTTTCTTTTGGATTCACTGTTTTACCATTGATGGAAATGATATAATCGCCCTCGTTCACGTTTATGCCTGGTAAGCCTAAAGGTGCGTAGATATCTGGATTCCATGTTTCGCCCGTGTAAATTTTTCTGATCCGATAACCGTCAGTCGTCCATTCAAAGTCGCATCCCAACAAGCCCACTGGCACACGATCAATTTTCGGCATATCGCCACCAGATACGTAGGAGTGCCCAATGGACACCTCGCCACTCATAATATCTATGACATAATTTAAATCTGTTCTGTGCCGTACATGGTCAATCCACGGCGCATACCATTCATAAATGGTATCCCAAGGAGCCCCATGGACGTTATTTACATAAAGGAAATCACGCATATAGCGCCAGCCTTCCTTGAACATTTGATGGTATTCTTCTTTGGGATCTACTTTTATTTTAAGATCCATTTTGAGTTTTTCCTCATCTTTTGGAGGTTTTGATGTGTTGACAATGCTCCAGTTATTGTTTTGTCTGATCAAGGCATTTTCACGATCTGCAGAAACGACCATTTCGGAAATGTTTTTCGCATAATCCGTGGCTTTTCCATCTTCTAAGCTATAACTGTGTATTTTTTGTCCTGATTCATCTGGAATTGTCTCTGCAACAAAAACAACGTTCTTTGGACCTTTAATTAATCCAACATACTTAGCTTGTTTAAGCTGAAGTGGAACAGTGCGATTGAAAATATTGTCTTTATCAATGACAATTTTAGGGACTTCAGTTAGGTCGTCTTTGGAATCGCTTTTTTTCTTTTTGTCGTCTTTCTTGCCTTCTGATTTATCGTCCTGTTTTTTGGAATTTTCTTCATCCGTTTTTGGAAGGATTGGCGCATCATCTTTACTGTTCAAAACGATAGCATACAGCCCACGGGTCACATTCACATCATAAGAACTCATATCCAACCAACCTGAAGTGAGTCCGTAATTGGTACTTGCCAAGGTAAAAATATACTTTCCTGTAGCATCCCAAACTGGGGTTATGGCATCGGCCATCCCATCTGTAATTTGAATGTTCTCATTGGTGTCAACATTATAGACAAAAATAGCCTTGAAATGGCTTTCCAATTGTTTGGCATAGGCGATCCATTTACTGTCGGGAGACCAAACCGGATTCATGGAACGTTCAGGGTGGGCATACCGATCCGTATCTGCCTTAACGGCTTTTTTTGTGTCTAAATTCAGCACCCAGATATTGTAGTCAGTATCAGTATATGCAATGTGTTTTCCGTCATTGGACCACTCCGGTTTAAAGAAAAAGGTGGCATTGGGTAAGGTGATTTCCTCTTGATTGTTACCATCTTGATCGGCCACAACCATTTTATAATTACCGCTGGCATCAGAAAACCAGGCTATTTTATCACCTTTGGGAGACCAGATAGGACTGCGGTCGGCTACTCCTGATGTGTTGGTAAGATTCCGCCAAGTACCATGTTCTTTCGGAACTGTAAAAATATCCCCACGATGCTCAAAAACAGCACGCATGCCTTTTGGTGAAATTTGCGGATTGCTCAATCGGTTAGCGGAAACGTCTTCCCATCGTGGCCTCGCAAAATTCAAGTCGCCCGTTGCAGTAATATGCAGCGGTTTGGTATCTAAAGTTTCAACATTTAAAAGATGGAGATAACCACCCTGTTCATAAACAATTTGATCTTGATTGGCACTTAGACTTTTAACGTCAAATTTTTTGTGGAAGGTAATTTGTTTTTCGGTTTTGGTTTTCGGATCAAAGGACCAGATATTGCTGGTGTAATCACGTTCTGACAAATAATAAACCACGCCGTTTAACCATATCGGATCTAAATGACGTTCTTTATCCAACTGTGGTGTCGTAATTAAATCCTTTGTTTCCAAATCGACAATCCAGATAGGCATGGCCTGTCCGCCGCGATAGTTTCGCCATTCAGGATCCCAAGAAGTAATTGGTGTATAGGCAATATATTTTCCATCTGCAGAAATATCGCCGTAGGCTGCTCTTTGCAGGTCTAAAGCTTCTGGAAAACTGCCATCTGTTCCAACGGTATATAGTTTTGTAGTTGCCGTAGGTTTGCCTTCACGACCTGAACGGAAGAGAATCTTATTATCTGGTGTCCATCCTTCAACGTAGTCGCCATCCGGATGAAAGGTGATGCGTTTTGGCTCACCACCTTCTGAAGGCATGATGTACACATCGGTATTGCCATCATATTCTGCCGTAAAAGCTATGGTTTTGCCATCTTTTGAAAAATGAGGATTGGATTCGTAGCCCTCGCCACTGGTCAACCGAATTGCAGTACCACCATTTAGAGGTGCTTTCCACAAATCGTTGGCATAAATAAATACCACTTCGGTTTTTGAAATTGTGGGCTGTCTCAGCAGTTGGGTACCCTGAGAAAATATCGAAAGTGAAAAAAACGAGACGAAACAAATTAGGAAATTTTTCATATTGGCGTTGGTGTTAAAAATCATCTTTAAAGATACAAATTATATAAAATTTATTTGTATAACCTCTTTGGATCATAAAAGTTAAAAACTGAAGTACAATGCCGATTCTTTGTTTGACCCTCCTGATAATTATCGGGACTAAAGGGAGCAATAAAGCTCCAATGATTAATTAATTTGAGAATTAGCCTTCCCTTAGATGGGGCAATGCCTACTCGGATTTTAAATGAGCAATCTCTAGTATTAGATTAATTGCAGGTTTGCAATAAATTTTAGAACCGACAGACTATTCCAAAGCAAACTTCAGTTTCAGTTCTGCTAATTTTTCACCTGAAAACAACCGCAGTTCTTCAAAGAAACTGGTGAATTCCGCTTCAAACTCATGATAGAATTCCTTGAGTTCATTGGTGGCCTGATCCATTCCAGAGATATTGTTGGTTCGTCTGTTCATGCCATTTAAAACATTCTGAATGCCTTCAATTTTTGCATAATGAAACAGCCAATTCCCTGCAATCATATACGGCACCATTTTTTGAACGCGCAATGGTAAATATTCTGCGTGTGTTTTTAAGGTTTCGTAAAAGTCATCTACATATATATCCAATGGGATAGGCGAGTAGTGGCCCCAGTTTTTCGCTAAAAAATGATCGTATAAAATATCCACGATCACCCCGCTGTAATGGCTGTAGTTTTTGTGCAAGCGTTTGGTGCTTAATCGAACTGTAGGATGTGCATCAGTAAACGTATCAATTTCACGATGGAGGAGAATGCCAATTTGAATTTCAACGGGATACTTTTTATAGTTTTTCCCTTTGATACCATCTGCCATAAAGTTGCCAATGGTGATTAATTCATTGTTTCCTGATAGATAAATATGGGCTAAAAAATTCATTGGTCTAATTTACGGAATAGGATTTTAGTAATTCGACAAGCGCATCACAAATTTCGATAAGCACATCACAAAATTTCTGATTTTGTAATTGTATATTTGTTTTTCATTTTAAAATTAGAAAATATGACACTTATAAAATCAATTTCAGGCATACGAGGCACTATTGGAGGTAAGGTAGGCGATAATTTGACGCCTATTGATGCTGTTAAATTTGCATCTGCTTATGGAATCTGGTTAAAAGAACAACGAAATAAAGATAACTACCGCGTGGTGATTGGGCGAGATGCACGGATTTCTGGAGAAATGATCCAAAACTTGGTGATGAATACCTTGGTTGGCTTGGGCATCCATGTTATCGATCTCGGATTGTCAACCACGCCTACGGTTGAGGTTGCCGTGCCAATGGAACATGCCGATGGTGGTATTATATTGACCGCCAGCCATAATCCAAAACAATGGAATGCCCTTAAGTTGCTTAATGCCAAGGGTGAGTTTTTGAATGCTGCTGAAGGCGCACGTATTTTGGAGATAGCCGAAGCCGATCAAATGACTTTTGCAGAAGTGGATGATCTTGGTAAAATCGGAAAAAATGAGGCTTATATGGACATCCATATTGACGAAGTTCTAAAAATGTCATTGGTGAATAAAGAAGCCATTAAAGAGGCAAAGTTTAAAGTGGTTGTTGATGGTGTCAATTCCTCAGGCGGGATTATCATTCCGTTATTATTGGAGCGTTTGGGTGTGGAGGCCGTAAAGTTATATTGTGAACCTACCGGCCATTTTCCACATAATCCAGAACCTTTAAAGGAGCATCTAAAAGATTTATCTGCCATGGTAGTCAAAGAGCAAGCGCATTTCGGGATTGCAGTAGATCCTGATGTGGACCGTTTGGCGTTTGTGGATGAAAAAGGGGAAATGTTTGGAGAAGAATACACTTTAGTGGCCTGTGCAGATTATGTGCTGAGCAAAACCCCTGGCAATACAGTTAGCAATATGAGTTCCACAAGAGCTTTAAGGGATATTACTGAAAAGCATGGCGGGAGTTATGAAGCCAGTGCAGTAGGAGAGGTGAACGTGGTGGAATTGATGAAAAAGAACGATGCGGTGATCGGTGGCGAAGGTAATGGAGGCATTATTTATCCTGAATTGCATTATGGTCGTGACGCATTAGTTGGCGTGGCCTTATTTTTAAGTCTATTGGCAGAAAAAGGGATGACCACTAGTGCACTTCGAGCGACCTATCCAAACTATTTTATGGGTAAGAAAAAAATCGATTTAACGCCAGAAATAGATGTAGATGCGATTTTAAAAGCGATGGAAGAACGCTATAAAAATGAAAAACTAACAACTATTGACGGCGTCAAAATAGACTTTAGTGACAGTTGGGTTCATTTACGCAAGAGTAATACGGAGCCCATTATCAGAATCTATACCGAAGCACCTTCACAGGATGAAGCCGACGGTCTTGCGGATAAGATCATTTCCGAAATTAAGGCTGTCGCAAATATTTAGTACCTTTGATTTTTAAATTTAATGCCATGATAACCACCGAACTTTCCAATACAAAAACTACCGAACTGGAACGCTACTTTCAGCCGTTCCGTCAACATATCATTGGGATTGATCAAGAGTTTTTGACACCTTATGGGAAACAAAAAATCGTTTATACCGATTGGACCGCTTCGGGACGACTTTATAGACCTATTGAAGAGAAATTGATGAACGTTTTTGGTCCGTATGTAGCGAATACCCATACGGAAACTACAGTCTCTGGGACAGCAATGACCAAGGCGTATCATAAGGCCAAACATATTATTAAAGATCATGTCAACAGCAACGACGACGATGTCTTGATTTGCTGTGGCAGTGGCATGACGGAAGCTATTAATAAATTTCAGCGGATTTTGGGTTTGAAAGTACCTGAAAACATGAGAAAGCATACCGTAGTTCCCGATGCCATGAAACCAGTTGTCTTTATTACGCACATGGAACATCATTCCAATCAGACGTCTTGGTTGGAAACCATCGCTAAAGTCGAGGTCATTCCTCCAGGGGAAGATGGTTTGTTTTGCATGGACAATTTTAAAGTACTTCTTGAACAGTACAAGGATCGTCCTATTAAAATTGCCTCGGTTGTAGGCGGGTCAAATGTGACAGGAATCCAAACACCTTATCACGATATCGCTAAAGTAATGCATCAAAATGGCGGGGTCTGTTTTGTTGATTTTGCCTGCTCAGCTCCTTATGTGGATATTGATATGCATCCAGAAGATGAAGAACAGGCATTGGACGCCATCTTCTTTTCACCACACAAATTTATTGGAGGACCAGGAACTTCCGGTGTTTTGATTTTCAATAAAAAACTGTATAAAAACATGATTCCGGACAGCCCGGGAGGTGGTACCGTAAGTTGGACCAATCCGTGGGGCGAACACAAGTATATTGATAATATTGAAGATCGAGAGGACGGTGGAACTCCAGGGTTTCTACAAACCATTAAAACAGCCTTGGCCATTAAGCTCAAGGAGCAAATGGGTGTGGACAAAATTTTGGAGCGAGAGCATGAAATTGTTGAATATATTTTTGCCAAACTAAAACCTGTTGAGAACATCAATATTCTTGCTGGTCAGCATCAAGACCGATTGGGAGTGATTTCTTTCTATATTGATGATCTGCATTATAATCTGGGTGTCAAAATATTAAATGATCGCTTTGGGATCCAAACACGTGGTGGATGCAGTTGTGCAGGTACTTATGGCCACTTTTTATTGCACGTGGATCAGGAAACCTCCCGCGAACTCACCTCAGAGATTTCGCTGGGCGAACTGACCAGAAAGCCAGGTTGGATCCGTATGTCTATCCATCCGACAACAACTACAGAGGAAACAGTTTATGTGTGTGATAGTTTAAAAGAGCTTGCCAAACATCATCAAGAGTGGGCTAAGGAATATCAATATATTGCAGCAACCAATGAGTTTGTGCATCAATCGACTTTAGTGGAGGATAAATATGAGCTTCCGGTTGATGAATGGTTTGAGATGTAATTGATGGAACGCCGAGGACGCTGATTGGACGGATTTCCACTGATATTTATTATAGACACTTCCCGATAACTATCGGGATCACTAATTTTCACGGACCATTCTTTCGGAGTTTTTGGTAGACTGCAAGTAAAGTTGATTATGATTGCACGGATTTGATCGCGTTGGGATTTCACAAATTCTTCAATATTACTCTTGTGTCCCCTTTTTCAATCCACTCTTGTATTCCCGTTGCTCTGTGAGAAAAACAGCCGTGAAAGCTTATTGCATATCTTTTACTGAAACTCCGCAGGAACTTTGTCTCTATGTTTCCAACGTCGGTGTGTCCATAGATAATATTGTGGTGCTTCTCGGATTTGTTTTTCGACTTTTTGGGTAAACATATCCGATATTTCGTAGTTGGGATACTCGTTTGGATCGTGCGCCAACATTTCAAAAGTTGTCTCATAGTAACCACGTTTGAGGCGTTTCACTCTAAAGAATACTACTGACATATCCAATCGTTTCGCCAACATTTCAGCTCCGGTATGGATTGGGACCTTGATGCCCATAAATTCACTCCAGTGAAATGCCCTTTCTACCTGTGGGGATTGGTCCGAAGCAAACCCGTTGATGGTCAGCTCTCCTTCTAACTTTGATCTGGTCAAGGCAGGAACCGTTTCTTTAGTAGTAATTAATGTACTATCGTATTTGGCACGGATCCGTTTTACCAATCGGTCAAAATACTTATTGCTCAATCGGCTGTAAACCGCATATCCTTTATGCTCAAGGTATGTTTGTAAAATAAAGATCCATTCCCAACTACCATAATGTCCACACATCAAAACAATGCTTCGGTTTTGCTTTCCAAGATCGGTAAGAAGTTCTACGTTGGTAAAGGTCAAGCGCTTTTTCATGGATTCTTCAGAAATGGTCAAAGATTTAATCGCTTCCACCAACAAATCACAAAAATGATGATAAAACTTATCGGTAATGTCGTTGATTTCAGCCTCTGACTTTTCGGGAAAAACCAACCTTAAATTATCTTGTACCACTTTTTTTCTATAGCCCACAAGTTTATAAATGATTATGTACAGTCCATCAGAAAAGGCATAGAGCAATCGAAATGGGAGGATTGATATCAGCCAAATAAGAGGATAAACTAAAATGTAAACGAGAAATTGCATTTTTTAATATTAGATTTGCAGCTGCAAAGATATGCTTTAATATAAATAACACGTTTGGAGTTTATGGGTAATTTAGATTTGGTAACTATTGTAGTCATTGCGGCAAATGTAATTATATCATTTAAAGGGTTTAATGATCGTGGTTTTTTTGAACGCTACAAATTTAATGTTGGAGGAATTAGGCGAGGAGAAAAAATCAGGATTTTTAGTTCAGGTTTTTTGCATGTAGATACCATGCACCTTTTCTTCAATATGTTCACCCTGTATTTTTTTGCTCCGGTCGTGATTGCCTATTTAGGAACCGTACATTTTTTGATCATTTATATTGCCAGTTTAATTTTAGGAAATCTCCTGTCTCTCTATTTTCATAAAGATGAATATCACTACAGTGCGGTAGGTGCCAGTGGTGCAGTTACGGGTGTATTGTACTCGGCAATTTTGTTGGAGCCTTCCATGCAATTGGGTATTCTGTTTATTCCGTTGCCAATTCCGGCCTATGTTTTTGGAATCTTATATTTGCTGTATTCTATTTACGGTATGAAAAATCAATTGGGAAATATTGGTCATGATGCACATTTTGGTGGTGCCATTGGTGGATTTGTAGTGACCTTGATCCTTATGCCTTCACTTTTTCAAACCGATTTACTCATGGTTGGTCTACTGGCCATTCCAATTGTCATTCTATTTGTGATGCACAAAACTGGGAAAATTTAAGTATTGAGTGCCCATTAGTGACAGTAATGGTCTGGTCGTTTAATTCAAAAGTTCACCAATCTTAGCCTCCAAGGCAGCACCTCTTAAGTTTTTTGCCACAATCTTACCAGATTCATCTAAGATATAGGTAGCTGGAATGGAATTGATATTGTATAGTTTAGCGATAGGATCGTTAAAGTAGTTGAGGTTGGATACATGGTGCCAAGTCAATTTATCATCTTTGATCGCTTTTAACCATCGGTCTTTATGTCCAGGTCTGTCCAAAGCAACATTGATAATCTCCAAGCCCTTATCATGATATTTTTGAAAAACCTTGACCACATTCGGATTTTCCTTTCTGCAAGGCCCACACCATGATGCCCAAAAGTCTATAATGGTCACTTTTCCTCTGATATCGCTTAAGGCGAGCGTATTTCCGTCAGGATTAGGTGCTGAAAAATCGGGGGCAACCTTACCAATATCCAACGCACTAAATTTTGCCATCTGCAGTTTTTTATTTTCCAACTGAACAAATACCCGTTTACCATATTCTGAAGCTTTGAGATCAGAGTTCATGGCATTGAATTTTTGTTCAATAATTTCAAAATCGGTATTGGGAGTTGCAATCAGAGACTCCATCAAAACCAAGGAAAAATAATTATCGGGGTGTTCACTTATGAAATTCGTGGGATAGTCGGCCAATTCCTGATTGATATCTCTTATTGCAATGGCAAGTCGGGCGTTTTCAGATTTGTTTTCAGCAGTTGTGAGCGTCCTGTTTTCGGCAATTAAAGCATTGCGTTTGCTGGTCAATTCCTGTGCCTTTTGCATATAAGTGGTTAAGGCATCATTGGATTTTGACCCTGAGATCGTAGAACCTCCCAAGTTTTCCGGGTTTACGGAAATAGTAATTTCGCCGTTTTCAATGATGATCGGCAAACGGCCAGCCACACTATTAATGGTCATATACCAAAGTTGTGGCGCTCCAATATCACCTTTAAAAATAAAGGTTTCATTCATCACAATGGCGGTGTCTTTAATGACTTCGCGTTGTTGATTATCGACAGTTTTTAAATGCACCCGGACACCGTTAAAAACGCCAGGAGCCGTTCCGTTGATAACATAGCCATCTATTTCAACTTGAGGATCCGATTTGCACGAGGTCAATGCGATGCAGACGATTAAAAGACGAATCACTTTTTTCATGGGACTGATTTTTTATGGGTTTACAAATATAATAAGATATGAGAGATTAGAAAGTTTGTAAGGAGGTCTTGATTCCTTAAGAAATTTAACATTTACTCTTAAAGATGGCATTTTTACGATATTTTTGCAGGAAAATGATGCGTTATGATTGCTAATGATACTATTGTTGCCTTGGCCACTGCTTCTGGAAGTGGTGCCATTGCCGTAATCCGACTTTCGGGAAAGGACGCTATTTCAATTGGCTCACGGTTTTTTAAATCCGTTTCGGGGAAATCCCTTTCGGAACAGAAAACGCATACCGTACATTTAGGTCATATTGTTGATGGACCAAGAGTGATTGATGAAGTTTTAGTGACCATTTTCAAGAACCCGAATTCGTACACAGGTGAGGATGTTATTGAGATTTCCTGTCACGGAAGTTTATATATCCAGCAAGAAATCATCCAACTGTTTTTGAAGAATGGCTGCCGAATGGCAAATGCAGGAGAATATACCTTACGGGCATTTTTAAACGGAAAATTGGATCTGAGCCAGGCTGAAGCCGTGGCCGATTTGATAGCCAGTGATAATGAAGCCTCCCATAAAATTGCCATGCAACAAATGCGTGGTGGCTTTAGCAATGAGATCAAACATTTGCGTGACGAACTGCTGAATTTTGCCAGCTTGATTGAACTCGAGCTCGATTTTGCTGAAGAAGATGTCGAATTTGCCAATCGTGATGAGTTTTATGAATTGGTGAACCGGATCATCCATGTATTAAAAAGACTGATCGATTCTTTCTCGGTTGGGAACGTCATCAAACATGGCATCCCTGTAGCTATTGTCGGCGAACCGAATGTTGGGAAATCGACTTTACTCAACGCACTTTTAAACGAAGAACGTGCCATTGTTTCAGATATTGCTGGGACCACAAGAGATACCATTGAAGACGAAATGGTGATAGGAGGGATGAGTTTCCGATTTATTGATACAGCCGGAATACGCGAAACCGAAGATGTTGTTGAGAGTATTGGGATCAAGAAAACTTTTGAAAAGATTGAACAAGCACAGGTGGTGTTATTTTTAATTGGCAGTGGTCAGCTCGCTAAGGGTGATGAGGCGATTCAATCCTTCATTGTCGAAATTGAGAAAATAAAGAACCAATTTCCACAGAAGCAGTTATTGGTCGTCCTCAATAAAATCGACCAGATTACCGATAGCGAGCTTGCCAATATCACAACGCAGCTTTCACCTCACACGGCACACCTTATTCCTATTTCCGCAAAAACCGGATTTGGAGTGGAGCAGTTGACCGACACCTTATTGAATCTCATCAACACGGGTGCGCTCAGAAACAACGAAACCATCATCACCAACACCAGGCATTATGACGCTCTCTTAAAAGCCTTTGAAGAAATCCAAAAAGTCAAATACGGCTTGGATTCAGAACTTTCAGGCGATCTGTTGGCTATTGATATCCGTCAGGCCTTATATCACTTTGGAGAAATCACAGGTGAGATTACCAATGATGATCTGTTGGGGAATATTTTTGCGAATTTTTGTATCGGAAAATAAACGACGTTTCTGACTCTTAATCAATCCCTGTTTTGACTGATATAAAGCATGTTGTGGTGTTTATGTTTTTCTTCTATTTCTTTTATTAATGCTTTTTGTACCGCATATGTACTCCATTTTTAAATTATGTAGTACAAATGTACTTCATAATGAAAATTAAATTAAATGAACGGAATTACCATGTGGGAAAAGTAGCTTGCACATAAACTACTATATGAAATCAAAGATTTCTTCAGATGGTAAAATACATCACATTTGATTTGTTTATAATTTGTAGATTTATAGCAAATTGATTTTAATGGAAGAAAAGTTTGGAAAATGGGTCTCTGAAAAAGAGAACAAAGCTGTAGGAACAGTTTATAGTTACACCAATGCTTTAAAAAAGATATCAGAGCATTATTCGCAGTTTACAGGTAAGTCTACTTACATTTTTGACATTGACAATGTGACCGAGATATCTCAACTGATCGACTTGTATGATTTTAACGGAAAGTACAGTGATTATGGCAATATTGGAAACCGAACCTATATCAACGGACTTAAAACCTATAAACGTTTTCTACTAAACGAGCCAAAGATTAGAGGGGCTTCGGAACAAAAGACTTCTAAAAACACTTATCAAAGTAAAAAATCTTCACACTATTTACTTGATTATTTTGACTCCGAATTAAAAGAAGAAGCACATGACATGCGGCATTGTTATGAGTTGTTTTATTGTTTGGAACGCTCTATTAGAGATTTGGTGAAATCTGTGATGTCAGATGCCCACGGTCAGAACTGGTGGAAAAAAGTTGAGTATCGAGTGAGAGAAAATGTCAAAAACCATTTAGACTATGAATTGGACACTACTCATACTAAAAGATCAGATAATGAAATTGATTATACAACTTTTGGAGATTTGCGTAAAATCATAAATTCAAATTGGACAATTTTTGAATCTAAATTCCAACGCAACTTAAATTCGGTGAATGAAGTGATGATCGATCTGAACCGCATCAGAGTTTCTATAGCCCATTGTACGCCATTAGCTCAGAAAGAGGTCAATCGTTTGGAAATTCGGATAGATGATTGGTTTGGGTTATTGAAATAATGTATCAAAATCACTTTTGTACCAATTGCAGTGATAAATATTTTTAATGGTATTCTTATCAATGTCGAAATACAATGCGAAATGCGCTCCTGAAATATTGATTAAAACTTCAAGATGGGCTGATCGCAGCTGCAACCTGTGTGACGAACTAAAAACCAAAACCATATAAAAATCAATTAAACCGCGACTAGGCGGTTTTTTTTATTTTTTACCTAATGAGAGATATCTTTTATCAGTTTGGAATTGTAAAAGGTTTAGGATAAAAGCAGAAACGTCATTATTTAGCCTATTTCCAAAGACGAGTTGTATAAATCAGGGTATAACCTGATAAGACGTTAAGTATAATCAGGCTATTGCCTGACGAGATGTTTTTAGGGTCAGGTAAGAACCTTGCTTTCGTTACACACCAGTGAGGTTAAAACCTTACAATATGAACAGGAAAAGATTACAAATAGAACAATTAGACCGTAAATTAAAAGAATTTGAGGAAGCTGTACAAGTTACACAACCAGCAATTGGTTGGCTTAAGACAATTCGGGTTTCCTTAGAAATGTCGCTACAGCAAGTCGCTGATAAACTTTCCATTACAAAACAAAGTGTTCGGGAAATCGAAATACGGGAAAAGGAAGGTAGCATCACGCTTAACAGTCTAAAAGACACCGCGAATGCACTGGATATGCAACTCGTATATGGATTGGTACCCATAGATGGTACTATAGACGGTCTGATTGAACGCAAAGCAAAAGAACTGGCTATTCAGATTGTTTCAAGAACTTCCAATACAATGAAGCTGGAAGGTTAAGAGAACTCCAAGCAACGCCTTCAAAAAGCCATTCAGGAGCGTACTACCATCATTAAAAATGAAATGCCCAAATCATTATGCGATTAGACTTGACGTATATCGATGGGCAAACTCCTATTGACGAGGATGAAAAGGAGGGGCTATTAATTGAGACCATTAGTACCAAGGCTGACCTGGATGAGTTTGAGCAGCTCAATATATAGGAATCCTTACAATGGGTATTTGGTAAAAAATTCAAACCCAAACAGGTATTTACAGAAAAGTTTATATGCAATCTACACAAACGTATGTATGGCAATATATGGGCTTGGTCCGGAACCTTTAGAAAAACGGATAAAGATAATGGGATTGATAAACACCAAATTCCTATGGAGCTTAAAGTACTTTGTGATGATGCCTTATACCGGATAGAAAGCAAAATATATTCCCCAGAGGAAACAGCCATACGTTTTAAACACCGTATCGTGAGCATCCACTGTTTTTCTAGTGGGAATGGACGGAACAGCCGTTTAATGGCCGATATCATTATTGAAAAACTGTTCAACAAAGAACTCTTTACTTAATGCACAAACAATTTGTCTAAAGCCAACGAAACCAGAAAAGCATATTTGCAAGAAGTGAAACAGGCCGACCAAAATAATTATCAACCCCTACTGGAATTTGCGTCTTCTTAATTTTTCACTTCCTTAAACCCTGTATAAATATATAACGTAACTCAGTGTATTCTTAATTCTAATAGTTTATATTTATAACCTTAACAAAATTTAAGATGAACCGAATTAAGGAAGTTCTGAAGGAGAAAGGCGTCAAGCAAGTATGGCTTGCTCAGCAGTTGGGTAAAAGTTTTAATACCGTAAATGGTTATGTTCAGAATAGAGCACAACCTAGCTTGGAGGTTTTGTTTAAAATTGCGATTGTTTTAAATGTTGAGCCAAAGGATCTCTTACTAACTATTAAAGAAATTTAGAGTGTTTGGGAGTTACAAGGCTAACTTCATAATAAATAGAATTATTGGAATAGAAATGTTTCCAAAAGTTTTTAAGTTAAACCTGATTGCATGGGGAATATTTTATCTGAATCAGATACTAGGGCGAATTATATCGACCCTAAATTGGTTGATAGCAAGTGGGAACCAATTCATATTGTTAGAGAATACTATTTTACGGATGGTCGAAAATTACTTGGTAACAAGCGAGGCAAGAGGCTGTTCATAGATTATTTATTAAAATACAACAACGCCAACTTAGCCATTGTCGAAGCTAAGAAATTAGATGATCATCCTACTAAAGGACTTCAACAAGCATTGGAATATGCAGAGAAACTCGATATAAACTTTGTTTATGCAACTAATGGCGTACGAATTTATGAGTTTGATAGGCGTATAGGGAAGGGAGATTATATTGATGATTTTCCAACGCCAAAAGAAATGTACGACAGACTTTTTGGGAAGACCAATCAATTAAAAGAACAGTTACATAACATCCCTTTTTTACTCACAGGAAATTTTGGTCCTCGATATTATCAGGAAATTGCCGTCAATAAAACGATGGAAAGTATCGCTGATGGTCAGGATCGTATTCTTTTAACTTTAGCTACTGGTACTGGAAAAACTTTTATTGCTTTTCAAATAGTGCATAAACTATTGCAGGCCAAATGGAATTTAGATGGAAATGATAGACGTCCAAGGATTTTATTTTTAGCAGATAGAAACGTTTTGGCAGACCAAGCAATCAATACGTTTAATCCTTATGAGAATGATGTTATAAAGATCGATGGAGAAGAAGTGCGCAAACGCAACGGCGTTGTTCCTACCAATGCCTATATCTTTTTTGCCATATATCAAGCCATTGCCGATCGGGAGGATATTGGCGGTTATTATTCGAAATACCCAAGCGACTTTTTTGATTTGGTGATTATTGATGAGTGCCACCGTGGTAGTGCGAACGAAGAAGGGTCGTGGCGCGCCATATTGGATCATTTCAGTCCTGCCATTCATTTGGGAATGACAGCGACACCAAAACGAGATGATAATGTGGATACCTACCAGTATTTTGGGAAACCTATTTATGAATATTCTCTAAAAGAAGGGATTCAAGATGGATTTTTAACGCCATACAAAGTAAAACGAGTGACCACCAATATCGATGAGTACATTCATACCAACGACAATAGAATTATTCAGGGAGAAGTGACCAAAGATCGGTATGAGATCAAGGATTATAATAAAAGTATTACCATCAATCAGCGAACAGATCTTGAAGCAAGAACGATTTTAGAACACATTGGCAAGATGGATAAAACAATTGTGTTTTGTGCCAATCAAGATCATGCCCTGGATTTAAGAGATTATATTAATAAGCATAAAACCGTTTCGGATCCTAATTACTGTGTGCGTGTAACCAGTGATGAAGGAAAACACGGTAGAGAATTGCTGGAAATGTTTCAGGATAATGATAGAGACATTCCAGTGATTTTAACCTCTTCAAAAATGCTGACTACAGGAGTGGACGCTCGAAATGTGAGAAATATCGTGCTGACTGCTCCAATTGGCTCTATGGTAGAATTCAAACAAATTATTGGTCGTGGCACTCGTGTTTTTGATGGAAAAGACTTTTTTACGATTATAGATTTTGTAGGAGCCACCAATTTGTTTTACGACACCGCATGGGATGGCGAAGCAGAAGAAATAGAAGAAGGTGGAACAGGAGGAGAGCCAAAACCAAAAGAACCGAAAGAATCTAAAGTTGACGATCCTCGTGAGCCATACGAACGAAAAGAAAAATTGATTGTCGAGTTGTCCAACGGACGTAGATTGAAAGTCACAGACGTGGACACACGCTATATAGATGAAAACGGAAGACCTTTGACGGCACGTGAATTTTTAGAAAAACTGATTGGGGAATTGCCTGGCATTTATACAGATGTCGAACAATTACGTTCCATTTGGGCGAATCCAGATTCCCGATCCGATTTATTGATAAAATTGGCTGACTTAGGTTTTGATAGAGAGCAGCTCAACGATTTACGAAATATGATTGCCACGCCCGATTGTGATATTTTTGATGTGTTGGCACATATATCCTTTTCATCGGAATTGATGACACGAAAACAACGTGTGGAATTTGTAAAAGGAGATCCGCAGGTTTTTGAAGTCTATAAAAATCTTGAGGCCAAGGAGTTTTTAGAATTCATTCTGAAGCATTACGAGAAGTTTGGCATTGAAGAATTAAGACGTGATAAATTGGGCGATTTGGTAACACTGAAATTAGGCACACCAAAAGATGCAAAAAATGCTTTTGGTAATATGGATGTCCTATTGGGAGCTTATTATAAACTCCAGCAGCAAATATATCAAGTGTCCTAACACGATTAATCGCATATCGCGATATGCGATATATATCTGTGAATACTTATTTTATATTGAAAATATGATTAATATTGCATATCGGAATACGCAATATGATGAAAAATAATAACACATTAAAGCCTCAGGACATCTTGATCCTTTTAAAAATTTGTACGTTGGGAAAGCAAGATTGGTTTCAACATGACCTGTCTGAAGCCTTGGGTATCAGTCAATCTGAAATATCAGAATGTTTGTCACGCTCAAAATACTCTGGATTAATAGATGCCAACCGTAAAAAGGTGAACGTACTAAGTCTGTTGGAATTTATACAATACGGTATCAAATATGTTTTTCCACAGCAACCCGGTGCTATTGTAAGAGGTGTTGCAACTGCACATTCTGCGCCACCATTAGATCAGGAAATCATAAGCGAACAAAATTACGTATGGCCCTATGCAAGAGGTCATATGCGTGGTCAGGCGATACAGCCACTTTATAAAACAATTCCGAAAGCTGTTTTGAACGATAAAAAATTACATGAAGTATTAGCACTTGTTGACGCCATTAGAGTTGGTAAAGTACGTGAACAGCATTTAGCCATATCCCTATTAAAAGAACGCCTTCAATATGCGGAATAATACGTTTATCAATTTAAAAGTTGTTGCCAAAGTGGCGCATGCTTTGGGTGATCTTAACGCAGAAGTCGTGTATATTGGCGGTGCCATCATAAGTATTTATGCTACCGATGCAGCTGCAGAGCCACCGAGAGTAACCACGGATGTTGATGTATGTGTGCAAGTATCGAGTCTTGGACAAATGGAAGCATTAAGAGAGCGGCTACAGCAAAAAAGTATTTATCCAGATCCCGAAGGAACACATTTATACCGCTATACCTACCAGGGGATTCTTATTGATTTTATTCCGTTTGAAGCAACGCCACTCGGACCTACCAATCCTTGGTTGAAGTCTGGTTTTGCCAAAGCTTTCCAAACGCGTATTGATGATGTGGAAATTTCAGTACTTCCTGTATCACTGTTCCTTGCCACAAAATGGGAAGCATTTAAAAGCAGAGGTACTGATCCAAGATGGAGTCACGATTTTGAAGATATTATTTATGTATTAGACACAAATTTAGAACTGATAGACGAAGTCAGTGCCACGTCTTCCGAAGTGAAAAATGTATTAAAATTAATGAGCCTCTTTATTCTTGAGCATCCTAATAGCCAAGAAATAATAGAATGTCATATTAATCAAATGACAGCGCATGAACGCGCTGCAATTATAAAAGCAACCTTACAAAGCATTACGCAGTTATGAGCATACAAAACAACATTAATAGAATTACAGATATCCTCCGTCGTGATGACGGAATTTCGGGAGCGATGCACTATACAGAGCAGATTTCTTGGATTCTATTTCTTAAGTTTCTAAACGATTACGAAAACAATAAAGCAGACGAAGCCTATTTAGAAGGCAAAGACTATAACTACGTTTTAAAGGAAAATTTACGTTGGCCACATTGGGCGTGCCCTAAAGATGAAGAGGGAAAATTGGATGTCAAACAAGCGTTGACGGGTGATGATTTGATAGACTTTGTCAACGAGACCCTATTTCCATATTTAAAAGCATTTAAAACCACCACCAACGACCCCAAAACATTGACCTATAAAATAGGAGCGATTTTTGAATATTTGGACAACCGCATCGCCAGTGGTCATACCTTGCGTGAGGTTTTGGATATCATTGATGCCTTGGATTTCCAGAGTAGTGATGAGTTATTTGAATTGTCCAAAGTCTATGAAGACTTACTGAAAGGCATGGGAAGTGATGGTGGAAACTCGGGAGAATTTTATACGCCACGAGCCATTATCAAAGCCATGGTGGAAATCACCGACATCAAAGTGGGCGATACCATTTATGACGGTGCGGTTGGTTCGGGTGGATTCTTGGTGGAAGCCTTTGATTATTTAACGCAAGACGGAAAGAAGCAGAAACTATCCGCTTCCGATTGGGATACGATTCAGAACAAAACCTTTTTTGGACAAGAAAAAACATCTTTGGGTTATGTCATGGGGATGATGAATATGATACTGCATGGGATAGAAAGTCCAAACGTATTCAAAGGAAATACTTTGACCCAAAATATTCGTGATTTTCAAGAGAAAGACCGGCATAATGTGATCTTGGCAAATCCACCGTTTGGCGGCAAGGAAAAGAAGCAGATCCAACAGAACTTTCCGGTAGAAAGCAATGCTACCGAAATCTTGTTTTTACAGCATTTTATGAAAATGTTGAAGTTGGAAGGACGTGCTGCTATCATCGTTCCCGAAGGCGTTTTGTTCCAAACTAACAATGCGTTTACCAAAGTCAAACAGACCTTGTTGGAAAACTTTAATGTGCATACGATTGTGAGTTTGCCAGCTGGTGTTTTCTTGCCGTATAGTGGCGTGAAAACCAACATTCTATATTTTGATCGAAAAGGGGCAACCAATGATATTTGGTATTATGATGTCACGCCTCCCTACAAACTGACCAAAAACAAACCGATTCTTTATGAACATTTTGAAGAGTTTGTACATTTATTCCACCACCCGGAAGAACGCAATGCAACCAATGCTAAAATAGAAGCGTCATTGCGAGGAGGAACGACGAAGCAATCTGTCAAAACAGAGGACAAAATTTGCAACGATTGGACCGTAAACATAGCCGACATAAAAGACTACGACCTAAGCGCCAAAAACCCACACAAAGTTGTGGAAGTGGTTCACTTAAGCCCAAAAGAGTTGTTGACGGCGATTAAACAAAATGATGCAGAAATAGCGAATTTAATGAACCAAATTGAAAGCTTGATAGATGGGTAGTGAAAAAGCTCTTTGCTTAGATATAAGAACAAATTCGATTGGTTGGGTTTTGAAAGAATGGCATGAGGTTTTATCAATAATTAATGGTAAAAATCAAAAAGCTGTTGAAAATCCTGATGGAGAATATCCAATTTATGGAAGTGGTGGTATAATGAATTATGCTGACGAATATTTATGTCCTGAAAACTCAACGATTGTTGGAAGAAAAGGAACAATTAATAAACCGATATTAGTACGTGAAAAGTTTTGGAATGTTGACACAGCATTCGGTTTGGTGGCTGGTGAGGAATTAGATTCATTTTATCTAAATTATTTCTGTCAATCTTTTGACTTTAGTACTTTAAATAAGTCTACTACACTGCCAAGTTTAGCAAAAAGGGATTTGAACAAAATAAAAATCCCTCTCCCACCATTACCGGAGCAACAACGCATCGTCGCAAAATTAGATGGGTTGTTTGCTGATATAGACCAGGCTATTGGTTTGTTGGAAGAAAATATAGCGCATACTAAAGCTTTAATGGGGTCTGTGTTGGATGAGGAGTTTGGTAAGTTGGAAGCCAAAGGAATTAAATTAAAACCAATAAGTAAATTTGCTAAAACTAAAAGTGGTGGAACTCCAATACGTGGTGAAAGACAGTTTTGGAATGGAGAAATACCTTGGTTAAAATCAGGTGAATTAAATGATTCATTTAAGATTACAGAAAATACTGAGTTTATTACGGAATTAGGTTTACAAAAATCTTCAGCTTCTCTTTTTGAAAAAGGAACTTTGTTAATGGCTATGTATGGTGCAACAGCTGGGAAATTAGGAATTCTTGGAATGGATGCTTGTACAAATCAAGCTGTATGTTCCATTCAAAATGACAAAGGATTATTTGATGAGATTTATATTTATTTCTTTTTATTATCACAAAGAGATAGAATCATAAGAGAAAGTTCAGGTGGAGCACAACCCAATATCAGTAAAGGTTATATTGATAAATTAGAAATTCCCTTACCTGACATAGAAACTCAAAAAGCTCTTTCAAAAAAGTTTTTTGAATATCAAAAAGCTATTAATTCAATGGTAAAACTTGAAACTCAAAAAATGACTCATTTAAAAGCCTTAAAGAGCAGTTTGTTGGATCAGGCGTTTAAGGGGGAGTTGTAAAAAATGGAAGAACTTCGTCAAAAATTATCAACATTTTAACTATTATAACTTATAAGTTATATATATTTGTACCGTCAAACAATGAAATACTCTATCACACATGAAGCATCTTTCAAGTATCTTGAGGTTTATTCTCTTACACCAGTTGGTGAGTCTACGAGTTTATTTGTTGAATTTAGAGACCGATTAGAGCAAGAGCATCCAAAAAAATTAACTCATTTATTATCCTGTATAGAGCAGTTGGGCAAACGTGGTGCTCTAATGAATTTATTACGCAATGAACAGTCGGGATCTGAGCTATTGGCAATACCCAAGAAAAATTATACCACGGACCCTACATATCAAGAAGATGGGCAGCCTGTAAAAAACATGTTGCGTTTATACTGTCATAGACTTAATAATGATGTATTATTTGTCTTTAGTGGTGGACTTAAAACCACAAACGACCCTTTAGAATGCCCCAATGTAAGGCAACACTTTTTAAACGGACAAGAATTTTGTAATGCTATAGATAGCGCAATAAAAGAGAAAGAAATTTATTGGGTCGATGATTTTACTGACATCGATTGTTCAGATGATTTTATTATAGAAATATGAAAAAAAACAAAGGAAATAGTATAACAGACTGGTTAGACACGAAAGGTGATGCTCTAACACGACGTATGGTAGAAAATAACTTTTATTATATAGATCGCATCAATTATTATATGGAAGATCACGGAATATCATCTATTTCAGAGCTTGCCAGAATTTTAAATAAAAAGCAACCTCAAGTTTACAGATGGATGTCTGGAGAACAAAATATTACGAGTGAAACACTTGCTTATATTGAGTTAAAGTTAGATATAAGACTAGTTGATCAAGGAAAGGAGCAAAAATCAAACGCTCAACCTATTATTCTAAATTTTACTAGAAATAATACTTCTGAAAAATCAAATTCAGATTATCAAGAGAACAATACTATAAGTTATGCAGCAGGCACTTGCTAAAGCAAATGAAATTTATGTCAATGGAATTCACTATGATGAAGAATCTTTAAAGGCGTTTACACCTTCTAAAGAAAATCATCCTGGGATTGTTTTAGATTTTGCACACAATCTAGATGAAGAATTAATGCGTATAGATTTAGGAATGACTCTGGATGGAAATGTAATTTCAGAGGTGTTTTTCCATTATAAAATAGAAAAACTAGAACGCTTTTATGACATCGGCGAGGGAAATATGGTGAATTTTGATAATGCATTTATCAGTCAGTTATGTGGTATTTCCTATGCCACGTTAAGAGGTTTGGTCCTTGCATTAACTCGGAATGCATCAAATGTATTACTTCCTATTATTGATCCTAAATTGATAGTAGAAACTTTTCATAATAAAAAAGTTGATGAGTCTAAATGATGCAATTAAATTGCTTCTCATAATTATAAAGTGTCAAAAAACTTTTTGGATCAAGAAAGCCTAATGTATACCTTTTGAATTACATTATAATTATTTAAAAATGAAATCCTTTTACAGTATAATACGTGTTGTTAATAATCCTTTAAGTAAGGAGAACTTAGCTATTGGTATGTTTGTAATATCTGAGGGTAAGGTTTTTTTATAAATTCTCAAAAGACAAAATTAATCTTGTCAATAAAATCAATAGCTCTAGCTCAAGTTTACTTGAATATACTATTCATAAAGTTTCTAGTTTTATAGATATTCAATTAAAAGAAGAGGTTTCGCTGTTTTCGAGAGAGATTAGTGTAAACATAGAATACTTAAATAGACTTTCGATTTTCAATAATGGTTTCCTTCAATTTGATAAGCCCTCTGTGATTAATATGGCTTTTGATACCTCTAAATTTCATGACTTTTTTAGTAAATATATCGAGCTGAATCTTAGAGAACCAAAAAAGGCAATAATTGATAGAACTTTTAAAAGAACTATAGAGGACGTTTTTCACAAGCCATTACTTAACTTTATTGACATTAATTATAAAATGAAAAAGGAACAAATTCCAGGTTTGTTTTTTGATTATACTTTGGATGGGATAGGGGTTAATGGTAGTGTTTACACTGTAAAATCCATTGATTTAAATTCTGAAAAGCCTCTTGATAATTTTAGAAGAGATATCTCTGAATTAGAAAGTCTTAATTATCGGATAGATTTATTTAGCAAAGAGAATAATTTAGATAGTGATAAGAATAATCACTATTTAGTTATTGATCCTTATAATGGGTCTAAGTCATCATATCATCAGCTTTATAACATACTTATTGAGCAAAATGATGAAGATTATCCATACTCTGTCATTAATACAAACGTATTACCACACGTAACTAAGGAAATTATGGACTCTCAATCCATCATAAAGTTTTCTGAATATCTTGAAACTTTATAAAAGGAACGTCAAGAAAAACGTTTATGGAATGAGATTGCACTCAGAGAAGCTGTCGTTAATGCGTTTGTAAATAATGACTATACAAAAGAGTTGGCGCCTAAATTTGAGCTTTTTGATAATCGTTTAGAAATTACCTCCAATGGGGGTTTGCCAGATGGACTTTCTAAAGATGAGTTTTTTGAAGGTTTTTCTATTCCTCGAAACAAAGAGCTCATGCGCATTTTTAAGGACTTGGATTTGGTGGAGCAATTAGGGTCTGGGATTCCTAGAATTCTTCAGGTTTATAACAAGGATGTTTTTCAGTTTTCGGATAATTTTTTGAGAATAGTTTTACCTGCATCAGAATCATCTGCTTCACATGGTACCGAACAAGTTACCGAACAAGTTACCGAACAAGGCGCCGAACAAGTTACCGAACAAGTTTTAACTCTTATTAGGGTAATGGATAATGAAAAATACAGTCGCTTAGAATTAATGCAACTTGTAGGTATAAAACATAGACCTACTTTTCTTTATAATTATCTGCAACCATCAATTGAAGCTGGATTCGTTGCCTTGTCAATTCCTGATAAACCAACCAGTGGCAATCAGAAATATTATTTAACAGAAAAGGGGAAAGCATATAATCGACTATAACATATACCGTATTGATGTTGTGAAAGGAGGTGTATTCTATTCAAATTAAAGGCAACAATCTAGGTTAGTTCCTAATGTTCTTTTTTTTCTCGTATGCTTTATCAATATATTCTTTGCAGGCGTTTGAAGATGAACTGTTAACTTCGAAAATTGCATCATTATAAGAGTTTATTACGGTCGAAATAATAAATAATATGTCTTTCTTTACTGAAACATCGTTATAATAATCCACTATATTATAATGAACTTCAATATTTCTTTCGTCATAAGCAATCATAATGGGGAAGCCTACATTCCTTGTCGGATATATTTCCAAGCCATAGTGAATACAACCGTTCCGTAATTCCCTTTACCTTGTCTTAAATATTTTCCATCCCACGTATATAAAACATTATTATAATCGCCTTTACCTTCTCTTATATAGGATTGAGCATTTGTGACCAGAGTAAATAGAATAGCAGTAATTATAAAAGTTGTACGCATATTTACGTTATTCAGAATCCGCCTACCAAAAAAATCGATTGAGTTTTTGAGCTAACGTTCGTACCTTTAGGCTACGCTCCTTGTCAAGGTCGATTTTCTAAATGGTGCTCGATAAAAGCCCGATCAGAATCAAGATCCAAATGTAAAAAGCAATCAGAGAAATCTTTTGGCTTGGGTTTGAGTTTAATGGTGATGTCTTATAAGCAATCCCGATTGGAATAATTTCAAAATACGTAGTTACATTTCCTGGAGTTTTTTATTAATCTCTAAAATTGAATGTGATGGAAAAAAAGATGATTTCACTCGAAGTGGTCAATTCCAATGCCGCAGGAATCGACGTGGGAGGCAGAAGCCACTGGGCAGCCGTAGGCCAGAATGCACAGGATATACAGGAATTTGGCGTATACAGCGAGGACAACTTGATCCTATGCCATTGGCTGCATAGGCACAAGGTAGAGACAGTTGCCATGGAAAGCACCGGCACCTATTGGCAAAACCTGTTTTCCGCATTGACCGGTTTCGGTTTTGATGTTATTTTGGTCAATGGCAGACAGACAAGGAACATAAAAGGCAAAAAGACAGATATCAAGGACTGCCAATGGATACAGAAACTGCACACTTTGGGATTGTTGAGCAGCAGTTTTTTACCGGACAGTACCACGGATATCATAAGGACCTATTCCCGCCATAGACAAAACATATTAAAACAATCAGCAAGGACAGTGCTGAAAATGTCCAAATATCTACGATTGATGAACATGCGACTGGATGTAGTGGTGAGCGATATTGTGTGACTTACCGGGACCAAAATAATTTCGGCATTTATCAGCGGAGAAAAATCAGGTGAAAAATTGGCAGGGCACCGCCATTATAATTGCCGAAAATCGGAAAAGGAAATTGCCAAGGCACTCCAGTACAATGGCAGGGACGATTACTTTTTTGCCCTAAGACAGGAATGGGAAACCTATCTCCACCTTCAAAACCAAATTATCGAAATAGACAGACAAATAAAGGAAGACCTTGAAGAGATCATTGATAATGACGACAATAAAAAACAACATATTGCCGATAAAAAACCATACAAAAGAAAAAACAAAAACACAATCAGGGGTATAGATATGGCCAAGATATCCTATCAGTACTTTGAAGGTGTGGATCTAATGGCAATCGAGGGCATTAATGACGCTACCATAATGGTGATCATAAGCGAGATAGGATTGGAAGGAGTTAAAAAATTCGGGACCTCAAAACGATTCACCTCTTGGCTAAGACTGGCCCCGAACAACAAGATCAGTGGAGGAAAAGTACTTAGCCACCATCTTCCAAAAGGAAGCAATAGACTGAAAATTGCATTCAGGCTTGCCGCCAATGCAATCGGCAATTTAAAGGAAGGGCATCTGGCAGATTTTTTCAGAAGAATCAATTACAAGAAAGGAAGGGCAACGGCCATCAGTGCCACAGCAAGAAAACTGGCCGTAATTATCTGGAACATGCTCACTAAAGGAGTTCAATACAGTTCGCCAAAAGAATATCTGTTCCTCGACCAAAAAAGAAAGCTAAAACTGGTCAATAGAATCAAAAGAAATATTGCTAAATTTGAACTTAAACCCGAAGACGTCGGATTTGATAAGTCATTGATAATCAACACTTTAGTTTTGGCGTTAGTTGGAATATGTATAATTGATTGTAAACTTAAAAGTATTCAAAATTATTAAGCTTAAACCCTCCCTCAAATAATTTTATATTTCTTATTCGAACAATTAGTTATGGTGCAAAGAAATGATAGTAAATGGAATTAACATTTTTACTCTCCATCATCTTTGGTTATGAGTTTTTATTTCTTCGATGAGCAGTCCATTTTTAAATACATTTTTGATAAGTCTACAGGTCTATTTGAACCCAAATTCTACATATATCGGTAAGTGATCTGAAATTTCTCTAGCTCGTTCTAAGTTTTCACAGTTATTAATAAAGTCAATACTTCTTGCTTGAATCATTTCAATTCCGGAAGTGTAATACACATTGTCGATAGGATAACTAAGATAGTCACCATTCTTGCATTTTGTTCTTAAGGTTGTGCGTTGATTATGTAAGGCGCTTTTAAAACCTTTTCGGTAAAAGGGTTTCCAAACAGAATGCTTTTCATCGAGATTAAAATCACCTGCTATGAGAATTCGTGTAGAGCCCAGTCTTTCAGGGTAATCAATGAAATGTATAATCTCTTCCTCTGGTCTATCGGTATACTTACGGGAATGATAATTTACCACATAAAAAGGTTCAGGCTTTCCTTTGGCTTTAAAGGCGGCAACAAAAGGTTCGCGATAGCAAAGAGCTTCAAGCTCCTTATCAAGGTACGCTCTGTTGATTATACTGACTTTAGATGTTTTCCAAAGAAACGCATAGCGCTCACTGATATAAACTGAAGGACTTTTTGTAGGGTCGCTAATTTGATAGTCCCATTTGGAACCCATCCGATTTAGTTCGTCTGCAATTTTAGCTACGGCCTGAGCGCCCGCAGGATCTTTCGCTACGACTTCTTGGATAGCTACCATGTCAAAGTCACGCAAAATATTGGCTATTTCGAAAATATCTTCAGGTGTTTTTGTGCGCCCTAAATGGCGGATGTTCCAGGAGACGAGTTTTATTTTTATTGAGCTACCATATTTGGAGCTCTTATCATCTTGATAATGGAGGTTTTCGACAAAACCTTTACTACTGTTGAAATTGGATTGATCAACTAATTCAATGGAACGTTTGTCGGTTGAAGTAAAGGATAATAGCGAAGCAAGTAATAAGAAAAAAAGAAATTGCTTGGTTTGCATGTTGACTCATAGTTTGATAGGTCTGCGAATATAATAGAAGCAGTCCCAAAAACATAATTGAATATTATTCGAGTACTCTTATAGAATTTAAAATAGATTTCACTAATGCTGAAAGATGGAGTTGTTCCACATTAAATAACCCATGCCTAAACTTAACAATAGACACTAGCAATCATGGGAAAGGGCCTTATTCAGCTTGTAATACTGTAAGAAAAATTTATGAAGAAGAGTCTGTATTGATAACACTCAAATACATAGAAAAACTCTCTCTCTCATTCCTTGTGCGGAAAACCGCAAAGTAGGTATGAAAATAATTCTCATCTTTACTATTTAAAACAAGGTAAAGAGCAATGTTAGCAACTATAAGAGGTTTCATTGAAAAAAAAGATTGATTATTTCAAAATCATCGAAATTTGATGAAAGCACTTTACTATTTGCTAAAATTATGTTAATATTGCTAACCCCTCAAGAATTACAACTTAAAAACCTTAGTACCGCTTAATAATGAATAAGATACTGCTACTTATTTTAATAGTTCTAACATTTCAAATTTCTGGAAATAGTCAAGAAAAGGATCTTTCAAAATATGCTATTGGATTATCTGAATTAGTAACTTTTGCAGACAATCCTGGATTTAAAGATGAAGTGACTATTGATGAATCATCCAAATATATAGAATGGGCTAAGGGAAAAGACAATACTAAAACAACTAAATATTTCAATAACCAATCATGATGGAATCCGCATTTACAATTATCTCTGGGATTATTCTTCAGCCGCATTACTAAACCTAATAGTACTAATTTTTCACACAAAATCACCAAACTATTTTTTTAGTTGTACTATGAGTTTGAAATGATAATAAAGTTTAATAAATATGAATTTAATAGCCAACTCAGGCATTCAGTTATACACAATCCCTCTTGAAATCAACTTGAATGATAACTTCAAAATGTATTTCCATGAATGGTTTGATATCTCTGATTCTCAATTGAAAATGGAAATTGCTCATTATTTTTCTGAAGAAGAAATATGGGTAAAAAAGTACGACTTAACAGATCTTGGTTATGCTGTAGCGAAAGATGACTTTAAGGTATCGGAAAACTGGGAAACAATTAAAGAAGATTTTTTTGAATACAAAAAGTCAACTATTTCAATTGATACGGACAGCCCAGAAGATTCGGGATGTTTCTCGATGTCCATTAATCGCATTAAGTGGGAGAAGTTTGAAAACATTTGGTACCCAATGCCATTCTTTCTGCTTAAGAGCAATAAATCAGAATTTGGACCAACAAATTGGTGCCGTTTCAAGCTTATTCCTATTGAAGAAAATGGAAATATTAAAAAATATAATCTTCTTATAGCTTTTGACACGCGTACTGTATTTGAGAAAGAAACATTTGAAGATGAAGACTTAAATGAAACACCTGTTTTCACTAATAATTACGATAGATCAAAAGATTTTGCTCTATGTAACAATGAATATAATTTACTTGCTTTTTGCTCAAAAACTTCTAATTGTGATTGGGTAGATAAATATGTCCTTAACAAATTCCATAATCTGGATGATATAAATGATTATAGAGGGCAAAAACCTAAGTTAAATTATCTCGCGCAATACATTTATTTAATAAGATATATTCAACAAACGAATACTTTGCCGGCAGTTACACTTTACTCAAATAATAATGTAGCTTATGGCAACGTTGATTTAGTAGTCGATATAGGTAATTCCAGAACCTGTACTATGCTTTTTGACAACGGGGATTTTAATCAGGCCAGTCCATTGGAATTACAGGATTTCACTTCACCTATTTTAGATAACCAGCTTAACAAACAACGTGATCCTTTTGATATGCGTTTGGCTTTTAGAGAAGCTGATTTTGGAGGTAAGCTTGGCATCGAAAATAGTCGTCAATTTGTATATCCAAGTATGATTCGACTAGGAAAAGAGGCGAACCAATTAATCCATAAAGCCACTAATTTAAATACAGGGGCGGAAAAAACAAGCACATTTTCAAGTCCTAAACGTTTTTTATGGGATACCAAATCACAAAAACAAGAATGGGAGTTCATCCAACTTGAAGGCGAAACCACAAAACCGATTTACATAGAAGGTGTTTCCGAACAATTAAGTAATGATGGTTCATTAAATTTAGAAGGCAGTGGAGGCATCTTAATGAACTACTCTCGCAGAGCATTGATGACATTCGCTTTTCTCGAAATTTTGGCGCAGGCAAATATGCAAATCAACAGCTACGAACAGCGAAACCATTGGGGGAATGAATCAATGCCCCGAAAAATAGGGCGAATTATTGTAACCTGCCCCACAGCAATGTCTCGGGTTGAACAGATTGCATTGCGTAAATGTGCCGAAGATGCCGCTATTATACTCGATCGTTTCTTTCAAGACACATATCAGACAGAAATTGATGAAAAAGAAGTCCTTAGAAATGTACAAGTGATTCCTTCTGCTAAAAATCTTTCAAATAAAGAAGAACCTATAGAATGGATTTACGATGAGGCTACCTCTGCACAATTTGTATTTCTGTATGCAGAGCTAGGAGAAAGATACCAGAAAAATATAGAAAACTATTTTGATATCTATGGAAAGATAAGAAGTGATTTAGGCGATTATAGTAAAAAATCACTCACTATCGGCTCTGTTGATATTGGAGCAGGAACCACTGATGTAATGATTGCTGCATATAAATATGACGTAGCCGGTCAATGCTCTTTAACGCCTGTGTCTCTTTTTTGGGAAAGTTTTTATACCGCTGGCGATGATTTAATGAAAGAACTTATTCACCAAATAATTATTGAAGGAAAACACTCGCCTATAGAAAAAAAGCTAGTTTCATTAGGAAAAAATCCAGTGAGCTTTATGCAACCTTTCCTGGGGACAGATAATGGTGTATCATTTCGTAACCGACAATTAAGAAGCAGTTTTAACTTACAAGTCTCCG
Organism: Gelidibacter maritimus; assembly: GCF_014062315.1. Taxonomy (GTDB): domain Bacteria; phylum Bacteroidota; class Bacteroidia; order Flavobacteriales; family Flavobacteriaceae; genus Gelidibacter; species Gelidibacter maritimus. The sequence continues at coordinate 500,908 of NZ_JACGLT010000001.1, forward strand.
TGCCAATAATTTCTCATTTTTTAGAAATATTGAAAGAAGATAAAGTCGAAAGCCAAATTTTGTCCTTTGGGGACATTTTTGATGAAAACCCACCAACACAGATTGTCCTCAATCATTTTAATAGTCATTTTGGATTTGAATTTGAATCATTACAATGGCAGTACGAAAGGAAAGTTGTTTCAGCAATTATTGAAAAGACTTTTGATTCTCTAATTGGTAAAGTATCTTCCTTGCTATCATATTACGATTGTGATATAGTATTGCTTGCTGGTCGCCCAACTTCGCTTAGACCTTTGGCTGATATTTTTTTAAAGCATTATGCCATATCACCCAACCGTCTGAAAACAATGAACAATTATCGTATAGGTCGTTGGTATCCCGAAGACAAACGCTATCCGTTTGTGGACAGCAACGGGAAATTTATCAACCCAAAATCTATTATTACAACTGGTGCTATGATAGGTAATATTGCAGAAAATGGAGGTCTAAATGGTTTTTCATTAAATCTTAAAGACCTAAAGAAAAAGTTACTCCCAACTACTAATTATTTTGGAAGACTTAACGACAGGTTAAAATATATAGATACTATAATCTCACCTGATATTAATTCGGTCACCATAGATGTAGTTTCATTACCTCTCAAAATAGGAGTTCGTCAATTGGATATATCTTCCTATCCGTCACGACCATTTTATGTGCTTGATTTCAATGATGAAAGATTGGAAGACCGGATTCAGGGTCGTTTGGAGAATGAAAACGATGTAAATAGCCTAAAGATAGGAGTTGAGGAGGAAAAAAGAAAAATACGTTCCAAAATGCCTCTCAAGGTAACTATAGAACGAGACAAAAATGAAGATATGGAGCTACTTCGTATAGAAGAGATTGGGGATAATGAGGGGAATCCTTTGCCTAAAAACTTTTTTTCATTACAAATTCAAAGTATGAGTGAATTGGACAATTTCTGGCTTGATTCTGGTATTTTCTCTTTGAATATTAACAATTAAATAGAGCTTCATAATGGTAACAAATATACAAAAGCAACTCGAAATAATTGAAAATTCTAATAAATGGATTCGCACCTATTTAGACGGAGAAAAACAGAACACTGCCTACCGCACCATGGTTGATTTCCGAAGAAAACTGAAAAAGAAAAAATTTGCATTAGAAAATAATCCTGCTGCTGCCGTATATGGTGAGAGTCAGGTTGGTAAATCATACCTTATTAGTAGCTTGTTGTCGGAAGAAGGAAAGCCATTCAGTATTGCTGGTGAAAATGAAAATGTTCATAATTTTATCGAAGATATTAATCCTATTGGTGATGGAAGTGAATCTACGAGTTTGGTTTCGCGTTTTTCTGTGAATTACAAACCGATAAACAGAGAGTTTCCGATTAAAGCCACACTATTATCTCCTGCAGATATAGCTCTCGTGCTTTGTGACAGCTATTACAATGATTGTAAAGCAGATCATAGTTTGATTTTGAAGATGGAGACAATAAATTCAGAAATCGATTCATTGAAGGCTCGGCTTATAGACGTGCAAACTCAGCAAGGTGTTTTTGGAGAAGATGACGTGCTAGATATGCAGGATTATTTTAAAGAAAATTTCGCAACTAAGGCTAGTAACATACTTTTCTCTTATTTTTTCGAAGAAGTTTCATTATTCATTTCCAAATTGCGACCAAATGAATGGATAGATATAGTTTCTATTTTGTGGAATAAAAATGAAAAATTCAATTTCCTATTTTCATCTTTAATTTCTGAATACGAGAAACTAAACTTTACAAATACTATTTATTTGCCAATAGAATCAGTTTTACGCAAATATGGTACATTACTCGATGTCCAGCGTTTGAAAGAGATTTATGCATCACCGAGCAATATTGAAACGGAATACAAGGCAACAACAACGGCACTGATTATAGACAAAGGGCAAGAACGTCAGGTTTCATTTAAAAAATCATACCTGTGCGCTTTGACTGCCGAATTGGTATTTCAACAGGAAGAATCTTTACTCAAAAGCAAGCCGTTTTTGAAAGAAACTGACTTGCTAGATTTTCCGGGTGCAAGAGCTAGAATGACGTTAGCTGAAGAAATGCTTAGCGAAAAAAATATACCCGATTTACTCATAAGGGGTAAAGTAGCCTATTTGTTTAATAAATATTCTAACGCAGAAAAAATCAGCATATTTATGCTTTGTGCTAAGCACGAACAAGCTGCTCAGCGCTCGATGCCTGAAATGCTTAATAATTGGATCGAAAAGTTTATTGGTAATACAGAGGATAAAAGAGAGAAATTTATATCTACCTCAAAAATATCACCCTTATTCATTATAGGTACTTTCTTTAATGAAAACCTTAGATTTAATTCAAATCATGACAAAAAGGATGATCTGACTTCTCTAAAGAATCGTTGGCTTCAAAGGTTCGATAATACGTTGTCTATAGAGCTATTGAATACTAAAACCCATCGTTGGTTTAATAGTTGGACAAAATCTTCTCCAGATTTTCGAAATATTTTCTTGTTACGTGACTTTGTATATTCAGAATCGCATAGTCAGGTATTTAAAGGCTTTTCAGAGCATGGAAAAGAATTAGAAGAAATCAAACCGCCTAGCTATCCCGACTTTCGTCAGAAACTTCGCCAATCTTTTATCGATTATGATTTTGTTAAGCGTCACTTTGCCAATCCTGAAGAATCCTGGGACGAAGCAGCTAGTATTAATAAGGATGGGACACAGCTGATTATTGATAAGCTAACTATTGCTGCAGAAAATATAAACAATGCTCGTCTTGAAAAAATTATTGATGAACTCAACGAGATTTCGTTGGTCATTGTATCAGAATTGCTGAAATACTTTCACAGCAATGATAAAGACGAAGAATTACAGAAAGCAAAATCCATTGCAGGAGATATTCAATTCAAATTAGATACAGCTTTTAGGGCAGATGGTATTAAATTATACGGAAAATTGAAGAATGAATTGTTGCTTAATGAAGGTAAAGTACTCGAGCTATTTAGAAAAAAAATAAGTAGCATTGAGCATCGCGATGTGGTGAATATGAATATTTACAGTACCTACAAACAAAGAGTGCCTGTTATTGAAAATGATTCGCCGGATATGTATTTTGATCGTCTATGCACTCATTATGAGAAAACATCGGAAGAAGATATATTGAAATTCCGTTCCGAACTTGAAGAAAACAAAGTTAATTTGGAAGAGTTGATAACTGGCAATTCAGAACTTATTAAAAACAATGCCCAACAATTGGCTGACACCTTACTCGATTACTGGTTTGCATACATTAATCAAAATGACAAAAATATAGTCCAGCAGGTTTTGGCTCAAAATGGCTCTTCAGCCTTACAAGACATAACAGATATGTACCAAAAACTATTCAAGAAAGTAGATATCGCACAAAAAATTGCCGAAAAGATCAGAAAACATTTAGAGGGGCAAAACAAAAGCGATTTGCCTTATGATATGGTTGCGGATATGAGTACTGAGCTTTTAAACAAATGTATCCGAACTGTAGGTTTTGAATATTTTGATGATTCTGAAATCTATGATTTAAAACAGGCAAATGAAAAAAATAATTTAGGATTGATTTTAGATTATAATGAAAATCCGACTGAAAACTCAGTTGCTGAGTTGTTTGATAAAATCGAAAACTGGACGGATATTATTCAAAACAATCCAGAAGAAATGAAATCGTTGCCGAGTTACCGCAGTTACTTGTCTTGGTCAAACCATTTGAAAGCAGGTTTTATCTCTGTTTGTGATATCCCTACTTATGATGTACAAGCGAATGAAAATTTGGGGACAATTATTAAAGAGTCTGAAACCTTTAGATACTAATAGTTATGGCAACGGTAATTGGTAAAGAGCAATTGTGTAGCACTGATTTGAAATACTTCAAAGCGCTACAGGGTATTAAAGGAAAGACTTTGTTTGATCGATACCCTGCTATTGATACTATTGTGAAAAAAAATATTGACCTCAAGTATCAAGATTTTTTAGCACTACCAATAAAGGACCATGACATAATAACTTTCTACAGTAAATCTTATAAAGAAACTCCTCAACTTTTATCTGATTTACACGGTGCCGAGCAAGAAAAATATTCAGCCATAAAGGATGAAACTCTTGGTCACTATGAAAGTAGAATAGCTTCACTTAAAAATTGTGGTAAAACTGATGAAGCAGAATTTCTTAAAAATGCTTTAAAATATATTGACGACCGTTTTGTTTATTGCTATGAAGACATGGTTGTTTTGGGGGTTTGGGGAATGCAGCTACGTGAGAATGTAAGAGAGGATATTAGCGAAATCCGTAAAAATTTAATTATTAAAAAGAAAAATCCTGAACTAGAACCTGAACTCCAACCAACCGAACCTGAGCTACCAACACAATTTACTATAACCTACAATTCTGGAGAAAATGGAACATTAATTGGAAACTCATTTGTCTCCAAATTGCAAAATGAGTTTCTTGACAATGATGACATTCCAAAAGTAGAACCAAACGAGGGATACGAATTTGTTGGTTGGGACGAAAATCCACAGGGTTATGAAATTAGTGGAAATAAAGAGTTTTCAGCACAGTATCAATCAATAGAAGTTCCTCCAACAGTAATTTCTGACCCTCCTTGGTACACGAGATTTTGGAATTGGTTACGAGCATTATTTATCGAAAGAGGTTGTTTGAAATGGCTTCTTTGGATATTGTTGATTCTACTTTTAATATGGTTGTTTTTGTGGTTGTTCCGTGGCTGTAGTGACATTAATCACAATGTTATAGATAATGAAGGGGGAGCTCTAAACGACAATGATAATGCTTGGATCCGGGATGACCCGAATGTTGGGGATGACGGAGGAATTTACGACCCCCACAATCCTTATCAGCCAGTACCAACTCCTCCAGGACATGAAGATATTTTACCACCACAGCAAGGAGTCTTACCGCCAATAGGAGAGAATCCAGATGTTATTCCAGGAAATCCATCGATTATTAGTAATCGCCTGAATATTCTGATGGAAAATGAGGATAAATCTATCATGGAATTTGCTAAAGTTTTCAAGAAGAAATACCCAGATGAAAAATATAAAGTGGTGTATTATGATAATGTAGTAAAGCGGGCGCAAATTGAGATTCCGAAGGAAGAACGCGAACGCCTGAAAGAGGAAATTCCAGCGGCATTTGCTCCCGAATATGAGCTTTTTGTTTTTGATGAAGCGCTTTTTGAAGGCAGTTATACACCTAACGATCCGGCAATTTCCGAGGAGGAAAAATCTTGGTATCTGAAGGCTATAAATGCTCTGGAAGCATGGGAAATAACACAAGGTTCAGAAAAAGTTACAGTGGCTATTGTCGATAACGGATTTAACTTGAGACATCCTGAATTGGCAAGTAAGGTCGTAGCACCCTATAATGTTTGGAAGCACTCAAATGAGATTTTTCCACAGCAGATTGACCATGGCACACACGTAGCAGGAATAGCATTAGCAATTGCTGATAATGGAAAAGGGATTTCGGGGATTGCTCCTAATTGTAAGTTTATGCCGGTTCAGGTGGCCAATGAAAATAACTTGATGACTACAACTTCTGTGTTAGATGGTATTCTTTACTCCCTATATCAAGGTGCCGATGTGATTAATGTATCCTTGGGAGGTCAGTTTACTGGGCTTTCACAATTCCCTGAAAATAAACAAAAAGAGTTGATTCGGAATCACTTTAAAGAAGAAGAACGACTGTGGAGAAGGGTAATGCGAATTGCAGCTAATCATAATTCTACCCTTGTAATCGCAGCTGGCAACGATAATGTATTAGCGGGTATTGACGCACTGCAAAGACCTGAGTTATTTATCACTGTTTCGGCAACAGATAAAAGCAACAGAAACCTTAGCAAAGCTCAATTTAGTAACTATGGTTCATACGCAACTATATCAGCTCCCGGTGTGGGCATTTATAGTTCAGTGGGTAGTAATGACTATGCCATGATGGACGGTACTAGTATGGCTGCGCCCATAGTTTCTGGTGCGGTGGCTTTGATGAAAAGCATTAATAATAATATTACCACGAAGAAAATTATTTGCATTTTGCAAAGTACAGGTGTAGGAACTCAGGATAATATCGGCAAATTTATCCAGTTGGACAAAGCCTTGCAAATGGTAAAATCGAATGCGGAGGTAGATTGTACTCCTTCTCCTTCCTCAGGTGATGTTCAGATTAAGTTGAACTGGAATAACTACAATGATTTGGACTTGATCTGTACCGATCCATACGGAGAAATGATTTTCTATAAAAACCGGATGTCCTCAAGTGGCGGACAACTAGAAATTGATATGAATGTAGAATACCCAGATAGTAAAAATCCGATTGAAAATATTTTTTGGGAAACTGGTAGTGCGCCTCAAGGAACTTATAATATATATATCCAATATTATAAAAAGCAGGAGCCAAGCATAGATGAAACACCTTACAATATACAGGTACATTATGGCAAGGAAACGAAGGAATATAAAGGTGTAATAAAAAAAGAGGATAAAACCATTCAAATTGGCTCTTTCACCGTGCGAACAGCTGAAAACAGCCCTCAATCTCAGCCTTTAACTGACAAGCGATTGCAATTGGAGAAAGAACGCAATCAATTGCAACAAGAACTGAACAGAGTAAATAACGAATTGAAAAAATTATTAAATAATAGCTAACTATTCTATCCAAGAATTTAAATCTTTAGGTAGGATAACTATAAACATAAGCCGTATTATGAATAAATCAAAATTTTCTTTAGCCGATGTAATATCAGTTTTAACTGCTGTTGCTTTTGGTTTTGTATGCTTTCTTGGGTTTAATTTTTCTACATTAGGAGACACCAAAACGAGTGTGATTTTTGCTGTGATCATCACCTTGCTTTTGGCAGGCTTCGCCTATCTTGCTAAATGGCTTAAAGGTGTAGAAGGCAATTTTAATAATAGTCGAATAGCAGAAATTACAGTGATAGTTTTGTTTACTGGACTAACAGCATTTTTTACTTATTCCCCGTTTTCTCATTATTTTACGGTTACTGATAGGAAAGTACAAATCCAAAATCAACTTTCAGAAAATATCACACAAGCCCAAAATATGTTTAGTAAATATGAAAACTATGCTGATATAAGAATGAAGCTTTATCAACGAACATTGGAAAGCAATGTTAATTTAGGGACTGATTTAGAAAAGCTTGGAATTGAAAAAGAAGGAGTTTCTTTTGATACACAAATCAATAATAAGATGCAAACCATTCACTCTGATCTATTTCCTACTAATTATTCCAATACGATTAGCAGGAACGGAGTAAAAGAGGTTGCCAAAAATTGGCTTGCCGATGGAGAAGAAAAGGCTAAAGGTTGGAAACCAATAGGTATTGTAGAAGTGGTAAATGATATTGACGCAAAATCAACTGGTTGGCGCAATGGTTTGGTGAGTTTTTCCACAATACGAGAAAATGGTGAAGTAGCCGAAGATTTTAATTATGATTTATCTTTCCCAGATCTAAAAGCAAAATTTACTACACTTGGGAAACCCACTCCGCTTTCTATTGTTTTAGCAATATTGGCGTGGGCATTGATGCTATTATCTTGGTTTATCACTAAACGAAGTTCCAAAGTTTTTGGACGTTTGGCACCATATGAAGTAGAGCTATAAACTTATTAAATGATATATATGAACAGTGAAGATATCCTCAATAGAGTAGAAGATTTTACAGCAGAACAACTTTTTGAATTTATAAACCAGGAAATTGTATCTCTAGACGAATTGAGAACTACAGGAAATTTGGATGCTAGTAAACGCAAGGCAATAACGACCTTACAAAATGAATACAAACATGTAGATGATGGGGCGTGGAAGAATTATCGCCATACTGAAGAGGGTTGTAGAACTTATCTTACAGAATTCCCAACGGGTATTCATGCATCAGAAGCAAAACAAAAGTTAGAAAATTATGCAGAAGAGAGTCGTAAAAGAGAAACGGAAAAAATTGAAATTTTAGAAAAACTACGAACTAATAAAAACTCATTTTCAGCTGATGATATTCAGGGTTACCTTGGTAACGGAACATTGAGTCGTAATGATTTATTACATGTCGGCATACCTGAAGGTGTGATTGATCGTCTAAACAATATTGTTTTACCACAGTTGCGAATGGGTAAAACTCCTGATTCTATTCCAGATGGATATACGGAAGTTTATTTTTGGGGAATACCTGGATCTGGGAAGACTTGTGCATTGTCTGCTGTATTAAGCACTGCAAATACAAAGGGATATTTAGAATTTGCGCAGGGTCCAGGGTTTAAATATATGACGGGTTTAAAGAATATTTTTGCAAATTCTACTGCTATCTTGCCTCCTCCAAGTCCAGTTGATAGTACCCAATATTTACCATTTGTATTAAGAAAAGGCAATGAGGACCCTAGATCTGTTTCATTGATAGAGTTGAGTGGGGAGATATTTCAATGCTTTTTCCATAAGAATGCTGGCGATAATTTGCCAACACCTGAACACGAAGCAACACTGGATAGTTTGCTACGTTTCTTGGACGGAGATAACAGAAAAATTCACTTCTTTTTCGTCGATTATGAAAAGAAAAACAATTTAGATGTTGACGGTTATACCCAAGCTGATTACTTACAGGCTGCTGCAATCTATTTCAAGGATAATAATATTTTTAGTAAATCAACAGACGCAATTTATATTGTTGTTACTAAAAGTGATTTAATGCCATCTATAGATAAGAACAAGGTTAATGATATAAATGTTTACCTCCAAAATGCCAACTTTACTTCTTTTATAAACTCATTAAAAGTGCGTTGCAAGGAGAATAGTATAAATTCTGGTAAAATTCTTGGAACTCATTTCTCTTTAGGTGAAGTATATTTTGATCAAATCTGTTCTTTTGATAGTGAGACTTCTGAAAACATCATTGATATTTTAATTAGAAGAATAGCTCCCAATAAGAAAAGTATTTTAGATGTATTTAATAAGTAGCTTTTATGGAAATAGTTGTACACGGGACTAACGGTGGATTCCGCACGTTATATAATACGCAAAATGCACCGCGAATAGGCAATGAGATTAGGAATAATGTTGAGAGTAAAACTTCATTAGGTAAATCGGTATATGCTATTGATTTTGTTACAAATGGTTGTGTTTTTAGAAAATATAAGATTGTTAAGGATGCTTTGCGTAATAATGCAACTGGGTTTATTGCGTTTTCTGTCTTTTTGCCATCAGACGAGAGATTGTCCGGAGTAGATATTAAATCAATTCTTGACAAATTGCAAAGTCATTATGTTGATAATTATATCATAAACAACCAAATGAATCGGGGTGAAAGAACCCAAATTATTCAAGAGGATTGGACTTTCGTAGCTGACATATTAAGTAAATATAATACATTACAGGATCATTCCATTAATCAGCTTCAGCCAGGTACCAAAGAAGCTGCTTTCATTTATTACAAAAATGATGATGAATTGATAGAATATTTGGATAAACCTTTTCAGGAAGAATATTGCGAATATAAACAGGTGTTATTAATAGACAGTGAATTAAGATTGAATTGTGATGTTCTAGATATAATGAGAAATTCAGGGATTGATTTAAAAAATATTGATTTAAAAAATGAATATTACTATCTGAATAATTATAACCGCAGTAAAGGCTTAACTATCACAGCTAATGGTATGCAAAGATCAGATGGAAAAGGCAATAATCTTATCAGGGCAAAGGATAAGGTTGATATAAATTATAAAAAGGATGATCGATTTTATTTTCCAATAGAAGCAAATGGTACTATATCAAATCCCACTTCGGAAATTCATAAATATTTTGAGTTAAAGAGAAATGAAATCATTATCGATTATGCAGCCTTTAGCAATCCTGAACCTAAAATAAAAACTGTCATTCTAGAGATAAGAGATAGAAACGGAATTCCTATTAACGATGCTGAAATCAAATGTGACGACAATTACACTTTTAAAACCGTAGATAATAATAAATTCACTTTCAGTGGCGAAGATCTTGGGAAGAGTTGGACTGTTTCAGCAAAAAAAGGAGAAAATCTGTTTTCGGATAATCAACCAATAGATTTTAAAAGGGATTGTCCCGAAGATATTGGAATAGTTAAATTACAATTAAACGAGCATAAAAAAGTAAGATTTTCAGGAATATTGAATAATGTTTCTATTTCCGATATAAAAGTAACAATAGAAGAAAAAAGAAAATATGAAGTTTCTACAGAAGTTGAATTTATAAACGATGAAATTAATAAAAAATACCAGGTTTCTGCAACTTATCATAAGAATAACGAGAAGTTTTATGGGGAAATAACATTTTGTCCAAAAGATAGTGATACTATCCGTATAAATTTACAGTTAGTAAAAGTTGAGAAATACAGTATTGATATAGGAAAATACGGAAAGGAAAATCAAAGCCTTCCTGGTTATTCCAATTCTAAAGCAGGAAAAGATGTGGAATCCTATATTAGACCAAAACAAGGTTGGAAATTTATCGGTTTTGAATTACAGGAAATTTCAGAAAATAGTGGTTATGACGGGAAGCTAGTTGCGCAATACCAGAAGAACAATAAACCTATAATGGTTATGGCTTTAGTCCCTTTAGTATTATTGATAGTTTCATTTGGAGTATGGTGGCTCTGGCCAAAAGCGAGTATCGAGACTGATTTTCTTACTGAATCACAAATAGAAAATTACGTTTACGGAGCAGAACTTAATCTTGTCGTATTAGACAGTCTTAAAACACAATGGGATAAACAGAATATTGTAGATAAAAAAGAAGAAAATTCTATATGGTATAATCCCATAACGTGGTTAAAAAGTAATGAGCCAACTCTCGATTCAATTGAAGAGGGTCAATGGAAAAAAACGGCTGAATCGATTGATAGAGCTATTAAGAAAAGAAATTCGATTAATAATTTTGACTTTAGATTGTTAAAAGATAGTACTAAATATTCTTCCCAGCAATTAAAGTTAAAATATTCTATAAATGGGATAGATAGCACTCAATATGATACAATTCGAAAAAAATTCTATAATGTTAGAAATTGGAATTTAAATCAAATTGCTGATTCCATAAATGTTTTTCTAAAATCCAAAGTATCAGAGATAGAGGTGTTAAACGAAAATAATGATGTTGCGAAAATAAAAGCGAGTGGTAATCCGGAAGCTAAAGGAAGAGAAGCAAATATAAGTAAATCAACAAATAAGGACTTTGAATCAATCAATGAAAGCAAAATACAGCAAACTACAAACAAAGAAACTAAAAATCAAGGAGTCAATAATGACATTAAAAAACAATTGCAAAGTGGCACTATAACTAAGAAACAATTGGAAAAATACGAAAAGGAGAATCCTGTTGATTTTAAAAGTAGCATTGATATATATTTAAAGTTTTGGGCATTAGTAAAGGATAGTACTCAGAAAAATGATTTTGATAAGCTGCTGAAGGATACGAAAAGAGATGACACTTTGAAAAACAGTGAATTAAAAAAGTTTTTAGACTTTGTTTGCTCCGATTCGCAGGCTTTTCAGAAATACTTAGAACTTTCGGGTAAGGCTACGATGAAATCCATAAATGAATTAAAGAAAAAGGTACAATGAAAGCAATAAAAATTGGCTTGGCTGTAATCGTCATTGGGACAATAGCATTCTTCGTGATAAATTCGCTTATACCAACTCCGCCACCTCCTGAACCCCCAGCTTCTGAAAATTATCCTTCAGTGAAGCTTATCGATGATAAAATCGATTTGATAAAAACACTGCCTAATAATGAGTTCAATAAAGATATTTATGACGATATAAAATACCTTATAGATGATCATTACAAACCACACCCTCCACAACATGTTTATGGCCGTTTGGGAGGAACACAATTGGAAAATGATCAACAGAAAAAGATTTTATCTAAAAATCTTTATTCTGCTTATGTAAATAAATTTTTGGAACAGGCATTCTATGTTTTTAATAATAAATCATGGAGTCCTGCAGATTTAGCATTTATTCGTAGTGAATATCAATTATTACAGAAGTCGCCCTATCTTGAGAATGGGAGTCCAGTGGCTATCAGATTTTTACATATTAAATGGATCTTTGATGAATATGATGAAGTGAATCGTTTTATATCTTCTTGTATTAACTTTTCTTATTCGGATTCAGCACTTAGAGACGAATTTCCAATTGATGATATAAGAGGTAAACTCAACCAAGTTGAAAATTATCGAAAAAATGGATTAGGGAATGGATATTTAAACAATTGCACCCGCTTACATAGTGAGTTAAATGAAATACCCCATACCTTGTTTAATAAGCATAATAAGTATTTGGATACTAAAATCGATATGTGGTCAGGAATGTATGAGGATTTTAATTCACAAAAAACTTATACAGAAAACATATATAGTCCATTAAAGAATCAGATAGATTCATTTGGGAATGGATTGTATGATATTCCCGATTTACCCTCTGTCGCGTCTTACCGCTTAATGAGAAAATTAAATGATGATGCCGACAGAGCTTATATTAATATTGAAAAAAGAAAAAAATAAGTAAGATTTAGTAGAATAAGAATGAAAATAATAAGAGTTATAACATTCATTTGGTGCGGGTTTGGATCATCCTATGCTCAGCAGGATTTAATTAATACGTTACAAAAGCAGGCTATTACAAACGATAGTTTGATTAAAGTAATTAAAAATTATGAGCAATCAAATAATGAAAATCAAGTAACACTTCGACATTTATTGGATACAATAAATAATCTAAAGTCAGATTTGTCTAAATTGAAAAATTTAGAAACTGAAATGAACGAATTAGAAAAATTTATCAAACTAAAAACAGATTCAATATTTATACTTAAATCAAATATTACCGATAAGGACGTGCAATTGATAACTCAAGAACAAATTAATATACAGAAGATAAAAGACGTAAAGGAAAATAGTAAGAATGTAATGATAACAAGAGTAGTAGATAATTATAAAAATAGGAATTTTGAGGACTTAATAAAATCATCTACTCTACAATCCATACTAAATGATAAACAAATATTAGGACCTTCTAAAGATATAGAACCACTCTTATCTGACTTAGAGAAATACTTTAGTATAACCAAGTTGTTTCAAAGTACGTTTAACAACGCTAAGATTAAAGATGCTCAAAATCAATTTAATCAAATACAACTAGAATCATCATCAATCGACAAACTCAGAAATAAGGTTGAAAACTATCAAGCACTTAATGATGGACTAAAAGAAACTATTGAAAAAATTATGACTTTGGATGGACAAGAATCAGTAGCTAGTATGTCAAAAGAAACTCAAAATAAGAAGCTTAGTAAAATTCTGATAGAAATTTCTTATTACATATTTAATTACGACATCAACTTGTTAGATTATCCCTACCTGTCGGATGTAATGTTTGAAATTATCAAACGTAAGACTCCCAATCCAGATGCAGATATTTCAGATTTATTAAAAAAATTATAATAAAAAAATAGTATGAAAAAGATTATAGTATTAGTTATGATTTTTGCTACTGCAACCTCCGTCTTGGCTCAAACACCTTTAGTGGCAGGAGATAATTGTTTTGACAATGGTGATTATGTATGTGCTCAAAAGAAATACCAAGATGCGATGGACACAGCCTCTGGAAGAGACAAACAAATAGCTGAAATTAGATACTCACGAGCAAATTCATGTAATAACTGGCTTACTGTGGCTAATAGAGCTTTTAATAATAACAGTTATGAATCTGCAAAGGAGAATTACCAATGGGTTTTAAACGAAAATCCAAATGATAACTATGCCAAATCACAATTAGAAAAATGCATTAGTGCGCTTAAAGCAGTGATAAAATTAAGCGTATCTAAAGAAAGTTTAACCTTTTCACCTTTAGGTGGTATGGATCGCATTTTTGTTAATACTAATGCAACTTCTTATTCTGTGCGTAACATACCTTCTTGGTGTACAGTACAAAAATTCGACAGTTATTTTGATATTACTTATACACCCAATACTGGTATTAGTCCCCGAACAGGTTTGTATAAGATTACAGCGGGCGATAAAGAAGTAGAAATATACGCGTCTCAACCTGTTCCTCCAAAAAAGCAGGAAATAACCTTGAGTGTTTCAAAAGAAAATATACGTCTTAATGAGGTTGTAAAATCTATAATAATTGATGTGAATACAAACTCGAGCGATTACCAAATAACAAATTTGCCTTCATGGTGTAGGGTTAAGAGTAAATATCATAATTGGTTTTCTCTGGAATGTGAAGCAAATTATAACTCTTACTCACGCGAAGATTGGTTCTATGTTAACGCTGGAAATAAGAGTGTTAGAATAAATTTACATCAGTCGGGATCAACTAAAAAAAGTTCATTTCCAGTGAAAAAGAGAAAAGAAAAATCTATTAAACGCAGTTTAGGTTCATTTTCGAGTTTAGGAATTCAAAGTGGTGAAATTGCTTATTTAGGCTTGCTTTATGAATCTGGAGGTCGAAGAACTGTTGGGTTTCATATTTCGGCAAGGACAAGTTTAATAACGGAAAATAATATTTGGAATGGAGGAGAGCCAATAAACAAAACCGAAATTCAATTAGGACCAAACTTTAAAATTTCAAAAAGACTGTATTTAAACATAGGAGGCGGCTATGGGCACATTGGGGACGTTGATTCAATCACTAACTTTGATAACATGGAAGAATTAGGATATTATGTTGGAACGGCAGGGTTAATGATTCGTCTCAGTAGAGTTGTAAATATTAACGGAGGAGTATCATTTATGAATATTGATAAGGATTTTGATAATCCAGAAATAACTTTTGGTATTTCTTTTAATTTAAAAGGGAAAAATAGATATTAGTCAACTGGTCTGATAACTTAGGAAATGGGAAGTAATATTATTTAATTAATTAAGCAAAGATGTTTACCGTAATCAGTTTTATGTAGTTATTACAATAATCATAATCAATTAAAATCGTGAAAAATTTACTTCTCAATTCTTATTGTTCGTTTTTCTTATAAATACAGGACACTGTACCAAAAAGTGTGTAAGTAGAAAATTCTACTTGGGTTAGTCCAAGCAGAATTTTTTTACATTTAATATTTACACATTTATGGAAACCAAAGATTTAATCCCAGATGAGTTTTTCAAGAAGTTCAAGACCGGAGAAGAACTACATAATTTTTTAAAAGATCTACAGAAACGCGGGATCGAAAAGATGCTTGAAGGCGAGCTCGATGCCCATTTGGATTACGACAGGCACAATTTAAGAAAAAACGACAACTCGCGTAATGGCTACACTTCAAAGAAGATCAAAACCAGTTACGGTGAAGAAGACATTAAGGTCCCCAGGGATCGTGATGCCAGTTTCAACCCAATGATCATACCCAAGAGAAAAAGTATGGTAGAAGACATTGAAAACGTTGTTATTTCGTTATACGCCAAGGGGATGTCTGTGTCGGACATTGAAGAACAGATCAGAGAAGTCTATAATTTTGATGTCTCCTAGTCCACAATTTCCCGTATAACCAATGCTATCACTTCAGATATTGTGGCATGGCAAAATCGTCCCTTGGAACCTGTTTATCTGATTGTCTGGATGGATGGGATTGTTTTTAAAGTAAGAGAGGGATCCAAAGTGATCAATAAAACAATTTATATCGCAGTGGGCCTGAAACGCGATGGCCGCAAGGACGTCCTTGGTCTATGGCTTGGCAAAAATTAATCTTCTTCCTTTTGGATGAGTGTTCTCACCGACCTGAAAGCCTGTGGAACAGACGACATCTTAATCACAGGAACAGATAATCTAAATGGGTTTACAGATACGATCCGAACTGTTTTTCCCGAATCCAAAACGCAGATCTGTGTCGTACATCAAATCCGAAATACGTGTAAATATGTGGTATGGAAAGATAAAAAACAATTTACCACGGATATGAAAGAGATTTATAATGCTCCCACAAAACAGTCCGCACAGGCTGCTTTAAAAAATGACTTTGCAGCTAAATGGGAACATAAATATTCCTATGCTGTCCAGAGCTGGAGAAACAACTGGGAAGACCTCACTGTTTTCTTTGAGTTCCCTGTGGACATTAGGAAAATCATCTATACAACTAACCTGATCGAGAACCTGAACGGAAAAATCAGGAAGTACACCAAGACAAATTAACCTTCCCGACAGACGAGGCTGTGATGAAATCAGTATATTTGGCAGTAAGGGAAGCGACCAAAAAATGGTCTATGCCAGTCAGAAACTGGGGAGTGATTGTTGATCAGTTTTTGATACTTTACCAAGAAAGGGTTAGAATTTAATAAAAAAAACTAACCCGAGCTAATTTTTGAACTTACACACTTTAAGAGACAGTCCCCTAAAAAAGGTAAGTGCTCTCTCTCTCTCTCTCTCTCTCTCTCTTTCTCATAAATATTTAAGCTGTAATATGAAGTCGTCTAGAAATTAGAATCGGTTTTTATGACCATCTCAGCTATTACCGCTCCATGCTGCGAAAAGCTTCATTACGGGCAAAACGCTTTATTAAAAAAGCCTTGGTCCCAACTTCAAAGTCTCCGATTTCCATTCCACTTACCTACTCATTTCCGAAAAAAGTCGGGAAGCGGGCAAACTCCATTACAACCTTCAACTTTTGGTTACTTCAGTTCGATTTATGCCGGTGATGTCGGTTGCATAGTGCTAGGCATTTCGATTCAAACTATGACACTTTTGCCTGTGGGTTAAAAGCTTATAGCGGTTCGGTTTGTGCCACTTTGAAAGATCAAGTATTAATTACTTTATCACTTAAAAGAATGCGATATGGCCAACACACTTGATCTAATGGGCTTAAAATAATTCATTTCTTTACATATTAATGGATATAGCAATCAAAAAATAGGTGCTTGCCTAAGAATATTCTGCAACACCTTAATCAATTAATATTCGGCTGTTCCGAATTTGGTATTTAAGAAAACCATTTCAATTCATGATTACAATCCATAAAATGGATAGCTAAGACCAGCCTATAGTTAGCTATCAAATCAATTTGCAAAAACAATTTATAATTTTCTTCTACATCAGCTATTTCAGGAGTGGATAGTCGTTTGAATTCTTTTTCTTTGGCTCGATTTGAGAGTGTGCCTTTATTTTGTTCCAAGAATCTAACCAATAAAGCAACTATGTCATCTGGCATTTCGAATATATTGTCCAAATACGACTTGAAGTCTTCATATTGAGTATAATGAAAATTGTACGTTGTTCTTATAATTGCTAATTGAATGATGTTGTGAGTTATATACGAGACGTATCTAGTCAAATCATAATTTATTATCAGGGTGTAGCCAAATAATTTTTTTCGATAAGTCAGGCAATAGCCTGACAAGACACTTGATTATATCAGGTTAAAACCTTATTGATGAACAAGAAAAGATCGCAAATTGAACAATTTGCTCGCAAGCTTAAAGGATTTGGAGAAGAAGTCAAAGTCAAACAACCCGCTATTGGCTGGCTCAAAACGGTAAGAGTCTCCTTAGGAATGTCGCTACAGCCAGTCGCAGTTAAATTGGAGATTACAAAACAAGGTGTCCAAAAGCTTTCCTTTAATACCGCTCACTTATTGAACTTAAAATCTATCGTAATTATTTAATTACACAACGATGGTAATTTTCATACCTAAAATAAAAACAAGGGTAATTTTTAACCATTTTTACCCTTGTTAATAAAAAGAACGTCATCATTACTCGTGTTTAAAATGAAAAAATTCGATAAAACATACCTTATAATAATCTTCCTCTACTACTACCAAAAGACAATTTTTAATTGACGAAAAATTAGGTACACCAAAAACAGTTGGTAACTACCTAATGGCATTAGAAGAAGCAGGTTTTCTAATTTCTGAAAAAGTGGGTAAAGAAAAACTATATCTCAATCATCGGTTAATGGCTGCTTTAGAAGCGTCTTAGTCAAATCCATTATAAAAGCAATACAGCTATTCCCGATAAACCTACCAGTCATAAACAGAAGTTTTATTTAACAGAAGAGGGGAAAGCGTTTAATCGACTATGACATATACCGAATTTATGATATAGTTTTTATAAATAGGATAATTCTTCAATTTTGAATTATTCGTTATGCTTGTTCACAATAAATGACTGTTCATGAATGATGAACATACTAAGAAAGTGAACGACAGGGTGTAGGTGAATAAGGCGATTAGAGCTTAATTGCGTCCATTCAGGAATGGTTGAAGGTGGAGCAGAGAATATGCTAGTATCTAAAGATAACTATGAAGAAACTTTTTATACGCTAGAAGCTTTGTATTTGGCTATTTCAGAGTGATGGTGCGACCTGTTTCATATGGATTAGGAGATCTATTCATCCTCGCTTAATTTAACCGTAACTGCTCCTACCAAATTATTGCCTTTAGCAATTAGTTGAGAGAAGTAATCATTTTTATCAAATTTTGTAATACGCAATAACCCCTCTAACATGGTGCCTTCTGGTAAGGGGCCTTCAATAAAGGGAGGGAAGGATGTATAGCTGTATTTTTTGTGTCTTGTTGGCATGGTCAATGAAACAACTGCACCTTTATAATTATCATCATATTCAAAACTATAACCTCTATCAGATAGTTCAGTTAAAATCCCAGCTCTTTTTCCGTGGACAAATATGATTGCTCTTCTCATGATGACTTAATTAAATGAACCTCTAAATTAGCGTGGTTTTGGGAGTAGGCAAACAAAATTGTTTGCATTTAGTTAATTCGGTTCCAATTGTGCCACTTTTGCCTGCGTGGTAAAAGCCTATCGCGGTTCGATTTGTGCCACAGTTCGATCCGGCCCGCTGTACCGACTTTGAAAGATCAAGTATTAATTACCTTATCGCCGAAAAGTATGCGATATGGCCAACACACTTGATCCAATGGACTTAAAACAACTTATTTCCCTATATATCGATGAGTTCAGCAATCAAAAAACAGATGCTTCCCTAGAATATCCCTCAACACGTTAAATAATTAATTTCCGGCTGTTCCAGATTTAGTATTTAAGAAAGCCATTTCAATACATAAACTAAGTTCAGCCTATAGTTTTCAATCAAATCAATTTTCAAAAAATCAATTTATAATTTTCTTCTATATCAGCTATTTCAGAAGGTGATAGTTGTTTAAATTCTTTTACTTTGGCTCGATTTGAGAATATGCCATTATTTTGTTCCAAGAATCTTACCAATAAAGCAACCATGTCATCTGGCATTTCGAATATATTATCCAAATATGACTTGAATTCTTCATATTTAGTCAAATAAGTAACTTCATTAGGGATGATATTAATGATAGTGTCTTTTACACAATCGTACAAAAATTCAGCTTGTTTTGTGGCATCAAAGTATCTGTAGAAATCTATGGTATTGTTGGTTACTTCTATATTATGGTCTTGGGTTTCTTTCCATTCCATAAAATCCAATAACGGGGCCGAATAATTTTCCAAAACTTTTTGATAATCCGATATATGGTTCAAAATAGAGGCAGAGACTGGAAAAATCAAGCCTTGATCTGAAAAATCCTTTTTTGATAAAACATGATGTATTAAATATCTATGGATACGACCGTTACCATCAACAAAAGGATGTATAAAAACAAAACCAAATGAAATAACTGCCGCCGCCAATACTGCATCCGTTTCATCATTTAATAATAAATTATTGGTGGTAATTAGACCGTTCATTAATTGTTCTATATCTTCGGTTTTAGCAGATATATGATCTGGCACAGGAGAAAATGAATCGCTATCGCGCTCACCAATAAAGCCTCCCTTTTTACGGTAGCCCATTTCTACAAAACGCGTGTTCTCAATGACTATTTGTTGTAAACGTTTAAATTCGCCATGACTTAAGTTATGCATGCCAGCTTGCCCGATAGCTTGTCCCCATCGTGCTGCACGTTTGCTTTTTGGACTCTCTCCTTCAATAGTAAAAGACGCTTTTGAGTCCTTTAAAAGTAGAAATGCAGAAGCTCTTTGCAAAACGCTTTTGCGTATGCCCTTTAAATAGTTGTTTTTTTGAGTAGATAAGTTTTCAGAGCGGTATTTTTCAAGTTTGGGTGTTTTACGAATTAAGGGGCAAAAATCGACTGTTCCGGGCAAGTTATTAATAATTCGATGTCGAGATGAACGTTCCCCATCGGTTAAGGAATATTGCAATTTTTCATCTACTAAGGGCACATAATTTTTAATTTCTAAATTAGGTATCGGTAATTCTTTTTCTAAAAGCCATTCATATAAGAACCATATTCTGCGTGTATACTGTCCAGTTCCTTCAATACTCAAAAGTTCTACGACCTCATTTTCTGGAAGGATTTCAAATAATTTCTTAAAAAAGAAAAGATTAATTCCTTCATTTTTTAAGGCAAAAACTAAATGCTTATAGAGGGTATCGTCAAATTGAGTTTTGTTTGAATAAACGATCCATTCGTTTTCGCGATAATTTCTTCTTTTTTCGCTTATTAGAGATAAGCTTTCGGGTAAAGGCATTGCTAAATTAAAAGCTTCTATGAGTGCGCCATAGCCCACCAAAGTGCCAGTTTCTGGAGCTTGAAGACCTCGGAAAATAGCGGTTTTAATTGAAATGTTGGTGGTTTTCATAGTTCCTAATTATAATTTTTTGATGGTAAAACAGGTTTTATGCAGTATAAACAGGTAAAAAGGTGTTTGATTTTGGAAAAATGGGTTTTGTAAAAATAGGTATTAGTTTGGAATAGTAGGTATAAAACTATTAGGAATAATAGGTAAAAATAAACTATAGTCAATTTAAGCAACTTTGGAAAAAGTTGATATTTGATTTTTTTATCTTCACAATAAATTATCTTAGTGGAAGGGGTTTTCAAGAAGTTCTTTCCATTTAGGAGTAGGTTAATTTTAGTCATTTTGAAAAAATATGTAAATGAAACACGAATCTCAAATAAATATCTTCTACGATCTCTTTCGGGGGCGGGAAGATGTCTTTGCTGTTCGTTGGGAAAAGTCAGGAAAGTCGGGATATATGCCATCCTATCAGTATGACCCTTATCACTATCGTTTGCATAAAATGAACGGTGGCACTTTTGCAAGTTATTCACACAAAACATATTTACCGCTCACGAATCATGAAATCCAAAAACATTTGAATGGAGCTCAGCAAATCGGAGTTTATCCATTGTTACAAGATAATACCTCTTGGTTTTTAGTAGCGGATTTTGATAAACAAAACTGGAAAGAAGAAACCGTAAATTTCTTAAATGCTTGCAAGGAAAAAAATGTACCTGCATATTTGGAGCGTTCACGTTCTGGAAATGGTGGACACGTTTGGATATTTTTTGACAGTTCTTATCCTGCAATTCGAAGTAGAAAAGTTTTTATTTCGATATTAGAACAATCCGGAGCTTTTTCAATGTTTGATAAAAGTTCGAGCTTCGACCGATTATTTCCTAATCAAGATTTCCTTTCGGGAAAAGGCTTGGGTAACCTGATTGCTTTACCATTTTTCAAACCCGCAATGGAAAATGGGAATAGCTGTTTTGTCAATCCTGAAACTTTTGAGCCGATACCTAACCAATGGCAATTTTTGAATAAAATTGAACGAGTTTCTATTGAAGTGTTGGACAAATTATTTCAGGAAATTTCAACAAATCAAAACTCACCAATTAACTATCTGGCATCCTGTGGAAATCCTAAAAGCCATAACGGAAAACTATCCATCACACTTCAACTAAATATCCGTATTCAAAGAGATGGATTGAGTACTCCGTTAATCAATTTTCTGAAAGAAGAGATGAATTTTGCCAATTCGGAGTTTTTCGTCAAGAAGAAGTCAGGCAAAAACACGTTTGGAACAGAGCGTTATTTTAAACTTGTTGAAGAAACAGAAAATGAAATTATCATTCCAAGAGGTTTTGTCGGGAAATTACTTCGGTTTTGCAAAGAGCAAAATTTGGATTTTAATTTTCAAGACCATCGAAAACTAAAAGAGGAAATTACTTTTACATTCAATGCTATCCTACGAAGTCATCAAGAAAAGGCTATTGAAGCTGTTTCAAAAAAAGATTTTGGTATTATCGTTGCTCCGCCTGGTTCGGGTAAAACTATTATGGGTTTGAAAATTATTGCCGAGAAAAGACAACCAGCTTTAATAGTTGTCCACAGGAAACAATTATTAGAACAATGGCAGGAACGGATTCAGGCATTTCTCGGAATTCCGAAACATGAAATTGGTGTTATTGGTCAAGGAAAAGCAAAGATTGGAAAACAAATCACCGTAGCAACCATTCAAAGTTTGCCGAAACCAATTGAGCAAATACAAAATCAATTCGGAACTATTTTGGTGGATGAATGTCATCACATTCCTGCTAAAACATTTCGCAATACCATTGAAAAGTTGGAATCATATTATCTGTATGGATTAACGGCAACTCCATTTAGAAAATACAATGATGACAAGCTGATTTTTATTTTTCTTGGAGAAATAATTTCAGAAATCTCCAGTAATGAAATTGAAAATTTTAGACATGCTCAAATTATTGTCAGAAATACCAATTTGGATGTTCCTTTCAATTCTAGAACAGATAATTTTGAAATACTTTCAAAGATTTTGGTTCACGATTCAGAGCGTAATAAACTCATCCTGGAAGATATAAAAAGCGAGCTTTTTAAAGGAAAACGAATTGCTATTATCACAGAAAGGAAAGAGCATATTGATACGCTTTACCTTTTTCTGAAACTGTCTTATGAAGTTATTACACTAAGCGGCGATGATTCAGACAACAATAAAAAATCCAAATGGCAGGCTTTACAGCAAGGCAATTTTCAGATATTGATAACCACAGGACAATATTTTGGTGAAGGTTCGGATTTATCCAATATCAGTTCCCTGTTTTTGGTGTATCCTTTTTCTTTCAAGGGCAAGCTGATTCAATATATAGGTCGTGTTCAACGTTCGGAAATCAATCCAATAATCTATGATTATCGGGACATAAAAATTGATTACCTGAACAAATTATTTTTGAAACGAAATACTTACTATCGTAAGATAGCCAGAAAAATAAATTTATTTGATGAGCCAACCGAACTTATTCCACAAAGACAAACGTTGATAATCGAAAAGCATATCAAAATAGCTATTGAAAATATAGAATTTGGATATGGAAATGTTAGCTTTGAATACACTGATAAAAAAAGTAATCAGCGATTTGTTTTTGAAATCGAAAACGAAGAATTCAGACCTGAATTTGAAATATTAAAACCATATTTCATTAAGGTTTTGAAATTAAAATCTGTTACGATTCATATTTATTCCGAAATAGAAAACGGTGTGATTTTATCTCAATTAGCAACTTCAACGGATATTGAAAATATCAACAAGGAAATTATAGAGAGTGTAAAGTTTCAATTCTTGAATAAAAGTTTTATAGGTCAGATTCCTACATCAGAACAAAATATTTTAACCGCAGATGAATTACCGAAAAGCCAAAATATTTATACTGATGCTGAAAGCATTTTAGAAGATTTATTAAAAGGAAAACAGTACAAACATTCACAGCATATTCAATTTTTAGCAGACAAGCATGAAAGAGATGTAATGAAACTTCGGTTCGTTTTACAGCCGTTTTCATTTGTTTTTTTGATAGCTGGAGAACAGAACTATCACGTCATTTTAGAAACTTTGGACACCGAAGAAGCAACCTACATTTGGCACACGGACAAAAATAAACCTGTACTGATTGATACTATAAATCAAATCGATAAAGAACTAAACATTATCAGGGAAAGAGGACGCCAAGCCTATCTGGAAACTAATCCACAAGATTTTTCAAGAATAGTTCATGATTATTCAGCCAACAATAAAGGGTTTGTAATTTGGAAAGGTTTAATGGATGAACGAATGGTCTAAGTAGCTGCTAATCTGTACTATTGATTGTATAATAATTTGGAAACGATTTTGAAAAGGAAGAAATTAAGCGCTTCTATAAAAGTACTAGAATTAAAGAAGCACTTATAAATGAAACTCGTAAATCATACGCTATTTATAAAAACAATGAAAACGTTTAATTGATGCCACTGATTGCAATATATATTAAAAAAAACTAATTTCAATTTTTTATTATCCCTAGGTTTCTCTTTAAAAACATACTTCGTACCCCATTTGTAGTCCACATCATCTTAAAGTCCTTGTAAACGCTGACTTTAAAATACTGTATCCACAATTAATACCTGTTTATTCAAAACCTTTTATCCAAGTTTACAAAAACCAATTCAATAAGCTTTCTATATCTAATTCACAGAAATTAAGTGAATATCAAAAATTAGAACTGAGCCACCAGGAATACCACGACGGTCTTTAGGGCCATAACCTAAATGTGAAGGAATCAGTAATTTACCTTTACCACCTTCTTTAAAATAAGGAATTCCTTCTGTCCACCCTTTAATAACTTGTTGTAAACCAAACGAGATGCCATTGGCGTCACTTTGATCAAAGGTATTACCGTTTAAAAAGTAACCTTTATAAGCTACAGTGACATTAGAGGTTGCAGTTGGATGCGCCCCTGAACCAAGCTCATCAATAACATAATACAGGCCAGAGCCACTTTTTTGAGCCTCTAAGTTGTTGTTCTCTATGTACGCTACAATGTCTTCATCATTTTTCTCTCTATAGTCCACGTTATCATCACTATCATTACACGCCGTTAAGATTGCAAATACCAAAACAATTAATCCGAATTTTTTCATAAATATCTATTTTTTTAAGGGCCAAATATAAGAGAAACGAACTAATAAACAGAAACAAATCGGCTTGTAATTCTCGGGTATTTGTACAGCGTAAATTAAAAAGCGAGGCATGTAAGTATAGAACATAATAAAGACCTAATTCTATATAATTTATAACCTTTATGGGCTTTAAATCCTTATTAATGTTGATTTTTAAAATCCTACTGCGGCAAAATAAAAACAGAGCTCTATTTCTCACCTTCGTATGAGTTGCTTATAAGCGTGAATCTTTTCCCGCCAGTGACTTTTAATACCCATTAGTCACCTTGATTGAAAAATCAATATTTTATTCATACCGCGCGGACTTACCTGTCAGATGCGGTCAGACCCAGAGACTAATTGTATTGTCTATGTCTGTTAGTTAGGCTCAACTAATTTCAGGAATCGGTCTTGTTCTTGCCATATTTTTTATAGTTAACAGTGCTATAACTGCCGTCCTCATTTCTTTTAAAAGTTTCCATACCTTCAATCACCTCCGTGTTGTGTGCAGCACAGCACAGCCAATGCTTATCGGTTTTTTGTGCCACAAAAGTGAATTGTTGATGTCTTGGATGGGCGAGGGGTCTTTCTGTAATATCGTCTGTTTGCTCTGATATGGAGGTTCTCGCATGAACAATTGCTATGTCATCCGATAGCATTTTGACATCTGTGGAGATTAACTTCATTGATGAGTGATTAAAGATAACTTTTAAGCCATAGTCGTGTGCTTTGAAAATCCGTTCTTTATTCCGAAACCTTAATCCTGTCACATTTACAAAGTCAGCATCCTTAGTGAATAAGGAAGCTATGAATGATGCGTTATACTGATTCCAGGCTTTTGTAAAAAGTAGTGGAATTTCTTCAGGGATATTTGCTTTTTGATAAGGTGTGGTCATAGAGATACTTGTCTTTTTTAATACGTTGAATTTTAAATCTTACGTTTAACGAAAGAAAGGTAATCTTTATAGATGAAAAAAGTAGAAAATTGGTACATTTTAGTGTTGATAATCATCCGCTAACTTCCATGTGGCCTACCTTTTTTGACCTTTAACATCCTATGCAAATAGTGTAGCATATGAGCTTCAAGCGCAATCATCGAATTCAAGAAGATGGTATATTAAAAAACACTGTATTACTTTCCGACAATTATTAGGAAGCAGCCCGATATGAATTTTAGGAGTAAAGTATACTTCTTATCTTTACACTTATCTTTGGACCTGAAATAGTAAAACCTTTTGTTTATAGCGATATAATATTTATTTCATCGGATAGTAGAAGTATACTCCTAAAAAATTACATATAAAATATTATAATTTACTTTATCAAATTTAAAAATATGATCAATAGAAAAACGTTTTTCATGCTATTGTTAGTGTTGTGTTCACTAACTCTAACTGCTCAAGATTGTTATAGTCCAGATATCAAAGAGACCAATACTGAAATTGCGGACATCCCTGGTGAAACCATGGGGCAAAAACTTGAAAGTTTACTCTTTTGGTCGCAAGAGGAAAAGGAACGTAGATTTCCAATAATGCACAATATATTCCCGAGCATTCCAATTCCTAATGGCAATCACAGCGTATCCTTGAAAACATATAAGAATATAGCTCCAAAATGGGAAGATGAGACGACATTGGCTTCTTATATGAAAGACAATCATGTAAAGGGAGTAATCGTTTTAAAGGACAATCAGATCAGAATGGAAAAATATGCTGATGGCATCCATCCAGAGACACTATGGACGTCCTTTTCCGTAGCAAAATCTGTTTCGGCTATGTTGGTTGGTATCGCTTTAAAGGATGGAGCTATTGAAAGCCTGGAGGATCCGCTAAAGAAATACATCACTGAGTTTAATGGTTTTGACTACGGTGAAGTGACCGTTCGGCAACTGTTGACAATGACATCAGGAATTGATTGGAATGAGGATTATGAAGATCCAAATTCTGATGTTGGGCAAATGTATAAAGCAGATTGTCAAGGTGACGAGTCTCATATTTTAACCTATATGAAGCCGTTAAAATTTAAATATGAGCCTGGAACGCATTGGAATTATAGTACCGGTGAAACTGATTTGGTAGGGATTTTAGTCCAAAAGGCTACCGGTTTAAGCTTAGCGGAATACCTCTCGGAAAAGATTTGGAAACCTTTCCAAATGGAGCATTGTGCCTATTGGCTTGCTGATGAATGCAGCAATTTGAATCTCGGCGGAAGTGGTCTTTCGGCAAGTTTACGGGATTTCGCACGATTTGGGATGCTCATGTTGGATAAGGGTAAGATTGGAAATGAACATATAATTTCAGAGGAATTTATGAACGATGCCACTTCCTTAATAAAACAAGTAAATGATGAGGGGGATGGTTATGGCTATCTATGGTGGCGTTTTAAAGATGGGAGCTATGCGGCTTTCGGAATATTTGGTCAAATGGTGTATATCAATCCCCACAAGAATCTTGTTATTGCCCAAATGGCAGCTTGGCCTAAAGCCGGTTCTAAAGAGCTTACTCAAGGAAGACAGGGCTTTCTTAAGGCTGTGGAGCGCGCTATTGAATAAAATAGACCTTAAGTGTTAGTAGACATTCATGCAATATTATAAGTGATAATTCAGCGACATCCTGATTTATTAAAATACGGATACTAACATTAGGCAGATTTTCAATTAATGTAAGAAAACATTGCTTAAACTATAAACAAATGGCAGTGTTTGTCAAAAAAAAAGGGATGTAAAGCGTTTTTTAAGATTTTCTGAGCTAAAGTCTTTTCCAAAATTTTACTTGGAAAACATTCCATGGAGTAGGAGTGTGAAATCTCCAAAACTAAGACGTCGTTTTTAATTAGGGTTGTATTCAACACTTAAAATTCATAGAAAAGTGGCTTGTCGCACCATGATTAACGGTTTATTTCCTCTCCGCCAATAAATACTTTATGAATGTGCCTTACATTTTTAATATCTTCTAATGGATCGGCATCAAGGATTACAAAATCTGCCCAATGCCCTTGGCTCAACGTTCCTAAATCCTTCAGGTTTAGATATTCCGCAGGAATCTTGGTGGCTGAAACAATTATTTGCATTGGGGTGAGACCGGAATCTGCCATAAGCTCCATTTCCAAATGTTCAAAATACCCCATGAACCTCGTAGGAATACCACTATCGGTTCCGAAAATTATGGGAATCCCAGCATCTGACAAGGTTTTTAGGTTTGACATTGCAACTGGTAGTTGTTTTTTGTAGGTCTGTGCGCTAAGGCTATTTCTTATTTTCAGTTTATATTCGGGATCTCTTAAGGGCCGTACGGTAGCACTGTCATATTCCCTACTAAAAAAAGGATCATCGAAAAAATCACCTTCTTCGCCGTAAATATATGTTGAAAGCTCGCGTGTGAGCGTCGGACAGTAACTTATATTTTTTTCCTTTAAAAGAGCAATAAATTCTGTGTCTACCGGCACGTCCCTCACGCTATGTGCCATCATATCCGAGCCTGCTTCCAAAAGTTTCTTGGCATCTTCGAGATAATACATGTGGGTGGATATTTTATAACCCAGTTCATGTGATCGGTTAATGACCGCCTTATAAACATCTTCGGGCATCTTTTGTATAGTGCCCAAGTTATCATCTACTCGGATTTTCATAAAATCAACGCCCATTTTATGGTTTTTTTCAACTACGGCCAATGCTTCGGCCGGAGTATCGCCGTCAATGACTTCTCCAGCAATAAACAACCGTGCCCTTTGTCCAGCTGTAGTATCGTTTACTGCTCTAAGTGGTTCTGCTTCTATACGTTCGCCACCCAAACTCACTACCGTCGTTACACCATACCTTGCATAGATGGAAAGGTTATCAATAGTGTTTTCATTAGAATAGTGGCCGCCTTCGATTCCTTTTACGTCCCCAACGTGACCGTGGGCATTGATGATTCCCGGGATTATGGTTTTACCCGAAACATCATGAATCTGGGTGTTTTCGGGGATATCTATAGCCTCCTGGCTTCCCACGGCCATAACTCGTCCTTCGCTGAGCAGCAAGGTACCATTTTGGATCGGTGTCTTGCCGCTACCGTCTATGATTACAGCCCCGGTGAAAGCTACATAGGAACTTGTATTGGGCTCTTTTTCCTTGCATGAAATTATTATTACTAAAATCAAAGGGAGTAATCTGCTCATTTTCTGGGTTTTTGATAGTTGTCGTTTGACTAAAGTTAGAAATTATTGGTCGGCTTTCCAAAAGCATGCATAAGAGCATTGATTCGTGGCTATAAATCATCATTCACCAAACTAGTGCTATTATTAGATTGTTGCAACGCAATTGTGATGAACATCATCTTGAAATCCGCAATCAGCACAGGCCATTGCAGAATACATTATCTAAAACCCTGTAAAATACGGAGATGATAGGTTTAAGAGGTATTGATGTGGGACGTTTCCCATACTCTGCCGAATTAAAAAGTGATCATCAATTGTCCTTTACGTAGATCTTATTGAATTTATGTTTCATTTCGATATTACCGAGCATCACTATTTCAGCGCCGTGAGGTAGTACGGTCTGTGCCGATAATAAGGTCTTGACCTCCGATTTTTCTTTTATGGCAATGACCGATAACCCTGTTTTAGCACCAATATCCGATTCTGCAAGCGACTTGCCTTCTAATGATTTTGGGATCGGAATGATAAACAGAGTAAAACCTTCCCCAAGAACGGTGAGCTCTTGGTCTTTAGAAATTGATAAAACGGCTTCTGAGCCTAAAGTAGAGTAGCTCAATACAAAGTTAGCGCCTGCTTTTAATATAATATCAACATTTCGAGCTTCAGAGATACGGCTCACTATTCTTACATCCTTGTTTAACTGGCGACAATAGGAGGCAAGATAAATGTTCATGGTGTCGTCATGGGTTGACAATAATACTGAGGGAGCTTCAAGAATTCCTGCCTTTCTTAGCAATTGGTAATCTGAGGCATCACCCGTATAAACTTTGTTGCAAAATGGTTTTACCTTTTTGCAGACCTCCGGATCCTTGTCCACCACATTAACCAAGACGCCATTTTTATGTAATGATTTAGCTGCTGCCAACCCAACCCGGCCCGCACCAATTAACAATACGGGATGCGGATTTGCAGTGTAATCATGAAAGAGCTCATCAATGTTTTTTAGCTGTTCTTTGTGACCTATGATTACTAAAATGCTCTCTTGGGTGAGCTTTTCATTGCCCGTTATAGGCTGCAATCGGCCACGCTCCCAGATACCCACAATACTGACCCCAAACCTTTGTCTTAAATCCGTTTCTCGGATAAGTTTAGACACTAAAGGGGTGTTGTAGACCGGTAATTCTGCAATCAAGAGATCTTCATATTGACCAATGGCATGAGACTCGGCATGCTGTGTATTGACCCGATTGGCCAATTGTTCACCCAACCATTTTTTTATGGGCAGCACGTGGTCAGCACCACTTAATTGCTGTACATCTACGGATTCGATAAGGGTGGCAATGGAAACAATAGGAACTGTTTCTGAAATTTCCCGAATGGTCAATATGATTTTAGTGTTTAAAAAATCATCTCTATTGATCAAAACCAACTTTGCATCGTTAATATTGGCAAGGGCAAAGGTTTTTTGGTCATCCAATTTGCCAAGCAGTACAGGAATATTTTCATCGTGGTATTTAAGGGCTGTATCAATGTCGTTTTCAATAACAAAATAGGGCGTGTTCTCCTGTTCTAACCGCTCAGCAAGATCTCTGGCAATCATATCATAAGAACATATTAGGATATGATTCTTCGTTCCTGCGGGAACCTGACGAAGTACCTTGTTTTTCTTTTTTGACTCTAAAAGTGGAATGTAAAAGTGTCTGATAAAGGCAAATGGCAAGACTATCATGAGCATAAAAATGCCAGAAAGCAATACAATAATACTGAAAAAACGACCGAGATCGGAGGCAAATGTAATATCACCAAAGCCAAGGGTACTCATGACAGTAAGTGTCCAGTAGAATCCCGTTATCCAAGAGTGATCCTGACCTTCGGACGCCATTATGAAATGAAAAAGAACAGAGTAAATGACGATGACTGCAGCTAAGAGCGCTAAATATTTGAGTAAGATCTTAGAGTTTTTTTTAAAGTCAGTATCTTTCATATAATACGCTAACTGACTACCGATAAATTTCATATTTCGTTTTTTATTAGGGATGGAATAGGGGCATTCCGATTCTTAATCTATACAAATTTATTCATGTTTTGTTGTTCGATCGAGAAGTTTTCCAAATATAATATTCTAAAAGCCCAAGTACGTATCTTTTCAAGAAAAAAAGGAAGCCAATGCATTATGGAAACCCAGCAATAGATAAAAATATTACCTATTTACAATTCACCCTAAAAAAATGAAATGTTCATTTAAAAACGGAATAAACCTTGTTCCGCCCGCTAATAATCGACAGAGGTTAACCAGTAATTGGCATTCCAATATCATTTTTAAATCCTTAGGTCCAGAAGTGGATATACAATATAAAAAATTGCAAAGCTGCGATTTGAGTCACCTTGACATGCTTTTAGTTTTTGAAACATGAAAATTTTTCGAATATAAAGCATCGATTATAAAAAGTGACCGTATTTTTACTCATGATACCTATTTGCTAGGCTAACGGAACAATAAAAATTGGATTTCAATATGTCAGATTTTATTTCAAAATTTATAATCTTCGCGAGTGTTTTCTTATTGATAAGCTCGTGTAATTCGGACCCCTCAAAATCTAATCGTCTAACGGAGTCAGACACGCCCATTATTAATAATAGTTGGGAGGACAATAAGTTTTCTATGTTTATCCATTGGGGTTTATATTCAATTCCTGCTGGAGTTTGGAACGGTGAGCAAATTACGGGCTATAGTGAGCAAATAAAAGGACACGCAAAAATTCCAACTGAAGACTATAGACAGTTGGCAGCACAATTTGATCCCATCAACTGGGATGCTGATGCCGTTGCCCTTTTGGCGAAACAAGCGGGGATGAAATCCATTGTTTTAACTGCCAAACATCATGACGGTTTCTGTTTATTCGACTCAAAACACACAACGTTTGATGTGGTTGATGCCACACCGTATCATAAAGATATTGTTAAAGAATTGGCGGAAGCCTCTAAACGCCACAATCTTAAATTTGGAGTGTATTTTTCTCTGATTGATTGGGATTATGAAGGAGCATTGCCTTTTGAATCTGTTAATAATTCAGATGCCATACCAGCTCTGCATCACCAATACAATTTAAATCAGATTGAAGAATTATTAACCAATTATGGCGATATCTCTGAAATTTGGTTTGATATGGGGTCACCAACTTACGAACAAAGTAAAGAAATGGCAGCATTGGTCAAGAAATTACAACCTGATTGCATGATCAGTGGACGAATTTGGAATGATCAGGGCGATTTTGTGGTCATGGGCGACAATAAGCAGCCTGATTTTAAAATGGGAGTCCCATGGCAAACCCCGGCTTCCATGTTCAATGAAACTTGGAGTTACCGTTCATGGCAGGAGCGTGGTAATGTCGAAGATAAAGTCGCGGAGAAGATCAATGATTTGCTAAAAGTGGTAAGCACGGGTGGAAATTATCTTTTAAATATTGGTCCCAAAGGAGATGGCACTGTGATTCCGTTCGAAAAACAGGTCCTTACAGAGATGGGGGAATGGCTGGAGAAAAACGGCGAATCGATTTATGGCTCACGAGGTACAGCGATACAAGAACAAGATTGGGGAATGATTACCAGCAAGCCTGGTAAATTGTATCTACATATTATCGATTTTCCTGAGAACAATAAATTAACAATTAAAGGTATCGATATAGAGGTCAAGAGCGCTTATCCACTTTCGGACAGCTCAATGTTTTTAAAAGGTGAAATGACGGATGCAGGCTATGAATTGGATTTGACCAATCAATTGCCTAAAGATAAATACGCTACAACGCTTGTCCTCGAATATGAGAAGGGGTTGACAATTATTCCGACTCAGGTTATAGTAGCAAATACAAACAAGGAAATTCGTCTGACCAAAGACAATGCTGAGAAATACCACAGCTACAGCGGACATGATTATTATTCGACTAAAGCAACGGTGATCAACATGAAATGGTATTTGAAAAATGATTCGAAAGAACCATCTGAATTGAAAGTTGTATTTGCCGCTCGGAAAAACAACAGTTATAAACTCGTTATAAACAATGAGGAACATACAGTCTCATCACTAAATTATGACAACCATCACGAGCGCAATTTATACGAGTTGACCATCCCTGCTGTAAATCTCAGCAACGAAAACCTAAATGAAATAGAATTACGTTTGTTAGATCCATCAAATCCACACCAAGGGTTGGCAATTGAAGAACTGGAAATTATTATAAAATAAAATTGAGGACACTCAATCTTATTTGGTTTTGAAGAATTGCGTATTAATTAAACCCATTCATGGCCGCAATAGTGGTAGCCCATACAATGACACATGAAATAAAAATTCCAATGGAATTTGCCAAAAAAACTTGTTTTTTCTCCAGCCCAAATAGATAACCAGCAATTGTGCCTGCGTAAACTCCAGTTCCTGGAAGTGGGATCAATACGAAAATCATAAGACCCCAAAATCCGTATTTTTTCACATTGTTTCCAGCGCCTACTTTGGCTCGTCGCGCCACAAAAATGGCCGCTTTCTTATAGTAATACCATCTGATAAAATAGCGATTGATAACATCAAGAAAGAAAATCATTATAGGAAAGACCAACAAATTGGCCAAGAAGCAAAATAAGAAGGTCACATAAATATCTACCCCCTTCAATAGCGCGTAAGGAATGCCCACTTTAGCTTCTCCTAAAGGTGAAACACTCCATAGCATGGCAATAAATAAGTCGGAAATCATTCTTTTAAAATTTGGTGCGGCAAAATTAACTCATTTTGAGACCTATAGTCGGTAAAATTGTATTAAAATTTCGCTAAAAATTCATCTTAACTACTTCCACAAAGTTTTAATGTCTCGAGGCCTGCCCAATTGTGCCGGTCTTTCAGATTTCGGGGTTGTTGATTGCGAAACATCATATCCGGTGTTTTAAAGTCAAAAAAGGGTAGTAAATCAAACGTACAATAGGTTCATACAGCAATAAATTATGATGTTTTAACTTTGTGACAGAACCGATAATTGATGGTAATACTCGACCAACGTATTACAAATTCATTTACTTTTAACGCCAAAATTGAATCCTATGTTAAAGCGATACCTACTTTGTTTACTCGGATGCTGTTTGTTCCTTTCGTGCAGTACGGACGATGATGGTTCGGACGGCCATTCAAATTTCTATTCTGGAGCCAAAACTTCAGTAAAGACCAGTGACTTGGTGGGGACTTGGACCATTATGAAAATAGGATTTAAAAACCAAATTGCTGACGTGCCTGTCACCTATAGAGAGTGTGGACGCGATTTTGTGGTGTTTTCAGGAGATGATCTTTATACAGAATATCTTTTTCAAAGCAGCGATTGTCAATTCGTGGAGCAAACATTGAATTTTGCACTGAATAATGGGGTGATTACCTTAACCAACAGCTGGGGCCAATCGGACGATTTGGTGGTTACGCAAGTGTCTGCCGATGAACTTGTTTTTAAATCGCGGTTGGACATTGATGATGATGGCAAATTGGACATTGTTGTGGTCTATCTTAAGCGCTATGTACCCACAAAATTTGACATGGTTTCTAAAACCTTTAATAGAAATCCGGAGAATTCCCATAATGTGATCAGTTTTACTTGGCAGCCTTACTTTGATGCGCAATCGTTTGTAGCCTATGAGGTTTATCGTAGTGCTGGTCCAAACGCTTCTAAAGGGAATGCGGTCCTGATTGAAACCATTACCGATATTAATACTACAGAATTTACCGATCTGACACCTCCAGCTGAAGAGCGTTTGGGGTACTATCTCAAAACTAAAGTAAGTACGGGAACTTTGGGTGAAAGCTACTTCCATACCTTGGATACTTATACACTTGAAGCCACACCAGTTAATTTATATCAACCCGAAGTGGCCGGCACGACCATTCTATTGAATTGGGAGGAAAGTGAAATGCCTTATTTTTCACATTATGAAATTTCATATTCCAATTTTCCCGCGGGATATGCGGGTTACGGCAAACAGATGGTTAGTGTTGCTAAAATTTCAGATAGAGGGGTTACCTCGTTTATAGATGAAAATCCACCGTTTCTAAAAAATCCAGTTTATAGTATTCGCGTTTATGATATTTTTGGAAATAAAACCTACCCGAGTCCACAGGACTATACCACCGCTTGGGAAGTAAATTATCAAAAGGAAGGACTTTTACCATTACATCGGATAGCTTCACATGCCATTGATCCTACTGAGCCTATTATTTATTTCTATGGGAATCAAACTGAAGGGTCCTATAAACCGGCGTTGTTTCGATATAATTATGAGACCATGCAAATGAAAGTGGTGACGGAAAATATCGCTAATACATCAACAGACCTCCCAATTAAAATCGTCACTTCGTCTCATGGAAAGGAACTGTTAATAGGTTTAGGAAACGATTTGCACGTGTATGATGCAGCAAACTTAGACTTTAAATATGTTATGAAACCCAATGAAATTCGTATGTTGAATGATTTTGGGTATTCAGCAACAGGGTATTGGATCCTTACAGATTTCGACACTATTTATAGTTTTAAAAGAAATGGAAGCAGTCTGAGCCTTGTGGATTCCAAACCTCATTTTACCACACACCAATCCGTTTATAATTATAATGTGTTGGAAATAGAAAATAATCAGTGGTTAGTGGGGCATAAGAATGAAACTTCAAGTATGCTTTATACAATTGCAAATGATGGGCAAATCTCGTTTGACCAAACCGTATCCGTACCCATTAAAAATTACGGTGGAGGCCGAACGCAATTCAACGCTGCTGGGCATTATCTGATTAATTTTGAGGACAGACAATTGTACTCAACGCTCGATTTCTCATCTCTACAGTATTTTCAACATCCTTATACCGCATTTGGATTAAGTGTCAATGGGCATCTAATTTATGGCACAAGCAATGATCCAGAGTGGTCCGTAAATGAAACGAGTGCACATATCAAAGAAGCCGTTATTTATAATCGAAATTCCCAACAAGTGCAAAAGATGGCAACACTTGGGTATCCCTTATTTATATTTGAAAATTTCAGGGGCGAGGTGATTTCGATTTCCAGTGGATTGAAAAAAGCGCATCTCAGAGAAAGCCTCAGTTATACGACGGATTTATTCATTGAAAGATTAGATTTACCCTAAGTCAAGATTTCAATGTCTAAACGTTGAAAATTTTTAATAGTTAGGTGGATTTATTGGGAATCTGATCCATTGCCCGTTCCGCAATGGCGGTAATGGATAATGACGGATTGACTCCTGGGTTGGCGGAAATCATCGCACCATCAATGACTAGCATATTTTGATAGCCGAACACGTTATTATCTTTATCTATAACTCCTGTAGCAGGATCTTTTCCCATAACTGCACCGCCCAGGATATGAGCTGTAGATGGTATTCCCGCCAAGGTCTCTAAAGCGAAAGAAGTGCTGACCCCATTTATCGCTTTTCGGTAGGCTTTGACCAGTGCCTTAGATTCTGGGATAAACGGCGTTGGCGCCAAACCTGTACTTACGGTTGAAGTCATTTGCCCAAAAACATTGCGTTTAAATTTTAAAGTGCTGTCCAAAGTTTGCATAAAAAGTAGGACGACCGTATTTTTTGCCCAACCATTCACAAAATATATTTTAAAATAGTCGATTGGGTTTTTTAGGAATTTAGCTACAATTTTAAACAGCCGGGAGATGACATTCGATCCAGTGACGTAAGGTAGATGCACCAATTTCCAGGCGTTGGAGCCTTCTCCATATCGGCAGATTTCCAGATGGCTGTTGTCGTCCGTATTCAGGATGCTGCCAATGGCAATGCCTTTAGAATAGTTTTTGTCCTTGTCAAGTCCTGAAACACTGACCAAAGTTTCATTGTTACTGCGGATATCTTCGCCCAGTTTATCCGATAAGTTGGGTAAGGATGATAGTTTCAGCTTGAGCAATAATTTTACGGTACCCAAAACACCGCCCGAGAATACGACTCCTTTGACTTTGATTTTTTGATGTTTTTTGAAGAATTTAGTACTGTTTTTTATATAAACTTCATAGCCTTCAGAACCGTCGGCAACGTTGATAGGCTTTACATCGTAGACTTCGTTTTCGGCCAAGATCTCCGCACCGTTTTTCTGGGCCAGGTAGAGGTAGTTTTTGTCCAGCGTGTTTTTAGCATTATACCGGCATCCGGTCATACAGGCTCCGCAAAAATTGCATCCAGAACGCTCCGGGCCTTCACCATTAAAATAGGGGTCTTTTTGCGTTTTATTCGGTGTTCCAAAAAAAACGGCGACACGGGTGGCGTCAAATCTGTCCGCAATGCCTAAATCTTCTGACATTTTTTTGAGTCCCAAATCGCCATCAAACAATTTTGGATTTTTAGTAGCACCCAACATCCGTAAGGCTTCTTTGTAATAAGGCTTCAATTCGTTTTCCCAATCGTTGAGATCGCTCCAACTTCCAGATTTAAAAAAAGCTGATTTTGGGGTGGGTAAGGTATTGGCATAAACCAAAGAGCCGCCCCCAACTCCAGTTCCAGAAATGACAGCGATATGTCTAAAAACGGAAAGTTTCATGATGCCAAAAAACCGTAAACCAGGCATCCATAGCCATTTTCTGAAGTTCCAATTAGTTTTTGGAAAATCATTGGCTTTAAACCATTTTCCTTTTTCAACCACCAAAACCTTGTAGCCTTTTTGGGATAACCTTAAGGCACTCACTGAACCTCCAAAACCACTGCCTACTATAATATAATCGTATTTCATTTTAATTTTCCGTTGCGAGGTTTACATGAGTTGTCTCGATCACGAATTTAGTAAAAATAAATCGGCCTTGAATATAGAGCAGTTGAAGAGTTGTTATTGTGTTATTAGATAAGATTTAGGTGTTTTTGGTTTCGAAGGTTTCAGAAAATTAAGCCTGTAGTCAGAAAAACCTCTTTTGTCTTAAATATAATATAGGATAATTGGTATATTTAGCTACCTATAATGAGCTATAAAGAATTATTGAAATCATGAAAACACTTATTAAAAATGGATTGTTTTTTTCTGGAATGCCCAATGAAAAAGCTATTAAACAAGATGTATTAATTGACGACGACGGTCGTATTTTGGAAATAGGCTTAAGCAATTCATTTTCTGAAGAGGGTTTAAACATAATAAATGCGGAAGGGCAATGGATTGTTCCTGGGTTTGTCGATTCGCACACCCATTATGATGCTGAACTTTTGGCTTCTCCCGGACTTAAAGAATCGGCTCGGCACGGCGTTACCACCATCATTTTGGGAAGTTGTTCGGTTTCGGCGGTATATAATTCGGCAGAAGACACCGCCGATTCATTTACGAGGGTTGAAGCGATTCCAAGAGATGTCATGTTGCCCTTGTTGGAAAAGGAAAAAACTTGGAATACACCAAAGGAATGGAAGGCATATATCAGCAAGCTGCCTTTAGGAATCAATATCGCTTCGTTTATAGGCCACTCCGACATACGAATGAAAGCGATGGGAATCAAACGCTCTTTAACCGATAATGAATCTGCAACACCTCAAGAAAGAGAGATGATGCTGGACATGTTGAACGATGCCTTAGACGAAGGTTTTATCGGGTTATCTACCATGGATAATCCTTGGGATAAAATGGACGGGGACAGATATTGGTCCCATAAAACGCCTTCATTTTACGCGTCGTGGAAGGAGAGAAAAAGCCTGATCAATCTACTACGAGAGCGGGATGCAATTCTTCAGGGAGCTCCCAATTTGGTTACTCGAATCAATGCCCTTAATTATATGTTGGCGAGTGCTGGTATTTTCCGAAAACCGCTAAAAACGACCATGATTGCCATGATGGATCTCATTGGCGATCGTTATATTTATCCAATGGTGGCCTTCGGTTCCAAAGCCATAAATAGTTTGGGAAATGCAAATTTCAGAATGCAATCGCCACCTTGCCCGTTTACGGTATATTACGATGGTGTAGATTCGGTCATGTTTGAGGAATTTCCCAGTGGTGAGGCCTTGAGACATTTGGCCAAAGAATTGGACCAAAGAAACGAACTTATAAATGACCGTCAATTTAGAGAAAATTTCAAAAAGGAAATAAAGAAAAAATTTGCGCCAAAAGTCTGGCACAAAGACTTGAGCAAAGCGGTCATCATCGATTGTCCTGACGCCAGTTTGATCGGGAAAAACTTTTATGAAATTGCTGAAGAAAACAATAAGCATCCGGTAGATGAGTTTTTAGATACCATCATAAAATATGATAAAAAAATACGATGGACTACAACCATCGCCAATGATAGAAAGGAGAAATATAAGAACCTCTATAACTTCAAATACAACTTGATCAGTTTTTCCGATGCCGGCGCCCATCTCAATAATATGGCGTTCTACAATTTTCCTTTAAAAATGATTAAAATCGTACAGGATTCCATAGACAAGGGAGAACAAATCATGACGATGGAAAAATGTATCTGGCGACTTTCAAAAGAGCAAGCCGATTGGTTTGATCTGGATTGTGGCTATCTGGCTAAGGGGAAAATGGCTGACTTAGTGATTTTAGATCCTGAAAAACTTAAGAACATTACTGAAAACGTTGACATTGAGCCGATAAAGGAATTTGATAATTATGACAGATTGGTCAATAGAAATGAAGGTGTGGTCTCAAGAGTCATGGTTGGAGGGAAAACAATTTTCGAAAACGAAGACTTTGTAGAAAATTACGGGAAAACAGAAAAATATGGTCGATTCTTAGAGAAAGTCGGACAAAAGAATAAACACTTAAAAAAAGCAGTATAATTAAATGAATAACAATCAACAATCAATTCCGGAATACGAAGCACAATCAAATCGCTATGATACGATGACGTATCGACGCTGCGGTAAGAGTGGCATCTTATTGCCCGCATTATCCCTTGGGTTATGGCATAATTTCGGCCATGCCGACGATTTTACAAATGCCAGAAACATTGTGCGAACCGCCTTTGATTGCGGCATCACACATTTTGATTTAGCCAATAACTACGGTCCGCCGTATGGCTCGGCCGAGGAAACCTTTGGTAGAATCTTAAAGAAGGATTTTAAAAACTATCGCGATGAGCTCCTGATTTCGAGCAAAGCAGGTTGGGATATGTGGGATGGCCCCTATGGGGATTTGGGTTCCAAAAAATATTTGATTGCGAGTCTCGATCAAAGTTTAAAACGAATGGGATTGGATTATGTGGACATCTTTTATCACCATCGTCCTGACCCCGATACGCCTTTAGAGGAAACCATGGGCGCCCTGCATCAAATGGTGCAACAGGGAAAAGCGCTTTATGTGGGTGTGTCCAGTTATCCAGCCAATTTAACCCGACAGGCGAGCGAAATTTTGGACCGAATGGGCACCAAATTATTGATTCACCAACCGCGTTATAATATGATGGACCGCTGGGTGGAAGACGGTTTATTGGATGAACTCGAAAGTCAGGGGACAGGTGGCATTGCCTTCTCACCCTTGAGTCAAGGCATATTGACTGATAAATACCTTAAGGGGATTCCAGAAGACTCAAGAGCGGGAAAAGACAAAAGATATCTCAAGCCTGAACAACTCACTACAGATAAATTGGAAAAGGTAAAGCAGTTGAATGAAATAGCAGAAACCAGAGGTCAAAGTTTAGCACAAATGGCGATTGCCTGGCTTTTAAAAGATGATCGCATCACTTCTGTATTGGTGGGTGCAAGTAGTCCTGAGCAAGTTCGTGAGAATGTAAAATCGATTGATAATTTAAAGTTTTCAAAGGAAGAATTAACGGCCATTGAGAGTATATTAAGCGATGAAAACGAAAAACAGTAATCAATAAAATGATACCTTATAAAGGCTATTGTAACCTATAGATAGTTAGTTTTTGCATTTACAAGCGACTCTAAGCACAGGTGTTGTTTATTTAAAATGTATTAAATTCGCAGCTTATTATCGATCAATAATTTGATTAAACACCCTTGTTAGTCCCATCAAAAAATGAGCAAAAACAAAGAAATTGCAAATCTCGAAAAGAAACTTAAAGCCGATCTGGATAAGTTTGAATCCGCTAGAATAAAATGTGGCATCATCGGTAGGAGCGGGGTTGGAAAATCCTCTCTGATCAATGCCATTGTTGGGGAATACATTGCAGAAGTGGGCGAAGTAGAAACAACCATGGAGGTTGGAAAACCTATAGACCATAGAGGTTTGAGTTTTTACGATTTGCCGGGATGCTCAACCATCAATTTTCCAAAGGAGGAGTACCTTGAGACCTTTAATATCAGCCATTTTGATTGCGTCATTGTAGTGACGGCCGACCGGTTTTACGAAGATGATCTGTACTTAATAGATGAGCTTTTAAAAATAAAAATGCCTGTCTTTGCCGTTCGAACAAAAATAGACTATTCCATTGATCGCGCGTTAAGACGCGATATATCTGAAGAGGAAACCTATAACACCGTTTTGAATGACCTTGAACAAAATCTTAAAGGCTACCGACTCAAGGGTATTTATCTAACTTCAGCAGACTATCCGCAAGAATATGACTTAGGCCAACTTTTGGATGATATTTATTCAAGCTTGGGGAGAATCAAGCAGCAACGTTTTGTAGCTGATATCAACATCACCAGCCAAAAAATCCTATCAAAAAAAAAAGAACTCGCAAATAAGATTGTAGGCATGCACTCAGCCTTATCAGCGGTGAATGGTGTCAATCCTATTCCTGGACTTGATGTTGGGGTGGATATATCTTTGCTCACAAGAATGGGGGTCCATGTCAGGGATATTTATTGCCTGGGCGGTGAGCAACAGCATTTTATAATGGATTTGTTGGATAAAAACAACGCCAAAGTTTTGACCGCTAAAGCCCTTCAGTTTAGTGTCAAATATTTAGGAAAAGATGCGATTATGCTTTTGTTGAGAAGAGCAGGTGCAACAGTAGCGGCAAAATCGGCTTCTAAGTACTTCCCTTTTATTGGCATAGCCATCTCATCAACGGTTGGCTTTTTCCTGACCTCCACCATAGGCAAAGATATGGTTAAGGATGCCGAGAGCATTGCCACGGAAAATTATAACGCTCTGAAATCACTAAAGATTAATAGGGACGCCTAATTATTAGGGACGTCTAATTATTTTTTAGATGCATTTATGTGATCATTAAAATCAGAACCGATATTAATTACTTTTCGGGTTTAATTACTCGAAGTTGGGCTTCAAACAAAAAACGACAAACCGTGCAAAATTTTTCGTAAATTTCAATATTAAAATATTCTTAAATGGACATTAAAACAACAAAACTGGAATTACTCAAGGCTATTTTGGATAATGAAAATTCCGAGTTTATTCAACGTGTATCAGATTTTGTAAAAAAGGAAAAAAATGACTTTTGGAATGAATTAAGTATGTCTGAACAAAAAGAAATAAAAGAGGGAATTGAGGACTTGGATAATGGGAAACGAATTTCCTATGATTCTTTTTTAAAGAAAATTTCATAGTAAATGAAAGTATTCTTATCTGAACTTGCTGAATAAAAACTCCTGAAACTTTCGGAATATTTATTAGAAAATTGGAATTTAAAAACGAGAGATAAATTCATTTCAAAACTGACTGAATAAATT
Organism: Gelidibacter maritimus; assembly: GCF_014062315.1. Classification (GTDB taxonomy): domain Bacteria; phylum Bacteroidota; class Bacteroidia; order Flavobacteriales; family Flavobacteriaceae; genus Gelidibacter; species Gelidibacter maritimus. Next base: position 543,473 of record NZ_JACGLT010000001.1, read on the forward strand.
GAGCAAATATCTTAACAACCATCCAGTTGTCCTACACCATCGGAATTTGATAATCTCTATAAATGTGTCGTAACTAAACAAACAACATTTTACTACAGAGTTAATTTGGAAAAAAGGAAATTGAAATAATAACAATTTTTGACACAAGACAACATCCTAACAAGCTTAAAAAAGATATCGAATAAAAAGTACTAAAGCCCAACATATGCATAAGCAATAGCTTGTTCTGGCATACTTGGAAGATCCTGCAGATTTTCCAATGGCAAGTGCCTCTTTGCAATTTTCCGTGACTAACCACGCCACCGCTCATAGTGTGCCAAGAATCAACCACGGCAATAAAAGGTTGAATGCTGTAAATAAGATGATGGTAGGTCCATCAGAGTCGTTGTATAGGCGATGGCTCTAAACCACCTAAAGGTGCTGCAATTAACAGTTGTGGTGCTGAGCGTTTAGGAGAATCTAGTCCAAAGAGATTAGCAGGTACGAATAAAGGAGTTGAACGAAAGTGAACCATCGAAGAGGTGTCGAGAAGTTGCTATCCCCAGTCAAAAGCTACGAAGTATGATACGGAGTGAAAAGTAATGTTAGCAATAACATTAATTACAGAGGAAACCTATTTATTTTCTGTAAGGCTGGCGTCATTCAGATGGCAAGAACTTTATTCAGGCTTATTTACGGAACTTGGGAAACTGCATACAAATGGCAAGGGAAATGCACAATAAGAACAACTTAGAGGCAGAATACCGAAGTTGTATGCAGAGACAGATTAACCCGTAGTAGTGATGAAGTTTCTGTAATGGAAATGGAGCAAAGGGGTTAAGTTGTACAGTTGCATTTTACAAATCAACTTACAAAAGTGAGGATGAATTTATGGAATGAAACAAAATCAATACCGATAAGCCGCCAAATGGTTTGGGAGGCCTATCAAAAAGTGCGTTCCAACAAAGGGAGTGCTGGAGTGGATGCGATAGATATGCAAGAATTTGATGCCGATCGCAGAAGACACCTTTACAAACTTTGGAATCGTATGGCATCAGGGAGTTATTTTCCACCACCTGTCAAAGAAGTAGAGATATCCAAGAAAGACGGTTCTATCCGTAAATTAGGCATACCTACCATTAGCGACAGAGTTGGCCAAATGGTGGTCAAAATGTTTGTTGAACCAAGATTAGAGGCAGTATTCAGTCCCAATTCTTTCGGCTATCGACCAAAGAGAAATGCCCATCAGGCATTATCAAAGGTAAGAGAAAACTGTTGGAAACAAAACTGGGTCATTGACTTGGACATCAAAGGTTTCTTCGATAATATTGACCATAACAAACTGATGCTTGCCGTAGAGAAACACGTGCCCGAAAACTGGGTAAAACTCTATATCAAACGATGGCTGGAAGCACCCGTTATTACAATATCTGGAAAACGAATCCAAAAGCAAGGAAAAGGAACGCCACAGGGCGGAGTGATCAGCCCTTTACTGGCAAACCTCTTTCTACATTATGCTTTTGACAAATGGTTGGAACGGACAGATAAAAATGTAGTCTTCACACGTTATGCCGATGACGTGATACTACACTGTAATACAAAAGCCCACGCAGAAAAAGTACTTAATCTAGTGCATCAAAGAATGGCTTCGGTAGGATTGGAATTACATCCACAAAAGACAAAAATTGTCTATTGCCGAGACTACAGAAGAAAAGAAAAATACCCAACAATCAAATTTGATTTCCTGGGATATTCTTTTCAGCCCAGGACTGCCTTCTCTAAGAAAAAGAGGAAGCTGTTTTTAGGGTATGATTGTGCCATAAGTATTGGTTCAAGAAAACGAATCGCTGACAAGCTAGAAGAGCTCGGCGTAAACAAACTTACTTTTAAAAGCATCGTAGGAGTAGCCCAATATCTTAATCCAATAATCAGGGGATGGGTGCGGTACTATGGTAAATTTAAGATGTATGAACTTACAAAAGTCTTTCGGTTACTCAGTAAAAGATTGGTTTGGTGGGCAAGGAAAAGGTATAAGCGATATAAAACCAGTATTTCGAAAGGGTACCAATGGTTAGCAGAGGTTAGGAAACAATATCCAACACTGTTTTATCATTGGAACTTCAATCAAATAAATTGTATTGCTTAGATTTGTACAACAAGAGCCGTGTGAGGGGAGACTTTCAAGCACGGTTCTGTGAGAGGCTTAGGGTGAAACTCCCTTTGCCTACTCGAT
>NZ_JACGLT010000010.1:0-13730 GCF_014062315.1 Gelidibacter maritimus
GGGTCAACACAAAAAGTTGTGGAGTAAGGAAAAATAAAAGAACTTTGGAACAAAAATTTTCTATGTCCTCAGATTCACTATTATCTATTGCCAATTTATTACTCCCCGAAGTTCTTGTGACCTATTTTGATCTTAAAAAACACGAGGTCAAAGGCGAAGAGCTCCACTTTTATTTTACGGAACTGAACACCGTCCCCGAGGGACACAGTGGCATTAGGCTTCATTCCAAAGGATTCTTCCCTGAGGCCACGGTTCAGGATTTTCCTATACGTGGAAAGAACGTCTTTCTGCACATCATACGTCGCAGATGGGTTGACCGGGACACGGGTACAGTGGTAACCAGAGATTGGCAATTGGTAGCAAAAGGAACTAGGATCACTAGTGAGTTTGCTACTTTTTTAAAACAGATCCGTCAGTAACAATGCCTCGAGCACATCGCTTGTTGCCAAGTTCTATGGCGTCAGTCCCAGGAACCTGCAAAGGCAGTACAAGGACTATCTAAGCGATTTTAAGACCTGGGACCAGAAAGCGCATGCAAAGCAATGGCTCCTCTTCCCACAAAACCTTGGAGGCTACCTATCCCTTGATGAGACCGCTTTTTCCAATGGAGAACTATATACCATAGTGACCAATAAAAACGCCCAGGGAAAAAAGGGGGCCATAGTGGCCATGGTCAGGGGCACCAAGGCAGAGGATGTTATAAGGGTATTGCAGCAGATCCCTTTAAAACAAAGAAGAACGGTCAGGGAAGTCACCTTGGACATGGCCGGGAACATGGGTCTGATCGTTAGAAGATCATTCCCCGAGGCAACCTTGGTCATAGACCGTTTCCATGTCCAGAAACTGGCACTGGAGGCACTGCAGGAGATCAGGATCAAGCACAGGTGGGAAGCACTGGATGCTGAAAATGACGCCATTGAAAACGCCAGGACCAAATCCACAAAATACACTCCGGAGTTATTGCCCAATGAGGATACGTTAAAACAGTTATTGGCCAGGAGCAGATATCTACTTTACAAAGCAAGCAGTAAGTGGACTGATAATCAACAAAAAAGGGCAGCAATACTCTTTGCACGCTATCCCGATCTGGAAAAAGCATATAAATTATGTCAGAACCTTTCCTGGATATTCAACAACACAAAGGACAAGACATCGGCTCTCATAAGATTGGCAAAGTGGGATGAAAAAGTGAGACAGGCGGCATTTAAAAGCTTTAATACCATCTCCAGAACCATGTCAATCCATTATCAAAATATACTGAACTATTTTGACAACAGAAGTACCAACGCTTCTGCAGAATCGTTCAATGCAAAAATAAAAGCTTTTAGAGCGCAGTTCAGAGGGGTTAGAAACATGGAATTCTTCCTGTACAGACTTACAACAATTTATGCATAATCCTAAAATCCCACAACTTTTTGACTTGATCCGAAATATCTTTAAAATTTCAATTTATCATATTTCGTAAAACAAAAAATCCACCAACCTGTTGGTTGATGGAAGTTCTGCGTTAAGTGAGCCCGATAGGATTCGAACCTATGACCGCCTCCTTAGAAGGGAGGTGCTCTATCCAGCTGAGCTACGAGCCCATTCAAGAACTAGTGTTCTGAAAATGGTAAAGACAGACTAAAAACAATTTTCATTTGTCTTACGGTCGGCAAATATACAATTTCTATTAAAACATCATAAACAAAAAGCAAAAAAATTGATCTTTAAATAGCATGTTTTTATCTCGAAAATAAATATAAAAACAAACGACTTAATTACTAATTACTTAAGTCTACGATTTAACTTTTATTAATTAACCAAATTTGCAAAATATTCACTAAAGCCATCTTGATTTCATCCTCATTGAGTTTATGTTTTGCTGTTTCCAATCTTAAATTCATGAAGATTTGTAACCAATCGCTCTCGGTGGTACCAATCGTTATACGAAAGTTCCAACTTATTTACCTGGAAACTTCCAAAATCATGATTTCTGTACTTTTCTACAAGTTCCAAAAATCTTTCTTTTTGCTTTAATGGTTCGGTAAACCGGAAGACGGTTGCATGTGCTGTCTGAATCAAATAGCGCTCGTCCATACTTTGTTCCAAATTAGAGTCTTTAAAGTCTCTCCTTAGGTTATTTCTAATAGTATTTAAATGGTTATCCCCCATAAAACCTTGGATCATAATACAAGAAGGCGATGCGGTAATGCCTTGACAGCTTATACTAAACTTCTTGGCATTTTTAAGACTATTGGCTATTTGTTCAACGTAGGCTGGTACATTCAGGTTTCGCAGCATAAGTCCATCGTAACAAGAGATTATGGAGATTACTGTGATGTGAATATCAGAGTTTGGATAATAATATTGATTGGGTTCGAGGCTTTTAAGATCTTCCAAAAATCTCTGAATTTTAATTTTGACATCCATTGGAGGTCTGATCAAAAGTGACATTCCAAATCGCCGATCATTATCAGCATGGATCATTGGGTCAATTTCGTAATTGTCGGAAGATATTTCACTAATGGATTCCTTGTAAAGCGTGTCGTAATGTTCTTGGAGATTCAATGATTTAATCTTATTAGTAGGTGATTATGATATTTTTAACTGATGACTTTATGGTCTGGACAGTCGACACGAATTTCAGTTTCTGCGAGTTTTTTGTTTAGGAGGTTACAGTAATGGATTCCAGCATCGCTCTTGTAATAAGCACAAGTAAAACACATGCGTTGAATAGTAATAACTCCTGATTTATTTAAATCATATATCAATTTTAACAATCCGTCGAGCATAACCGTTTTTTGTTCTTCAGCTAATTTTTCTAAAGGTTGCTCGATGGAAGATGTAAATAACGATGCCTTTTTTGCTATTTTTTCCCCTTCAGGAGTAAGGACAATTGAATAGCTTCTTGCATCTGATGCATCGGATATTTTCGACACCAAATCTTTTGCAAGTAATACCTTAACACTATCGCTAATAGTCGCTTTGGTCATATTGAATTCATCTGCTAAATAACCGACTTTGCATTTCTCCAACGAATGGAAATGAATAAAAATCAAAATCTGAATTTGTATCGGACTCAATGAATTTTCTTTACTTTCATTCCAAAGTAGAACCCTGAACGCCGCTGAAATTCGTTCAAGAGCCACTACAATTTTGTGCTCTATTTGTTGGTTTTGTACATCTAAATTGAAAGATGAATGCTTCATGTCTGATAGATTTATACAGAAGATTACCCAAAAAAACTGAGTTTCCCAAAACAAATTTAATTTTAGGTGATAAAATTCTCTATTTATTTTACCTCTTCAACAAATATATAACCTAACCCCAAAAAGTTGTATACTTTCTCATTGAAAGTATCTGCCAAAAATTTGAAGTTCCTATAAATCTTTAATACCTGTTTTCATTAACAGTTTTCCATTTCGAGAATGAAATAACCTTTCTTATTGATTTCTTCTTCCCATTGTGGTCTTAGGTTTTCAATATGACAAAAGCTGCACTCCTTTGATGTTAATGCTTGTTCGTCTTGTGCCTTGGTTTTCAATTATTCCTTACCATAGCTGTAAATAATATTTGGATCTCTAATTTCTTGAGGTGCTATGATATCAAAGTGCATCACGTTACCGTCTTTTTTAGTTACATAAGTGTCCCAAACTGCTACTTTCATTTTTGTTTATTTTTTGACTGATCCTTGTATTTAAAGCAAATCAAAAGGACTAAATCAGTCCTAATTATTGCACTTTTCATTCTGAAAAGCCCTGTAAAGATAGGAGCTCTAACTTTACAGGGCGATTTATTAGCCCTTCACATCTGCCATGGATGCCCCAAAATTAAGGTGAAGCACATTTCCATTTGGCGTTAAAAGTGCCGGAACCGATTTGACTCCAGCTTTTTCAGCTTCAGCTATTCGGCTACGATCTTCACCAATGTGAACAAGTTCTACATTGTCTGAACCGATAAGATTTACGATGTCATGTTCTGCACTAATACAGACTGGACATCCGGCGTGATAAAAAATTGATTTTGCCATTTTTTAAGATTTTAATTGTGTTTTGGTAATATTGCCACTATAAATATAGTAAGGATTCCTAACTAATAAAGTTAAATTTTATTATTTTTTTCATTTTTTTTTTTCGTGCACGCATATTTTGTGGTTGATCTTTAGTTCAAATTAAAAGCGTAACAACTTGTATATCATTTATTTAATCACATCAATTTTAATACTATCTGATTATTTAAAATGTCTAAAAGCACTTATCCATTTGAAACATTTTAGATACGCCTGATTTCCATCTTTCCAATAATATGAGGAAAGACATTTTATTGTCAGCTTGAAAATAAATTGCTGTTGTTTATTCAGCGAACACAATCCAGGAAACTTGAATAAATCTCAAAAAAAAAGTAGCACCAAAATCAGTGCTACTCCTACTCCATTAAATATCATTTATAAAATCAAGTTACCAATTCATAAGCTTGCTTTGCAATTTCCAGTTCCTCATTGGTAGGAATGACCAATATTTTTACTTTGGAAGCAGTAGTATTGATTTCTCTTAAATCTCCAGATCTTTTATTGTTTTTGGTAGTACCCAAGTTCAATCCAAAGACCTCCATGTCCTCACATACCAATTGCCTGATAACACTTGAATTCTCTCCAATCCCTGCCGTAAAAACAATGGCATCCAATCCATTCATTGCAGCAGCGTAAGCGCCAATATATTTTTTAATACGATAGGCGTTCATTGATAAAGCCAGTTGGCAATCTTTATTTCCATTTTCAGCTTCGGCTTGAATATCCCTTAAATCCACATGTCCCGTTAGCCCCAACATCCCACTTTGATTGGTGAGCAGTGTTTTGACATTATCTAATGTGTAACCCAAGTTATTAACCATATGAAAAATAATTGCGTGATCGATATCACCACTTCGAGTCCCCATGATTAAACCATTGGAAGGTGTGAATCCTAAGCTATGGTCTATACTCTTACCATCCTTGACCGCAGTCATACTACAGCCATTGCCCAAATGGATGGTGATGATTTTAGATGATTCCTTTCCTAAATAAGCAATTGCTTTTTCTGATACATACTGGTGACTCGTTCCGTGGAAACCATAGACCTGAATGCCGTTTTCCTCATATAGGCTTGTTGGAATGGCATATCTTTTGGCCTTTTCGGGAATGGTTTGGTGAAAAGCTGTATCAAAAATGGCCACTTGCTTTGCAGAAGGAAAAATCTCTTCTGCTACTAATATGCCTTCAAGATTTCCCGGATTGTGCAAAGGTGCCAAGGCTGCGTATTCCTGTATTTTATCCTTAACTTCTGTAGTAATTAATGTGGTGTCTGAAAACGAATTTCCTCCGTGTACCACACGATGTCCTACTACCTTAATTTCGTTGGTGTGGGTAATGACCCCTTTTTTGGGGTCAAGCAATAACTCTACCACTCTCTCAAGGCCTTGACTGTGCGTCTCGATATGATGTGTTTGTTGCAGATTTTCGCCATTTGTTTTATAACTTATAGTCGCATTTTTATATCCAATGCGCTCCACTAATCCACTGCAGATTAAAGTTTCGGAAGGCATATCCATTAATTGAAATTTTATGGAAGAACTTCCGGAATTGATGATTAATATCTTCATATATCTTTAATTTTCGACGTTTTGCCGTAATACCTCACTCTTAATACTTTATACTTAATTCTTAGTACTCATTAGATGCCTTGTGCTTGAATTGCTGTTACAATAACCGTGTTATAGATATCGTCTATGGTACAGCCTCGGCTTAAATCGTTAACTGGTTTGTTTAACCCTTGGATTATGGGGCCAATTGCCAATGCTTTTGTTTCTCGTTGTACTGCTTTATAGGTGTTATTTCCTGTGTTAAGATCTGGAAAAATAAAGACGTTGGCCTGTCCTGCAACTTCCGAATCTGGAAGTTTCAATTTGCCCACAGCAATATCTACAGCTGCATCATATTGAATTGGACCTTCTACTTTAAGGTCTGGTCGTTTTTCCTTCACCAATGTTGTCGCTTCTCTTACTCTTTCCACATCTTCACCCACTCCAGAAGTGCCAGAAGAATAGGACAACATGGCAATTTTCGGATCTATTCCAAAAACCGTACTGGTTGCTGCCGAAGAAATGGCAATATCAGCCAATTGGATGGACGTTGGGTTTGGATTAATGGCACAATCGCCATAAACAGAGACCCGATCATCCAACAACATAAAAAACACAGACGAAACAATAGGCGCTTCAGGTTTGGTTTTAATGAATTGAAGCGCTGGCAGAATGGTGTGCTGAGTGGTATGAGCGGCTCCGGAAACCATACCATCAGCATCGCCTTTGTAAACCATCATCGTACCAAAATACGATACATCTTCCATCAAATCCTTAGCCATTGGCAAATTGACATTCTTATGTTTACGGAGTTCAAAGAGCGTTTCTGCGTAAGATTCAAAATATTCGGATTCGATTGGATTAATTACGGTGACCTTATCCAAATCCAGTCCAATATCAAGATTGGTTATTTTATCCTCAATTTGTTTTTTATTCCCCAATAGCGTAATCGTTACCACATCCAGGTCGACAAGTCGTTTGGTGGCTCTTAAAATACGTTCGTCATTTCCTTCTGGCAAGACAATATGTTTCTTGCTCGACTTTGCTTTTTGAAATAAGTTATACTGAAACATTCTCGGCGTAACCCCATTGGATTGAAAGGTAATTAAACGCTCGATAAGTGCATCCACATTGACATATTTTTCAAATTCATTTATAGATGTGGTTATCTTGTCTGTGTTTTCAGCATAGATTTGCGACTGTATGCTACCCAGACGATTTGTTACCGAAAACGTTCCTCCTTCAACTAAAATTATTGGAACAACCTCTGAAAGTCCCTCAATGAGTTTTAGGATAGAGTCTTCAGGCATCAGTCCTCCTGTAAGTACAATCCCGGATATAGAAGGATAATTATCAGAAATATTGGCTTGCAACGCCCCTAAAATAATGTCGGCTCTATCACCTGGCGTTATGACCAAGGCTTTTTCCTTTAAGTGAATAAGGTAATTGCGCAGCTGCATGGCCCCCACACTATAGTTACCCGCTTGATTGTTTATGAATTCTTCGCCAAAAAGCACTTTGGCATCCAAGGTGTCAACTATCTCTCTGATGGATGGATTTGCAAGACTATGATTTAGCGGAATTGAATTTACAATAACACCTTTAGGTAAGTATTTCTCCAACTCTGAAGTCACTAATTCCAGGTTTTGTGGTTCTATCTTATTGGCGATAACAGCCAATATTTCAACTCCTTTGTCCTTAAAAGAATCATAAGCCATTTGTAAATTTGCTACAAGTTGGTCCAAGGTTTTACCAACACCTCCTCCAACAATAATGGCAGGTACACCCAAATTTTTGGCAATCAATACGTTCATGTCAAATTCCATAATGGATCCTTCGCCGATAAAACTCGAACCTTCTACCAAAACAAAATCGAAACGTTCTTCAAGGCTTTTATATTTTTCAATGATTATGCCCATGATCTCACTGTCCTTGTTGGCATTTTTTTTCCGAATGACCTCGCTTCTTGTAAAGGCGTAGGCGTCTTCAAATTTTATGTCCAAATTGAAATAGGTGGAAACTGTATTGATATGATTGTCTTTTTTTCCGGGCTCGAAATCATCAATAACTGGCCTGAAATAACCGACTTTTGCCGCTTTCCCCAACAGCGATTGCATCAGTCCTAAAGAGATAATAGATTTCCCAATATTGGGTTCTGTGGTGGCAATATAAATGCCCTTATTGGTTGTTTTTTTTGACATGTTAAGTGGTGATTATATGGTCTTCCCACAAGTGGGTTGCATTCACGATTATTATTGTAATTTTATTTTAAAAAGCTTTGAAATCAAGCTACAAGTTATTCTAAACGATTATATCTGGTACGAAATCCGAACAAAAATAGCGATTTCGTTCCGTTAAGCAAAAGTTGCCCCTAATCTAAACTGATTAAAATCGTTTGTTCAATTGGTTGACAAATATCCTGAGTTTATTTATAAAATCTCATGACTTTAATCATGAAATCAAGATAAAATTCGAAGGGCATAGGATACCAATACTGTCAAGATTTTTTAGGTAGTTCACGCTAAAGTGTACAGAATTAGTTTAAGCAGCTGCAATTCAAGTTCAAACGGAACCATGGTTTTTTTATCTCCATTTATTATTGTCATAATTATTAAGCATTTATTCAGAGCGGTGAAATTCCTCCAATTATCGATATTATCCAATTTCGATTAATTTTAATTAGATATTTCAAATCGGAAAATTATTTGTAATTTCAGTGCTTATTTCAAAGTCAAATGAGCAAATCCATTTCTCCTTTTACCCGGGAACAATTGCTTCCTCAGGAAGAAACTCTGGAAGTTTTCAAAAAAAAGGGAAATCTTTTTATTGGTATTCCAAAAGAAACTTATTTTCAGGAAAAGCGTGTTTGCTTAACTCCTGACGCTGTATCAGCCTTGGTTTCCAATGGCCATCGGGTCATGATTGAAGCTGGAGCTGGCGATGGTGCCAACTTTAAAGACAGAACCTATAGCGAGGCAGGTGCCGAAATAACCAAGGATACCGCCAAAGTGTACTCCTGCCCTATCATATTAAAAGTTGAACCCCCTTCTTTAGATGAAATTAAGCTTATAAACCCGCAGACTTTATTGATCTCAGCGCTGCAATTAAAAACACAAAGCAAAAAATACTTTGAAACCTTGGCCACCAAACGCATCACGGCCTTAGCCTTCGAATTTATAAAGGATGACGATGGTTCTTACCCAGCAGTTCGATCATTGAGTGAAATTGCAGGAACAGCCTCCATTCTTATTGCCGCCGAATTGTTGTCGAACATTAATGGTGGCAACGGATTGATGTTTGGGAATATTAGTGGCGTCCCACCAACTGAAGTCGTTATTATTGGTGCAGGAACCGTGGGAGAATTTGCTGCCCGTTCTGCCATTGGCATGGGCGCAAATGTCAAGATTTTTGACAATTCCATTACCAAACTAAGATCGGTCCAATCGCATTTAGGTAGGACACTTTACACATCTACTCTCCAACCTAAAAACCTGATCAAGGCCTTGAAGCGTTGTGATGTGGCTATTGGCGCTGTTAGAGGCACCAACAGAGCACCCGTTGTGGTTACTGAAGCTATGGTGGACTGTATGAAAACTGGGGCTGTAGTTATTGATGTCAGTATTGACATGGGAGGTTGTTTTGAAACCAGTGAGGTCACTACCCACGATAAACCAACCTTTGACTATAATGGCATTGTACATTATTGTGTGCCTAATATCCCTGCCCGATATTCCCGATCGTCCTCGGTATCAATAAGTAATATGTTTACACCCTATCTTTTAAAAATTGGAGAAGATGGCGGGATTGAAAATGCACTTCGTTTTGATCGAGGTTTAAAAAATGGATTGTACTTTTACCACGGTATTTTAACCAGCAAATTGGTTGCCAATTGGTTTGACTTAAAATACACTGACGTCAATCTTTTAATTTTTTAATAATGAAGTTTATCCATCGTGTCGGATATTATTTGGGCGGCTTTTCCATAGGTTTAATTATACTATTCTTTTTTTTAAGTGGAAAGAAAACCTCATGTGCTTACGGCCCCAATGCAAGGACGACAAAAAACATCTCACTCAAGCAAAAAACATATTCAGAGGATGCATTATCTACGATGCGATCATTTGAAATGGATACTGTTGCTGTTTCTGACATGATCAAGCATGGTAATGTCAACTTTTCGGAAAGTGATACCAAGAGCGAAACTTGCAAGACCTATATTATTGAGAACAGTTATAAAAAGCAAGAATTCAAATTGCAAGTTAAAAATTGTGATTCATTAGTCACCATAGAATCGATTGTTCCTTATAGAAAATAAAATATGTGCGGTATTTACCTGAGTAATATTCCTTTTGACAAAAATGAGATAGTTGAGAAACTCAACTCTATTTCTTTTAGAGGACCAGACTTCAAGGCAGTGGAAAACATAAATGGCATTAGCTTTGGTCATTTGCGTTTATCCATATTAGACTTAGATCCACGTTCTCATCAACCGATGCATTTTGATAATCTTACCATAGTCTACAATGGTGAAATTTATAATTACAAAACAATTAAAAAGGAGCTTCAAGATTTAGGGTATCAATTTAAGACTGAAAGCGACACCGAAGTTTTATTAATAGGGTTCAAGCATTGGAATAAAAACATTCTAGACAAAATTAATGGCATGTTTGCTTTTTCTATTTACGATGCAGATACGAACATCTTGTTTTCAGCAAGAGACAGACTTGGTGTTAAACCATTTTACTACTATTGGGATGATGGTCAATTTGAAATTTGCAGCCAAATAAGACCTCTGCTGGGGGATAAAAAAGTTAGTAATGATGCTATTTCAATGTTCTTGGATTGTGCCTTCATACCAAGCCCATATACCATTGTTGAAAATGTTTACAAACTTCCTCCAGGAAACTGTTTAGAAATTAATTTAAACAATAATAGTCTTAAAATTAATGAGTATTGGAATTTAAAACGAGTTGAACCAAGGAATATTTCCTACGAAGCGGCAAAGGAAGAACTTCGCGAATTACTTTTTGATGCGGTTAGAATTAGGCTCCATGCTGATGTTCCAGTTGGTTCATTTCTTTCAGGTGGCATTGATTCATCTTTAATAACTAGTATTGCAACAAAAGTTTCGAAATCAAAAATTAATACCTTTTCAATAGGATTTGATGACTCTGAATACGATGAAAGTAAGATAGCTGAACAATTTGCCAGTATTCTCGAAACAAATCATAAAACAACTATTTGCAATCCCAGTGATCTTTTAGAGCTTATCCCGAAACTTACTGAGGTATATGACGAACCATTCGGTGATAGCTCAGCTCTACCTTCTCTACTGTTAAATAAAGTAACTAAGCATTACGTAACAGTGGCTCTTTCAGGAGATGGAGGTGACGAGAGCTTTATGGGTTATAACCATTTTGATTCTCTGGTTCGAAACAAAAGGATAATGGACATCCCCTTTATTATTAGAAAAAGTATAGCTAAATCTGGAGTGTTAAAACTTTTTGGCATGAATACTCATAGAATCAAGAATGCTCTAAACACAGAAAATAGAAATGATTTTATAGAAAATATTTTCTCTAGAAAAGGATTTCTTTTAAAGGAGAAGAAACAGGATTATATGAAACATTATCAGGGCTATAAAACTTGGTCTGATAATTTTTTACAGAAAGCGGCCGATTTAAATATAAAGTTATGGCTTGAAAATGATAGTAATGTGAAGGTCGATCGTGCGAGCATGGCCTATTCTGTTGAGGTGAGAAGTCCTTTTTTGGATTATAGGGTCATTGAATATGCAAGATCTCTACCTATGCATTTCAGGTACGAAAAAGGAAAACAGAAGAAGATTTTACGTGATATTCTTAAAGATTATATACCGGAAGAAATATTCGACCAACCCAAACGTGGTTTCGCGGTGCCTATAGGCAGTTGGATGCGTACAGAGCTTAAAGATGAATTTTATAGTGCTTTAAATGATAAGTTTCTAAATAGCGTTCCCAATCTAAATGTCCCTAAATTTAAGCGTCTTTTATCTGAGCATATGGAAATGAAAGAAGACCATACAGCACATATATGGAAACTATATGTGTTGAGTAAATGGTACGACGAATTTGGGTTTAGATAAGTTACATAAAGAAGCTTTACATTTATTTAAAAGATGCTGTATCTGATATGTCGAGCAAAATATCCATTCTTCGACTGTCTATTATTAATAAGTCTTTTAGAAATCATAATATTTTCATTGTTGAGAAATTAAGAATTGTGATTCATTAGTCACCATAGAATCGATTGTTCCTTATAGTAAATAATTAAGCCACAGAAATATTCCATGGCTCAATCAATCTTTTATAATGTTTATCAAAAAATTATCTCAGCACTACTTTTTTGGTAATCACTCTTTGATTGTCCACCAATTGCAGTAGATATATTCCAGATGCAAAATCTGATAAATCGATAGTTTTATTATAACTCTTATGGTCCTTTATACTGATTGCTTCAGTATATAAAGATTTACCAGAAAGGTCATACAAATGGATGCTTGATGCGTCGGATAGTCCCGAAATTTTTATGTGAACTTCACCATAAGTTGGATTTGGATGAATCAAAAAATCTAGTTTCACAGTATCTTCTAAGGCTACATTTCCATCAACAATTTGAGAATTGGCGCAGTTTCGAACTTTAACCATCACGCTGTCCGTATCAGAGTCTAACTCGTGATATACCATCACAGAATATTCTGTATCTTCCTCTGGGTTCACAGTTATACTTTTGGTTGTTTCTCCAGTACTCCACAAATATTCACTATTAGCAGGACCTCTTGCAGTTAGCACAGTACTTTCGTCTGAACAAATGGCCACGTCATCACCTGCATTAGCAACTATCTTTTCAAAGACATTAACTTTAATCGATTTTTCCGAAGAACAATCGTTAATGTAGCCAACAACATCAAACGTTTGGGTTTTTGTCGGACGTACCGCGATGTTGGGTTGGGTAGCGCCATTACTCCATTTATAGCTATCGGCACCTTTAGCTGATAAGGTGATAAACTCACCCTCAAGAATATCCGCCTCAGAACCATTGATAATTCTTACGTTAGGTTTCGGACTTACTTTAACAGTGGCATCATCTGTACCAGACGCATCACCAATATAAGCCGTAACTGAGTATTTTGTTGTGGTTTGTGGATTAACCGTTATACTTGCAGTTTTCTCACCTGTACTCCATAAATAACGATCGCCACCGGTTGCTGTTAATGTAACAGCTGAACCTTGACAAATATCTTTGTTCCCTCCTGCACGAGCGAAAACTCGAGGCGTTTCAACGGTTACCTTAACCGTGGCAGAGGCTTCACACCCGTTTATTGTCCCTTTTACTGTGTAGGTTGTTGTTACGGAGGGACTTACATTAATGCTCGTTCCAGTTTCTCCTGTGCTCCATTTATAAGACTTTGCTCCAGATGCTGTTAAGGTTGTGCTATCACCAGAAGTGATCGTGATATTCTTTCCTGCAGATACTGTTGGTATTGAATTGACCGTTACGTTGACCTCATCCGTATCTGAATATTGGCCTGATTCGTCATATGCAGTAACAGAATACGTGGTGGTCGATGATGGGCTCACTGAAATACTTTCGGTTGTTGCTCCCGTACTCCACAAATAAGTAGCGCCTCCCGTAGCGGTTAAGGTTGCACTTGAACCAGCACAGATGCTTTGATCTGCTCCAGCATCAGCAACAACTTCAACTGTATTTGTAACGGTAACTCTTACAGTATCCGTGGCCTCACAACCGTTGGATATTCCTGTAACAGTATATGTCCTGCTTGTCGAAGGACTCACGGTAATGCTCGCTCCAGTGGCCCCGTTACTCCATTTATAGGTCGTAGCTCCAGTGGCGGTTAAAGTGACATTATCACCTGAATTTATCGTAACATTACCTCCAGCTTCCACTGTTGGCAGTGCATTTACTGATACTTTGACCTCATCCGTATCTGAATATTGACCTGATTCGTCATAAGCAGTAACAGAATATGTGGTGGTTGATGATGGGCTCACTGATATACTTTCGGTTGTTGCTCCCGTACTCCACAAATAAGTAGCGCCTCCCGTAGCGGTTAAGGTTGCACTTGAACCAGC
>NZ_JACGLT010000010.1:13780-173626 GCF_014062315.1 Gelidibacter maritimus
GTAGCGCCTCCCGTAGCGGTTAAGGTTGCACTTGAACCAGCACAGATGCTTTGATCTGCTCCAGCATCAGCAACAACTTCAACTGTATTTGTAACTGTAACTCTAATAGTATCCGTGGCCTCACAACCGTTGGATATTCCTGTAACAGTATATGTTCTGCTTGTCGAAGGACTCACGGTAATGCTCGCTCCAGTGGCCCCGTTACTCCATTTATAAGTCGTAGCTCCAGTGGCGGTTAAAGTGACATTATCACCTGAATTTATCGTAACATTACCTCCAGCTTCCACTATTGGCAGTGCATTTACTGTTACTTTGACCTCATCCGTATCTGAATATTGGCCTGATTCGTCATAAGCAGTAACCGAATATGTGGTGGTCGATGATGGGCTCACTGATATACTTTCGGTTGTTGCTCCCGTACTCCACAAATAAGTAGCGCCTCCCGTAGCGGTTAAGGTTGCACTTGAACCAGCACAGATGCTTTGATCTGCTCCCGCATCAGCAATAACTTCAACTGTATTTGTAACGGTAACTATTACGGTATCTGTAGCCTTACAACCATTGCTTGTCCCGATGACAGTATAGGTCGTGGTGGCTGTGGGACTTACATTGATTGTCTCACCAGTTTCACCATTACTCCATTTATAGGAAGTAGCCCCTGTTGCAGTTAATGTGACGCTTTCTCCTGCATCGATAGTGCTACCGCTCCCTGCATCAACAGTTGGCAGCGGATTGACCGTTACGGTAACTTCGTCCGTATCAGAGTTGGTTCCTGTAATATCGTATACCGTGACCGAAAAATTGGTGGTTTCATTTGGACTTACCTCTATACTTTCGGTTGTAGCTCCAGTACTCCATAGATATGTAGAGCCTCCTGATGCGGTTAGGATTGTGGCTGTTCCTGCACAGATATCAATGTCCTCGCCAGCGTTCGCAACAACTTGCTGAGCTACAGTGACGATGATTTCTACATTACTCGAACAACCAGAAGGACTAATAGAACTCACTGAATAGGTTGTTGTAACTCCTGGGCTCACCGTTATAGATTGAGTGGTCTCACCAGTATTCCATTCGTAACCATCTCCTCCACTCACTGTAAGTGTTGTTGATTCACCTTCAGAAATTATCAAATCGCCGGTTATTATGAGTTCCGGTGCCTCTTTTACAAAAACGCTAACTTCATCCGTACTAAAACAGCTGTTAGTACTCACTTCAACACTATAAACAGTATCTGCAGTTGGATTAACTTCTATCGAAGCTGTCGTTTCACCTGTACTCCACAAGTACGATGTTCCTCCTGTAGCTGTTAATGTTGTTGTTTCACCATTACAAATGGTTTGATCTTCTCCCGCGTTTGCTTCCGGTTTTGGAGTAACAGTTACGGTAACGCTAGCTTCATCAGATTGGTCATAAGCATCAGAAACTATAACGGTAAATGTAGTTGTGGTTTCTGGTGTTACTTGAATACTCTCGGTTGTTTCTCCGGTACTCCAAACATAGTTTGTGCCCCCACTTGCCGTGAGGGTGGCGGTTGCGCCTTCACAAATCAGTTGGTCACTACCTGCGCTCCCTTGGAGCGCTTCGGGAAAAACCGTTACTATGGATATGGCTTTAAATTTACCGTCTGCACTCGTAAAAGTTATGCTTACTTCACCCACTGAAATGGCTGTTACAAGTCCTTTGGCATCCACCGTTGCGATGTCTTCAGCATTAGAAGTCCATGTACCGTTTTTATTGGTTGCATTTGTGGGTGTAAACGTAGTAGATAATTGAAGTGTTTCGGCAATGGCTAGTTCTGCTGTATTTGGTGTTAATTCAACATCTTGTACTGCTATTGCATCATTAGGTTTGTCAACTTGGTTCAAATATTCTTCTAACCAGGTATACCCGCTAGGGGCGATATCGTTGTGGTCTTGGCCTTCGGGGACGTTGGCTTTAAACCATATTTCTGGGATGTGGGGGTTGGAGATGTAGAAGTTTGATGGTCTTTTTTCACTCGGCATTGTGTTTATTAAGTCATTAGCGAGTGACTCATATTGATTATTAGGAACGTAGCCTGTCATAGCTCTAGTTTGTGCAGCACTCACAAGTACTTCGTCTATATGATCTCTATAATATTTAACGGTCCCATCATTAGCTATATACTCACAAGCTCCAACCTTTTGGAAGAGTTCCTTTTTTAAAGCCGAACTTGATAATACAGAAATGATTCTACCTTGCATTGGTAATCGATTACGTACAAACCATTCTGGTTTTATTGGAAATGTACTGTCCGCAAAAAGATACCAACCATTTATAGGGTTACTTGGATAATCTGTTGGCCTATTTTCAGGAGAAACAAAGTTGTCTTCATCCCATATTTGTGGATTCATCGTCCCATTTGTCCACGTAGCAAACAATTTTTTATCACTCCTTTGTCCAACATTCGTAACAGCACCACCTTGATAATGATTCCCTATATGGTTTAATCTAAAATCATACGCATCCGTCCGAATTGTTCTACCTTGCCAATTATGAGAGAAGTTATTAATTAGATCTAATTTAACTTCACCTCCTATCTTTGGATGTCTCCACCCGCTATTTGAAATAACATTTCTTAAAATAGATGCTCCACCATAACCTGGACCATTTGAATTACCTATTATCATTCCTTGTGAGGTATTTCCAATAAGTAAATTCTGAAAAGTTATGTTTCCACCAGACCCTGATCCCGAAGCAGCGTCTGCACCAACTGCCTGACTATTGGCGTAAGCAAAAGAACACCTGTCTACGATTATATTTGAACCTTGATTATACTGCAAACAATTTCTATTTAAAAAATACGGACCTTGCTGAGATTTATAACCATTTCTAAACCTAATCCCTCGCCATATATGATTGCCCACGGTTCCACCTATTTTTATTTCTGATCCTATAATTGTTATGCCCCCATAAGGAGCTGAAAAACCATTCACAGTAAGATTACTATGCATTGTTTCTTCGGTATAAATTACAGTCTGAAGGTTGATCACCCCACTAACATCAAAAACAATAGTTCTTGCACCTGCAGTAAAAAAAGCTTCTCTGAAACTTCCTGGACCACTATCATTAAGATTAGTTACATGCAGTACGGCTCCACCACGACCGCCTGTTGTATATGCTCCTGCTCCAAAGGCTGACGGGAAAGCAGGTTGTTGAGAATAAGAAGAGCTACTTATACTAATCAAGAGCAGATATAATAAAAATTTGAATTTAAAGTTTGGTTTGGTAATTATTTGATTTGCGTAAATTTTCGGTATCATTGAGTATTAATAATTTGGGGGGTTAAATTATCGGGACAATTTATAAAACAATTTTTAAGCTTTCGTTTAAAGTATTTATTATTCGATAAAATGTACAAATAAATAGTCCTATTCTTACAGTGGTTATTGATGTATAAATTTTTTAGACAGATCTTGATTAAAGTCTCGATTAATGTTGCAATAAGTACGATGAAATACATAAAAAAGACTTCCATAGGTAAACTTTAACATTTAACCTCTTTATGAATTGAACTAAACTAAATCAAAAACCACAACTACACTCCTGTTTTTCAATATTTTAGACCACAAATTAACTTCATGGATTTTAATTAGGAGTATTCAGATTTTCCAAATCATTTTATAAATAGAGTTTTACACAGTGAAAATTTCGTGACAGGAACAATCTGAGAACAAAAGTAGAGACAGCTTACGTACCAAAATTTGTTTAGAAATCTAAAACAAGAGTTAGAAAATATTGTTGGCATTAAGTTTTTATAAATAATTCAGAATACGAGTGCGTCCTCATCATAGAGATGAAATAAAACAATTTTAAATTGCTAAAAAAATGCCCCATGTCGTGGTAGAGAATGAATCCACGACAAATATGGCAGTGAAATCATATAAAGAGAATGAAAATCGCTTGAACGTGGGTATAACCTATCAAAAACGAGCAAAATGAAAGAATCCCAGAAACCATGCATCTACCTATCACCAATAATTTTTAAAATATTATCCATTTCGGGGAAGCCTACATAAAGGTAGAAATTTTGATTCTCATATTTACCTTCTTTCAAAGAATTGGCCATTTAAAATTCTTGCAAGAATTCAGTCATAATTACCCGTTATGGGTACTCTTTAATAAATTAGAAATTAAGATAGAACTGTTAGATTACTCCTGACCCTCAGTTTTCTTGTTTTTAATAATAAAATTTTTTTAATTAGTGGCCATAACTGCATCGCAGCTGAAATATTATCCAGAATAAGAGAACTTGATCGAAGAAATTCATGAGATTCTTGGACTTTAACCTATATTTTCAACACAAAAACGATTTTAAAAATATAAACATATTAATAGGATAAAAATGTGTTGATTTGTACGAGTTCATCGTGATTGTGTTGGTTACTTTTAATTAATCTCGTAACTGACATATTATGTGAGTTGTGTTTTTATTAGTGTTAAGCAAAATTAGAATTCTGGAAAACAATCTGTTCTCTATTATGAATTGAGTTTTTTAAAATAAAAGTATAATTTTCAATTTCTTATAAAGACTTTATTCAAGTATTTAATTATTTTGAGAAATTAAACCAAACCTAATATTTTTAAATGGAACCATTAATCAGTATCATCATACCAATTTATAATGTTGAAAAATACTTAAATGAATGCATAGATAGCGTTATAAATCAAACTTACAAAAATCTCGAAATCATTCTGATAAATGATGGGTCACCGGACAAGTGTGGTCCAATTTGCGATCAATATAAGTTAAAGGACGATAGAATAATTGTAATTCACCAAAAAAACAAGGGTTTAAGTGGTGCTAGAAACTCAGGATTAGAAGTGGCATCTGGCGATTATATAGGGTTTGTTGATAGCGACGACTGGATTGGGGAAAAAATGTATGAGGTCATGCTTAATCTACTATTGAAATATGATTTAGATATTATCGAATGTGAAGCTAATCAAACAAATCATGAAATTGACTATAAAACAGGTAGTTATGATGTGGCAATCGAAAATTCATTTAAAGCACTTCACCGAATAATAAAGAACTCGAGTTTTCCTGTATGGAGAAGATTATATAAAAAAGAGATTATAAAAGACTCAAGATTTGTATTAAATAAAACCTCTGAGGATGTCTATTTTATGATTGACAATATTCCTAAAACAAACAAAATGGGATATTATGGATTTCCTTTCTATAATTATAGAGCCAACCCTACAAGCATAATGAGGAGCCCATATAACTTGACTCGTCTGGATGACTCTATATCAGCAGCCCTGTATTTGAAAAATGAACTTGTGTCATTTATCTCCAATAATAAAAAGAACGAACAAGGTGTTAAACAGAAAGAGCTTTTATTGGTAGTTCAAAATTTTATTTTAGACCAACTCATTTATCATTATAAAATGCTGAACTATTATCCGGAAGTAGATCCAAAACATACGAATCGAAAAAAAGTAAAAAACCTTATTGACAAAAACTATTTTAATAGTAAAAATCATAGCCCCTATATAAAATTCGCGAAATTTTTACCTGAGCAACTATTTAAATTTTTAATAGATTCAAACAAAATCAGACACAAAGCTCTTAAATCCAATCAATTCACTTAATTACTAATTTGAATGTCAAAGTTAAAAAATGTCAAGAGTTTCTAAGTCTTTGAAGAATGCGAAGGTTGGGTTGTTTTTCTACTCAATTACAATTTTTGTCGCGTTCTTTTCTCGTAAAATATTTTTAGACTACTTAGGAGCTGATTTTATAGGACTTATTTCAGTTCTACAAAGTATTTTAGGGTTTTTAAACATAGCAGAATTGGGAGTGGGCACCGCAATTGGCTATGCTTTATATAAACCAATCTTTGATGGAGATAAAAAAGAAATTAACCAACTCATTCAATATTTCGGGCATTTATATAAAAAAATAGGTTTAGCAATTCTTGTTTTAAGCCTATTAGTTTCAATCTTTTTCCCTTTTTTTTTTACCGATGTTCCTTTTACACTACCTTTAATTTATTTTGCGTTTTTCACGTTTGTTTTATCCTCTCTTGTAGGGTACTTTTTGAACTATCACGTTACCTTATTTCAAGCAGACCAAAAAGAATACTTATTATCAAAGTATGTACAAACTGCCGGGATTCTTAAATCCGTATTACAAATAACTCTAATATATAATTTTGCTAATTATTACGCTTGGATTACAGTTGAACTCCTTTTCGTATTTGTGATAGCTATTGTATTAAGATGGCGAGTTAAAAAATCATATCCTTGGTTAAAGATTACTTTAGATAAAAATGCTAAATATATAAAGTATCCAGAAATACTTGTTAAGATAAAGCAAATTGTTGTTCATAAAATAAGCTTTTTTGTTCTTGTGGGTACGGATCAAATACTGATATATGCATTTGTAAATCTTCAAAGCGTAGCTTTTTTCAGTAACTATCAACTCATATTTGGTTATATTCAATCTTTTGTTAATAATGGCTTTACAGGATCTCAGGCGAGCATCGGCAATTTAATTGCAGAAAACGACTTTCACAATACAAATAAGGTGTTTTGGGAAATGATGGCAATTAGATGTTTTTTTGGAGGCTTTCTATTTATTATACTTTACTTTTCGACAGGTTTTTTTATAGATATTTGGCTTGGAGGCGAATTTGTTTTAAGTGATGATGTTTTAATTTTAATGTGTGCAAATATTTACATTTCTCAAGCTAGGAAACCTGTAGACGATTTTATTAACGGTTATGGTCTTTTTGCGGATACTTGGGCTCCAATAACAGAAACCTTACTCAATCTAAGTATCTCTATTCTCTTAGGTTTCTATTT
Organism: Gelidibacter maritimus; assembly: GCF_014062315.1. Classification (GTDB taxonomy): domain Bacteria; phylum Bacteroidota; class Bacteroidia; order Flavobacteriales; family Flavobacteriaceae; genus Gelidibacter; species Gelidibacter maritimus. The sequence goes on from NZ_JACGLT010000010.1 coordinate 20,612, forward strand.
TGGAATTACAGGAATACTTTTAGGAACCTTTATCAGCACATTTTTAATAGTTGTTTTATGGAAACCATATTATTTATATACTCAGGGATTTAAAATTCTTGTTTGGCACTATTGGAAAGATTTCTTTAAATTGCTTTTCTCATTCTTAATAACCTTTTTATTGTTGAAATATATAACAAAAAACAATTTAAATACAGAACCAGTCAATTTTTTCGACTGGGCTATCTATTCTGGTCAAGTATCAATACTTATATTTCTAATTTATGTTATATTATTATATTTACTTAATCAGGGTTTTAGAGATTTTATTAAAAGAATCAAAAAAATGATTATTCAAAAAAGAAAAAGATGAAACCAAAAATCAGTGTGATAGTACCTGTTTATAATGTAGAACAATTCCTTTCAAAATGTATTGACAGTATCATTAATCAAACTTATGAGAATTTAGAAATTATTTTAGTCAATGACGGATCTCCAGATAATTGTGGATTCATATGCGATGAATATGGCAAAAAAGACAATAGAATAAAGGTTATTCATCAAAAAAACAAGGGGCTTTCTGGTGCTAGAAACTCAGGTTTAGAAATCGCTAGTGGTGATTATATTGGATTTATTGATAGTGACGATTGGATTCATGAAAAAATGTATGATACACTTATAACCCAATTGCTATTGCATCAATGCGATTTAACTAATTGCATCACTATAAACTCAAACCAGACATGGGAAAATGAACCATTAGAAAATTATAAACCAATAATTCTAGACAAAAAAGCTCTATTATATAATTATCTCGATTATGGATTTTATATTGTAAGAAACTTATATTCTAGAGAACTGATGAAGGACCTTAGATTTGATGAAAACATACCTTTTGTAGAAGACATGTTTTTTGGTATTAACGTGGTTGAAAAAATTGATAGAAGTGTATTTATAAACTTTCCCTTATATATATATAACCAAGACAATACCAGTTCTTTGACTCGAGTAAAGTATAATAAAAATACATTTATATCATTAAAGGCAAATAATTATATCAAAAAAAAGACTCTTGCTATCTTTCCAAACGATATTGAGTTACAGTCAGTCATTAGAAATAGAATCATTGGAAACTGCCTCTATCATTTTCAAAATCTCTATCACAAAAGTAATATACATTTAGATAAAGATGATATGATGAAAAGAAAGTCAAAACAAGCCTACAATGATAATTTTGCCTTCTTTAAAAATCCTTCAGTTTTTAAAACAATTATTAGACTCTTAAATGTGTCACAACTAAATTGTTTTTATCGCACCTATTTCGCTCTAAATAAAAAAAGAATTGAATCGAAATGCTGATGTAATATTACTTCGTATTTAATGTATTCTCTATTTTAAAAATGATTTATGCCTAAAAAGAAAATAGATTTCGTAATCTCATCATTGACACATGGTGGTGCTGAACGTGTGCTTGTGTTAATGGCTAATAGCCTGGCAAGAAACATAAACAATGAAGTTTCCGTGATAGTTCTCTACAAAGCAAATGAGTCCTATACGTTAAATTCTGCAGTGAAAAGAATACAATTAAAACAAAGTAGATTTATACCAACTTTCACCTTGGATAGCATTATTAATTTAACGACATACTATCGAATTAAGTCGCGAAGACCCGATTTTTTAATTTCTTTCTTAACAACGACAAATTTTATTGCAATAATTGTCGCTAAGGTTTTCTCAATCAAAATAATAGCACAAGAGCATATTTCTTATTTCGGGTCTATTCAGGATAATGGTTTTATCACTAAAATAACCAGAAAGTATTTATACAAAATGGCTGATAAAGTCACTGTACTGACTTATAACGACGTCTCTGGTTATAAAAAACTTGGCGTTGATGTGTGCGTGATGCCTAATCCGTGTAGTTTCAAACCCATTACCGATAATTCCCATCCTAGAGATAAAATAATTTTAGCAGTAGGAAATTTAGATCGTCACCATCACAAAGGATTTGACAACTTAATAAGCATAATGGCACCAATACTTGAAGAGTATCCCGATTGGCAACTAAAAATTGCAGGCTCAGGGGAAATTGGCTTAAAATATCTTACAGAATTAGCTAAAGAAAAAAACATTTTGGAGAAAATTATCTTTACTGGATTTATTAACAATATTTCTGAAGTCATGCACCAATCGTCTATTTTTATCTTACCATCAAGATTCGAAGGATTGCCAATGGTACTATTAGAAGCCATGTCGCAAGGTATGGCATGCATCGCTTACAATTGCAAAACAGGTCCTTCAGATATCATTGAAAACAATAAGAACGGACTATTAATAGATGATCAAAATATAGCAAAGATGCAAGGAGGTTTAAGGAAACTTCTAATGAGTGAAAACTTAAGACTTAGGTTATCTAATGAAGGAGTAAAATCTCTTGACAAATATGATGTATTGGCTATTACAAAACGCTATGAAGCATTGTTTGAGAAAATAATGACTGCCAAATGAACAAGTTAATAGTTTCAATTTGTTTTTATTTACCTTTCGCAATTAGTTGCTTGAATGTACAGGAAATCACAGCAAATTTCGTCTCAACGAGTCTAGCTCAAATTATCGCTTATCTAAATTTGGTTTTAATTATTACCGGCGTAGTGCTATTCCGTAAAAACATTCGTATTTTATCCAGTACTAATCGATTATGGTTTGTTTTTTATATTTTATATTATGGTATAGGGCTATTGGCTTCCGGGGTATCTGGCTTTCAAACTTCCATTATTGCAACATTAGTTCCAGTAATATTTTTTACTGGATATAATTTCCTTTTAAGTAATAAAGTACACTTTAATCTTTTTTTTATTATTCTTACCATTTGTTTTGTCATTACATCGTTTATTACAATAATTTTTGTTAAACTCAATTTCAACATCTATACTGGTGAAGTTCTACGTGGGTGGGATCTTGATCGGGCAGGTGGGATTACTGGTGATGCTAATGCAGCAGCACTGACCAATATTATTGCATTCTTGTTGGTTAATCAAATATATAAGCCTTCTAAAATAATTTTTCGTCTTATCAAAATTTTATTGTTGATAACTATATTTTATAGCCTCTTCCTTACATTTTCTACTACTGGTTTATTTACGTTTACTATAATCTTTGCTTTAATAAATTATAAGTTCTTTACGGGTATAAAGATCGTATTGTTCGTCGTGATGATACCTTTATTTTACATAGGGGTTTTTGTGCTTCAATCCGAAGTTCAGAGTTTAGGTTTATCAAAAGCACAAACATATAAAATTGAAAATATAACAAATCTATTAACTTTTAAATTAGATAAAGTAGACAATTCCGGGAGGGGGGATTTGTTAGATAATGTAATTCATTATTTATACAAAAATCCAATTCTTGGAAATGGAATTGATTTTTCGGTTGCTATGAGAGGCCATAATACATATATTGGTATTTGGGTGGATGCTGGGATATTAACTTTCCTATTTTTTATCTTTATGTTATCTTATTACTTACTTAAAACATTTGCATTAATTCCACAGCTTCGATTTTTTGCGATGTCATTATTAATAGTGCTTTATATTTTTATGATAAGTCTACAGAGTGTGATAAACAAACCATACCTAATTGTTATTTTTGTATTTATTGGTTACCTTATTGATAACAATAAATCAGATAATAGTTATATGGATACATCACAGGAAACAATTTAACATTCTCTAATACCTTTGGTGTAATCTAAATTATCTGAAAATTATTAAATTGACTTTTTTCGTTGCAGAAAACTAATCAAAGCTGCTATCGAAAAATAAAATCTGAGTTTATTATATATGTTTTATTCACGTGATACATCTTAATATTCAATATTTTCTTTATTAGAGGTCATTGTTAATCGAAAAACCTAAAGTAATTAAGAAAGTCTTGGGGTTCATTGGCATTTGTCCATTTATGAGATTATACAGATACTAAGTATATCAGCGATGGACAAAACTCCAATCAAAGAATTGCTTACAGACGAATTTTCAAATCAAAATTTCAATGCATAGATAAATTTATTTAACAACTAAATATCATCGCATCAGAACTAATCTGGGTTCTTAAGTAATTTTGAACAGACCGGCATGTATCTATAGATAGTTATTATTTTAATTTGCTTATATTGGAAAATACTCCAATATTTTATGTTTTGTCTCTAATGTCAAAGACGATCCTTCTTAGTTGAGATTCTTTGTCAGCTCTGTCAATTGTGCGTCATATTCTCATCATTAAAAATGACATTGTATATGTTGTCTGGTAGTCAATCTCTCAAAAACTTGTTTATTGGACATTACTTTTTCGCAAATTAGAAAGCGTGCAATCTGCATTGTTGATATTGCTCGCAATCAACTTATTATCTTTCAAATAAATCGAAGAAGCCGTTTGTTAGCAAGTTATTTCATAAATATGTGATGATACGTTGCGGTGCTTAAAAACTCTATCAAGCAGAGCAAGTCCTCCAATGCATTCCATCATATGAATCTTCATTTTTTTTCCCGTAGAGTGGATTTCGCACAAGAACATCTAAAGATGTCCTCAAAAAATGTTATTATGAGTGAATCTACTATTTTAAGATTCTTTACGAATAACACTCTTGTCCTTTCGTCAAATAACATTTTTGAAGTCAAGTAAGTTTAGTTCAAGTTTGATATTAAGTTGTCCCGTTAAATATTTACTTTTGTTCAAATGTAAAGTTTATGGTAAAATCCAAGGTTTAAACAAAGCGGGGAACCCCTATAGGAAACCGTACTTTTCAAAATGCTCATTGGGCACTAAAAAGTATATACTTTAGCCTGAGTAACGGTTATCCTGTTAATAGTCATAATGTATCGCTTAATAATTAAAAAATTTGAACTCTAATAAAATTAAAATCATCTTTGTGCTTCCCAACCTATTACCAGGTGGTGCAGAACGAGTGTTTTCATATTTAGCTCAAAACATTGACGCAAAAAAATTCAATGCAACATTGTTAATAATGGGCTATTCCAAAGATGCTTCTTATAAAATTGAAAATATAACCACCGTCTTTTTAGAAAAACCAAGAGTGTTAAATGGAATTCCTGCACTATATCAATATATTAGAAAAAATAAACCAAATATTTTGGTTAGCGCAGTTGGTCATCTTAATACGGTTACTGCATATATGTCCTTCATGTTTCCTAAAACTAAATTTATATCAAGAGAAGTTACTGTTCTTAGCTTGGATGAATCATTTTTTAAAACAAAGAAGTTTGATCTTTTAGGCTTTTTAAGCAATAGACGTTTTAATTCTTTTGATAAGATTATATGTCAATCACAAGACATGTTAGATGATATTAAAAACAGCTATAAAGTATCTGAAGACAAAATGATAGTAATAAATAATCCCATAACAGATGGATTCAATCTTAAAAACCAAATAGCCATAAACACCCCTATTCAGTATATAACCGTTGGTAGATTAAGCAGAGAAAAAGGTATCGATAGAATTTTAAAGATACTGACAAAACTCAACTTTCCTTTTCATTATACAATTATTGGCGACGGAGTTGAAAAAGATAATCTTTTCTCCTTAATCGACCAATATGGTTTAAAAGATAAAATCACTCATATCAATTTCACAAAAGACGTCGCAATATATCTTTCTAAAAGTGATTTTTTCCTACAAGGATCCTATTTTGAAGGTTTTCCTAACTGTTTAATTGAATCATGTGCCGTCGGCACCCCTGTCATAGCTTTTAAAGCTCCAGGCGGTACTAAAGAAATCATTGAGGATGGTATTAACGGTTTTTTGGTTGAAAACGAAGAACATTTTCTTGAAAAACTAACGGCTCAACATAAGTGGGATCCAATAGAAGTTAGAGAATCTGTATATACGAAATTCAATAAAAACTTAATTCTTCAACAATACGAAGACTTATTTCTTAATATTCTTAAACAATAAATCGGAATGAAATTAGGAATATTCATTTACTCATTATCAGGTGGAGGGGCTGAAAGACAAACATCATATATATTGTCATATTGTCATAAGCACAATATTGAGACGCATTTAATACTAATGAACACCACCATTAAATATGATATACCCGAAGGACTACAAGTACATTATCTAGAAAAATCTGAAGTAACTGAAAATGGTTTGCTTAAAGCTATTAAAATTCCTTATTTGGCCTATAAATATTCTAAATTAGTAAAAAAATTAAATATTACCCATAGTGTAAGTCTTTTAGTAAGACCTAATTTTATAAACTTAATCGCTAGTCAATTTACACACTATAACTTTAAAGTTATCTCAAATGAATTGGCTTTTCCAAGCTTACAATATAGTTATAAAGGCTTCCAATCTATATTCAACAAAACGTTAATTAAAACATTATATAAAGAATCTGATTTAATTATTGCTAACTCGAATGGGAATGCGAATGACTTAATAGATAATTTTAAAGTACCTTCCAGCATAATTAAAGTTGTTTATAACCCAATCGATTTAGATAAAATAAAATCCATTGAAGCCAGTACGTCATTGTTCGATACTGAAAATTTTAACCTTATCACCCTAGGTCGCTTAGATCGAGGGAAAAATCATGAAATGTTAATTAGAGCGGTTCATAAATTACAGAATCCGAAAGTGCGTTTGTATATTTTCGGTGTTGGAGAACTACAGCAAGAATTAGAAATACTCATCCAAGAGTTAAAAGTTAATGAAGCGGTGAAACTCATGGGTTTTAATCCCAACCCCTATCAATTTCTTAAAGCAGCAGATCTCTTTGTATTTGGATCCAATCATGAAGGGTTTCCGAACGTTTTATTGGAAGCTATGGCTTGTGGATTGCCTATATTAAGTACGAACTGCCAATCTGGTCCAAGTGAGATTATGGAGTTAAATACCGATAAAAATGACTTAATGATAACCGACTATGGCATTCTAGTACCAATTAAAAATGTTAACTTAATGGTTAAAGGAATGAACTATTTTATAAATAATAAAAGCTACGCTCAAAATTGTAGGATTAATAGCCTTAAACGTGTTAAGGATTTTGGAAAAAACCGTATTTTGGAAAAATACATCAACACAATAAAGTCAATAGCTTAGAAAGGGAGCTTAAAAATTAAATTTTAAATATGTGTGGAATCAACGGCATTATAACCAAGTCCAATCAGAAAAGAGATAAGCTTTCCGAAGTCATTAATTCCATGAATAATCTCATCATCCACCGAGGTCCGGATGATGATGGTTTGTTTTCAGAGGAGAATCCTGATTTTTCCGTTGGGATGGGAATGCGAAGATTATCTATCATTGACTTAAATTCGGGAGAACAACCTATATTTTCAGACGATAAGCAAATTGTCATCGTGTTTAATGGCGAAATCTATAATTTTAAATTAATTAAATCTAAACTGGAAGCAGAAGGTGTTTCATTCACCACTAATAGTGATACCGAAGTTATCTTGAAAGCCTATGAAAAATATGGCGTTGAGTCCTTTCAATGGTTAGATGGCATGTTTGCATTTAGCATCTATGACAAAAACCTCAATAAATTATTTATTGCCAGAGATTTTTTTGGTGAAAAACCTTTGTATTACACGCATACCGATAAAGAGTTTATTTGGGCTTCAGAACTAAAATCTATTATTAAAACCATAAATTTTACTCCCACTATTTCAAAAAAAGGCTTGAATCTTTATTTTAGATTAACTTACATTCCTGCTCCACATACCATTTACGACAATATTTTTAAGCTTGAAGCCAATCATTATTTGGAATATGATCTGTCTTCACACAAGACAGCAATTCACAAAATCAATGAGGAACCCAAACCTAAAGCTTCCAATATTTCTTTTGACGATGCCAAATCAAAAACGAAAGACTTGGTTTATAACAGTGTGGAAAGTAGATCTATTGCCGATGTTGGCTTGGGAACGTTTTTATCAGGAGGTGTTGATTCATCGATTATCACACTTTGTTTGGCACAAACTACCGACAAAAAAATTGATACTTTTTCAATCGGGTTTAAAAAAGCTTCTTATGACGAGTCGGATAAATCTCGAGTTGTAGCTAAAATGATAAATAGTAATCACCATGAATTTATCATAGATGAGAACGATCTTAAACATAATATTCACGACATATTATTGAATTTCGACGAGCCATTTTCTGATTCGGCGGCCTTACCCACTCATCTTCTCTCCCAAAAAACGAGTCAACACGTCAAGGTTGCACTGACCGGTGATGGTGGCGATGAAGTATTTGGAGGGTATAACAAGTACTATATTGGTAAAATGAATGATAAATACACGAGTTTTATACCCAAGGGCCTACATAAAACTATCTCAAGATTAGGTAATAAATATCTTATCGATAAAGATGATCATCGCGGGCGAAAATATCAAATTAACAAGTTGCTGAATGCCATAGATTATAATGGTGAGTTTTATTGGGATATTATCTCGCTGGCTAATACGAGCAATCAATTAGCTGAAATAATTGCACCTGAGTATTTCGAAAATAACATCTTTGCTGAATATAAAGATATTTTAAACTATCAAAAAGTTGAGACATTAACAGATTTTAGACTAGTTGATAAAATATTGAGTCTTGAGGGCGGAATGTTGGCCAAAGTAGATAGAACTAGTATGATGTCTTCATTAGAGTGCAGAGCGCCTTTTTTGAATAGAGAACTATGGGAATTTGCCAATACGCTTCCCGAAAATTACCTAATGAAAGGTTGGAATAAAAAGTATATACTAAAAGACGCCTTCAAAGATCAGTTTCCAGAGAAATTTTTAGATAAAAGCAAAAGTGGATTTGGCAGCCCGACAGGAGATTGGTTAAGACAAAGTTTCAGAACGGAGCTCGAGAGCTATATCGAACCTGAATTTTTAAAATCACAAGGAATATTTAATGTAGAAGTGATTACTAAATTGGTGAATGATCATTTAGACAGTAAAAAAGACAGTTCGTTTAGGGTTTGGACATTATACTGTTTCCAAAAATGGTATAAGTTCAATTATCTTAATCAAAATTAAGAGAGAATGCAGAAAAAGCGGATATTGTTAGTGGCGTCGTATGATGGCTCTCTATACGAGTTCAGGGGGGATTTTATAAAACACCTCATTGCCAACAACTATGAGGTTTTTGCGGCTGCTCCTATTTTTTCAGAAAAGTATTTTAAGAAAATTAAGGAGATTGGCGCTACTCCTATTGAATTTAAGTTGCAACGCACAGGTCTTAATCCTATCAAAGATCTTCAAACCATATACGAACTGAAATCAATCATAAAAAAAAACAGAATAGATTTAGTATTCCCTTACACATTAAAGCCGGTAGTTTACAGCTCCATTGCAGCCAATATGTGCAAAATCCCTGTTATCTCATTAATCACAGGATTAGGCTATACTTTTTCTGGGTTGACCGCTAAGACAAAGCTATTGCAACGCTTTAGTGAGTCCTTATACAAATTATCTATTAGAAAAAATAGAGCCATCGTATTTCAGAACACAGATGATCATCAACTTTTATTGGATAGAAAAATTATTGATGTCTCACAAAAAGTTGCCTTTGTTAGTGGTTCAGGAGTCAATCTTGAACAATTTAGATTTAAAGAAAAAAAAACCACTGATCATGTATCTTTTCTTTTAATTGCAAGATTAATTAAAGAAAAAGGAATTGCTCTTTATATGGAAGCGGCAGAAATATTGAAAGCAAGGTATCCTCAATCAGAGTTTCATTTGATTGGAGCAACTGAAACCTCTCCTTCTGCAATCAGTGAGGATGAAATCAACCTTTTACATCAAAAAGGAATTATTGTTTTTCATGGTCTTCAATATAATATTGAAGAACATTTGCACAAAAGAGATGTTTTTGTGTTGCCGAGTTACTATCGGGAAGGTTTGCCAAGAACCACTTTGGAAGCCTGTGCTTGCGGAAATCCAATAATTACGACGGATTCGGTAGGTTGTAGAGAATCTGTAAAAGAAGGGTTCAACGGATTTTTAATTGAGCCTCAAGACTTAGAATCTTTGATAAAAGCTATGGAGTATTTTATTAATAATCCTGATAAAATCAAAGAAATGGGAATCAATAGCAGAAAATATGCTGAAGAGCGATTTGATGTGGATATAATCAATAATGATTTATTACAATTAATAAAAAGTATTCTTTAAATAAATCTAATCTTATGCACATATACAGCATATTTATAAAACGTATTTTTGACTTTTTAGCCGCCTTTTTTGGACTTATTATAATTTCTCCAATATTTATAATTTTAATGTTTTCACTTTTTATACTTAATAATGGTAAGCCTTTTTTCTATCAAAGACGCACTGGAAAACATGGCACTTTATTCACAATTATTAAGTTTAAAACCATGAATGATAAAACAGATAAAAACGGAGAATTATTGCCCGCAATGGAACGTGTAACAAAAATCGGGAACCTTTGTAGAAAGCTTTCACTGGACGAGCTACCACAGCTAATAAATATTCTCAAGGGAGACATGAGCCTGATAGGACCGCGACCACTCCTACCCCAATATTTACAATATTATAATGCCAGACAGAATAAAAGACATGACGTTTTGCCGGGTATTACAGGATGGGCACAAGTAAACGGTAGAAACACCATAAGCTGGGAACAGAAATTTGAATACGACGTTTATTATGTAGAGCATCAATCGTTTTCCTTGGATCTGAAAATCTTCTTAAGAACAATAGATAAAGTCATAAACAGAAAAGATATAAATAACTCCGAAACAATGGATATGCCGGAGTTTTTAGGAACTAAGGAATAGTTTATCGTTGAAATGTCTTTAAACAATTTTTAAATCCTTTAAGTTTAAAATATAATCTTGTGGTAAGTTTTGAGCATCGGAGAATTTATGGGAATCAAAATGAATGTTTTTACCATTATCTATTAAAGCCACACTTCTCCAGCCTAAAGTATTGGGAGCAATAAAATCCTTTTTTAAATTATCCGCAATATAATAGTAGTCTTTACCTGACACCAACCTTTCAATGGCTTTAAAGTTGTCCAAACTAGGCTTTTCAGATGCAATTTCGTCAGAAATCACGATGCCATCCAGATAATCCAAGATCCCTAAGCTTTCAATTTTTGCTCTTTGTGTTTTTGATCTCCCGTCAGTGATGATTCCAATTTTTCCGTTTTTTGATTTTATGGCATCAAAAACATCTAGAACACCATCGAACAATTGAATTTTCGGATGGTGATTCCGATACATTTCAACCAAAGTCTTTAGTTCCAAATTATAAGCAGTGGCAATAAACTCAAAGACGTTTATCTCACATCGGTATAATGAAAACATCTTTGAATATAGCGGCTTCCAATTCGTCGGCTCCAAGTATACGGCTATTGATTGATATGCAGACTTTAAAAAATCCAATTCATTATATAATGTGTCGTCTAAATCAAAAACAACAACGGTGTTTGAATCAACCTTTATATCCATGAACTAAGATTTCATCATCATAACGAATCATTAATAAATCTTTTTCCCAAACATCAAACTTTTCTTCAATTTCCTTCTCTAATAAATATTCTTCAATAATCCATTTTGAGAAATTGGCGCCAGACAAATAAGATAATGGATATCCCCCGCCAAACCGAGGATTAATTTCAATACCATAGATTTTAGCGTCATCAGTCTTGTGCAAGAAAAACTGCGCTGTAAGGCACCCGACAGCACCTTCGATATGATTCAAGTTTTCCTTTAGATAAGGAGTCATTGAATTATTCACAGTCAATGCCTTATAAACCTCACCGTCTCTGACTTCAATTCTTTTTCGTGGCACGGCACATTTTAATTTATGATTTTTGCTATAGTATAGATCACAAGTATATTCATCATATTCTTCGTGATCCAAATATTCCAAAAACATTAGTTTTTCATTATTAAAATGATATTTATTCAACTCGGCTGTTGACCTAATGATAAAGGTGTCTACACTCCTACTACCATCACTTGGTTTTATAAAAAGCGGTAAACTATACTTATCTTTAGGATACTCTTTGGCTACATTTACATTATGCTCTATAAAAAACTTATGAATCAACCTCTTATCCCTACACTTAGAAACAAGATCAACTGATGAAATTATGATTTTAATACCATGAGCTTCAAATCTGATTTTATTTTTTGCAAGTTCGAGTAACTCAGTATCTATTGTTGGAATAACCAGCCTAATATCTTTATCTTTACACAACGCTAACAGCACATTAATATAATTAGGATCATCCAATCTCGGCGCTTGAAAAAAGCCATCAGCAACATGGCATGCCGCAGATAATATTGGACTGGAATCGGTAGCATACACTTTACCATTCGTAAATAGTAATTTCAATTCTTTTTGAAATGACCGAACAAGAGAAACTCTACGCCCTGCTGAAGTTATTAAAATATTCATTCTTATGATTTATAAATCTCTATCTGCTTTAAACAAATATTAAGCCGTTAAATATAATATAGAAAACATAAACTGTACTAAAGAACCGACATAAAACCTGTATTTAAGTCAACATGAACTTCGAAAAAGCAATTTGATCGCACGGACAGATATTTAAAAATGCAAAATTTATCGTTAAAAAACCTTTTTCAAATTTGAGATTAACATCAACGTCGTAGATATTTACTTTTTATCGTTTTAATTGGGTGAATTTGTACAGAATAACGCATATTTAACCTACAATTAAGATCGTGTCCCAGATCACTCTATTGACATGAAATTGAATAGTAATATTAAGTTACTTCACAATTTTGACTTATGAAACCGAAAATATGGCTATCATCACCACATATGAGTGGCAATGAATTACCTTACATACAACAAGCATTTGATTCCAATTGGGTAGCTCCTTTGGGGCCCAATGTGAATGGCTTTGAAATTGATTTACAATCTTACCTTGAAGAGGGGCGCCATGTTGCCGCATTGGCATCTGGCACCTCTGCACTACATTTAAGTCTAATCTTATTAGGCGTTAAAAATGGAGATGAAGTTATCTGTCAAAGCAAAACCTTTTCTGCTTCTGCCAATCCGATCGTGTACCAAGGTGCAACACCTGTTTTTGTGGACAGTGAAAAAGAAACTTGGAATATGTGTCCAGTGCAACTCGAAATAGCAATCAAAGATAGAATCTTAAAAGGGTCTAAACCTAAAGCTATCATTGCAGTGCATTTGTATGGGATGCCTTATAAAGTGGAAGAAATTAATGAAGTAGCATCAAAATATGATATTCCAATAATTGAAGATAGCGCCGAATCTTTAGGTAGCATATATAAGGGTCAAAAATGTGGAACTTTTGGTGACTTTTCAATATTATCTTTTAATGGTAATAAAATTATAACTACTTCAGGAGGTGGCGCATTGGTAACCAGGACATTAAAACAGAAAGAAAAAGCTGTGTTTTTGGCTACACAAGCGCGTGATAACGCACCACACTATTTACATTCTCATATTGGATACAATTACAGAATGTCTAATGTTGTGGCCGGTATTGGTCGTGGACAGATGACCATTTTAGATAGTCACGTAGCAAAGCGTCGCTCTAATCATGAGTTTTATGTAAATGCTCTAAAAAACATCAATAATATTGTATTTTTACACGAGCCAGAAGGTTATTTTTCAAACCGATGGTTGTCTTGTATTTTATTGAAATCTAAATCTATAAGAGAAGGTTTAAGGTTAGCTTTAGAAAAAGAGAACATAGAATCAAGACCCTTGTGGAAACCAATGCATCAACAGCCAGTATTTAAAGATGCACCACAATATCTCAATGGTGTTTCAGACGAGTTGTTTGATAAAGGCTTGTGTTTACCGAGTGGATCTAATTTATCAAATGCCGAACGTGATAGGATAGTTACAACAATTAAATTATATTTTAATTAATGATTTATAAATTATTACATAAAATATCTCATAAGTATGCCTCAAAATGGCTCATTTTGGCGTTGGATCTATTGATCGTGGCCATCAGCTTGTTCTTTGCCTATTTCATAAGATTCAATTTTAAAATTGAATTTGATCTTCCTTTGATGATTACCCAAATTCCATACGTGCTTATAGCTGCAATGATTAGCTTTTTAGCTGTACGATCACATAAAGGTGTGGTTAGATTTACAGGATACAAAGATATAATCAATATAATCATTGGGGTCAATATTTTGGCTACACTTTTGATCATTTCTACCTTTTTTAGCCGAAAGTTTGGATATAGTGAAGTTTTTGATATACCAGGCTCCATCATTTATATCCATCTATTATTAAACATCCTACTACTAATTGGCTTTAAATTATTTATAAAATCGCTTTATAATGCCATAAGCAATGATTTTATTGCCACTAAAAAAATCCTGATATATGGTGCCGGTAATTCAGGAATGATCACCTACCAAGCCATAAGCAATGATCCGCAAAACAGCTATATAGTAATGGGATTCATTGATGACAACGAGAGCAAGGTTGGTAAAAAAATTAACCTTTTACCTGTTTATAATCTTGAAAGAATAACCTCAGATTTTGTCGAAAGATGCAATGTTGAGGAGGTCATCATCTCCATTCAAAATATTGATCCTACAAGGTTACTCCAAATCACAGGCTATCTATTTGACCTAGGTCTTCATGTAAAAATCGTTCCTCCAGTACAGAGCTGGATTGATGGCGATTTAAGCATTGGACAAATCAAAAACGTTAATATTGAAGACTTGTTAGGTAGAGATCCTATATCCATAATTAATCCAACTGAAGAATATGACCATAGAGTTATTCTTATAACCGGAGCGGCTGGATCAATAGGCAGTGAAATTTGCAGAAAAGTCAGCCAATATGATTACAAAAGATTAATTCTGGTAGATAATGCCGAATCAGCGCTTTATGACCTACAGCAAGAATTCAGGCAACAAGGCTTAGAAAACATAGAAGCTATAGTTGCCGATGTCCGAAATAGAGCTAGAATTGATCAAATACTCAATGAACATAAACCAAAAGTTGTATTTCACGCCGCCGCATACAAACATGTGCCCTTAATGGAAAACAACCCATATGAAGCAGTGAGCGTTAATATAGGAGGGACTAAAAATGTGGCCGACATGGCTGTCAAACATGGTGTTGATAAGTTCGTCTTAATCTCTACGGACAAAGCAGTTAACCCAACGAATGTCATGGGCGCAACTAAACGAATTGCAGAACTTTACGCAACATGTCTTAAGGGAAAAGGTCATACCAAATTTATAACCACAAGGTTTGGTAATGTTTTAGGTTCCAATGGATCGGTAATTCCGTTATTCAAAAAACAAATTGAAAAAGGTGGCCCCTTAACCGTAACCCATAAGGATATTACACGCTATTTCATGACCATTCCCGAAGCATGTCAACTTGTTTTAGAGGCTGCTGCCATGGGAAATGGTGGAGAGATATTTGTTTTCGATATGGGAGAACCGATTAAAATTTTCAACCTTGCAAAGAATATGATCATTCTATCTGGATTACGGTACCCTGAGGATGTAGATATTAAAATCACAGGTTTAAGACCAGGTGAGAAAATTTATGAAGAGCTTTTGGCCGATGGTGAGAACACTACCAAAACCTATCATGAAAAAATAATGATTGCAAAATCTCGATATATAGACATCGATAATGTAGAAAGGCAAATCAACAAACTCACTGTAGTAACCTCATTGACACAGCCATTAGAAATAGTATCTTCGATAAAACTTATAATCCCTGAATATATATCCAATAACTCTACTTATGAAGTTTTGGATATTAAAAAATAACGCTATCATTATTTCAATCATTTAAAACCAATTCTATGAAAAAAAATATTGTTATACTTTCAATATTAGCGATAACTTTGGTCACATCCTGTGCCTCTCGTAAAGATCTGATCTACTTTCAAGATGAACCTTTAAGTGGCGGGTACATTGACTCATCACCGGAACAACTTTTTTATAAGGCTGACGATATATTAACGATTACTGTCTCTGCGGCGGACCCTGTAGCGGCGAAACCATTCAATCTAGCAACGGTGACTGAAAGTATTGATCTTGTCAATGCAACGGGTCGTGAACGCATGCAGAATTATTTAATTGATTATAATGGAAATATTGAGTTTCCGGTTTTGGGTACGCTCCACATTGCGGGGATGACCAGAATAGAACTTACCGAAATGTTAAAAGAAAAAATCAGTGAATACGCTACAGATCCGATCATTAATATACGGCTCGTTAATTTTACTGTAACAATTATTGGTGAGGTTAACAGTCCTGGTACTTATACCATAGAGAATGAACGGATCTCTCTCCCTGAGGCGATTGGTTTAGCTAACGATTTAACCATTTTTGGTCAACGTAAAAATGTCTTATTAATTCGTGAAATTGATGGTAAGAAAAAATTTGCTAAAATTGATTTGACCTCAGTTAACTCGGTAAGTTCTCCACTTTATTATCTACAGCAAAATGATGTGCTTGTGGTTGAGCCTAATAATGCAAGAATACGCTCTGCCAACTACAATCAAAATAATGCTATATTAATTTCCGCGATAGGCACCCTAACTACAATCGTAGCCGTATTTTTGATAAAGTAATAAAAGATCAACAATTAATTATCATGGAACCCAAAACATCAATGTCTACTAACGAACTAAAAAAAACGATAGACCTTTACCTTTCTAGATGGAAATTAATATCTTTTTTTGTGATTATTTCGCTTGCGTTAGCCTATACCTACCTTCGTTATGCTACCTATGAGTATCAAGCTGCGGCAAGCATTAAAATTAAGGATGACAAGCAGTCCCAAAAGTTGCCAAGTATTTCAGAATTAAACAAAGGCTCTCTGTTTTCCGATGGCAATACCAAAATAAATGATGAAATTGAAGTTCTGACCTCAAGGGCCTTAATCGCCAACGTAATAAAAAAACTAAATTTAAATATTAGATATTATGAACAAGGAAAAATTAAGGAGCAGGAACTCTATAAGAACCCACCTATAGCCCTAAATTTTTTCGCTAGTGATTCAATCATGCATCAAGTTGATACGACGCTATTTATTAAGATTAAATCGCCATCGCAGTTTTTAATGTTTCAAGATGACGGAAAATCTTTAATAGATCGTGATGACGCTGGAGGTAAATTGTTTTCTTTTGGAGATCGGATTAAAACAGGTTTTGGCGATATGGTTATAGTACCAAATACGGATAAGTATGCACCAAGAATAGGAAGCAATTTAAAGGTATCAATAAATCCTGTGAATTCACTTGTCAACAAATATCAATCAAAGATTTCGACAGCTATTGAAAAGGAATCAACTATTGTTAAACTCTCACTTAAAGACAACATCCCTGACAGAGCTATCGATATTTTAAATCAAATAATAAAGGAATATAATAATGACGTTATTTTAGATAAAGAAGAAGTCATAAAGGTCACTTCCGATTTTATAAACAACCGTTTAGAGTTGGTTTTCAAAGAATTAGAAGAAGTAGATTTTACTGCGGAACAACTTCAAAAACGTAATAACTTAACTGCGCTTGGCTCCCAAGCTGATATATATTTGCAAAGTGAAAAACAGAATGAATTTCAAATTAGCAGTACGACCAATAAAATTCAATTGATAGATTATTTACAAGAAGAAATAAAAGAAAAGAATAAACGCTCGGATTTATTACCGGCTAATATTGGAATTGATGATTCCAATGTTAGCCAAGTAACTAAAAGTCATAATGAATTGGTTGCTCAACGGGACAAAATATTGAAAAATTCAACAGAAAAAAATCCTGTAGTAATCAATCTGAACAATCAGATTGATGCCTTGAAGAGTAATTTAGAAAGCTCTTTGGAAAATATGCGGAGAACGAGCGAAATAACGCTTAATAGCCTGAACAGAGAGGATGCGAGAATCAGGGGTCAATTATATTCTGCTCCAACCAAGCAAAGACAGCTTCGAGATATTGAACGCCAACAGAGCATAAAAGAGTCATTATATATGTTCTTATTGGAAAAGCGAGAAGAATCTGCAATAAGTTTAGGGATGTTTACACCAAATGCCAAAGTGATTGAAACTGCTTACTCAACCTATAATCCTGTTGCACCAAATAAGATGATGACCTATTTGGGAGCACTCATGTTTGGAATGATGATTCCAATTGGCTTTATCTTTGTCATGGACATGTTGGATACCAAAATTTATGATAAAGACGATTTATTGGGAACGCTTATGGCGCCTTATATTGGAGATATTCCGTTAACCAGTAAAAAAACAAAACTCATTAATAAAATTGACTATTCTCCTAAAGCAGAATCTTTCAGGATTTTAAGATCGAATATTGATTTCGTTTTAAGCGACCATGATCTAAGTGCGAAAAAGATTTTTATTACTTCCACTAGAGCGCAAGAAGGGAAATCACACACCAGCACCAACCTGGCTTCATCCATTTCATTTTCGGAGAAATCCGTATTGTTAATAGAAATGGACATTCGAGTACCTAAAATCATGCAATATTTAAAAGAAAAGCCTACAACAAAAGTCGGTCTCTCAGATTATTTAGCAGATAAAAAGTTATCTCCTGATGATATTGTAACCAAACTTAAAAACAATCCTAATTTAGATGTGATTGCTTCCGGGACCATCCCTCCCAACCCGTCAGAGCTTTTGATGAGCAACAGGGTTGGAGAATTGTTTAATCATTTCAAAGATAAATACGATTATATTGTTGTTGATGGTTCTGCAGTTGGATTAGTTAGTGATACGCTTTTAATTGCCAAGTTTGCAGATATATTTATTTACGTAGTAAGTGCAGATAACATAGATAAGCGACATTTGGCTGCAGTAGCGAAACCATTACTAAAAGATAGTAGATTACCTAAGATGCATTTGTTATTGAATGGTACCAACTTTGATAAAAAAGGCTATGGTTATGGATATGGATATGGTAAAGATCCAGGTAAGAAAAAAAAATGGTATCAATTTTCTTAATTGACCATTCCATAAAAAAACTCCGATATTGTGAATATCGGAGTTTTTTATTATAATTTCCTTCGTTTTCTCTCAGTTTTCAACAAAGACAACTCTCTTGTTGTCTGCCCCGCAACCGAAGTATTCTCTTCTGCCCTTCTGATTAGATAAGGCATAACATCCTTTACAGGACCAAAAGGCACATATTTAGCTACATTATAGCCGTGCTCAGCCAAATTGAAACTAATATGGTCACTCATACCATAAAGCTGTCCAAACCATACCCGATTGTCACTTTTATCAATTCCCAATTCTGACATCAACTGCATCGCCAAATAAGAACTTTGCTCATTATGGGTACCAATAAATAAAGAGATTGTGTTTAGATTTCTTAATATATAGTCCAAGGTCTCATCAAAATTTAGATCCGTAGCTTCCTTGGTGGCGCAAATAGGAGATTCATAACCTTTGTCATCAGCTCTTTCCCGTTCTATTTCCATATAGGCTCCTCGAACAATCTTAGCGCCCACTGTAAACCCCTCTTTCTGCGCTCGTTTATGAAGTGCTTTAAGATATTCCAATCGGTCCCATCGGTATAATTGGAATGTGTTATAAACAACTGGAACCTCAGTATTATATTTACGCATCATAGCTTCACATAAATCGTCAGCAGCATCTTGCATCCAGCTTTGCTCGCTATCAATCAAAATTTCAACATCTTTTTCCTTAGCTAATTTACACACTTTATCAAATCTGGCTACCACTCTATCCCACTCCTCTTGCTCTTTTGGTGTAAATGGCTTCTTTTCACCTTTCTTTTGATACAAATGGAACCGCCCAAACCCAGTCGGCTTAAAAACAGCAATTGGCATAGACTTTTTCTCGTCGGCAAAATTGATAATTTTCAAGGTTTTCTCCATAGCGGCATCAAAATAAGACTCAGCCTCTTGACCTTCAACAGAGTAATCCAGAACCGAACTTACACCTTTTACATACATCCTATCTATAACCGGTAAACAATCCTCTTCGCTGACACCGCCGCAGAAATGATCAAAAACTGTGGCCCTAATCAAGCCTTCCACAGGTAAATGAGCTTTCAAGGCGAAATTTGTCACTGCAGTACCTATTCTAACCAATGGTTCGTGAGAAATCATCTTGAACAAAAAATAGGCGCGGTCAAGCTCTGAATCACTTTTAAGACTAAAAGCAACTTCGGTATTTTCAAAAATTTTAGATATTTTCATTATAAGAAAAATAAAGGCAAATTTAATTATTCATTCTTGATTTTTTAATTAAAAACTGCTTATTTTCATCCCAAAATAAAGCTTATACACAAATGACCTCAATTACAACCGATGCATACGCCGTTCATTTTAATCAAACGGGATATAATCAACTTAACAACTACCTTAGAGACAATCATTTCTCCAAACTATTTATTATTGTAGACACCAATACACATCAGCATTGCTTACCACTTTTTATGTCGAAATTAGAAACAAATTTAGATTGTGAAATTATAGAAATTGACCCCGGTGAAGCGCATAAAAATATTGACACCTGTGTAGGCGTATGGAATGTCTTGTCTGAACTGGGTGCTGACAGAAAAAGTCTTATCATCAATGTTGGCGGAGGTGTGGTTACTGATTTAGGAGGGTTTGTAGCCTGCACCTTCAAGCGCGGCTTAAAATACATTAACGTCCCCACCTCGCTCCTCGCCATGGTTGACGCGTCTGTAGGTGGAAAAACAGGTGTTGATCTCGGCGCCCTTAAAAATCAAATTGGTGTGATCGCCTCGGGTGATATGGTAATTGTGGACACCAGCTATTTGAATACTCTTCCTCAAAATCATCTTAAGAGCGGCTTAGCTGAAATGCTCAAACATGGACTCATTTTCGATGCGTCCTATTGGAATAAATTTTTAGACCTAAACAATTTAACCTTAGACGATTTAGATACTTTAATTCATCAATCGGTTGAAATAAAGAACACCATTGTTACTGAAGACCCGAATGAACATGGTATTCGGAAAACTCTTAATTTCGGACACACTTTAGGCCATGCCATTGAATCTTATTTTTTAAGCAATGCAGACAGGGAGGAGCTCTTACATGGGGAAGCGATAGCTATAGGAATGATTATGGAAGCTTATATTTCATCTGAATTACTCCGATTTCCAAAAGATGATTTGGAGACAATTAAAGAAACCTTCTTCAAAATATTTAAAAAAGTGGCAATTGAACCAACAGATCATGATGACATTATCGATCTTTTAAAATATGATAAAAAAAACGAACATGGTAACATCAATTTTGTTTTACTGGAAAAGATTGGAACACCTAAAATTGACTGTTTAGTAGAAAATGAATTGCTAATAAAGGCATTTGAATTTTATAGATCCTAAATTGTGATTATTACTACTTTAAAGTTGATGCTTCTCAAGATCTCAAATGACAGAAGGAATAATTTATCATACCTATTTGTACCAGACGCATGTGGTGAAAGCTCTTAAATAAGGAAAGTATGGCAATTCTCGCACTCTGATATCTTTAGAATAGACTTAAGACAATCCTATTGATACCACGTCCTTTCGTCACAAAAGCATCAGGATCAAAACAAAGAAGATTAGCCTTGTCATACCCTGAAATACACAACGCGCGAAAGGCAAACAAATATACTATTATAATGAAATGCAGTAGAATTCACTGAACAGTCCATTTTATAGCGTCACAGTATTTGGATTTTAATCATTAGTGCTTCTAAAGATTGAAGTTTCGATAATATTTCTCCTCAAACTCTTGAATTTAACAGCATCATCTACATTATCTATAAAAAGCTGGTATAAATTATTATTAAGCTGTACTTAGTTATTCTTCAGCCTTCAAATACCTAAATGACGCAATTAAAATACCCTTTGTTGAGCGCTCAACAAAAGATGATTAATACGAGATGTAAATATGATTAAAGTTCGTTAAAAATAGAGTGCATAAGACGCTTCTTGTCATTAATGCTCTCCTCTAACGAAATCATGGTCTCAGTTCTGTAAATACCTTCAATATCGTCTAACAGGAAGATGATATCTTTTGCGTGCGATGTGTTTTTAGCTCTTACCTTACAGAAAATATTAAATTTGCCTGTGGTAATGTGAGCCACAGTTACGAATGGTATTTCACTAATGCGCTCTAAAACAAATTTCGTTTGAGAAGTGTTATTTAAGAAAACGCCGACATAGGCAATAAAAGAATACCCTAATTTTTTATAATCCAAGGTCAAGGATGACCCTTTAATAATACCTGCTTCCTCCATTTTTTTTACGCGAACGTGAACTGTTCCAGCCGAAATCACTAATTTTTTGGCAATATCCGTAAATGGAATTCGCGTATTATCAATTAACATATCTAAAATTTGATGATCAATTTCATCTAATTTGAATTTACCCATTTGTTATAAATTATTAAATTTTTTACAAAAATAGTAGAAATATGTTGAAGATAATACACCAAAAGAGACTTTTTTACACAGATAGTGACTGTTTTTTATTATTTATCCATACGAAATCGATTGAGATGCCTTCACTTAATTCCGTATGATCTTCAACAAAAACTAATTGTTCATTTGCGTCAATTTCTCTGTGACCGAAAAAATCACTTAAATCTGAAATTTTATCAATTTTTGGAATAAATACAATGCGATCTTCTTCAAGTTTCTCATCATATTGTATGGCAATATCCGAAACTTGATGTCCTTCTCCTGTTTTCAACTTCGCATTTCGAATGATAATATCAAAAAATAACTTTTCGTTACGAGGAATTTCGAAATAAGTTTTTTCTTT
Organism: Gelidibacter maritimus; assembly: GCF_014062315.1. Taxonomy (GTDB): domain Bacteria; phylum Bacteroidota; class Bacteroidia; order Flavobacteriales; family Flavobacteriaceae; genus Gelidibacter; species Gelidibacter maritimus. The sequence continues at coordinate 43,413 of NZ_JACGLT010000010.1, forward strand.
AAGACCTTGTGGATTTCCAAACACAATCTCAACCACTCCAACCCATAAGGATTGAAAAATCAATTCCCTGACCTTTTCCCTGTTGTAATCTTCGTGATAATGGCCAGCTTCAAACAAAATCGTAGGCACATTTGAAGCTTGGAATGTATCCCCAACACAATTAATATTAAAAGCATCATCATAAATACCCACCTGACCTGGGATTTGGGATTGAAGATTATTATTCATTTTAACTATGACATCCATGGCTATCTTACGTGTTTTAGTCACTGAGCGGCCGTTATTTTGAGCTGGGGCTAAGAAGGAAACAGCAGCAGGCTTATTCCTTTCTCCAGCACTGAATATGGTGCGCTGTCCATGAAGATTAAAACAAAAATCTGGTTGAAAATCCTCAAAACAATTTCTTAGCACCCTGCTTTCTGGTTGAGTTAAATCTTGTGCATCTCTATTTAAATCGACTTGATTAGCATTTAATCGTGTGTACAGTCGTGAACCATCCGGATTCAACATAGGTATAATCCCAAGCGTACAACTATCCAACAATCTTCTCACAAAGTCATTTTTGCTTTGAGTGAGAACGTTTAATAGGTCAAAAATAGCTTTGGTGGTTGTACTTTCATTACCATGCATTTGAGACCACATTAAAATCTTCTTTGGTCCAGATCCGACTTTTATAAAATGAATGTCTTCATTCAAAACTGAGCACCCAATTATTGATAGGTCAATATGAGTACTGTGCTTTTCTAACAAACCTCTGATATGATCTGAATTGATATAGCGACCAAAAAGAAGTGCTTCTCGGTGATGCTCATATTCCTTTAATAAATGTTCTATATCCATGTGAAAATAATTATGATACAAATGTAAACAAATGAATTTTTACATTTGTAAACGATATTATTCGCGGTATTTGTTTACAACAATCAACCATTAGACCTCGTTTAAAACACCATTCAGGCGAATTATCATCTTCTAAATTAGAATTTAGAAAAGTACAACATTAAATTCTGATAACCAATATATTAAATTATGTAATATAAAGTTTAGATTTCAATAAAAACTAATGATTTTCTTAAATAATTAGCTTTGAAGGTTGTTTTTGGTTACATTTGTAACGCACTAACATCTAAACAAGAGTTTACAATGATCAACAATGAGGAATTCGCAAAGCGGTTACAAAAAGTTATCGATTATTATGCAGAATCGGCATCTTCTTTCTCCGATGTCATAGGTGTTCAGCGCTCAAGTATTTCGCATATTCTATCCGGTAGGAACAAACCCAGTTTGGATTTCGTACTAAAAGTATTATCGTCCTACCCCGAAGTCGAACTCTATTGGCTGTTAAATGGTAAGGGCGAGTTCCCCGCCCAATCTAAAGTTATTGCTAAAGAACAAAATCATATCCCAGAAAAAACACCGCAACCGACTTCAAGTCTGAACGCAAAAAAAGATGAGAAAAACATTGAGAAAATTGTTGTTTTTTATACGGACGGGACTTTCAAGGAATTTATAAAAAATTAACTGGATAAATAAAAATGCACACCTTCTTAGAAGGTGCCTTTGGTTAGCCCTCATAGGGGGCGGCAAGGGAAAATTAAGAAATCAAACCGATGTTGCTGATCCTCAACTCACTTCTCTTCTTTCTCTTAATATTTTACATGTTTCTTAATCATTTCCTCGACCAAGTTGATGATGGTAACAAAATATCCCCGCGCCCAAAAATGATTGACCCAATAGGGCTTCGTTTTCAATTTAGGGTAACTCTTGAACAGTTTTATTGCAATCTTGTCCTTTAGAGTACCCATCAATTTTGTAATAGAAACTTTCGGCGGAACTGAAACCAATAAATGAAAGTGGTCTTCTTCAACGTTCAATGCCCGAACATCACAACCTTTCCAATCATAGAGCATTTTATAACGTGTTCGACCAAATTTTATATTGCTCCCTTCAAAATCCGAAGACGATATTTTGGAACCCAAACAATATGATAGTCACATTCATAAATAAGATGGCTAAGTTTCTTATATTTATTTACTCATAGGGCAAATATAAGGCACAGACGTCAGAACATTACCACCTGCAAAGCAGGTGGATTTTTAAGGTGAATTAGATTCACATCTATTTTTGGAAATTAGAATTCTTTATTTTTGCGATTCTAAATATGATTTCATTATATAATTCTATAAATAGGATCAGTTAGATGAAACGTCTTAACTTTTTATTGTTCTGATTTTGCCCCCTTGCTCCATGCAAATCTCGATAAAAATTTGAAACCAATTTTTCAATATTTATCTACATTAAATCGTTAAATTCAATCCACATGGCTAAAAGATGCAAAAGGCTGAAGGTTTTATTCCACATTATCTTATATTTCCAATTTATTTTATTATTTATTTGTCTAATATATCAATGACGACTCGATGCTTTTTAACTCAATAGATTTTGCAATATTTCTACCTATTGTATTTTGTATCTACTGGTTTATCACACAGAAAAACCTAAAGGCGCAAAATCTATTTATTTTATTTGCAAGCTATGTTTTTTATGGATGGTGGGATTGGAGGTTTCTGTCGTTAATAATTTTCAGCACTATAGTTGATTACTCTATTGGTATCACCTTAGGTCGAGAAGAAAATCCAATAAAAAGAAAGATGTTCTTATGGATAAGCATCTTTACCAATTTAGGGTTTTTGGGCTTTTTCAAATATTTTAATTTTTTTCTAGAAAATTTACAATCTGCATACACCTTTTTTGGAAGTGAACTTAATATAAGTTCCTTACATATTATTTTACCTGTTGGAATAAGCTTTTATACCTTTCAGACCTTAAGCTATACTATTGATATTTATAAAGGAAAGTTGGAACCGACGAAAGACATCATTGCCTTCTCAGCTTTTGTAAGCTTTTTCCCCCAACTTGTCGCAGGCCCAATAGAAAGAGCAACTAGTTTATTACCACAATTCTTTCAAAAACGGCAATTTGATTATAACCAAGCGGTAAATGGAATGCGGCAAATTTTATGGGGTTTTTTTAAAAAAATTGTTATTGCTGATAATTGTGCAATGTTTGCTAATCAATTCTTTAATAACTCATCAGAGTTCTCTGGGAGTTCTCTATTTCTGGGCGCAGTATTCTTTACATTTCAAATATATTGCGATTTCTCTGGTTATTCTGATATTGCAATTGGCACTTCAAGATTATTTGGTTTTGATTTAAAGCAAAACTTTGCATTTCCTTATTTTTCACGAGATATAGCTGAATTTTGGAGGCGATGGCACATTTCACTCTCTACTTGGTTCCGTGATTACCTGTATATTCCGTTAGGAGGCAGTAGGGGCGGAAAATGGATGAAAATTAGAAACACATTTATCATCTTTATTGTAAGTGGTTTTTGGCACGGTGCTAATTGGACATTTATTGTATGGGGCGCGTTAAACGCGATTTATTTTTTACCTCTACTAATTACCAAAAGAAATAGAACACACTTAGGAACAGTAGCTGAAAACAGCGTGCTACCATCGTTTAAGGAGTTTATCAATATGGCTTTTACATTTTTATTATCTGTAATAGCATGGGTGTTTTTTAGAGCCAAAAATGTCGAACATGCAATTTCTTATCTAAAAACAATTTTTTCAAACAGTCTTTTTAGTATTCCAGAATTCGAAAATAAACGCTATGCTCTCGAAATTATAGTGCTCGTTATATTTATGCTTATAATTGAATGGCTTGGAAGAAGAGACCAATATGGAATCGAAAAACTGGCCTTAAGATGTAATAGGAAAGTTAGACTCAGTATCTATTTAGTTCTCGTGTGTTTAATCTATCTTTATTTAGGCAAAGAACAAGAATTTATATATTTTCAATTTTAAATATGGTTAGTTTTATAAGAAAGTTTAGCGTATTTGCGTTCATTTCAATAGCTATATTAGCTATTATAATAGTCGTACCTTTTTCTATAATTAAACAAAAAGCCCGATTTGAAATAAGCGATAGTGCCAATATTGTTATGTTTGGACATTCTCACACTGAATGCGCTTACGATGACGAAATTATTCCTAATTTTAAAAATTTAGCGTCCTCAGGAGAATCTTACTTCTACACTTTTCAAAAGATAAAGAAAACATTAAGTCAAAATCCAGAAATTGAAACTGTTTTTGTCGAATTTACAAATAATCAAATTGACAAGGTAATGGATGAATGGACTTGGGGGTATGACAAGATGTCATTTTATCTACCTGTCTATTTACCCTTTTTAGAATATCAAGATGTTGAAATTCTAAATGACAATAACGCTAGCACTTTCAGATCAACAATTTCTGTAGCTTCAAGAAAGAACTTATTCCGATTTTTAAAATCAGATTATGATTACTCTGATGAAATAGGCGGGTTTACATCTCTAAATGTAAGTGCGGTTGATAGAATTTTAGATACTATGGATACTAATATTCAACATAATAAGACTTATTCTACTTCAAATGTTAATTTACATTATTTAAGAAAAATTATTGATTACTGTAGGAGTGAAGGGAAAGATGTATTTCTTGTTAGAACGCCGCAACATAAGAAATATAAAATGTTAAAAAATGAAGAGCAATTCCTTTCTGTTAGAAACTCTCAATTTTCTGATATTGATTTTATAGACTTCAACAATAACAATCTTCCAAACACTTATTATGCTGACTTAGAGCACCTAAACGGAAAGGGAGCCACGGTACTTTCAAAGAAATTTAAGCAATTACTAGAAGGGGGCTTAATTAGCTCAAAAGAGAAGTTCTTTATTGATAGAACCTTTCACTATTTAATTTCGGAATAGCTTTCTTTTGAGTAATTTTGTCCTCAAATTAAAAAACATGAAATTTCCATTAGTTTTCATTTTCTTACTCCTCTTGAGCAGCTGCTACAATAAGGAACGTGAATGCAAAGATTTTAGAACTGGTACATTCGAATTTAAATATACAACGGATGGTGTTGAAAAAACGGGTCGGTTTGTGAGAACTGAAAACCTTAACATCGATTATTATGAAAATAAAATCGATACGGCATCTATTAGATGGATTAACGATTGCGAATTTATCATGAAACATATCAATCCGAAGAATATGAGCGAAGAGAAAGCCATCCATATGAAGATTTTAAGCACTTCTGAAGACTCCTATACTTTCGAGTATAGCTTAGCCATTCAGCATGGCACCCAACAAAAACGTGTAGAACAAGGGAAGGCTAAAAAAGTCAAATAATAGACTGTCTCCTAATTACATATCCATTATAAGTACATTGGTTTTTAATTGAAGATTACTTGTCCATACGTACGAAACCAAACCTCTATACCCTTAGCACCATTAGATTCTCTTGCTATCATTATGGGAATAAGGCAGGATTTTTACCACTCAAAAATAATAAGTATTTAAAAGGCGTAGTGAAGTGCTTTACAAAGTCTTGTTTTTGATATAACGCCTTAGGTTCAACAAAAATGTTCCCATTTTATTCTTATGATCTCATCATTAAATATCAATTCACCCAGAAAAAGCTATTGAAAGTTAGTACCTAAGTTTCTGCATTTTTATATTAATGAATATCAGTACTTTTTATTCAAATATTTTTGAAGAAAAAATCGCCACATAAAAACTAAAACAACTTCCCTTGCCCATTTTCATCTGAATGACCCTCTTCATTAGAGTCGCCATCTGAATTCGATTTCGTTTTTTTTGAAGCTTTATCTTCTGAAAGATTATCTTCGTCAACAACTTCAATCTCTGTTGCAGGTACTTCTTCGGGTGCTTCATAAGGTAGAGGTTCCAGCAAATTGATTTGGTTGACCTTATCTCTGGTCAATTGATTGCCTAAAGCGGTAATGCCTTTAATACTTATGAATTCTTCAAGATTAACTTCAAGATTTTCTTTTCTGTCTTTGCCACGTTCCTTGGTAAACTCTACATCAACCATAGGTTTCCAATCGGTTGATACGATTTCCAATTGCGATTTTGGGTGGTCTGAGATAAATTGCTCTTCTCTACCTTCTTGCTCAATTAAAAAACGTTTCACATAATACCGTTCCTTCTCACCATCGAAGTAAATGGCAGAAATTGGTTTTTTAGGAATCCATTTCTCCAGAACAATCATATCGTTGTCAAACCGTGTGGTCAATTCTGGCAAAATAGTTTTTAAGACACCCGATTGATGAATTACCAATAAACGGTCTTCACCTCTGAACTCACCTATCAGCTCTCCTCTACCATCTACATTTAAGCGTTGTACGGTATCATCAAACCATATCTTCCGCGGTTTTAAGGTAGATATTCCTTTTTCTTTAAGTTCAATCTTTCGGATGGCATATTTAGTCACCCGATTTCCTTTAGAATTTCGTCCTTTTATAAGAACATCAGCAAAATCGAGATCCCATTTCAGTTTCTTGACACTGCCTGCTTGTCTGAGATAGACCGTAACAACCTCGGCCTCACCATTTGGATTGGATGAAAAATACCAAACCATAGAGCCTTTACTGCCGTTGGTTAAATCATACTCACGATCTCGAGTAACCGCTAAAACAGAAAATCGTTTTACATACGATGGCCCTTTGGCGCCATCACGGTAAATCATATTGTAAATGGTACGCTTATCTTTCCGCTTAAAAACGGCCACACTAATGATATCCTTACCTACGAAGGTTTTGGCATCGACTTTGGTAACCATCATTTTACCGTCTTTTGTAAACACAATAATATCGTCAATATCACTACAATCGCACACATACTCGTCTCTTTTGAGTGAGGTGCCAATAAACCCTTCCGCCCTATTGACATATAGTTTAGTGTTCCTGATAACAACCTTTGTAGCATCAACATCATCAAACAAACGGATCTCCGTCAATCGCTCCCGACCTTTGCCATACTCCTTTTTAAGACGTGCAAAATAGGCTATGGCATAGTCCACCAAATGCTCCAAATCATGTTTTACTTGAGCAATTTGTTCTTCAAGAGCGTCTATTTTCTGCTGTGCTTTGTCAATATCAAATTTAGAAATACGCTTGATTCGAATTTCCGTTAATCGCTCAATATCCTCTGTGGTAATCGCTCGTTTTAAATGCTTGATATGTGGCTGAAGTCCTTTGTCAATTGCCGATATAACCCCTTCCCAAGTTTCCTCCTCCTCTATATCCCGATAGATTCTATTTTCAATAAAAATTCGCTCCAAGGACGCAAAATGCCATTGTTCTTCAAGCTCATCGAGTTTAATTTCCAGATTACGCTTTAAAAGCTGAACAGTGTTGTCAGTAGAATGACGTAACATTTCGGAAACCCCAACAAAAAGTGGTTTATTGTCTTCAATCACACATCCCAATGGAGATATTGAGACCTCGCAATTGGTAAATGCATATAGCGCATCAATTGTTTTGTCGGGTGAAATACCAGATGGTAAATGCACCAAGATCTCAACCGTGGCTGCGGTATTATCTTCAATCTTACGGATTTTAATCTTACCTTTTTCATTCGCCTTTAAAATCGAGTCAATCAACGACGATGTATTGGTACTAAAAGGTATTTCATTGATGACCAAGGTGCTTCGGTCCAATTGTGAGATTTTCGCTCTAACCCGAATTTTACCGCCACGTAAACCATCTTTATAGTCGGTGACATCGATAATACCGGCAGTAGGAAAATCGGGATAAATCGTGAATTTCTTACCGTTAAGATGCTTGATTGACGCATCAATCAATTCAATAAAATTATGAGGCAATATTTTTGTAGAAAGTCCAACGGCAATCCCTTCGCCGCCTTGTGCTAACAACAAAGGAAACATGACAGGAAGGTTGATTGGTTCTTTTCGTCTGCCATCGTATGAAGCTTGCCATTCTGTTACTTTCGGATTAAAAACAACATCCAAAGCAAATTTTGATAAACGCGCCTCAATATAACGTGGTGCTGCCGCACTATCTCCAGTAAGAATATTTCCCCAGTTACCTTGGGTATCAATCAATAAATCTTTTTGACCAATCTGAACCATGGCATCTGCAATACTGGCATCACCATGAGGATGGTACTGCATGGTATGACCAACAATATTGGCTACCTTATTATAACGTCCATCATCCAAATCTTTCATAGACTGCATGATCCGGCGTTGAACAGGCTTAAACCCGTCTTCTATGGCCGGTACCGCACGCTCAAGAATAACATAGGAAGCGTAGTCCAAAAACCAATCCTTAAACATTCCGGTAACTCTGGTAATGGTTTCATTATTTCCGTTTTCCTGAATATTTTCATCTTCATTGTGTATGTGATCTTCTTCCAATATAACGTGTTTAATTAGTAGGTTTTATATTTTCTTTAATCATTTTGCTCAGAGATTGTCTAATGTAGCGTCTTTTCCTCTTGGTGACCAAAGTGACATTAAATGTTTCCTTCCTGGTATGGCCTTTTGAGTTTTTGATATAAAGGGTTAAACTTTTATATATAAAGTAATTTTTAAATTTAAAAGCCACCAAACGCGATTTATCAAACTCTAATAAATGTTCTCTATAATTAAAATAATCTGATAATAAAAGGCCCTTATTGATCACCACTACTTTAATGCCATCGCTATCATACTCAAAATACTTGGATACGGCATGCACTGAAAAAAAAAGGATCAGAAATCCTGCCAGGATAAGAAGAAAAGTTAAAAAGGGATTAGAGGTTAAGTGGCTAAATGCACTGAACACCGTAGCCAAAAAAATAGCAAATACAATCAGTATAAAATAAACTGATATAATGATGTTTTTAACCTTAGAATTATTAGTTCTCATGAATCTCCTCCACTATATCTAATTCTACCTTAAGGTTATCAATAATAAATTCCTGTCTGTTTGGTGTATTTTTGCCCATATAAAACTCAAGAAGCTCATCAATGGACATATCCTTGTCAAGCATAACCGGATCCAATCGAATACTGTCTCCAATAAAATTGACAAATTCATCAGGTGAGATTTCTCCAAGACCTTTAAATCGGGTTATTTCTGGTTTTGGCTTTAATTTTTCAATGGCATCACGACGCTCTTGGTCCGAATAACAATAAATGGTTTCCTTTTTATTCCTAACCCTAAATAAGGGGGTTTGCAAAATGTATAAATGACCTTCTTTGATTAATTCTGGAAAGAATTGTAAAAAGAAAGTAATCAGTAACAAACGAATATGCATTCCGTCTACATCAGCATCTGTAGCAATAACAATATTGTTATAACGTAAATCTTCAATGGATTCCTCAATGTTCAATGCTGCTTGCAATAAATTGAATTCTTCATTTTCATAAACAATCTTCTTGCTCATTCCATAAGAATTCAAAGGCTTACCCCTTAAACTAAAGACGGCTTGTGTATTGACATCTCGTGATTTGGTGATACTTCCTGATGCCGAGTCGCCCTCTGTAATAAATAGAGTAGATTCTAAATACCGATCGTTTTTTGTATCTCCAAAATGTACGCGACAATCACGCAATTTTTTATTGTGTAAATTAGCTTTCTTAGCCCTGTCCTTTGCAAGTTTTCTGATGCCGGACAGTTCTTTACGTTCACGTTCGGCCTGAAGAATTTTACGCTGGATTTGATCAGCGGTCTCAGGATTTTTATGCAGAAAATTATCTAATTGTGTTTTTACAAAATCGTTGATAAAGGTTCTTACCGTTGGAAGGTCGCCCCCCATATCTGTGGAACCCAATTTGGTTTTGGTTTGACTTTCAAAAACCGGTTCCATCACCTTTATGGCAATTGCGGTAACTACGGATTTCCGAACATCTGAGGGGTCAAAATTTTTACCGTAAAACTCTCTTACGGTCCTAACCAATGCCTCACGATATGCCGCTAAGTGTGTTCCGCCTTGGGTTGTATTTTGGCCATTCACAAAAGAATGATACTCTTCACTATATTGTGTTTTGGAATGGGTTAAAGCAATTTCAATATCATCACCCTTAAGGTGGATGATTGGGTAAGCCATGTCAGACTCGTTGATGTTTTCTTCCAACAAATCTTTAAGGCCGTTTTCACTATGATATTTTTGGCCGTTAAAAATAATGGTCAATCCTGTGTTTAAATACACATAGTTTTTGAGCATCTTTTCAACGTACTCATTACGATACTTATAATTTTTAAAGATTGCTTCGTCCGGAATAAATGAGACTTTTGTACCTTTCCTTCTTGAGGTGTCATCTAATAATTCCTGATGGGTCAGGTTTCCTTGTGAAAATTCTGCGGAAGCCGATTTATTATCGCGTGTGGATTCTACACGAAAAAAGTTGGATAGTGCATTCACAGCCTTTGTTCCTACACCATTAAGACCTACCGATTTTTTAAAGGCTTTAGAGTCGTACTTACCCCCTGTATTCATTTTGGAAACCACATCTACAACTTTCCCCAATGGGATCCCACGGCCATAATCGCGGACAATAACCTTATTTCCTTGAATGGAGATTTCAATGGTCTTGCCCGCTCCCATAACATACTCGTCAATGGAATTATCCAAAACCTCTTTTAAAAGAATATAGATGCCGTCATCAGGTGAAGAACCATCACCAAGTTTACCAATATACATACCAGGACGCATACGGATATGCTCTTTCCAATCGAGCGAACGTATATTATCTTCGGTATAGGCAGTTTGTTGAGACATAAAAGGTTGTAAAATTTAGATAGGTTGCTAATATAACATTTCGTTATAAAACTTAAGAATACATGATGCTAAAGTAATTAACAAAGTTTTTAATAATTAAACTGGAAGATTGAGCTAGAAAGCATGAAAATTCCAATTCACCAGCATGCTTTAGCTTTTGCTTTTAAACGTAAAATATAAAATTGGAACAATAAGAATTGCCAATGCAATAATTAAAGAGGTTATAAACACAAACTTAAAAATGTAGTAAAGCACCACAAAGAAGATGATTGCTACAGCGAGCCACAATATAATTTTCATATAACTTCAATATTTATTCGATTTAAAGATACGGATAAAATTAGTTATAAAAGAAATTATTATTGATGTAGAAGCGATGGGTTGCGACTTGTAGCATCCTGTTTTATTAAATAATGAACAGAAAACAGATGAATCATAAAGACAGGAGCAAATACTGGCTCTCTAAACCGAAAACCTTAAAAGAATAATAATTATTATAAGCACCTATTGCACTTGTGGTTATAGGCCTTTAAAAATTGATGCTCAGACTCTATTGCTATACATTAAACAAAAAATGCATGACATCGCCATCCTTAACAACATAATTCTTTCCTTCTACCCGCATTTTACCAGCTTCCTTGGCCTTTGCTTCACTACCTAAGTTTGAAAAATCCTCAAATGCAATGACCTCTGCCCTGATAAATCCTTTTTCGAAATCTGTATGAATGACTCCTGCAGCTTGTGGTGCCGTTGCACCCACATCAATTGTCCAAGCGCGAACCTCTTTAACACCAGCCGTAAAATAAGTTTGTTGTTTTAGAAGTTTGTACGCTGCCCTGATCAATTTTGAAGATCCGGGCTCGTCAAGCCCAATATCTTGCAAAAACATCTGACGCTCCTCATAACTGTCCAATTCTGTTATATCTGCTTCCGTTCCTACAGCCAGAACTAAAATCTCGGCGTTTTCATCTTTAACTGCCTCCCGTACTTTTTCTACGTAGGCATTGCCTGAAACTGCCGATCCTTCATCGACGTTACACACATATAGGACCGGTTTATCAGTAATAAATTGTGCCGGATTGACATATTCGTCATAATCATCTTTGTCAAACTCCAAAGCTCTTACGGACACACCAGCTTCTAAAGCTGATTTTATTTTCACCAAAACAGCTTCTTCCTTTTGCGCTTCCTTATTGCCCGTTCTTGCGGCACGTTTTACCTTCTCTAATTTTTTTTCGACAGTGTCCAAATCCTTCAATTGAAGTTCCATATCTATGGTCTCCTTATCCCTAATTGGGTTGACACTACCATCCACATGCACAATATTCTCGTTATCAAAACATCGTAAGACATGTAAAATGGCATCTGTTTCTCTAATATTAGCCAGGAATTGATTCCCCAAACCTTCACCCTTACTGGCGCCTTTAACCAAGCCTGCTATATCTACTATCTCTACAGTAGCAGGTTGTACGCGCACTGGCTTTACCAAGGCTTCCAATCGCTCCAAACGCGGATCTGGAATATTGACAATGCCGATATTTGGCTCAATAGTACAAAACGGAAAGTTGGCACTTTGCGCTTTAGCGTTAGATAAACAGTTAAAAAGGGTCGATTTCCCTACGTTTGGTAATCCTACAATTCCGGCTTTCATTGAAACAGTTATTTTTATTCCCGCCACAACGGGAATCTCATTAAATAAAATCGCATTTTTTTTGCGACTGCAAATTTAGTTAATTATCTGGATTATTTGCATAAAAAAATCCCAAGCTATACCTGAGATTTTTTACACATATTATTTTCAATTTTACTATCCTTCCGGATGCATGAAACGTTGTTTTTCTAAAAGCTGCGCTTCTGTTTCCATGTGATCATCATCAGGAACACAACAATCTACGGGACATACCGCAGCACATTGTGGCTCTTCATGAAAACCTTTACACTCCGTACATTTATTAGGAACGATATAATAAATTTCATCACTAATAGGTTCTTGGGACTCTTCAGCATCTACTTCCTCCCCATTTGGAAGCACTACTTGACCATTTAAACTGGTTCCATCTTTATATCTCCAATCGTCAGCACCTTCATAAATTGCAGTATTTGGGCACTCTGGCTCGCAAGCACCGCAATTAATACATTCGTCTGTTATTATAATTGCCATAGCGTTTTTTACATTAAAATTTTAACTAAAGAAAAAGTGATGAGATTATATCAGTTTTAAAGTGACTTTGGTGATCTTTAAAACCTTTTAGAAAAAGTGTGACTTAAACAAATCTCGTTCATTTCATTTTTCTAACTTTGCGTTGCAAAAATAACGCCAAAACTATTCATAACCAAATACAGAATGGATTTACAGCAAAGAATTAATGCTTTCGTAAAACTAGGGGAATTTATTGAACAATTCACAACAGAAGGCTTTGAGCTAAATGAGAATATTAGCGCAAGTGACTTGTTTTTTGATGGCTTTAAACACCAAATTAAATTGGCTCATGAGCATAATGGGTGGTTTACTAAAGAGAATATCGCCTTTGCATTAAATGGCTGGTCTAAGTCGTTAAGTCATAGCAATATGGTGCAATGGTTAGAGAAGTATAACTTTAACAATATTTCGCCTAAAAAAGTAGCCATTATTATGGCGGGAAACATTCCGCTGGTTGGTTTTCATGATTTCTTATCGGTACTGATTAGTGGTCATGATGTTTTTGTAAAACAATCCTCCAACGACAAGCACTTACTACCCTATTTAGCTAAATACCTAGAGCATGTAGAACCTGGGTTTAAAGGAAAAATTGCATTTACCGAAGAGAAATTACCCGATTTTGATGCCGTAATCGCTACTGGAAGTAATAACACTTCCCGCTATTTTGAACATTATTTCAAAGAAAAAGCATCCATTATTCGAAATAACAGAAACTCTGTAGCCATTTTGACTGGTGAAGAATCCGATGAAGAGCTCAAGGCACTTTCCGAAGACATATTCAGGTATTATGGCCTCGGCTGTAGAAATATATCAAAATTGTTTGTACCCAAAGGTTACAAGTTTGATGCCTTTTTTAATGGAGTTTATGAATGGCACCCAATCATCCATCAAAATAAATATGCCAATAACTATGATTACAATAAGGCAGTTTATTTAATGAGCAAATTTAATTTGCTCGAAAACGGCTTTTTAATGCTCAAAGAAGATACTAGCTATGGTTCTCCAATTGCAACGTTATTTTATGAATACTATAACGATATAGATGCGCTGAAACAGTTGATAAATGAAAACAAAAGCAGTATACAATGCGTGGTTTCCAAAGGGGTTACAGAAGATTCAGTAGCCTTCGGACAGACGCAACATCCGCAATTGTGGGACTATGCTGACAATGTTGACACAATTGCATTTTTGCTAAAAATATAGTTGATAAATTATCAATTTCTTACCCTCAATTCCTTTTGAATTTAGCACCTTTGTATCTTTCAAAAACCAAAAACAATGAAAATACACAATTTTAGCGCTGGACCTTCAATTTTACCTCAAGAGGTTCTGAAAAAAGCTTCCGAGGCCGCAATTGAATATAATGGGATAGGCCTATCTTTATTGGAAATTTCGCATAGGAGCAAACATTTTGTAGATATAATGGAGAATGCCAGAGCTTTAGCTTTGGAGTTGTTAGGGCTTGAAGGAAAAGGTTACAAAGCCTTATTTCTTCAAGGTGGAGCAAGCACACAATTTATCATGGTTGCTCTAAATCTATTAGAAAAGCGTGCAGGGTATTTAAACACAGGCACTTGGAGTGAAAAGGCAATTAAGGAAGCTAAGATATATGACGATATCTATGAAGTGGCTTCTTCCAAAGATGCTGGATACAATTACATTCCTAAAGGATACGAAATTCCTGAGAACTACGATTATTTCCATTGTACCTCAAACAACACTATTTTTGGAACTCAGATAAAGCAGTTTCCAAACTCGCCAATACCAATGGTATGTGATATGAGCAGTGATATATTCTCACGTCAATTGGATTTTACTAAATTTGATCTCATTTATGCTGGTGCACAAAAAAATATGGGTCCAGCCGGAACGACTTTAGTAGTAGTCAAAGAGGATATTTTAGGTAAGGTATCTCGGAAAATCCCATCCATCATGGATTATCAAGTTCAGATCTCTAAAAGCAGCATGTTTAACACACCTCCTGTGTTTGCAGTATACACCTCTATGTTAACTTTGGAATGGCTTAAAAATTTAGGAGGGATAAAAGCCATTGAGGAAGTCAATGAAATGAAAGCTCGTGTTATTTATTCGGAAATAGATCTCAATCCTTTATTTAAAGGTTATGCGGTTAAGGAAGATCGTTCATATATGAATGCTACTTTTAATTTGGTTAACGATGACTTGAAAGAGACTTTTGAAACCATGTTAAAAGAAGCGGGTATTAGCGGTTTAAACGGACATAGAAGTGTTGGCGGCTATAGAGCTTCCATGTACAACGCCATGCCGTTAGACAGTGTAAAAGCACTTGTGGAAGTGATGAGCGAATTGGAAACAAAAGCTTAGTAACAACTACAGTTAACAGTCTGATTCATATCAGTATGAGTAATAATTAACAATGAAATAGTTAATTATTAAGTAAAATATATAACAGTAATAATAAAAGTAAACCCATTTTGGTGGGCGTAAAAATAAATTTTCATGAAAGTATTAGCAAACGACGGAGTTTCTCAAAGTGGAATTGACGCATTAAATGCAGAAGGATTTGAAGTAATCACGACTACAGTGGCTCAAGAGCAATTGATAAATTATATTAATGACAAAGATATTGATGTGCTATTGGTCAGGAGTGCTACTAAGGTTAGAAAGGATATTATTGATGCATGTCCAAATCTTAAGATCATTGGACGTGGTGGCGTAGGAATGGACAATATTGATGTTGATTATGCACGCAGTAAGAATTTACATGTTATCAACACGCCGGCTGCCTCTTCGCAATCAGTAGCTGAATTGGTGTTTGCCCATCTATTTGGTGGTGTCAGATTTTTACATGATGCCAACAGAAATATGCCTTTAGATGGCGATTCGAAATTCAATGCGCTTAAAAAGAATTATGCCCAGGGCACAGAATTAAGAGGAAAAACTCTAGGAATTATTGGTTTTGGACGTATTGGACGTGAAGTTGCCAAAATTGCTCTTGGTGTAGGCATGAAGGTCATTGCAAGTGATAAGTTTGTCGGAAAAGCAAATATCAAAGTCGAGTTTTACAACGGCCAGTTTATCAATGTTGAAATTGAGACCCAGCCAATGAAAGACATTCTTAAACATTCAGATTTTATTACATTACACGTTCCAGCACAAGATGAATACGTGATTGGAGAAAAGCAATTCTCCCAAATGAAAGATGGGATTGGCATAGTAAATGCTGCACGTGGAGGCGTTATTGATGAAGTTGCGCTTGTTAAAGCCATCGATAGCGGAAAAGTGGCCTTTGCAGGATTGGATACTTTTGAAAGTGAACCAACACCAGCAATTAAAGTGCTTATGAATGGGAAAATCTCATTAACTCCTCATATTGGTGCCGCTACAAACGAAGCTCAGGATAGAATTGGTACGGAGCTGGCATCACAAATTATAAGTATATTAAAGACTGAAAAAGTATAAGTTATTAACATGAATTAATAAAAATGCTTGTCATACAGTGTATTGCAAGCATTTTTTGTATTTTGACATCTTAAATATAAAATCAATTAATTATGTCTGGAATTTTAGATCTTTTAAACAGTGATCTTGGTAAATCAATCGTGAGTGGTGTTGCTGGTCAAACCAATCAACCTCAAAATAAAACAAATGATGTGTTGACCCTGGCCATGCCTGTTTTAATGGCTGCAATGAAACGTAACGCCGCATCACCTGAAGGTGCTCAAGGATTATTAAGCGCAATAAACAACAAACATGATGGAAGTATTTTAAACAATCTTAGTGGACTATTTGGCGGTGGTGTTGATGATAGCGTTATGTCAGATGGAAGTAAAATCATTGGACATGTGCTCGGCGATAAACAAAGCAATGTCGAAAAAGCAATAAGTGCCAAATCAGGAGTAGATACCGGGTCTGTTGCGCAAATATTAAAAGTAGCCGCTCCAATTTTAATGGGCATGCTCGGCAACCAAGCCAAACAACAAAATGTTGATAGCCCAGGTGGACTTGAAGGTTTGTTGGGTGGGCTGCTTAAAGGCAACTCTCCTCAAAACGAGCAAAGTTTTCTTGAATCTATCCTTGATGCCGATAAGGACGGAAGCATCATAGATGACGTTGCAGGAATGGTACTGGGAGGCAGCAAAAAGAAAGATGGACTTGGCGGAATGATTGGAGGTCTGTTTGGTGGAAAAAACTAAGCTTTAGATTAACATATATCATTTAAAAATCGTGCTTCTATAGCGCGATTTTTTGTTAAAAGCATGTAATTATTGAATTGATGGGCATGATTTTTGTAACTTTTAATGAAAAAAAAGTTATGAAAACACTTATCACACTTTTATTTTTGGGTTTATTTATGGTATCGTGCCATAGCTCTAAACCATCCAACAGACTGACTTCAGCTGTGAACAATAAAGAACAGGACACGGTCAGGATTGCCAATGACTCTTTGGAATATGAAATTCTAATTATTGAACCGGGATTCAACTCATGGTTAGCCTCTACCGCAAAACCTGAAGGGTTTTATTCTCAAGAGTATTTGGAAGCTCGGAACAGACACTATGTTTTGGAATGGAATCAGCGTGTTTTACAGCCATTACGCTATAACAGCAATTTATATGAACTTCAAATTGACTACCAGCCCCATATAGATTATGGTTATGAAGTCAATTACAAGCTGTACAACTACTTCATATACTTCCAGTTAACATACAATCAAAGATTAGGGCCGTTTACGCCTCGGATTTAAAGGAATTTGAAGTATCTTTGCAGCGCAAAATGGTACAATGGAAAATTTCAAGAAAAATTGGCAAATACAACAAAACTGGCAGCTTCTTTTTCCAGTTTTGGGCATTCTCATTTTAGGGTATTGTTCTTATAGATTAGCTGATGTAATTGTAGGAAACATTAATTTATTTTTGGTACTGATAGCATCGGTTGTCATTTTCTCCTTGCTCTTAAAATTGACCTTGTTCTTATTTAAAAAGCTTGAAAAAAAATGGATTTTAGACTATCGATGGGAAATGATCCGGGTGTTTATCGTTTTTTCAGTTACCGGTTCTTCTTCGATGTTTATAGGAAAACCAATTATGGCGCTAATTGGCATTACAAAAGATAATTTAAACACCACAGTTTACTGGATTCTATACATTACGGTAGGACTTATCTTTTACCAGTTTATGCTCGTTTTTTTTGGATGGCTGTTTGGTCAGTTCAAATTTTTCTGGGAGTTTGAAAAGAAAATGTTGAGTAGAATTGGGTTCAAGAAATTTTTAAATCAATGAACTTTTTAAGACAACATATCATATTTAAAGCTTTGACACTTCTTTTAGTGTTGACTTTTTTGTTGCCTTCTGCCGTAAAAGTCATGCATGTTTTTGAAAACCATAAGCATGAAGTGTGTTATGGTGAAGTGGATGCGCATTTCCACACCTTAGATATTGATTGTGAGTTTTATAAGTTCAAACTCAATATTCCCTTTACTATTCCTCAAAATCTTGCTACTTTAATTGTCTATCCTGAAATCCATATTTTCAACACTAAAGAATATGACTTTCTCAGCGATTACCAAAAGCTTCATTTTTCCCGTCGAGGTCCTCCAGTGATTAATTTAATCTAATTATTCTGAAATTACTTCAGATTATATGTTTATTAAATTAATCAAAACACTTCTATGAAATATATCTTAAATGTATTGCTTTTATTGGCAATACCATCTATTTACGCACAAAATACATTAAAAGGTAGTGTGGTTGACAAAAACACTGCTGAGCCTATTATTTTTGCAAATATTTATATCCCACAGCTCGAGAAGGGAGCCACAACTGATTTTGATGGTAATTTTACACTGTCTAATATTCCAAATGGCACGTTTCCCATCGTCGTTTCATTTATGGGTTATGAAACACTCTCACAAAACATAACCTTTCCTTCAACAGAGGTTTTTAATTTCACCATGATTCCATCCGCAATTGAAATGGAAGAAATTATCATATCCACACCGTTTCATAAATTACAAAGTGAAAATGTGATGAAGGTAGAACGCAAAACTATTGCTACTTTAAAAACAAAAGGTGCGGTCACTTTAGCCGACGGCATCACAACCATTGCCGGCGTAGAGAGTATTACAACAGGCGTCAGTATTGGAAAGCCTGTCATCAGAGGGCTGAGTTCCAATCGGGTTTTAGTGTACACTCAAGGCGTGAGATTAGAAAATCAACAATTTGGAGATGAACATGGCTTGGGGTTAAGTGATGCTGGAATTGAAAGCGTGGAGGTTATAAAAGGTCCCGCTTCCCTACTCTACGGAAGTGATGCGCTGGGTGGTGTGCTTTATTTAAATCCCGAAAGATTCGCTCAAATCAATACTAATAAAGCAGATGCCAGTTATAACTATTTCAGTAGCACCAAAGGCTTTAATACAGACGCAGGCTACAAGGCTTCTGGTAATAATTTTAAGTTTTTATTCAGAGGAAGTCTTGCTGAACATGCTGATTACAATACTGCGGATTATAGAGTGACCAACAGCCGATTTAGAGAACAGGATTTTAAGGCTGGTTTTGGGTATCAAAAATCGGGTTTTAAGACTGAGCTTCGTTATAATATCAATAATTCAAAACTAGGCATCCCAGGAGAACTTGGAGAGCAAACCACAAACAAAACACCATTATTGCCTTTTCAAGAAGTGACCAATCATGTGCTAAGTTCTAAATCGACTGTGTTTTTCAAAAACTCGAGTTTAGATATCAGCTTAGGCTTACTTTATAATGATAGAAAGGAATTTGAAGACCATCATCATCATGATCATGGGCATGCCGAGTCTAATCATGAAGAACATGAAGATTTTGAAGCGGCACTTCAAATGAAATTGAAGACCTTTAATTATGATGTGAAATACAACTTGCCAACATTAGGTAAATTTGAGACCATAGTAGGCGTTCAGGGTATGAGCCAGGGCAATACAAATTATGGCCATGAGCAATTAATCCCAGATGCCACTACCAACGATATTGGTGTACTTGCCACGTCACATATCCACTTTAATAGTTCTGATATTCAAATTGGTGCGCGTTTTGATCACCGTTCAATCGATGTGGCTTCTGGTTTAAATAAAGAATTTTCGAGCTTTAATGGTGCTCTTGGATACAAAACAAAAATTTTTGAAAAAATTACTTCAAGAATTAATTTCGCCTCGGGTTATCGCGCTCCTAATTTGGCCGAACTCACTTCTGATGGTACGCATGAAGGCACCAACCGCTATGAAATTGGAAATGAAAACCTTAAAAATGAACAAAATTTTCAAGCAGATTTAGCTTTAGAATATAAAAGTGAGCATATTGAGGTTTTTGCCAATGCTTTCTATAACAAGGTGAACAATTATATTTTCATTTCCCCTAACGGAGATTATATTGATAACACTCCTGTTTACAATTATTTACAGGAAGATGCCAATTTGTACGGTGGTGAAATCGGCTTGCACCTTCACCCACATCCATTAGATTGGCTGCACCTTGAGAGTAGCTTTGAAACAGTTACGGGAAAACAGAAGAATAATAACTATTTGCCACTAATTCCTGCCAACTCCTTATCTAATACGCTTAGAGTGGAATTCGACACAAAGTCTGTTCAAAAACTATATGCATTTGTTAGAATGAATACCTATTTCAAACAAAATAATGTCAGTGGTTTTGAAACAGCCTCAGATGGATATAACCTCTTGGGTGCCGGTTTTGGTGGCACTGTCAAAATCCTTGAAAACAATCTTGACATCAGGATATCAGGCAGCAATCTGACTGATAAAACCTATATCAATCATTTATCGCGCTTAAAATCAGATGGCATTTATAATATTGGACGAAATATTAATGTGGGATTGACTTACACATTATAAAACAAAAAAAGCTTGGGACATAAATGTTCTCTAGCGTAAAAAAAAACTCCCTTTCAAAGACTGAAAGGGGGTTTTATTATTTTACCTCTATAACTTCTGGCTTTTTGCTGAATACATAAGTAAAAAACCACATAATAGTGAAAGAAGGAATGATGTCAAAACCTGGTAAAATTTCTTCAATAAATGAGAATACACCAGCTACTTTACCCTTTTTTCCAGCATACATTTTTGTCATGAGCAGTGCTGAAATTGGTGCCCAAATAATATCGATAAAGGTTATCATTCCGATGAGATCCAAAACGATACCCAAAACGAGTTTTTTGTTTTTGCTTAAATTGTTTAATGTCATTGTATAAATATTAATTCAAATTATTTATAACAAGAAATATACCAAAAAACTCCTATGAGAATTTATTACCAATCAGTTTCAAAAACTCGTTGCGCGTTTCAATTTTCTCAAATTGCCCTCTAAATCCCGAAGTGGTTGTCACCGAATTTTGTTTTTGTACCCCGCGCATCATCATACACATGTGAGAAGCTTCAATAACAACGGCAACACCTTGAGGCTTTAGTGTTGTGTTGATACATTCTAAAATTTGTTCAGTCAAACGTTCCTGTACTTGCAAACGTCTTGCAAAAACATCTACAATTCTTGGCAATTTGCTCAATCCAACAATTTGACCATTTGGGATGTACGCAATGTGCGCCTTTCCGAAAAAAGGTAAAATATGATGTTCACAAAGCGAATACACTTCAATGTCCTTAACAATAACCATTTCATTGTATGACTCTTTAAACATAGCGCTTTTTAAAATCTCAGCAGCATCTTGACTATAGCCTTGGGTCAAAAACTGCATGGCTTTAGACGCACGTTCAGGCGTTTTCAATAACCCTTCTCTATTGACATCCTCGCCAAGATCTTCAATAATTTGCTTATATCGTTCTTTAATGTCCTCAGTGACTTTGAGGTTATATTCTTCAAAATGTTGATATGCCATCGTTTGTTATTTATCTAATGTTAAAAGTACAGGTTTTAAGTGAAATTCAGAATCTTTAAAACGCCTTATTTAGATATGGTCTTTATGGAACTTCTAATTAATTTTCGCTATTATTTGAACTATTGACTTAGAGTCTGCTCCCCGAATTCCGTTTCAGAATAATACCTACCATAATTGTACAAAAGCAAACAATATACTAACTTGCTTGCAATTATTTGTCTATGATAAAAGCAACCAATATACATAAATATTACGATGACCTACACGTTCTTAAAGGTGTAGATCTCAACATTCAAAAAGGTGAAATTGTATCAATTGTAGGTGCATCTGGTGCGGGGAAAACTACTTTGCTACATATTTTAGGCACTTTGGACAGGGCATCTGCCAAAGCTCAAAGTAGCCTGCAAATTAATAGTGTAGATATTATCAGCTTAACCGATAAACACCTCGCCAAGTTTAGAAATGAACATATTGGGTTTATCTTCCAATTTCATCAACTGCTACCCGAGTTTACGGCAATAGAAAATGTGTGCTTACCTGCATTTATAAAGAAAACTTCTAAAGATGAAGCCGAAAATCGCGCCAAAGAATTATTGGATTTCCTAGGGTTAAGCCATAGATATCATCATAAACCTGGCGAATTGTCCGGTGGCGAACAGCAACGCGTGGCAGTAGCTCGAGCATTGATCAATAACCCAGAACTAATTTTTGCCGATGAGCCTTCGGGCAATTTAGATAGTGAAAGCGCAGAAAATCTGCATAATCTCTTTTTTAAATTACGCGACGAGTTTGGCCAAACCTTCGTTATAGTAACCCACAACGAAGAGTTGGCAGATATGGCAGATAGAAAATTAGTGATGGTCGATGGTAAAATCGTATAATTAATTTACTTTATATCAGGTATAACATCAACAACACTATCAATTAACTTACTGATGGCACCGCCAATATTATGGCCACTTTTATAAAGTGGTATGTGTCCCAAAACATTGTCAAAATTAGTTATTGAGTTACTTACAACATTTAATGTTGAATCTACGATGTCATTATTATCTTCCATTATTTAAGTTTTTACGGTTATCTTGAAATTGTTTTAAATCAGTGATGGCATCCTTGCCAAGTTTGGTTCCGATGCCAATGACAAAAAGTGCAATTGCAGATTTTAGACCAAATTTTATAATCGATTTCATTTGTTTTTGTTTTTTAATCAGATAGCCTAATTTAATTAATTAAAATGATTCCCAAAAATGAAATCGGATTTGCGTTTAAAATTAATCGGATAGCGTTAAATTGAAAAATGCTCGGAGATAAAATCGAATTTTGGCTACTAATGGAATGTGGCAAGGAAATTGCAGCTTAATCCGTTTATTAAGTCATAATATAGTCCACAGCATTGAAAAAAGAAGAACTGAAAGAATTTTTAGACGCCAAAGTCATTAAATATAACCATCCGCGATTTATAGAAAGTGATCCTATCCAGATTCCCCATCAGTTTTCAAAAAAGGAAGACATTGAAATTGCAGGATTTTTAACTGCCACAATATCTTGGGGAAACCGGAAAAGCATCATTAACAACGCAAATAAAATGATGGCCTTATTGGACCAATCGCCCTTCGATTTTATAAAAAACCATCAACCATCCGATCTACAAAAATTAAGACCTTTCGTCCACCGAACCTTTAATGAAGATGACTTTATTCAGTTTGTTAAAAGCTTAAACCATATTTATGAAAATCACGATGGACTAGAAGCTGTTTTTTATAAATATTCAGAAAAAATTTCAATGCAATATGCAATTCATCAATTTAAAAAGCATTTCTTTGAAGCCGAACATTTACCAAGAAGCACGAAACATGTCAGTGATCCTTTAAAAAATTCAGCAGCCAAGCGCATCAATATGTATTTAAGATGGATGGTTAGAGACGACAATAACGGTGTTGACTTTGGGATTTGGAAGAGTCTCACTCCCGCCCAGCTCTCGTGTCCGCTAGACGTACATTCTGGCAACGTAGCACGATCTTTAGGTCTGTTGAAAAGAAAACAAAATGATGCAAAAGCTTTAAATGAATTGGACACTGCATTAAGAACAATGGATAAAGACGACCCTGTTAAATACGACTTTGCCCTTTTTGGCCTAGGTGTATTTGAAGGGTTTACAAAAATTTAGCTACTTACCTACTCCTATATACCAATACTATCAAAAAATTATCACATGAAAAATCCCAAACTACCAGAAAACGAGCTTCAGCGCTTAGAAGTTTTATCAGAATATCAATTACTTGACACGTTACCTGAAGAAGAATATGACAATATAACAAGCCTTGTAGCAACCATTTGTGACGCTCCCGTTTCATTAATTACTATGCTCGATAAGGACCGTAATTTTTTTAAATCACATTATGGAGTTCCGTTTAATGAATCACCGAGAGATATTTCTTTTTGCGGGCATGCCATTTTAGATAATGGCCCTATTTTTATTATTGAAGACGCTAGATTAGATGAGCGTTTTATAGGCAACCCTCTTATAGAAGATGCCATGGCAATTTTTTATGCTGGCGTTTCCTTGATCAATCCTGAAGGTTATGCCTTAGGAACTTTGTGTGTTTTTGATCACAAACCCAGGACTTTAACCACTTCACAACAAAATGCACTCATCACTTTAGGCAAACAGGTTGTTAATACTTTAGAATTACGACGGCAAAATTTAAAATTGCAAGTTGCTAAAAAAGAACTGACACTGCACAACATCCAATTGAAGAAATTTGCAAGCCATGTGTCACACGATTTGAAATCGCCATTGGCCAATATTATTTCTTTGACTGATCTTTTAAAGGATGAACTAATTGACAGGCATTCAAATTCGTCATTAGAATATCTTGAATATATTGAAGATTCCGCCTTGATCCTCAAAGATTATATTGATGGCATTTTACTGCATTATAAAGCCGACGAGCTACTCATCGCTAAAAAAGAGGACATCAAACTCTCAGAATTATCTAAAAATATTAGTCAATTATTATTGTCAAAAAATGATAAGCTGACGTATTCTGGAGAGGACACCATAAAGAACATCAATAAACCGGCCTTAACGCAAATCCTTATCAATTTAGTGGACAATGCGCTCAAGTATAACGATGCTGAAAAACGTTTGATTCATGTTTCTTACGTAGAAGAACCTAAATACCACAAATTCTCGGTTTCAGACAACGGAATTGGTATTGAAAAGGACAAGCAGGATGTAATTTTTCAATTGTTTACTATCATCCCTCATAAAAACATCAAACCAAGTACAGGCATCGGATTAAGCACCATTGAAAATCTAGTTAATAAATTAGGTGGTGAAATTAGTCTCTCTTCAGAAATTGGTGCGGGGAGTGTTTTTACTTTTACTATTGCCAAGTAGGATTAAGCTGTTTTATCAATTGCTTAACAAGCAGCATAAACATGAGCGGTGCAACCTCATTATATAAGAGGAGCAGTTGTCCTTTTTAACCTATTTTAACATATTTTCAAAATAGCTTCCGATAAATCCTTTTATCTTTAAAGTTTTAAAATCCTAACTATATGAAAAACTATTTCTTACTAATTGCCACATTTTCGGTGAGCATTCTTTATTCGCAAGGAATAAAGGTTCCTTTAGACACTATGGTTGTTACCAATCACTCCGTAGTTATTAATGGTCAAAACCTATCGTACCAAGCAACAGCCGGTACACAGCCGGTCTGGGATGCCAAAGGAGAACCAATTGCCACATTGTTCTACACCTATTATAAAAAAAGTAACAGTGAAAAAGAAAAACGACCAATCATCTTTTCTTTTAATGGTGGCCCAGGTTCTGCATCTGCGTGGATGCATATTGCCTATACTGGACCTGTAATTTTAAACATAGACGATGAAGGCTATCCTGTTCAGCCTTATGGTGTAAAAGCCAATCCGCATTCTATTTTAGATGTGGCAGATATTGTTTTTATTGATCCTGTAAACACTGGATATTCTAGGATGGTTGCAGATAAAGACGGAAAGATGCCGGATAGAAAAACATTTTTTGGGATTAATGCCGATATTAAATATCTAGCAGAATGGATGAATACCTTTGTTTCGCGAAAAAATCGATGGGAGTCTCCAAAATATTTAATCGGAGAAAGCTATGGTGGCCCTCGGGTTATGGGGTTATCAAAAGAGTTGCAAAATAGCCAATGGATGTATCTTAATGGCGTAATATTAGTATCGCCAGCCGATTATAAAATATACTCTACAGATCAGCCCATATACTCTGCTTTGAATTTGCCATATTTTACGGCGGCGGCATGGTATCAAAACGCACTTTCACCTGCACTCCAACAAAAAGACCTCTTGGACATATTACCTGAAGTAGAGGCTTATACCATTGATAAAGTTATGCCTGCCATCGCCAAAGGCGGCTTTATTTCAGAAGCAGAAAGAAACCAAGTGGCCGAAAAGATGAGCCTTTATTCTGGATTGAGCAAATCTTCAATTATTGATCACAATCTGGATGTTCCGACAAGTTTCTTCTGGAAAGAACTCATCCGTGACAAGGGCTATACCATTGGCAGATTGGATTCAAGGTATTTAGGAATCGATAAAATGAACGCGGGAAATTCTCCTGATTATAACTCTGAACTAACCTCATGGCTCCATTCCTTCACCCCTGCCATCAATTATTACATTCGTGAAGAACTTAAGTTTAAAACTGACGTCAAATATAATATGTTTGGAAACGTCCACCCGTGGGATCGACAATATGATAGAACCCGAGACGGATTAAGACAGGCCATGGCCCAGAATCCATATTTAAAGGTATTGGTGCAGTCTGGGTATTATGACGGTGCCACCACATATTTTGCTGCAAAATATACTGTTGGACAAATGGATCCGAGTGGTAGGATGAAAGACCGTGTCTCTTTTAAAGGTTACAGAAGTGGCCATATGATGTATTTAAGAAAAGAAGATTTAAAGACGGCTACAGAAGATATAAGACAATTTATTTTGGAATCCACCCCTAAACAAGGGGAAGCCGCAAAGTACTAATCATATAAAAACCTGATAATTGATTTTATCAGGTTTTTTTATTTCCTAATCTTAAAAAAAATTCTGTTTTAAATACTATACAAGATTTTTGACTCTCCTTATATATTCTGTCCTAATTCTTTATACTTAAGAACTTAAACCAATGTAAGCTTTTCTATAAAAAGCACCATGTCAACACAATGTTGTTAATTAGTTAATCTTAAATTTAGATAGAAATCATAATTTAGTGGTATGCAGCAGCCCTTAGTCAGCATTCTAACCCCTTTTAAAAATAGCGAGGACTTTTTATCGCCCTATCTCGAATCTATACGTGGTCAGACCTATACCAATTGGGAGTTGATTATTGTAGATGACCATTCTACTGATCAAGGCTATGACCTCATAGCTTCGTTTGCTAATGATGACGCTCGAATAAAATTACTTAAATCTAACGGACAGGGTATTATTGATGCATTAAGAACAGCCTTACAAAACAGTACAGGACACTATATAACCCGGATGGATAGCGATGATCTTATGGCGCCAAAAAAACTGGACCTGATGCTCAACGATTTGAAAGCCCATGGTAAAGGTTATATTGCATTAGGGCTGGTCAAGTATTTTTCTGAAGGTGAACTTGGAGAAGGATATCAAAACTATGAGGAATGGTTGAATCGACTTACTACATCAGGCACCAATTATAGTGAAATCTACAAGGAATGCGTCATTCCATCCCCTTGTTGGATGGTAGAACGAGATGATTTGATTGCTTGTGGTGCTTTTGATAAAAACATATATCCCGAAGATTACGATTTAGCATTTAGATTCTACAAACACGGTCTAAAGTGCATTCCCTCCAATCAGGTGCTCCATTACTGGCGTGACTACAGCAGCAGGACTTCAAGAACTGATAAACATTATTCCGACAATCATTTTCTTAAACTGAAGGTGCACTATTTTTTAGAGCTCGATTTTAATCCAAATCGCCCGTTGGTGCTATGGGGTGCAGGCTTTAAAGGTAAATTTTGTGCTAAATTGTTGAAGAAAAATAAAGTACCATTTATTTGGATCTGTAATAATCCCAAGAAAATAGGCAAGCATATCTATAACATAAAACTCCATGCCACTTCATCCCTAAGCACGATTCGTCAACCTCAAGTAATCGTTACTGTGGCCAACAAAACCTCTCAAAAACGAATCACTGCCATTCTAGAAAACCACCAATTGACAAAAGCCTTTGATTATTTCTTCTTTTGTTAGCAATCTCAACTTATAAACGTTAAATTTCTCAAAATCTGAACACGCTTATCCTCTTGTATTTTTTATATTTGGTCCGCTTGTTCGACTACAAAAAATATAATAGGAATGCAGTTTAAAAACCCAGAAATTCTTTATGCACTACTGCTGCTCATTATTCCTATAATTGTCCATTTATTCCAACTCAGACGCTTTGAGAAGGTCACTTTCACCAACGTTCAGTTTCTTAAAAACATTATTTTAAAAACGCGTAAAAGTTCACAAATCAAAAAATGGTTGACATTGTTGACCCGCTTGCTATTGTTAACTTGTCTAATTATCGCTTTTGCCCAACCATATCAAGCTAATCAAAGTAGTTTTACCACTACCAATGAAACCGTCATTTATTTAGACAATTCGTTCAGCATGCAAGCTAAAGGCGATAATGGTACACTTTTAAATGCCGCGGTACAAGATTTAATTGAGCATGTAGATGAAAATGAATCCATTAGCCTTTTCACAAATGATCTCAATTTTTCGAACACAACCATCAAGGCCATTCAAAATGATTTGATAGAACTCTCCTATTCGCCATATCAAATGGACTATGAGGCCGTTATTTTAAAAGGAAAAAAAGCATTCACCAAGGACAAAGGCAGCGTCAAAAATTTGGTGCTGATTTCAGATTTTCAACAAAAAAACGAAGTTTTGACGCTCGATAAAGATAGTCTGGTCAATTATCGCTTGGTACAACTACAACCAAGAGCCACTGAAAATGTCAGTATCGACTCACTATATATCTCTAAGGACAACGTAGAAACCTTAGAGCTAACGGTTATGTTGAGCAATCAAGGAAACCCAATTGAAACTTTGTCGATTTCCTTATTTGAAGACCAACAACTAATGGCAAAAAGTGCAGTCTCTATTGATGATAAAATCGAGACCATTTTTACAATCCCTAACAATAAAGCTTTTAAAGGAAAGGTTGTTATTGATGATGTTAATTTAAACTATGACAACACATTACACTTTAATATAGATAAAAAAGATCGTATAAAAGTTTTGGCAATCAATGATGCCAATGCTGATTTTTTGAGAAAACTTTATACCACAGACGAATTTGAACTGACCATTGTCAATTTCAAAGATCTCAATTATAACATTATCGTTGATCAGAATTTGATTGTTCTCAATGAATTACAAGACATTCCAAACGCACTATCTACATCGCTAAAGTCCTTTTCTGAAAATGGTGGAAGCATCTTAATAATCCCTTCAACTAAATCAGACACACCTACTTACAATCAATTATTTAGCGTTTTATCATTACCAAGATTCACTACTCAGATATTATCAGAAAAACGAATTACAAAAATCAATTTTTCTCACCCGCTTTTAAAGAATGTTTTCAACAAAACTGTAGCTAATTTCCAATATCCAAAGGTCAATTCGTTTTATAGGCAGTCCAATCCATCTGGGGCTAGCGTGTTGAGCTTTGAAGATAACGCAACCTTCTTAGCCCAGTTTAATAATATTTACGCTTTTTCTGCAAGTTTAGATGAAAACAATTCCAATTTTAAAAACTCACCATTAATTGTGCCCGTGCTATATAATATTGGCAAACAAAGTTTAAAATTACCACAATTGTACTACACCATTGGCATAACAAACATCATTGATATCAATGCCAATTTGCTTCAGGACGAAATTTTAAAACTCGAGAATGCTAAAACGTCAATGATCCCTATGCAACAGACCTTTAGCAATAAGGTGCAAATAATTACTGACGAAAACCCTAAATCGGCGGGTATATTTAAAGTTAAAAATAAAGAAAAGGTCTTACAACATCTTAGTTATAATTACAATAGGAATGAGAGCCAGCTTAATTATCTGAACGTTTCACAAATTAAAAATAGCACCAACAACAGTTCTGTAGCGGCTGTTATTGACGATATAAAAAGTACCACTAATATCAATGAGCTGTGGAAATGGTTTGTTATTTTTGCAATAGCTTTTTTAATTATTGAAATGCTCATCTTAAAACTTCTTAAATGAACGTACTAATAAAATCTGCCACCATAGTGGACTCAAAAAGCGATTTTCACAATCAAACCTGTGATATCCTTATTGAGAAAGGCGTCATTTCAAATATCTCTAAACAGATTGAAAACCCTGATAACGTTCAGGAAATTACACTTGAGAATCTACATATTTCCCAAGGCTGGTTTGATAGTAGCGTAAGTTTTGGAGAACCGGGTTTTGAAGAACGTGAAACTATTGCTAACGGACTTTTCACCGCCGCACGATCAGGGTTTACAGATGTTGCCGTTAACCCCAATACCAATCCGGTGATTGATAGTTATGCCGATATATCTTTTCTTAAAGGTAAGGCTAATGGAAATTCTGTTAACCTACATCCGATTGGTGCCTTGACAAAAAATAGCGATGGTGAAGATTTAGCGGAGCTTTTCGATATGAAAAATGCTGGAGCCATTGCTTTTTATGATTACCAAAAACCAATAAGCAATCCAAACCTAATGAAACTGGCCTTACAATACGCTAGCAATTTTGGTGGATTGATCTACTCTTTTCCTCAGGAATCTAAAATCTCTGGACTTGGAGTCATGAATGAAAACATCATGAGCACATCCTTGGGCCTAAAAGGAAACCCAACATTGGCTGAAGAACTACAGATTGTGCGCGATCTGTTTTTATTAGAATATACCGGTGGAAAATTGCATATACCAACAATTTCTTCTGCAAAATCCGTCGAGTTGATCCGAAATGCAAAAACCAAAAATATAGATGTGAGCTGCAGTGTAGCCATTCATAATTTGATTTTGACAGATGAGGTATTGCAGACCTTTGATACACGCTTTAAAGTCAAGCCACCATTAAGAACACAATCTGATTGTGACGCTCTTATTGAAGGTCTTAAGGATGGTACTATCGATATGGTAACGAGTGATCACAATCCAATTGATATAGAGCACAAAAAAATAGAGTTTGATTACGCAAAATATGGCACTATCGGATTGGAAACTGCTTTTGGAGCTTTAAATACCATTTTCAGCCTGAAGAAAACAATCGAGCTATTGACCAAAGGGAAAGGGCGATTCGAAATTACGTCAACGCCTATTGCCATTGGCTCTAAAGCTAAATTAACCCTATTCAACCCTGACAAGAATTATCAATTCGGCAAGAATATGATCCTTTCTACTTCAAAAAATGCCATCTTTGAAAACCAAAGTCTCAAAGGGAAAGTGTATGGTATTTTCTCAAACAATCAACTGGTTTTAAATTAACATGAAAGATTCTATTGTCAAAGAGGGTAAAACATTGGCCATCATAAGCTACTTAACATTTATAGGTATGATCTTGGCCATTATAATGAATTTAGAAAAGCGTAATCCATTTACAGCATTTCATATCAGACAAATGTTAGGCTTAATGATACTTTTAATCTTTTCAAATTTAGTAGAACAATATGTCAACAGTCTTTTGGGAACTGCCTTTTGGATCGTCACCTTTGCATGTTGGCTATTTGGGCTCTATTATGCCATAAAAGAAGAATATAAACTTATACCTGTTCTTGGTGAAAAATTCCAAGAATGGTTTAAAACTATTAATTAATCATGTCCGATCTCTCTTTACATCATATTACAAGACCTTCAAGTTTAAAGGAAAATGCACCTACACTCATCATGTTCCATGGGTATGGCAGTGATGAAAATGACCTGTTTAGCTTTGCTTCTGAAATGCCGGAAGAGTTATTTATCATCTCTGCGCGAGCGCCCTACCCTATGCAACCTTATGGCAATGCGTGGTATGCGATCAATTTTGACGCCAAGATGAACAAATGGAATGATAATGAACAGGCCATCAAATCGAGAGATCTGATTGCTAATTTCATTGATGAAGTAAAAGAAAAGTATCCTATAAGTAAAGACAACCTGACACTTTTAGGTTTTAGCCAAGGTACAATTCTGAGTTACGCTGTAGCGCTCACCTATCCGGAGAAGATAAAAAACATCATTGCTTTAAGCGGCTATATTAGCCCTGAAATGCTTCCTGACGATTTAGAAACCAAAAACTATTCGCATTTAGCTTTTTACTGTTCACATGGTAATGTAGATCAAGTCATTCCTGTAGAATGGGCAAGAAAAGTGCCTCAGTTTTTGAATGCACTTTCAATTAAAAACACCTATAAAGAATTTCCTGTTGGACATGGTGTAGCCCCAGAAAACTTTTATGAATTGAGAAGTTGGCTAAACAAACGCTTGGAAAAATAGTTCAAAGGTTTAAATCTCACAGAATATCAAAACACGAATACATCGTTACTTCTGGAAAATCAGCTTTATTTATAGTACTATAGAATAAGCTGTCAGCTGCGATACACTCGATATTTGTGATGAGTACATGTAAGCATATTAAAATTTAAGCTATTAAGGATGTTGCTCCATCGGAAGCTCACTTTTAAGTGCTTTTAGTTCTTTATTTAGGTGATTAATAGAATCTTTCAGCATTTGCTCTTTTTCTATCAATTTTGTCATTTTTTCTTGGTACGTTTCAAATATATTCTTGGAGTTTACATATTGAAATATAATTAACAACAATGCAAAAACGAACATGTACATAAAGAGTTTACCTTTCATAAATTTTTATAGGTTAATTTGTAAATTGTCATAGGCCAAAAAGACATTTTCTGGGAGGGTTTCTTCCACTTCATCATGAAAACCGAGCATGTGACTAATATGTGTCAGGTACGCTCGCTCAGGCTTTACTCTAGCTATGACCTCTAGAGCTTCACTAAGGGTAAAGTGAGAAATGTGTTCTGCTTCCCGCAAGGCATTTACGACAAGCACCTTAACCCCCATGAGCTTTTTAAGCTCATCGTCTTCAATGGTTTTCATGTCGGTTAAATAGGCAAAATCATTGAATCTAAAACCAAAAACCTGAAGTTTATAATGCATCCCATTTATTGGCACAACATTTATATCGCCTAACTGGAATGGCTTATTTTCAATCCTAATGGGCTTCACTCCCGGCGCCCCCGCATATTTATTTTTTGTTTCAAAAATATAGGCAAAACGTTGCTCAAGCGCTTTTAAAACCCTTTTGTGAGCATAAATCGGAATATCACCCTGCTTAAAATAAAAAGGTCTAATATCATCTAAGCCTGCCGTATGATCAGCATGTTCATGGGTAAAAACCACCCCATCCAACTTAGTACATTTGGCATTTAGCATTTGTTGTCTAAAATCTGGGCCGCAATCAATGACATAAGTATAATTACCCCATTCTATCAACACAGATACGCGCAGACGCTTGTCTTTCGGATTGTTGCTTAAACATACAGGATGAGTACTTCCTATAACAGGAATTCCTTGAGATGTGCCGGTTCCTAAAAATATAACTTTCAAAGATGATTTGTTTGCAACAAAAGTAAGTTTATTATTTTGTTTAAGATAGCAATTTGATACCTTTGTAGCTTATATAACTCAATCTACGACATGGAGATTACCTTAAAAGGCGATAAAGAATTTGAAGAGATTCCATCGCTTAAAAACAAAGCGCTTCGTATCAATCTTAATGAGAATATTTACGGAACCTTTGCTGAGATTGGCGCAGGCCAAGAAACTGTGCGTCAGTTTTTTAGAGCTGGTGGCGGCTCAGGCACCATTGCCAAAGCCATGTCTGCTTATGACAAAGACTTTTCTGATGCCATTTATGGTGCAGAACAAGACGGTCGATATGTCACCGAAGAGCGACTGAGAAAAATGTTGACCCACGAAATTCAACTAATTGAAGAGCGCATTTCAAGAGACAAGCATCCCAATAAAATGTTTTTCTCTTTTGCCAATACCGTCGCAACGATAGATTTTGCCAAAAAATATAAAGGCCACGGTTGGGTAGGCATCAAATATCAAATTGAACCACATCACAATTCGTATAATGAGATTATTCTTCACTTTCGATTTAAGGAAAATGATGCGCGTTTGCAACAAGAAACACTCGGTATATTAGGCACCAACCTTATTTATGGTGCTTACTATAAGTATAACGAACCTAAAAAAATATTACGCTATTTATACGATCACCTAGATAAAGATCAGATTGAAATCGATACGATCAACTTCTCAGGGCCAGTGTTTAAAGATGTTGATAATCGATTGATGAGCTTACAATTGGTTAAAAATAATATGACCGATGCCGTTATGTTTGCTCCCGATGGCAACAACGTATTACCGGCAAGAATTTTATACAAAAAAAACATTTTGGCATTGCGCGGTAGTTTCAGGCCCGTAACCAAGGTTAATATTGACATGTTTGAGAAGTCTTATGACATGTTCATTAAAGAAAACAAGGTCGATATCAATAATACTCAAGTGGTTTTTGAAATTACACTTTCAAATTTAAGAGCAGAGGGGGAAATTGATGAACAGGATTTTATGGACAGAGCGGAATTGCTATGTTCCCTTGGTCATACGGTTTTGATTTCTAACTTCCAGGAATATTATAAATTAGTAGAGTATTTTTCCCAATATTCCAAGAACAGAATGGGACTATCCATGGGGGTCAGTAATTTGGTGGATATTTTTGATGAGAAATATTACCGTCACTTAAGTGGTGGAATTTTAGAAGCCTTTGGTAAATTATTCTTTAAGGATTTGCGCGTTTACCTCTACCCTATGAAAAATGAAGATGGAGAATTGAGCACTAGCGAAAACTTGAAAGTACATCCACGGATGAAAGAGCTATATAAATTCTTTAAGTACAACGGGAAGGTTGTAGATATTACAGATTATGACCCAACCATCTTAACCATTTTTTCAAGATCAGTACTAAAGTCAATTTCAGACGGCGACGAAGGCTGGGAAGCGATGCTGCCTCCTGGGGTGTCAAAAATTATAAAAGAAAAGAGCCTCTTCGGGTTTGAAGCTGAAGAAGTTTATAGAAGTCGATAAACAGAAAAGCCAATAACTATATAAGTATAAAGACCTTAGTTTAACATCCTAAGGTCTTTTTTATTTCATTAGTGAGCATTAAGATCTCCCTCCAGAGATTATCTCGAACTGAAATCCAACTTCTCATTAGCAGTTCAATAGAGCCATAAAGATCCTGGGGTCAGCTGGACATGGAAATCATTCCAAAATCTGCTCTGTATGAATTTTAGCTTTTACCTTGTCAATCACTTTTTCAATAATGCCGTTTTCATCAATAACAAAAGTCACGCGATGGATGCCATCAAAAGTACGTCCCATAAACTTCTTTTCTCCCCACACACCAAAGGCTTTAATAACCTCTTTATCCTCATCGGCTAGCAATGGATATGGAAAATCGTATTTATTTTTAAAGTTTGATTGTCTTTTGGCACTGTCGGCACTGACCCCCAATATTTCATAACCTTTGTCTTGTAAATCCTTATAATTATCCCGTAGATTGCAAGCTTCCGTTGTACAAGTTGGCGTACTGGCTTTGGGATAAAAGAAGACCACTAATTTTTTACCTTTATAATCTGATAAAGAAATTGTATTTCCCTGTTCATCCTTTGCTGAAAAATTAGGAGCCTTGTCTCCTGCTTTTAATTTGGTCATAACTGTTTTAAATTTGATATTTGTAAAAATACAACTTATGACCAAACAAGAGAAGGTAGATTTTGTTATAAATACGTTAAACCAGCTGTATCCAACAGTGCCTATACCTTTAGATCATAAAGATCCATACACGCTATTAATTGCAGTATTAATGTCCGCGCAATCCACAGATGTACGGGTCAATCAAATTACACCGCTTCTTTTTGACAAAGCCGACAATCCGTATGATATGATTAAACTCACTGTGGAGGAAATCCGAGAAATCATCAGACCTGTAGGTTTATCGCCAATGAAAAGCAAAGGCATTCACGGCTTATCGCACATTTTAATCGACAAACACGATGGACAAGTACCAAAAACATACGAAGAACTAGAAGCATTGCCCGCGGTAGGACATAAAACTGCTGCCGTCGTGCTTTCTCAAGCTTTCGGTATTCCAGCTTTTCCTGTAGACACACATATTCATAGATTGATGTACCGCTGGAATTTGACCAACGGAAAAAATGTTGTTCAAACTGAAAAAGATGCAAAACGCCTTTTCCCCATAGAAACCTGGAATGATCTTCATCTGCAAATGATTTTCTACGGACGAGAGTATTCCCCTGCAAGAGGCTGGGATTTGGAAAAAGACATCATCACCAAAACCATTGGGAGAGCGAGCGTATTAAAAGACTACTACAAAAAGAACAAGTAAAATTAAAAGTCCCGAAGAGCTCACTCTCGGGACTTGTTAAACTTGACCAATTAAACTTGAAAGTTTAATTGCTCTTTAGTTCAGAAGCGCTTCAAACTTCCATTTATTACATTGTATAACACTTAAAGCCTTAGAATAATTCAAAAGAAAATTTACTGTTTCTTCTTTTGGATTGAGATTGTCATTTTTTTGGGGACATTCAGAGTAAAGTTTTGCCATTATATAGGAGTTTAAATAATTAGAATATAATCCTATTAACGCAGTAAAACTCAATTTAGTATAACTAATTTGTCAAGATTATATTTTTTTCTTCAATCAACTTTCTCAAATTAATCAATGCATAACGCATTCTACCCAATGCGGTATTAATACTCACACCAGTTTTTTCTGATATTTCCTTAAAACTCATATCATTATACATGCGCATGATCAAAACAGCTTTCTGCTCTTCGGGCAATTCTTCTATAATACGCCTTAAGTCAGACTCTATTTGCTCTTTAATCATTTCTTTTTCTGCATCTAAGGACGAATCACTAAGCACAGAAAAAATACTGAACTCTCCCGTATTGGAGAATTTTGGCATACGATTGTTTTTTCTGAAATGGTCAATAACCAGGTTATGGGCAATACGCATGACCCAAGGTAAAAATTTGCCTTCTTCATTATATTTCCCTAATCTGAGCGTTCGGATCACCTTAATGAAAGTGTCTTGAAAGATGTCCTCAGTAATATCTCTGTCATAAACTTTAGAATAGATAAAACTGTAAATTTTTTGTTTGTGTCGAGTGATCAATTGAGAGAGCGCATTTTCGTCTCCTTCTATGTAATTGCTCACCAAAACAGCGTCTGTGATAAGTTCGTGTTTCATTGTTATTACTTTAGCGGCCTAGAGCAACTCTAAGCTTGGGGTTAATCTTTATAAAGTAATATTATGATATAGGCGACTCTGTTTTAGAAGTTTGAGGTCAAATATAACAACAATCATTCCTAAAAAACAAAAATTAAGCCGAAACTTTAACATTTTATTGAACAATAACTTTTTTTCATGACCGCATTAGATGTAGTATCTTTGCATTCTTATATGCAAAAACGACTATGAAGCTTAATCTTTCCGAAGTAAATCCGAAACAAAACATCATTATTAAAGGCGCTAACCTCCACAACCTCAAAAACATGGATGTGGTCATTCCGCGTAATAAATTGGTGGTTATTACTGGTTTATCGGGCTCGGGAAAGTCGAGTCTTGCATTTGACACTTTATATGCTGAAGGCCAGAGACGCTATGTTGAAAGTTTGTCAAGTTATGCGCGTCAGTTTTTAGGTAGACTCAATAAGCCAAAAGTAGATTATATAAAAGGTATTGCGCCAGCCATAGCCATTGAGCAAAAGGTAAATTCTACCAATCCACGGTCAACCGTTGGCACAACTACTGAAATTTATGACTATTTAAAACTCCTTTTCGCTAGAATTGGTAAGACCTACTCGCCTATTTCCGGGAATTTGGTCAAAAAACACACCACCGCAGATGTGTTAAAATTGATAAAATCTTATAAAGACGGCGAAAGGCTGCTCCTCCTCGCTCCCATTTATTTGGAAGCAGGCCGCAGTATGACTGATAAACTCAAAGTACTTCAGCAACAAGGCTATGCTCGTGTTCAGCACGAAAATGAAGTGCTTCGCATTGAAGATGCTTTAGAAAAAGATCTTCAACAAGATGTATTTTTGGTTGTGGACAGAATTATTGTGAAACATGAAGAGGATTTTTACAACAGACTTGCCGATGCTATCGAAACTGCATTTTTTGAAGGTAAGGGCAGTACGATCATTGAATCCTTATCTGATCGTAAACAAACAGTCTTCAATAATAAATTTGAATTGGACGGATTGACTTTTTTAGAACCCAACGTGCATCTTTTTAGCTTTAATAACCCTTATGGTGCTTGTCCTAAGTGTGAAGGCTATGGCGATGTTATTGGTATTGATGAAGAATTGGTCATTCCTAATACCGCACTATCGGTTTATGAAAACGCCATTTTTCCATGGCGAGGTGAAAGTATGAGCTGGTTCCGTGATCAATTGGTAAACAATTCGCACAAATTTGATTTTCCTATTCACAAGCCTTATTTCCAGCTGTCAGATGCACAAAAACAATTGATTTGGGAAGGCAATTCATACTTTGAGGGTCTCAATAGTTTTTTTGCAGAATTGGAATCAAAAGCCTATAAAATTCAGAATCGTGTTATGCTTTCACGCTACAGAGGCAAGACAAAATGTAGCAAATGCCACGGCAAACGATTACGCCCTGAAGCCAACTACGTGAAAATTAATGAGGTGACCATTACAGATTTGGTAACTATGCCCTTAGATAATTTATCGGAATTTTTTGAGCATTTAAAATTGGACGAGTATGACTCAACCATTGCCAAACGCTTGCTGAAAGAGATATCAAACAGACTGTCATTCTTATCTAATGTTGGTCTTAATTATTTAACGCTAAACAGAAAATCCAACACTTTATCGGGTGGTGAAAGCCAGCGTATCAATTTAGCAACCTCATTGGGCAGTAGCTTGGTGGGATCGATGTATATATTAGATGAACCAAGTATTGGACTCCATCCTAAAGATACTGAAAAACTTATTGTGGTATTAAAAGCGCTTCGCGATTTAGGTAATACAGTAATTGTTGTAGAACATGACGAAGACATCATGCAAGCTGCAGACGAAATTATCGATATTGGGCCGGAAGCGGGTACGCTTGGGGGCGAAGTTGTTGCGGCTGGCACTTATGCCGATATTCTTAAATCAAAATCCTTAACTGCTCAGTACCTAAACGGGAGCCTCGAGATTGAGCTTCCAAAAAAACGTCGCACCTCAAAATATCATATCGATATTATTGGGGCTAGAGAACACAACTTACAGAATATTGATGTCACTTTTCCTTTAGAGATGTTAACAGTTATTACAGGTGTTTCTGGGAGCGGTAAAAGTACGTTGGTCAAAGATATCTTATATCCATCCATTCAAAAACATTTGACGGGTTTCGGAGATAAAGCAGGTCAGTTTTCAGAATTAAAAGGAAATTTCAATAACATAAAACACATTGAATTTGTTGATCAAAATCCAATTGGCCGCTCGTCCCGCTCCAATCCTGTAACCTACGTCAAGGCTTATGACGATATCAGAGGCCTATATGCCAATCAAAAGTTAAGTAAAATACGGAATTATCAAGCCAAGCACTTTAGTTTTAATGTTGATGGTGGCCGTTGTGAAACCTGTAAAGGTGATGGCGAAGTGACCATCGAGATGCAATTTATGGCTGATGTTCATTTAACATGCGAAACCTGTGACGGGAAACGATTTAAAAAAGAAGTACTGGAAGTCACTTTTGAGGGTAAAAACATTGACGACATATTGACAATGACCATTGATGACGCGATTGCTTTTTTTGAAAAACACAATGAATTAAGAATACAAAGCAAGTTACAGCCCTTACAAGATGTTGGTTTGGGTTATGTGACTTTAGGTCAAAGTTCTTCCACCCTTTCTGGTGGCGAAGCGCAACGAATTAAATTGGCCACGTTTTTGGGCAAAGGCTCAAGAAGTGACAATGCATTATTTATTTTTGATGAACCCACCACAGGATTGCACTTTCACGACATTAAAAAATTATTGAAATCTTTTCAGGCATTGATAGCACAAGGACACTCTATTATTGTCATCGAGCATAATCTCGAACTAATAAAATGTGCAGATTATATTATTGATTTAGGTCCTGAAGGTGGTGCCAAGGGCGGAAAATTAGTGGCAGCAGGGACGCCTGAGGAATTGGTGAAGCAAGAAAATTCGGTGACTGGAAAGTATTTAAAAGAGAAGCTTTAGTTGACGTTCAGTCATCAATTGACAGTTTATAGTTGGGAGTTAGCAGCTTTCAAGAGACTGTATGGGTTGCAAGTTAGTGCGCTTCGCATTTAGGTGTTATTTGCCTTGTCGGCAGACAAGAGGTTCACTAATAAAATAAAAAAGCCATTAATCCCATAATCACAACTGCAAATGGCAGCACCATTGACAGAAAGAAAAAACTAATAGCGCTGCTCTTTATAAAACTTAAAATATAGCCTTGGTCATAAAATCGTTTAACCCCAAAAAATAAATAAAAGAAGGCTGAAAACATGGTTAATGTCATGATCCAGCCAGGAAAGTCTTTCCAGATTAAATTGGCAATTACCAAAAAGCTAAATACACCAAAAAGAAAAGCAAAAAAGTAAAAAGTAAAAACCAGGTGGTGTACAAACTTTCCTTTTCTGATATAAAATAATTTTAAAATAAAAGCAAAAATTGGCAGAAGCATAAACATGGCCAGAGGAATACTATCCAAGAAGGCTTGTAAAATAGTGCCTCCACTTTTAGTTTTAAAAAATTTCAGAATTTGTTTATACATTCGTTTGGTGAGATACCCGTCGCTGGTCTTCATTCCCATCTTTCTATAGAGTTCTTCATCTGAAGCACCAGCAGCAATCATTGAATCTATTTCCATTTCATTGATGTCTATATTAAAAATTGAATTGGATGAACTCTTATTAACGTTTTGAACCGAGTCTGTCACCTGCACTAGCTGCTGTTTTCTTAGACGCAATGAATCCTCATTTTTAAGATCAGATTTATTTACATATTTTTCAGTTGGGTTCTCTTTTGAAACTTTTTTAAGAGAATCCCTATAGAAGTGACTTTGTTCAATATCCTTTTTAATGGCGCTATCAATGTTTTCTACTTGTTTGCGACTAACAAAAGAAAACAAAAAGAAAAAAACGATTGAAATAAACAAATACATCTGAGCTGGATGTAAATACATTAACCTTTTACCTGAAACAAATTGCTTGGGAAGATGTCCCGGCTTGAGCATAAGAGGAAAAAAGCTCTTGAAAAATCGAGCGTCAACAGAAAAATAATTATTGATGGTATTGTTAAAAAGAACATTTAAGGTCAATTGATCACCCGCTTTCTGTCCACAATATGGACAAAACGGAAGATGACTCTCAAATTGTTGAATACAGTTATTGCATTTCTTAAGAGATCTTGACATAGAGGTATCAGATTAAAGCCTATAAATGTAAATAAAATAGCTTTTCTTTCTACCGAAACCCCAAGCGGTTTATTGACAAATTTTAGATTTAGAAATCCTCTCAAGTCTGGCCATTAAATCGCGGTTCAAACCTAACTTAATCTTTTATACAATAATGTTTGAAGCTCCTGAGCACCTTAGAATAATAAAATATTAGTGGTAGTTAACAGCTGCCAATACATGGGTTAAACTGACAAGCATAGAGAGTTATGAGGTTTTCGTTGTTAAACCTAAACGTTGACCTTTGACGTATAGACTTCATCATTTAGCTCCCGCTTCATCGGCTCAGGTTTTTTTTGATTGGTCATTTGAAGTTTTTCCAAAGCCATTTCTTTCCTAATCTGTTTTACGGTTTGTGTACTGCCGTCATGGCTCCAACCTGGAGGTCCAAAAACATACATAAACTTGTGCTTAAGGTTTTTTGATTTTTTCATATCCCTCCAAATATCAGAATACTCATGGGTCAAAATCACCCATATATTATAAGAATCGGGGGGACTGGTAACCCCATACGCTATTTCCACGTTTTCATCAAGCTCTTTCCAAGTACCAAAAATTCTGTCAAATACGTTCAAGATTCCTCCATGATTTTTATCCATATACTCAATATTACAGGCATGATGAACCTGGTGCATGGTATGGGTATTTAAAATTTTATCTAAAAACCCTAGTTTTGGGATAAATACCGTATGCAATTGAAACTGCCATAGCGCTTCAATCCCTAAACACACAACGAGCATTTCTGGTGGGAAACCAATAGCTACAATCCAGACATAGAACAAGGGTTTATAAAAAATCGTAAACCAGCCATTTCTGACTGCTGTACCAAGATTAAAATTATCGGATGAGTGATGGACAATATGTGCTGCCCAAAAGAATCTGACCATATGATTTTGACGATGAAACCAATAATATGAAAAGTCATCGCACAACATGCAAAATACCCAAACATACCAAGCATATCCAAAAGATTCGTAACCCATAATGTTAGTCCTGACGCCATTTACCAGAGGATTAAATACATCATAAACAAAATTGAAAAGAAGAATAACGGTTACAGTTTTAACCAGAGGCGCAATCAATGCGGACCCTACCCCCATTCCGAGACTTGAAAACAAGTCGCGCCAATTGTAAAGATCTTTATGATTGTGAGATTTGCTGTAAGTAAGTTCTAATAAAATAAGGCCTATAAAAAAGGGAACCCCATATACAAGGGGATTGGTAAAATCCATATAAATATTTAAAAAAAGCCTGCAAGGTTCACGGCTTATTGTTGAAAGGGAAAAGATAGGTATTAATTTTTGTCTTTGGCAAGTCCTGTGTATTAATTTAAAAACGTTTTATAACCATAAGGTTGGGTATATAACGGTTTTTGCTCAACGCGTAATAATTATCCATACAAAACCACACAATAACACAAAGCCCTGAAGCTCAGTAGCATAGTGCAAATCAACGAATCTTGGCACATTCTTTGTATTTTACAGGTTGAACAAAAAAATAAACACTCATGAAAAAATTAGCTCTACTTTTTACTGCAGTGTTCCTAATTGGGACATCGGTAAACGCAACAACCACCAACAACGCTAAAGATTATTCATACAATAATGGTACTTATATGGGATATGGCAATTCCTTTATTTTTACCGAAGGTGGTATTGAGTTTTCTGTATTCCCTGATGGTCAATTTGATTTTTACGCTCCAAATTATGGTCCGAGCGCCAATGTTTCCATCAACACCCCTAATATCTCGTTTAGTTTTAATACAGGGTATGACTACGGTCCATATGTACAATATGACGATTATGGCGCCATTATACAAATAGAAAATATACCTAT
Organism: Gelidibacter maritimus; assembly: GCF_014062315.1. Taxonomy (GTDB): domain Bacteria; phylum Bacteroidota; class Bacteroidia; order Flavobacteriales; family Flavobacteriaceae; genus Gelidibacter; species Gelidibacter maritimus. The sequence goes on from NZ_JACGLT010000010.1 coordinate 86,626, forward strand.
TTATTATGACTATTACGGTCGAATCACCCAAGCGGGTAATGTCAAAATTCGTTATAATAATTACGGACACGTCAGTCGTGTAGGTAGTTTACGAGTTTTTTACGATCGTTACCACCGTTTTACACATTATACCGGCTATATCAACATTTATAACCGAGTATATGTACACAGACCATGGCACCGTTATTATACCGTTCCATCTGTACACTATCGTGTGGTATATACAAGACCATATAGACAATATTATACCCCGGTGAGACACCACTATTACAGACCTTATACTAATAATTATAGAGAACCCGTAAGATATACACCACGTCGTAGCAGTTCTATTAGTTCAGGTAGAAGAACTACGGTTGCAGCCAATTCACGTGTGAGTGATCGTTATCGTCAGGAAGCAACACCACGCAGAAGCACAAATGCAACTGCTAAAAGAAGTTCGAGAGCTGTTGGTACTTCAACACGCAATACAACGGCAAGGCGGAATAGTGAATCCGCAAATACCAATCGTAATGTTTCAAACAGCACCACTCGGAAAGCTTCAGAAAGAGGAGTGAGACAAGCTGCGAATAGGCGTACTGTTCAAACTACAAGAAGCAACAGTCCTATGGTCAACAGTAACTCTTCAAGAAGTGCGGATAGAAATAATAATGTTAGAAATTCCAGAACGCGTAGCACTTCACGAACCGTCAACAGTACGGCAGCAAAGGTAAGCACATCAACAAGAAGTGCTAGTGTAAAATCAGCCACAACTCGGACAAATAGAGCTCCCGCGGTAAATAGAAGTACGAGTCAACGAAAACCAAAAGCTGCTGCAAGTCGTACATATAGTAAAGAGCGAAACACAAGTAGAAACGCACGTGCGACGCAAAGTACCAATAGAACAAACAGCACGGCTAAAAGACAAGCTTCACCTTCAAGGTCAAGATCGACACAAGGTAGAGGAAATTAACAAATAAATTTTTTGGTTGGTTAGTGGAAAGTCCTGCAGGAGTATGCCTCAAAGCGCCTTGTGGGATTTTCCCTTTTTATAATCTTTTAAAAACATATTTTCCAGTATACACGCTGCAAAGAAATAAAATTGCAAAAAACCTAATTATAGACTAATAGGCAATAAGCTATTTCACTTTTAAATACTTACGGATCAAGGCACTAATATCCCCAGAAACATTCATCTTAAAAATTAGTATCACATACGTTAATGTAATCACAGCAGACTTTAGGGCAATGTTGATCAGAGGATGAAATGGAAACTCCCAAAAATAGAAAATACTTACCATTATAATAATCAAAAAGCTGACCTTACCCGTATCTAACGTAAAAGGCATCATGTCAAACTTACGTTTTACAAAATAGATTTTAATGGTATTGTAAACAGCAATGGCAATAAATGTTGCTAGTGCTGAGCCATTGATACCATATTTCGGAATAAAAATCAAGTTTAAACCGATGGTAAGAAGCGTCAAAATCACACCAAAAAGTAAAACGACCCTATAGTAATCACTATTGAACAAGATCACATTATTGCACCCCATCAAACAATCGTATAGTTTTGCCATACTGATTAAAAATACTACAATAAGTCCATCACTAAATTGCGCTGGAATGGTTTCATATAGGGAGTTTATGTTCAATACGATCAACAAAAAAATAAGTCCGCCGATTATAAATAAAGTTTGCGAACTCCTCACATACAAATCTTCCAGAGCCACTTTGTTTTTTTCATTTAGGTATTGAGCTGTCAATGGTTGCAAAATCTGCTGCATAGCTCTTGAAGGCACTACAATAACCGTCGCAATATATATCGCCACCCCATAATAGGCCACTTCTTCTATGGGAATATACATGCCCAACATAAAACTATCGATATCCAAAATAACGCTTGCAATAGACCCTGCAAGAATAATCAGAAACGCATATTTTAAAACAGCATTCAATTTGTCAATTCTATTAAACTTAAAAACTGGCAGCCTGATGCTAAAAGCATAAAACATCATAATTAGCATTCTAAGTCCGTACACTCCAATTACACTGCCAATAAAAAAGTCTACTGATATCCATTCAAAATAGACACAAAATAAGAGCAACATAATTCCAATACGATGAAAGACTTCTTTCATAAAGTTCCCGAACACCGTTTGCAATTGTGTTTTGGACCAAGCAAAAAACACTTCAAAATAAGCCATTGCAATAGCGGCAAAATATATATAGCTCACATAGGCTCCAATAATTGGATTCTTTTCCGATAGCAAATCTGCAATAGTTTCATATGCCACTACCCCAATCAATCCGATGGGAATAATAAATGCCAATGGTAAAAACAACATGAGTGTCAAGAAACTATTGAGCGAGTTTTTGGTCTTAAATGTTGAGTAAAACTTAATGATAGTATTGTGGACGCCAAAAGCCATTAAAGGCATCATTATCGTGGCGGTGGAGAGGATAAAAGAGATTAAACCATAGTGGACATCAGAGATAAAGAACACATAGAGGTACAAAGTATTCAATGCACCAATGGCAAAACCGACGTAAGTGGTAACGGTGTTTTTAAATGATTGGTTGGTAACTATTCCCATAAAGGTTTAAAACTCGAAGATAAGAATTTTGCGCTTTAAGACAAGTCATTGATAAGATCTGCCAGCTTTTTCGTCAATGCTTTTCTGCTGTACTGCTGTAAACCTATCGGATATGATGCTAAGGCTGAGTTTTTGAATTCTTTATAGCAAGAAAGAAGGTGCTCCTTTAATTGAGCCCCATCATCATAATAAAAATATCGGCCTGTATTGGTTGACTGTAATATACGTTCTACATCTGAGTCTTTAGGTCCAACTGAAATAATAGGTGTTTCAGCTACCATGTATTCAAAAAGTTTCCCCGGTATAATAGCCTTGGTATCTTCAGAATCAATCTCTATCATCAATAACAATTGCGATTGTCTCTGGGAAATTAAAGCTTCCTTATGATTGACATAACCAACAAGAGCTATATTTTGCTCAGGAATGAATTTTTTGACTTCATGAAGCACCTCAGCACTGACCACACCAATTAATCGTAAAATAAATTCATGTCTGAAGTCTTTATGTTCATCTATAAGTTCACCTAAAACTTTCCATAACACTATAGGGTTGCGTTCAGACAATAATGATCCGATATGAGCCAAAGAAAATTTTGAATCCTTGGATACTTTAATGAGTTTATGGTTGTCATAACCGTTTGTAATTACGGTAATGGGTTGGTTTGATTTTGTTTCAAACTCTTTTTTCGTGTTCTGACTCGTAACAATAATATGATCAGCTGTAGTAAGCACCTGTTTTTCCAACTGCTTGTGCTTTTTAGTGGCGCTTACGCTCAGTTTTAATTTTTTATGATATCCAATCGTCGTCCATGGATCTCTGAAATCGGCTATCCAAGGTATTCCCAATTGGGTCTTCAACTGTAATCCAATTAAATGTAGACTGTGAGGTGGTCCCGTTGTAATGATTATTTCAATGTTTTCCTTTCGGATATATTCAGACAAATAGTTCACGGAAGGTTTCACCCATGCTTTTCTCGCATCAGGAATAAAATAATTTCCTCGTACATACAACATTAAGCGCTGCACATGACTTTGCTTCTTTGTCTTCGGAATTACCCCTGAACTGATGGTTTTTGACGATTGTTTCGAAAAAAATTCAGCCAGTTTATAAGGTTCATTTATAGGCTGTTTTACGATGGTGATATTCTTAGGGATTTCATCTATCAAACTGTCATCAAGCATTGGATAGCTTGGGTTCTCAGGAATGTACACTACAGGATGTACGTTGTAATCAGGTAAATATTTTACAAATTTCAACCAGCGTTGCACCCCAGGACCTCCTGCAGGTGGCCAGTAATAGGTGATGATGAGTGCTTTTTTTTGCATATTACAAATTCCTGCGAATGCAGTAAACCTTCAGGTTTAGTTAAGCTGATCTATTAATTTATACAAAATTTCCTTAGTCCAAATTAAGTTTTTCCGAAAGAAACACTTAATCAGAAACTCAGTCTCTTGAATCTTGAGGTTCTGGTCTTCGAACTAATATGACGATCCCTCCCAAAATCAAAAATCCAAACAAAATTGAACTCGCCAACGCAATCGTACTTCCTGTTTTGACTACTTGAGGTTCAAATTTGAATTCAATGGTATGTTGTCCTTTTGGAATAGGCAAACCTCTCAAAACATAATCTACACGGAAATGGGGTTGCAATTCGCCATCAATATAAGCATTCCAACCGTCGGCATAATAGATCTCTGAAAAGACTGCAAAACCATCAAAATCATTATTAGATTGATACTTTAAGTAATTTGGCTTATACTCTACAATTGAAATAGTTGAAGAAGCATCGGTACTAAATTTTGAAGACGGTATTTCTTGTGTGGTGACTGCTTTAATTTTAGTGTCCAAACTATCTAAAGCAATCATTTCTTCATTGGCAGAATTTACTTTTTCCAATTCAGAAATGAACCAGGCATTTCCATTGGCCTCTACATTTTCGTAAGGAAAAATATTACCTTTTTCATCATCGGCGATAATATATTTTGTGTTGAGCATATTCAGCACGTTCATATTGTTTTTGGCAATATGGAAATCAAAAAGCTCGTTATATCGCCCAAGTTTGGCCGCGTGATAACCACTCAATGAGTTGTGAAAATAGGATGCTCTGGCAGCACTGGAGGTCACATCAAAGACTCTGAAGTGTCCATCGTCCTTCATAATTTCCAAATCAGCCGCGTTAGCCTGATAAGGTTTATTCACCTGTAATGACGGGACAAAGTTTTCGCTGTTGACATAACGCCTATCAACACCTACCAAATCAATAAGAATCAATGCAGCAAATACAATTATAAGTCCATTCTCCGACAGTTTTTTCCTTAAAAACAACAAGATTCCACCAGATGAAAGCAACACGAGTATTAGAGTTCGTAAGGTGTCATAAGTAAACATGGCTTTTCGGTCAGCTTTGAGTGCATCTACAAAACTCTGACCATATTCTCCATATGCTTGTCTATAATACCCATCATTGGCACCTACAAAGTCAAAAGACCCTTTAAAAAGGATAAATAGAATTGCAATACCTGCTGAAATTCCAGCAGCTAATTTTAAGGCTTTTAACTTATGGTCTCTTTTTTCTAAATCATTGAACAAGCGCACCAGTCCAAAAACAGCCAATATCGGAATACAGAGTTCCAAAATCACCTGAATGGAAGTCACCGCCCTAAACTTATTGTACATAGGTACATATTGAATAAAGAAGTCAGTTAAAAAACCTAAATTTTTTCCATAGGACAGCAGTAAAGACATAACCACACCACCAACAAGCCACCATTTTAGTCGGCCTTTAACCATAAAAAGGGCAAAAACAAACAAAAACAGCACCACAGCACCAACGTAGGCTGGAGCTTCAACAATAGGTTGATTTCCCCAATAAGTAGGTGTGCGCTTTACTTCTCTTAAAGCCTCAATAGGACTTGCGCCAATGCTTGTATAAAACTTATACATTTCGGAGTTCCTCCCTACATCTTCCCCATTTCCACCACCTAAAAGTCGTGGAATAAAGAGGTTAAAAGTTTCTAAAAATCCGTAACTGTATTCCGTAATGTAGTCTCTGTCCAGACCGTTAGAAATTGCTTTGGTTGAACCATCAGGATTGATTGTCAACTCACTCTTACCACGGGTGCTTTCCTTAACATATTCTTGGGTTGCCATGATATTGGTGGCGTTTAAGCCAATAGCCAAAATAACAGCAACTACCATTATCCCCACTGATTTAAAGAAATGTGGCACCAACTTCTTTTTATAAGCGTCATAAAGATAGACCGCTCCCAATACCAAGACCAGCAACATTAAGTAATAGGTCATTTGATAGTGGTTGGCACTCAACTCAAGTGCCATAGCGACCGTAGTCAATAAAAATCCGAAAATATACTTTTTCTGAAAAACGAGAAGAATTCCGCTTAAAACCAAAGGCATATAAGCAATAGCGTGGGCTTTACTATTATGGCCAACTCCTAAGATTATTATAAGATAGGTAGAAAACCCAAAAGCTAAAGCACCCAATGCAGCCAATCTGAAATCAACTTTAAGGGTTAGGAGTAAAATGTAAAACCCAATAAAATAAAGAAAAAGATAATCGGCTGGTCTTGGCAAAAAGCGCAAAACGGAATCTAATTTTTTGATATAGTTGTGTGGATACAAAGCCCCTAACTGATACGTGGGCATCCCCCCAAAAGCACTGTTTGTCCAATACGTTTCTTCTCCAGTTGCAGCCCTGAAATCGGTTTGCTGCTTGGACATCCCGATATACTGCATGATGTCACTCTGAAAAATCTGTTTACCACTTAAAACCGGGCTAAAATAAGCCAATGAAAGTGCAATAAAACCAATAATTATTAAGACATGTGGAAGAAATTTTCTTACAGACAAAGCCATGAAGTGTTGAGGTTGTTTAGTTGGGGTAAATTAGTCAATTTCTTCGTAATCTATATATTCTCCTACTTTTTTATCAGAAGATTGACGCTGCTCTGGCATTTTATCAATTACCGTTTCGCCGTCCTTAGGGCGGTTTCTATCTGGCTGCTGTTGCTGAAACTGTCCCCCAAAACGTTCCTGCATTTTTTTTGACATATAGCGTACGAAGTATGGAGCAAAAAGTCTCATAAGAATTTTTACACCATAATACACCAATAAAATTATCAAAATGGTTCTTAGGAAACCAATAAGGGACGCCATTTGCATGATGAATCTAAATTTTTTCCAAAAATACAATTCTTCGCATTTAAAAACGGATTTAAATGCTTAAATATTATATAAATTATCGCTGCTTCGGTTGGTATCATCGCATATCCGAATTATCTGCCCATCTAAAATATCATTTTATGAATCGATTAAATTTAATTCAAAATCAAAAAAAATATGTAGTTTTGAGCCTAACAGATAAGTCAATGAACCCGATCAAATTTTCAATAGTATTTATACTCTTCATTTTATCACAATTCACTTTTGGTCAGTATACAGAAGTCATTAATTCCAACAGGCCTGGAGTTTCACAAAGTGCTTTTGCCGTTGGTCCAAACGTTATACAATTTGAGGCAGGCCCATACTTTGTTAAAGAAGAACATACGCTCTTAAAATATGATGTTTCAGGTTTAGGGGCAGATTTTGCTCTACGATACGGATTGTTGTTTGAAGAGCTTGAAATCAATGTACAAGGAACTTATCAAAATGATACAAAAACCATTAACACGTCAAGTATTCCATTTGACGAGAAACGTTCCAACTTTAAAAACCTTACAGTTGGCGCAAAATATATGATCTATGATCCGTATAGAAATGCAGCTGAAGAGAAACCCAATTTGTACAGCTGGAAGGCTAACCAAAGGTTTAAATGGAAGTCCTTGATTCCTGCTGTAGCCATTTATGCCGGTGCCAATTTTGATACGAAGAATAATCCTTATACCGCACCAGGAATTGAAGGATTTAGCCCGAAGATTGGCATCATTTCACAAAATAATTTTTCGGGAGGTTGGGTCTTTGTCATTAATTTGATTAAAGATAGAATAGGCACGGATTATTCTGATTTTCAATATATTTTAACTCTAACCCATTCATTTAACCCCCAATGGGTTATTTTTGGAGAAACGCAAGGCATTCACAGCGATTTTTATGCCGATAATCTTTTTCGATTTGGAGGCGCATATCTTTGGAGCAAAAATTTTCAACTTGATACCGCTTTGACCTTTAATACAAAAGATACGCCCTCTGTATTTGGAGTGAATTTTGGAATGTCCTACCGTTTAGACTTTCATCAGGACAAAGAGATTGACAATGGCAATTCAGCCAAAGACGAACTGCGAAGTCAAGAACGAAAAATCCAAAATGAAAAGGAAATCGAAAAAAAGAAAAAGGGCAACTTATAAGACCACTTTATGATTACAATTAAAGAAGCAAGTTCACCAAAGGATTTAAAGGCATTTGTAAAATTTCCCTTTGAACTTTACAAAGACTCCAACAATTGGGTCCCTCCTATTATCAAGCAGGAAATGGAAACCTTCAATAAAAAGAAGAACCCTATATTTAATGATGCTGAAGCTACCTTTTTTTTAGCTTACAGAAACAATGAGATTGTTGGTAGAGTTGCGGCAATAATAAATTGGTTGGAAGTAAATCAGCAAAAGCAGAAAAAAATGCGCTTTGGTTGGTTTGATGTCATTGACGATATTGAGGTCACCAAGGCTCTTTTGGCTAAAGTACATAATATAGGAAAAGCTCACAATCTTGACTATGTTGAAGGCCCTGTGGGTTTTTCAAACTTAGATAAAGTTGGATTACTGACTGAAGGGTACCAGTATTTGGGAAGCATGATTACCTGGTATAACTATCCTTATTATGTGGATCATTTCAAGGAGCTGGGGTACACGGATGAGAAACTATATTCTGAAAGTCGCTTTCCTTTTTCCAATGTTCATCCCGATTTCTTTCTCAAGGCTCAAGAATTGATCAAAAAACGCTACGGCGTAAAGGCATTGGGGTTCTCTAAAACAGAAGAAGTGATGCCTTACGTTGATAAAATGTTTGATCTTTTTAATCAAACTTACGCCTCTCTGTCCTCTTTTGTTGCAATAACTGACATCCAAAAGGAATATTTTAAAAAGAAATTTATCAGTTTTGTCAATCCCGAATACATCAAGTTTGTCGTGGATAAAAATGATGATTTGGTAGCTTTTGCTATTGTCATGCCTTCATTTGCTAAGGCTTTGCAAAAAGCAAAGGGTAAATTATTCCCTTTTGGCTTTAGACATATTTTGCACGCAAAAAAGCATAGCAAAGACGTTATTTTTTATTTGATAGGCATTCATCCTGAATATCAGAACAAAGGTGTTACCGCGCTTATTTTTAACGAATATTATCATGAATTCAGTAAAAAAGGCATTCAAAATTGTATTCGTACTCCAGAATTAGAAGATAATTTAGCCATCCATCAAATTTGGAAACATTTTAAACCTAAAGTCTATAAGCGAAGAAAAACAGTGAGAAAGGATATTGAGTAATCACATCCCACATTAGAAAATACTCCATATCAAAAATGTACCCAGAGATTGGACGATACTTGAGCTCATAAAACCAAAAATCCCAATTGTTAAATTGGGATTTGAAGTTTTATATTTTCAGTGTTCAGTTTATTCACCCATCGCTGCTGCAACAGTTGCGGATAATCTTTTGTAGGTTCCATTTTCCAAACGGGTTCTAATCGCATCAAAAGCATCTAAAGTTTCATTGATATCATCAATGTCGTGCGTTGCTGTTGGAATCATTCGGAGTAAAATTAATCCTTTAGGAATAACTGGATAAACCACAATAGAACAGAAAATTCCGTGATTTTCACGTAAATCCTTGACCAAAGCCATCGCTTCAGGAATACTTCCTTTTAGATATACTGGCGTGACACAACTTTGTGTCGTTCCAATATCAAATCCGCGTTTTTTGAGACCAGATTGTAAAGCGTTGGTGTTTTCCCAAAGCTTTTCTTTCATTTCTGGCATGGTTCTCAACATTTCCAAACGTTTGCGCGCACCAACTACCAATTGCATCTGTAGTGATTTAGCGAACATTTGTGAACGCAGGTTATATTTTAAATAATCGATAATTTCTTGATCTGCAGCAATAAAAGCACCAGTACTTGCAAGGGACTTCGCAAAAGTTGCAAAGTACACATCAATACCATCTTGAACGCCTTGCTCCTCTCCTGCTCCAGCACCTGTTTTACCGAGTGTTCCAAAGCCGTGAGCATCATCCACTAAAAAACGGAAGTTGAATTTTTCTTTAAGCGCTACAATTTCTTTCAAACGACCTTGCTCACCACGCATTCCAAAAACACCTTCCGATATAACCAATATACCACCGCCGGTCTGTTCTGCCATTTTTGTAGCACGTTCCAAGTTCTTTTCCAGACTTTCTATATCATTGTGCTTATAGGTAAAACGTTTTCCCATATGCAAACGAACCCCATCAATTATACATGCATGGGAGTCCACATCATAAACAATAATATCATCTTTTGCAACCAAGGCATCAATGGTGGATACCATACCTTGATATCCGAAATTTAGAAGATACGCAGCTTCCTTATCAACAAACTCCGCCAACTCATTCTGTAAAGTTTCATGAAGTTCAGTATGTCCAGACATCATACGTGCTCCCATTGGGTAGGCTGAACCGTAATCTTTTGCAGCCTGGGCATCCGTCTTTCGAACTTCAGGATGGTTTGCCAAGCCTAAATAATCATTGATACTCCATGTAATTACATCTTTATCACGGAATTTCATGCGATTTGAGATCTGGCCTTCCAATTTTGGAAATACAAAATAGCCTTCAGCTTGAGAAGCCCATTTTCCAAGAGGACCTTTATCTCTATAAATTTTATCAAATAAGTCTTTCATGTATTGTTACTGTTTTTAGGACATACGCAGCCTTTTCAACGAACTTTGGTGATAGTTCATGAACAATGGCGTCATCATCTTCGATTAGCTTAATTAGTTTGGACAAAATTAACCAAATATCTTTTCATAGCATAATTAAGTTATAAACCGCTGTTTATAAGATTTTATAATACAAAAAATCCTACAACTAAAGCCATGAAGTTATAGGATTGTATATGTAATTTTAGTTATTTTATATATTGAATAGTTTCTATTGTAGAAACTTTTTTACTGTCAAAAAAGCCTTGTTCGTCCATCCATTTATCGCTATATATCTTACTCATATAACGCGACCCATGGTCTGGAAAAATGGCTACTACCTTATCACCCGGTTTAAATTCACCGCCTTCATTTAGTTGTTTTATGGCTTGCATAGCAGCACCACTAGTATAACCAACAAACAAGCCTTCAGTACTAGAAATCTCCCTTGCAGAGTGGGCACTTTCTTCATCCGTCACTTTCACAAATTCATCAATAACATCAAAATCAGTGGCTGTCGGAATTAAATTTTTCCCTAATCCTTCAATTCGGTATGGGTAAATTTCATCATGGTCAAACTCTCGAGTTTCATGATATTTTTTCAAGACTGAACCATAAGCATCCACCCCGATAATCTTTATATCTGGATTTTGCTCCTTCAGGTATTTTGCAGTTCCTGAAATAGTGCCTCCAGTGCCACTACAAGCTATCAAATGTGTAATTTTTCCTTCTGTTTGCTCCCAAATTTCTGGACCAGTACTATTATAATGTGCATCAATATTAAGCTGGTTGAAATACTGATTGATATATACAGAGCCTTTTGTTTCTTCGTGCAGTCGTTTGGCAACTTCATAATAAGATCTTGGATCATCTGCACTAACATGTGCAGGACACACATAAACCTGTGCACCCATTGATTTGAGCATGTCAATTTTATCGGCTGATGATTTTGAACTTACCGCCAAAATACATTTGTACCCTTTTATGATACTCACCATGGCAATACTAAAACCTGTATTTCCGGAGGTGGTCTCAATTATGGTATCTCCTGGCGTTAGGATTCCTTGCCTCTCCGCCTCTTCTATAATGTGGAGTGCAATGCGGTCTTTTGAAGAGTGACCTGGATTGAAAGCCTCTACTTTGGCATAAAAATCACCATCATAGTCGGCTGTCATTCTGTTTAATTTGATAAGTGGCGTATTCCCTATGAGTTGCAATACGTTATCAAATACCTGAATATTTTTCTTCATAAATGCTATTTATCAATTACAATTTAGAAAATGTAATTTAAAACCTTGCAAAAATACGGATTTTTTTCGATTTAGGCATCAATATTCTCTAAATCTAACAAAAAGGCATACTCCTCAGCATCCTCCCTTAAGGCTTCAAAACGCCCAGAAGCCCCACCATGTCCAGCTTTCATGTTAGTTTTTAAAAGTAATTTGTTACTGTCGGTTTTAAAGGCTCTTAACTTGGCCACCCATTTGGCAGGTTCCCAATATTGTACCTGAGAGTCATGAAGCCCAGTGGTGACTAAAATATGAGGATAATCTTGTTTTTTCACATTATCATAGGGCGAATACGTCTTCATATAGTCGTAAAATGCTTTGTCATTTGGATTTCCCCATTCGTCATATTCGCCTGTGGTTAGCGGTATGGTATCATCCAGCATTGTCGTCAATACATCTACAAATGGCACTGCTGCAATTACACCTTTATAAAGTTCTGGTGCCATGTTAATAACAGCTCCAATCAACAATCCCCCTGCACTTCCACCTAAGGCATACAAATGATCAGGAGACGTGTAATTTTTAGCGATCACATATTTAGAGCAGGCGATAAAATCGGTGAACGTATTTTTCTTCTGCATAAGTTTCCCTTCCTCATACCACCTGCGCCCTAAATATTCTCCACCCCTTACGTGTGCAATGGCGTACACAAAGCCTCGGTCTAATAAGCTTAATCGAATACTCGAAAAATACGGGTCTATAGTATGTCCATAAGAACCATAAGCATATAACAGTACGGGATTTGTACCATCTTTTTTGATGCCTTTTTTATAAACCATGGAAATAGGCACTTTTGTACCATCGTCGGCAGTTGCCCACACACGTTCAGAAGCATAATTATTCTTATCAAAATTGGGATCTAAAACCTCCTGTTCCTTAAGAATGGTTTTTTCTTTTGTCACCATATTAAAGTCGATACTGGATGACGGAGTAGTCATGGCATTATAACCATACCTTAGGATATCCGTATCAAACTCAACGTTGGTGGAGGTGTAAGCAGTGTAAGTTTCATTATTAAAGGGGAGGTAATAATCTTCCGTACCATCCCATCTTTTGATGCGAATATGGTTCAGTCCATTTGAACGTTCGCTAATGACCAAGAAGTTTTTAAAAATATCGATATCCTCGAGCAAAACATCATCTCTATGAGGAATAATTTCCGTCCAATACATCAATTTAGTCTGCTCTTCAGCTGTTTTCATCAATTTAAAATTGACCGCACCATCGGCATTGGTCACGATATAAAATTGGTCTTTATAATGGGCTATACTATATTCCAATCCTCTGATACGTTCCTGAAAAATCTTAAAATCAGCATCAGGTGTATCGGCATTTAAGATATAATACTCGTTGGTCATGGTACTGTAACAAGCAATAATCAAATATTTTTTTGATTTCGATTTATAAATAGTCACTCCAAAAGTATCATCTTCTTCATAAAAAACAAGCGTATCATCTGCAGAAGCGCTACCCAATTGATGCTTGAAAACCTTATCTGAACGCAGTGTTTTTCCGTCTTTAACCGTGTAGAACAAGGTTTTATTATCGTTAGCCCAAGTGGCAGAACCAGTGGTATTTTCAATAGCGTCAGAAAATGTTTCATCGGTAAGTAAACTTTTGATTTGCAGTGTGTAATTACGTCTTCCAATGGTATCCACACCAAAAGCAATCATGGTATTATCGGGACTCACACTCAAACCTACCAATTTAAAATAATCGTGTCCTTCAGCCATCACATTGCAATCAAAAAGCAACTCTTCGGGATTCTCTAAAGTATCCTTCTTTCGGAGATAAATTGGATAATCTTTTCCAATTTCATATCTCACTATATACCAATACCCGTTATATTTATAAGGCACCGACTGGTCGTCTTCCTTAATTCTGGCCTTCATTTCTTCAAAAAGCGAATTTTCAAAACTCTTATATTTTGAAGTGACCGCCTCATAGTAATCATTCTCTGCATTGAGATAGGCAATGACGTCCTGGTTTTCTCTGTCATTTAACCAGAAGTAATCGTCTTGGCGCTCATCGTTATGAGCGATCAGTGTTTTAGGAATTAGATTTGCTTTTGGCGGCTGAATGTTTGGTATCATTTCATCTGTTTTAAATCGGATTGCAAAAATACCATTTTAAAGAAGAGACGGCAAAGCGAAACCATAAAGATGCAGTTTAACTATTTTAAAAATCCATTTAAAAAATTAAAGACCGCTAAGACTTAGAAGCTGTCTAAATCTTTTTTTAACTTTGTTTAAAATTTAAAACTGAAGAATATGTTTGGAGATATGATGGGCATGATGAACAAGCTCAAAGAGACCCAGAAAAAAGTTGAAGAAACTAAAGAGCGTTTAAACCATGTTATGCTTGATGAGCAAAGTAGCGATGGAAAGCTAAAAGTAACATTAACGGCCAACAGAACGATAAAATCTATTGCTATTGATGATGAATTATTGCAGGACAAAGAAATGCTTGAAGATTATTTGATTCTGACCTTAAATAACGCGATTGAAAAGGCCACCGGCGTCAACGAAGCAGAGCTCGCCGCTGTAGCAAAGGACGGCATGCCGAATATCCCTGGATTGGATATGTTTAAATAACCAATATTTTTCTGAATATATTATTTCAGGATCTTATTTTTTAGCTTAAATATTGGATTAGCGATTCTAAAGAAAAAATAAAACCGAGGCTCCGTTTTAAAAAGCCGTACCATAACTTGATAAGTAAGTCCGTTATAATCTTTTCCTAATAAAGAGTCCAAAGGAAACGCCTCTATAGCCGTCATTTCATTCATTCTTAGCTTTACCTCTTCAATGCTCATGGTGGATTTAAGCATTCTCATCATAGAGAAAAACACGAGCGACTGTTGTTTGGCTTTGATACGCGCTATACAGATTGGGTTGGAGGTCTTATTTTCCAAGTTTTTAAGAATAGGGTCAAAAGCCAAGGCAGCATTTTGCATATCTCTAATCAGCTTATTATAATGGCTCGGCTCTCTATTAGTCAAGATACTTCCAGGAGTTTCTCTGTAGCGATGGGCATCCAAATGTAAGTGCGCCATTTTTTTTGCTTTTAAAAACACTCCCAAAGTAAAGGCCGCATCTTCCAAAAAGCGTCCTTCTTCAAACTCAATTCCTAAGCCATCCAGAAACTTCCGATTAATGACGTACCACCAAGCTTCATTTCGGTATGGTAAGTTGGCCACGTAATCTTCGCCAGATACAATCTCAGAGAGTTGCGGAGCCTTTGTTGAGGCCTGATTTTTTTGGTCTATTAGCGTAGCAGCATCAAATGATGGTAACGATATAAATCTTTCAGACCAAAATGTCAGAACCTCTAAATCATAATTTTCGCACGTATCAACTATGGTATTTAAACAGTTTGGAAGAAGAAAGTCATCAGAATCCAAAAAATAGATATACTTTCCGACGGCGTGTTCAATACCACAATTTCTGGCGCTACTAAGTCCACCATTTTCTTTAGAAATAACTTTAATTTGTTGGTGTTTCTCAGCGTAGCTTTCCACAATCTCCAAACTTCCATCAGGGGATCCGTCATTAATTACGATTATTTCATGATTATTGACATCAAGCCCTTGGTTTAGCACACTGTCTAAACATTCGGCAACGTATTTTTCAACATTATAAACTGGAATAATAATACTTAACCTCATAAATTATGTTCATTCTAAGTTCACGGCTTTGCTGCCATAAGAACATTTGAAGCTTCTCTGCTTGATATGTATAAAAATGCATCTTGGTCCAGCACTGCTGATCAAGGCCATTAGTTTGGAAGTTACTATTCATTTTACATAAACAGCAAACATCCTGGCAAAGATAAGAATCTGAACCAACAAACAAGCTGGTTAAACTGAAAGTAAAGACAAGTTTTTTTTGTGATAAAAGATTTTTAATCGCTAATTACCATTTTACAAAACCTCTCTATTTATCAATCTATGAATCAGCAACATACAGCTCATATTGTTAAACGCCTAAGGTTTGCTTCTTTATGTCAGGTTAAGAGTTTTTTAAGACATCAAGAAACCTGTCGTGCATTTCATCTGTATAATCCAAATGTGTGACAATTCTAAGCTTACCACCACCCATACTGCTCAATCGTATGTTTTGGTCTGCCAGTAGTTTTAGAAATTTTGTATCGTTTTTATTGTCTACTAATTCAAAAATGATAATGTTGGTTTCCACAGGCTCCACCTTTTTGATAAACTCAAGTTTTGACAATAACTGTTCTATATCTTTAGCTTTTTGATGGTCTTCAGTTATGCGCTCAATATGATGATCTAAGGCATAGAGACCAGCAGCAGCCATATAACCTACTTGGCGCATCCCTCCTCCCAGAATTTTCCGAATTCGCAATGCATTTTTCATAATCTCTTCGTCACCAATAAGAACGGATCCTATAGGACATCCCAGGCCTTTACTCAAGCAAACTGAAATGGTATCAAAAATCTGCCCATAGTCTCGTGCAGTTTCGGGTTTTGCAATCAATGCATTCCAGATACGCGCACCATCTAGATGGTACCCCAAATTATGATCGTTACAGACTTTTCGTATGTTTTTAAGCTCTTCAAAGCTCCAACAGGAACCTCCACCTCTATTGGCGGTATTTTCAACTTCTACCAATGCGGTTAGCGGACTGTGGTAAAAATCGGGGGGATTGATTGCTTCAATTACCTGTTCCGCAGTGAACATGCCACGATTTCCTTCCAATAATTTACAAGAAATACCACTATTGAATGACGCACCGCCACCTTCGTAATGATAAATATGTGAATTATTGTCGCAAATCACCTGGTCTCCTGGAATAGTGTGAAGTTTTAAGGCTGTTTGGTTGGCCATGGTCCCTGTTGGAAAAAACAAGGCTTTCGATTTACCGAACATATCGGCCAAGCGCTCTTCAAGCTCATTTACGGTTGGATCTTCTTTATATACATCGTCACCAACTTGGGCACTCATCATTGCCTCCAACATGCCTTGGGTCGGCTTGGTAACAGTATCACTTCTTAAATCTATAATCATCGTTGTTATTTTAAAATATAATCGCAAGCGTTTGTACCTATAGGTGACCCATCAGGAATACGTGGCGCTGATTCTAATTTGAACTTATCAGGATGTTCCCGGAGTTCGGAAATCATTTGTACATATTGGGCCGCATAAGGATTGACATCTCGTTTTTTGTCAGAGAAGTTTTTAGAAATTTCACCTAAAGCCTTATTCGCCATGGCTTGAACCTGAAAGTATGCTGCGTCAGCTACGGCAAGGTTCATCATGTACTTAAGAACATTAAAATTGATCATTTGTTGAACTTCAAACAGATATGGATCCTTATGGGTTTTACCAAACGAATTTGCAATGAGCTCATTTAGTACTTCTTCTAATCCCAATTGATTGTGGTCCAGGCTTTTTTGCTGCACAAGTCTGTTGGCGCGTTGCGGATTTAACAAAAACTCTAAGGTCATATCACTGGCCGTAGACGGAGCGCTCAAAGCATCAAAAGCGACACCTGTTTTCCCTGCAAACGATTCGCGCGTTTTTCTATAACCAAAAGCTCGTGGTGGGAATAATTCCAACTTTTCCTTGGAGATAGCTAAGGTTTCAGCAGCAATCGTAGACAGCAAAGCTTTTAGGGCCTCTTTTTGATTTTTTGCTTTCAGCACTTCTGTAATTAATTGACCATCTCCCTTAAGCGCATAGTTATAATCCAGTCCGCCAACTAATTTGGAAGTTGCTTCGGTCTGATATCTGTGGAAAAAATAAAGTGGTACAAATACATCTTCCAGAACAGAATAAGGTTCATAGTTTCTGATATTATCTTTGGAAAAGTTTGAGATGGCCTGTTCACGAACTTTTAAAACGCGTTCTAGTTCTTCAGACGCACTTTTACCGTTGTCCCAAAGATGGGCGTAAGCATGGGCACCGCCTGGAGCTCGGGCATCTGAATCCGAAATAAATCGAAGACCTTGATCTTGTGCTTTCTTTAAAATGGCATTCAATGCTGCCTTCTCATCAATGCTTTCATCAAAATCTGAATAGCTATAAGCAACGGTTACTTTATCCCAAACGCCAATGCCATCGGTATAGGCATTTTCCAAACTGATATTTCCATTATCCAATGTGATTTTAGGATGCGGATAATCCATCACTGAGGCATCATCGTTACTACTGGCCGCAAAATTGTGGGCAAACCCTAAGGTATGGCCAATCTCATGCGCGCTCAACTGACGTATTCTGGCCAAAGCCATTTTTAGCATGGGCGAATTGTTGGTGTCAGAATCTGCAAAAGGTCGATTCAACAAGGCTTGGGCTATTAAAAAATCCTGTCGGATGCGCAAACTTCCTAAACTCACATGACCTTTAATAATTTCTCCTGTCCTTGGGTCGACCACAGAGGCACCGTAGCTCCAACCCCGTGTAGAGCGATGCACCCATTGGATCACATTATACCTACAATCCATAGGATCAGCATCATCGGGTAACATTTTCACCTGAAAAGCATCCTTAAAACCAATGGCTTCGTAGGCTTCGTTCCACCAACGCGCACCTTCCAATAATGCAGAACGCACCGGTTCTGGCGTTCCAGGATCAAGATAATAGATGATAGGCTGTTTGGCTTCACTCATCGCCAATTCCGGATTTTTCTTTTCCAATCGGTGTCTGATCGCAAATCGTTTTACAATGTTTTCTTCAATTGGTGTGGCGTAATCCATATAAGACATAGAAATAGCTCCGCTGCGTGGATCAAATTCGCGAGGTTTGTAATTATCATCTGGCAACTCTATAAACGAATGGTGTTGTATAACACTTAATAGTGACGATGTTGGAGCAACACTTCTAATATTTCTGCCCTTGGCATCCCCATCAAAAGTCAAAAGGGCTTCAAACTCTACATTTTTCGGAAAGGCTTTAGTACGTTCTAAAGATAAAGCGCTTTTAGAGAGATCAACTTTATAAGTTCCTTCGTTCTGTGCTTTTAGTCTTTTGGCAACCCCATGGGCATCTTCCATTAAAAACGGAGTCAAATCGATAATATATTTTCCCTCAATAGTGTCTTCTATTTTAAATCCGAATAAAACTGATTTCGCAAAGGCTTGTTCTATACTTCGCTTTTCGGGAATATTATCGGTAATGGCCCTAAAATCCTGATTGGGCTGAACCAACAGGAGTTTATTACCTGCCTTAATAAATTTAACAATGCGTCGAGCTCCCAACTGGCCTCTATCCAATCCGATATCGTTAGAACCAACGCCACTCGCCAAGCTATTTACATACAAAAATTCATGATCAATTTTAGCGACTTCCAGATAGATTTTATCCTGTTTTTCTTCATAGTAAAAATTAAAAAACCCTTTATAGGCTTCTACTTTTTTATCCTTCAAGACTTGTGACAATAAAGGGGTTGCAGTCAATACTACAATGAGACAAAGTAGATGTTTTTTCATAATGGTCAATTAGCTCATAAAATTACACAAATTAACTTAAAAAAATTATCCCATTAATTCTTTAATACTGCCTATTTTTAATGATATCTTTGCGAAAAAATAACACTAATAATGACTCCATCCGATCAAGTTAAAGGTCTTGTAGAACGCCTTGGTGCGTTGAGGAGGTATCTTTGACATAGATGCCAAAACTATTGAGATAAAAAACGAAGAAGTACAAACATTCGATCCAAATTTTTGGAATGACTCCAAAGCCGCCGAGCTTGTTATGAAGTCATTACAGGAAAAAAAACATTGGGTTGCCGATTACAATACTGCCAAAACCTTAGTCGAAGATTTGGAAGTGTTTTATGAATTCTATAAAGCTGAAGAAGTTTCGGCTGCAGAATTTGAAGCACATCTTAAAAAAACTGTCGATCACATTGAAAAATTAGAGTTCAAGAATATGCTTTCCGATGAAGCCGATAGTTTGAGCGCCGTTCTGCAAATTACATCGGGTGCTGGAGGTACTGAATCTTGCGATTGGGCAAGTATGCTCATGCGCATGTATTTGATGTATGCTGAAAACAACGGATTTAAGGTAAAAGAACTCAACTTTCAGGAAGGTGATGTAGCTGGTATAAAAACGGTTACTTTAGAAATTGATGGCGATTTTGCTTTTGGTTGGTTGAAGGGTGAAAATGGCGTGCACAGATTGGTCCGCATCTCCCCTTTTGATAGCAATGCCAAACGTCATACCAGCTTTGCATCGGTATATGTGTATCCGCTTGTTGATGATTCCATTGAAATTGACATCAATCCGGCCGATATAGAAATTACCACTGCACGTTCTGGTGGTGCTGGTGGACAAAATGTTAATAAAGTAGAAACTAAGGTCCAGCTGGTCCACAAACCTACTGGCATTCAAATTTCATGTTCAGAAACTCGTTCACAACATGACAATAGAGCTCGAGCCATGCAAATGCTAAGGTCACAGTTATACGAAATTGAGTTGCAAAAGCAAATGGCGCAACGAGACGATATTGAAGCAGGCAAAATGAAAATTGAATGGGGAAGCCAGATTCGAAATTATGTTATGCATCCTTATAAATTGGTGAAGGATGTTAGGACGGGGCACGAAACTGGTAATGTTGACGATGTCATGGATGGTGAAATTGACGAGTTTTTAAAGGCATATTTGATGTTGATGGGACAAAAAGATGATAACTCCAATGAGCTTTAGATGGTTAAAACGATAAAGTTGCCTTGCCCTTCCGGAACACTAGCGAAGGCGGGAAGTTGAAGTAGAAGCTCAAAGCCTTGAATTTAAGCATATACTTTGTAAATTGAACAATAAACACATAATAGTGTCTGCCCATCCGTTTATCCATTCCATTTTTAGTGGGATAACAAATAATAAGATTAGACAGGCCATAAACAATAGGAAAAACCCTCACTTTTGCGGAAAATGATATGAAAAAAATAGAGACCATAATCTTTGACTTAGGCGGTGTTCTTATTGACTGGAACCCGGAATATGTATATTTAGATGTTTTTGACGGCGACAGGGAAAAAATGCAATGGTTTTTTGATCATGTTTGCACGCACGATTGGAATGAAAATCAAGACGCAGGCTATCCGCTACAGAAAGCTACAGAAGATCGGGTGGCACTCTTTCCTGAGTATGAAGAATTGATCAGAATGTTTTATGGTCGCTGGGAGGAGATGTTAGGTGGGGCTATTGAAGGAACCGTTCAAATTTTAAAAAAGCTCATAGACAGCAAGCAGTTCCAAATCGTTGCACTTACCAACTGGAGCCATGAAACGTTTCCGATAGCGCTTGAAAGGTTCGACTTTTTACACTGGTTTGAAGGTATTCTTGTCTCGGGTGAAGAAAAAACCCGAAAACCTTTTAAAGATATCTACGAACTGACTTTAGAACGTTATAATATTGACGCTGAACGTTCGGTTTTTATTGATGATAACCTCCGAAACATTGTAGCCGCCAATGAAATGGGCATCAATACCATTCATTTTAAAAGTCCTGAGAAGTTAGAAGAAGCATTGAAGAAATTTGGCATCGAGATTTGAAATAATCCATTAATGGAGACTATTGGTTGATGATCCTATAAGCCGTATCTTTGCACCTTCTTTTAAAATCCATGATTAAAAATGATTTCAATCTATCACAATCCACGATGCAGTAAGTCTAGAGAAGCCTTAAAAATACTTGAAGCGCAGAAAAAGGATTTTCAGGTTATTAAGTACATGGACGAAGTGTTGCATGTTGATAATCTAAAAACGCTTATTCATCTTTTAGACATCAAACCTATTGATCTTGTTAGAAGAAACGAATCCATTTGGAAAGAAAACTTTAAGAATTCTGACCTTACAGATGATGAGATTATTGCTGCCATGGCAAAATACCCTAAACTAATTGAACGTCCTATAATTATCAACGGAAACAAAGCCGTAATTGGACGTCCACCCCAAAAAATCCTCGACATATTATAAGAGGATTCTTTAACACAACTTTAACCAAACCTCATTAAACCAAGTTCTATTTTTGCACTCTTAATAACTAAACCACCCCTATTATGGTTGCAAAAACAGTTAAACTTTCTCTTTTGATGCTTTTTATAAGCGTCACAATCTCTCATGCCCAAACCAAAGATGCCATGGAGAAGGAAAGAGAAAAGTATATGGAAAAACAAATGGAGCAATACAGAGCGCGCGTTGATACTTTTGTAACGCTCTTAAATATAGATGAATTTAAAGGCGAAATTATTAAGCAAAAAATTGATGATTTCTATAAAAAACGAAATCAGATCATGTTTTCTGAGACTCATCAAGAATACGAGAAAAAAGCAATGGTCGATCAATTAAAAACTTCACATTTTGCCGATGTTAAAGAACTCTATACTGAAAAAACAATCGCATCCATCCAACGCTTTGTAGATGATAATAAAGGTGAAATAAAAAAATTACAGAAAACCAAAAAAAACAAATAAACTAATGAAACTAATTCCCTACGTATTTACCCTACTTTTTCTATTAACTTCAAACCTCATTTTCGCTCAAGACGAAGTTTCCATAACCGGTAAGGTAATAGACAAAGATGTCAATCAACCTCTTGAATATGCTACCATCGCTTTTTATAGTAAGCAAGAAAACAAAATTGTTACAGGAGGCATCACCGGTGAAGATGGAACATTTGATATTAAGGTGCCAAGAGGCACCTATGACATATCTGTAGAATATATCTCTTACGGTACAAAAACAATACCTAATAGAACCTTAATTCAAAATACAGATTTAGGTGTTTTAGGTATCGCAATTGATGCACAAGCTTTAGGTGAAGTTTCCATTATTGCTGAACGCACGAGTGTAGAAATAAAATTAGATAAACAAATATATACGGTAGGCCAGGATTTGACCGTTAGAGGTGGGACCGTAAGTGATGTATTGGACAATATTCCGTCAGTTTCTGTGGATGTTGAAGGCAATGTCGCTTTAAGAGGTAATGATAACGTGACCATTTTAATCAATGGTAAGCCTTCAGGACTGGTTGGGCTTAACTCAACAGATGCATTACGCCAACTACCTGCAGAATCTATTGAACGTGTTGAAGTAATTACGTCTCCATCGGCAAGATATGATGCTGAAGGTACTGCCGGGATATTAAATATTATTTTACGAAGAAGTAAGCTTCAAGGGCTGAATGGCGCCATTACCGCAAATGCCGGATATCCTGAATCTGCAGGGCTTTCTGGTAATATTAATTACAGAACAGGCGATTTTAACTTTTTTAATACTACAGGATACAATTATAGAGAATCTCCTGGAAATTCTTTTACTGACACCCAATTTTTCAATATTAAGCGTGATGAGGATGGTAATATAATTGAGGATAGACCTGATACCTTTTTAAATGAGGTTAGAGAATCCAACAGAGAAAGAAATAGCTTTACTACCAACGTTGGTGTTGAGTGGTATATAAACAATACAGCTTCACTGACCACATCCTTGGTTTATAGAAATAGTAATAGTGATAATACCTCTACCAACTTCAGTAGAGAATTCGACTCAAATAACAATCTGACTTCAACATCAGAACGTTTCAATCCTGAGCAAAGAGATGATAAAACCATCCAGTACTCTGTCAATTTTGACAAACAATTCAATGACAACAGTCAGCATAAATTGACGTTCGATTTTCAATATGAAACAAGTGATGAAGACAATAGATCATTCATCGCTCAAGATGGTTCCAACGTTGAGCGTATAAATACACTTCAAACTCAAGATAATATTTTGTTACAGGCTGATTATGTACATCCTTTAGGAGAGAGCAGTCAGTTTGAACTTGGTTATCGCGGTAGTTTCAATGAAATGGATACCGACTATAGCTTGGAGTTTTACGAAAACGGTAACTATGAATTGGATACGGATGTCAGCAATAATTTGATTTATAGAGATTATGTCAATGCCGTTTACACACAGTTTGGCAGTAAGTTAGGTAGTAAATTTTCTTACTTGATGGGCCTCCGAATGGAGTCTTCCCGTGTGACCATTAACCAATTGACCACGAACGATTTACAAAAAAAGAATTATACAGATTTGTTCCCAACAGTCAATTTAGGTTATGAAATAACCGATAGCCAAAGCATTCAGTTAGGCTATAACCGTCGTATCAGAAGACCACGTTCTTATTTTATCAACCCATTCCCTTCAAGAAGTAGTCCAACAAGTGTATTTCAAGGAAATCCAGATATTGACCCAAGTTTCTCTAACAAAGTTGATTTAGGGTATTTATGGAAATTCAACAAGTTTACATTAAACTCTTCTATTTATTATGAGAGAGCAACTGATGTTTTCAACTTCATCAGCGAAGCTACAGGCGATTACTATATTAGAGATATCAACTTTACAATCAATGAAAATGAACCCGATTTTGACAATATAACCTCTCAATATGAAAGTGTGATTCCTGTGATAAGAAGAACACCTATCAATTTGGCTACAAACGATAGATTTGGTTTTGAATTTACTTTAGCATACCGAGCTTCGAAAGATTGGAATGTGAATGGAAACTTCAACTTGTTCCAGTCTAAAACGGAAGGCATTTACAATAATGTAGATTACGGCGCAGAAAATTTAAGTTGGTTCTTCCGTTTAAACAATAAATATACCTTACCTGGGAAGATTGATTGGCAAACAAGAATATTTTATATGGGACCTAGTGAGGATGCCCAAAACAAACGTGATGGCATGTTTTCTACTGACATGGCCTTTAGTAAAGACCTGTTTGACGATCGTGCCTCTATTGCATTCAACGTAAGCGATTTGTTTGATACAAGAAAAAGATCCATGGAGTCGTTCACACCGTCGTATATAAGTTCATCAGAGTTTCAGTGGAGACCTCGTAGCTATAACATATCATTCACCTATCGTTTCAACCAACAGAAGAAACAACAAAGAAATATGGAGCGTAGCAATGGTGGCGATGAAGATTTCGAATTTCAAGGATAATTCATGTGCTCAATGTGAATGGCATTGAGCACCCAACATAAAAAAAGCGGTTTCAAATATTTGAAACCGCTTTTTTTATGTTATATGTTTAAGAGTGATTTTTATAAATCCTCTAAGGTGCTTGCTGACGCTTCCTTTTTTGCCTTACGTTCTGCTTTCATCTCTTTAAAACGCTCCATTGAAGCTCCAAAGACCCAATATGGAATAACAAAGGTCATTAAAAAAATCATTAACCAAAAACCCATGGTCAATATCGTCATAAACGCCAAAAATCCTAAATACTGGTCAAATGTAAACATGTTGCAAGTTGTTTTTAATAATTATAGCAAAGATAGGAGAAACGTTTAGTTTATACAATACCTACTTTAAGATTTATTAACATAGTTTTTAAGATATCAGACGCTTTTGGACAAGCCGTACATTAATTTTGATATTTATACACCAACAAAAAACGTTTTATTTATGATTTTAAATGTTGTATCAATGACGTCTAAGATCTGTATCGGTAAATTACCTCCTTAAAATAACCACGACATTTAAAAACTTAGTCGGTTTGAGAAGCGATATTATTTTAAAATATCTGCCATACTAAATTTATTTCCTAAGGAAACAATTATTTAGGATACTATATATTAGATGGGTTAACGCACGTGGGGGCGCAATCGTATCTTGATTTTCTCGTTAATAATTCATAAGTAGTTGTATTGTAAGATATCACACAAAAACTGTTTATATTTTATGAGTTGTAAATGAACTAATTATTTCAGAAACCCATAGGAATTATTCTATAATTCCACTATCGATTTTCCCTCAAAATGGCTAACTTTGTTAACTAATCATTCATCAGATATTATGGAATACAGAATTGAAAAAGACACTATGGGCGAGGTTAAAGTTCCTGCCGATAAACTTTGGGGTGCACAAACAGAACGCTCCCGAAATAATTTTAAAATTGGTGCTGTGGCATCTATGCCAATAGAGATTATTTATGGTTTTGCATATCTAAAAAAGGCAGCAGCGTTTACAAATTGTGAATTGGGAGTTCTACCGATTGAAAAACGCGATTTGATTGCACAAGTCTGTGATGAAATATTGGAAGGTAAGCACGATGACCAATTTCCGTTAGTTATATGGCAAACTGGTTCTGGCACACAAAGCAATATGAATGTCAATGAAGTAATTGCCAATAGAGCGCAACAATTGGCAGGTAAGAAAATTGGCGAAGGAGACCCTGTTATTAGTGCCAACGATGACGTTAATAAATCGCAATCTTCAAACGATACGTTCCCAACAGGAATGCATATTGCTATTTACAAAAAAATCGTTGAAAATACGGTTCGGGGCATTATTCAGTTACGGAATACTTTACATAAAAAAGCTAACGATTATAAAAATGTTGTAAAGATTGGTAGAACCCATCTCATGGATGCAACCCCTATAACACTCGGACAGGAAATTTCGGGTTATGTAGCACAATTGGATTATGGCTTAAAAGCTTTAGAAAACACCTTGCCACATTTGAGCGAGCTGGCACTTGGCGGTACTGCTGTTGGTACAGGGTTGAACACTCCAAAAGGGTATAGCAAGCGTGTAGCAGAGTTCATTGCCAAATTTACGGAACTACCTTTTGTCACCGCTCCAAATAAGTTTGAGGCACTTGCTGCGCACGATGCTTTGGTAGAAACACATGGTGCATTAAAACAATTAGCGGTAAGTTTAAATAAAATAGCCAATGACATCCGTATGATGGCCTCCGGTCCAAGAAGTGGAATTGGAGAAATTATCATTCCAGCTAATGAGCCAGGAAGCTCGATCATGCCAGGAAAAGTGAATCCTACCCAATGTGAAGCTTTAACTATGGTCTGTGCCCAAGTTATGGGTAATGATGTTGCTGTAACCGTTGGTGGCACTCAAGGCCATTATGAGTTAAACGTTTTTAAACCTATGATGGCGGCAAATTTATTGCAATCGGCCCAATTATTGGGTGACGCCTGTAAGAGCTTTGATGAGCATTGTGCACAGGGTATTGAGCCCAATCATGATGTCATTGAACATTTATTGAATAACTCGTTAATGCTGGTGACTGCTTTAAATACTAAAATAGGCTATTATAAAGCTGCTGAAATTGCTAACACAGCACATAAAAACGGTACCACCTTGAAAGAAGAAGCTGTCAATTTAGGATATGTTACTGCAGAAGAATATGACGAATGGGTGAAACCAGAAGACATGGTTGGCGGACTTAAATAATCAGTCCCGATTGGGGCTTTTAAAGATTTAAAGCCTTCATAATGTTATAAAAAAGCAAGTTTATTTTAATAACTTGCTTTTTTTTTACCTAATACGCAGTCAATTTATACAAAATAAAATTATGTCCATACTCATTATCAATATCAAAGAGCTGATTCAAGTTAGAGAAAACAACGTGACCATTGTCAAGGGAGCTGATATGAAAACGCTTCCAACCATTAAAAATGCCTATCTTATTATTGAGCATGATACCATAGTTGAATATGGTCCGATGTCAGATTATGTTGATTATCAAGCTGAGGAGGTCATTGATGCCAATGGCAAGATGGTGCTTCCAGCATGGTGTGATTCCCATACCCATATTGTGTATGCAGGAGACCGATCTCAGGAGTTCGTGGATCGTATCAATGGCTTATCATATGAAGAAATCGCTGAACGCGGCGGCGGTATTTTAAATTCCGCAGAAGTTCTACAGAATACTTCTGAAGAAGATCTTTATCAACAGTCACTCAAACGACTGAATCGGGTGATGCAATTGGGCACAGGCGCAGTTGAGATAAAATCGGGGTATGGCTTGACAGTTGAAGCCGAATTGAAAATGCTCCGCGTCATTAAACGACTGAAAAAGGAGTCTTTGGCCACTATCAAAAGCACTTTACTTGCTGCACATGCAGTTCCGAAGGAATTTAAAGACAATAAGCAAGGTTTTGTAGATCTCGTGGTTTCTGAAATGATTCCGGAAGTTGCCCAATCAAAACTTGCCGATTATATTGATGTCTTTTGTGAAAAAGGATATTTCGATTTGGAAGACACAGATAGAATTTTGAAAGCTGGGAAAGCAGTGGGACTCACGCCTAAAATCCATGTCAACCAATTCAATGCGTTTGGTGGCGTAGCTCTGGCTGTGGAGCATAAGGCTCTATCTGTAGACCATCTTGAGGAAATGAGATCAGAAGACATAGAGGTTTTGAAAAATAGCTCTACAATGCCCGTAGCGCTTCCCTCCTGCTCCTATTTCCTGAGCATTCCATATTCTCCAGCACGTCAGATTATTGATGCGGGTTTACCATTGGCATTGGCAACAGATTATAATCCAGGTTCCACACCAAGTGGAAATATGAACTTTGTGGTAAGTACAGCGTGCATTAAATTAAGAATGACACCTGAAGAAGCTATCAATGCTGCTACTATCAATGGCGCTTATGCCATGGGTATTTCAAATCAGTATGGAAGTATCTGTAGAGGGAAAAAAGCTAATTTAATCATTACCAAAACTATTGAGAGTTATTATAACCTGCCTTATGCTTTTGGCGACAATCTTATTGACACGGTAATTATAAATGGTAAAGTATTGGAATAATTAAGTCTCATCATACGGTTTTATCTATTTTTCATACCATAAAAAAACCCGAAAATCATTAGATTTTCGGGTTTTTCTTTATATCAAATAATCTATAATTATTCTAATGTGAATTCTGTAGTAGACACCAACTCTTTCTTGTTGAAAATATTTACCACGTATCTACCTTTCGAAAAATCACCATTTGGAGATACAAATTCACAAATATTAAGATTTCTATTTTCGTAATTAAACTTGCTTACCAAACTATAATTTAATACTGTTTCATCAAATTGAATCTGCTCATTGGCGCCTAAAACGTTATCATTCGGATCTAAAACCTGAACATACAGCTCTTTATCACCAGCACCTACTAAAGTGTTCTTTGCAACTGTATAACACAATCTGATTTTATCACTTCGACGCGCTCTTTCGGTCGGGATCAGTTTTCCAGAATTTCTCTCAATCACACCAAATGCTTTTAATCCTACCGTTTGTAAAACCGCAGCATTTTCAACCACAGTTGCCAACTCTGTATTTTGGACCAATAGTGAATCTGTAAACATTGTACGTTCAGCTAATCTTACATTTGTACTATCCAAAGAGGTTGCCAATAACGAGTTTTCAATTTTTAACTTATCATTTTCAGCTAAAAGAGTATTCATTTCTTCTTGTAATGATCGGTATTTCTTTCTGAAGCTCATTAAACTGTTTACACTGTTTTGAGATATTTTCAAAGAATCCATTAAACCTTGAATTCTATTTCTGGCTTCTGCTAAATCTTCATTTGCGACTTTATTTTCTCCAATGGCAATATCATACTGTTTTGCCATATTACTTAAATCGTTCATAACCAACTGCTTCTCTTTGGTTAACTCAGCTTCATTTTGTTTTTTATCATTATATAATTTTGAGGTATAAAAGCCTGTTCCGATAAACAAGGCCAATAAAATCCCCAAGGCAATCTTTAATCCGGTATTTTTGTTACTGTTTGAACTTTCCATAAGTTTTGTTTTAGTTATTGATACTTAAATTAACACTGGTTTTGTTATTTTTGATTATTGGAAAAAATTATGATGTAATTTTAATACATCAAATGTAAAATTAAATTCTCAAAAATGGAGAAACTTGTTCTATTTAATAAAAATGATTTAGATAAATTACTTATAAAAAGAGCTAATGAATCCAAATTTGGAGAACATGTCCAATTACTTTCCAATTCTACCCATATATACGATTCGCTAACATCTTTGGACGTTGACTACGTTATATTTGGAATTCCGGAAGATGTAGGTGTGTTTGCAAACTATGGAAATCGAGGTGCAGCCAAGGCCTGGGAAGCAACTCTAAAGGTTTTGTTAAACATTCAAAGTAATAGATTTACAAATGTAAAAAAAGTCCTCATTCTTGGTCATTTAGACTTCTCCAAAGAAATGGACAAGATTGATAAATATGATGCAAACGACAAAAAACACATCGAAAAAGCAAGAAAACTTACTGAAAAGATAGACAAGCATGTTACCGATCTCGTTTATCAAATTGTGCGTTCAGGGAAAAAGCCAATTGTTATTGGTGGCGGACATAATAATGCTTATGGTAATTTAAAAGGTAGCTCATTGGCTTTTAAAAAACCAATTAATGTCGTTAATTTTGACGCTCATTCTGATTTTAGACGAGAGGAAGGCAGACATAGTGGCAATGGATTCAGTTACGCATTTGCTGAAGGTTTCTTGAAGAACTATTTTATTTTCGGCCTGCATGAAAATTATACTTCCGATCATATTTTTAAGATCTTAGACCGATTTAAAGCATTACAATTCAATACCTTCGAAGCTTTAACCATTAGAAAAGACAAAAAGTTTAAAGCGGAATTGTCGCGCGCTGCAAAGCATGTGGCCGACAAACCTTTTGGAGTCGAGTTAGATTGTGATGCCATTCAGTATATTCCAAGCAGTGCCATGACACCAAGCGGTTTCAGTATCAAAAGAGCTCGAACTTATGTGAACTATTTCGGACAACAAAAAAATGTTGTTTATTTACATATTTGTGAAGCAGCGCCAACACCGGAGACAGAGACTATTGTGGGCAAACTCATTACCTATTTAATTACCGATTTTATGAGGGCAAACCAATCAAGTTATGAAACAAAATAAACAATATCGTATCGATTTATGGTTATTTATAGGCAGTATCTCAGTTTTACTGTACCTCTTATTTATGAACCTTATGTTTGAAGATTCAGGTAGTAACACTTTCAAAGCAATTATGGAGTGGATTACAATTCCGATATTTATTATGGGGGCTTTTATCCCTCTAGTTGTAATTTTTAGGTTTATTGTAAAAAAAACCGTCAGCACTTCATTGGCAATCTTAACTTTACTCTTTTCATTATTGGCTGCAGTAATGATCGGATATACCACATTGGCTTAGTTCTTTTAAACTCAGAAATCAACAACCTAACATGTTCATCCACTGGTGTTGGAACTTAGTTTCCTACCGACCTCAAAGAATCAATCTCACGTTGCAATTTTTCGATTTCATCAGCGTTGGCATTGACTTTAGGAATGGATTGGATGGAATCTATAACTCTTTGAACATCCGCGTCTGTTGGCACGGTGGTTTCATTATAATAGTACCCGATTCCTTCACTTGCTCTCCAAGCTTCATTTAACTCATCGTATACGGTTTTGTCCCACTGACTTGGATGTTTGACATCAATCCAGATCACATTCCGATATTCACTGTCCACCAAAGCCAAATCAGGGGTTGCCGAACCGTCAAACTTTTGTGAATCGGCTTGTACGGCTGATACCGTTCCTAAGAAAAACATGCGCCGGCGTCCGGCAATATCTTTAATATACGGCCTGAACTCTACCGGCTTATTCACTGACCAGTCGTATTCCTTTCGCGATTCAATAATTTTTAATGGCATAGCAGATACGCCGGCATAACCTTGCTTTTTAGCTGCGTGATCATAATAATAAAGTTGATCAGTGCCATCTGCCGGCACAAAAACACTATAAGTTAAACTGGTACGTTCATCGCCAATCGGTTCCAATCCAAACCAATGGTACAAACCGCTATAAGCCTTGGCATCAACGTCTTCAAAATTAAAATCGGTTACAAAAGGTTGTTCATTTTGGTCATCGGGCATATCCGGAATTTTTACAGCAGTTTGCATTTTCCATGGCAGAGGATCTGTAAATCCTCCCAAAAACTTTAAGGACTCTGCTTGCAAGCGCGATATATTTTCTGATAAGGTATTTTGTTTGGTCAAAAACGGATGGTTTTTCATTTCCTCAGGACTGATATAAGTGCCTTTTCCAATCAAGACGCGCTCCAAATAGTCGTTAAAATCGTGCTTTCCACTATCAATGATCATCACCCCACCAAAAGTTGGATAAGGAAAAAAGAAACCCTTCCACTTGATTAAACTGACTACTTCCACCCAATTTCCAGAGTCGTTCTTCATATAAAAGGTGTCACCGGGCTCCATGGTAAACAACTGAAAAATATTGAAGCGCTGCACCACCGCATTGTAGGTATTACGACTGAATTTTAAGGATTCGCCAATCGAGAAGGTCACTGGAATCCGATTCTCATTTGAAAACCTCGGAAATGGCGACGTACTGGAAACAGAAAAAATCTCCTCCGTATTCTCACTAATTTGCTGCATGGTGTATTTCTCGGAAGGCTGGATGGCCATTGTCCATCTGTTCTCATTATCTATTCTTACCAAATGAGGCAAAGACACATCTTTTGTTTCTCCAACCGACTCATTGGCCATAGAAAAGATATTGCGTAATGGTTGGATGCGTTCGTTTTGTGTCAATGGCAATTCGTTGATTTCAACTCTATTCAAGTTATTGAAAACATTATAGGTTTTCATATAATCATACATTTTAAAATGCCAACCTACTACATAAAGCAACCCAAGAAACAGAATTAAAAGTCCTAAGATTCCTAAACGGCGCCCCACACCAACGGCATTTCTAAACTTTCGCAGCCCAAAAAATAAGACCAGACCAATAAAGAGAATTATAAAAATATATTTTCTAATGAATAACAAAAATGGTTGGTAATCGTCCCGAAGAAAAAACAACAAGATTATTAAAACCAAGGCACTAATGATGGTGATGGTTTTTTGTCTTGATCCTTTATTCCAATAGTTCTTTATCATAGTGTTCTGTTGTGGGTTGTCGGTTGTCGGTTGTCGGTTGTCGGTTGTTAAGATAATAATGAATTGTTAATCAAAAATCGCCATTCAAAAATCGTAAATCCCATTTACATTAATCCTTTATCTTTCAATCGCTCTCTAGCGCTCTTTTTTGGTGGCTGTGGTTCTTCTTCAATTTCTTTTTTGGCTTCTTCCACCACTTTTGGTTCTCTTGAAGTGATATCCTTAACAAAATCCTTGCTTTGTTCTATGGCATGATCAAATTTTTCTTCTAAATTTTCACTATGGGCATCGATAACTTTTTCGGATTTTAAAACAAATCCTCCAATATAAGTTCCCAAGAGCGTCCCGACAATACTTGAGGCAAATACGGAGATTGTTGCAATATCAATCGGAATCAAAAAGCGCGCAATTAAAATTGCAACCAGAAAAATCATGGCAATAAATACCAAACGTAAAATAAATTTTTGCTGATACAGAAAGCCCGTGGGATCATTTGGTGACATTTGGAGTTTTTTGGAATACATCATTTTATTGAAAAAGCGATACATCCCGTTACCTGTAGATTCTCTCCAATAAAGGAGGATTCCGAATAGAATTGAGCCGATGAAAACGATGATCTCTAAGGTCATTTTTTTTAGTTTTTATAAATTAAACTCCTTCTAAAGGAGAAGGATTATGCTTTCAAAGCGAAGAAGAGTTCGTTAATATCTATTTTGATTGTTTTGATATAATTACGAATAAACCCTTCCTTCTTCAGGCTCTATACTGAGCCTAAATCCACCTTCCCTTTCATTCAAGGGAAGGATTTTTTTAATAATCGTTATCTCAAAATTTCTCCTCCTTAAAAGGAAGAGTGGATTCATCCCGAGAAAACGGGGTAAAGACGAGGTGGTTGACCTATTCTTCATTTAAAAGGCTTTCTCTCTGATTTAATCCAAATTCAATTCGACAAACGCAATGAACATGTAAAGAAAACTTGAAACTATTCACCTCCCTTAAAATTAGTCTAAAAAATTTATATATTGTTACGAATCGTTGCAATCACCCAATCTTTCAGCGAATCATCCCAATTTCTATACTTTTCATAAAACTGTTCTTTGTCATACCAATACAGGAACAAAACATCTAAAGACGAAATATTTACCAACAATTTCCAAATCAAATCCTGATGTTTTGCATTTAAGGACGAATGTGGCTTTTGCAAGGCTTCAAAAAGTTCCTCATCGACAGTATCTGCTAATTTATATTGATTGCTGACTTCCATTTTTTCAAGATACAATTCCACGCTCATCACTCTTTTCCGATCCTCAATAGGCAATTTGTTCAAGTATCCTTTGAATAATACCTTATCATCCAAAATATCCTTAATGGGATGTTGCGTTTCTTGTAAAAATTGCGAAAACATGAACTTTTTAATCCGCTCATAGCGCGCGGTCTTAACCACGTCATCCAAATTATATTCAATAATCAGATGGTCGCGTAACTTGTCTAACAACTCAGGCTGTGAAATGTGATAAATCAATACGTCATGAGAGGTATCCTTAATGGCTTCCTTATGCCACTTTTCATCTTCAAAAACCACAATGGGCGTAATGAAATCACGCAAAACATACACACCTCCAAAAGCCTTCGTGTAAAAAGAGTCCGTAGTAAAATATAGTTCTTTAAGGTCCAAATTCCGGTGTCTTAAGTCGCCATAAGTTTTTGCTGAATTCAACAAGCGTTGGTGCAGATTTTCGTCAATAAAATTATGTCCTTGTTTAAACCTGTCGATCAACTCAAACTGTTGTTTTTGTATTTTATTAAGATTGTTGATCAGTTTAAAGCTAATGGAGATATCCTTGTATTTCAGCACGTCCAAAGGTTCATAAAAAGCATCAATAAATTGATCAAAGTCAACGCAAATAGCACAGTCTCTGGTAATATCATTAATTATATCACCATGAGTTCTGAAAATCAATTGCATCATCTCCCGATCAAACGTATGAAATGGCATATACACCGGTTTTCCTTTTTGTAATGGTGTAATGATAATGGCATTCGGATTGGCCTCTCCATTATTCAGATAATGGATTACCTTTTTTTCTTCAGCAATTTCAGGGCTCCAACCCAAGCCGTCGATTGAAAAACTTGTGAGTTTTGTTTCAGTCAACCCCAAAATTTTT
Source organism: Gelidibacter maritimus (assembly GCF_014062315.1). Lineage (GTDB taxonomy): Bacteria > Bacteroidota > Bacteroidia > Flavobacteriales > Flavobacteriaceae > Gelidibacter > Gelidibacter maritimus. The sequence continues at coordinate 121,284 of NZ_JACGLT010000010.1, forward strand.
AGACATTGATTATAGCGCTCTACCAATTTCCCACTGATAGGGATGAGATCGTTTCTAAATAATTGTGCTGTTTTTAGTTTTTCCATATCATTTCCCACAAAGGTGGGAATCTCTTTATTTTTTCCGATATTCATTTGCTGCCTGCTTCTACATGATTTTCAAAAAAAGCGGATGTGCAGGCTCGTTTTTCTTTGTTCTTAATGCTTAATTAAATTATTTATCTGAGCATATTGCAACAAAATAATAGTTTTGGCGTCCCGAATTTCTCCAGACTCTATCATTTCCAAGGCTCTGGTAAACGGTATTTCCATAACTTCAATTTCTTCATGTTCACTTGCCAATCCGCCACCTTCACTGACTTTCATATCTTCAGAATATGGTGCCACATACAAATACATCTTTTCGGTTAAGGCTCCAGGTGACATATATGTTTCGATCACCTTTTTAACATCCCTTACCTTATATCCAACCTCTTCTTCTACTTCTCTAATTATTGTAGATTCCGGCAAATCATTATCATCTATAGCACCAGCACAGACTTCAATGGACATCGCTTCGTCTTTATTGGTATGGTAAATTGGCATCCTAAATTGGTTTGTCAATATAATAGTCCCTTTTTCAATATTGTATAATAAAATCCCAGTACCATGCCCACGATCATAGCTTTCTCTCGAAACGCGTTTCCATGTGCCATCTTTAAACCGGTAATCATAATTGATCTCCAGTAGAGTAGCCCAAGCTTTGGAAAGTGTTTTATAGATGATGTTTTTTATGTTTTTTGACATTGTTTTTGAGTTGTCGGTTGTCGGTTGTCGGTTGTCGGTTGTCTAAATTTCAAAAAAATCACTAATTAGTCCCTAATTTTCAAACTTTTTTCGTGCTTCCAATTCGATGTTGAGTTGGTTGACCCTTGAATCCACTTGACGTTTGAAATCGGTGTCGGCAATGGTGGCAACATTATCCAAATAACGCACAACTTCCTGACGCCTTATTTCAGAAAAATTGAGACCTTTCATATTGGCCCGCATCAATTCCTGCAGCATGTTGAATTTGGTCTCGTAGGTCTGTTTAAAATAGATCTCGGGATTATCGAACCAAGCGGGTTCCAAATCAAAATCGGTTAAACGCAATGAGATGGCCGATTGGATATTTCTCACATCCCTTGATGAAAAGAACGGAAAAATTTTTTGGATTTCTTTATATAAATTGGCATAAAATTGATGTTCATTGGTTTGAAACTGCTTTTCAACCTGATCATAAACAGCATGGACGCGCTGCTCAGTAGGCTTATTCACGGCGCTTAAAATCTCTCCCATGTTCTTGGCCAAACCTTGATCCTGGAGATAGTTATAGTGTTTTGGATCTTTCATATTTATAAAATCGGGCATCGTTTTTTCTAACTTACGCCACCATAAATGATCTTGGTCCAAAAAGTCATGTTCGGTACGTGCACCGTCGATTTTGAATCGACCTTGCACCCTTGAAATCACAGCTTTATCCAGCATTTCCGGTAAATTAGTAAATAATCCGATAGAGCTATTACCATAATTTACCGCGTAAGCCCCTTCCGTGTATCTTAAAAACACCCCAATAACCTCTTTAACGCCAGCAGAAACGCCTTGAGCAGTACGTTCCTGCAGATTGTTTTCAGCATCGTCAATAGGTGCGAAAATCAATTTTGAAGGATCTTGCATGGGCTTCATCCATTCCACCATTTTTTCGGCAGAACCGCCCTGAAAGGTGGAAATCAAGGTATCGGGCATCGGATGGAATAAAAATGGGATCTCCAAATGGTCACAATGTTCCTTTAGTTTTGTAGCAATTGCGGCTATAAGCATACTTTTTCCTGTTCCAGGAATACCGTAACCCATAAAGACTGGCATAAAGCCGCCCAATTCCTGAAACGGATTCTTTTTGGCGGTAAAATCGTAACTCAGCATGCGCTCGGTTAATCGGCGTGCAAAATGTTTGGCGTCTTTGTTTCCGACAATCTGTTCAAACTTAATTTTGTTGAATTCGACGCTTTTAGCAGCACCGGCAAAAACATTATTCCACCCAGAAATTGCAAATTCGGAATGCTCAAGTTTATAAGTTCTGTCCACAATGGTTTCCTGATACTCCAAAGTAGATTTTCGCATTTGAATTTCATCAATCAATGCTTCAAAGAAGACCACTGTAAAATCGGCCACATCCTTATCACTTTTGATGATATCTGGATGTCCCAAATACTTGTCATAATAAAACAAGGTACAGGCCACACCTTTTAGAGGCGATAAAAGCGAAACTTCAGGGATACCCGCAAATTTTTGCTTCATCACGCTCAAATCGTCAGATGCATAAGGTTTTAAGTTGTGCAAAATATTATAGGCCGCTGAAAACAACATGAAGCCAGTTGCCGTATGCATTTTGCTTTCATACTCTCTTTTCCCCATGCTGTCCAATGAGGCTTTTCGCTCATTTAAACTGGATAGTCCTGAAGCATCATAGTAGCTATCCTTGATCCAAATACCTAAGGTCAAACCTTCTTGAACGGCATACAGCGTTTGGTTAAGTAATACTGGAATGGCAATGGAATCTGGAAGCAAACGCTTTTTAAGCTCTAAAATAGTTTTGGAAACTGCCGTTGTTTCTGCCATATTGGAGCCATTATTGGCCCTTGAAAGATAGAGAAGAATGGAATCGTCTTTGGCGTCCTTATCTTTGTTCTTGGCGCGTTGCCCTTGTTCCCATTGGATACTTTTAAGATACGACGCGGCTTCGTCACGAAGCATATCGAGATCATTTTGTTTTATGGGAAAGGTTGAGTTTTGTTGCATTGGTTGATTTATGAATTATGTATTGAATTAGCCACGAACCTGCCCATCCGTTCAGGCGGGTGTACGACTATATAAATTTTATAATCTCTTTTAATTCTGCTCCTTTGATAGGAGGAGTGGATTCATCCCGAGAAAACGGGATGAAGACGATGTGGTTGATTCTCTCAAGTCGGTTTCAATAACCCGAGGCTTGCCCCGATTGAAAAGGCAATTCCTTATTCATACCTCCTCGTGGGCTTGACCGCCCATGGTGGTCTGAAGGTCCACGAGATTCTTGATTACACCCTTCCGCCTTAAATTCCTCCACGGGAATTTAATCCACCTTCCCTTAAATAGAGAAGGAATTTTTTATCGTTTATTTAAAAAACTTTCAATGCTTAACAATTAAAAGTCTTGATTCTTTGTACTTTAAGCGCAGCGGTCTAACTTCTATTTTACACTTCACTTATTTTCAAATCCGCCATCTGAATCGGCGGTTTAGCCAAACCATTCATTATTTCCGGTGTTTTACTGTATAACAACTGAATGATACGGTGTCGCGCCATGACATAATTTTTATGCACAGGGTCATTCCATTTCTGTAAAATTTGCTTTGAAAAATAGCCTCCTTCACTAAATTCGCTGCCTGAAAATACTTCGTCAACACTTAAAGACAATGCGTAGGATTCCAGTGGCACCACTTTATCTGCAATATTCTTGAGAATAGCATGGGTGATTTGATTTTCATCCTTGGCAAAAACATTATGAAACGGTCCCAGATCAATACGCTTGATGTGTTTCGGCCGAATATCCTTCAATTTTCGGTCAATACCATAGGCCATAACATCTAAACTCATCACCCGATCTGCGGTGGTTTTAAGCACTTCGTAAATCTGTTTTTTATGGGCTTCAATAGTGGCACCCTCAAAGTCAAAATACATATAACAGATAAAAGGTCGGTTGCAACCTACATCAAAAAAACTCCAACTGGTCATGAATTCGGCTTCAGAATTTTCAGGTGCCTTGATGATTTTTCCTTGGACAAACCGATTGAAAATAAACTTCTGTTCTACTGAAGTGTAATAAACAATGGAGGCCGCTTGAAACAATTTACTTTTTTTGATGGGTTCTTTCTTTCGGAGCAAGGTATCCAAAAACTCTTCCTGTAACTCACTCACATCTTTAAGTTTGTTGACGTAGTTTGCCTTTAATGACAAATCATTGAACAGATACCGGAATTCTAAATAATTGGGAAAACCAGATTCGGTCAGATCCACTTTCATATTCTCCTCTTCGTCATACATGTACTTGACCCGCATGGCTTCAATGGAATACAATAGCAAATCAGCATATTGTTTAAAAAAAATGAGTTCCTGGTGGGTGCACAGATTTTCACGTTGTGCACTCACTATTAATTCTTTTAGTACAAAATCGACCATTTTATGATAAAACACATACTGCTCCTTGGAATCGAGATATGCAGAATCTAATGGTGTTACGATGTGATTAATGGACACTTTTATATTTAAAAATTATGAATTATTGCTAATGTAACTACAGTCTAAACACGCGTTAAGGGATGCAGCGGCATCCTTGTTTGTTTGGAGGTTGAGTTTAGCCAAACCTTCAAACAAAAAAGATACAGCGGAACACCTACCTGCCAGCAGGCAGGCCTGACCACGCTTTTCGCGTGGGAACGCTTTGAACAAAACACTCAATAGACCAGACAGATTTTGAAAATCAGTCAGGTCAACTATCATTCGTTGAATCAAGACAATAGATCGTCGGAATTGGTTTCTGGTTTTGGCGCTGCCGCAGGTTTTCCTGCATCGTCATTACCTGAGGGTTTTGTAGCGTCAGCCTTATAGTAATCCTCAAAGATCTCTTTCATGTCAATACCGTAGCGCTCGGCGAAATTCTTTTGAATATCGGCATCTTTAGTACGGATTTCCTGTAAAGCTTCTGCGTAACTGCTATAAACTCCTTGCATCACTTTTTCGTGTACAGGAATATTATCCATCATTTCCTGACGTGCTTTTGCACTTGCGGTATGCATTGATGCTAAGGTTTCTCCAATATGCTCATCGGTCTTGACCCCCAAATGTTCAAGTATAGCCGCGAATTCCTGATCTGTGCGCGCTTTTAAAGCCACAACATAACCGTCATAATATTTAAGTCGCTCTTCGGTATCACTCTTTAGTTTAGCACGGTGTGTCTGTAAATTGCTACGTAGAGATGTCAATACCTTAATGGTCAGGTTATGCTTATGCACAAAGCTATCTTTACTCGCCGCCAATGTGGTATAGGCGTTTTTAAGGCCTTCCAACTCTTCTATTTTTTGTTCCAAGGTTGTCACTTTGCCTACAGACTGGGCATAGTCGGCCGATTGCTTATCAACAATTTCATCCAATTCTTGGCGGGCCTGTTTTAACAGCGCGTAGTTATCATCGAGTTTGGCTTCTACTTCTTTTTTCTTTTCTAAGGCACGGGTATGATTTTTAGTAGCCTCAACAATAGCTATTTGAAGCTTATCTTCTACCTCCTTAATCTCAACTTCCCTGTTTTTTAAACGGGATACCGCAGCCTGACTCTTATAGGACAGTTCGGCCAAAAGCGTTTGTACATCGGCGCTTTCAATACGCTCTTGGAACATGGCTTTGGCCTTATTATCAGCACCCGCCCTAACTTTCTCTGCTTCCTTAAACTCCTGTTCTTCCTGTTTGATTTTGCTTTTACGTCCCCATAGATTGTTCCACCAGGTATCGGGCTTATTGCGCGCATCTTCCAATTCTATGCGAGCACGGTCCAATGCTTTTTGGGCATCATCAATAACCCGTTGCTCATCGGCATTGAGAGAAGAAAACTTCTCAAAGATAATCCCCACTTCGTCCTGATAATCTGTAAGGTCCTTGATGGCATCCAAGAGTGTTGTTCGGTCTTTCTCAGCCATATGTACCACATCATCAAGTGTGGCATTTAAGATTTTTTGGCGGGACTGTGGATCGTCTTCCTGGGCGAGCTTAGACTTCATGGTGTCAACGGCTTTCCCCCAATTGACATCCACTTTACCAGTTTTTTCGTTGGAATTGGTTTCTAATAAATCAAAATCATCTGACATATAGTTTCATATTTAAGTGAATTCAAAGTAATTTAATGAACAGCAATTTCGTTAAAATAAATCAGTATCAAAATTATTATTCCTTTAATTTATTGGTATGAATTCTTATAAAATTGTTACAGACTATAGAAATAAGTTTTAAAGTCATTATCTTTAAGTGACAAAAATGAAAATAAAATGAAACATTTAAATATTGTTACAGCACTACTTATAATGCTATTGATGGGCTGCAAACACAGTACAGAAAAAGCTGTAGAAGTGGCCTCCGAGATGGCTGACGATTTTCACGAGTCGACGCAGCCAGAAGCAATAAATATCATTCCAATTAATCACGCTACCATGATTTTGGCATATAAAGACCAAGTGGTATATGTAGACCCTGTTGGTGGTTCTAATATATTTTCAGATCAAGAGAAACCAGACTATATTCTGATCACAGATATCCATGGCGATCATTTGGATGTATCCACATTAGAAAATATGGTGCTGGATTCAACGACACTTATTGTGCCACCAGCAGTGAAAGAAAAATTACCGGAATTAAAAGCCAAAGAAATTATCGTGATGAACAATGGGGAAAACAAAGAACTTGAAGCTTTTTCTATTGAAGCTGTCCCTATGTATAATTTAAGAGAAGAAGCCTTAAAATTTCATGAAAAAGGTAGAGGTAACGGATATGTTTTAACTTGGAACAATCAAAGAATATATATTTCAGGTGATACTGAAGACATTCCGGAAATGAGGAGCCTCGAAAACATTGATATTGCCTTTGTTTGTATGAATCTTCCATATACGATGACGGTAGAGAGTGCAGCAAGTGCGGTATTGGATTTTAAACCCAAAAAAGTATATCCGTACCACTATAGAGGAACTGACGGAATGAGTGATGTTGATAAGTTTAGATCCATTGTTAACAAAACGAATTCTGACATTGAAGTTGTGCAGTTAGACTGGTATGAGTAACTATTTATCGAATCCATTTTATAGCAAAAAACAATCCGTCGCTGTAACTTTTTTATTTTGATATAGTTACGAAATAAATTAAAAGTGTATATTTGGACAGCCAACCGAATCTAATTTCTTGCAATTATGTCTCCTACATTTCACAAAGTCTCCCAATTCGCCGTAGTAAGCACCGAACATCTTACTATCGTTTTACTTATAACTGCAGGCGTATTTTTATTTTTTATTGCAATAGCAGTAATCAAAATGTACAAATTAAAGGCTGAAAACAAACGGTTAACGGATAGCGATGCTTTTAAAGCAGAAGTGGATGAGAGTTATAAAGATTTTACGGATGGTCATTTATATGACAATAATTAAGCAATTTCGTAATTATGGGTAATTTCAGTATTATTATCACAACCACTCAAGACCTTAATAAAATAGTCAGTATTTTATCAATAGCAGTTGTTACTTTACTGATTTTATTAGGTTTGAATATTTATAAAGTATATAAGCTTAAAGCAAAATTAAAATCAATTAATAATAACAATAAATAATCTTTCACTCAATAAAAAAATACCGCTCGATGAGCGGCATTTTTATTAGCATTATCGCACTAATTTCTTGTACTTAAGTCGTTTTGGAGTTAGATCGCCCCCAAGACGTTTTTTCTTGTTTTCTTCGTATTCACTAAAGCTACCTTCAAAGAAATATACTTGAGAGTTGCCTTCAAATGCTAGTATATGCGTACAGATCCTATCCAAAAACCATCTGTCGTGACTGATTACGACGGCGCAGCCCGCAAAATTCTCAAGACCTTCTTCCAAGGCTCTTAGAGTGTTGACATCCAAGTCGTTGGTTGGCTCATCTAAAAGTAAAACGTTACCTTCTTCCTTGAGCGTCATGGCCAAGTGCAAACGGTTACGCTCCCCACCAGAAAGCAATTTCACTTTTTTATTCTGTTCACTTCCGGAAAAGTTAAAGCGACTTAGATATGCTCTGGAGTTGACTTGTTTTCCACCCATCATGATCAATTCCTGTTCGTCACTGAAGTTCTGCCAAATCGATTTTTCAGGATCAATATTGGAATGTTTTTGATCCACATAAGCCAATTTTGCAGTTTCACCTACTCTAAATTCACCTTTGTCAGGAGTTTCTTCACCCATGATCATTTTGAAAATTGTGGTTTTACCTGCACCATTCGGACCAATGACCCCAACAATACCTGCTTGAGGTAAATTGAAATTTAGATCTTCATAAAGTAATTTATCACCATAACCTTTACTGACTCCAATGGCTTCAATAACATTTGTGCCTAATCGAGGACCATTGGGGATGTAGATTTCCAATTTTTCGTCAAGTTGCTTTTGATCTTGACTCATCAATTTATCGTAGTTGTTCAAACGTGCTTTTTGTTTGGTCTGACGCCCTTTGGCACCTTGACGCACCCATTCCAACTCACGTTCCAAGGTTTTTTGACGCTTGGAAGCCGTTTTGCTTTCCTGGGCCATACGGGTAGATTTTTGATCTAACCAAGACGAGTAGTTTCCTTTCCAAGGGATACCCTCTCCTCTATCCAGTTCTAAAATCCAACCTGCCACATTATCCAAGAAATATCTATCGTGGGTCACGGCTATAATTGTTCCTTTATATTGAGATAAATGCTGCTCCAGCCAATGTACAGATTCTGCATCCAAATGGTTGGTAGGCTCATCTAATAACAACACATCAGGCTCTTGCAATAGGAGTCGACATAATGCCACACGACGACGCTCACCACCGGAAAGCACCCCAATCTTTTTATCACCATCGGGCGTTCTTAAGGCATCCATGGCAATTTCCAATTTCGTATCGAGTTCCCAAGCATTGGAAGCATCAATTTTATCCTGCAATTCGGCTTGACGGTTCATCAACTTTTCCATTTTATCTGGATCAGAATACACTTCTTCCAGTCCAAACATATCGTTGATTTTATTGTATTCATCAAGAATGGCTACCGTTTCTGCAGCACCTTCACGAACCACTTCCATAACGGTTTTGTCGTCATCCAACTGTGGCTCTTGCTCTAAGAGCCCGACGGAGTATTCCTGAAGAAAAGTAACATCGCCCTGGAAGTTTTTATCCTGTCCAGCAATAATTTTTAAAAGTGTGGATTTTCCGGAACCGTTAAGCCCCAAAATTCCAATTTTAGCTCCGTAAAAGAAGCTTAAATGTATGTTTTTCAATACTGGTGTATCAGCACCTTTAAAGGTCTTGGTAAGACCTCGCATCGAAAAAATTACTTTTTTATCATCGCTCATCTTTAAATCGAGTTAATAGTTATTATAAAATTAGGTAAATTCAAACGCTCAAGACTTTGATCAATCTCAAGCTAATATTTGGATAAAGGCTAAACCCGCCCTTTCAGCGCGTTGAATACCCAAGCGATGGCGAAGAAGCCAATGCCTACTGAAGCAAATCCATAACCTGCTACATCATCATATCTAAATGCACCAAGTGCAATGAGTGCAACGCCAACGATGATCATAATTGTTGTGGCCCAAGCCAGAACGGTATTTTTATTCATTGCCATAAATCTTAGTTTTTAAGGGAACTGCAAATATCGATTATTTTAACATAAAAACAGCTGTAAAAGTGGGTTTTTAAAAGGATTATTAAAAATTGTATAGGCCAAAAGCTCTTAATTTTTTTCAATCTATTCAATTATACATTGTAATATTTTACATTGCAATTACACACCAAGTAGTTAATTGTTCAACACCTAAAAAGGCTTCCTTTTTACAAGGTATCAATTAACTTTTAATTATCATAATTTCTGCGACATCTTGAGAACGAAGCTTTAATTTTGGCGCTTATTTTTTTATAAGAATTGTAATAATGAATAAAGCTTTACTGTCATTGGCCATTGGGGGATTCGGAATTGGATTGACTGAATTTGTAATCATGGGTATTTTGCCAGATGTAGCCCATGCATTTAACATCAGTATACCTGAAGCAGGACATTTTATTTCGGCTTATGCTTTGGGCGTTGTCGTCGGTGCGCCGATACTGACAGGATTTGGTAGCAAATGGCCTGCTCACAGGGTATTGTTGGTACTCATGATATGGTTTACAATTTTCAATACCTTATCTGCTTTTGCTACCGGCTACAATTCGTTTATGTTCTTACGTTTTCTATCCGGATTGCCACATGGTGCATTTTTTGGAATTGGTGCCGTAGTTGCTGGAAAATTATCTAAACAAGGAAAAGAAGCTCAAGGTATCGCAATTATGTTCAGCGGATTGACCGTTGCCAACCTCTTGGGTGTGCCATTAGGAACTTATTTAGGCAAAAGTTTTGATTGGAGCGTCTCCTTTTTAATGGTTGGCGTGGTTGGCGTTTTAGCAGTTTTAAGCGTTAAATTCTGGATGCCCGCTCTTAAAAAGTCTTCTGAAAGTAATTTTTTAAAGGAATTTCGAATCTTTAAACGTGCTGAACTTTGGCTCATTATTTTATTAACGACTATAGGTACTGGTGGTTTTTTTGCTTGGTATAGTTATATTGCACCGTCTATTACTGAGGTTGCTGGGCATTCAGAAAATGTTGTCGCTTATGCTATGGTACTGGCTGGATTGGGAATGGTGATCGGAAATTTTGTTGGTGCCAAACTGACTGAAAAATTCGCGCCACTGAATACCGTAACTATTGTTCTCACTTTAATGGTGATCTGTCTTTCGCTCAATGCCTATTTGGCATCCGATAAAACCATGATTCTCGTGATGACATTTATCATCGGACTGGTATCTTTTGCAATTTCCACGCCTATCCAATTACTCATTATCCAATCGTCAAAAGGCTCTGAAACTTTAGGGTCTTCACTGAACCAAAGTGCTTTTAATATTGGAAATGCGTCAGGGGCTTACTTTGCAGGCTTACCTATTGCGATGGGTTATGGTTATACCTCTGCCGATTGGGTAGGTGCAGCAATGGCCGCCACCGGAATTCTGATTGCTTTTTCTATTTATATTTTAAAGAAACACCAAGCCAGACAACAAATAAGAACTTAGATTTAAAATCGTTTTTAATTATAACTGAGGAATCGACCTAACCGCCAATTCAAGATATCCATGAGTTATTTGATAATATCTTGATATTCGGATTGCCGTTTTTCAAAAATTGCTTTTGCATAGGAACAAGAGGTGATTGCTTTTAGGTTTTTGTTTCTTATAAACCTCACTGCGGCATCAATTAACGCATAACCTATCCCTTTTCCTTGTAAAGATTTTGCAACTTCGGTGTGGTCAATATCAATGGTATCAGAATCTTTGTAATAGTATGTCATTTCTGCTTTTCTTTGTCCATCTATTTCGATATAAAACGCCCCTTCTTTTCCGTTATCTGTGTGTTGAATGTCCATAATTATAGATGTTTTTCCAATAATTCTACTTTGTGTTTTAATTCGTCTTTTAACTCGGGATTGGTAATCTTTCCATTTTCAAAATTATCCATAAACGATGGTAATGAAAAGTCTGCTACTATTTGTGCATCATGACGTGGAAAGCGCTCTTTGGCCATGGTCAAAACAGAAATTGCTCCTCGTCTTCCATCAGAAGTAGCCATGAGCAACATAGGTTTGCCAAAAAACAATTTAGCTTCTGCCCTGGACATCCAATCAAATAAATTTTTAAACACTGCAGAATAGGCAGCATTATTTTCAGCCAATGACAATACTATCCCATCAGATTGTTTGATATAATTCAAAAACGATAGTGCATTTTCAGGAACACCGTGACTTTTTTCATAATGTTTACTGAAAATGGGCAGTTCAAAATCATTCAAATCTAAAACGGTAACTTCAGCCCCTTCAATTAATCCTGACGCATAAACAGCGAGTTGTTTATTTATGGAATCTTTACTATTACTTCCGGCAAATGCTAATATTTTTTTCATTTATTATTTACTGTTGATATTATTTAATTTTACTGTATCGATTCTCCATTTAATCCGGATGTTTTAGGTGAGGTGTAGTTCAGAAACCTTAAATCTCACCTATTTATTTCGACATAATCTTTTTTTTGAAAAAGACGATACTTTCAATTGGTATTTTCCAAATCTACGAAATAAAAAATGCCGTTTTATCGAAAGTTTTTCAAAAAATTCAATTTAATTCCAGCAGTGGATTATGTACTCTGAGGCTTGCCGCGATTTAGGAAGACAATTTCTTAGTAATACTTCGTGGTCTTTGCCGCCGGTGCCGATTGAACGGCCCCCGAGGTTCTTGATTATTTTTTGGGCAATTTCCTTCTTTTGTAAGAGTTTTAAAGTTTGTATTTTTACATCAAACTAAAAAACTGCAATGGACCTTAACTTCAACAAAAACGAAGACCACAACAAACTTCAACGCTCTGCTTTACGCCAACGCCTTGCCAAGGTAAAATTGGGTGGCGGACAGAAAAGCATCGACAAACAACATGAGAAAGGTAAAATGACCGCACGTGAGCGTATCAATTATCTGTTAGACCCTAAAGCTAAATCCATTGAAATAGCAGCTTTTGCGGGCGAGGACATGTATGAAGAGCACGGCGGCTGCCCTTCAGGTGGTGTGGTGATAAAGATGGGCTATATCAAAGGTGTACAATGCCTTGTGGTGGCCAACGATGCCACAGTAAAGGCTGGAGCCTGGTTCCCCATTACTGCAAAAAAGAATTTAAGAGCACAGGAAATCGCCATTGAAAACCGATTGCCAATTATTTACTTAGTGGACTCTGCTGGCGTTTATTTACCATTACAGGACGAAATCTTCCCAGACAAGGAACATTTTGGACGCATTTTTAGAAACAACGCCATTATGAGCAGCATGGGCATTACCCAGATTTCTGCTGTGATGGGAAGTTGTGTGGCAGGTGGTGCCTATTTACCTATCATGAGCGATGAAGCCTTAATTGTGGATAAAACGGGAAGTATTTTTCTTGCTGGAAGTTATTTGGTGAAAGCGGCCATTGGCGAAACTATAGACAACGAAACTTTAGGTGGTGCCACGACCCATTGCGAAATCTCCGGTGTTACCGATTATAAAGCTAAAGACGATAAAGATGCTTTGGACACTATCAAAAACATTATAGATAAGATTGGTGATTATGACAAGGCCGGATTTAATCGCGCAAAAGCGATAAAACCTAAAGAAAATCCTGAAGATATCTACGGCATTATACCAAAAAGTCGTAGCGATCAATACGATATGTATGAAGTCATCAAACGTTTGGTGGACGATTCTGAATTTGACGAATATAAGGCTGGCTACGGAAAAACCATCATCACAGCGTATGCGCGTATCGATGGCTGGGCGGTAGGTATTGTGGCCAATCAACGTCAGTTAGTAAAAACTAAATCTGGAGAAATGCAGTTTGGCGGTGTAATCTATAACGACTCTGCTGACAAGGCCACACGTTTTATAGCCAATTGTAATCAAAAGAAAATTCCTTTGGTATTTTTACAGGATGTTACCGGATTTATGGTGGGCAGTAAAAGTGAACACAGTGGCATTATTAAAGATGGCGCCAAAATGGTGAATGCGGTAAGCAATTCGGTAGTACCAAAATTCACCATTGTCATTGGTAACAGTTACGGTGCGGGAAATTATGCCATGTGTGGAAAAGCATACGATCCACGATTGATTGTTGCGTGGCCAAGTGCAGAACTGGCCGTTATGAGTGGCAATAGTGCTGCCAAAGTACTTTTACAAATTGAAACGGCCTCACTTAAAAAGAAAGGTGAAACCATAACAAAGGAGAAAGAAGAAGCACTTTATAAAGAAATCAAAGACCGATACGATGCTCAAGTTTCACCATATTATGCTGCGGCAAGAATCTGGACGGACGCTATTATTGATCCCTTGGACACGCGGACATGGATCAGCATGGGTATTGAAGCTGCAAACCACTCACCAATAGAAAAGCAATTTAATATGGGTGTATTACAGGTGTGATGAACACTTCAAGATCCAAACGGTCCATTTTTATCATTCTCTTGCTCATTTTTGCAGGAGAGGCCATTTTTGTGCTTCCGTTTGTATTGGCGCGTATCTTCAGACCAACTTTTTTAGAGATTTTTAACATCAATAATTTGGAATTGGGCAATTGCTTCTCGGTGTATGGGGTGGTTGCATTTATATCGTACTTTTTTGGTGGCTCCTTAGCGGACAAATATGCACCGAGAACATTAATGGCAGTCGCACTTTTTATGACAGCTATCGGTGGTTTTTATATGGCCACCTTTCCCTCCTATTTTGCTATGAAACTGCTGTTTGGGTATTACGGATTTACCACCATTTTTTTGTTTTGGGCACCTATGATCAAGGCAACCAGAGTTTGGGGCGGACAAGACAAGCAGGGTCTCGCTTTTGGTTTTTTGGATGGCGGCAGAGGACTTGTAGCTGCCAGTTTTGGATCTCTTGGCGTTTTGGTGTTTTCTTATATGATAACCATTGATGTTTCTGAAGCTTCCCTAATGCATCTTCAAGATGCTTTTAAATACGTTATCTGGGCGTCTTCAGCGATGATTATTTGTATTGGAATTCTGGTGTACTATTTCCTTAAGCCTTTATCCGCAAAGGTTGATAAACTTCAAAACCAGAAGAAAATTTATACGCTTGAAAATTTTAAATCAGTTTTAAAATATCCAACAGTTTGGCTTATGATGCTCATCATTTTGTGTGCTTATGTGGGTTATAAAACCACAGATATCTTTAGTTTGTACGCCAAAGATGTTTTAGGTTATGACGATATTGGATCAGCTCAGGTTGGAACTTATTTGCTCTACATCAGGCCGATAACGGGAATCATTATCGGACTATTGGCCGATAGGACTCGGGCTTCCTTATGGATTATTATTGGTTTCTTGATCATGATGCTTAGTAGCCTGTTTTTTGCTTCCGGTATTATTTCCGATACCACTATTTACTTATTTATCATATCAGTTATTTTTATGGCCATTGGAGTCTATGCCACGCGAGTGCTTTATTTTGCAATCATGGAAGAGGCCAAGTTGCCTTTAGCCATTACCGGAACTGCGGTAGGGTTTATTTCAGTAATTGGCTATACGCCAGATATTTTTGCTGGACCAATGATCGGTGTGCTATTGGATAACTCGCCAGGCGAGCTGGGCCACCAACATGTTTTTGCAGTGATGGCGGGGTTCTCTTTAATAGGTCTTTGTGCAACATTGGCATTCTCGATGATAACAAAAGGAAAACAGCATAGTTAATGCGTAATCGTAGTAAAGCGCGACTTTGAGCCGCTCTTTATCTACACATGTCTTATAAATTCTGATAGGATTCCACTAATCGGATAAATTCCGATCTGTAGCCGTTAGCATCACTTCCTCTACCTTGTTTGGCCATTTCCGTAATATCTTTTAAGGTAGCCTTATTATCAAATTTGGATGCCCTGAGCTGCATTCCCAACAGGGCGACTGACGCAGCAAATCTGAGATCTTCTGAAGGCTCAGAAACTTCATCTTTTTGAATGTGTGCCATTTCGATACTCTTTACTCCATTGGGTTTTTTATATCTGAATTTCACTGTAAACAATTCGTCAGAATACTCAGGTGCTACAGTTGTCTCGGTATACTTCAAATCATCTACATCTTTTAAATAATCGCTTTTCACACCTGTAGGAATAACTTCATAAAGCGCCGTAACCGTATGACCACTTCCCAATTCGCCGGCATCTTTAGTATCATCAATAAAATCTTCATCCGCCAACAATCGGTTTTCATAGCCTATCAAACGGTAAGCTTGGACTTTTTTGGGATTGAATTCTATCTGAATTTTAACATCTTTAGCAATGGTGTACAACGTGCCACCAAATTCTTTGCCAAAGGTTTTTTGTGCCTCTTGCATGGTATCAATATAGGCGTGGTTTCCATTGCCCTTATTGGCCAATGTTTCTAATTTTGAGTCTTTGTAATTTCCAAAACCGAATCCCAACACCGATAAAAACACACCGCTTTCACGCTTTTCTTCAATCAGTTTTTCCATGTCCTTATCACTGGATGCACCAACGTTAAAGTCGCCGTCAGTTGCAAGAATCACACGATTGTTTCCATTTTTAATAAAATTTTCCTGAGCAATCTCGTACGCCAATTCAATTCCCGCACCACCAGCGGTCGATCCACCTGCACTTAAATTGTTCAAAGCATTGCTAATTTTCTCTTTATCTGCCCCCGAGGTTGGCGGTAATACCATTCCAGCCGCACCAGCATAAACAACAATCGCTATTTTATCTTTGGCTCTTAATTGATTGACTAAAAGTTTAAAAGCCGATTTCAATAATGGCAGCTTATTGGCACTGTTCATAGAACCGGAAACGTCAATCAGAAAAGTTAAGTTTGATGCTGGTAATTCTTCATTTTTAAAGCTTTTACCTTGTAAACCGATTTTCACAATTTTAGTAGCAACATTCCATGGTGTTTTGGCAACCTCTGTATGAATCGAAAAAGGATGCTGACCTGTTGGCTGAGGATAGTTATAGTTGAAATAATTAATCATTTCTTCAATTCGTACAGCATCTGGTGGAATTTTCTGTCCGTTATTGATCATTCTTCTAATATTGCTATAAGATGCTTTGTCCACATCAATTGAAAAGGTGGACAATGGAGATAGTGAAACCCGCTCAAATTGATTTTCAGTAATTTCAGCATAAGACTCTTCGTTGGTCAATTCAGGGTAATTTGGCTTGTAATTGCCTTGCTTTGTATTAACTATAATCACCCCGTTAGCGCCTCTTGCTCCATACATAGCCGTTGCTTCTTGAGATTTAAGAATGGTGGTGGATTTTATGTCGTTCGGACTTATAACATCGATATTTTCCTGTGATGTTACGGCTATACCATCAACAATATATAACGGTTTGTTATTTCTGATGACCGATGTGTTACCACGAATAGGGTATGCTCCATTCTGACGATGACCCACGTTGACTCCAGCAATCTGCCCTGACAAGGTTTGAGCCACTTGACCATTCTTTCTTTGATGACGTCTGTCTGACCGTGATAGAAATGATTTTCTGGTGGCTCCATACCCCACAACCACCACTTCCTCCAAGGCAGTGTTATCTGCTTCTAAGGTAATATTGAGCATCGTTTCCTTTCTAAGCTTAATTTCTTGAGTTTTAAAGCCAACATAGGTAAACTGAAGGATATCACCTTCGCTCGCCAATAGCGTATATTTCCCATCAAAATCGGTTTGTGTTCCTATTGTGGTGCCTTTAATCATAACGCTGGCTCCCGGTAAGGGCAAACCATCAGAAGATGAACTCACTATTCCGGAAATGATTTTTTGTTGTGCCTGTAATTGTACCGAGATAATTAATATAAAGACGAACTGTAAGACTGATTTCATAATAATTGATTTTAGTTTACAGTAAAACTATATTCTAAAATCTTATTCTAAAACCAGAAATGAGTGAAGCGGTCGTTTTGATTAGTGAGCGTCGGTTTTTAGTAATTTAAGTGTTTCCTTACGTTGAATTTTACCAGTGGCAGTTTCTTTAAATTTCGGGACCGTATAGATTTCTTTGGGAATTTCTAATTTGTCCAGCCCCTTAAATGACGACTTCTTTAGTGTGTTTTTATCACTTTCTAAAATAAGAATAAGCTTCTCGCCTAAGTCTGAATCGGGTTCAGAAGCAATAAAAAAGCGCTCTTTGATTTGATCAACAAGTTTAGCTTCAATTTGTTCAGGAAACAACTTCAAACCACCTGAATTGACCATATTATCAAGACGTCCAATCAATTCAAATTCTGTAGCTGAATGCAGTTTCACCACATCAGTAGTAATCAAACGCTCTGACGTCACTTTTGGAGCCTCAATAATCAAACAGCCTCTATCATCTTGAGAAATTTTCACTTTGGGAAACACCTTAAAATAATCCATTTTCTGTTTTCCATTCATACGTTTTACCGCAATATGACTCACCGTTTCTGTCATTCCGTAGGTAGCGTATATTTTAGTTTTTAAGCCTTGGATGGCTGCTTCCAACGGTTTTGAAATGGCAGCTCCTCCAATGATCAAAGTCTTAATGTTGTGGATGTATTTAACCGTGTTTTTCAATTGAATCGGAATCATGGCACAAAAATCATAGGGCTTGCCATAGTCAAAAACAGGCTGTGTGGTTGGATCAACAAAGTCAAGTTCCAATCCTAGAACCATCGCTCGTACCAACATCATTTTTCCTGCAATATAATGGGTTGGCAAACACAATAATGCGGTTTGACCTGGTTCCATTTTGAAATAATCACCCGTGGCAATGGAAGAATTGACCATGGCTTGTTTGCTCACCTTCATCAATTTCGGTTGTCCTGTTGAACCCGAAGTCCGTACGTTGATATAATCTTTGGCGTCCAACCAATCCATGAGAAAATCGCCCATAACTTTTTCATAGGGCGCACCTTCTTTTACTAAGCTATAAGCAACTTCTTTAAGATCTTCAGCACTGTAATTGTTGGCATTTAATTTGAACTTCAAATGGATTTTATCGAATGTTGGCGTCATTTTGTGGGCTTTTTAATTATGATTATATGCGTTGACTAAGGTATTGATTTCAGCCGGAATCAGATTGTCAATAATGAAAAAAATATAGAAAATTATTCCGTACCAATCTCATTGATTTCTTCCAATATTCTGACATCTTCTAAAGGTGGCGCAATCACTTTTCCAAAAAGTTTCCCTTTCCAATCTGTCCATTTATAGAGCTTTGATAGGATAAAGAGAATTATTGGAAACATAACAAATACAGGCATAAATATATCCATGAATTCTGCAGCCTGCGGATCTGACATGTCTTTAAAAATTGAG
Organism: Gelidibacter maritimus; assembly: GCF_014062315.1. GTDB lineage: Bacteria > Bacteroidota > Bacteroidia > Flavobacteriales > Flavobacteriaceae > Gelidibacter > Gelidibacter maritimus. Next base: position 139,976 of record NZ_JACGLT010000010.1, read on the forward strand.
TGCGTCTGAAAGGCGGTCCAGTCTGCAGTAACCAAAAGTGCTGTAAATAAATTGTTGGCCGCGTGAAAGCCTAAGGACAATTCCAAACCTTCGTCCATTAGCGTCATAATTCCTAAAAACAATCCGGTGCCAATATAATATACCATGATAATGGGCCCGAGCTTGTCTACTTCTGGATTGGCGATATGCATCAAACCAAAAACTGCAGAAGTAATGACCAGAGGTATCCATTTGTATCTAGTAACCACACCAATCCCCTGCATAAGATAGCCTCTAAACAAATACTCTTCAAAACTAGTTTGTAAGGGCACCAAAAGGATGGCAATGACACACAGAATCAAAAAAGGTTGTAATTTAAAATTGAAAACATAGTCCTCCGGTGACATTGCATAATCAATCAAAATTAAGCTTGAAGATAAAATACCCCAGAAAAAAAAGATAACCCAGAAGCGCTTCCAATCAATTTTTGGTCGTGCGGTAGTCAAAGCCGTTAAGGGCTGTTTGTGCAACCATTTTACGGCACCAAGCAAAAACAAGAATCCACCTACAAAAGGAAGTAGTATAAACACTAAGTTCACATTAGGCTCAAACAATCCCATCAGATAGGCGGTATCATTCATTTTTGAAGGATCAATAGTGCCACCTTGCATGGTTTTGAACATCACACCAATACCATGGGGAATTGAGAAAATAAAAACTCCAATTATGGCAATTATCAAACCTACTACATAACGCCACCAATCATGTAAACCTTTATACGCTTGAGCTATATACATATCATCTTATAAATTAAAATTCCAATTTGTTTTTCTATTATATTGTAATGCACCATTATGGACTTCCAACGGACTATCAATATTATTGCTAAACAGACCTCCAGTTCCAAGGCCCTGAGGTCGATTATTTTGCAAAGTGTAGGTCCATTGCGCAATGGCATTGAGTCCTACATTACTCTCCAATGCACTCGTAATCCAATAGTCTATATTACCAGCTTGAGCAGCGTCAATCCAAGATTTACTGCCTTGAAACCCTCCTACTAAGGTTGGTTTTAAAATGATATATTGTGGTTTTATGGTTTGTAGTAAATCATGTTTTTTATTATCCTCAAAAATGCCAATCAACTCTTCATCCAAAGCAATATCCAACGGCGTGGTTTGGCAAAGTCTGGCCATTTCCTCTACTTGACCTTGTTTGATGGGCTGCTCTATGGAATGTAATTGATAATCGGACAAGCGCTTTAATTTCTCCAACGCTTCTTCAGGTGAAAATGCACCGTTGGCATCAACACGCAATTCAATATCGGTAGCTGAGAAATGGGTTCGTATGGATTTAAGCAGGTCTAATTCCGTTTGAAAATCGATGGCGCCTATTTTAAGTTTGATACAGGTGAAACCTTCTTCAATTTTAGATGTGATTTGTTCTCTCATAAAATCTTCCGATCCCATCCAAATCAATCCGTTGATTGGAATGGCATCCTTCCCTTTTGTGAATTTAGATGGAAATAAGTCAAAATCGACCTCACTTTGTAAATCAAGAAATGCCATTTCCAATCCAAATTGAATGCTCGGGAATTCTTTGAGCTTTGAAAGAAGGACCTCCTTTCCCAAGAATATATTTTTGCAAGTCCAAGATAAAACAGATTCAAAATCTGGCCGATCATCTACGGACAAGCCTCTAAACATACCACATTCGCCAATACCCTTTTTGTCTTCAGATGCTATTATAATGAACCAAGTATCCTTGGTTTTTAGGATGCCACGAGACGTTCCACTGGCTTGTTTAAAATTGAGCGTGTGTTTTTGGTAGGTTGCTGTCATAATTATGGTCAAAAATAGTCAATTAATTTTGTATTTTTAAGAAATGAAAGAGGACTTACTTTCCAAATTGTTTATGTTTGGAACGCTATGTACCCAAGACAATAACATGCGTTTGACACTTAATTTTAATAACTCTTAATAATCATGCCTGAGTTTCCAAATATTATTCTTTATGCAATCCCGTTTTTTGTCATTTCGATGTTATTGGAACTTTATGTCAGCATCAAGGAAAAGAAAAAAACTTACGAAACTAAAGATGCCTTCACCTCCATTGCCATGGGATTGGGCAATGTGTTCTTGGGGTTTTTTACTAAAGCTGTAGTCTTATTGGTTTTTATGGTGATTTATGAAAACTTCAGAATTTTCACCATCCCCTTTGCCTGGTGGAGTTTTGTGCTTTTACTGTTCGCCGATGACTTTACATATTATTGGTTCCATCGCATCTCGCATGAAAACCGTTTATTTTGGGCATCCCACGTGGTGCACCATTCTTCAGAACATTATAACTTGAGTACCGCTTTGCGTCAAACTTGGTCTGGTGGATTTTACACCTTTATTTTTTGGTTGTGGCTACCGTTAATCGGATTTCATCCGGGAATGATATTGTTACAAATGTCTGTGAGCCTGCTCTATCAGTTCTGGATCCATACCGAGGCGATTGATAAAATGCCCAAATGGTTTGAAAGCGTGATGAATACCCCTTCTCATCATAGGGTACACCACGGCAGTAATCCGTTGTATTTGGACAGAAACCATGCGGGGATTTTTATTATTTGGGACAAGCTATTTGGCACCTTTCAACCAGAGCTTGAAGATGAAAAAGTAATCTATGGTTTGGTAAGTAATATTAAAACTTATAATCCTTTAAAAGTCGCTTTCCATGAATGGTTAGCCATGGGGAAAGATGTATTCTCTGGAAAAAAATCAATACGTGATCGCGTGAAATATATTGTTAAGCCTCCAGGCTGGAAACATGATGGCACAGGAAAACTGAGTGATGATTTACGTAAGGAATGGGAAGAGACAGCGGGCAATAAACAGTCTGCAGTAGACATACAAAAGCCCGTCAATGCGACTGGTCTGAACGGAATTACCCAAGAAAATCATGTTGGGGCGGGTCAGTAGAAATTTAGATTGCCTGGCTTTTATCAACCTATCCTACTGTGCGCAGCCGAAGCGTCAACTTTAACTTCACTATAAATGAATTTTAACAACAAAACCATCTGGATTACGGGTGCTTCAAGTGGCATTGGTAAAGCTTTAGCCCTAAGGCTATCACACTACAACTGTCAGTTAATTTTGTCTTCAAGACGTGAAGATGCCCTTGAATCCGTAAAACAGCAATGTAAAAACCCTGAACAAGTGGCCATTTTACCGTTCGATTTGGCAGATTATAATCAGATGCAACCCATCGCACTTAAAGCCATTCAATTCTTCGGTACCGTTGATATTCTTATTAATAACGGTGGCATCAGTCAGCGGTCTTTGGTCATTGACACTACTGTTGAAGTGTACAAAAAACTCATGGACATCGATTATCTGGGAACGGTGGCGCTTACAAAAGCATTATTGCCGCATTTTGTAAAGCGCAAAACTGGGCAGTTTGTAACCGTGTCGAGTGTCATGGGAAAATTCAGCAGTCCGCTTCGATCTGGATACTGCGGTGCGAAGCATGCATTGCATGGCTTTTTTGATACTTTAAGATTGGAACACGAAAAAGATAATGTTAAAGTAACCCTGATTTGCCCGGGATTTGTCAATACTGATGTGGCCAGAAATGCTCTAATAGGCGATGGCAGCCAGCAAAGATATCAAGATGAATCCACTCAAAACGGATTGGATGTGGATGTCTTTGCTAAGCGAATGCTCAAAGCGATTAAAAGAGATAAGTTTGAAGTTTATATTGGCAAAACGGAGGTCTTGGGCGTTTATTTAAAACGCTTTGTTCCGAAAATCTTGCATTGGTATTTATTGAGGAGTTCGGTAAAGTGAGCATCACAGCTCAATTCCCTCTCCAATCTCCAATAACATCAAATCCTTGTTCTTATCAAAAAACTTACGTTTGGCTTCCTCATGGTCGATTTCAATATAACCAAAAGTGTCGTAATGGTAACCCATAATTTTATCGCATTGAATAAAATCGCTAGCAATAATGGCATCATCGACGCCCATGGTAAAGTTGTCGCCTATTGGTAAAATGGCTAAATCGAGTTTGAGTCGCAAAGGAATGAGTTTCATATCCATAGTTAATGCCGTATCTCCGGCTATATAAATGTTTTTACGCTCGCCTTCAATGACAAAGCCACCTGGTTGTCCGCCATAAGTACCATCGGCAAATGATGACGTATGTATGGCTGGAACATATTTAACGGTTCCAAATTCAAAATCCCATGAACCACCATGGTTCATTGGATGTACTTCCAGTCCCATAGCCTCAAAGTGATTGGCAATTTCAAAGTTGGATACAATCATGGCATTAGTGCGTTTAGCGATGGCCTCAACATCTAAAACATGGTCTTGGTGCGCATGGGTTAGAAGAATATAATCCGCTTTTAATGTATTGATATCAATATGTGAAGCCTTCTCATTGGCGGAAATAAAAGGATCTACTAAAATATTAACCTCATTGACTTCAATACCTAAGCTTGAATGACCGTAATACGTAATTTTCATAATTTTAGAAATTTGATGTATGAATTATTTGAACGACTTAAATATATTCAAAATATTTATGACGACTCTATTTGGGTGCGATAAAAAGTAGGATTTCTGGAAGATGGAAGGTGTAAGATGAACGTGGGGTGAGATTTAAAATTTGAATTTGAAAAATGTTGGGGATTAGATAGCTGTTTTGATGGCGTAGTGTCTGGGTTACAACATAGAATTAAGAAATAGGAGATAATCGAACTAAACTCGGCCTTCCATCTTGAGACCCGTCCTTCGACGGGGTTGGGAACCTGCTATTTTCACTGCGCCCTTCATACTTGTAAAAAATATGGTGCAAAAATATTGCATCTATAAGTTTAAGACCCCGCTAAAAAGCGGGGTTAGTTCAACCAGCTATTTTTACTGCGCACTATATGCTTGTAAAAATAGGGTGCAAAAATATTGCATCTATTAGTTTAAGACCCCGCTAAAAAGCGGGGTTAGTTCAACCAGCTATTTTTACTGCGCACTTCATGCTTGTAAAAATAGGGTTTCACTAAAAAAACTCAGACATATTTAAGAATGTGTCTGAGTTTTAAAGCCCCAAATCTTATAACCAACTCATTAAAAAAATGAATGTTGGCTTAAAAATTACTCTTAAATGTACAATTTAAATCGCTGACAACCAAAGATTAAAGATGATTTTTACAAAATATAACCAATCCCCAATAATAGAGAAAACAAAAATGTTGATAATGCCAACACTTTTAATTGTGAATCGAAATCAGAAGAAACCTGAGCGTTTATAATCTTTTTAATGTGAATGGACAGCGGAATGTAAGCAATTAGAAAAAGGAAATTCCAAGGCGAAGTGTAATATAAAATTGAAAATACAATTCCAGCAATCATAGCGCCAATGATCAGAAATAAATGGTATTTTTTGGATTTTACTTTACCTAATTTGACTGCTGTTGTGATTTTATTTGACAGTTTATCCGACTCAATATCTCTCATATTATTTAGGTTGAGCACGCCTACACTCAGTAAGCCAACAGCAATGGCAGGCAGAAACACGATATGGTCCAATTGCTTTGAAAACAGAAAATAACTCCCAACGACGCTCACAAATCCGAAGAAAATCAACACGTACACATCGCCAAGTCCCCGATATCCATAAGCGGAATCACCCATAGTATATTTCATGGCCGCATAAACCGAAACACCACCCAAGACAAAGAAGAATAAGGAATACAAAAAATAACGGTGTCCAAACGCAATATAAATAAGAAAAACAGTCAAGAAAATGACCACTAGAACATTAATTTTTAAAGCTTCAAGCATTTGGTCAGGTGTGATTTTTCCACTCTGCACCGCCCGCATGGGGCCTACTCTATTTTCATTGTCGGTTCCTTTGGTTCCATCTCCATAATCATTGGCCAAATTTGAGAGAATTTGTAGTGCGAGCGTTACCAATAGAGCTAAAGCAAAAACAAGAGGATTGAAGACACCATTGTAAGCCGCAAAACAACTTCCAACAACGATTCCTGAAATAGATAAGGGCAGTGTTCGTAATCTGAACGCTGAAAACCACAATTTTACTCTTTCCATTCTAAAATTTTGGGTGATTTATGGAATCCATTTTTTTTCAAAATTTGGCTTTCGCTTCTCTAAAAACGCATTTCGGCCTTCAATGGCTTCTTCGGTCATATAGGCCAATCGTGTGGCTTCTCCGGCAAATACTTGCTGACCGACCATCCCATCATCGGTCAAGTTCATCGCAAACTTCAACATCTTTATGGAGGTTGGCGACTTGGCCAATATCTCTTGTGCCCATTCGTAAGCTGTATTTTCCAATTCTGCATGCGGAATTACAGCATTGACCATTCCCATTTCATACGCTTCTTGCGCAGAATAATTTCTTCCCAAGAAAAAGATTTCGCGAGCTTTTTTCTGTCCTACCATTTTGGCTAAATAAGCAGAGCCATAACCACCATCAAAACTGGTCACATCAGCATCAGTTTGTTTAAAAATAGCGTGTTCCTTACTGGCTAAAGTGAGATCGCACACCACATGTAAACTATGTCCACCGCCTACTGCCCATCCAGGAACCACTGCTATGACCGCTTTAGGCATGAACCTAATCAAGCGTTGTACTTCCAAGATATTTAATCTATGATAACCATCCTCGCCTACGTAACCTTGCTTTCCTCGAGCTTTTTGATCGCCACCACTACAAAAAGAATAAATGCCATCTTTGGACGATGGCCCTTCAGCAGATAGCAAGACCACACCAATAGTTACATCTTCATTGGCATCGTAAAATGCGTCGTATAATTCGCTTGTGGTTTTTGGTCTAAATGCATTTCTGACATCTGGTCTATTAAATGCTATACGGGCAACCCCATTACTCTTTTTATAAGTGATATCTTGGTATTCCTTGACAGTTTCCCAGTTAATTTGACTCATGTGTTTTATTTTTAAAATGAATTAAATAAGATAAATGCCATCTTCCTTAATTTCGATTAGTCGTTGTTTATATAATGTTCCAATAGCTTTTTTAAAGGTTTTTTTGCTCATTTGAAGTACTGCTTTAATATCCTCTGGATTTGATTTATCGGTTAAGCTAAGATACCCACCATTATCTTCCAACTCGTGCATAATAATATCTGCATTTGGTTCTATTTTTCGATAACCAATCTGTTCTAAAGTAATATCCAATTTATTATCTGGTCTGATCTTTTTGACCACACCTCTCATGCGGTCACCAATACTTAATTCCTTATAAATATCGTCTTGAAAAATCAATCCAGCATGTCTATTATTGACAATGACGTTCATTCCAATTTCTGAAGGATGCGAAATAATGATGTCTACTTCCTCAAATTGTGTTACCGTCAGATCTTTATTGTCTAAAAATTGATTGGTTTTACTGGACGCTGCCAGTCGGCCTGTTTTTTCATCCAGATAGCAATACACCAAATACCAACCGCCAGTTTTCATTTTAAAGGCTTGCTCTTTGAATGGGCAGAACAGCTCTTTTACCATACCCCAATCTAAAAAAGCACCGTGATTTGTAACCTGATTGCAACGAAGCATTGCAAACTCCCCCCGTGTAATATACGGTTTGTCTGTTACCGCAACCAAACGCTCCTCATTATCTAAATAAACAAAGACTTCAATCTTATCCCAAATTTTATATGTTTCAGGAACATATCTATTTGGCAACAAGACTTCATTCCCTTCTGTATCAGCGATATAAACGCCTTGCTCAGCCTCTCTAATTATTTCTAAGGTATTATATTCTCCTATGTGTATCATGGCGCAAAGGTAAGTATATTCATGTTTATCCAATAAAAAAAGCGATACTGTTCTGAAACTTCAGGAGTAACGCTTTTCTATTTTTCAGGGTAGCATTTATTAGTTATAAACGTCTTCTTTTTTAAAGTGCGTTGTCAGTAAATAATAAACTACTGCTCTATATTTATTTCGGTTTGATTTCCCATAGGTTTCCATTACCGAATCAATGGCCTCATCTAATTCAGGACCATCTTTTAAGCCTAGTTTCTTGATTAGAAAGTTGTTTTTAACGGTTGCAATTTCGTTAGGGTCAGAAGCTGAGACTGTTGATGCATCTGCATTGTAAATTGACGGGCCACAACCAATGGTTACCTTGGTCAGTAAATCCATGTCAGCATTGACGCCACATTTTTCCTTTAAGTCTGCAGCATACTTGGTAATTAATTCATCTCTTTTACTCATTATTGAAAAGTTTTAAGTAATTATTTAAAGTCTCAATATACTAAAATTTAACATATCTATAAAGAATAACACTCAGATTTAATGATTATTTAAGAGCCTTAAAATAAGCTAGCAAAATTTCGTCATTTGCTTGTTCTACAGTATTGATTTCAAGAATTTTTGGAGCTTTACTTTCTTTATAAAAGGAACTCAACGCTGTCTTCAGATCATTGAGTGTGGACACCTTTTTATATTTAAAATTGTACATTTCAGCTAAGTGCTGCGCGTTCAAATTATGTTTGGTTTCAAAAAACGTATCAAAATTTTCTGTGTCTCTATGTCCCGGTAGAATTCTGAAAATTCCGCCACCGCCATTGTTAATGACTATGATACGGAATGAATTGGGAATATAATTATTCCAAAGCGCATTACTATCATAGAAGAAACTTAAATCGCCTGTTATAAAATTGGTCTGGCGTTTATGAGCCAATGCACAGCCGATTGCTGTTGATGTGCTCCCATCAATGCCGCTAGTGCCCCGGTTGCAATAGACTTCTATAGATTTATGAATGTCAAATAGTTGCGCATACCTAATGGCAGAACTGTTGCCAACCTGTAAAATAGTGTCGTTAGGTAATGTTTTAAAAAGCGTGTCAAAAACTTTAAAATCGGAAAACGAAATGTCCTCCAAAAACACATTGTGTTTTTTGTTTCGCTCCATCTTAATTCCCGTCCAATAATTCCTATAGGAGCTTTTTACTTGTATAGCCTTCGGTAAAAACTCACTAAAAAAATAATTGGGCGTTTCTTTGATGTGCTGGGTCAAACAAAAATAGGTATCATAAGCCCTGGTTTCGCTGATATGCCAGTGCTCTTTGGGCTGATATTTCCGTAAAAATGCTTTAATCTTTTTGGAAACTACCATGCCTCCAAATGTGATGAGGATTTCTGGTTGCAATTTTATAAAATCTTCCTTTTGAAGGGGGGCAATCAACTTGTCTATACTTGTGATGAATGCGCCATGATCTAAGTTGGAGGTGGTTTCCGTCAGGACAATAACACTATCATCTTTCGCCAATAAATTCAACCACTTTTGTTCAATTTTATCAGGCGCGTACTCACCCACCAATATCATTTTTCGCTTTGCTTTACGCCAATCGTTTAAACATTGGTCCAAGATGTAAGAATCTATTTTTGGCTCTTCCAAAGTGATGGGAATGTTTTTGGGGCTGACTGTCAAAGTGTCAACCATCTCATAAAGCGGTTCATCAAACGGAACATTGATATGGACTGGACCTTTTTTGAAGATGGATTTATTAATGGCATCGTTCATTTCTTGCTCATTAAACTTTTGAATATCTTTCTGAAGCCCTAATAATCGCTCCAGTTTATCTTCAATATTTTTAAATATCGGAATGTCTTCATTCAACGGAATATTGAGTTCATCCTTTACATCTAATTTTAAATTTGCCGAGTGAAGAATATGGTTTTCGTAAACATTCTTCTGATTGATAGTTTGTCCATCACCAATATTCTGCAGGTGTTTTGGTCGATCAGCAGAGAGTACAATTAAGGGAATTTCACTATAAAAGGCCTCTGCAACCGCTGGGTAATAATTGAGCAATGCACTCCCAGAAGTGCAAACCACCACCACCGGTGCCTCAATTTGCTGAGCAATACCAAGAGCGAAAAAAGCTGCACAGCGTTCATCGACAATACTGTAACACTTAAAAAATGGATCGTTGGAAAAACCAATGGTCAAAGGCGCGTTTCTGCTGCCTGGTGAAATGACAATATGTTTTATATTTTTTGCTTTGCAAAGCTGAATAACGGTCTGAGCAAGCGGAATTTTAGGATATTTCATTCATGGATAATCTTATCACAAAAGTACGAATTTAGAGGAGCCAAATGAAAAATTGTAAGTTGAAAAACTACAAAGTTTAAAAAATCGATAATCTCTTTATGGAACGTTGCGGCACCTTTATTGTTTCCGGCAGATTCTGCAGATTTTCTCCCGCAGATCTCGGAGATTTTCGCAGAATGCTACTTCATATAAAACTTAACTTTTCATTTGTTGAGCCTTAGTGTCTCCTCTGCTTCGTCGGCAAACAGGTTTGTAGAACGCCGTACAACAACTATTAGTCTCCCGCAGATCCCGGAGATTTTCGCAGAATGCTACTTCATTTAAAACTTAACTTTTCATTTGTAGAGCCTTAGTGGCTCCCCCGCTTCGCTATCAAACAGGTTTGTGGAACGTTGTGGAACAAAAGTTAATCTCCCGCAGATCTCGGAGATTTTCGCAGAGGTTACTTCATTTAAAACTCAATTTTTCATTTATAGAGCCTTAGTGGCTCCCCCGCTTCGCTGTCAAACAGGTTCGTGGAACGTAGTACAACAACCATTAGTCTCCCGCAGATCTCGCAGATTTTCGCAGAATGGTACTACAATTCAACCCTAACATTTCCTTTGTGGAACTTAGTGCCTCCCCTGCCTCGCCGGCCGGCAGGTTTGTGGAAATCTGGGTAACAACAGTTAATCTCTAGCAGTTTGTGCAGATGTCTTTCTTTTTATGTGAACTAATTTCTAATACCAATGTGTCTAATCCCTAATGCCTAATAGACCTATTGCCTAATCCCCTCTCACCTCTACAGCACACTTTTAATAATCTTCGATTTATGCACCGTTTCCTCCCATTCTGCTGTGGGATTAGAATCTTTGGTTATGCCACCACCAACATAAATAAAGACATCCTCACCTTTTATCTGCATGCAACGTAAATTCACATACAGGTTAGAAACTGATTTTTGAACCCTATAGGCATTATTTTCCACATTGCGCCGGTTAGGATTTCTGCTAATGGTTTCTTTCAGGTGCAATTCGCCCATAAATCCAGCATAAAATTCACGAGGATAACCTTCATTTTCAACAATATAAGCTTTGGCTTTGTCTTTTGGAAAACCACAGACCGCCGGGGTTGGATGCAGGGCTTCTAAGATTGGTTTCAAGTCTTTGTTTTCAGGTGTCAAACGCATTGAGATTTCCGTTTGAAGATGCAAGAGGTTTCCAGCTCTGACGGTTTTTTGGTCAGTTACGGTCATTAAATCGGTTGTAGAGCGATGATTGCCAACTGATTCACGCAAGCTTTCAACAATAAAATCAGTAACTATTTGTTGTTCTTCTTTTTCCTTTTCTTTCCAGACCACATCGACAGTTCCTTCAAAAGCTTGAGTGCCTGCTAAAGACATGGTATGTAATTGGTGACCCTTTATATTCAATAAGGTTTCAGGCGTAGCGCCTAACCACAAGCCAACTTTTGGATGGTACCAACAATATACAAATGCGGGCGGATAACGCTGTAATAAGCGTTTGAAAATTTCAATGGGATGATTTTCCACATTCGCAACAAGTTCTCTTCTAGAAAGTACCACTTTTGAGAAGCACCCCTCTTCAATTGCTGTAATCCCATTTTTGACCTGATTGATATGTGCTAATTTCTCTGACTCTCGATGGCTATCGACCATATCAGAAGTTTTATGATTTTTACGTTCAGTTTTTGAAAAATCATTTTTATCAAATTCTACCGAAACAATCTCCGCATGTTCTATAGGAACTATAAAAGCGTCTTGACTGCTGTCAAATGGTGCAAATACGAATCCACTTTCAGTAAAATCAACAACCGCATGTAAGACATCAGTGGCTTGAAGCATGCACTTCAGTTTTGATGAACTTGGTTTTTTATAAACTACAAAAGGTAATTTCCTATCATACTGTTTTTTGATCTTTTCAAAAAATTGATCCAAATTCATATTATTTGCCTTTTGGTAAGCTGATGGTAGATAACCTACAGATGGAAATCAAATTATCATGATCATCCGTAATTCGTATATCCAATAATTGTGTGGTTCTTCCCTTGTGAATAAAAGTTGCTTTGGCATATACAAATCCATCTCTGACAGATTTCAAATGATTGGCGGTTATTTCGATACCGCGCACAAACAACTTATCAGTATCTAAAAAGATATGAGATGCAAAACTTCCTACACTTTCAGCTAAGGCAGCGGTGGCACCACCATGAAGGACACCGTCAGGTTGATAAACTCGCGAATTGACAGGCATTTTGGCCACTAAAAAATCAGGACCATAATCTATCATTTCAATATTCAGGGTCTCCATCAAGGTGTTTTTGCTGGCACTGTTCGCTTTTGCTAAAATATCTTCTTTGGATAAATGCATAAAAATTGGGTTTTAAAAAATCGATTGTAAAGATACAAAACAATAATTCAGGTTTTGGGTTTTGGGTTTTGGGTTTTGGGTTTTTAAATTCCAAAAATAGTATCGTTTCTATTTTGATTGTTGTTCCTATGTATTTAAAGTAGATGATTTTTTGTATTGTCTTGAATCTTGAATCCTGAATCTTGAGTCTTGAATCCCCGAATCTTGAATCTTGAATTTTTTATCATTCCTTATCTCAGTATCTTTATGGAATAATAAATGTCAAAGCATGAAACCAGCAGAAAAAGAAATCACCTACCAAACCACCAACTCCTATTCTACTTTAAATACCTTATCTGAAACTACAAAAAATGTGTGGTTTGTCTGTCATGGGATGGGGTATTTGAGTCGTTATTTTCTGAAATATTTTACGGATTTGAATCCCGAAGAAAACTATATTATTGCTCCTCAAGCACAAAGTAAATATTATGTAAGTTCCAGATTAAAACATGTAGGTGCCAGTTGGTTAACCAAGGAAAACACCAAAAAAGAAACCAAAAATGTAATGCGGTATCTCGATGCCATATTTAAGGCGGAACATCTCTCAAAAACGCCAAATCTCATTATGTTGGGATATTCGCAAGGTGTTTCGATAGCACTGAGATATATTGCAAAAAGACAGTTGAATTGTTCGCAAATTGTGATGATGTCGGGAGGAATTCCCAAGGAATTAACTGCTGAAGACTTTAAATTTTTAGATCCGATGACAAAAATATCTTTGATTTATGGAACTGATGATAAATATCTCGACGAAGATCGCCTATCCTTTGAAAAAAACAGAGCTTATGAATTGTTTGGTCATTGTAATTTGCAAATTATACCTTTTGACGGCAAACATGAAGTCAATACATCACTGATTAAGCAGATTGCTTAATACGATTTAAAATTAATATCCCTATTCTCAAAAATCTCATCTATCAAATTTAAAGAATTCTGAGAGTTTGTGTGTTTCTCCCTTTAAAAATGCGGAGACCATGTCCTTACCAATAACTGAAAAGGTAATCCCATTTCCCCCAAATCCCAATACGAAATAGGCATTTTTAAAATCGTGATGTTCACCAATATATGGTAGGCCATCTTTAGTTTCGCCAAAGGTTCCTGCCCAACCAAAATCGACTCTAAACGAATAATTCGGAAATAATTTGTTCATTGTTTTTCCTAACTTTTCAGCTTTCTTTTTGAGCAATGTATCCCGTTTATCGGCATTGACAAAATCTTCATCCTCCCCACCAATCAAAAAACGGTTATCATCGGTAGTTCTCATATAATTATATGGCTGGGCAGTATTCCAAAACAGGGTGTTTTGCACTTTTGAATAATCATCTTCATTCTGTTCGCCAACTACGGCATAGGTAGACAAAAGGTCAACAATCTTTTCAGGTATGATTTCTGTGCTTTCAAAGCCATTGCAAAAGATGATTTTTTTGGCCTTAATGGTCTTTTCGAATTCGGTATGTACTACAACGTCCTTACTGCGGTAGTCTATCTTAACCACATCGGTTTTGTCGTAAACCTGCAATCCTTTTTTATAATTGTAGTATAGGAGATCATGGGCCAATTGGAAAGCATCTATACTCCCACCTTGATCTGACAAAATGCCGCCGTGCGAATTCTCAAGCTGGTATTTTTTCTGAATGATTTCTTGTTCCAACCATTTTACGGAAAACCCATGTTTTTTTCGAGCTTCATATTCTTGCTTCAACCAAGGCACATCCTTTTTTCTTGACGCGAAATACAGCGATTCCTTTTTTGTAAAACCACATGTTGATTTAATACTTTTTGATATCTTTTGAAGTTGATCAATAGAGTCAAAACAAGCTTTATAACTTAGCACCGCACCCTTTTCACCAATAAGGTCGATTAGCTCGAAAAGTGGTTTGTCAATTTCGTATTGGAGCATAGAGGTTGTTGCTGACGTACTGCCATGGCACACCTCGCGCTTGTCGACTATGACCGTTTTATAGCCGTCGGCAATGCATTGATGAGCAATTAAACTACCAGTGATGCCAGCACCAATAATAACTATATCGGTTTCAACATCTTCTGTCAATGAAGGATAGGAATGAAGAATGCCGTTTTTAACCAGCCAAAAAGGTTCAACAGATGTTAGACGCATAAATTTCAATTTATTTCACATCAGTGCATTAGTACTCCGAAGCGTTTAATTTTATGCTAAAATTAATCCATTTTAAATACTCATTTACAAAAAAGAGTAACCCATTAAGTTCTTTAACTGATAAGGTTTTGAATAATGGATTTTACAGGAAGAATGTTGGTAGTGTGCTCAATACTTGGTCCGGCAACCCAAACCGTTTTATAGGTGGCTTCTTTTGCTGCTTTTTCCGTGGCTCTCATACCAATTGAAAAACGAATCATTTTGACCCATTTTTTGAGTTTTTTATTCTTGTTCAAAATTGATTCCAACCACGATTCTTTCGTGCCAATCTTTTGAACATAGGGCGTATTGATGACCGTACACGGGGTTCCGGAAATTCGTTGTGTCATCACAATATCCGCAGCACCATAATCCACACAGGCTTGTTTATACTCCTCGGTAACACCCGCTTCTTCAGAGGCGATAAACGGACTCCCCACAGAAACACCATCGGCACCATAATCCAACATGGTATCAAGCTCTTCTTTTGTTCCGACGCCTCCAGCGGAAATCACGGGAATCTTACAATTGCTTTTCAAAAGTTTTATCAATTCTTTAGGTGAAATTTCACCCCTATGCCCACCTGCTTCATTATTCACTGCTATAATGGCATCAGCACCTAAAGCTTCTACCTTTTTGGCGAATTTCAGATCGGTCACATCACAGAGCACTTTAATACCCACTTTGTGTGCCTGATTAATCGTTTCTTCGGGACTTCCTAAAGAGGTGATAATAAAGTCACAACCTTCTTCACACAAAACGCGTAATTGTTCTTTGTACTTGATATTGGATTTGTTGACAATTAAATTAAATCCAAAGGAACCACCGTCCACCTTAGCCGCTTTTAGTTCGTGAATTGCTACTTTAAGTTCTGGTAAAGTTCTGTAGTTCAATGCAGGAATACATCCCGCAATACCACCTTTCATAGCCTCAATGACCATAGCAGTATTGGATACCAAGAACATTGGCGCTTGTATGATGGGGTATTTGATATTGAGGAGTTGGTTAAGTTGTGCTGACATTTTATCTATTTAATAACCTGTAGAAATTAAAACTATTAAGTTGTATTGAGTAAAACAAATATATGAAAATATGTTATGCGTGCATAATAAATTTAAAACTTCTGTGGATATGCTAATTTCAATAAATAATAGGTTTAGCATGGAATCAGTTAATAATCTATCGTACATATTATTAAACAAAAAAGACCTGCAAGATTAGAAACTACGGGATTGGAAACCTTACAGTTCCGTATTTCGCATAAAAAAACGCAACCAAATTAATGATTGCGTTTTTACTTCTATCTTCGAGCTTCGTGCTCTAAGCTTATGAGATACTTTGATGAGCTCAGCATAAGCCATTCACACATTCCCGATGAAAAATCGAGACGGGTACTCTGCTTACTTCACTTCTTCAAAATCGACATCCTCAACATCACTGCCTTCATCGGACTGTCCATCTTGACCAGCTGCACCTGCGTCAGGTCCTGGTTGTCCACCCTCCTGATCTGCTTGTGCTTTATACATTTCTTCACTAGCTACTTTCCAAGCTTCATTGATTTTCTCAAGTGCTGGATCGATGACAGCAATATCTTTAGACTCAAAAGCTGTTTTCAATTCTTCAAGTGCCTCTTCAATTGGCTTTTTCTTATCATCAGATAATTTATCGCCAAATTCTTTCAGCTGACTTTCCGTTTGGAAAATCATGGCATCAGCAGCATTTAATTTCTCTGCTTTTTCTTTCGCCAATTTATCCGATTCTGCATTAGCTTCTGCATCAGCTTTCATCTTTTGGATTTCTTCTTCAGTCAATCCTGAGGAAGCCTCAATACGGATGTCTTGTGATTTTCCAGTTGCTTTATCGCTTGCAGTTACGTGAATGATACCATTGGCATCAATATCAAACGTTACTTCAATTTGCGGTGTTCCACGTTTTGCTGGTGGAATACCATCCAAATGGAAACGTCCAATAGTTTTGTTATCAGCAGCCATAGCACGCTCACCTTGCAATACGTGGATTTCCACTGAAGGCTGATTGTCTGCGGCAGTTGAGAATACTTGCGATTTTTTGGTAGGAATCGTTGTATTGGCTTCAATCAATTTTGTCATGACGTTACCCATCGTTTCAATACCTAAAGCCAACGGCGTCACATCAAGTAGCAATACATCTTTTACATCTCCTGACAATACACCACCTTGAATTGCAGCACCAACAGCAACAACTTCATCAGCATTTACACCTTTACTTGGTGCTTTTCCGAAGAATTTTTCAACCGCAGCCTGTACTGCTGGAATACGTGTTGATCCACCAACCAAAATAACCTCATTGATGTCTCCTTTTGAAAGACCTGCAGCTTTCATTGCATTTTGACATGGCTCAATAGTACGTTTCACCAAATCATCAATCAATTGCTCAAATTTTGAGCGTGTCAATGTTCTTACCAAGTGTTTTGGACCACTTGCAGTAGCAGTAACATAAGGTAAGTTGATTTCAGTTTGTGCAGATGACGACAATTCAATTTTTGCTTTCTCAGCAGCTTCTTTTAAACGTTGAAGCGCCATAGGATCTTTACGCAAATCGATATCTTCTTCTGATTTGAACTCGTCCGCCAACCAGTCAATTACTTTTTGGTCCACGTCATCACCACCTAAATGGGTATCTCCATCGGTTGACAATACTTCAAAAACGCCATCACCTAATTCTAATATAGAAACGTCATGTGTTCCTCCACCAAAGTCAAAAACTACAATCTTTTGGTCTTGTCCTTTCTTATCCAATCCGTATGCTAAAGCAGCTGCGGTTGGTTCGTTAATGATACGTCTTACTTTTAAACCTGCAATCTCACCAGCTTCTTTTGTTGCCTGACGCTGTGAGTCATTAAAATAAGCAGGTACTGTAATTACCGCTTCACTTACGCTTTGACCTAAATAGTCTTCAGCCGTTTTTTTCATTTTTTGAAGAATCATGGCTGATAATTCTTGTGGTGTGTATAAACGACCGTCAATATCTACTCTTGACGTATCGTTATCACCTTTAACCACTTTATATGGTACACGCTCTGCTTCATCTTTAGATTCAGAATATTTGTTCCCCATAAAACGTTTGATCGATGAAACCGTTTTTGTTGGGTTTGTCACGGCCTGACGCTTTGCTGGGTCACCAACCTTAATTTCACCGCCTTCTACAAAAGCAATTACTGATGGTGTGGTTCTTTTACCTTCTGCATTAGGAATTACAACTGGCTCATTACCTTCCATTACAGAAACACAGGAGTTGGTTGTACCTAAATCAATTCCAATTATTTTACTCATAATATATGTTTTGTGTTGAATTATTAATTTTTTATTTCTCTTTGTATATGTCAATGACTGTGCCATGACATAAAATATGACAAGGTGTCATTTCTTTGAAAAAACTTCTGTATGGATATAGTTGCAGATAAAAACAAGGATTTGTAATTTTACAAATAACCCAAAAAAAAATCCTATGAAAAAGATTGTATCCATATTATTCGTAACTGCCATGTTACTTACTGCCTGCACAGGCTCACAAGGACCTCCAGGACCTCCTGGCCCTCCAGGAAGCACAGGTACCCCTGGCAATGATGGCGGCCTCATTGAAGCGTCTGCATTTGAAATTGATATTACCTTCAATGCTGACAATGAATTCGCCCATACAGAAAATTATGGGTTTGAAGTCTTAGCATCGGATGTGACACTTGTCTATATTTTATGGGATACCATAGAAGGTAATGACATTTGGCGATTGTTGCCTCAGACTGTACCATTTGATAATGGTGATCTTGTTTATAACTTCGATTTTACCCAAACCGATGTACACTTCTTTTTAGATGGTACAATAGACTTCACAACCTTGGGTACCGAATGGACCAACAACCAAATTTTTAGAGTGGTCGTCATCCCTGCCGTAAATGTTGACAGTGTTGATGTTTCTAATCTAAACGAAGTGATGCAATCCTATCATATTGAAAGCTTTGAGTTGAAATAAGCTTCAAATAGTTCATTTTTTTATAAAAATTATGTTTTGTGTTTAATTGTCAATTTGAATCTGCGCCTTATAGCGGAGCAGATTCAAAGCGACATTTTGTGTGCACTAATGACATCTCAACTCAACAATTGAGTAAAGAAATTTATGTGCTATTTTTTAATAGGATTGCCAAGGTTTTCAGAAATCGTAAAAAAATTAATGTATAAATGCTGAGTTATGAACGTTGTATGCCGTCCGCTCGCACAAGATTTTTCTAATGCTGTTCAACCTTAGCAAAGGCAAAGTCTTAAACTTAAAACTCCGCCTCCCCACCACTGTGTTTTCATTTAAAAAGAGATTATATTTGTCAATCTAAATCGTTTTCGTCAATGGAGTGTATTTCTGTATTTGATATGTTAAAAATTGGGGTTGGCCCATCAAGTTCCCACACCTTAGGTCCTTGGCGTGCTGCCGAACGTTGGATAAAAGATTTAAAGGATAGCAACACCTTTAACCAAGTAGAACATATTACTGTTGACCTTTATGGATCTCTATCATTGACCGGCAAGGGTCATGCAACCGACTATGCCGTCATGTTGGGATTATATGGTGCAGATCCGGAATATGTTCCAATAGAGGATATCGAGACGATTATTGAATCCATCAAGAGTACCAATACCTTGCGGTTCAACAATGAAATACCAATTCCCTTTGATCCCAAAACGGATATTGTTTTTAATCGGAAATTTTTGCCCTATCATGCCAATGGGATGATATTTACCGCGGTCATTAACGGGAAAAAATCCAGCGCCACGTATTATTCTATCGGTGGTGGATTTGTGGTCACCGAAGAACGGACAGTTTCAAAAAAACAGGATGCCATATTCGAAAACACCTTCCCCTATCCCATTCGTTTGGGCACGGAGCTTTTGGCGTATTGCAGGCAATTAAATCTGCCCATTTCAGGCGTGGTCTTAGAAAATGAAAAATCAATTCGGGATATGGCTACTATCGATTCTGAATTGAAGCGCATTTGGGATACCATGTTGGAATGTATGTATATTGGCTGTCATACAGAAGGCCATTTGCCCGGTGGATTAAACGTTAGACGTCGTGCATTTGACATGCATAAATCCTTAAAATGTGATCTGCCTTATGACAATCCACAAGAATGGTTGGAGACCATAAGAAAAACTGAAGTCAAATTCAGACAAATTTTGACTTGGGTCAGTTGTTTTGCACTCAGTGTCAATGAAGTAAATGCAGCATTAGGCCGTGTTGTTACGGCACCAACAAACGGAAGTGCTGGGGTAATTCCGGCAGTGATCATGTATTATATGGTGATTGAAAATCATCAAGCCGATTTTGAGGATATTAAGAAATTCCTATTGGTGGCCGGTGAGATTGGCAGTGTCTTTAAGAAAGGTGCCACAATTTCAGCAGCAATGGGTGGCTGTCAAGCAGAAATTGGAGTATCGTCTTCTATGGCTGCAGGTGCCTTATGCGAATTGCTTGGCGGTACGCCTGATCAGGTATTGATTGCAGCAGAAATAGCCATGGAACATCATTTAGGAATGACCTGCGACCCTATAGCAGGCCTCGTCCAGATTCCGTGTATTGAACGAAATGCCATGGGAGCCATTAAAGCTATAAATGCGGCAGAGTTAGCCCTGGGCACAGATCCTAAAAATGTAAAAGTTCCTTTTGATAAAGTGGTCAACACCATGTGGGAAACAGCTAAAGACATGAGTTCTAAATACAAAGAAACCTCTGAAGGCGGGCTGGCGGTTGGAGTCAACTTATCAGATTGTTAAAAATTCAAGTTTCATCTCGCCCTCAAACCACAACAATTAGTTTCCAGTCATAAAAGTTCTTGCATAGAGACACTGGCCAAGGCTCAGTTAAAAAATCAATCAAAAACCTATGGCGAGACCGTGATATTTGAAAAGAAGTAGCCTATTTGATGGAGTTTATTCTATGGTTATAAAAGTAGCCGTTTCCAATACATTCCTGAATCATAATAGATACCGTCTTCTAAAATACAATTGCGATCTCGATCTCTTCTTCGAGTTTTATTTTAGTTCTATAAGTATTTTAGGTCAATTTGTTATTATATTTCAGATTTCAAAGTTTAAATCGGTCCCTAATTGTAAATGAGGTATTCGCCTTTTAAAATACTACTTTATATTGTTGCCACACTTTTGGTATTATTACTTATGACGTTTCTCAGCACTTCAAAGGATCTGGGGAATGGCAAAACCCAAGAAGGTTTTTTTGTTGGTAATGTCCGCATAAAGTATCCCACGCATGAGAGGTTTTTAGAAGATCAAGGCCCTGATCCCTCTCAACTAAAACGCATGGATAGTATTGTTGAGAACATAGAAGATTTGGTTATTGATCTTGATAAGGACATCTCAGTGGCCGAGGCAAAACCTAAAATTCCCGATTTCACTAAAATAGACACTTCAAAAGTTCAGCGCATCCAATATCCAAAAGACCGGCAGCTATTTATAGCCGAATTACGTGAGAGTTTGCAAAGTGATCGATGCCGTATCATTCATTATGGCGATTCGCAATTGGAAGGCGATAGGATTTCAGGATATCTCAGAAATAGACTTCAGGGATTATATGGTGGTACTGGCCCTGGATTTATACCCATTGTTCAAGTTTATGAACAAATTAGCGCTAATGTCACCCATTCCGATAATTGGACGCGGCATGCTTATTTTGATCCTACCCAAGAAAAGTTTCCACATAAAAAATACGGCGCTTACTCCTCTTTATCCCGATTTACCGATGTCTATAAAACTGTGGATAGTCTGGTATTAGATTCTCTTAAAGTCACTAAAGCGATCATCAACATTGGTCTTCCAACAAAATCCTATCGAAACTTAAGGTCTTTCAATACCATAGGTTTGCATTACGGAAACACGCTCACATCAACGTCCGTAAAAGTTTATAATGATAATCAACTCATCAAGTCCGAACTCTTAATTGCAGATGGTGCTTACCATAAATTAGCCATAAACATGGCTGAAACGCCTTCTCACTTGAAAATTGAACTGGAAAGTAAAATAAGTCCCGATTTTTATGGACTCACACTAGATGGTAATAGCGGAATCTCATTAGACAACGTAGCTATGAGGGGTTCTTCTGGAACCATATTTGCGGGAACCGACGGCGTCAATTTTCAAAAAATGTACCAGCAATTGCAGCCAAAATTATTGATTTTTCAATATGGTGGCAATTCCGTGCCATATATTAAAGACTCACTCGAAGTTAAAGAATATACCAGCTATCTAAAAAATCATATCAACTGGGTAAAGCGCAAGAGCGCTAATGCCAAGGTGATTTTTATTGGGCCATCAGACATGACCACCAACGATAACGGGAAATTGACAACCTATGCGTTGCTCCCATATTTGAATGAGACCTTACAACACATGTGTAAAGAAAATGACATTGCTTTTTGGAGCATGTTTGACGCGATGGGCGGCGAAAACTCCATGCAGCATTGGGTAGATCAAGGATTGGCAGCCAATGACTACACCCATTTTTCACCTTCAGGCACACGAGTCATCTCCGAGTTATTTTTTCTATCACTCTATTTAGATTTAAAGAACAAGCAATGAAACAGCGTTTTATAATATTATTTTTAGGGTTTACCACAACTATGTTTAGTCAGGATTATATTTTAGACAGCCTGACACCTCAATACGGCCATCTGATCAACTTTGAGGCAAATACCTTAAAAATGGCAGATAGCGCTCCTACGTTCAATCAGTTTTTTAACAAACTGGATGCGGTCTATCGTGGTGAAAAACAAAAACTTCATATTTTTCATATAGGTGGATCGCATATTCAAGCAGATATATATTCAAATAAAATCAGAACCTATCTTCAAAACACCAATACAGCATCACAAGGGCAACGTGGGTTTGTATTTCCCTATCACTTGGCACACACTAACAATCCGACCAATTATCGGATTGAAGCGACAAAATCAAAGTGGAAAGGTTATCGATCATCGGTCAGAAAAGATAGCATCGCTTGGGGCTTGGCTGGTGTTACTGCTGCATTCAGAGAGGAATCTGATACTATTGTAGTGAAATCCAATTATCGAAATTACACCAAACAACCATATGAATTCAACAAATTAAGAGTTTTTTATAACACTTGGAAATCAGATTACAATCTGTCCGTCATCGATCCTGAACTTGTAATTTCTGACACTCTAAATTTAGATAAAATGTACCGGGAGTTCCGATTCAATAAGTTGATAGATGAAGTAGGATTTTGTTTGGAATTAAAAAACGACAGTATTAAAGATCCTGAGTTTGCGCTGATGGGCATGGAAATCATGAACGATAATGACGGCATTGAATACACCAGTATTGGTGTCAATGGCGGGAGTTTTGCCTATTATAACCGCGCTGCCTATTTTGAAAAACAGTTGCAACTTTATAAACCCGATCTCTTTATCATTGCTATTGGGACGAATGATGGTTATATGCCAAAAAGTGAATTTGATGCTGAAAACTTTCGAACGTATTATGAAGCCTTTATTCGGATGATTCAAAGGGTCAATCCTGATTGCGCTATATTACTTATGGTCCCCAATGACGATTATTACCAACGTAAAGTCCCAAATCCTAACACAGCCACCCAGCAAAAGGTTATTATGGAATTGGCGGAAAAACATCAGATGGCGGTCTGGGATTTATACGAAATCATGGGCGGTCTGGGTTCTTCAAATAAATGGTATCAAAACAAACTAATGCCTCGCGACCGAATCCATTTTACCCAATTGGGCTATAGCCTTAAAGCCGATTTGTTTATGGATGCGCTCATTGATGCCTGGGCAAAGTCCACCCATAGAAACAAAGATGAGTTGTTAAAGCACTATAAATCGTTGAATGAATAGGCTGTCGGATATTTTTAAATTTTCAGAGGACTATCCTCTGATTTTTACCCAAGCAAATTTTTGGATCTTTTTTGTCGTGGCCTATTTTTTATTCGCTATTGTGCACAAGAAAATTCGGCTGCGAAATACCTATCTCTTCTTAATTTCATTGTTTTTCTATTATAAAACCAGCGGCTTATTTATTGGCATTCTTATATTTAGCACCGTGGTTGATTTTTTTATCGGCAAAAACATTTATAAAAGCCAACAACAAACCAAACGCTATATTTTAGTCACCTTAAGTGTCGTCATTAATTTGACTGTGCTGTGCTATTTCAAATACGCTTACTTTTTCACAGACTCATTCAATATGTTGTTTCATACCAACTTTGAGGTGGTCAATTGGTTAGCTCATTGGGGAAATAGTTTTAATAACCAGAATTATTTTACAGTGGATAAAATTATTCTTCCGGTTGGGATTTCGTTTTATACGTTTCAGACCATTAGTTATAGCGTAGATGTTTTTAGGAAAAAACTAGTGCCTTTAAAGTCTATTCTCGATTTTGGATTTTATGTAAGCTTTTTTCCGCAGTTGGTGGCCGGGCCTATTGTTAGAGCAGAAAACTTTGTACCGCAAATTTCCAAACCAACGGTCATCACGAAATCTGATTTTGATACCGGAACCTTCATGATCTTAAAAGGATTGATCAAAAAGATGATCTTTGCCGATTTTATTGCAATGCACTTTTTGGATCGCGTGTTTGACGCGCCTGAAATGTTCTCAGGATTTGCCAATGTCATGGCCATGATTGGGTACTCACTTCAAATATATGGCGATTTTTCCGGCTATACGGATATTGCTATCGGATTGGCCCTCTTGATGGGATTCAAACTGCCCATCAACTTTAATTCGCCTTACAAAGCCACCAACGCAGGCAATTTCTGGAAACGTTGGCACATCTCGCTCTCTACCTGGCTGCGTGATTATTTGTACATTCCATTGGGCGGTAATCGGAAAGGAACAGTAGCCTCTTATATTATTTTGAGTGTTATTCTGTTGGGCGTTCTTTATGCCTACCAAAATATGTTGGTGGTAGCTATCGTATTAAGCTCAGCACTTCTTATTTATATTTTGTCACTTTTCAACACTACGGTCAAAAATCAAATCAACACCAATATCAATCTTATGCTCACCATGCTCATAGGTGGACTATGGCACGGGGCCTCATGGAAGTTCGTCATTTGGGGTGGACTCAATGGCTTGGGGATTGTAGTTTATAAATTTTGGAGAAAGGTGAGTCCGTACGAATCCAATAATCAATGGTATGTAAGGTGGTGGAAGATTTTGGTTACCCTAACCTTCATCACGTTCACACGAATATATTTTAGGGGCGAAAGCATGGATCATATTGCACGATGGTATAAACAAGTTGCCTATCATATGGATTGGCATTATGCTGTGGATGTTCTGATCCATTATCAATTAGTGTTCTGGGTGATGCTGTTAGGGTATGTCACCCATTGGTTACCAACATCCACCAAAACCAAAATTGAAGGCGCTTATGCAAAAAGCCCAGCATTTGCCAAAGTATTAATTGCAGCTGGTGTTGGTGTTATCTGTTATCAAGCGTTTTCTACCGATTTTCAACCGTTTATATACTTTCAATTTTAAGGAGATAAAAGTAAGTACTAAGTATTGAGAATTAACTGTTAAGAAAAAACAACCCATTAAGCAGATTGTGATGTCAGAGGTTGTTCAAAATATTTCGCAAAACATAAAAGCGAGGATTTAGCTCGCTTTTATAAATATCTATTTGTTTTTGGTTTACTCTTCCACCGTTTTTAAATTGTCGTCAGAGTTGCGATCAATCAACTTGTTATAAGGATCAATCCCTGCTTTTAAAGGCTTTTCATCCGTAATAACCGTAAAAGTATTATCACCAGACTCTAACCATTTCAGTTCAAAGTACAACGGATCTTTAATGGTTACCCCATCGTCATTGATAACATCTTCGCCAAACAACCCAATGTCTACCAAGTTTTTATTGTCATCAACCCTATCTTCCCTGCCCTTGTCGTCATAATATATTTTCTTGGAATTGACCGTAAATGTCGTTTCCCATTTACCATTGTCCAAAGCTTTGGTTTTGGCAGTCATCACTCTATTTTCATATAATACGATCTCTTTAAAACCATCATCAACCTTGTATTTTAATGAATCAGGGGTCACCGCATATAATGCCCTGTACAAATCTTCAGAAGTTGGATAAAAACCTTTCTTATTATATTTGAACTCTTCCAGAAAGTTCTTGAGTCCGCTGTTGACAACGTCTTCCCCCATGACATCCTGTAAATCGTACATAATCATAGAGCCTTTCTCGTACCAGATATAGCCACCAGTTTCTACGTTCATTAAGCTACGTTCTGGTTTAAAACTGAATTTCCGGCTCCCTAAATAGGTGTCCAGCGAGTTTTTTAAGAACGACTTAATCCCATTTTCGCCATATTCTTGCTTCATGGTCATTAACGACGCATATTCAGCTAAAGTCTCTGAAATGATATTGGCTCCAGAAGTTTTACTTGGCGTCACAATATGTCCCCACCATTGGTGAGCCACTTCGTGTGATGTCACTCTAAAGGCATAATTATAACTGTCTGCATTTGAGAAGTCGGCTGCAAATCCGAAATCTTCAGAATACGGAATAGTGGTCGCAAAGGACTGGGCAAAAGTGGAATGTGCCGGAAACTCTATAATTCGAATGACCGAATACGGATATTCCATAAAATTCTTCGAATTATAGTCTAACGCAATCTTCACCCCTTTGATAAAATATTCCAGATTCCTTTTATGCTTTGGAGAATGATAAATTTCTATAGCCACCTGCTTTCCACTTGGAGCCTTCCAGCTATCCCTTTCGATATCATAGGCTGCGGAAACAAAATTGAAAAAGTAATCCGTCTTTTCTTCCAGTTTATATTGAAAATAGCTTCTTCCATTCTCTTCCCATTGCTTGGTAAGTGTTCCTGGAGCTACGGCTATTTGCCCTTCTGAAGTGCTCAGTACAGCTTCGAAGTTAAGATAATCAGCATCTTCATTAAACAAGTTTTTCTTTAAAGCCAGACTATCCGTTCTTGGTGGATATAAATAATCGAGCTTTTCCAAACCATACTTTTTACGAATGCCATTGTCGGATAAAGTCCGTTCATAATGAAAGGAAGGAAAAATAGCATCTCTAAAAAATGTGCCATTGTCTAATATGGCAGTTTCAGAATCCATAGAGAACCCATGCGTATTCACTTTTGTTTCAATTACCAAAGAGGCAGTTTCATTTGGCTGTAAGCTTGTTGGCAGTTTGTAGATAAACATTCGATACTCCTCATCCGATAAAAACGGTTTTAACTCAGCGCCGTTATAGACCACTTTAGTGATTCTTGTATCGGCTATTGGAAATTTGATTTCCATTAACAGTGTATCAATAGGGACTTTGTAATTATTAACGACCTTGAATTCACCTTTGGCCTCTACGCGCCTATCTTCAGGGAAAATATCAATAAAAGCTTTAAGATCGGTGACTTGAATATGGGGCTGATCAATATATTTACCATATTTTTTTTCAGCATCGGCATTAAGTTTTTGACTGTAATTGCCATCTTCCAATTGGTTCAAGATTTTCAAGTTATAGTAACTATAAGCACCTACTGAAACAAATGCCAAAACAAAAAACAGCATCAGACCTAAAGTTCTCCCGCTAAAACGTTGTTTTGCTATTTTCAAACGCTCTTTGGCTGAAGACAAGAAACCACGGTTCCAGAAAACAATTCCAACAGTTGCCAGAATACAGGTCAATAGAATCCAATACAGATTCAACCAGAACTTCCCGTACAAATAATGTCCAAAACCATTTAAATCGCTTAAAAACCCGCCTAGTGTTCCTCCAAAAATGACCAAAGGATTTGATGTTTTAAACACCAATGCCAATAGAATAGGTAAACCGACATAAATAATGATGACGATAAAATGTCCCAAAAACTTATTATTGACCAGCACGTGGACAAAAAATGCCAAAAGCACGGTCATCACATAAGAAGGAAAAACACTAGTGAAATTGTAAGTCAGGTACATGCCCAATTCATAATTGAAGTAGCCATTAAAACTTTGATACAATACTCCAACCACCACATTGAGCAAAGTCAATACCACAGCTACACCAATAAGTGAAATAATCTTGGAAAGGTATAGGGTGATATTGCTGACCGGCAAAGCATCGTAAAACTCAAAAGTTTTATTTTGCCTGGTTCTATGTACTGCTTCCCCAGCATAGATCACTAAAATGATAACAGAAAACAGCGATAATCCACCCGAAACCTGCATGACCATGTATCGGGTTAGCGGCAAGGACGGCGTACCATAGGTCTGGTTGGATTGGTAGGCAACAAACCCAGCTACGATAATGCCCATAACAATCAAAATGAGAAAAACGTTTTCTTTTACAATCGACAAAAACTCAATTTTGCTTAAGGACAACAGGTTTTCTCGACGTGCTTTGGTATTAAAAACTTGAGTGATGTTTGGGATAAAAGACGTAGGCACATAGGCTTCTTTGCTCTCTTTTGACGATTTCTGCTTTGAACTGGTCAAAAATCCTTTGTATGAAAATTTAAATAGGGTAAAAAAGAAAATCGCAAAAGCAATACCTAACCATAATAAGCGGTTGAGTCCAAATTTTCCCGAAAGTGACAATTGGGTATGGTTCAATTCGTCCACCGTCCAGTACTTTGTGAGATAGCTATGGGCAGTTTCTCCAAACGGATCGACATACACACTTAACCACTCGGTATCTAGCCCAGACAGTAATTGCCCTGAGGCGATGGTCAGGATAAGAATGACAATCCCCCCTAAATACAAGATGGACATACGCTTAAAAAACGTCATCAAACAAAAGAACAAACTGCCTATAAAAAAGGCATTAAAAGTCAGCAGATAGACAAAAGGCAAGATATACGAGGTCAGATTAAAAGACGTGTAAGCCCCATAATCCGGTCGTTCCAAAAACGCACCAATACTAAAGCCAATCATCGCACCGATAACCGCTCCAATATTCATAATCGTCACAATGGTAAAACTTCCAAAAAACCGCCCAAGAATATAGCTTTTTTCCGAAATAGGAAAGGTGAAATAGGTTTGTGCGGTTTTATGCTCTTCGTCCCGATAGACTGCAACGCCCATGATTGCAGCATAGAAAAATAGACTTATGATACTCATGCCGCCCAGAACTCCTACAATGGCATTGGGACTATTGGTGTATTGGGCCGTGACGGAATCAGCAAAAACACTTATTAAAAGTGGAATGATAAACATCAAAAAAATGTAGATGTAGGTGGCAGGTCGTCTTAACCGATATTTCAGTTCAAATAAGAAAATTTCCTTCATGATTATACGGTTTGAGGTTGGTTAATACTATAGAAGTAAAAATCTTCTAAATTGTTATTGACCACTTCAAAGCCGTCTCCAGGGTGGACATCACTATAGATATTGACGTTCATATTGCCACTCCGTAAATAGGTAGAAAGCACGGTATATTCTGTTTGGTATTTTTCAACCTCATTCTTTTCAATCCGTTTGCGATATATTTTGTCGTTTAACGACTCCGATAATTCTTGCGGGTGACCCTGTACCACAACTTGCCCCTCGTTAAAGACCGCCATATTGGTACACAAGTTTACGACATCATCCACAATATGGGTGGATAAAATAACTACCGCATCTTCACCCAGTTCACTTAACAAATTATGAAAGCGATTGCGTTCCAACGGATCCAATCCAGCGGTCGGCTCATCCACAATAATTAATTTAGGATTTCCGATCAAGGCTTGGGCAATCCCAAAACGCTGACGCATCCCACCAGAATAATCGCCCAGATTCCGTTTTCTGAATTTGTAGAGATTCACCTGATTTAATAGATCGGCCACATAGGCCTTGCGATCATTGCTGCTATGAATGCCTTTGATCTTGGCGATATGGTTCAACATCATTTCTGCAGACACTTTCGGATATACCCCAAAATCCTGAGGCAGATAACCCAGCACCTTCCGCAACTCTTCAGGTTGATTAAACACATCAATCCCATCAAAGGCAATCGTGCCACTATCGGCAACTTGCAAAGTGGCGATGGTACGCATCAAAGTGGATTTACCGGCACCATTGGGTCCTAAAAGACCAAACATTCCTTTTTGAATTTCAAGATTGACATTATTTAAAGCCTGGGTTCCGTTAGGATAGGTTTTATTCAGGTTTTGGATTGAAAGCATAGTTATTTGTTTAGAAAGTTGTTGGTTTAATGGTATTAGTAGCTTTTTTTAAAATTTGTTACAATGTAAGCTTTTTTAAAAGTTTAGAAAGGAGACAGATGTTTTATAGTTGAGTTTTCTTAGGATGATATTTCTCCTATTTTCAAGATATGGGCCTTAATTTCAAGTACTTCGCAACTTATACATTTTTAACCATCAATGGAATAAAAAAGTCCACCATAAAGGCGGACTTTAATAAATCCAATCGCTTGAGCAAGTAAATTGATTGGAATTAATTTGATTTATAGTAATATTTAAATATCTGAGATTTAAAACACCTGATTAGTAAGCAATGTTTTTAAATGTGCCCGTCATCGTCACAGTAGAGGCCGTATTGGAAACTGCCGTAACATTGAAGGTTCCACTAATAAGTCGACCGTTATCTGATGCTGGATTTTGTTTATTTTCCTGCAAATTAATGTTTCCTTCAGTAGAATTATATGAAATTTCTTCGGTCTGATCCCTGATGACGACACCAGTATAAAACCCATTATTATCTATCTCCCCGATTACTTTATTTACGCCACCGTCAAAACCTCCTTTATCATTTAAAAAAATACGGATCAAATTATTATTTTCATCATTTATCACAATAGTAATCCCAGCACTGGTATCGGTGTAATAATTTCCAAAGGTTGCTGTATAATTGTCGCCAAAAGTTCCACCCTTAATAGTGGCCTTAAACTCTGATTCTGGAGCACTTCCACCGCCATCGTCATCATTACTTGAACAGGAAATAATTAATAGAGAAAGAAAAAGAATGCAAAGTGTTTTTAAATTTTTCATGTAGTTTGTTTTTAGTTATTATTGATTTGAATCATTGCTCAAACTGCCCATCGCAATGAAACGAATATGTCATCATTAATTCTGAAATAAAAAAAGCCTTGAAAAGACAGGTTATAGTTATGCGAAAAATGACACCCCTATCCTCTTCATTATGAGGGATCCGGATATGCAAAACTATTACTTGCGATAATAGAAGGGTTCGACTGCGCTCACCCTGACATTTGACTGTCACCCTGAGCGCAGTCGAAGGGCTTCATATGCAAAAATATAATATGTGATAACAAGGGGTTCGACTGCGTTCATCTTGTCAGAGAGCGGTAACTCAGACATCAGACGCAAAGTTTAAGCGTCTGTTTTTTATTATTCAAAACCTCATTAATACAAAATGTTATTAAAAGTACCTGTCATGCTGACGAGATCTCCCATAGTAGAGGTCAATTCAAGAGAGAAAGACCCTGAAATAAGTTGCCCGCCTTCTGAAGATGGATTAGGCTTATTGCTTGAAATATTAATGCTTCCATTATTAGAAAAGTATGTGACACCTTCCGTGTAATGTCTTAATTTGATGTCGGTATAATTTCCCATTTCATCTTGTTCACCTATAATTTTTGTTACGCCACTATCAAAACCTCCTTTAGTATTTAAAGAGATAATAATAACATTCTTATTGGCATCAGTAATTTCTATGGTTAATCCTTTGCTTGCATTTGTTACATAACTAACTAAGGTTGATGTGTGTTTGTCGCCGAAAGGTCCACCAGTCATCGTTGCCTTATATTCGGCGGTTGAAGTTACTCCGCCGCCATCGTCATCACTACTGGAACAAGAAATAATTGAAAGAGAAAGAAGAAGAATGCAAAGTGTTTTTAAATTTTTCATGTAATTTGTTTTAGATTTTATTGATTAGAATAATTGCTCAAACTACACATCGCCATGAAATGAATATGTCATCACTATTTTTCAAATAAAAAATAAAAGCAGGGTCCGACCAGCAGGATGGGCACGGATAAGAAGTTTTTAAATTCCAAAAATAATCAAGGGCCACGGGGATATTAAAGTCCACTGTTGGGAATAAAATGAGATAGAACGTTTGGTGATCGAGTAGGCAAAGGGAGTTTCACCCTAAGCCTCTCACAGAACCGTGCTTGAAAGTCTCCCCTCACACGGCTCTTGTTGTACAAATCTAAGCAATACAATTTATTTGATTGAAGTTCCAATGATAAAACAGTGTTGGATATTGTTTCCTAACCTCTGCTAACCATTGGTACCCTTTCGAAATACTGGTTTTATATCGCTTATACCTTTTCCTTGCCCACCAAACCAATCTTTTACTGAGTAACCGAAAGACTTTTGTAAGTTCATACATCTTAAATTTACCATAGTACCGCACCCATCCCCTGATTATTGGATTAAGATATTGGGCTACTCCTACGATGCTTTTAAAAGTAAGTTTGTTTACGCCGAGCTCTTCTAGCTTGTCAGCGATTCGTTTTCTTGAACCAATACTTATGGCACAATCATACCCTAAAAACAGCTTCCTCTTTTTCTTAGAGAAGGCAGTCCTGGGCTGAAAAGAATATCCCAGGAAATCAAATTTGATTGTTGGGTATTTTTCTTTTCTTCTGTAGTCTCGGCAATAGACAATTTTTGTCTTTTGTGGATGTAATTCCAATCCTACCGAAGCCATTCTTTGATGCACTAGATTAAGTACTTTTTCTGCGTGGGCTTTTGTATTACAGTGTAGTATCACGTCATCGGCATAACGTGTGAAGACTACATTTTTATCTGTCCGTTCCAACCATTTGTCAAAAGCATAATGTAGAAAGAGGTTTGCCAGTAAAGGGCTGATCACTCCGCCCTGTGGCGTTCCTTTTCCTTGCTTTTGGATTCGTTTTCCAGATATTGTAATAACGGGTGCTTCCAGCCATCGTTTGATATAGAGTTTTACCCAGTTTTCGGGCACGTGTTTCTCTACGGCAAGCATCAGTTTGTTATGGTCAATATTATCGAAGAAACCTTTGATGTCCAAGTCAATGACCCAGTTTTGTTTCCAACAGTTTTCTCTTACCTTTGATAATGCCTGATGGGCATTTCTCTTTGGTCGATAGCCGAAAGAATTGGGACTGAATACTGCCTCTAATCTTGGTTCAACAAACATTTTGACCACCATTTGGCCAACTCTGTCGCTAATGGTAGGTATGCCTAATTTACGGATAGAACCGTCTTTCTTGGATATCTCTACTTCTTTGACAGGTGGTGGAAAATAACTCCCTGATGCCATACGATTCCAAAGTTTGTAAAGGTGTCTTCTGCGATCGGCATCAAATTCTTGCATATCTATCGCATCCACTCCAGCACTCCCTTTGTTGGAACGCACTTTTTGATAGGCCTCCCAAACCATTTGGCGGCTTATCGGTATTGATTTTGTTTCATTCCATAAATTCATCCTCACTTTTGTAAGTTGATTTGTAAAATGCAACTGTACAACTTAACCCCTTTGCTCCATTTCCATTACAGAAACTTCATCACTACTACGGGTTAATCTGTCTCTGCATACAACTTCGGTATTCTGCCTCTAAGTTGTTCTTATTGTGCATTTCCCTTGCCATTTGTATGCAGTTTCCCAAGTTCCGTAAATAAGCCTGAATAAAGTTCTTGCCATCTGAATGACGCCAGCCTTACAGAAAATAAATAGGTTTCCTCTGTAATTAATGTTATTGCTAACATTACTTTTCACTCCGTATCATACTTCGTAGCTTTTGACTGGGGATAGCAACTTCTCGACACCTCTTCGATGGTTCACTTTCGTTCAACTCCTTTATTCGTACCTGCTAATCTCTTTGGACTAGATTCTCCTAAACGCTCAGCACCACAACTGTTAATTGCAGCACCTTTAGGTGGTTTAGAGCCATCGCCTATACAACGACTCTGATGGACCTACCATCATCTTATTTACAGCATTCAACCTTTTATTGCCGTGGTTGATTCTTGGCACACTA
>NZ_JACGLT010000011.1 GCF_014062315.1 Gelidibacter maritimus
CACGATTCACTACCTTTAGGATCAAGGTTTAATGTAATACTCAATATTATGAAAAAAAAACGACACCCTCATTGAAAGGGCCTGTATTTCCGTTCCAGAGTTTGCAAAACTCTACCAAAAATTAAAGCGTTCCGTTGAGCTGGCCGGCAAGAGCCAGAGTACCCTTACCAACTATGCGCGCTGCCTGGCGCACCTTGCCCTCCATTTTAACTGTAGTCCACTTGCCCTGGATGAAGAACAGATCTTGGACTATCTACACGTTTTAAAGTCGCAGCACAAGACGCCATCCGACAGTTTTTTCAAGCACACCGTCTACGGGCTTCGCTATGCCTATCGCCTCTTTGGGATGAACGAGATGCGTGTGGTTCTTCCTTCCATTGAACGTCCCAAGACACTCCCGGTGGTATTGAACCAAAGAGAGATAAAACAACTGTTGAAGACCCCTAAACTGCTCAAGCACCGCTTGGTCCTGGCCATGCTCTATGGCTGTGGACTTCGCAATTTTGAACTGTGCAACCTACAGCGCAAGGACTTGGATTTTGATAGGATGATGCTGCACGTGCGCCAGGGGAAAGGGCGCAAGGATCGTTATGTTCCCCTGTCCAAAATGCAGGTCCGCGGCCTACAGAGATACTTCCTGGCAGAAAACCCGGATACGTGGTGTTTTACGGGCAATGACAAATCAGGCAGACCGAGCCGGATCTCTTCCCAGGGCGTTCAGTGGATCGTCCGCGAGGCTCGCAGGCACAGTGGCATCCAAAAGGAGATCACCGCCCATATCCTGCGGCACAGCTATGCCACCCACTTGCTGGAAATGGGTCTGGACATTATGAGCGTAAAGGATCTTTTGGGACATGCAGATATCCAGACCACCCTTATCTACCTCCATGTGGCACAATCGGGCAGGCAAAGGCCGTTCAGTCCGCTGGACAGGCTTTATGGCCAATAGGGATGTCCAAGCCTGTCCATGAAGTAGCCCATATCCTGGAGCGAAACAGGGAGCACCTTGCCGCTCATTGTGCCAATAGCTGGCAAGAACGTACCCTGCACGCGTTGCGCAAATGTCGGACCTCGGCCTTGGGCGGTCACATCGATCGTTGTGAGAATCCAACCTGCGGTAGGTTGCACCTTAGTTATAACAGTTGTCGCAACCGTCACTGTCCGAAGTGCCAGGGCCATAAAAAAGAGGAATGGATCCGCGCCAGGGAGGCAGATCTGTTGAAGGTTCCCTACTTCCATGTAGTGTTTACCATACCTGCGGAGCTGAACCGGTTATGTCTGTACGAACCAAAGTTGGCGTACGGTCTTCTGTTCAAAACAGCTTGGGGCATTATCCGGGATTTTGGTGGCAATCCCAAGTTTTTGGGCGGCCGGATGGGAATGGTCGCCATCCTGCACACTTGGGGGCAGAACCTTTCGCTGCACCCGCACCTGCACTGTATAGTTCCCGGGGGTGGCATTGCCAGATCGGGCAAATGGAAACCTGCCAAGAGTAAGGGAAAGTATCTGTTCCCTGTAAAGGCAATGAGTAAGGTCTTCAGGGCTCGATTTGTGGCCGGATTGCGTAAAGCGCTGGGGAAGCAACAACCTCCCTCTTTTTACCAAAGCCTGTTCCAACATCATTGGGTGGTCTATTGCAAGCGTCCGTTCTTGGGGCCTTCACAGGTAGTGGAATACTTGGGCCGCTATACCCATAAGATTGCCATCAGTAACCATCGGATAAAAGGTCTGGAAGGCGGAAACGTACGGTTCATGGTAAAGGATTATCGGCACGGGGGCAAGAAATCTGTGCTTGCGCTGCCCGATGCCGAATTCATCAGGCGCTTCGCACTACATGTCCTGCCCAAGGGATTTACACGGATCAGGCATTATGGTATTTTGAGCAGTTATTACAAAAGAACTGTGATCCCGCAGCTCCAGAAAGACCTGGGAATGCCAAAGCTTGGGGAGACAGGGCCATTGATGCACCGAAAATGTCCAATATGCAAAAAGGGAAACCTTGTTACCGTTGCAACTTTTACCGCCCGTGGACCACCAGGGCACTGGCTGGAGCAGATCAATAATCAAATAAAACGACCTATATAAAAAAAAGCGCAAGTCACGCGCAACAGGATATCTATGGTCAAAAATGAAGGAAACTGAGTGAAAAACGTTGAAAAGAAGCGAAGAGGAACTGCAAAACCAATCTTGCACTTCTAATCTTCAATAATAAAGCAAGCAAATACTCCCAAACAAAAAAATCAACTATTAAAAACCCATCTTAAATCCAATCAATCCCCATAGTAGGCAAACCGACCAACACCGGTTCAGTCAACACGGCATTCATGTTGGGTCGTACCGACCACACGAATGCTTAGTTATTGTAACACGTTTTATTTAATCTTTTTATATGTCTGTTCGTAATCTTCTTGATTATCTATTAATTCATTTTTGGAGTTTAAGAAGAGGACAAAACTCCCCATTGATGTTTTATAGTCATTTATAGTGTCTTTATTTATCCAATGTTGTGAGCCAAAATATCGAAAGAATATAGCACTATCCTTAGCAATTGTAAACTTGCCTTTTTCGATAATAGTGTCGTTTTTATAATTTTTAAAAGTGCGTTTCCATATATTATTTTCATAAAAATGAATTTCACTATAAAAGTTGGGATTGTCCATTACCCAAGTACCTTCTAAATTAGACTTGGCATTTTCTGCCTTATACAAAATCGGTAATTCTATATATTTTGTACTATCATTTGTAAAATAGTATTGTGTCCCCATTCCATTGTCAAAACCTAAAACCCCATAATTTTTATTAAAAATCACAGGTCCCATTCCATCCATTATTCCTGGGTCAGAATTATATATATCAAAATCAATTGTTTTTGGATATCTATCAGATTCTATTTTTTCAAATTCCAGAGGTCCAGCCATGAGGCGGTCAGAATGCTTTAAATATCTAAAACTTTTATTTTTTGTTGAGTCTGTTTTATTTGTGTAATCATAAATTACCACACTATCCCTCTCTCGGATTGTTAATTCGTAATCAGCACTATAAACCAAAGTTCTAAAATCAAAAATTCTTAAATACCTGTTTTCAGTCTGTTTTGGTTCTTTTATCTTAGAATCAGAACAGCTAAATATTATTAAAATCAGAAATAGGTTTATTGTGTTTTTCAAAATTTTAAATAAAGGTTAAATTTAGAATAATTTTCTTCCATTAAAATTTAACTCACTCGCTTAATAAAGGAATGAATTTATTTATGTGGGGGAATGTGTTACAACGTTTAGTATATGAAAAGTAGGCGATTTCGAAGCACGCAACTTTCGGTTAAGCACAAACTTTGATACGAGCCACAAACCTTGAGTTTATTACTGTTTCGCCTATTTTTTATATACATTGTTGCCAGTAGTCTTTAGTCCGTTGTTTGTTCGGTTTCTTCTTCAGATTCTTCCTCTTCATCAAAAATTTCCGAAATCTTATTTAGCATTTCCTCTAAATTATCTTTTTCGTCATCCAATAGATTCCCAAAATCCGTATCGTCAATTGTGTTATTTTCTAACAATTGTTTTATCATTTCAGTATAAGTGAAATCAACTGGTACTGTTCCCTGCTGTATTTTCACAGTAATATCGTTGTTGTCTTCTTTATTAAATAGTAATTTCATTATTCCGTAAATTTTTTCAGATTATATTTCTTGACCCTTTTTTTGATTGAAGATTTTCCTCCGTCCGTAATTGAAGCAATTAAGTCAACAACACTCGTTCCATCTATTTCTCCCTCTAAAGGACTTGACTTGATTATAAGTTTGTTGTTTTCATTTTTGCACAGAATGACATTTTGTGCGTCTGCGAGCATTGGAATGGTAGCATTGTGAGACACTAAAATTATTTGTTTCTTGCTTTTGATTTTTTTTACTGCGTTGACCAAACCTTTATTAATGTAATCTGTTGCTAAATTATCTTCAGGTTGGTCAATTATTATTGGCGCACTATCTTTATCGTAACCTAAAATAATGTCTAGAATAACAGATGTTTTCCAGCCTGGACTTAACCTCTCAAATTCACGACCATCGTTGGTAATAATTTTATATTTCTTTTTATTTAACTCTTCAAAGCTGTTATAGATTTTACTTTCGAAATCATCATAATCGTGAACTTTGGGTTGTTGTTTTTTAAAATTAGTTTCAAAAAGTAATTCTGGTGTAATACTGTCAAAATCTGTGATTTTGGTTTTTAAATAATGATTTACAACCTCGACAAATTTTGTGGTATTCAGTACAAAATCATTTTCAATAAATAATTTATGACCCATTGATTCAATTTCTTCTGAATCAAATTTTAATGCAAAACTTGATATTGAGTTGATAGTTCTATGAAATTGTCTATATGCTCTGACATATTTCTTTAATGTCTCAAGAAGTTTATTAAAATTTTGTCTTTTCGTTTGTTCTTCTGAATTTGAATGTTTTAATGCTTGATTGTATGACTCTTTATTTAGCTCTAATAATTGTCTTACTTTTTTTTCTTTATTTGAAATTTCTAAAACAACATCTAATTCATTTTTTAAATTCTCTATTAAACTAGAATCGTGATTGATGAATGGATAATTGGACAAAAATGTTTCCAGAGAATTCAGAGATAATATATAATTGTCATAAGTTCCTTTTGAAAAACGTAGTTTTTCATTTTCGATTTCAGTTGGTTGTAAATTATCGTAAATATTAGTTTCTAAGTTAGACCTAGTTAATAACCTTGAAAGGATTGGAATGGTTAATAAAGTTTGGCTTTCTTCTTCTAAAATCTTGACACATCTAATTAATTCTTCAATGTTTTTTTTAAATTCTCTTAAACCATTATTGATATTTAATTTTATTTCATCATCTCCGGGAAAAACTCTTTTAATGATGTCAATATTTTCGATTTTGTCCTTACTGATATTATTAACAACACCCATTATATAATTTTGAGAAAGATAATGGGGCATCATTCCTGAAGGGTTTACAATCGTAATTTTGTCAATATCGTATTGGTTATAAATAGATTCCTCTGTATTTTTATTTAGACATTTGACAATAGAATCAACAAGGAGAGTTTTTCCACTTGAGGAACCGCCAATTATTACATTTAAACCTGACGTCAATTCAATGTCTATTTCAATGTTATCTTTTTTATGAGAAACGGACTGTATATTTTCTGAATAGAATTTTGGTTTAGTAGGAGAATAGACAAGTCTTGATTGTTCGGATAATGACAGCCTTAAACCGCTAAATGTTGGTTCTGCTAACATCCAAGTAGGATTAAATGGATTTTTGTCTTTTCCATTTGGGTATGTAATTGGCGTATAATTATCACTACAAGTAATTAGATTTACAAATTCGTTAATACCTAATTTCTTAAAATATTCTTGAGTTCTTTCAAGACCATTGTCGCCTCTTGCAGTAAAACCTTCGAAGTGATTATAGTAAACATTCCTTTCTAGTGTTCCATCAAGTCGTGTATCTCTTGGAATTGAAGTGTTAAACGTAGCGTGGGATTGTCCTCCGTGAGGAAGAAGCATAAATTCATAAGAATCGAACTTATTGATAATATCTTGAATTGATGGAATTTGAGGGTCATCCTTTCTCACAATTTTATCAGGATATAATTCGTCAAGCTTTGTGTTTATATCATCTAAAATTTCGTCTGTAATAACTTTTATGTCAAAATAGATGTGACAATGATATGCTGGACAACCATCATAATTCCTGATATGAAGCTCGACACCAAGAATTATATTAAGGTTTAAAGCAATTGCCTTTTGATAGGCATTTTTGTTGACCATATTATGGTCAGTAAGAGAGATTAAAAATTCTGAATTCCCATTGAAGTCGTGTATTTTTTTAACCAATAACTCAATATCGTAATCATTATTGACTTCATTTGGATTTTCAGAAGTATGTATATGTGTATCTAGGTAAATTGGCTTCACGATATTTTTTTTAGATTACTGGCAACGTTTAGTGTATGAGCAGTGGCGTGGGATATCACGGACAATTGCAAACAGGTACTTA
Source organism: Gelidibacter maritimus (assembly GCF_014062315.1). Classification (GTDB taxonomy): domain Bacteria; phylum Bacteroidota; class Bacteroidia; order Flavobacteriales; family Flavobacteriaceae; genus Gelidibacter; species Gelidibacter maritimus. The sequence goes on from NZ_JACGLT010000011.1 coordinate 6,038, forward strand.
CCATTGGAAATTCCGAAGGAATTTCCAAGTAAGCGAGGACAAGCCATTGCTTATACACATTGTTCTACACCGTTTTTTATCCGCTGTTATTCATTTTAAACGTTCTCAAACATTGGATTAATATAGCCATATTTTTCTTTAATTCATCCGTCTGTGATGCAGAAGCCGTCAAATTAAAAAAAACTCCTTTTGTTTCACTTTCCAAAACGAAACTTACGGTTTCAATTTCGCCATAAGTTTCTGTATTCGATTTGGTGTGCAGAAAATATGCTTCTTCATTAAGTAAATTAGTTTTACCAGTTTCGATAACTTTCGCGTCCCAATTAGTTTCAAGTAATTCAAGATAGTAATCAAATTCAGATTCCAAATCTTTCCTGTCTCCGAAACTCTTAATTTTTTGAATTGAAAGAATATCAACAAATCCATCTTTGTCAGGATTTGAAACTGCATCTATTCCAAAAAGGATATTTTTGTTTTCGTAATCTTCTACTGTCCATTCCCAATTAATCGGAATAGAGATTGAAAAATCGCCATTTGGATATTCAATTTTTTGTTTAGTAACTTTTACTGAATAATTGGCGTAATTATCCAATGTGTTTTGTCGATTTGAGCAGGAAGCTGTCAAAATCAATAATGTTAATGCTATGAGGAATGTTTTTTTCAAATGGTGTAGAACTTGTATATAGGAGCATCAAACCTACCTATTAAATTCCAAAAAAGGGGGGATAGGCGTACTTTTTGGTGCTTTTATATTCGAATATAATCTATATTCCCATCTCATCAAACGGATTCTTAATGTTTTTTAAACTACTCTGACTGACATGGGTGTAGATCATTGTGGTTTTAGGACTGTTGTGACCTAAAATGTCCTGAATGTATCGGAGATCGGTGCCGCTTTCCAATAAATGGGTCGCATAGCTGTGTCTTAGCGTATGTAAGGTCACATGCTTCTTAATAGATGTAGCTTTAACCGCCGTACGTAAAATCTTTCGGCAACTTTCTTGAGAATAGGCCCGACCTTCATTCCCCTCAAATAAGTAAATCTTTGGTTTGTATAGCGTGTAATAGTGCCTAAGTAAAGCCAAGGTTTTTTCGCTGAGGGGTACAAATCGGTCTTTTGCGCCTTTGGCATGTTTAATATGGATAAAACCACGTTTACTGTCTATGGCATCCATTTTCAAGGCTAAAGCTTCACCAATCCGTAAGCCGCAGGCATAAACCAAACTTAAAATGGTCTTGTGCTTTACATTCTTTATATTGGTGAGTAGCGTCCGTACTTCATCTTGCGAGAGAATCTCAGGTAAGCGCCTATCCTTTATTGGGCGCTCAATGCTGCTGATATCCAATTGGAAGTTGCTGTGATGGTTGTAAAACAATTTTATGGCACTTATGACTTGGTTTTGAAATGTCCTGCTGTACCCATTGTTTAGAATATAATCTTGATTGAATAAAATGATATCCTCTTTGGTAATTTCCTGAATGCCTTTTTGCGGGTAAAACCTGAAAAATATGCGCAACACACCTACATAATTTTCTATGGTGTTTGGGCTGTATCGCTTCTGTAATAGATAAATCTCAAAACTTTTGAGCGCATCATAATGGAATTTATTAAGCTTTCCGAGTGGTGATCGTTTCGTTTTTATAACCGGTTGCACTGGCAATTGAGACCTGGAATGCAAAGCACTGTAGTTTACATAATGATTTTGCTTCCGTAAATAATCGAATAATTTACCTTTGTTTTCAGAAGTATATCTTAGATAAAAAACATTATGGGTTTTACTCCATTTCACCCCTTCTAAGGCTTTGATATACCTTTTTAAATCTTCACAGTAATCAAAGTGAATTGCAATTTGATGAACATTTTTATGAACAAGCGGAGAAAGAGTAATTGTTTGCATATCGGAAGACTAAAATATCAATTTAAATATAATACAAAACTTCCATTTGAGCTAACTTGCAGGTTGTTAAATGTTTATAGGTGTGCAGTTGATTGTTTTTTAAATAGTCTTGGTAATTATTATAATAACGAATTAAGAAGCCTATTAGGTCAAAATACGCCTTTTCATGAAGATTTTATAGGTTAATAAAATTGGAACACCTGATCTAATAAAGTTACTATACTCTCCTGATTGGCACGAATCAATTCATTCCTGGCACTTACCATATCCTTTGGTTGTTTGTCTTGTGAAAGCTTGAATTTACCTTCCCAATGAGTGATGTCAATTTCAAAACCTCTGACATAGCTAATAAACTGTGCCATTCTGGGATTATCCAATTCTAAGGTATAGTTATGTTCAGGGGCTTCTAAAAACGATGTCATGTCAATCATCGATTGCTTGATGGCCAGAGGATCAATGATTTCTTTGACCGTGCCCTTGAGATGAACCATAATGTAGTTCCAGGTGGGCAATTGTGTGGTACTGTAAATACTTGGCGAAATATAACATTGTGGACCTGAAAATATAACGGTAACATCATTCTCGTCTTTTAGCAATTCTGCTTGCGGATTGTTTTTGTCCAAATGTCCAATCAGTTTTCCTTCAGAATAGATTAAGGGTAAATGCGAAACCAAGGGTTGGTTCTCTCTGACCGAAATGAGCGTCGCCAACGGATAGGTCTTGATAACTTCAATCATATGCTCATGATTGTCGTCTTGATGATGTTGTGGTGGGTAGTTCGTCATATATATAATTCCCGCGAAAGCGGAAATTTCTTGAATTTAAAAATAGTGTTTTGAATGGCGCCGCCAATTTAAGTAATTAAGTGATTCCTATAAAGTCCTCAAATCTACTGACGAAACAGTCGAAAACAATAGGAAGAAGCTTTATTTGATTTTTTTCAACGGATTTTGCGATTTCTGTCCATGTTTTTAAAGCTTCATAACCCACTACCCACTACCGTCTCACCACTCACCACTCAAACCCCAAACTGTCTCAAGTGATGGTCCAAATGTTTGTATTGCATGCGTCCCCATTGATCAGTACTAAAACTCCCAAAATAAGGATGTTTTGGCCAATGCATGTTTAAAGCTTTACTTTGGAATTCATTGATGGTCACTTTCAATAGTTCTCTTTCCATTTCGAAAACCTGTGGCTCGGTGATCTTAAAATCTTTGGGTGTGGTAATGTTCTCCGGCCATGGCTTATCGTTGTACATGATGGGCTTATACATCCTAAATATCATTCTTTTTAAAAACCCCACATTTTCCACTAACTCCATTTTTCCGCTGGCCACCAATAATGGCATTTGACAATGCTTGACCATTTGGGCTACATCCATCTTGCCCCAAATAGGCGTTGAGTTTTCCGTCAACCGATCAATCCGAAGCAATACTTGCTGATGTACTTTTTGGTCAAATAGCGTTTGCATCCAGCTACTATTAAAGTGTTGGTCCTGAAATTTACAAATTTTATCTTTTCTTTGATAATTATTGCCTATTTTTTCTAACCAAATGAAAGAACAATTACTTCAAGCCATACTAATTTTATAGCCATTTAAAATTATTTGTGACCATGTCAGAAAAACAAACTTCATTTTCCATAAAGAATTGGTCGCAAGACGATCAGCCTCGTGAGAAATTAAGAGATAAAGGAAAGGCAGCCTTAAGTGATGCCGAATTGGTAGCTATCCTAATTGGTTCTGGAAGCAGGAACGAAAGTGCTGTAGAACTGTGCAAACGTATCTTGGCAAGTACCAATAATAATTTAAGTGCCCTGGGGAAATTGTCAATTAAGCAACTGACAGCATTTAAGGGAATTGGTGAGGCAAAGGCCATTACTATCATAGCGGCTTTAGAATTAGGAAGACGACGTAGGGGAGAAGAGGCGCTTCAACATCATAAAATCCATTCCAGCCAATCAGTTTTTGAGCTCATGCAGCCGATTATTGGCGAATTGGGTCACGAGGAATTCTGGATCGTCTATCTAAACAACTCCAACAAAGTGCTCCAAAAAAATCAACTGAGCAAAGGCGGTATCACCGGAACATTGGTCGATGTCAGATTGGCTCTTAAAACAGCACTTGAAGTTGGGGCCGTAGGAATAATTCTGGCACATAACCATCCATCTGGGACATTAAAACCAAGTGAAGCCGACAAACAAATCACAAAAAAATTGAAAAATGCAGGAGAAAGTCTCGACATTAAGGTTTTGGATCATTTGATCATTACCGAAAATGCCTATTTTAGTTTTGCTGATGAAGGGATACTTTAGAATCTGGAAGTGGAAAGTTCTATGACCAATACCTGCCGCCTGACCACAAAATTTGGGATGGCATAAATCTGCAAACAGAATATATCGTACCATGAATATGCAGCAAATAGCCATTTTGGAATTTGGAATTTGTAATTTTGAAGTTTACAACAGTCAATGCTATTAGTTTACACCCATAAAATTACCCCAAGGTTAACTTATGCTTTTAAGCATATCAGTTTGCGTATCTTAAATGTTCCGGTGAGCTTTACAACTACCGTTGAAGAGTTTATTGCGCATGACAGCATGAAAATTTCCTACACCAAACAGCCATTGAGTAGTGAACTCTTTATAAGAAGCCATGAGCTTTTGTTTGAACAGGGCCTATCTGATTTAGAAATCCACGTTCAGGATTGGGATGCTACAAAATGCTTTTTTTCCACATCAGATAAAAGTAGCGTACCTTTTGATATTTTTGCAGCTACTTTTTATTTGCTAAGCCGATATGAGGAATACCTACCACATGTGAAGGATGAATATGGACGGTTTTTGGCCACCGAAAGCTTGGCGTTCAATGAAGGCTTTCTGCATCAACCCGTTGTGGACATCTGGGCCTATAAATTTAAAGCCATTTTGCAGACGCAGTTTCCAGATTTTGAGTTTCCAACAAAAAAGTACAGCATACAACCGGTCATTGACGTACCCGTAGCCTACTACTTTAAGGAAAAAGGCCTATTAAGAACCTTTGGAGGTGCCATAAACGATTTGTTTCGGTTAAAATTTAAACAGTTTTACAGACGTTTTCAAGCCCTGGCTGGTTTTAAACGCGATCCGTACGACACCTTTAAATGGATCATCACCAAACAAAAACAAATTCCAAATAAGTTTATGGTGTTTTTTTTGATTGGCGAATATTCTACCTATGACAAAAATATCAACATCAACAAGAAACGATTTGTATCGCTTATTAAATATGTGGCCGATTACTGTAAGGTCGGATTAAAAGTATCGTTTCTAGCCCTGGACGATAAGGAAATGCTCAAACAGGAAAAACGTACCATGGAAGCTACCACCAACCACCCCTTGGAAGCTTCACGGCATTCATTCTCCAAACTAAATTTGCCCGAATCTTATAGAAATCTGATCGAACTGGAAATTAAACAGGACTTTACAATGGGATATATCAACCACATGGGCTTTAGGGCTGGTACCTGCACGCCGTTCCAGTTTTATGACCTGGATTACGAGGTTCAAACACCATTGCAGATTAATCCTTTTCATTGTGTGGACTATGCCTTGTTAAAACGCCACTCCTTATTGGATAAAAAAGAAGACTTGATGCGTATCATTAGAGAAGTGAAAAATGTAAATGGAACTTTCGTGCCTGTTTTTCATAATTATTCATTTAGCGATTTGGACCGCTGGAAAGGCTTCAGAGAATTATTTAGAATGGTATTAGCATCAGAACATGAAGATTGAATCTATTAAACACGTTTTTTTTGATTTGGACCATACGCTTTGGGATTTTGATAAAAATTCGGCGTTGACTTTCGATAAAATTTTCAAGAAACATAAAGTCGAAATTGGATTGAATGATTTTCTGGAGGTTTATGAACCTGTCAATTTACGATATTGGAAACGGTATAGAAACGACGAAATTGATAAGATAGAGTTGAGGTACGGTAGATTGCGAGATACATTTAGTGAGATAGGCTTTGTGGTAGATGAAATTTTGATCCAAAATCTTGCCACGGATTATATAGCGCATTTGTCCAGCTTTAATCATCTTTTTGAAGGTACACTTGAGCTGTTGCAGTACTTACAGCCCAAATATCAATTGCACATCATCACCAATGGGTTTGAGGAACCACAGTTAAAAAAAATGAATGCATCTGCAATTACATCTTATTTTAAAACCATTACCAATGCAGAAATAGCGGGTTTTAAAAAGCCGAATCCTATTATTTTTGATTTTGCACTCAATATTGCGAAAGCTCATCCAAAAGAAAGCATCATGATTGGCGATAATTATGAAGCGGATATTTTGGGGGCGCTTAACGTTGGTTTTGATGCTATATTTTTCAATTATAGAAACGACCAAATAGAAGCTAACATTAAACAGGTAAAGCATTTATCACAGCTTAAGAGCTATTTGTAAATTAACAGAGCTTCTATATATAGTGCAAAGTAGGTTTCAAGCGCTTAGGAGTTGTTTTTTAACGGTAGCTAAAGATTAATAGGTTTGGACTAATCCTTAACCACAATTTAAACAAGTTAGCATTGAGGTCTTTGTTCTAATTGAGATGGTGCTGATATTTTTTCTAACTTTATTGTATCTTTATATCAAATTAATATATCCAAAAATTTTATGAAATCTATTCTGACTCTAATAGCCTTTTTAATACTGTTCAACTTTAAAGGGCTTTCCCAAGAAAGTATTAATGCTTATAAATATGTTATAGTACCAACTTCTTTCAGTTTTTTAAATGAGCCAGACCAATATCAAATCAACTCTCTGACTAAATTTTTATTTGAAAAACAAGGATTTGAAACCCTTTTGGCGGATGAAGAGTTTCCTGAAGACCTAAACAATAACCGTTGTCTCGGCCTGTACGCAGATGTTGAAAAACACAAAGCGTTCTTGAACACCAAACTACAGGTGCACCTAAAAGACTGTAACAATAAAGTGGTGCTTTCATCAGAAATTGGTCAATCGCGAGAAAAGGAATATTCAAAAGTCTATAACCTAGCTATTAGAGATGCTTTTAAGAGCTTCGAGAATTTGAATTACACCTATCAACCAAGCTCTAAAATCGTTGTAAATAATACAAGAACACCGTCTAAAATTGAGGAGAATCCAAAAGTTCAAGAAGAAATTGACCGTTTAAAGAGAGAAGTGGAAGCTTTGAAGGCATTGCGACTTGAAAAAGAAGCTGCTGAGGCCAAAGCCTTGGCTGAAAAGGAAGAAACTCTTGAGCAAGAGCTGACAAATATGGAAGAAAAAGAAGAAAAAATAGTTAAAAAGGAAGCCAAGAAAGAATTGGTTGAAACCTTAAAAAAAGAAAGTAAATCTGATGAAAAAATTCAAACCTTGTTCGCAAACCCTGTGGCCAATGGCTACACAATTTCAGATGCATCTTCTAAGGTTTTGTATCATCTGGTATTTTCGGGTAAGGAAGATGTGTATATCGTTAAGGGACAGGATGCCATTGTCTATAAAATGAACAACAGTTGGATTGTTTCAAATGCCAGCGATTCTGGTGTTTCTATGAAAACGCTTAATGTAAAGTTCAATTAATAACTAAAGTTGTTTCCCAAATGAAAACCCCGAAGCACTTTTCTTGCCTCGGGGTGTTATTCCCACCAGTGGATTTTAAAACTTCAAGATCTGCCTTAGTCGAAAAGTGAATTCCTTATTCATACATCGTGGGCTTGTCCACACTTGCCGATTGGACGCCCCCCGAGATTCTCGATTTCTTATAAACTTCAAGGCTATTTTTGTATTGACTCTCAATTTTATTTATGTCATAGAGTCTGTTTTTTCAAATCTCTATGGTCTATTTTCTATGGTCTTTTCTCTCTATTCTATCCTCTAATACCCATATTTAGATTTCCAACGTTGCTTTAAAAACTCACGTTGCGAATTTTCTCTGGCATTATTACCGGGATTGTAAAGTTTGGTGTTTTTAATTTCATCAGGAAGAAACTCTTGTGGTGCAAAGTTGTTTTCGTAGCTATGGGCGTATTGGTAATTATCACCGTAACCCAATTCTTTCATAAGCTTTGTAGGTGCATTACGTACTGCCAAGGGCACTGATAAATCGCCCGTTTCCCTTACTAATTGTTGCGCTCTCCCAATAGCTTCATAAGCCGAATTGCTCTTTGGAGAGGTCGCTAAATACGTAGCACATTGACTCAGAATGATGCGAGATTCTGGATGTCCAATTACCGAAACCGCCTGAAAAGTGGTATTTGCCATGACCAATGCTGTCGGATTGGCATTGCCAATATCCTCACTGGCCAAAATGAGCAAACGTCTTGCAATAAATTTCACGTCCTCACCACCTTCAATCATCCGCGCCAACCAATACACCGCGCCATTGGGGTCACTTCCACGAATTGATTTAATAAAGGCCGAGATAATATCATAATGCTGATCTCCAGTTTTATCGTAACGCACCGTATTACTCTGTACTTTTTCAAGTACCGAGTCATTGGTAATCTCAATCTTTTCATCATCGTCATAAGAAGTGATGATCAATTCAAAAATATTCAAAAGCTTTCGGGCGTCGCCACCAGAAAGACGCAATAAAGCTTCGGTTTCCTTGAGTTGGATGTCGCGTTTAGACAATAACTCATCTTCCGAAATGGCGCGTTGCAATAAGTTTTCCAAATCTTTTTTATCAAAAGAATTCAGCACATACAACTGGGCACGGGACAGAAGGGCAGGAATAACCTCAAAACTCGGATTTTCAGTCGTGGCACCAATGAGCGTGACCCAACCTTTTTCAACCGCCTCCAATAATGAGTCTTGTTGTGATTTACTGAACCTATGGATCTCGTCAATAAACAATAACGGGTTCTTGGCCGTAAACAAACCGCCACTCTGCTTCGCCTTGTCAATCACCTCACGGATATCCTTGACCCCAGAATTGATAGCACTCAGCTTGTAAAACGGACGGTTGGATTCATTGGCAATAATGTTAGCCAAGGTCGTTTTTCCCGTCCCCGGGGGTCCCCAAAAAATCATGGACGGAATGACGCCCTGTTTAATATGTTGTGTCAAAACCCCTTTGTCGCCAATCAAATGAGATTGACTCAAATAGTCTTTTAAATATTTTGGTCGTAAACGTTCTGCTAATGGTGCATTCATAATGCAAAATTACGGTATTTCGATTGAATGAATAAGTTTCATTACAGCTCTATTTACAAGATTCTCAATTTTACCTTCCCTTTGGGGAGGTCGGAATTGACTTTTTTCAATTCCGGGTGGGGCAAAAGTCGTGCTCTCGCGGCTCAATCTTTTTGTTTTGAAAAAAAACAAAAAGGATTTCAAACAAACCGCTCCATCACTCATGCGTTAGAATTGTAAATGACAAGCCTAGCCATAAAAATTCTAACTGTGTTAAAATGAAATTACTGGTAATTTAAATTTAGTTTCAACGTCAACGTCAACGTCAACGTCAATTTCAATCTCAATTTCAAAAAGATCAGTTACGTGACAATATTTCATATTTCGGTCAAATGGATACGAATTTGATAAGAAACCTTTAAATTTAACCATGAGCAATCAACAACATTTCAGGTATTCAACAGGCGTAGTGGCCTATCCCATCTTTTTTTTGATGCTTATTTGGGTGGTGTTTTGGTTGCAAGTGCGTTTTTTCCCGATTATAAAAACTTGGGGCATAGTCCCGGAAAGTTTGATTGGCCTACGAGGTATTGTGTTAAGCCCACTCATCCATTCCAATATTGAACACATCTACCATAATAGTATTCCGTTGGTTGTACTTACCATGGCCTTATTCTATTTTTACAGACCCATTGCATGGAAAGTCTTGCTTTACGGCATTCTCCTTTCAGGATTGATCACCTGGATGATTGGAAGACCATCAAACCATATTGGCGCCAGCGGCCTTATTTATGTTTTGATCAGTTTTATATTTTTTAAAGGTGTGTTTGCTAAACACTTCCGATTGGTGGCCTTGTCACTATTGATAATTTTTTTATATGGTAGCATGATTTGGTATGTACTCCCTATTAAAGACGGCATGTCTTGGGAAGGGCATTTGGGCGGACTCATTACAGGACTGCTATTTGCCGTTATCTTCAGAAAAGCCATTGCCAAACCAGAACGTTACGTATGGCAGGAGCCACAATACAATGAAGACGACGATCCTTTTTTAAGACATTTTGACGAAAATGGAAATTTTATTGAAAATCTGGAACCTGAAATAGAAAATGATATAGAAACTGAGGGTGAAAATCAATCCCCATCGCTATCGGACGAAGTTGAAGTTACCCGCTTGACAGATGGACAGGAAGTTGAAAGTCTTGACAATCAAAGTCAGCCTAAATTCAATTATATCTACAAGCAAAATCCTAAAAAAGATTAGCTGCCTTTTTTCTTTCTAGGGTTGATGTTTACATAGTGCAAACACAGTTTTCAAGCGCCAAATCCCTAATCCCTATTAATCAAAAATCTAAAGTCTTTGCCTTACTACTTCATACAAGAACGCGCCACAGGCCACAGAAACATTCAAGGATTCAATGTCGCCCAGAATTGGTAGTTTAGCCTTCTCATCAGCAATCTTCAAAATGGACGGATTGATGCCTTTGCCTTCTGATCCCATGATAATTGCACAAGGCTCTGTGAAAGAAACATCGTATAGGGTTTGATCGGTTTTTTCGGTAGCGGCAATCACTTTAATACCTGATGCCTGCATATAGAACACAGCATCTTTAATATGATCAACCTTGCAGATTGGAATCTTGAAAATGGCACCGGCACTCGTTTTGATGGTATCACCATTAACGGGAGCACCACCCTTTTTCTGAATGATAATTCCTGAAACACCGGTGCATTCAGCGGTTCTGATAATCGCTCCAAAATTACGGACATCACTTATCTGGTCTAACAACAGAAACAAAGGTGTCTTGCCTGATTCCAGAACATTGGTCACCAATTCTTCTAACGGATAGAAGCTGATAGGCGCAATTTGAGCCACAACGCCTTGATGGTTCTTAGTGGTCAAACGGTTGAGCTTTTCAACAGGCACATAAGAAAAATTTAATCGTTCTTTATGTAAAAGCTGTTCCAATTCAGTAGATAAATCGCCGCGCAACCCCTTTTGTAAAAAGATTTTGTCAATGTTTTCACCAGATTTAACCGCTTCTATAACCGCTCTGATTCCAAAAATAGTTGTTTCGTGTTCCATGGGCACAAAGGTATAAAATAACCTTCTTAGTTTGTGAAGGTTTATTTAAGAATGCATTTTTAAATTAGCCTATTCCATAAGTCCTAAATAATAAGTGATAAACCAATTAAAATTTTATGGAATGTAAAGTATGTTTTTTAGGAGATTGATATACAGTTTTGAGCGCATTTCAACTGATTGAGATTTCCGTGTTTTGCCTATATTAACATAATGAAGGTTACTGTGATTAAGGTTTAAATAAGGTGAATTCCTGACGTGGATAGCTCGATGGGAGGTGGGAACATCAATTTAGTTCAGGTTTAAAAAGTTGCGGTCAGACTGATGTGGATTTTCGAGTTTGACAGTTTAATGCTTTGGTTTTCCGAGCTCCCATTGCTATAATTCAATTTAAAAAGCCCGGCTTGTGTGAGCACTCCAAACCCAAAACCCAATCCCAATAGTTTAGCTTTAGTGTCAAGGATCTGATTTTCATAATAGGCAAGATCGATGATACTATTAACATAGAGGTTGCTTGAAACTCTATAACGGTATTCTGTATTGAGGACCGCATACAAATTGGCTGTCAAACTTTGCTCTTCAAAACCTCTTATGGAATTTATGCCTCCAAACCGAAATAATTCGTTTTCAATATAGGTGTCCGAATATAATACGGAAGCACTGATTTGACCATATAGGCTGTTCTTAAGATTGAGATTGACTATTTTAAAACTGTTCAGTTCCAGTTTTGTCTGAGATTCTTTGAGGTTCTCAATGGTTCTTTGACCTACACCTGCAGAAATATCAAACTGAAAATTGATCGGAAACAGCTTGTCGTAATGTTGAGGTTTAGAATGATGGTAGCTCAGATTGTAAAAAACCGATTTAAAATCAGCAATGCTTAACATGGCATTGTCCAATAAATTAGTGGACGCCTGAGTATTAATGCCCATGGCTAAACTGTTTTTCGGATCGAATTGATAGTCCATCTTGGCAAACTGTGTTGTCGTTACAAAGGACGAATCCCTTTTAAAAATATTGAGCCCGAGCTGCATCCCTAAGGGCGACCCTAATAGATAGGGGAGTTTGGCCTTGACATCAAATGTCTTTTGCTCACTTTCATCGCTTTTGTATAACAACCGGAAAGATTCGCCATAATTAAGATTGTTGATTAAGTTCAGATTAAGATAGCCGTCAAACTCTAATTTATCAGAATCGCTATTCGTACCAAAACCAAGAAACCCATCAAACGTATTGCTTTTTTGTTTCTCTACATATATATATAGTAAAGTCGAATCTTTAGTAAAAAGTACTTCCGGATCCTTTATTTGGGCAGCAAACTGTAAATTCTCTAAAGCTTCCGTTTTTCCTTTTATGCTTTTTAAATTGAATACTTGCTTGCTTCTGATCTTTAAGTAGCGCTTAACATAAGATTTAGGGAATTTAGCGTAACCTTTAACAATAACCGTATCGAGGGTTCTTTGCTGTTGTTCCACAATGTTCAAATCTGCAGACAATACACCGTCCTTTTTTTTAATGTTGGTAAGTTGTAAGGTCGAAAAAGGATTTCCGATGCTGGCCAATTCAGCGTTAAGGGTTTCAAGAGAGGTCTCCAAATTTGTAATGTCTATTTCAAAATAGCGGTCAGTAATAGAATTGGATACTAATTTTAAAATTTTTGTATTAAAGTCAGCACCAAAATAGATTTTAGCCTTTTTATAACGTTCGCCCAAGGTGTAGGTAGCTACAAAAGAAGAGGCATTGGTTTGTTCTAAACCAAGAAACCCACTTTCCAAATACCCTAAATGCATTAAGGAGTTTGCTATTGAATTGAGCTCTATTTCAAGTGAATTAAAGTCGGTAAAATTTCGTTGATAATTTATGGCCTCTAATAGGGATGTCGCGTCCTCAGTGGTGCCGATAGCTTTAAGGGATAAAGATTGGGCCATAAGATTGGAAGTGGAAAGCCAACCAAGCAAAAAAATAAGGGAGATTGTTTTTATGGACATGTGAAACGTAAACAACTATAAAGCTAACGGAAAAATTTACTTAAAAATATATGCTATGTTAAATAATTGGTCAAAGATTAAAAAATTAATCACTTAACATTTGAAAAAGAAAAATTATTTTCTACCTTTGCAGCCCTCAAAAGCGAGGGTTAAAATAAATTTATATAGAAATATATGCCAACAATTTCACAATTAGTACGAAAAGGAAGAACCAAAATAACCAAGAAGAGTAAATCGGTTGCCCTTGATTCGTGTCCACAAAGACGTGGTGTGTGTACTCGTGTTTACACGACGACGCCTAAGAAACCTAACTCAGCAATGCGTAAGGTGGCAAGGGTTCGTTTGACAAACGGAAACGAGGTTAACGCATACATCGGCGGTGAAGGACATAATCTACAGGAGCACTCGATAGTATTGGTTAGAGGTGGAAGGGTAAAGGATTTGCCAGGAGTTAGATATCACATCGTTCGTGGTGCCTTGGACACTGCAGGTGTTACAGGTAGAACGCAACGAAGATCTAAGTACGGAACAAAACGCCCTAAGAAGTAAAACAAGTTAGGAGTTAAGAGTGGTGGGTTCTGAGTGCATACGCCTCAATAACTATCCTCTGACGACAAACAACTAAAAACTCAAAAGAAGACATGAGAAAAAAAGCAGCAAAAAAGAGACCGCTTTTGCCGGATCCACGTTTTAACGATCAATTAGTGACTCGTTTCGTTAATATGATGATGTGGGATGGAAAGAAGTCTGTAGCTTTTAAAGTATTTTATGATGCAATTGACATCGTAGAATCAAAGAAAACTGACGACGAAAAAACAGCTTTGGAAACATGGAAAGACGCTTTATCTAACGTTATGCCTCACGTAGAAGTACGTAGCAGACGTGTTGGAGGTGCTACATTCCAGATCCCAATGCAGATTCGTCCAGACCGTAAAGTATCTACCGCCATGAAATGGATGATTAGTTACTCACGAAAAAGAAACGAAAAATCTATGCCAGCAAAACTTGCAGCTGAAATTTTAGCCGCAGCCAAAGAAGAAGGTGCTGCTGTTAAAAAGCGCATGGATACACATAAAATGGCAGAAGCTAACAAAGCATTCTCACACTTTAGATTCTAAAACATGGCAAGAGATTTATTACTTACAAGAAATATTGGAATTGCAGCACATATTGATGCTGGAAAAACAACAACAACAGAGCGTATTTTATTCTATACCGGTGTCAATCATAAATTAGGTGAAACTCACGAAGGGTCATCTACTATGGACTGGATGGAGCAAGAAGCAGAAAGAGGTATTACCATTACTTCGGCTGCAACTACTTGTGACTGGGTGTTTCCTAAAGAAAATGGAGAGCCAACGGAAGATGCGCAAAGTTATCACTTTAATATTATTGATACTCCAGGTCACGTTGATTTTACGGTGGAAGTAAACCGTTCATTACGTGTTCTTGATGGTTTGGTGTTCTTGTTTAGTGCAGTTGATGGTGTTGAACCACAATCTGAAACTAACTGGAGACTTGCCGATAACTATAAAGTACCAAGAATCGGGTTTGTTAACAAAATGGACCGTCAAGGTGCAAACTTTTTAGAAGTTAACAAGCAAGTTAAAGAAATGCTCGGATCTAATGCAGTGCCAATTGTATTGCCTATTGGAGACGAAGGCGACTTTAGAGGTATTGTAGACTTGGTTAAGAATAGAGCTATTGTATGGCATGATGAGAACTTTGGTTCTACATTTGACGTGGTGCCTATTCCTGAAGATATGAAGGAAGAAGTTCGTGAGTTCAGAGCTTTATTAATTGAAGAAGTTGCTACTTACGACGAAAACCTACTAGAGAAATTCATGGAAGATGAAGACTCTATTACAGAAGACGAAGTGCACGCTGCTTTAAGAGCCGCTGTTATGGATATGGCTATCATTCCTATGGTATGTGGGTCATCTTTCAAAAATAAAGGCGTTCAATTCTTATTAGACGCAGTATGTCGTTACTTGCCTTCTCCAATGGATAGAGAAAGCGTTGTGGGTGTGAACCCTGAAACGGAGAAAGAAGAAAAACGTAAGCCAAGTGTTGCTGAGCCATTTTCAGCTTTGGCATTTAAGATTGCTACGGATCCATTTGTAGGACGTTTGGCTTTCTTTAGAGTTTACTCTGGACGTTTGGAGGCTGGATCTTATATCTTGAACAACCGTTCAGGTAAAAAAGAGCGTATCTCACGTATCTACCAAATGCACTCTAATAAACAAAATGCACTTGACTTTATTGAAGCAGGTGATATTGGAGCTGCGGTAGGATTTAAGGATATTAAGACTGGTGATACCATGTCTGATGAAAAACATCCAATTGTTTTAGAATCTATGGACTTCCCAGATCCAGTAATTGGTATTGCTGTGGAGCCAAAGACTAAAGCAGATGTTGATAAAATGGGTATGGCACTGTCAAAATTGGCAGAGGAAGATCCAACGTTTACAGTAAGAACTGACGAAGCTTCAGGACAGACCATTATTTCTGGAATGGGTGAGCTTCACTTAGATATTATTGTTGATCGAATGCGTCGTGAATTCAAAGTTGAAGTCAACCAAGGAGCACCGCAAGTTGAGTATAAAGAAGCTATCACCAAAGTAGCAGAGCACAGAGAGGTTTACAAAAAACAATCTGGTGGTCGTGGTAAATTTGCTGATATCCAATTTACACTAGAGCCGGCTGAAGAAGGCAAAATAGGATTGGAGTTTATTTCTGCAATTAAAGGTGGTAACGTTCCTAAAGAATTCATCCCTTCAATTGAAAAAGGATTTAAACAAGCAATGGTCAATGGCCCATTGGCAGGCTACGAAGTGGATGCTATGAAAGTAACATTGACAGATGGTTCGTACCACGATGTTGACTCTGATCAATTATCCTTTGAATTGGCTGCAAGACTTGGATTTAGAAATGCTGCCAAAGCTGCTAAAGCCGTTATCATGGAACCAATAATGAAGATTGAGGTGATTACACCAGAAGAAAACATGGGTGATATTGTTGGAGACTTGAACCGTCGTAGAGGACAAGTAAGTGATATGGGGGACAGAGCTGGAGCAAAAACAGTTAAGGCAACGGTACCTTTATCTGAAATGTTTGGATATGTAACAACATTAAGAACATTGTCTTCAGGTAGAGCAACATCAACAATGGAATTTTCACATTATGCTGAAACACCTTCTAACATATCTGAAGAAGTGATTAAGGCAGCTAAAGGCGTCGAAGCTTAAATTATAAGAAAATGAGTCAAAAAATCAGAATAAAGCTAAAATCATACGATCACAGTTTAGTAGACAAATCTGCTGATAAGATTGTGAAAACAGTAAAAAGTACTGGCGCAGTTGTAACGGGACCAATCCCATTACCAACACACAAGAAAATTTTCACTGTACTACGTTCACCACACGTTAATAAAAAGGCGAGAGAGCAGTTTCAATTAAGCTCTTACAAAAGACTATTGGACATCTACAGTTCGTCATCAAAAACTATTGACGCGTTGATGAAGCTTGAATTGCCAAGTGGTGTTGAAGTAGAGATCAAAGTATAAAAACACTTGCGAAGGCAGGTATCTCGAAATCAAAAGTGTTTTTGAATTGAGAGATCCCCGCATTCACGAGAATAGACATGTCCTAAGCTGCGGGCGAGGGAAAAACGGTAAAAATACATTCAGGGCTGAAGTATTTTCGGCCCTGAATATTTTTAAATAGTGAAGGGACAAGTCGCGACTTGTCCATTATAAAACAAAAGGAGGGCAAGTCGCGACTTGTCCATAACATACAAAATAATAATTATGTCTGGGTTAATAGGAAAAAAGATCGGTATGACCAGCATCTTTGATGAAAACGGGAAAAACATTCCTTGTACAGTAATCGAAGCTGGACCATGTATCGTTACCCAAGTCAGAACCAAAGAGGTTGACGGGTATAGTGCTCTGCAACTTGGTTTCGATGACAAGACAGAGAAAAGCGCCACAAAAGCTGAAGCAGGTCATGCTAAGAAAGCTGGTACTTCTGTTAAAAGAAAAGTCGTTGAATTCCAAGGGTTTGGAGAAGATTACAAATTAGGTGATGCCATCACTGTAGAACATTTCATTGAAGGTGAATATGTTGACGTTGCAGGTACATCTAAAGGAAAAGGATTTCAAGGCGTTGTAAGACGTCACGGATTTGGTGGATCAGAAATGACCCACGGTCAGCAAAGTATGGGAAGAGCTCCTGGTTCTGTTGGTGCAGCTTCATATCCTGGAAGAGTATTCAAAGGAAAGAAGATGGCCGGTAGAATGGGTGGCGAAAGAGTGAATGTTGAAAATTTAAGAGTGTACAAAGTAGTTCCTGAAAAGAACTTGTTGGTGGTTAAAGGATGTGTTCCTGGTCATAAAAACTCTTATGTAATTATTCAGAAATAATGAAAGTAGCAGTTGTAGATTTAAACGGAAAAGACACAGGTAGAGAGGTTGAGCTTTCTGCGGATGTGTTTGCTATTGAACCTAATAACCATGCGGTTTACTTAGATGTTAAGCAATTTCTTGCCAACCAACGTCAAGGAACGCATAAATCTAAAGAAAGAGCTGAGATCTCTGGAAGTACACGTAAGATAAAAAAGCAGAAAGGTACAGGTACTGCGCGTGCAGGATCTATCAAGTCTGGAATTTTTAGAGGTGGTGGACGTATGTTTGGTCCAAGACCAAAAAATTATAGCTTTAAATTGAACAAAGGACTTAAACGCTTAGCGCGAAAATCAGCCTTGTCAATGAAAGCAAATGACCAAGCAATTGTGGTAATGGAGGACTTCAATTTTGATGCTCCAAAAACCAAAAACTTCACTAACGTATTGAAGGCCTTGGGTGTTGAGAATAAAAAATCTCTGTTTGTGTTGGGAGCGTCAAATAATAATGTATATTTGTCCTCACGTAATTTAAAAGGTTCTGACGTTGTAATGAGCTCGGAATTAAGCACTTACAAGATTTTAAATGCAAACAAATTAATCCTTTTGGAGAGCTCTTTAGAAGGAATTGAATCGAATTTAAGTAAATAAGGAAACATGAGTATCTTAATTAAACCTATAATCACTGAAAAAGCGACTACTGATAGCGAGTTAAATAACTGCTACAGTTTCCAAGTGAATACGAAGGCGAACAAGGTTGAAATAAAAAAAGCGGTGGAAGCTGCTTATGGCGTTTCCGTTGAAAAAGTTCGCACTATAAATGTCCGTCCAGACAGAAGAACCCGTCACACAAAGACCGGTATTCAAGTTGGTAAAACAAATGCTGTCAAAAAAGCAATTGTACAACTGGCGGAAGGGGAATCTATTGATTTATACACTAACATGTAATTAAAGACAAATGTCAGTAAGAAAATTAAAACCTACCACACCAGGTCAGCGATTTAGAGTAGTTAATGGTTTTGACGCCATTACTACTGATAAGCCGGAAAAGAGCTTGCTCGTTCCGAACAAAAGATCAGGTGGTAGAAACAGTCAAGGAAAAATGACCATGCGCCAAATAGGTGGCGGTCATAAGAAAAGGTATCGTGTTATCGATTTCAAACGTAACAAAGCTGGAATACCAGCCGAAATTATGTCTATTGAGTACGATCCAAACAGGACAGCATTTATCGCACTTTTGAATTATCAAGATGGTGAAAAACGTTACGTCATTGCCCAAGCGGGGATGAAAGTGGGACGAAATGTCGTTTCTGGAACTGAGAATATTGCTCCAGAAATTGGAAATGCAATGACGTTGAAGCATGTACCACTTGGTACTATTATTTCTTGTATTGAACTGCGTCCTGGACAAGGAGCAATTATGGCAAGAAGTGCTGGTTCATTTGCCCAATTAATGGCAAGAGATGGAAAATTTGCATCCGTGAAATTGCCATCTGGTGAAACACGTTTGGTTCTTGTAGAATGTATGGCGACTATTGGTGCGGTATCTAATCATGATCATCAATTGATAGTTTCCGGTAAAGCTGGTAGATCAAGATGGTTGGGTAGACGTCCACGTGTTAGACCAGTAGCAATGAACCCTGTAGATCACCCAATGGGTGGTGGTGAAGGTCGTGCTTCAGGTGGTCATCCAAGATCAAGAAATGGAATTCCTGCAAAAGGTTATAGAACACGTACTAGAACCAAGGCAAGCAACAAGTATATTGTAGAACGTAGAAAGAAATAATTGAGATAATATGGCACGTTCATTAAAAAAAGGACCTTACATCCATTATAAATTGAGTAAAAAAGTTGAAGAGAATGTAGCTTCAAACAAAAAGACGGTAATCAAAACGTGGTCAAGAGCCTCTATGATTTCACCGGATTTTGTTGGACAAACAATCGCTGTTCACAATGGTCGTCAATTTGTACCAGTATATATTACTGAGAACATGGTAGGTCATAAGTTAGGAGAATTTTCACCAACCCGATCGTTTAGAGGTCACGCAGGTGCAAAAAATAAAGGTAAAAAATAAATAGAGCTATGGGAAGTCGTAAAAAACTAATGGCAGACGCTATTAAGGAAGAAAAAAAGCACATTGCTTTTGCTAAGCTTAATAACTGTCCTACCTCACCAAGAAAAATGCGTTTAGTGGCAGATTTGGTCAGAGGACAAAAAGCTGAAATGGCTCTAAATATCTTAAGATTTAGCCCAAAGGAAGCATCTCGAAGATTAGAGAAGTTGGTGCTTTCAGCAATTGCCAATTGGCAAGCAAAAAACGAAGATGCAAGCATAGAAGATGCTGACTTGTTCGTTAAAGAGATCAGAGTAGATGGTGGCGCAATGTTGAAGAGACTACGCCCAGCACCTCAAGGTCGTGCACACAGAATTAGAAAACGTTCCAATCACGTAACCGTGGTTATTGGAGCAAAAAATAACACACAAGCTTAAATAGAGATATGGGACAAAAGACAAATCCAATCGGAAATCGTTTAGGAATTATCAGAGGATGGGAGTCTAACTGGTATGGTGGCAATGATTATGGAGATAAACTTGCTGAAGACGACAAGATTAGAAAATATATCCATGCTCGTTTATCTAAAGCTAGTGTGTCGAGAGTAATTATTGAGCGTACGCTTAAACTTGTAACCGTTACTATCACAACTGCAAGACCTGGTATCATTATCGGGAAAGGTGGTCAAGAGGTAGACAAGCTAAAAGAAGAGCTTAAGAAAATTACAGATAAGGAAGTTCAATTGAACATCTTCGAGATCAAGAGACCAGAATTGGATGCCTTTTTAGTGGCGTCTAGCGTTGCTCGTCAAATCGAGAATCGTATTTCTTACAGACGTGCCATCAAAATGGCCATTGCTGCAACAATGCGAATGAACGCTGAAGGAATCAAGATCCAAATTAGTGGCCGTTTAAACGGTGCTGAAATGGCACGTTCTGAGCACTATAAAGAAGGAAGAATTCCATTATCAACATTTAGAGCCGACATTGATTATGCTTTAGTTGAGGCACACACTACTTACGGTAGATTGGGTGTTAAAGTATGGATCATGAAAGGTGAAGTATATGGTAAAAGAGAGCTTTCACCGTTAGTTGGTTTATCCAAAAAACAAGGCAAAGGAGGATCTGATTCGCCAAGACGAGGAGGGAATAAGGCCCGCCGTAGAAAGTAATTTTTAAAGTAAAAGAAAAATGTTACAACCTAAAAAGACAAAATTCCGTAAGCAGCAAAAAGGCCGCATGAAAGGAAATACCGGTAGAGGACATAAACTTTCAAATGGAATGTTTGGTATAAAATCGGTACACGAAACAGGCATGTTTTTGACATCTCGTCAAATTGAAGCAGCGCGTATTGCAGCGACACGTTATATGAAAAGAGAAGGACAACTTTGGATCAAAGTTTTTCCGGATAAGCCTATCACCAAAAAGCCTCTTGAAGTACGTATGGGTAAAGGTAAGGGTGCTGTAGAGTATTGGGTAGCCGTAGTTAAACCTGGCCGAGTGATGTTTGAAGTTGGTGGCGTATCAATAGACGTTGCAAAAGAAGCATTACGCTTGGCGGCTCAAAAATTACCTGTAAAAACAAAATTCGTAGTCGCAAGAGATTACGGTGTTTAATACATAGATATTATGAAGCAATCAGAAATTAAACAGCTTTCTACAGCTGAATTACAAGATAAGTTAGGTGAAACTAAAAAGAGTTATGCTGACCTGAATATGGCTCATGCTATCTCCCCATTAGAAAATCCGATTCAATTACGCAACGTGAGACGTTCTGTAGCAAGAATTGCAACCGAATTAACTAAAAGAGAAGTACAATAATTTGTATTCCGCTGAAAGATGGAAAAAAGAAATTTAAGAAAAGAACGTATAGGAGTTGTAACTAGTAACAAAATGATGAAGTCCATCGTTGTTGCCGAGGTTAAGAAAGTAAAACATCCTATGTATGGAAAATTCGTGTTAAAAACGAAAAAATACGTTGCACACGATGAGACAAACGACTGTAACATTGGAGATACGGTAAAGATCATGGAGACACGACCTTTAAGTAAATCTAAGTGTTGGAGACTAGTAGAAATAATTGAAAGAGCTAAGTAATTATGTTACAACAAGAATCAAGATTAAAAGTAGCTGATAACACCGGAGCAAAGGAAGTCATGACTATCCGTGTTCTAGGTGGTACTAAAAGAAGGTATGCTTCTCTAGGTGATAAGATAGTTGTTTCTGTTAAAGATGCAACACCTAATGGTAATATCAAAAAGGGAGCTGTTTCCACGGCTGTTGTTGTACGTACCAAAAAGGAGGTAAGACGTCCAGATGGATCATACATCAGATTTGATGATAACGCTTGTGTACTTTTAAATCCGCAAGGAGAAATGAGAGGAACGCGTGTTTTTGGACCTGTAGCAAGAGAGCTTCGTGATAAGCAATTCATGAAAATTGTATCCTTGGCACCTGAAGTACTGTAAGAACGCAAAATGTGGCGTAGCAACAGTTAAGCATTTCAAAAATAGATAAAGATGACGACAAAGTTTAAAATAAAATCAGGAGATACAGTACAAGTCATTGCTGGAGACCATAAAGGTACGGAAGGTAAAGTTGTAAAGATCTTAAAGGATAAGAACAAGGCAATCGTTGAAGGCGTGAACATGGTTAAGAAACACACTAAGCCAAGTGCACAAAGTCCTCAAGGTGGCATTGTAGAGAAAGAAGCGCCTATCCATATTTCCAACCTATCACTTTTGAACAGCAAAGGTGAAACAACACGTGTTGGGTATAGAATGGAAGGTGATAAAAAAGTGAGATTTTCTAAAAAATCAAATGAAGTAATTTAGTTATGGCATATATTCCAAGATTAAAAAAAGAGTATAAGGAAAAAGGAATTTCCGCTCTTACAGAAGAATTCGGATATAAAAACGTAATGCAGGTTCCTAAGCTCGAAAAGATAGTATTGTCAAAAGGCGTAGGTGCAGCAGTTGCCGATAAAAAATTAGTAGACCATGCGGTGGAAGAGTTGACCAAAATTTCTGGTCAGAAAGCTGTTCCTACAGTTTCTAAAAAAGATATCGCATCGTTTAAATTACGTAAAGGAATGCCAATAGGAGCAAGAGTTACATTACGCGGTGAGCAAATGTATGAGTTTCTTGACCGTTTGGTGACTTCAGCATTACCACGTGTAAGAGACTTTAACGGTATTAAAGCTAAAGGCTTTGACGGTAGAGGAAATTACAACTTGGGTATTACTGAACAAATTATATTTCCGGAAATTGATATTGATAAAGTCAACAATATTTCAGGAATGGATATTACCTTTGTGACTTCAGCTGATACAGATAAAGAAGCAAAATCGCTATTAACAGAATTGGGATTACCTTTTCAAAAGAATTAAGATATGGCTAAAGAATCAATGAAAGCCCGTGAGGTGAAAAGACAAAAAATGGTAGCTAAATATGCCGATAAACGTAAAGCTTTAAAAGAAGCTGGCGATTATGAAGGCTTACAGAAACTACCAAGAAATGCATCACCAGTACGTTTGCACAACCGTTGTAAGTTAACCGGAAGACCAAGAGGGTATGTACGTATCTTCGGAATTTCTCGTGTTATGTTGCGCGAAATGGCAAACCAAGGGTTGATACCAGGAGTTAGAAAAGCGTCTTGGTAAAAAACACTGCGATACGTCGCATTGTAGTGATGCATTGTAATGCATCTCAATAAGAGTATAAACTGGGCAAAGGTTTGGAAAGAACCAAAAACCAAGTCCGCAATTTAATATAAATGAATACAGATCCAATCTCAGATTATCTAACGCGAGTTAGAAATGCAGTATCGGCCAACCATAGGGTTGTTGAAATACCTGCATCCAATCTAAAAAAAGAAATTACTAAAATATTATTCGACCAAGGATATATTTTAAGTTACAAGTTTGATGACTCTACTGCACAGGGCAGCATCAAAATAGCTCTTAAATACAACAAAGAGACTAAAGAACCTGTTATTAGAAAAATTCATAGATTAAGTAAACCAGGTTTACGTAAATATGCAAGCTCAAGCGAAATGCCAAGAATCCTTAACGGTCTTGGAATTGCAATTGTTTCTACGTCTCACGGTGTGATGACCGGAAAACAAGCACATAGAGCGAATGTAGGTGGAGAGTTATTGTGCTACGTTTATTAAAAAAGGGAAGATATGTCAAGAATAGGAAATAATCCAGTAGTAATCCCAGATGGGGTGACAGTAGACGTCAAAGACAATGTGATTACCGTTAAAGGTAAGTTGGGTGAATTAACTCAAGAATTTTCAAACGTTGAAATTACGGTTAAAGATGGTGAAGTGTCAGTAGCACGTCCGTCAGACAGTAAAGAAGCAAGAACAGACCATGGTCTATACCGATCATTGGTTAATAATATGGTACATGGCGTATCAGAAGGTTGGACCAAACAATTGGAATTGGTAGGAGTAGGATATAGAGCTACTAACCAAGGACAAAGATTAGATTTGGCTTTAGGATTTTCACATAATATCGTACTATCAGTAGCTCCAGAAGTGAAAGTGGAAACGATTTCTGAAAAAGGAAAAAATCCAATCGTAAAGTTAACGTCTCACGACAAACAATTGGTAGGACAGGTAGCTGCGAAGATCCGTGGATACAGAAAACCAGAGCCTTACAAAGGAAAAGGAATTAAGTTTGTAGGAGAAGAATTAAGAAGAAAAGCAGGTAAATCAGCATAATCGTTTAGTTATGGCATTGACAAAGAATCAAAGAAGATTAAGAATAAAAGGCAGAATCCGTAAGGTGGTTTCTGGAACAGAAACGAAACCTCGTTTGGCTGTATATAGAAGCAATAAAGAAATTTATGCTCAAATTATAGACGATGTAACTGGTAATACTATTAGTGCTGCATCTTCAAGAGATAAAGATATTAGTTCTGCCAAAGGAACCAAATCAGAAATAGCTGTCCTTGTTGGAAAATCACTTGGTGAAAAAGCATTAAAAGCTGGTGTAGAAACGATCTCTTTTGATAGAGGTGGATATAAATATCACGGAAGAGTTAAATCATTAGCAGAAGGTGCTAGAGAAGCAGGACTAAAATTTTAAGACATTATTATGTATCGAAAATATAAAAACGCAGAATTAGTAAAACCGAGTGGATTAGATCTTAAAGATCATCTTATTGGCGTCCAAAGGGTGACTAAAGTTACTAAAGGTGGTAGAGCATTTGGTTTTTCAGCTATTGTAGTAGTTGGAGACGAAGCAGGAGTTGTTGGACAAGGATTGGGAAAATCTAAAGATGTGGCAACTGCTATTGCTAAAGGTATTGAAGATGCCAAGAAAAACTTGGTAAGAATTCCATTGCTTAGAAAAACTTTACCTCACGAGCAAAAAGGTAAGTACGGCGGAGCACGAGTTAACATTATTCCAGCTACCGAAGGTACGGGAGTGATTGCTGGTGGCGCTGTAAGAACGGTTTTGGAAGCAGTTGGTATACAAGATGTATTGTCAAAATCTCAAGGATCTTCAAATCCTCATAACGTGGTAAAAGCAACTTTTGATGCTTTGCTACAATTGAGAAGTGCAAAATCTGTTGCTGACGATAGAGGAATTTCACTTGAGAAAGTATTTAACGGTTAATCAATACAATAATGGCAAAGATTAAAGTAAAAAAAGTAAAAAGTGCTATCAACCGAACGTTACAACAAAAGCGAATTTTGGAGGCTTTAGGCTTGTACAAAATGAATCAGGTTGTTGAGCATGACGATACGCCAAGTATCCAAGGAATGATTAATAAAGTTCAACATTTAGTTTCTGTTGAAGAAACAAAATAATACAGCATTATAATGGATTTAAGTAATTTAAAACCGGCTGAAGGGTCAGTTAAAAATCAAGGCAAAAGAATAGGTAGAGGACAAGGTACCGGAAAAGGTGGTACTGCAACTCGTGGGCACAAAGGTGCTAAATCACGCTCTGGTTATTCTAAGAAATTAGGTTTTGAAGGTGGACAGATGCCACTTCAAAGACGTGTGCCTAAGTTTGGGTTTACAAATATCAATCGTGTTGAATATCAAGGTGTCAACCTCGATACCTTGCAACAATTGGTGGATGATAAAGTCATTAAGGACACCGTTAACTTGGTGACACTTTTAGAACTAGGTCTTGTTGGCAAGAATGATCTTGTTAAAATATTGGGCCGTGGTGAGCTAACATCAAAATTAACCGTAACTGCTCATAAATTTACTGCTTCAGCAAAAGCTGCTATTGAAGCTGCAGGAGGAGAAGCTGTAACTTTATAAGATCGTTTAGAGAATGAAATTTATAGAGACTTTAAAAAATGTTTGGAAAATAACAGAACTAAAAGATAGAATCATGCTTACGCTTGGTCTACTTTTAGTTTATCGTTTTGGTGCCCAAGTCGTTTTACCAGGTATTGATGCAAGTCAGTTAGGTGAGTTGGCCAGTAATACCGATCAAGGTATTTTGGGCCTTCTTAATGCCTTTACGGGTGGCGCTTTTGCCAATGCCTCTGTATTTGCTTTAGGGATCATGCCGTACATTTCAGCATCAATTGTTGTTCAGTTGATGGGTATTGCAATTCCTTACCTTCAAAAATTACAGAAGGACGGTGCAAGTGGCCAAAAGAAGATTACTCAAATTACCCGATGGTTAACCATCGCTATCTGTTTGGTGCAAGCACCTGGATATTTAGCTAGTTTACCAGCATTAGGTATTCCTACATCAGCGTTTTTGTTGGGTACAGGAACAATGTTCTATGTATCTTCAGTAATTATATTGGTTACTGGATGTGTATTTGCCATGTGGTTGGGTGAAAAGATTACCGATAAGGGTATTGGTAACGGAATCTCGTTATTAATTATGGTTGGTATCATTGCACGTATGCCTGCTTCCTTTGTTCAGAACTTTGCTTCAAGAGTTGAAGGTGGTGGAAATGGTGGTTTAATGATGGTATTGATTGAATTGGTGATCTGGTTTGTAATCATCTTACTATCTATTATGTTGGTCATGGGCGTTCGTAAGATTGCAGTTCAGTATGCACGTCGTACAGCCTCTGGTGGTTACGAAAAAAATGTATTTGGATCAAGACAGTTTTTACCATTAAAATTGAATGCCTCTGGAGTTATGCCAATTATCTTTGCACAAGCAATTATGTTTGTTCCTACCTTAATAGGTAAAGGATTGGGCGAAGGACCCGTTGGACAGTGGCTACAGACTAACTTCAATGACTTTTTTGGTCTTTGGTATAATATCGTATTCGGATTATTGATTATCGTGTTTACGTATTTTTATACAGCTATTACAGTACCGACCAATAAAATGGCAGACGATTTGAAACGTAGTGGTGGTTTTATACCTGGAATTAGACCGGGAACTGAGACCTCTGAATACTTAGATAAAATTATGTCGCAAATAACCTTGCCAGGATCTATATTTTTGGCAATGATTGCAGTGTTTCCAGCGGTTGTAGTTAAATTGATGGGCGTGCAGGATGGTTGGGCATTGTTCTTTGGAGGTACCTCATTGCTGATTATGGTGGGTGTGGCTATTGATACCATGCAACAGGTAAATTCATACCTATTGAACAAACACTATGATGGCTTAATGAAAACGGGCAAAAATAGAAAAGCAATAGCCTAAACCTGACAAAAACGGTTAGAAGTTAGTGATTAGAGCGCGTTTTTTTTAATGGAACAATTTTTGAAAGGACAATAGCTATAATCAATAACAAGTAATCAATACATAAACAATGGCAAAACAAGCAGCAATAGAACAAGACGGATCAATAATTGAAGCATTATCAAATGCTATGTTCCGTGTAGAATTAGAAAATGGACATATAGTAACTGCGCATATTTCTGGTAAAATGCGTATGCACTACATAAAATTGTTACCAGGAGACAAAGTAAAATTGGAAATGAGCCCTTATGATTTAACAAAGGCTCGTATAACATACAGATATTAAAATGGTTCGAAATTCAGGATTTAGAGTTTAAAGCTTGAATTAAGAATCGCGAACATTTAACAACTATGAAAGTAAGAGCATCAGTTAAAAAAAGAAGTGCCGATTGTAAATTGGTGCGTCGAAAAGGAAGACTTTACGTTATTAACAAAAAGAATCCTAGATTCAAACAAAGACAAGGATAGATATGGCAAGAATTGCAGGTGTTGACATACCAAAACAAAAAAGAGGAGCGGTCTCTTTAACCTACATCTACGGAATAGGTGCAAGCAGAGCGAAAGATATCTTAGCCCAAGCTAAGGTTGACGAAAACACAAAAGTTCAAGATTGGACAGATGATGAAATCAGTAACATTCGTGAAGCAGTAGGCGCTTTTACTATTGAAGGTGAATTGCGTTCCGAAATCCAAATCAACATTAAGCGATTAATGGATATTGGATGCTACAGAGGAATCCGTCATAGAGTTGGACTTCCGTTAAGAGGTCAGCGAACTAAAAACAACTCTAGAACGAGAAAAGGAAGAAGAAAAACTGTTGCTAACAAGAAAAAAGTAACGAAATAATAACAAGACATTAGTCATTAGTAATGAGACGTTAGATGAATCTGTCTGAAATGTAAAAGTCTAGGATTCTAACAACTAAAAGCTAACAACTATAAACTAAAAATTATGGCAAAGTCAAGTACAAAAGTTAAAAAACGTAAAGTTATTGTTGAAGCCAATGGAGAGGCGCATATCGCTGCTTCATTCAACAACATCATTATCTCTTTGACAAACAAAAAAGGTGATGTCGTTTCTTGGTCATCAGCTGGGAAGATGGGCTTTAGAGGTTCAAAAAAGAACACACCTTATGCAGCTCAAGTAGCCGCTGAAGATGCTGCAGCCGTAGCAAGAGAAGCCGGACTAAAGAAAGTAAAGGTATATGTTAAAGGACCTGGCAACGGAAGAGAATCTGCTATCCGTTCTATCCATAATGCAGGTATTGAAGTAACAGAAATTATTGATGTTACACCATTGCCACATAACGGATGTAGACCTCCAAAACGTAGACGTGTATAATTTATACGGTATATAGACTAAATATCAATCACATAAAGTGATTGATATTAGTTTTTTATATGTAAATTTGCAGACTGAAAAAAATAATAATCAAGTATCAACGGGAGATTACTGTTTATCGAAGGATAGATTAAGACCTTAATTCATAAGCACTTCCAAAATTTAATTTAAGAAATGGCAAGATATACTGGTCCTAAAACTAAAATAGCCCGAAAATTCGGTGAAGCTATTTACGGAGATGATAAAGCTTTTGAGAAAAGAAACTATCCTCCAGGTCAACATGGTGCTAACAAGCGTCGTGGAAAAAAATCTGAATATGCGCTCCAATTAATGGAAAAGCAAAAAGCTAAATATACCTATGGTATTTTAGAAAAGCAATTCAGAAACATGTTTAAAAAAGCAACTGCTGCACGAGGTATTACTGGTGAAGTATTGCTACAATTGTGTGAATCTCGTTTGGATAACGTGGTTTACCGATTGGGATTGTCGCCTTCACGTAGTGGTGCGCGCCAATTAGTTTCTCACAGACATATTACCGTTAATGGTGAAATTGTGAATATTCCTTCTTACCAACTAAATGTTGGTGACGTCATTGCCGTAAGAGAGAAATCAAAATCTCTTGAAGTCATTCAAAATGCATTGTCTAATTCAAACAACGTGTATGAGTGGATGACCTGGAACAGTGAAACTAAACAAGGAACTTATGTTTCAATTCCTGAAAGAGTTCAAATTCCAGAAAATATCAACGAGCAATTTATCGTCGAATTATACTCTAAATAATAACTGATACAAAACGCACTATGGCAATATTAAATTTTCAAAAGCCCGACAAAGTCATTATGATTGATTCAACTCCTTTTGAAGGGAAGTTTGAATTTAGACCTTTAGAACCAGGCTATGGATTAACAGTAGGTAATGCTTTAAGAAGAGTTTTGTTGTCTTCTTTGGAAGGCTTTGCTATTACATCTGTGAGAATTGAAGGTGTTGATCACGAATTTTCTACAATTGCAGGCATAGTTGAGGATGTTACTGAAATAATTTTGAACTTAAAACAAATTAACTTTAAGCGTCAAATTGATGAAGTTGATAACGAAACCGTTACAATTTCTATCTCAGGACAAGATCAAATTACTGCTGGCGATTTTCAGAAATTCATCTCAGGATTTCAGGTGTTGAACAAGGATTTGGTAATCTGTAATTTAGATGCTAAAGTAAGCATCAATATGGAGTTGACTATTGAAAAAGGTAGAGGTTACGTTCCTGCAGAAGAAAATAAAAAAGCATCTGCACCAATCGGTACTATATTTACAGATTCAATCTTCACACCAATAAATAATGTGAAATATGCGGTTGAGAACTTCCGTGTTGAGCAAAAAACAGATTACGAAAAACTAATTTTCGAAATCATTACGGACGGATCAATCAATCCTAAGGATGCGTTGACTGAAGCTGCTAAGATATTAATCCATCACTTCATGTTATTCTCTGATGAGCGTATTACTTTAGAAGCTGATGAAATTGCACAAACAGAAACTTATGATGAAGAATCACTTCATATGAGACAACTATTGAAAACCAAATTGGTTGATTTGGACCTTTCAGTACGTGCTCTTAACTGTTTAAAAGCTGCAGAAGTAGATACTTTGGGCGATTTAGTATCCTACAATAAAAATGACTTGATGAAATTTAGAAACTTCGGAAAGAAATCCTTGACAGAATTAGAAGAACTTGTAGGTGGAAAAGGTTTGAACTTCGGAATGGATTTAAGCAAGTACAAATTAGATAAAGACTAAACAATTTTAGATCTACGATTTGCGATTTCGGAATTAAGAAATCGTAAATCGTACATCGCAAATCAAAAATCAATTAATCACTTCATAGTTTTGCTCCTCAAAGTGGGTTGAAGCAAGATGGAGGTTATAAACAAATGTCATGAGACACGGAAAAAAAGGAAACCATTTAGGTCGTAAAACCGCACACAGAAATGCAATGTTGGCAAATATGGCGTGTTCTTTAATAGAACACAAACGTATCAACACTACAGTTGCAAAAGCAAAAGCTTTAAAGCAATTTGTTGAGCCAATGATTACTAAGTCTAAAGAAGACACCACACATAACAGACGTATTGTGTACAGTAGAATTAGACAAAAGGAAGCGGTTGCTGAGTTATTCAGAGATGTTGCACCAAAAGTTGGCGATAGACCGGGAGGATACACACGTATCATTAAATTAGGGAATCGTTTAGGTGATAATGCTGATATGGCAATGATTGAATTAGTAGATTTCAACGAGATCTATAATGCCGATAAACAACCTAAGAGAAAATCAACCCGTAGAGGTCGATCTAAAAAATCTGATGCACCTGCTACACCTGCTGCACCAGCTGTTGCAGATAAAGCTAGCAATGAAGAAGAATAAATGGGTATGCATTTATAAATATAAAAAGGGTAAACATTTTAGTTTATCCTTTTTTTTTGCAATTTTGCAAGGTTTTTAAAACGTCCTATAAGGTTCTTAAAATCTTGTAGGTCTATACAACTGAACAACTAAACAAGTAATATTTTTTATTTTGAAATATACTAAAAAACACAAAGCCATCATTCTTCTGTCAGATGGTACTATTTTCCACGGTAAATCAATTGGAAAGAAAGGTTCAGCCTATGGGGAAATTTGCTTTAATACTGGCGCCACAGGTTATCAGGAGGTTATTACAGACCCCTCTTATTTTGGTCAGCTGATGGTGGCTACCACAGTGCATTTAGGAAACTATGGTACCCATAAGGAGGAAATCGAATCTGATGCCATTCAAATTGCGGGATTGATATGTAAGAATTTTAGCTTTAATTATTCAAGGCCAGCTGCTAATGCTTCTTTGGAGGAATTTTTGGAGCAGGATAATCTATTTACCATTTCTGATGTAGACACCCGTGCGTTGGTGAGTTATATTAGAGATCATGGTGCAATGAATGCCGTTATTTCCACTGAGGTTGACCAAATTGAAAACTTAAAGAAGAAGTTGGCCGAGGTTCCTGAAATGGAAGGCCTTGAATTGGCGTCAAAAGTCAGTACCAAGGAGGCATATTTTGTAGGTAACGAAAACGCAACCTACCGTATTGCGGCGCTCGATTTAGGGATTAAAAGGAATATCCTTCGAAACTTGGCCAAAAAGGATGTCTACATTAAAGTATTTCCTTACTATGCCACGTTTGAGCAGATGGATGCTTTCAATCCTGACGGATTTTTCATATCCAACGGCCCCGGAGATCCAGAACCATTAGATAGTGCAATCACTCTGACCCAAGAGATCATGAAACAGAATAGACCTCTTTTTGGTATCTGTCTTGGGCATCAAATTATTGCTTTGGCCAATGGCATTTCCACTTATAAAATGAATAATGGCCATAGAGGTATCAACCATCCGGTAAAAAATCTCATTACGGGCAAAGGAGAGATCACTTCTCAAAATCATGGTTTTGCCATCAATAGAGAAGAAACCGAAAATCATCCCGATATTGAAATCACGCACGTGCATCTGAACGATAATACTGTTGCAGGCCTCCGGATGAAATCTAAGAACGTGTTCTCTGTGCAATATCATCCAGAAGCAAGTCCTGGACCCAATGATGCAAACTACCTGTTTGATCAATTCATAGAAAATATCAAAAACAAATAGTATTAAAACCTCAAAAAACCATCAGCTTTTTTGAGGTTTTCTTATAACGCAATCAATATCGCTGCTTTTATATGTAATTCTAATGGCTAAGCGGAAGTTTGGGCGAACTATTTCGTAAATTTACATTGACCAAACCGGTCAGGTTTAAAAAATCTTACAGGTATGGCTCAGATGTCATCAATAGAAAATTGACAATAACAAAGAATAATAACAATAAAACATATAACAATGAGTATCATCATCAACATTCATGCAAGACAAATTTTTGATTCACGAGGTAATCCAACCGTTGAAGTAGATGTCGTTACCGAAAATGGCATCATGGGACGCGCTGCGGTGCCTTCCGGAGCATCTACAGGCGAACACGAAGCAGTAGAGCTAAGAGATGGCGGAAAGGCTTATATGGGCAAGGGTGTGCTTAAGGCAGTTGAAAATGTCAATGCACATATAGCTGAGGAACTTTTAGGAACTTCAGTCTTTGAACAGAATAAAATAGACCAGATGATGATTGATTTGGATGGCACCACCAATAAATCAAAATTGGGGGCCAATGCTATTTTAGGTGTTTCATTGGCGGTTGCCAAAGCCGCAGCCGGTGAGTTGGGTATGCCATTGTACAGATATGTGGGTGGTGTTTCAGCCAACACATTGCCGTTGCCAATGATGAACATTATCAATGGTGGATCGCACTCTGATGCGCCTATCGCATTCCAGGAGTTTATGATCATCCCAGTTAAAGCAAATAATTTTACCGAAGCTATGCAAATGGGTACGGAGATTTTCCACAACCTTAAAGACGTGCTTCATGGCAGAGGCCTAAGTACTGCAGTAGGAGATGAGGGTGGTTTTGCACCAAATTTGGCAGGCGGTACAGAAGATGCTTTGGATACCATTAAAACTGCTGTTGAAAAAGCGGGTTACAGCTTAGGTGACGACGTAATGATTGCCTTAGATTGCGCTGCCGCAGAATTTTATGTAGATGGTAAGTATGATTATAGCAAATATGAAGGTGACTCTGGAAAGGTAAGAACAAGTACGGAACAAGCAGATTATTTGGCAGAGCTGGCTTCTAAATATCCAATCATCTCTATTGAAGATGGCATGGATGAAAACGACTGGGACGGCTGGGAATATTTGACCGAAAAAATAGGTGAAAAAGTGCAATTGGTTGGCGACGATTTATTCGTAACCAACGTTGAACGTTTGTCAAAGGGAATTAAGAACGGGATTGCCAATTCAATTCTTATTAAGGTTAACCAAATCGGAACCTTGACCGAAACTATCGCTGCCGTAAATATGGCTCATAATGCTGGCTATACGTCTGTAATGTCGCACAGATCAGGAGAGACAGAAGATCATACCATTGCAGATTTGGCAGTGGCTTTAAATTGTGGACAAATCAAAACTGGTTCTGCATCACGTAGTGATCGTATGTCAAAGTACAATCAATTATTGCGTATTGAAGAAGAACTTGAGAATGTGGCCTATTTCCCAAAGGAAAGTGCATTTAAAGTTAATAAATAAGCTGAAAATAAATTAGTTATTTAAAAACCCAAACGTTAATTCGTTTGGGTTTTCTGTTCAATACCTTAGCTTATTGTGTAATATTACAATCAGGCTTTAAAACGTATATAAAAGTCCGTTGGTCAGTTCGTACTGAGACTTTGGAATTGTGACCACAGGGTAGGCATCAAAGTTGTAAATGAATGTGGTTTTAAAGGCAAGATCCTCCCATATCTTGAAAAGCACACTGGTAGTGCTTGATAATCTGTAATCCTTAAACCTATCTACTCGGGGCTGGTAATAACTGGTGCTGATAATACCGATCGTTTCGGTGGGGAAGAGGCTAAAGGATAGATAGGCACTTCCACGGATGTCTTTTTCTATTCTATCCATCGCAATTTCCGAGGCCTTTTCATATTCATACATAATTAAAGTTCCTAAATAAAACCGATAATCGTCATTGGTACTTAACTTGAATCGTGGTCCAATTCCAATTAATCCCCTAAAATCAATTTCCGAAATCGCATCGTATTGTGCTTGGACAAAGCCTTCCATCTTAACTTTTTCAGTAATTGTATGGTTATAGCGCAAATGTTGGGTGCCTTTATTAACGAAAGATTCGCCTGCTGCCTTCTCAAACTTTAAATCATTGACAAAAAGCCATAACTCCTTCTTGTTATTATATTGAAGATCTGCTTTGGTTGCAATTTTAAAGATGTTGTTCTTATTTTTGATGAGGCTTGCATCCAAACTCACAGACCCCGTCCATTTGGCAGAATCCGTCTTTTTTCTTAGGGTTTCTACATTGATTACCTGTGCTTCGGAATAGCCGTATATCAATAAAAAGAACAAACAATTAATTAGTTTCATAAAAACCTCTATTTTTTTTAATAATAATTTCAATTTACATTGGAAAACAGTGCGAATAATGAGGTGTTTTCTTTAGGGACAAATTTATAAAACCAAATTAAGACAGGCCAACATAATCAATGTTTTGCATAGTTTTTATAAATATTAAGATTGTTAAAATGCTTGTTAAGTTGCTTTATATATCGTCATTTATTTCGTAATTTCGTGACATCCATCAAATAAAAACTTAAATAAAATTTATAAATCCCTATGTCAGATAAAGCTACAATAGAAATACAAGGAAAAAAGTACGAATTTCCGTTAATTGTTGGCACCGAAAAAGAGGTTGCCATTGATATCAGCAATTTAAGAAGTACCACGGATAGTGTTATAACACTTGATCAAGGGTATAAAAATACAGGTTCCTGTGAAAGTGCCATCACATTTTTGGATGGTGAAAAAGGAATTTTAAGATATCGTGGTTATTCTATTGAAGAATTGGCTGAAAAGGCAGATTTTCTTGAAGTGGCTTTTCTTTTAATTTTTGGTGAATTACCTACCCAATCACAATTGGATAAGTTCCATTCCGACATCAAGGCACAATCTGTTGTTGACGAAGATATTCGTAAAATAGTTGATGCATTTCCTAAGTCTGCTCATCCAATGGGCGTTATTGCTTCACTTACCAGTGCTCTAACTGCATTTAATCCATCTTCAGTGAATGTTGATTCTGAAGAGGATATGTACAAGGCTATCGTAAAAATATTGGGTAAATTCCCTGTTTTGGTAGCATGGACCTTCCGTAAAAAGAATGGCTTGCCTTTAGATTATGGCGATAAAAACTTGGGATATGTGGAGAACATTCTTAAAATGATGTTCAAACAACCAAATGAGGACTACCATATCAATCCTATAATTCTAAACGCACTGGATAAATTGCTAATTCTTCATGCTGATCATGAGCAGAACTGTTCTACCTCTACGGTAAGAATTGCTGGTTCATCACATGTAGGTTTATTCGCATCGCTTTCTACTGGAATTTCTGCACTTTGGGGCCCGCTTCATGGCGGAGCCAACCAAGCAGTTTTGGAAATGTTGGAGGCTATTAATACTGATGGCGGCGATACTGACAAATATATGGCGAAAGCCAAAGATAGAGAAGATCCGTTCCGTTTGATGGGCTTTGGACATCGCGTTTATAAAAACTTTGATCCAAGAGCTAAAATCATTAAAAAAGCGGCTGACGAAGTATTGAACGATTTGGGCGTAGAGGATAAAATATTAGAGATCGCAAAAGCCTTGGAAAACGAAGCTCTAAAAGATCCTTATTTTGTAGATCGTAAGCTTTATCCTAATGTCGATTTCTATTCTGGAATCATATACAGAGCCATGGGCATCCCAACCGACATGTTTACGGTAATGTTCGCTTTAGGCCGTCTTCCAGGTTGGATTGCGCAATGGAGAGAAATGCGTTTGAACAAAGAACCAATTGGAAGACCTAGACAGATATACGTTGGTGAAACCTTAAGATCATTTAAAAACATAGATAAGCGTTAAAATAAATAGATTAATGCCATAAAGCTTCATTTTTTCAAATGAAGCTTTTTTTATATTTTGCAATATGCTAAAACTGAATATTAAAAATGAAACCTCTAGGTTAAGGGCTGTTGTTTTGGGTACCGCCATTAATAATGGTCCAACACCTAAAGCAGAAGACGCCTATGATCCAAAATCCTTAGAACATATAAAAGCTGGTACTTATCCTCTTGAAGCCGATATGGTGCGTGAAATGGAAGCTGTAGCCAAAGTTTTTGAAAAATATGAGGTAACAGTTTTCCGTCCTGAAGTATTTGAAGATCTCAATCAGATTTTTTCCAGAGATATTGCTTTTGTGATCGAGGATACCTTTGTTAAAGCTAATATTCTTCCGGATAGGGAAAAGGAATTGGATGCCATTCATCATGTCATTGATCAGATTGATCCAGCTAAGGTGGTGAGCCCTCCTGAAGAGGCTCATGTTGAAGGTGGCGATGTGATGCTCTGGAACGACCATATCTTTGTGGGGACCTACAAAGGGAGCGATTATAGTGATTGTATTACTGCCCGAACCAACATGCAAGGTGTTAATTTTATAAAAGAATTGTTTCCCGGCAAAATTGTAAAAGAATTTGATTTGGTCAAATCAAAAACTGATCCCAGAGAGAATGCACTGCACTTGGATTGTTGTTTTCAACCTGTAGGAAAAAATAAGGGGATAATTTACAAAGGTGGCTTTAGAGAAGAAAACGATTATAGGTACTTGGTAAATTTGTTTGGAAAAGATAATTTATTCCATATTACTCGTGACGACATGTATAATATGTACAGTAACGTTTTCTCCATTTCTGAAGATGTGGTCATTTCCGAACGAAATTTTACCCGTTTGAACGACTGGCTTCGGGTAAATGGCTTTACTGTAGAAGAGGTGCCTTATGCTGAAATAGCAAAGCAGGAAGGCTTGCTGCGATGCAGTACGATGCCTTTGATTAGGGATTGATAAATCAAAACTAACTTAAGAAAAACGGGAACATTACAGATGGATAATAATGTTCCCGATTTTTTATTTCTACACCTATCTTAACTAGGTCATTATTGGGATTGAAACGAGAAATGAAACACATAAAGTTAAAATAAAGTAATAGCTTATGTTTTCAGTAAAATAAAAATAGAAGAACAGGATGGTGTTCAATAGCGAATAAACAAGGAATGTATAGCCTATAAAGTTGTTGCGGTCGTCTACATAAAACAATAATGCAGAAATAACAATAATGCTGCTAATAATAAAATAAGAAAGAACTTTTATGATCTTTTTACTTTTGGCTTCATCAAAAAGACTTTTGTCTATAAATAGTTTAATTGGAAAAAAATAAAAAGATACTATTATTGCAATTAGCAAATAAGAAAAATTAGGTATCACATTTTTACTGCTCAAAAAGCGCAGGGCAACAAGGATTAATATGAGGATATAATCCTTCCGTATAATTTTTGTATTAGATGCCATGACGTTATCGCTTAGATTGACTATTTTGGTGTCTTTTTGTTATCGAAATGTGAAGAATGGAATCATGAATTAATTTATCATAAATCATCGCAACAATATAATGAATAAAATACGTTAAACAATTCCTATATGAAATAGTTTAGAAAGTAATCAGTCTATTTTCCGTACAGGAAATAATGATTGACCAAATCAATATAAATCCGTTTTGCTTCGTCAGGCGTCACATTTTTCACCTGAAAAAGTGCATTGGTCTTAAAAGCTGTAATGATCGGTTTTTTACTTTTAGGACTTTTATAGTTATTGGTGGCCTTTTTATAGTAGGCATAAAGTCGAAGCAATAGATCAGCAGGAAATGGTTCTGTGTAGTTGTTGATCCGCTCTACAGCCTCATTAAATTCAATATCTAACTGGTCTTCTGAAGTCATTTTGTTTCTGCAATTACACTCATGCCACCTTTAACTTTTTGGTTAAGGGTAACTTTAATATCAGCATCCAAAGGTAAAAATAAATCTACTCGCGACCCAAATTTTATAAATCCAGAGTCGGCTCCTTGTTGAATCTCGTCATCTACATGTGCATAATTAACAATACGTTTTGCTAATGCACCAGCAATTTGACGGTATAACACCTTGCCAAAAAAATCATTTTCAACCACCACAGTGGTACGCTCGTTTTCCTCACTGGCTTTTGGATGCCAAGCCACCAAAAATTTTCCTGGATGGTATTTACTGAATACCACTTTTCCTCCAATAGGGTAGCGCGTAACGTGTACGTTAATGGGTGACATAAACACCGATACTTGAATGCGTTTATCTTTAAAATATTCTTTTTCAAATACCTCTTCAATAACAACAACCTTTCCATCCACTGGTGATAAGGCATGATGATCATGAAGCTGTCCAATACGCTTTGGATTTCTGAAAAACTGAAGAATAATCAGGAAAAACCCGATGACCACGAGCATTAACGTCGTTCTGAGCCAGTATATCGAGACAAAGTAATCAATACTCATGATGGCTATCACAACAACTGCGATAGAGATCATTACTATTTTATGGCCTTCTTTATGTAACATAAGGGAACAATCTTAAAAATAAATATAAAAATGGAGCGGCAAAAATAATACTATCCAACCGGTCTAACAAACCGCCATGTCCTGGCATGATTACGCCACTGTCCTTAACACCGGCCTGTCTTTTGAACTTGGACTCTATCAAATCTCCCAAGGTTCCAAAAACACTTGCAATAATTCCCAAGATGAGCCAGTGTGTAAAATCTAAGGTACCTGTAAATGTAGCAATAAAATAACTAGCCACACAGGCAAAAAACAAGCCGCCCATAAATCCTTCAACCGTTTTCTTTGGAGACACACTCGGAAATAGTTTTTGTTTCCCAAAATTCTTACCAATAATATAAGCTCCAGTATCGTTCATCCAAATTAAGATAAATGCACCTAATAGTAGCAATGGTGTAAACTCTTTATCATTATTGGCAATTAATATTAAAAAGATAAATGCACTGGTAAGATAAAATGTGGTTAGTAAATAGCGTTTGGACTCAAACAGAGGGATTTTTTTCTCAGAAAATAAGTCCTTAATCAAAAAAAGTTGCACAAAGATGGTAAGAACATGGAGTATTTTTATGGTTTCGTTAAAACCTAAATCGGTTTCAGGAATGACCGCCCAAATACTAAACGCTAAATATAATACCGTAAAAACAACGTAAGGCGCTTTGCTTTCTAATTGGATGAGTTTTTTAAATTCTGCCATACAGATTAGTCCGAAGGCGAAAAAAAGAACCACCAGCATATATTGCCAATAAATGGAAAGAATAAGCAATGAAATATAGATGGCGCCAGAAACGGCTCTTGTGCTAAGTTCGTTCATCTGTACGCTTTAATGGGATTTAAATAACAGATGAGACATGTATAATGAATTTATGAACATAGGTAGAATGATAAAATGAAAGGTTGCATTATAGATCTTCTAATAGCAACAAATATAGGTTTTTTGAGCTACTTCCATAACTAAGAAAGTTTTTATCTTCTATGGCTTTAAAATGTTTGATCGTAGTAATATTGGTCGGAATCTTGTCCTTATTCTTGTTTTTGATACCTCTCAGACCTTCGCCTATATTCTCAACAAACTGACTTGTGGTGGCATAGATTACAAAATTTGCAGGTAAGTCCCGCAATTGTTTCTCTGCAATTTGATTGGATGAAATCAGTAGTGAGCCATCGTCAGCAATGAGATATTCGCACGTAGATAAGAAATAATCACTTTCAGAGGAGTTTCTTGTGGTCTTGAGATCAAAATCCTTAAATAAGTCTTTGAGTCGTGAATCTAATAAAAAAACCTGCTTGTCTTCCCAGCTATTTTCTTTGAGAATATTATGAAAGGTTTTATAGATCTCTTCCATATTTTCACAATACAGAAACTTGCCCCCATTGGCCTTAAAATTTATGGTGAATTTTTCGTCTATAGGCAGCTTGATTTCAGGCATGTACTTGCCTCTCTCTTCGCTTTTTATGTGATCTTCTGGCGTGTTCTTTAGGCCGAAAATTTTACGAAATAGACTCATGTATGGGTTGCTATTAACCTGATTTCACTAATGATTAGCTCAAATATAAAAAAACTTAAAGTAACATAGGATTAATTTAAGTTTTTTATATGAATTTGAAAAGGGTTTTTAAAGTAGTGGTTCGTCTTTTTTAACATCCTCTTTAACGTCTTCTGAAGGTGTTTCAACGCTCTCAATATCTGGAGTAGATTCTTTGGCTTTATTCTCACGATCAAGAATGTCCTCCTTCGCAAATGGACGTGTACCAAAGATACGTTCAAGGTTATCTTTAAAAATCACTTCTTTTTCAAGTAATTCCTCCGCTAACTCAGTCAATTTATCTTTGTTTTCTTCCAATATTTTGATGGCACGTAAATACTGCGTTTCAATGATTGCAGAGATTTCCTTGTCAATCAACTCTGCCGTTTGCTCACTGTATGGTTTAGTAAATCCGTATTCTGACTGTCCAGAAGAGTCATAGTAAGTTAAATTTCCAACTTTTTCGCTCAGTCCATAAACGGTAACCATGGCACGTGCTTGTTTTGTCACCTTCTCCAAATCACTTAAAGCTCCAGTTGATATCTTCCCAAAAATGACCTGTTCAGCGGCGCGACCACCGAGGGCTGCACACATTTCATCCAACATTTGCTCTGTTCTTACAATTAAGCGCTCTTCGGGTAAATACCAAGCAGCGCCTAAAGAGCGTCCTCGTGGCACTATAGTTACTTTCACCAATGGTGCAGCATGTTCTAACATCCAGCTTATGGTAGCGTGACCAGCTTCGTGGAAAGCAACCGCACGTTTTTCATCAGGTGTAATGATCTTGTTCTTCTTTTCAAGTCCGCCAATAATTCTATCTACAGCATCTAAGAAGTCTTGTTTATGTACCGCTTTATTACCTTTACGAGCTGCAATTAATGCGGCTTCGTTACATACGTTGGCAATATCCGCACCTGAGAACCCCGGTGTTTGTCTTGCCAAGAAATCAATATCTAAATCTTCACCTTTTTTAATGGGTCTTAAATGCACTTCAAAAATCTCCTTGCGCTCTACAATATCCGGAAGGTCAACAAAAATCTGTCTATCAAATCGACCGGCACGCATAAGTGCTTTATCTAATATATCTGCTCTGTTGGTTGCCGCAAGAACAATAACGTTGGTATTGGTGCCAAAACCATCCATTTCAGTCAATAATTGATTCAAGGTGTTTTCACGCTCGTCATTAGAACCTGACATCGCATTTTTTCCTCTGGCTCGTCCAATGGCGTCTATCTCATCAATAAAAATAATAGAGGGTGATTTTTCCTTTGCCTGTTTGAATAAGTCACGGACTCTTGAAGCTCCAACACCCACAAACATTTCAACAAAATCTGACCCAGATAATGAGAAGAAAGGTACTTTGGCCTCTCCAGCTACCGCCTTCGCTAATAGGGTTTTACCGGTTCCGGGAGGTCCTACAAGTAGTGCTCCTTTTGGAATTTTACCACCTAATGAGGTGTATTTTTCAGGCGTTTTTAAGAAGTCTACGATCTCCTGAACTTCTTCTTTAGCGCCTTCCAAACCTGCTACATCTTTGAAAGATGTTTTTATATCAGTGTTCTCATCAAACAATTTTGCCTTGGATTTACCGATGTTGAATATCTGTCCGCCTGCACCGCCACCGGCACCTCCAGACATACGTCTCATAATAAAAATCCAAACACCAATGATCAAAACAAAAGGTAGGAGCCCTAGAAGGAAATCTCCCCATACATTATGCTCTGTTTCAAATGTGACTTCGGTATTGCTGAGGTTGTTTTCCTTTATAACGTTTCTGATCTCTTCTTGAAAAAGTGCTAAATCACCAAATTCAAATTTATAATTTGGACTCGGAGATACAGTAGGCAGAATGTTGTTTGGTCTTGTGCCTCTATGGGTTTCTGTCTGTAAAGCGGCGTCGGTAATATAAACTTTTGCCTCTCTATTATTGACGATTTCAACTTTGGCGACATCACCATTTTTTAAATATTCAAAAAATTGGGCAGGCGTTGTGCTTTTTGCATCCTCTCCTCCAAAACCACCGGAGAATATCTGAACTGCAAAAAATGCAGCAATCACCATCCCATAGATCCAATAAGGACTTAATTTTGGTTTTTTGTTTGGGTTTTTATTTTCTTTTGACATTAATTCTTTTTTAGTAACTGGTTTCTATAACGGTTGTTTTTGCGTCGCCCCAAAGGCCTTCTATATCGTAGTATTGTCTAATATGCTTTTGAAATACGTGAACTACCACATTGACATAATCCATTAAAACCCATTCTGCATTCTCACTTCCTTCAACATGCCAAGGATGATCTTTAAGTGTTTTGCTGACTTTCTTTTGAACAGCATTCACAATGGCATTCACTTGTGTGTTTGAGTTTCCTTCGCAAATAATGAAATAATCACAAACCGTATTTTCAATGTCTCGTAAATCGAGAATTTTTATTTCTTTTCCCTTGACGTCCTCAATACCTTCTAAGATAGTAGCAATCAGTGCGTCTGAGTTATTATTTTCTTTCGCCATTAATTTATTTTAAATTTGTGCAAAGTTATTGCTTTTTTTAATTCTTTTAAGCCTTATCATCTCATAAGAAAATTATAATTTATTGAAGCTTACACATGCGTATAATCAAACTTGATGCCATTGACTCTACCAACACTTACTTAAAAAGTCTAAGTGGGGCAGGTAAGGCAGAAGATGGATTGACCGTGGTAGCTCGTTTGCAGACTAATGGTAGAGGTCAAATGGGGACGGTTTGGAGCTCTCAAGAGGCTAAAAACCTTACCTTTAGTGTGTTTAAGGATGTTTCATTTCTTAATATTAGTCAACATTTCTATATCAGTATGGCAGTTTCTTTGGCGGTCTATGCAGCTTTAAAGAACTTGGGAGTGAATAAAATAAAGGTTAAATGGCCCAACGACATTTTGTCAGATGATAAAAAAATTGCCGGAATTTTAATCGAGAACGTTATCAAGCTGAACGTGATTACCGGATCTGTAATAGGAATTGGGCTCAATGTCAATCAAACTGAATTTAAAGGTCTGCCGGGAGCATCGTCATTATTGTTGCTTTCGGGTCAAGTAAATGATTTGGATGAGGTGTTAAGTGTAATCTTAAAACAGATCGATATTTATTTTGATCATCTGAAAGCAAGAAACTTCAAGTCCTTAAAAGCAGAGTACGAATCGCATTTGTTTAGAAAAAACAAACCTTCAACATT
Source organism: Gelidibacter maritimus (assembly GCF_014062315.1). Taxonomy (GTDB): domain Bacteria; phylum Bacteroidota; class Bacteroidia; order Flavobacteriales; family Flavobacteriaceae; genus Gelidibacter; species Gelidibacter maritimus. Next base: position 49,498 of record NZ_JACGLT010000011.1, read on the forward strand.
TAAGGATGCTGAAGGTAGTGTGTTTTCGGGCTATATTGTTGGGATATCCGATTTTGGTAACCTATTGGTCAGAATCGAGGACAACATTATAAGAAGCTTTGGTTTTAAGGAAGTCGTTCTGTTGTACTAAACAACTTTCTTCATATTCGTAACCAAAGTTTCGATGAATTTAGAAATAGGTCCTTTAATCATCATGGCCATCATAGGATTGAAGTCGCCTTTAAAGCTCAATGTAACATCGCTCTGATTGTTTCCTGTTTCTTCAATATCGCCAGTCAATGAAAAGTCCAACTTTCCACCTGCAGCACCAAGAACGATTTTATTTGGTGCAATACTTTCTTTTTTCTTTAAGACAATCTCAGGCATTCCTTTTAATGCAAATAGAAACTTGTCATCGCCCAAAACCTCAAATTTATTGATGTTATCAGGCATTAATTGCTCAAAATTTTTGACATCTGAAAGAAAATCAAACACTTCTTGTGGACTTTTTTCAAGATTTACTTTTGGTGACTCTAAATTCATTTTTATTCCTTGTTTTGTTCCGTTCACAACAAATTTGCGGACGGTTATGGTTCTAATAGGGATGTTACCAAGTCTTTCTTGAGTTAATAACCATCACCTAATCAATATTTATAGTAATTTATTCAAGAAGCATTCCATTGACTTGGATTGGCATTCCAATCCACTAAGACCTCTTGTTCTTTAGTGGTGATATATTTGGTGTCTAACGCTTGTTCCAAAAGACATTCATAATTGCTTAGGGTTTGCAGCGTAACATCAGCATCTTTAAAGTTGTTGTTGGCTACTTCAAACCCGTAGGAGAAAATGGCCACCATCCCTTTAACATTGACGCCAGCCTCTTCGAGTGCTTTTACGGCATTTAGACTACTTTTTCCGGTGCTGATTAAATCTTCTACCACCACCACACTTTGGCCTTTATCAATTTTGCCCTCAATTTGATTTTGACGTCCATGAGCCTTGGGCTCAGGTCTGACGTACACAAATGGTAGTCCCAAATACTCTGCTACCAAAACACCAATACCAATTGCGCCGGTGGCTACCCCCGCAATAACGTCTGGTTTGCCATATTGTTGTTCAATATGTTTGGCCATGGTTTCTCGAACAAAATTACGAATGGGTGGGTACGAAAGCACAATGCGGTTGTCACAATAAATTGGCGACTTCCAGCCAGAAGCCCAAGTAAATGGGTCGTTGGGTTGTAATTTGATGGCGTGAATCTGCAATAGTAGTTCTGCCGTCTTTTTAGCGGTTTGTTTGTTAAGAATCATGGTGCAAAATTAAGCAATTTTATAGATTTTAAATTTAAAAATTTACTGAAAATTTATTTCAAATTTACTGCTGTGAATCAAATTATTATATTTTTACCAATTCAATACTTCATTATTAGAAAAGATGTATAAAGTTTTTGTCAATGACAAACCTATAATTTTGACCACAAAAGTCGAGAAAGAAAAGCATTTCAAAAATTATTTGATGCGTACGGTCAATATAGGAAAAGTTATAAGAGAACTCAATGCTACCGACTTAAAAGGGGTACATATTATCGGTAAAAACAAAGATAAGTTGTTAAAGTCATTTCTTAAAAAACTTCCGAATGTTATTGCGGGTGGTGGTAAGGTGTACAACGATAAAGGTGAAATTCTTTTTATTTACAGAAACGATAAATGGGATTTGCCCAAAGGTAAAATAGAGGGAAAGGAAAGCATAGAAGAGACTTCGTTAAGAGAGGTTGAAGAAGAGACTAAAGTGAACGGGTTGAAAATTGTAAAGCCTTTGGAGACGACCTATCATATTTTTAAAAGAAACGGCAGATACCAGCTTAAAATTACCTATTGGTTTGAAATGACCTCTACTTATAAAGGAAAATTGGTGCCGCAAGAAGACGAGGGCATTACTAAAGTTGAATGGTTGAGCCCAAAACAGATCAAGAAGGCTATGGAGAATTCTTATGCCAATATTAAACTGCTGGTTTAATTCTTCCAGTGCATCCTTGGTCAGCTATAATCTGTAGAAGAGATTTTTGTTGATCATTACCAAATCAATTACACGCTACATGACCCTATATATGGGATATTGTAAATGCGCTAGCTCATAATAGATGCTTTGCTTATGTAGCCAATCCAACTGCGCATACCAACTTTTGGTGAAATCAGAATCTGATTTCTTTTTGGTTTTGAAAGCAGCAAATAATTCAGGATTGTTCTTTAATAATTCGGCCGCAACATCCTCAAATGCATAGGGTGAAAAACCTTCTTTTTGTTGCAGAATTGTATCGAAGAAATTCCAGTTAAAAAATGAATCCGGCGCTTGTGGCTCTAAAGTTTCCAAGAGGTATCTAAAAGCATTTTGATCTGTAGAAATATAATAATCACCTTTTTTGAAGCTAATGTCTTGGGTTGTTGTGGTGACTTTGGTATTGTAATGCTGGTAATGCCCTTCATAAGCTTGGCTTCTGGTTTGATAAGTGTCAATTTTATAGCTTTCAACAGTCATGGTGGTGTCTTTTTCGAGAACTTTCATTTCAACCTGATTCAGCTTCAATAAGTCAATGATATCCCACCATCCCTGGGGAATAATGTAAGCTGTTGGAATAGATACTTCAACTTTTGGCTTGAAATAGTTTTTATAGACCACCTCTTTTATGAACGGTTTACTTCGGTCATATTTTAAGCGGTGCCCACCTGTAACGTCACTTGGAATCATCCGTCCTTCGAAGCCCTTAAATGTCAGGTTGGTAGATTTTGTAGTGTCTACCATCCAATCCAACGGATAGGTTTTTAAAGCTTGAAATTGTGTCGTTGCGTTTGCACGTAGTTGTTTTATTTTATGGTGATCAATTTCCATGATGTTCAACATGCTTTTCATCAATTCATAAGTGCCTTCCACTCGTGGTTTATATGGTTTGAGCATGTGAGTTTCTACCATCATTCCTAAACTGTTGAACAGTGCCGCGTAGCCAGTAGAATAACGAGGTGAGTCCATAAACTGTGTAAACCCTGCTTCAGGCACATCATTAAAAACATTAACATAAGGCGTGATGTCCCATTGCTTATTGGCTAACCTCTCTTCCAGATTGGGCATCATTTGTTCATGAAGATAGGTGCCCAAATCACCTCCAAGTTTGTTGTGTTGTGTAAATAAATGGGTCAATGTATATTGGTAATCGGCACCATTGCTGACATGGTTGTCAATAAAAACGGCGGGTTGCACCAGATGGTAAATTTGGGTGAAGGTTCGTGCGTTTTTGGTGTCAACTTTTATAAAGTCGCGGTTCAAATCATAATTTCTTGCGTTCCCTCTAAAACCGTAGACCTCTGGTCCAATTTGATTAGTGCGGGTGGTGGCGTTTCTATTTAGACTTCCCCCAACATTATAAATAGGTATGGTTACCAATACGGTATGCATTGGGGCTTTAATTTTGCCTTGTGCCAAATCTCTGAACAAGAGCATTGTGGCATCAATGCCGTCGGGCTCCCCAGGGTGGATGCCGTTGTTGATCAGCATTGTTTGTTTTGTTTTTCTGATGGTTTCAAAGTTGAAAATCCCATCCGGATTGAAAGTCACCAAATGTAAAGGTTTCCCAGAATCTGTCGTACCGATACTGTCCAGATGGATTTGCGAATAACTATCTGCCAAACGTTGATAATACGCAATGACTTCTTGATAGGTCCCCGTTTTAAGTCCGTTACTTTTTTCAAAAACGGTCAAATAGTCATTGGGCGAAATTTTTTCTTGAGCGATGACGGAAAGACTTATAAAAAAGAAAATTAGAACGGTTCTCATCAGGTGTGTTTAGCGATTAATAGCTTCTCATATTTAAACATGCATTGGCTTCCAAATTTAATCAAATTAAACTAATTTTGGGGTCATAAAATCGATATCACAATGCATCAAACTACAAATACAATCTTAATGATTCGTCCTGTTCATTTTAGAATGAACGAACAAACAGCGGTCAATAATTATTTTCAGGAAGACCTGGATCTCAAGAACTCTGAAATCAATACAAAAGCTCAAGCTGAATTTGATGCATTTGTTGAAAAGCTTAGAGCTGTAGGTGTTAACGTTATTGTGGAAGATGATGATAAATTGAATGACACACCAGATTCTATTTTCCCAAATAATTGGGTGAGTTTTCATGAAAATGGTGATGTGGCACTCTATCCTATGTTTGCTGAAAATAGACGTAAGGAAAGACGTGAAGAACTTCTTGATCGGTTGGAGGAAGAAGGCTTTGAGATAACCAATATTGTGGACTATACCAGTGCCGAAGAAGATCATTTCTTTTTGGAAGGTACTGGCAGTATTATCATGGATCGTGTAAATAAAAAGGCATACTGCGCACTATCTCCGAGAGCTGATGAGGAATTGTTTATTGAGTTCTGTGAGGATTTTGATTATTTTCCGGTGATTTTTACAGCATATCAGACAGTGGATGATGAGCGTTTACCTATTTACCACACCAATGTGATGATGTGTCTTGCCGAAACTTTTGCGGTAATCTGCTTGGACAGTATTGATGATAAGAAGGAACGCAAAAATGTGGTGCAACACCTTAAAAAAGACGGGAAAGAAGTGATTGCGATTACAGAATCGCAAATGCATAGTTTTGCTGGTAATATGTTGCAGGTGAGGGGTGCCGATGAAAAACGTTATTTGGCAATGAGTAAAGCCGCACATGATAGTTTGACAAGCTTACAAATTTCTAAATTGTCCATGCATTGCGAGATGCTTTACAGCGATTTGGAAACAATTGAAACCTGTGGCGGCGGAAGTGCCCGTTGTATGATGGCGGAAGTGTTTTTACCGGAAGCAGAATAAATTGACCACCCGTTCGCTTGTCCTGAAGCAGCTTTATCGATAGGAAACGTAATCGAGGTTAAAAGTAAAAATCAATCATTGCTTCCTAAAACTTTGAACTTGGAGCTTTAACCATAAAGGGCACAAAGAGCAGCGCTAAAGTTGCAAGGAAATTGAAGTTGACATCGAAATCAGACAGTGTTATGTATAAACTGAAACTCGGAACCTGAAATTGAAGTCCTGTTTTAGCTTTCCGCTTCCGTTTTGGGAAGTTCAACATAAAATTTGGTGCCTACATTCGCCGTGCTTTCAACCCAGATACGGCCCTGATTGAGCTCTACCAATTCTTTACAAATCGTCAAACCTAAGCCTGTTCCTTTTTCATTTTTGGTGCCAATAGTGGTGAAATTATTGTTTTGAAACAATTTTCTGAGGTTCTCTTTCGGAATGCCAACGCCTGTATCTTCTACACAAATCAACGATTTTCCGTTATGTTCCTTGTTTGAGATGGTGATTATATCTCCGACACGACTGAATTTTACGGCATTTGTAATTAAGTTTTGGATAATAATCTCTACCATACTTTTATCGGCGTAGATAAAATCGCGCTGAGATTCATCAATTACAACAATGCGTTTTTGTTCAATTTTTTGTTCTACTAAACTGATTTTGCTGTGGAATACTTCTTGAATGTCGAAATGTTCGGGATTCGGTTCGAGATTCTGCATTTGGGATTTCGACCAATTTAGAAGATTGAATAATAGTAAGGAAGCATTATCGGCATTTTCACTCAATTCAGGAATCAATTCATTAAACTCCTCTTTAGTAATACTATCCTCCTTAAGTAAATCTAAAAATGCTTTGATTGACGAAATAGAGTCTTTTAGATCATGTGATACAATACTGAACAAGCGATCCTTGACATCGTTGATTTCTTGCAGATGAAGCTTCTGCTCCATAATGGCTTCATTTTGCAGTTGGATCTGCTCATTTTTTTCTTCAAGTTCCTGTGTGTATTTAATGGTGCTTTTTCTTTTTAGATAAATCAAAAGCAAAAATGTCAAAACAATTAAAAATGCAACAATCAGCCCGTAGGAAAGAAGTTTTAAACTTTTAACTTGATTGGTGTTATTATCTGGTTCGTTGGTGCTTGTGAAGGTGGTGGATTCAATAGATGTTTTGCCCTCGAGTATATCTTCAATAGAATCAGTGTCTACTGGTAATTGCGGTTGGTTTTCCTGGTCTAAGATCTGTTTTAAGCTGAAATACTCACGTTGCCAGCGGTAGGCGCTTTGAAACTTCCCGTTGGTGGAGTCCAACGCCATGAGCAACTTATAGTTTTTGAGAAGTTCTTCGTTGTTGCCAACGTCCTTAGCCAAGTTTTGGGCCTCGTAAATCTGACGTTCGGCAAGTCGGGTGTTTTTTTGTTTTAGATTAAGTAGTCCAATGGAGTTCAAAGCTCGTAAAATCCCTTCCTTATCATCTGTTCTTCTGTTAAATTTTAGGCCTTCTACAAGATATTCAGCGGCTTTATCATAATCTTTAAATTTGAGGTATTCTTCTCCAATACGTGGCAATATTTCACCTTTTAAGGATTGGTCGGTTTCGGGGTTGAGCATCCCTAACACGATTTCATAATACTCAATCGCCTTTCGGTGTTCTTTACGTTTAGAATATAATCGGGCGATGTTTTTTGTGGAAATTTTAATACCGGTACTATCTTGCAATCGTTCCCTGACGTTTAGGGCCTTCAAATTAAATTCAAGCGATTTGTCTATTTGACTCGTATTGTAATAGGCATTAGCTAAATTGTTGTAGGCTAAACTAAGATCTTCATATAGGTTTTGTTCTTCAAATATTCTAATGGCCGATAGAGAATTTAATAATCCAGCGTTGTAATTTCCTCTTTTCATCTCTATCAAACCAATACTGTTACTTACTTGTGCAACACCTAAAGCGTCTTGAATTTCAGTGTATAGTTTTTTTGACTTATTAAAATGATCAATAGCATTGAAATAGTCATTTTTATTGGCATAAATAAGGGCTTGAAAATAGTTGGCTGCAGCAACACCTTTAGTGTAGTTTAGTGTTATTGAGAGTTGCTCAGTTTCCGAAATGTAGGAGAGTGCCTTTTGATAATCTTGGGCTTTGTAAAGCGCTTTGATAAGATGAATTGAGGTGTCTACTTTGGCCGTATCCTGATTTTGAAAAGCTAATTGTATAGCAAGACTGTCTATCTCTTTGGTTTGGGCAAAACCAATTGAGACAGCAAAAAAGGCAGCTAAGACAATTAACCGTTTCATTTTTTTGCAATTAGTTAAAATTGTAATACGATGTGATTTGAGCTTGCCTTGAGGGAGAGGATGGCACGTTCACAAAATACAATAACAATGCTGTTAAAGATTTTAAAATATATGTATCAACGTTTTTTGGGACCTTGATTAATAGCTTGCCAAAAATGGATAAAAGGGTTTTAATAAGCTAATTTTCGGGTTTTAATGCCAATAAATTAGATAAAGTGATGTGCGTTATTTTTCGAATTTATTGGATATCAGTTGAAAGACCAATTTCTTAGAAAAACGGCGCAATTGTCGATGAAATGCACTCACGGGTTCAAAGGAAAATAGGGCTTAATTAAAACATTGAATACCATTAATTTAGTAGTATTGTGAAAATGAAATGTTTATTGGTTATCTTCAATAAAATTAAATAACAGAAAAATGAAAAGAACAATCAAAACCATTCTGATGGTTGTAGGAGCTGTTTTGTTGGTATATGGAATTTATAAGTTAATTGTACCTGAAGCCTCTATTGGAATTGGTGATTTGAGCATTGACGTTCAAGATAATACTGATGCTTATATGACCATTGGTCTTGGTTTGGTTGCTATGGCATTGGGATTCCTCGGAGCTAAGAAACCATAATCAATGCTATTGAGATTTTCATCATGCGAATGGTGAAGCATTTTTTTGAATCTTGTTGCTTGTGTCAACCTCGTTAATTGCTTTTACAATATCACGTAGATGGAGTTATTATCAAAATATTCGTTCCAAACTCTACTGTAATTCCATAAAAACCAAGTCTGTTTCGATTCTGTTCGACGTTTTGAAGTGTATGTTACGCGTTTAATTCGAGAATTACAATGTCGCACATTCATAAACCGCAAGTTTATCTTAATCCATATTCTTGTTTTACATACTTGAGAGGGCCTTTGTGATGATAGATCAGCCCAAGCATCCGAATAATGGAAATATAGGGGAACATCCATTAGTTTATCTTTAATAGTTAAGCATCTGATAAGCGGCTATGTTCTTTAGTTGGTGTGTGCCATAGTTTTAGACGGACGAGAATAGCTCTATTTTTAGAAACATAATCTAAACTACTGGTAGGAATGCCACTTTTACCTTTGTAATCTAAATTTTATTTTTCAAATTCGGATTGAAATGACAAATCCATAACTTTATAAAGATGAGGTTCGTCTGGTGTTAAAGCGTAGGGAATATCACTGAATCCGTCGCATCCTGTGATTAGAAATAGAATGCTCAGATAGTAGAATTGGTTGTTTTTGAGAAGTTGTCGTATTTAAAGTTGATCAAATTGAAAAAGACGAGATGATGCTATTTTAAGCCATTTTAGAACATACAGTTTTTCCGCGACAATAGAGCTTTTGCATCGGAAAAAATTTAATTAAAATCTTATCTTTGCACACTTAAAATAAACAACAAATGAATCTTCAGGAGACCTTATCACATCAAGTTAGAAAAGCAGTAAACGATATTTTTGGCGCGACCTTAGAGTCGGTTGAACTACAATCCACCCGTAAAGAGTTTGTGGGTGATGTTACCGTCGTTATTTTTCCAATGTTGCGTGTGGTAAAAGGAAATCCAGTCCAAATTGGTGAGCAAATTGGTCAATATCTATTGGAAAACATTGATGAGGTAAAATCTTTCAATGTTGTGAAAGGCTTTTTAAACATTGAAATTGAGGATGCACATTATCTCAATATTTTTGAAACCATAAAAGATCAGAAATCTTACGGCTTTAAAGCTCCTCAACCAGAAGATAAAGCCATAATGGTGGAATATTCATCGCCAAACACCAATAAGCCTTTGCATTTAGGGCATATTAGAAACAACTTATTGGGTTATAGTGTTTCTGAAATATTAAAAGCTTCGGGTAAAAAAGTATATAAAACGCAAATTATCAATGACCGTGGGATTCATATTTGTAAGAGTATGTTGGCTTGGAAACGCTATGGTAATGGAGCGACACCTGAATCGACAGGTTTGAAGGGAGATAAACTTGTTGGTAATTATTATGTGAAATTTGATCAACAATACAAAAAAGAAATTCAGGAGTTAATAGATCAAGGAAAATCGGAGGAAGAGGCTAAAAAACAGGCGCCAGTGATTGTTGAAGCTCAAGAAATGCTACAGAAATGGGAGGCAGGTGATGCAGAAACCGTAGCGCTTTGGGAAAAATTGAACGGCTGGGTTTACAAAGGTTTTGATGAAACCTATGAAAATTTAGGCGTTGATTTTGATAGTTTGTATTACGAAAGCGAAACCTATCTTTTAGGGAAGGAATTTGTTGCAGAAGGCTTAAAATCAGGTGTCTTTTTTAAAAAAGAAGATGGCTCCGTTTGGTGTGATTTGACTGAAGACGGATTGGATGAAAAAATTGTGCTGCGTGCTGACGGAACTGCGGTTTATATGACCCAAGATATTGGAACCGCAATTCAGCGGGTTAAAGATTTTCCTGATGTTGGCGGAATGGTATATACGGTTGGAAACGAACAGGAATATCATTTTCAAGTGTTGTTTTTAATTATAAAAAAGCTTGGATTTGAATGGGCGAAAAATCTGTTCCATTTAAGTTATGGGATGGTCGATTTGCCTTCCGGTAAAATGAAAAGTAGAGAAGGCACCGTAGTTGATGCCGATGACTTGATTGTTGAAATGGCACAAACTGCCGAAGAGATTTCTGAAGAACTGGGCAAGCTGGAAGGGTATTCAGATGCTGAAAAAGATGCACTTTATAAATCCATTGGTTTAGGTGCTTTAAAATATTATATCTTAAAGGTCGATCCGAGAAAACGTATTCTTTTCGATCCTAAGGAATCCATCGATTTTCAAGGCAATACGGGGCCGTTTATCCAATATACGTACGCCAGAATCCAGTCCATTTTAAGAAAATCAGATTTAGGAGTTGCCATTGACACGGGGTCCCTTAACCTTCATGAGAAAGAAAAGGAATTGATTAAACAATTATTGTTGTTTCCTGAAGTTATCCAAAATGCAGCAGAAAATCATAGTCCGGCATTAGTGGCCAACTACACCTATGATTTAGTTAAAGAGTTTAATTCCTTTTATCAGAATGTATCCATCCTGGGTGCCGAAAACGATACTGAAAAAGCCTTTCGGGTCGCTTTGTCAAATACCGTTGCGGTGACCATTAAAAATGCATTTGGACTATTGGGTATTGATGTGCCTGAACGAATGTAATTTAGTGGATCTCATATCTTAAATGCAAGGCCATTTAGTAATGAAGGTTGTTCTGATGGCTATCAGAATTAATGAGATCCGAAGTTCAAGGCCTGACAAGCTTGACAAGATGATATTTATTAAGCCCTTAGGTTTTATAAATAGACATCAAATATGTAAATTTGCAACTGAAAATTTAATTCTTGTAGTTTTAAACACTGCAAATAGAAGACTGAAGACATATGTTTAATAATTTAAGTGAAAAGTTAGATAAAGCCCTACACGTCCTTAAAGGGCATGGAAGTATTACGGAAGTCAACGTAGCTGAAACCTTAAAAGAGGTGCGTAGAGCATTGTTGGACGCCGATGTCAACTTTAAGATTGCCAAGGAATTTACCAATACGGTTAAGGAAAAAGCATTGGGTCAAAACGTTTTGACCACTTTACAGCCTGGACAGCTGATGGTAAAGTTGGTTAAGGATGAGTTGACTGAACTTATGGGCGGTGATGCTGAAGACATCGATCTTTCAGGCAATCCGAGTGTGATTTTGATGTCTGGTTTACAGGGTTCTGGTAAAACGACTTTCTCCGGTAAACTTGCCAATTATCTTAAAAATAAAAAAACAAAGAAACCTTTATTGGTGGCCTGTGACGTCTATCGTCCGGCTGCGGTTGATCAACTTCATGTGGTTGGAGATCAAATCAATGTTGAGGTGTATAGTGATAAAGGGAACACAGATCCGGTGGCCATTGCAAATGCTGGTATTGCACATGCAAAAGCAAACGGTCATAATGTGGTTATTATTGATACCGCTGGACGTTTGGCAGTTGATGAGACGATGATGACGGAGATTTCCAATATCCGCGATGCCATTCAGCCACAGGAAATTTTATTTGTGGTAGATGCCATGACCGGTCAAGATGCTGTTAATACTGCAAAAGCCTTTAATGATGTCCTAAACTTTGATGGTGTAATCCTTACCAAATTAGATGGTGATACCCGTGGTGGTGCGGCCATTTCCATTAAATCAGTAGTGGACAAACCTATCAAGTTTATTGGTACTGGTGAGAAAATGGAAGCCATTGACGTATTCTATCCATCACGTATGGCCGATCGTATTTTGGGGATGGGGGATGTTGTGTCTTTGGTTGAGCGTGCCCAGGAGCAGTTTGATGAAGAAGAAGCACGTAAACTTCAAAAGAAAATTGCTAAAAATCAATTTGGTTTTGATGATTTCTTAAAGCAGATTCAGCAAATTAAGAAAATGGGGAACATGAAAGACCTTATAGGTATGATCCCTGGTGCCGGAAAAATGATGAAAGATATTGATATTGATGATGATGCCTTTAAGGGTATTGAGGCTATCATCCATTCCATGACACCATTAGAAAGAGCAAATCCATCAGTTATAAATGCCAGTAGAAAGAAACGTATTGGAAAAGGTTCTGGAACTTCTGTGCAGGAAGTCAATCAGCTTCTAAAACAATTCAACCAAATGAGCAAAATGATGAAGATGATGCAGGGCGGTAAAGGGAAAGCGATGATGCAGGCGATGAAGGGAATGAGATAAAATTTCAGTTGACAGGCAGTTACTCTACTATTAAACAAAACATACATCTTTAACGTCTCTGCGAGAAAATTATTCGTGTATTCGTGCTTAATTAAACACAAAAAGAATGACAATCCTAGATGGAAAAAAAATAAGCAATGACATTAAGAATGAAATTGCCGAACAAGTAAAAAAAATGAAAGAAAATGGCGAGAAAGTACCGCATCTCGCCGCAATTATTGTAGGTAATGATGGTGCAAGTTTAACCTATGTGGCCAGTAAAGTAAGAGCTTGTGAACGTGTGGGATTTGAATCCACCATGGTGCGCCTTTCCAATACGACAAGTCAAGTGGAATTATTGGATAAGATCAAAGAATTAAATGAAAACTCGGATATTGATGGCTTTATTATTCAATTGCCATTGCCGAAGCAAATTGATACACAAAAAGTCCTTTTAGCGGTCAATCCAGATAAGGATGTGGATGGTTTTCATCCGATGAACTTTGGCAAAATGGCTCTTGATATGTCAACATTTATTCCTGCTACGCCTTTTGGTATCTTAGAATTATTAGACAGATACAATGTTGATACTCAAGGAAAGCATACCGTTGTTATTGGCCGTAGTCATATTGTTGGACGCCCAATGAGTATTTTAATGGGAAGGAAAGGGTTTCCTGGCAACTCTACTGTTACTTTAACGCACAGTCATACCAAAAACATCACCCAAATCACATCTCAAGCGGACATTATTATTTCAGCTCTCGGAGTGCCAAATTTCCTAAAAGCAGAAATGGTAAAGGATGATGCCGTAATTATTGATGTGGGAATTACCCGTGTTCCTGATGACACTACTGAAAAAGGGTATCGTATTACTGGTGATGTTGATTTTGAAAACGTTAGTAAAAAAGCAAGTTTTATAACTCCAGTTCCTGGTGGTGTTGGACCTATGACAATTGCCATGTTGTTGAAAAACACGCTTTTGGCGAGAGAACGTCAAATGTAAATCTCCATAAAAAAGAAGAATAGGGCCTTATGCAAATTTCAGTTCTAACAGTGCCCTTAGCAGTACAACGAGTCGTGATGGGAAGTATAGAACATTGGCTTCCCATTATTTTTGCTTCTTTGGTTGGGTTTGTGACCATACGATATGCCAAGAATAATCTGCTCAAAAACGAACAGCATCGTCTTATTCATTTCATAGCCATTGGTATCTCCATTACAGTAATTAGCTTTCATCTTCATAAGGTGATATTTGAAGACTATGATCTTCAAAAAGATTTACCTTTATACTTATGTAGCCTGTTGGCAATTTTAATTCCCATATTCACATGGTATCGTAAATTTTGGATGTATGAAGTCTTGGTGTTTTGGGTTATTGCTGGCACCTTACAGGCTGTGATCACTCCTGATATTGCATCAGGTTTTCCAACATTCAACTACTTTCGGTATTGGGTGGTGCATCTGGGATTGTTATTTGTTATAGGCTACGCAACAATCGTCCTTAGAATGACTCCAAATTTTAAAAGTGTGTTTAAGTCATTTTTTGTTTTACAACTGTATTTTTTGACAATAATGTTGGTGAACCACCTTTTAAACGCCAATTATTTCTACCTCAGTCAAAAGCCGAAATCAGCATCGTTATTGGATTATTTTGGGGAATGGCCGATGTATATCATCGTTGTTCAAGTAATATTATTGCCGTATTTTTTGCTCATCTACGTTCCGTTCTATTTGTACAATAGGGAAAGAGCAAATAAAATCATTAATAAAAAGTAACTTATTTGGCAAATAATTGATCCATGTCTTTAAAGGCCTTAAACTCTAAAGCATTGCCAGAAGGATCCTTGAAAAACATCGTAGCTTGTTCTCCAACCTCTCCTTCAAAACGAATGTAAGGCTCAATAATAAATTCAACACCTTGAGTAGTCAGGTGTTTGGCAAAATCTTCAAAAGATTGCCATGGCAGCACAACGCCGTAATGTGGTACCGGAACATTTTTGCCATCTACACTATTGCTGTGTGATTCTTCTGCTGACTTCGGTTTATAATGAATGACCAATTGGTGGCCAAAAAAATTGAAATCCACCCAATGATCAGAACTTCTACCTTCTTCACAGTTTAAAACATCTTTATAAAAAGATCGACATTCCTCAAGATTATGTACAGGAATGGCAATGTGGAATGGAGATAAGGTTGTAGACATGATTTAATTTGTTGGTTCGTCTTTTCTGTACTTCAACATAGAAACACCAGCTAAGAAGAAGATGCCTCCTAATATGGATAAAGCCCAGGGACTTAAAGAAGTAAAGTTGTTCCCGAATATTCCCAAGACACCAAGTATTAAGGCAATCATTCCGCCAATGGTCAGTATTAATGCTAAGATTCTAATCATATATAGTTAATTTAAGATGTTGTATGCTTTTGCCATTATTGTTTGTATGAATGTTTGGGTTCCTATAAAGCAACCGGTGTTTCAATCTCAAGTTCTTTTTTTTCGAGTTGGAGATTTTTCTTCTGCCATCCGTTTTGCCGAATTATCCAAAAGCGCATTCAATTCTTTGAATTCTTCTTGCGTTAACTCTCGATAAGTGCCAATAGGCATATCCAATTTAATGTTCATGATCCGAACGCGTTTCAAAGATTCTACCTCATAATCCAAATACTCACACATTCTACGAATTTGACGGTTCAAACCTTGGGTTAAAATAATCCTGAATTCATTGGTGTCCAGTTTCTCTACAAAACATTTTTTTGTGATGGTATTTAAAATGGGCACACCGTTAGACATGCGCTCAATAAACGTCTGCGAAATAGGCTTATTGACCGTTACCAAATACTCTTTTTCATTATTATAACCAGCTCTCAATATTCTGTTGACAATATCACCATCATCGGTAAGTAAAATTAAACCTTCACTCGGTTTGTCCAATCGTCCAATCGGAAAAATTCGTTTATGATAGTTGATATAGTCAATTATATTATCTTTCTCAACACGTGTGTCCGTAGTGCAAACGATGCCAATAGGCTTATTGAAGGCTAAATAAACAAAATCTTCATTGGTGTCTTTAACCAGTTTTCCATCAACATGGACAACGTCGCTTTTCGAGATTTTCGTACCCATTTCCGGAACTTTTCCGTTGATGGTGACGCGTCCTGCTTCAATGAGTTTATCGGCTTCCCTGCGTGAGCAATAGCCTACTTCGCTTAAAAATTTGTTGATACGTTTGAGATTTTCTTCCATAACACAAAGATAATGGTTTTAGGCATCAATGAAGGCGTAAATATGTTCAGCAACGGAAGCGTCCATTAAAGAATGGCCTAATCCCTTGGTGGTAATTAGCTGACTGTTTTTAAAACTGTTCCTTATCAGTAATGCATCATTATAAGGGATTATATGGTCGTCTTGGTCATGAATAATCAAGCCTTCAGATTCAATTGTTTCAAGAAACCTTGCGGTTGATAAAGTGTCAGAAGGACTGCCAAAACGTTGGATTATGGTCTCTTCCAACTGTGTAACAATCCGTTGGTTATAACCCAACATATCCGTATAGCGTTTTATGACATCCTGAAATTCAGAAGGTGCGCCCAGCAGAATGATTTTCTTTAACTTGCTAAATTGATATTTATGTAGAAAAAAAGCGGAGGCCATACCACCAACAGAATGTCCGATAAGGATGTCAGGTGAAAAACGTCTGGCAACAACATTAATGAACTCAGCATATAACATGGCGTCAAAAGCACGACCTCCCGATTTGCCATGAGCAGGAGCGTCAAGAGCAATGACGTTAAAACCTTTCTTTTTAAGTGCTAAAATCAATTTTTTCCATCGCGCAGAATTACTTTCCCAGCCATGGGTCAATAAAATGGTTTGCTTTTTTCCCAACCATCTATAAGTCATAATCGGATAATGTTCATATTTAAGTTCTTCTTGGTAAGCGGTATGTGAAAAATCCGATTGCTCCTCATTTATCCGTCCAGCTCGTGGTTTGGTAAATAAGTACATGGCCTTATTTGCAGCATAAGGTTTTGAAACATAGCTCAGCATATTATAATAGGTCCCAATTAATTTGATAAGAACTTCCTTCATGAAATTTTGGCTGCGGGATTAATCTTCTCTATGAACAAGATCCATTGAGAATGCGGGAAGGCAAACGGCAAGATATTCACAAGGTTCCGTATACGGATTTGAATATTGAACACGTGTGTTTTTGTCTATTTTTATAGACTCCCCCGCTGATAAAATAACGGTTTCGCCGTCAATTATAAATTGCTTTTTACCACTTATGATAAATGTGTATTCGTCAAACTCCGGAGTTTGAAAAGGTTCACTCCAACCCGCTGGCGCCTTCATATGCGCAATGCTTAATTTGGAGTTGCCATCTGTAGCCTGTCCGAAATGTTCTTTAATGATTTTACCATCGGTTGTCGGAACAACAAAAGGTGACCTTTGTATGATATAGGGTTTATTTGCCATTAATTCTGTTTTGTTATTAGGGATTAGTATTAATAATATGATTTTCAAATAAATTCCATGCCAAAGATATTCAGAGCAATCATAATTAATAAAATTGAAAAAATGAATTCATCTGTTTCGTTTGTCAGAGGTTAATTCCAATGGATGAAAAAGTACTTTATTTTGGCATTATCAGGAATTTGTGAGGCTTCAATAGAAATGCTTCTATCGAAGCGTAAATTGGATGGTAATTCCTTTTTGTCGATTGTAAAGGAGGCATTGATTTCATTAACACTTACACTAATGGAGTTGATGAGGTTATCAATTTTTGAAATTTCATAAGCATCTTGGATATCCTTAAAGGTGCTCTGTGTTGAAATGCCTTTTTCAGTTTTGTAGCGCGGATCTAAAATCCGGATATTGTTGATCACAGAAGTTGAATCGGCTCTTCTTTGAGGCGATATACTTAACAGTGCCACGCCATCTCTATCGAAAATTTCGATGTTGTCAATATTTCTGGTAAATTCATCTCTGCCGATATAATTGGCAACGGAATCTTTATCAAATACCATATGTAAATCTTTGACTTGTGTTGAATCTGTTAAATTGCCAATATTTTGCTTTTTGATCAAAAATGGATCTTGTTCCTTTCCACAGCTGGTCAATATGAATGAAATTATAACAATAAAAATAAAAGGTTTTTGCATGTTTAATAGTGATTTTAATTTCCGTTAGGTTTATGATTTCCGGTAGATAATAGATTTGTTTTACTTCTTTTTCATGGCTTTTGACAGAATGCCAAAAACACTTCTTATAAATGTGGCACTGGTAAGGACTTTTACAATCGGATTCATTGCAGAACTACGTCGAGTGGTCCGAGTGCGTTGCTTGGATTGGGCTTTCTTTAAGTCTTCCAATTCCTTTTTTACTTTTTCTTTTTCTTCCTCCGCCTGTGCTTTTTCAATCTTTCTGTTGAGCATTTCGTAGGCACTGTCTCTGTCAATGGTCTCATTATATTTTTTAATTAATTTGGACTTAGACAATAGATTTGATAACTCATCATCGGTGAGAATATCCATACGGCTCATTGGTGCGCGCATCAATGTGGCGGCCAATGGAGTGGGACGGCCTTTTTCATCCAAAGCACTTACCAGAGCTTCACCCGTTCCTAAAGAGGTTAAAACACTTGCCGTATCATAATAAATGGTGTCAGGATAATTTTGTGCGGCCAATTTGATTGCTTTTCTGTCTTTGGCAGTAAAAGCACGTAGGGCATGCTGAACTTTTAAGCCCAACTGACTCAAAACCGCTTCAGGAATATCGGTAGGGTTCTGGGTTACAAAATAAATTCCAACCCCTTTACTCCTGATTAATTTAACAATGCTCTCAATTTGATTTAATAGTGCTCTTGATGCTTGATTAAAAATTAGATGGGCTTCTTCAATAAATATGATAAGTTCCGGTCGGTCGGTATCACCTCTTTCTGGAAAAGTAGAATAGATTTCCGCCAATAGCGTGAGCATAAAGGTTGAAAATAGCTTTGGACGGTCTTGTATGTCGGTTAACCGAAGAATATTGATATAGCCCCTGCCGTTCTCGTCAATATTTAATAAATCGTCCACTTCAAAGGAGGTTTCTCCAAAGAACAAATCAGCGCCTTGTTGTTCCAAGGCTACAAGTTTCCTTAAAATAGCCCCAGTTGAAGCGGTTGAAATCCGACCATATTCGGCTTCAAATTCATCTTTACCTTCTTGAGTTGAATATTGTAAGATCTTTTTAAAATCCTTAATGTCCAAAAGAGGCATCTTATGGTCATCGCAATATTTGAATATCACGGAGACAATTCCCGCTTGTGTTTCCGTCAATTCCAAAATTCTCGATAAAAGTACAGGACCAAATTCGCTCACCGTTGCTCTCAATCGGACGCCATCTTGTTCAGACAAGGTTAGAATCTCGACAGGAAAACCCTTTGCTTTGTGCGGAATTCCAATTTTGGCGTGACGTTCATCTATTTTGGGGTGGGGTGCACCGGGCACTGCTAGTCCGCTTAAATCGCCCTTGATATCCATGAGTAAAACAGGAATTCCTTTTTCTGAAAGACCTTCCGCCAATACCTGCAAGGTTTTTGTTTTACCCGTTCCGGTAGCACCTGCAATGAGACCATGCCTATTTAAGGTTTTCAGTGGAACATTGACCAAGGCATTCGTAATGGTCTCTCCATCCAACATGGCAGCACCTAGGGTAATAAACTCGCCTTTGTTGGTGTTTCCGTCTAGAATATGTTTGAAGAAATCATCCTTTCTGGCCATAAATTTTAAATTTTGGATAAAAATAGTGTAATTTTATTCAAGTTTAGAAGATAAAAAATGAAACTTAAATCTGTTTTTTCCACAATTTTCCTTGTATTCCTTGCCTTTGGATGCAAAAATCAATCTAATGGGATTATTTTTCATAAGTCACATGAGGCTAAAAAACAAGACACGCCTTTTAGTGATGTGGTTGAAAGCAATGGCTTTCTCTTTTTGAGCGGTCAATTGGGACTGGATCACAAAACGCGTACCCTGGTTGAAGGTGGGATTGAGGCTGAAACGCGGCAGTGTATTGAGAATATCAAAGCGGTCCTGGAACATCACCAATCTTCTATGGGGCAGGTTGTGAAGTGTACCGTCATTTTAAAAAACATGGATGACTTTACGACATTCAATGCGATTTATAAAGAATACTTCCCTAATAAACCAGCGCGTACAACCTTTGCCGCAAGCGGATTGGCGCTCAATGCCAGTATAGAAATTGAGGTTATTGCTTCTAAGTAAAAACTTCTATTATCAGGTCTCTTAGTATTAACTTTATCAAGTATCTTTGCACGCTATGATAAAAAGTGAAAAACAGGAATTGATAGATCAGGGCCTTCTACTACCGTTGATGGAAGAATTTTACACCATTCAGGGTGAAGGCTTCCATAAAGGGACGGCTGCTTATTTTATAAGATTGGGCGGCTGCGATGTGGGCTGCCACTGGTGTGATGTCAAGGAAAGTTGGAATGCAGAACTACATCCACCAACTATGGCAGATGCTATTGTTGAAAACGCAATAAGATACAGCAAAACCATCGTCATTACCGGGGGAGAGCCTCTCATGTGGAATATGGCTCCCCTAACTTCCAAGCTAAAATCGGAAGGCTTACAGATACATATTGAAACTTCTGGAGCTTATGAGTTGACGGGTACTTGGGATTGGATATGTTTGTCGCCAAAAAAACTGAAACGCCCTACCCAAGCGGTTTATGATCAGGCCAATGAACTTAAAGTGATTGTTTATAATAAAGACGACTTCAGATTTGCCGAAGAGCAAGCGGCAAAAGTCAATAAAGATTGCATGCTGTTTTTACAGCCAGAGTGGAGCAAGCGCGACAAGGTAGTTCCGGAAATTGTGGATTATGTGATGGCAAATCCGAAGTGGAAAGTGTCTCTTCAAACCCATAAATATTTAAATATCCCATAAAAAAAAAGAGTTTAGGATTTCTAAACTCTCTTTTTATTTCATAACGATGGGTTAAAACGTAAAAGGAACCTTTACTCTTAACGTGCCCCAGCCCATATACATATATGCACCCGATTTTGATTCTTCAAAAGTTATTGAAAAGGCTTCCAGAATAGCTTTGCTTTGGGTTACGGGAACTTTAATTCGTGCCACATCGTTAGCTTCTTTATAGGTGTAAGCGCCCCAAACATTAATGTCAGAACTTAAGATAATGGTCCATTCTTCGTTCCCCGGAATCGTAAATAAAGAATAGGTGCCAGGCTTAATTTTGGTGCTTCCTAGTGTGACCGGTTTGTAGAATGTGATTTCCGTAGCTTCATTTGCACCTGTTCGCCAAACCTGGTGATTAGGCGTTAATTTCGCTACATCTCTTCCTTTTAATTGGGGTCTGCTATAAATGATTTTTATTGTCTTATCAGAAACTTTATAATTGCTGGGATAGGTGGCAGCATCCATTGGGCTAGGGTCTAAATCTGAGAATTTTTGTGCATTGGCGGTATAAGAAAATACTAAGACCAATGTAAATAATAGTGTTTTAATAACTGTTTTCATAGAATTTATTTTTAGGGTTAAATTTAAGATTTTTTATCTTAAACTTTTTATAAAAATAAACCCCTACTTAAGATTTACAATTGTTAAAAAAACCACACCGTTTAGAGTCGTCACGCTTGGGTATTTTAGTAATATAGGTTTTTTTAGTTATGAATTGTAATCATTTTGATATATATGGTTTCATAATTGAAATGATAGACCCATATTTGCCTAAGTTTTATAATAGAAAAAATAATAAATATAAAAGTATAAGATCATGTGTGGAATTGTATGTGCCTTTGATTTAAAACAGAAAGCGGAAGATTTACGTCCTCAATTGTTGGAAATGTCCAAAAGAATCCGTCATCGCGGACCAGACTGGGCGGGAATTTACAATAATGAGAAAGCGATTATGGTTCATGAGCGTTTGGCTATTGTTGATCCAGCCTCAGGAAAACAACCATTGTTGAGCGAAGATCAAAATCTCGTTTTGGCCACAAACGGAGAAATATATAACCATAGAGAATTAAGAAAGCAATTTCCCGACTATAAGTTTCAGACTGAAAGTGATTGTGAGGTTATTTTGGCCTTGTATAAAGAAAAGGGGTTTGATTTTATCGATGAGATGAATGGGATTTTTGGATTTGCCATTTACGATGTGGAAAAGGATGAGTATTTCATCGCTCGTGACCATATGGGCATTATTCCATTATATATAGGTTGGGATCAGAACGGTACTTTTTATGTAGCATCAGAGTTGAAAGCTTTGGAAGGTTACTGCACCAAGATTGAACTTTTTCCTCCAGGCCATTATATGTCCAGTAGAGATGGGAAATTCGTGCAATGGTACAAGCGTGATTGGACAGAGTATGATGCGGTAAAAGATAATGAGACCAGCATCAAGGCCATTAAAGAAGCGTTGGAGGCAGCTGTGCATAGGCAATTGATGAGCGACGTGCCTTATGGGGTGTTGCTTTCAGGTGGATTGGATTCTTCCATAACTTCCGCCGTTGCTAAGAAATATGCTGAAAGACGTATCGAATCTGACGATACTCAGACCGCTTGGTATCCGCAATTGCATAGCTTTTCGGTAGGGTTGGAAGGGTCGCCAGATTTGGCAGCCGCCCAGAAAGTGGCAGACCATATCGGGACGGTACACCACGAAATAAAATTCACTATCCAAGAAGGTTTGGATGCGCTCAGAGATGTAATTTATAAGCTTGAAACCTACGACGTAACCACCATTCGTGCCAGTACGCCTATGTATTTGATGGCGCGTGTTATTAAATCGATGGGTATTAAAATGGTGTTATCCGGTGAGGGTGCAGATGAGCTGTTTGGCGGTTACCTCTATTTCCATAAGGCACCAAATGCTAAAGAATTTCATGAAGAAACTGTTAGAAAACTGAGTAAACTTCACATGTACGATTGTTTGCGTGCCAACAAAAGTTTGGCGGCATGGGGCATTGAAGGCCGCGTACCGTTTTTGGATAAAGAATTTATGGATGTTGCCATGAGCATCAATCCACAAGACAAAATGATCAATGGCGAACGCATGGAAAAGTGGGTGGTCAGAAAAGCATTTGAAGATATGTTGCCAGAAAGTGTGGTTTGGAGACAGAAGGAACAGTTTAGTGATGGTGTGGGTTATAGTTGGATTGATACTTTAAAATTGTTGGTAAGCAATGAAGTGAGCGACGAGCAATTGGCAAATGCCAAGTACAAGTTTCCAATTCAGACTCCAACAAGCAAGGAAGAGTTTTATTACCGCTCCATTTTTGCAGAACATTTCCCAAGTGATGCTGCTGCGTTGAGCGTGCCGCAAGAAGCTTCTGTGGCGTGCAGTACAAAGGTTGCTTTAGAGTGGGATGAAAGTTTTAAGAATATGAACGACCCAAGTGGTAGAGCAGTAGCGAAAGTGCATTCAGATGCCTACGTAAAAGTGTAATTTGACTGAAATTTTTAATTTTTTAATTTCAAAATCCCGCCTTAGCGGGATTTTGTTGTTTTTGCTTTTTTATGGAGATGTTAAAGTTCATCAAAATCTATTTTAAGCACCTTTTTAGCCGTTTTAAGCGACTTTTGAGTAATTAACAAATGTTGATAAATTTAGCACATAATTGATGAATTGCTTTCAAAAAGCCTCCTGATTTCGTATCTTTGTGAGTATCCAAAAATGATGCGCAAGTATCATTTTTTTTATGAATTTTAATTAGCTGAAATTTAATTTTGAATGTTCTATGGTGTTGTTCTTCTTTGAGAATAGTTATCGAAAAGATGTTTTAAAAAGGGTAATTGAAATCTTGATAAAAAATATAAATAGTAATTAAGGATTATAATAGAGAATAAGTAATATAACATTATGAAAGAAGAATTTAATAAGGACAATTATTCTGCGGATAGCATACAGGCCCTGGAAGGGATGGAGCACGTTCGTTTGCGTCCGTCGATGTATATCGGTGATACGGGGACGCGAGGTCTGCACCATTTGGTTTATGAGGTAGTGGATAACTCCATTGATGAGGCCATGGCTGGGCATTGTGATAATATCACCGTAACTATCAATGAGGATAATTCCATTACTACCGAAGATGATGGTCGTGGTATTCCTGTAGATTTGCATAAAAAGGAAGGTGTATCAGCACTTGAGGTAGTTATGACCAAAATTGGAGCTGGTGGAAAATTTGACAAAGATTCCTACAAAGTCTCCGGTGGACTGCACGGTGTTGGGGTGAGTTGTGTCAACGCATTGTCTGAGCATTTAACCGCCACAGTTTATAGAAAAGGAGAAGTCTGGGAGCAGGAGTATGAAGCGGGGAAGCCATTATATCCGGTTAAAAAAATTGGGGAAACCGATAAAAGAGGAACAAAGGTTACCTTTAAGCCTGACCCTAAAATTTTTACCCATGTTATAGAGTATAGCTACGATACGCTTGCAAGCCGTATGAGAGAGCTCGCATTTCTTAATAAAGGAATTACCATTCATTTAATTGACAAACGTAATGTAAAAGAAGACGGTACTTTTGAAGGTGAGACGTTTCATTCAGAGGAAGGTCTGAAGGAATTTATCAAGTTTTTAGATGGGAATCGTGAGCCGTTGGTAAAAGAGGTCATCGCTTTTGAGGGCGAGAAAAATGGCGTGCCGGTTGAGGTGGCCATGATCTATAATACCAGCTACGCTGAAAACTTACATTCTTATGTAAACAATATTAATACCCACGAGGGCGGAACGCATTTGTCAGGATTTAGACGCGGTTTAACGCATACCCTTAAAAAGTATGCCGATGAGTCTGGATTGCTTAAAAACCTCAAATTTGAAATTGCGGGTGATGATTTTCGTGAAGGCTTAACGGCTATTATTTCAGTAAAGGTTCAGGAACCACAATTTGAAGGACAGACCAAGACCAAATTAGGAAACCGTGAAGTTTCTGCTTCGGTAAGTCAAGCAGTTTCTGAAATGTTGACCGACTATTTGGAAGAAAATCCGGAAGATGCAAAAGTTATTGTGCAAAAAGTGATTTTGGCAGCTCAAGCCCGTCATGCAGCGCAGAAGGCTCGCGAATTGGTCCAGCGTAAAACGGTTATGAGTATTGGAGGTTTACCCGGGAAATTAAGTGACTGTTCAGAGCAAGACCCGGCATTGTGCGAAGTGTTCTTAGTAGAGGGTGATTCGGCGGGTGGAACCGCAAAACAAGGTCGTGACCGAACATTCCAGGCCATATTGCCTTTAAGAGGTAAGATTCTGAATGTTGAGAAAGCAATGTCCCATCGTGTTTTTGAAAATGAAGAAATAAAAAACATTTATACGGCGTTAGGAGTTAGCATTGGAACGGAAGAAGATAGTAAAGCGCTGAATCTTTCAAAGCTGCGTTATCATAAAGTCGTCATTATGTGTGATGCTGATATTGACGGTAGTCATATTGCTACTTTAATTCTGACATTCTTCTTTAGATATATGAAAGAGTTGATAGAGAATGGTCACGTTTATATTGCAACACCGCCATTGTATTTGGTGAAAAAAGGCCAAAGAAAAGAATACGCTTGGAGTGATAAAGAACGCGATGAGATAGCTGAAGATTTTGGAGGAAGTGTTGGTATACAGCGTTACAAAGGTCTTGGAGAGATGAATGCAGAGCAACTGTGGGATACTACTATGAATCCAAAGTACCGTACCTTACGTCAAGTTCAAATTGACAATGGCGGAGAGGCTGATCGAATTTTCTCAATGTTGATGGGCGATGAAGTTCCACCACGTAGAGAGTTTATTGAGAAGAATGCGATTTATGCTAAAATTGATGCGTAAATAGTAGGGATTAAAATATATTAACTGAGAACACCCAAGATTGGGTGTTTTTTTTTGTTCATAGCATTGTTTAGTGCAAAATAAATAGAATTGTTTTAAGAGAATGAAGGAAAAGCGTAAGAGGAAATCGTACCCTTTCTTTATTAACAGCGATTTTATTCGTAATTTCGCAATCATTTTACACCCGAAGTTTCACATTAAATAACATATATAATTATGAAAATCACAGTAGTTGGAGCAGGTGCCGTTGGGGCAAGCTGCGCAGAGTATATCGCCATTAAAAATTTTGCAAGTGAAGTTGTTTTGTTGGATATTAAAGAAGGTTTTGCCGAAGGTAAAGCTATGGATTTAATGCAGACCGCTTCTTTAAACGGTTTCGACACCAAAATAACAGGAATCACTAATGATTATTCTGTAACTGCAAAAAGTGATGTTTGTGTCATTACTTCTGGAATTCCGCGTAAACCGGGAATGACTCGTGAAGAGTTGATTGGAATCAACGCCGGAATAGTTAAGGAAGTATCTTCAAGTTTAATTAAGCATTCTCCGGACACCATCATCATCGTGGTTAGTAACCCAATGGACACTATGACCTATTTGGTTCATAAATCAACCGACCTTCCAAAACACAGAATTATTGGTATGGGTGGTGCATTAGATTCTGCACGATTTAAATACCGATTGGCGGAAGCCTTAGAAGCACCAATTAGTGATGTTGACGGTATGGTGATTGGTGGCCACAGTGATACCGGAATGGTGCCATTAACACGATTGGCGACGCGTAACAGTGTGCCAGTAACAGAGTTTTTGAGTGAGGACAGATTAAGCCAAGTTTTGGAGGATACTAAGGTAGGTGGTGCTACACTTACGAAATTACTGGGTACTTCAGCGTGGTATGCGCCAGGTGCAGCTGTTAGTGGATTGGTTCAAGCCATTGCATGCGACCAAAAGAAAATGTTTCCATGTTCAGTATTGTTGGAAGGCGAATACGGATTGTACGATATTTGTATTGGAGCTCCAGTAATTTTAGGGCGTAACGGCATTGAGAAAATCGTTGAAATTGAATTGAACGATGCTGAAAAAGCACACATGCAAAAAAGTGCGGAAGGGGTTCGTAAAACCAACGACTTATTGTAAGGCGCTATAAACAATTGAAGTTACAAGGTTTTTTAAATTTTTGTACCTACAGTTAATAGTTGGCATTATTTTAGTTACTTGTAACAGAAATCATTTAAATTTAAAACAAACAATACTAATGAGAAAAATATTATTTATAGTAGCCGTAACCTTGAGTGCAACAATGTTCGCTCAAAAGCAGATTGACGAAGGCGTCATTATTTCAAAGCAAACCATGTCTAGTGATAATGAGCAAATGAATGCTCAGTTGGCCATGTTGGGTGATATGACGACAACTACCTATTTTAAGAATGACAAATCGCGTTCTGAACT
Organism: Gelidibacter maritimus; assembly: GCF_014062315.1. Lineage (GTDB taxonomy): Bacteria > Bacteroidota > Bacteroidia > Flavobacteriales > Flavobacteriaceae > Gelidibacter > Gelidibacter maritimus. The sequence continues at coordinate 75,628 of NZ_JACGLT010000011.1, forward strand.
AAGTAATCCAATGACTGGTAATACCGTTTTTATTGCAGACAACAATTCTAAAAAATCATTGGTATTAATGGATAATCCTATGATTGGTAAGAAGTATATGGAGTCTGATATTTCACCTTCAGAAGAGGATGCAAAAGGAATTTCTATTGAAAAAACCAATGAAACAAAAACGATTCTTGGTTACGAGTGTACAAAATACAATGTTACTATGAATAGAGATGGGGCCGATGTGCAGATGGAGGTATATGCTACTGATAAATTGAAAGCGATCTCTCAGCAAGCAACGACCTTTGGAAAGGAATTCTCTGGTTTTCCTATGTATATGAGTATGGCTATAAATCAACAGGGCATGAAAATGAATATGGTTATTGAGGTTACTGATGTTAAGGCTGAAAAAGTTGCTGATGAGAAGTTCAACATGACGCCGCCTGAAGGTTACTCGAAAACTGAAAACTTGCCTGGGATGTAGGGGTTGTTTTTATTAGAAATTATTAACTAAGACTGTAGAAATACAGTCTTTTTTTATATAAGACGTGTTTTCCCATAAGAAAAAACCGAAATAATTAGATGTTTAATCGATGATTTATAAGGTTTAACAGGCTATTTTTGGTTTTTTGTAATAAAATACTTTCATTAGTTCTTATTTATGTAAAATTTTTTAGTGAATAAGTTTAATTTAATGATCTTCCCGTTTTGAAGTATTTGAATTCAATAAACCACTATCGAGCCCTTTCGATCGTCATGATCGTTGCAATTCACGCGTATTCAGCGGCCGATTTAGTTCTTGATTCCTACACCAGTCGATTTTTATTCAATCTTGTCAGTGGTGCTACATTAAATTTTATTTTTATTTCCGGCTTCTTGTTTTATCTTGTTTTTTACGAAAAGTTTGAGTTTTTTAAATTTGTGAAAGGAAGGATAGACAGGTATTTAAAACCGTATCTGTTTTTATCTATTTTGCCCATAGCTATAAGCCTTCTTACAATGCCTATGTATTGGGATAATTCTATTATCATAGATTTTAATAAGGATACTATTGGAACTTGGCATTTTATATCTACTTTAAAATATTTGGTGTCGGGAGCTCATATTACCGCCTATTGGTATATCCCTTTTATAATGCTTATGGTGTTGCTTTCACCCCTATTTGTGGCATTTGTAAAACTCAACATAACTAAGCAATTAATTATATTTGGCATTTTTCTGACGGTCTCAATGCTGATCCATAGGCCTTTTGAAAGAGTCGAACTGTTTCAAGCGGTGCATTCCGTGTTTTATTTTACTTCCATTTACCTAATGGGAATAATTTGTGCTATTCACAGAACAAAAATTTATGAAGTTCTACACAAAAAGGAATTATATCTATTGAGTATAGTGCTGTTAATCGTTATTTGGCAGACTAATCAAGGTCATTTGGGATTATATAAAACCGAGTTTTTTGTTTATAATGGTATTGATTTAGTAGTAATCAAAATGGTGTTTTTTTGTTTATTCTTTATGATATGGCTGCACAGATTTGAACATGTTAAAAGTTATGTCATAAGTACGATAGCCGCGGCCAGTTTTACGATTTATTTTTTGCACGTTTATTTTCTAAAGGGAATAAATATTGTGAAAGACTACTTTAACCTGAGTTTCGAGAACTACCCCTTTATAGCGTATATACTACTCGTTATGACAATTATTTTTTTAAGCACCATTACTGCACGACTTCTTTATCGTCTCATACCCAATTATACACGCATCTTGATAGGATATAATAAAAGAGCAGCCAAAAATCCAAAATCAAAATGGACCAGAAAATTGATTTTCTCAAGAAAATGATGCCTAAAACATTCTGGTTTCCTCTTACATAAGTCTTTATTTTTTATATATTTGCGCGATTCCAACCATAAGTAAATTATGATTTCCAATACTTGGGTATAGAATTTAAATTATAATAATTGAAACTCTTTAAAGTCAATAAAATACAACCAAAATGGTTCATCAGTGCAGCACTACTTTTTGTTGCTGTATTGGGTGGTGTTTTGGGTCAGCAACAGCATACGGTTCCAAATCAGGAAATTGTGGTGCAGTTTGCGAACGAGAATATCACTTTAAATGAAGCGAAGCATACCATTACAATAGTTGAACAAGAACTCCACCGCATTGGTGTATCCCACATTCAGATTAGTGAACAGGAAGATGGTAAGTTGGTCATCAGTTATTATAGCGATACCACCGTTGAAGCGATTAAAAAATTGCTTTCTGAACAAAACGAACTTGCCCTGGGTTTTGATTCTTCTGATAATCAAGAAAACCCATTACAATTTCCTTCTCAAAAAGAGTTGATTGCCTATAATCTTGATGTTTACGAAATTCATGTGGGCCAAAATGCTTTTGCCGACGTTGGTGGGAAACATGCCTTGGAGCTAAAGACGAAACCATACCGTTTTGTAAATCACAACTTTTATATTCCTTCTTTTAACGCTTATACTGTAAGTTGTATCCACCCGTTAAAAACTAAACTTAGCTTTCAAAGGTATACTGCGCTTACAAAAGATTACCGATCTCATAAAATACCAGAAGTCAGGGCGGGACCTTTGTCTTAGGAGGTTAGAAGTTATTGCGTAATTATTAAAACTTCCCCTTATTCCATCAAAATTAAACAATGTGATGTGCGAACAATGCATTTCATTTCTACAAAGCTTCTTAAGCTATAAACAAAACATACATAATCGTAAAAAACAATTGTCAAATCGTCCGTAAACTCTATATTTGCGCGTTGAAAAAATTGACTTTTTAAAAATTTAAAATAATGCAAAACAAAGGATTAGTAAAGCTGTTTGCTGTGTTATTTGGGTTGGTAAGTATCTATCAGCTATCATTTACATTCAAAGCTAACCAAATTGAAAATCGTGCCGAAGAAATTGCAGCGCGTAAAACTGACAACCCTGATTTAAGGGCTGACTACGAAACCAATTATTTAGATTCTATAGCCAATCAAGAAGTTTTTAATCTTGGTATTGCTAACTATACCTATAATGAGGTAAGGGATAAAGCCATGAATTTGGGTCTTGACCTTAAGGGTGGAATCAACGTTATTCTTGAAATATCTGTAAAGGATATTTTGAAAGGTCTTGCAAACAATAGTAAAGATCCTGTGTTCAACAAGGCTTTAGACGATGCTTCTGAACTTCAAAAAACAAGTCAGAATGCCTATGTGGATGACTTTTTTATCGCTTTTGATAAAATAAAGGGCGATCAAAAATTAGCATCTCCTGATATTTTTGCCAATAGAACCTTAAGTGAGGAAATTACATTTGACATGTCAGATCGTGCGGTACAACCAATCATCAGACAAAAGGTAGATGAATCTATAATCTCTGCATTTGAGGTATTGCGTAAACGTATTGACAAATTTGGGGTGACTTCTCCAAACATTCAGCGTTTGGGAAACACTGGACGAATTCTTGTAGAGTTACCAGGTGCAAAGGATGTAGAACGAATCAAAAATCTATTACAAAGTACGGCTCAATTGGAGTTCTGGGATGTGTACAGAGGTGAGGAGTTTCTTCCATTCTTGGCACAGGCCAACGAAGTTTTAAAGCCATTGGTCAATAAAGATGCTAAAAGTGAAGTTGCTGATTCAGAAATTGTAACAGATACTATTGATGATGCAGATAGCAGAATTAAGGAACTGACCGGTGTTATTGATACTGATTCTACCGAAGTTGGTGAGAATCCAATTTTAGATTTATTGAGAGGTTATGGTGCTGGCGGTCCAGTTGTGGCCATCTTTGAGGCCAATGATAAGGATCTTGTTATGGAGTATCTGAACATGCCACAAGTACGTTCGTTATTGCCAACAGATCAGCGTTACGTGAAATTTGCATGGGGTATTCAAGCCAAAAACAGTGAATTTGTTGATTTATATGCCATTAAAGGAAATAGAGATAACACACCTGAATTAAGTGGTGCGGTTATTACAGATGCACGTCAAGCATACAACCAAAGAAACCAGCCTACGGTGAGCATGCAGATGAACAGTAAAGGTGCTAAAATCTGGGAAGAGATGACCGGAAGAGCCTATGCGCAACAAAGCCAGATTGCGATTGTTCTTGATGATATTGTGTATTCTGCTCCAGGTGTGACTACAGGTCCTATATCTGGTGGAAATTCTGAAATTTCAGGATCGTTTACACTGAACGAAGCTATTGACTTGGCAAACGTTTTAAGAGCTGGTAAATTACCGGCAAAAGCTGATATTGTTCAAGCTGATGAGGTTGGGGCATCCTTAGGACAAGAAGCTATTGAAAGTGGTACAACCTCTTTCTTAATCGCACTATCTTTGGTGTTGGTTTGGATGGTTGTCTATTACGGTAGAGGTGGATTATTTGCCGACATTGCCTTATTGTTGAACATCTTGTTGGTTTTTGGAGTCCTATCCGGATTGGGAGCTGTTTTAACACTTCCTGGTTTGGCTGGTATTGTATTGACCATTGGTATGTCAGTAGATGCGAACGTGATTATTTTTGAGCGTATCAAGGAAGAGCTGGCCAAAGGCAAAAGTAGGCGAGAAGCTGTAAAGGATGGGTTCAGCAATGCATTGTCATCAATTTTAGATGCCAACATTACCACCTTATTAACGGCTATTATCTTATTCGTATTTGGTACAGGTCCAATTAAGGGTTTCGCAACTACCTTAATTATTGGTATTGTGACTTCATTGTTCACGGCAATTTTCATTACAAGATTGTTGGTAGATTGGTATGTTGGTAAGGGTAAGGAATTGACCTTTACAACCGCAATCACCAAAGGGCTTTTCCAAAATATGAATATCAATTTCATCAGTAAAAGAAAAGTATCTTATGTAATATCGGCAATTGCTATTTTATTGAGTTTATTCTCATTGTTCACCAAAGGATTGGATCAAGGTATCGATTTTGTTGGAGGTAGAACATACCAAGTTCGTTTTGGCCAGGAGGTCAATCCTGAAGAAGTGAAAGCTGATGTTTTGGAGGCTTTTGGTAGCGCTGAGGTGAAAACGATTGGTAGTTCGCATCAATTAAAAATATCTACAAAATATTTGGTAGATGTCAATACCGCAGAAGCGGATGAGAAAGTACAATCTGAACTTTTCGAAACCTTAATCCCGTACCTTCCAAAAGGAATGACTTTTGAAGACTTTAAAGTAGGATCAGGTGATAAGAAGATAGGACAGATGTTCTCTAGTAAAGTGAGTCCTACCATTGCTGATGACATCAAAACGGAGTCGTTCTGGGCAGTCATCGGATCTTTGGTGGTTGTGTTCTTATATATCTTGTTAAGATTTAAAAGATGGCAATTCTCTCTTGGGGCAGTCGCGGCTGTATTCCATGATGTTATTATTGTATTGGGTATATTCTCATTTTTCTACACATTTATGCCATTCTCAATGGAAATTGACCAAGCGTTTATCGCGGCAATCTTAACTGTAATTGGTTACTCGTTGAACGATACGGTGATTATCTTTGATAGGGTAAGGGAAACCGTAATGGAGCGTGGTGGATTTGCAGGAGGGCGTAACATCAACTTTGCCATCAACAGCACGATTAGTAGAACCTTGAACACCTCGTTGACAACTTTGGTGGTGTTATTGGCGATATTTTTGCTAGGAGCTGACTCCTTGAGAGGTTTGCTGTTTGCGATTATTGTTGGTATTGTGGTAGGAACCTACTCATCTATTTTTATAGCAACCCCATTAATGTATGACACTTTGAAAAATAAAGGTGAAGTTATTGATGAGGATTCAAAAATATAAGATGCATATAAAATCTTTATAAATTAAAAATGCCGCTCCTTTAGCGGCATTTTTTATGTTCATAAGTGATCTTAACTGGAGCAGAACCCTAAGTAAGACTATTAATGATTAAGTGTTATCGGATGATGTGAGCAAGACATATTTGGCCTACAAAGTCTTACAGATGGAGCGGATAAACATCGTTAAGTAAGGTGTAAAACTGACACTGAATAATGCTCCAATAGCTTAATTAAAATAATAGAAAGCAGTTTACTATGGCTTTCTTTTAGTAGTTATAGGATGTCTAAATTATACTAAATACGAATCGGTTGGTTTAGGGGTGATTCGGTGTTGAATCTTTTATTTGGTTGTAAAGGGATGTAAATCTGTAAACTGCGTGAATTCCGCAACTTGATTATCGTTCTACCCTACTATACTCTATTTTATCCCCAACTTCCAATTGCCATTGGTCAGCTAAACCAGCGTTAATTTCCAACACATACTTTGCCGGTACATTGGATGGCAATGAAGTTTCGTTATTAGGTTTCGCATTCTTTTGAAAGCTCACTATATTTTTATTGGCATCGATATAAATAATATCTAATGGAATGTTGGTGTTTTTCATATAGAATGATCGTAGATCTTCATCTGGAAACACAAATAACATCCCTTGAAGCTCGCCCATTGCATCACGGTACATTAGACCTGTTTGGGTCTTATACGCGTCATCGGCAATTTCTACATCTAATTTTTTAATGATGCTGTCATTGGTAGTTTTTAATACCAGTTCAGCTTCTTTTTTAAATTCAATCACCAAAGGTTTCACCGTTTTTTGTTCCTCTTTACAACTTTGAAAGTTTACCAGAGAAACTCCAAAAACAAGCATAACAACCAGTTTAACCGTAGATTTTTTCATTATGCGTGTTGTTTTTTCGATTTATAGAAGAACATAAAATACAAGCCAATAAGAATAAAAGGAATACTCAACATTTGACCCGTATTGAGTGTAGATGTTGCTATATATTCGTGTTCACTTTGAGGTTCCTTGACAAACTCCACAAAAAACCGAACCACCCACAGCAAGACCAAAAAGAGCCCAAAAAGAAACCCTTGTTGCTCGCTTTTTTTACTTTTCCAATAGAAAAGCCATAGGGCAATGAATACAAAAATATAACAAAAAGCCTCGTAAAGTTGTGCTGGATGCCTTGGGAAAGCCTCCCCGTTTTGCGCAAAAACAACCCCAAAATCGGTGCCGGTTGGTTTACCTACAATTTCAGAATTGATAAAATTTCCAAGTCTCACAAATACAGCACCAGCAGCTACAGGCACGACTACACGATCTAAGATCCAAAGAACTGATTTGTGCAACACTTTTTTATTGTAAAGATACATGGATATGATCATGCCAATGGCTGCACCATGACTCGCTAAACCTTGAAAACCTGTAAATTCAAATCCGCCCTTAAATTTAAAAGGTAAGAAAATGCTAAAGAAATCTTCCGAAATCAATTCACGTTGATAGAAGAGCACATGACCCAAACGGGCGCCAAGCATAATTCCAATTACCGAATAGATGAATAAAGAGTCTAAGGATTCTTCAGATTGATGTTCGTTTTTATAAATACGCTTCATGATCAAAAATCCCAGAATGAAAGCAACAATCCACATCACACTATAAAAATGTAATGTAAAACCAAGAATATCGATGCCTTTTGTAGGATCCCAAACAATTTTAAGTGCGTGCATGGAGTAGAATTTAATTAGAAGGGTAAATATAATATTTTGAAAAGTAATAAGCGTGAATGCTACTGAATTTTACGAAAGCTTTAGTAAAAGACCTCAATCGGTTTCAATGTTGAATCTAATCCTAAATTCAATCTGATTTGTTTTTGGAGATAAGGTATTACGGATTTACAGAATTTAAAAGGCAAAAACGTCTGGAGTTCTTATCTATCTTTATGATCTGGCACCGGGTCATAGCCAGATTTTCCCCATGGATGACAACTGAATATCCGTTTTGTGGCCAACCATCCCCCTTTAAAAATACCATGCTTTTCAAGAGCCTCCTTGGCGTAAGCTGAACAGGTTGGTTGAAATCTACACGATGCGGGAGTCCATGGTGAAATAAAGGTTTGGTAAACCTTAATTAACAATAAAAACGGATATGTCAATATTTTCTTCATATCACTATTCAGGTGCAAGCAATTGATTACTTTAGGAAAGGATTATTATTAATTGGTCGTGAAGGTTGTTCCTTCCTTGCCATCATTCAATTGAATGCCTGCAGCCGCTAACTCATCACGAATTTTGTCAGAGGTGGCAAAATCTTTATTTGCTCTGGCTTCTTGTCTTAATTGAATCAGAAGTTCCACAGCACCTGAGAGTTTTTCCGTTCCACTTTCTGTTGAGGTAACATTGACCAACCCTAGGACATCATAAGCAAAAGCATGGAGTGTAGTCTTAAGTAAGGCTAAGTCATCTTCCGTAATCGTGGCGGTTCCTTCTTTCAGTTGGTTGATGATTTTAACGGCTTCGAACAAATTGGCAATAAGTGTTGGCGTGTTGAAATCGTCATTCATTGCCTCGTAACATTTTTGGCGCCACTCTTCAATATTGAAGGTGGAAGTAATGGTAGGTGTTATTTCATCCAACGCATTGATAGCATCCATAAGCCTGAAAAATCCTTTCTCGCTGGCTAGAAGTCCATTATTGGTAAAATCCAAAATGCTTCTGTAATGCGCCTGAAGCATAAAAAACCTTGCAACACTTGGCGTAAATGCCTTAGTGATATGAGGATTGTCTCCCGAGAAAATCTCTGTTGGTAAAATAAAATTCCCAGTAGATTTCGCCATTTTCTTACCATTCATGATTAACATGTTGGCATGCATCCAATAATTAACTGGCGCTTTATCATTGCAAGCTTCGGCTTGCGCAATTTCGCATTCGTGATGTGGGAATTTTAAATCCATTCCACCACCATGAATATCAAACTGCTCACCTAAATACTTTGTGCTCATTGCTGTACACTCTAAATGCCAGCCTGGGAAACCGTCACTCCACGGTGAAGGCCAACGCATAATGTGCAATGGCTCGGCTTTTTTCCATAAGGCAAAATCCTGCGGATTTCTTTTATCACTTTGACCATCAAGGTCCCGCGAATTATGCATCAGATCCTCAAGGTTTCTTTTGCTCAAAATACCGTATGGTTTCGTTTCATTATATTTTAAAACATCAAAATAAACAGAACCATTGACCTCATAAGCCAATCCCTTTTCAAGAATGACTTTGATGATTTCAATTTGTTCAATGATGTGTCCCGTAGCCGTTGGTTCAATGCTTGGCGGCAAGAAGTTGAATTTATTAAGGATGTTGTGAAAGTCAACTGTGTAGCGCTGTACAACTTCCATTGGTTCAATCTCTTCTAAACGCGCCTTCTTTGCAATACGGTCTTCACCAACATCAGCATCATTTTCCAAATGCCCAGCATCGGTTATGTTTCTAACATATCTGACTTTGTATCCTAAATGCTTAAGATATCTAAAAATCACATCAAAAGACATGAAGGTTCTCACATTTCCCAAATGCACATTACTATACACAGTCGGCCCACAAACGTACATGCCAACATAGCCTTCGCTAATAGGAGTAAACGTTTCTTTTTCTCCTGTCAGGGAGTTGTATATTTTTATGTGATTGTCTGTGTAAAGTGGCATTGGTATATGGTGTTTGTTGGGTGAGGCGATTGGCTGTTCTATATGCGACAGCCTTCCTATTACGTAATTTCTATTGTTTGGATTAATGTCAAATGTTTATACTTTTAAGGTTTACTGCTAATTTGAAAACCTGTATGTCAACTAGCAACTTATAAAATTAAGAGACTATTGTTCCTAAGGCTTTAAATAATTTTATTAAAAGTAATTTATAGTGTCAGAATTAAAAAATTAAATCTGATTTTTTAAATATCACACGACAACATCGAAGCTAAAATTAAAAATCAGTATCTAATTTGATATAATCTAAAAACTCACGACGGGTCTCTGGATTTTTAAATTGACCGCCAAATTCTGAGGTGACCGTGCTGCTTGCCACATCTCTAATACCACGTGAGTTGACGCATAGATGTTTGGCATCTACGACGCAGGCAACATCATCAGTGCCAAGAGCCTCTTGCAATTCTTTTACAATTTGAATGGTAAGACGTTCTTGAACCTGCGGTCGTTTGGCGTAATAGTCAACAATTCTATTCATTTTAGAAAGTCCTATCACGGTGCCATTACTAATATATGCTACATGTGCCTTGCCTACTATTGGTAGTAAATGGTGTTCACAAGTAGAGTATACGGTGATGTTTTTTTCAACCAACATTTCACCATATTTATATTTATTGTCAAAGGTGGATGCACTTGGTTTCTTATCAGGACTCAAGCCGCTAAATATTTCTTTGACAAACATTTTAGCAACGCGTAAAGGTGTGCCTTTAAGGCTGTCATCATCAAGATCAAGACCTAAGGTTTCCATAATGTGTCTTACGTCGTCCTTAATAATATCTATTTTCTCATCAGAAGTAAGCTTGAAAGCGTCACTTCGCATGGGAGTATCGGCGGAACTGCCAATATGGTCATCACCAATGGCATCAATTTGTTGCATATTTTTATCTGTTTTCATAGTCGTTTTGTAAATCAAATAAGGTTACAATTACCTTAAAGGAGTAATTTATATGAAATAGGGTGCAAAGATAAACAAAAATAAAACCATAACATTAGGTTGTCTGTATAATTGCTTTGGTGCATTTCAGGGTTTCCATAGCTCAAAATTTCATGGAAATTAATCTGTTTCATGCTGATACTTTGCAAAATTCAAATTTCTCATAAATTGAAAAAGCACTCTCTTGGAGAATGCTTTTTTTTCAATATGTTTAGCTAAGCGTCTTACAAACTAAACCCTAAGGTCAGAGTAAAGTTTGAGTTATTGGTGTTAATTTGAGCAGCATCAGTTAAACCTACAGCATATAACTGTTGGTTGTAGTCTCTTTTTGCGTGATCATAAGCAAGATCCAATTTGACATTTCCAAAATTAAATCCTAAACCTAAAGAGTAGCCATTTAAATCGCCGTAAAACGATTCATTCTCATAAGGACTTTCTTCCAATCTGTAACCAGCTCTAAGACTTACCATCTTAATTCTATATTCACCACCAATTCTGTAGGTGGATGCGTTTTTCAACGTGTTGCTGATGATGTCATTTTGAGAGGAGAAATAAGAATCAGATGTTGGTTTGAATTTTGTATTGCTATAGTTTTTTAAGGAATAATCAAAACTTATTAAACCTTGGTCGCCAAAAATATAGGCCAAACTACCAGTAATCTTACCTGGGGTCTGTAATTTGTAATCAGGATAGACGTTCACCACATACGGATCTATAATTTGTGAAACATTCGATCCATTTTCATTTCTGATGGTTCCGAGATATTGTGTGGTCTCTTCTGAAATGGTATACCAAGTAGGGGAGTTATAAGACAGTCCAGCTCGTAATTCATCATTTATTTTTGCAATCGCACCCAATTGAAAAGAAAATCCGCTCCCTATGGTTGACAATGCATTTTGAAACCTCACATCTCTTACCAATGAACCAGGATTGCTGTTGGTTTCATGAAGGTCGGTAAACTTATCGTAATTGATAAAGTGAGAATTCAAGTTCAGTCCAAAATAAAAATTTTCACCGTATTGTGTCGAGGCATTAAAACTGAATTTACCATTATAGCCTGAGGCAGCGTATATGTATCCTTGATCAAAGTTATTTCCAACGATATTAGAAGTATATGAAGTATTGTCATCAGTGTCCATGGATGGCTCAATAATATAAGATTCGAAACCTAAGAAGGCCTGTTGATTGGCAAAACCATAGAGTCTATTAATTTCGGAATAAGCCGTGGATAAACTTTCATTATCAAGTGCCGAAATCTGATCGAGTCTTAAACCTTGGGCATGACCAAGAAAATAATTGCCAACGGAGTTGGAATTGGTATTCAACCCTCTTACATTCCATGAATTCTCAAAATCGGATATTTTATCGTAGGCAACGCCTAGTGAAAACTTCTTCCAAGGGGAATTAGGATTTGTATTATAAAAAACAAATGCTGCGCCTGTTTGGTTAAGATCAAATTTTGAATCTGATGATGAACTTGCGCCATTATAATAGTTGACTTCGTTTTTGGTTCCTAGATTAGATATGGATATCGAAGCGTGGCTTGAGGTGAATATAGATGATCCCGCAGGGTTGATGCTTACGGCCGACATATCGCCACCAAGCGCACCAAAGGCGCCACTCATACTTCTAAATCGTGCCGTCCCTTGGACTTCATCATGTGAATATCTAACGGCATCAGTAATGTCCTGAGCCATAATACTAGACATAGATAGGGCTGCTATGAACAGTAAATTTAACTTTTTCATATGTTGTATTTTTTATGATTCTGATTTTTATCTACCGCTACGTCTTGATGATCCACTAGAACTCCTTGCAGGAGATGAAGATCTTGAAGGCGCGCTGCTTCTTACCGCTGGAGCGGGTGAAGAACTAGAGCGTGAAGGTGCTGAATAATTTGAATTGCTTCTTGACCTCGGAGTCGAAACATTACCACCACCACTTCGTCTCGATCCAGAGTTATTGGATCTGGTTCGTGTTGCAGGCCGCGTGCTTCTATTGGTATTGGTCCTTCTGGCCGGCTGAACGTTTCTTCTATTGGTATTTGTTCTTGTAGTCGGTTGCGTGTTCCTATTGGTGTTCGTCCTTGATCTGGTGTTTGTAGAAGAACGATTCGCATTAGATGAACTCCGTCTATTGATAGTACTATTGTTAGTTCTCGAATTTCTGTTTGAAGAATTGATCGTACTACGTCTTCCAATATTTGAATTTGAATTGTTTCTGTTTAGAGTTGTTGAACGATAGTCGTTTGAATATATACTGCCGCGTCTGCCTCTCGTATAGGACGCATTTCTGCTGTTGCGATAGTAACTGTTGTAGTAAGGATAGTGTCCGTAGCCGTAACCATATCCATACCCATACCCATAGCCATATCCGTAACCATAGCCATAGTAAGGGTAATATCCAGGGAAATAACCATAAGAGTAAAAAGGATTATAAAAACCAGAATATCCCCAACCGGAGTAACCCCAGCCAGTGTAACCCCATCCGCGATACGGACTATATAAGCCAAATCTGCTATATGGGTACCAGCCAATATTGTTATGATAAACGTTTATATCTACATTTTGACTATTCTGTCCCCATCCAGCATAACCATCTTCATAGTATATATCTTCATTGCCATCAGCATAGCTGCCTTGATAATCGTCAATATTTGTAAAAATAACATTGTCATTATGAGCTATTTCCTCAAACTGTTGTGATTTCTGTCCGAAAAATTCTTTGTAATAACTATTGTTATTATTTGGAACATCTTCATAGTAGACTTCATATTGTGGGGCTTCTGATCTATATATACCATCATTTTCATAACCGGCGTATTGGTATGATCCACAAGAAGCTAATAGAAAAAGTAAGCTTAGTGCAACAAACAATGGGAACCTGCGATATAAGTAAGTTTTAAATTGCATATCTATTTGTTTTTATTGTTGAACATTACAAAAATAGTTAGTTTTGTCGAACTATTTATTTATTTAACATTAGCACAACTTTTGTGCCAAAACCCAGGTAATGAGTAAAAATCTTACAAGTAGAGCGGAAGACTATTCCAAATGGTACAATGAGTTGGTCGTTAAGGCCGATTTGGCTGAAAATTCAGCAGTTAGAGGCTGTATGGTGATTAAACCTTACGGTTATGCAATTTGGGAAAAGATGCAAGCAGAATTGGACAGGATGTTTAAGGAAACGGGTCACCAAAATGCTTATTTTCCACTTTTTGTGCCTAAAAGCCTATTTGAAGCAGAAGAGAAGAATGCAGAGGGTTTTGCTAAAGAGTGCGCTGTAGTAACGCACTATCGACTGCAAAACAATCCTGATAGTCCGGGTAAGTTACAGGTAGATCCGGAAGCAAAATTAGAAGAAGAGCTTGTGGTGCGCCCAACCAGTGAAGCCATTATTTGGAACACCTATAGAGGATGGATCCAAAGTTATAGAGATTTACCAATATTGATCAATCAATGGGCCAATGTGGTGCGTTGGGAAATGCGCACGCGTTTGTTTTTAAGAACCGCTGAGTTTTTATGGCAAGAAGGACATACAGCCCATGCCACGAAGGCGGAAGCTTTGGCGGAAGCTCGGTTAATGAACCAGGTTTATGCTGATTTTGCTGAGAATTTTATGGCCATTCCAGTAATTCAAGGCGTCAAAACAGAAAGTGAACGGTTTGCCGGTGCTGAAGAAACGTTTTGTATCGAAGCGTTAATGCAAGATGGTAAAGCGCTACAGGCGGGAACTTCTCATTTTTTGGGACAAAACTTTGCCAAGGCTTTTGATGTGAAATTTACGAATAACGAAGGCAAGCTTGACCATGTCTGGGCCACGTCTTGGGGTGTTTCCACCCGCTTGGTAGGCGCATTGATCATGACGCACAGTGATGATAAAGGCCTTGTTCTGCCACCTAATTTGGCTCCAATCCATGTGGTCATCGTTCCGATTCATAAAACTGATGCGCAATTGGAGGAGATTGGTGTTGTGGTTAAGAACTTAACCAGTCAATTTAAGAAAAAGGGTATTAGCTTTAAATATGATGATCGTACAACACATCGTCCGGGAGCTAAATTTGCACAATATGAATTGCAGGGTGTCCCATTACGAATCGCTATTGGTCCGAAGGATTTAGAAAATAAAACGGTAGAGCTCGCTAGACGAGACACCTTGTCAAAAGAAAATATCCCTTTGGAAGGATTGGTAGAGAAAATTGACGATTTGCTCGTTGAAATTCAGGACACATTATTTAAAAAAGCTTTGGATTTCAGGAATTCGCATATTACTGAAGTAGACACTTTTGAGGAATTCAAAACTGTATTGGAGACCAAAACAGGTTTTGTTTCAGCGCATTGGGATGGGACTCCTGCCACAGAGGATAAGATTAAAGAACTAACAAAAGCAACTATTAGATGCATACCTTTAGATCAGCAAAAAGAAGTCGGAAGCTGCGTGTTTAGTGGAAAAACCTCTAATGGAAGAGTGCTATTTGCGAAAGCTTATTAAAAATAATAAAAAAAAGATCGCGAAGGTGTTGCAACATTTAAAAATAGTTGTATTTTTGCATCCGCAATGAAACAATTGTGAGTTCATTTGAAAAATTTGCTTATTGATAAAAAATGTTATTAATTTGCACCTTGAATAAACAAATGGCCCGTTCGTCTATCGGTTAGGACGCCAGGTTTTCATCCTGGTAAGAGGGGTTCGATTCCCCTACGGGCTACAATTTTTTAAAAAGAAAGAAATAAAATGGCAAATCATAAGTCCGCATTAAAAAGAATCAGAAGTAGTGAGTCAAAGCGTTTAACCAACAGGTATAAGCACAGGACTACTCGTAGCGCTATCAAAAAATTGCGCGAAATGGAGAATGCAGAGGAAGCACAAGCGATGCTCCCTTCAGTTTCTGCCATGATTGATAAATTAGCTAAGAAGAATATTATTCATAATAATAAAGCAGCTAATTTGAAATCTGGCTTAGCTAAGCACGTTGCTTCTTTGTAAGAAACAGAAGATCTAATTTTTATATAGAAAATCCATTCGTAATGAATGGATTTTTTTGTGCTTTAAACCAAGGAGTATCTTTTTCCTTCCTTTTGAATACGGCACACACACACACAATCCAATTTGGTATCTGTGCAGTATAGTAACCTATATTAATAATAACACTTTGTCCTATAAAAAAGCCCCAAATGAAAATTTGAGGCTTTTTTTTATATGCTGATGGACTTCTTATCCATTCATGGATACCAAAAACTCTTCATTGTTTTTAGTCTTTTTAACTCTATCGTTAATGAATTCCATAGCCTCGACAGGATTCATATCGGCTAGGTATTTGCGCATCACCCACATTCTTTGAATTGTATTGTCATCCAATAGGAGATCATCTCTACGCGTACTTGAAGAGGTTAAGTCAATAGCAGGGAAAATACGACGGTTAGATATTTTTCTATCCAACTGTAACTCCATATTACCTGTTCCCTTAAATTCTTCGAAGATGACTTCATCCATTTTTGATCCGGTTTCAGTTAATGCCGTAGCGATAATGGTCAATGAACCGCCATTTTCAATATTACGTGCAGCACCAAAGAATCGTTTTGGCTTATGCAGGGCATTGGCATCAACACCACCACTTAATATTTTCCCAGAGGCAGGTTGAACGGTATTGTATGCTCTTGCTAAACGGGTGATGGAATCTAGAAGAATTACAACATCGTGTCCGCATTCTACCAAGCGTTTAGCTTTTTCTAATACGATATTAGCAATTTTAACGTGTTCATGGGCTTCCTTATCAAAGGTTGATGCAATAACTTCGCCACGGACGTTACGTTGCATATCTGTGACCTCTTCAGGACGCTCATCAATAAGCAAGATCATTTGGTAAACTTCAGGATGATTGGCTGCAATTGCATTTGCAACATCCTTTAAAAGCATTGTTTTACCTGTTTTTGGTTGGGATACAATCATACCACGTTGTCCTTTCCCAATAGGTGAAAACAAATCCATGATTCGTGTAGAAATGGTACTCTGGCGTTCAGCAATATTAAATTTCTCCTGCGGAAACAAAGGTGTTAAGTGTTCAAATGATACCCGGTCTCTGACAACTTCAGGGCGTTGACCATTGATTCTGCTTACTTTAATTAACGGAAAATATTTCTCACCTTCTTTTGGAGGTCTTACATGTCCTAAGACCGTGTCTCCAGTTTTTAAACCAAACAATCTGATTTGAGATTGTGATACATAGATGTCGTCAGGGGAGGAAAGGTAATTATAGTCTGATGAGCGTAAAAATCCGTAACCGTCTTGCATGATGTCCAAAACACCTTCACTTTCGATAATGGCATCAAATTCAAAATCAGGTTCTCTGTAACGATTTCTATTGTCCTTGTTTCCGTTATTCGATTTAGAGGAAGAATGACCGCTATTGTCACGATTTTGGCTATGATCTTTAGAAGATGATTTGTTGCCATTGCTATCGCCCGAGCGTTGTTGCCTGTTATCTTTAGAAGATGATTTGTTGGAAGTGTCTTTATCTTTTTGAGTATGTTGCTTTTTCTCCCGATGCTCAGCACTTTTCGGGCTGGAGCTTTCTCTTTTTGAAGTGTCAGAAGCCTTGGCGGATGATTTGGCCTTAGGTGTCTGGGTTTTAGGCGCAGGACTTTTAACATCGGATTTTTTTGCCTCAGTCTTGTCGTCTGGAAGTTCCATTTTTTGTTGTGCCTTGTCTGAAGCTTGTTTTTTTACAACACGCTCTCTCTTTTTCTTTGGTGGCGGTGTTGACGCTTTTGGAGTTTCAGCCTTAGCGCTGTCTTTAGGGTCAGCTATGGCAGCTATTTCAGTTTTGACCACTTCTGGATTGGCCGCTTGTAAATCTAAGATTTTATAAACCAAATCTAATTTTTTAAGAGATCGGTACTTAGGGACATTTAATTTTTGAGCTATTTCTTGTAAATCAGAAAGCTTCTTTTCTTTTAATTGCGAAATTTCAAACATGTATGTTTATGAATATTAGTGTAAAATTGAAATTGGATTAGTTCCGAATCTATTTTTGAGATTAAGAAGAGGAAAAAACCGAATGTAATTTTGAAGATTTAACAGCTTATTACTCTGTGAGTAACACTATGTTGTTGCAATAATACAATTTTATTTTAAAAATTACTGTATGATTTAAAAAGAAACTGTTAATTTTGGCTTTTAATTTTTTAGATCAATACATGTTACAGCGTATCCAAACCGTATATTTACTAATAGCAGCCATTTTTTCCTGTGGCTTGATATTTGTATTTCATTTGTGGACCAATGCACAGGATGTCCCGGTGTATGCAAAAGATGATATGTTGTATTTGGCTATGTTTTTTGGATCGGCTGCCTTATCTTTGATTTCTATTTTTAATTATAAAAACAGGAAGTTCCAATTTGTTTTGGGGCGACTTAATATCATATTGAACTTTATTTTATTAGGATTATTTGTATATGTATTGCTAATGGCGCCTGGAGAGAGTGAAATCTCAGAGAAAGGCGTTGGGATTTTCATTCCTATTTTCTCTATCGTGTTTTTGGTATTAGCCAATAAGGCCATAAAAAAGGATGAAGATCTTGTAAAATCTGTAGATAGATTGCGATAAACCTATTATCTTAATTTTTTTAGTGCGTAAACCCGAGGTGAAGACCTCGGGTTTTTTTAGTGAAATCCCTGTCTGTCGACAGGCAGGCATATTGCAAAAGCCGAAGGCGCATTGGAAGATGCTGGTTGTCCCCATAGTTATAGTGATAATCCCTCCCGATGTATCGCAATTGGCGGAATCTCAAACTTTTTTATCACCATCTATATTACCATATATAACTCACGAAACAAACCATTGAAACGTTGATAACACAGATTGAGCAGATTTTTCCTTGTTTTTAAGAACAGATCAGCGAAAATCATAAAAAATCTGTATCATCCGTGTTTCGTTTCTATTGATCAATCTCACCTCTTAAACTCAATCACCTCCAAATTATCAATCTTGCTACCATCAATTGTAAACCGTAACATTGTTCTCACTTGCTGAAAACCATGTTTCCCGATGGCGCCTGGATTCATGTGGAGCAGATTCAGATTTTTATCTGGCATGACCTTTAGAATGTGCGAATGCCCACAAATATAAAGTTTGGGTGGATTTTGGTAAAGCAATTTGCGTACACGTGGCGTGTATCTGCCAGGGTAACCGCCGATATGGGTGATGAAAACATCAACGTCTTCGCACATGAACCGGTTGTTTTCCGGAAATTCCATCCGGGCTTTGGTGTCGTCAATATTACCATAAACTGCCCGGAGTGGTTTTAATTTTTTGATGGTATCCGTAACGTTTAAATCGCCAATATCGCCAGCATGCCATACTTCATCAGCTTGTTTTACATATTTTAGGATATCATTATCAATATAACTGTGGGTGTCTGATAAGAGCAGAATTTTTTTCAAAATGGATTTTTCTGTGTTTTTTAATTCTTAAATCAACAATCGTTTAATCATCAATCTTAAATAACTAACTTTGCAACTCACAAAAATAAAGCAATATTTTAATGTTTGCATCAAATCCACTTTTAGTTATATTGAAGTCTCTATTCTATAAGCAAAGCGGTCTTGGATCTATAGAAAAATGAGATATTTTATTGAATTTTCATATAATGGGAAAGCCTATCATGGCTGGCAGAAACAACCCAATGCCATATCTGTACAACAAGTTTTGGAGCACGCGCTGACTACTTTATTGAGAGCCCCAATTAGCGTTATGGGGGCGGGTAGAACCGATGCTGGTGTACATGCCGCTCAGATGTATGCACATTTTGATATACAGACAGCACTGGATGCTGAAACATTGATCTATAAAATCAACTGGTTTTTGCCTCCTGATATTGCCGTGCATCGGGTTTTTAAAGTTCGAGATACGGCCCACGCCAGATTTAATGCGCAAAGCAGGACATACCATTATCGCATTTCAAATACCAAAAATGTCTTCACCCACGATTTTGCTTATAAAATCCATTTGCCTTTAGATTTGGATAAAATGAATGAGGCTTGCAAAATATTATTGCAGTATAGAGATTTTGAATGTTTTTCTAAAAGTAATACGGACGTTAAAACGTATTTTTGTGACATTAAAGAAGCCTATTGGATACTTGAGGGTACAGAATTGACTTTTGTGATTACCGCCGATCGTTTTTTGAGAAACATGGTACGAGCCATTGTAGGGACCATGGTCAACATTGGTTTAGGCAAAATGGAAGCTGAACAAATGCACGCCATTATCCAATCTAAAGATAGGGGCGAAGCTGGTTTCTCAGTTCCAGCACAAGGATTGTTCTTAATGCATATAGAATATCCCGATTCGATTTTTAACGCTATATAATATGAGTGCCAAAAAGAAAACTATAGTTTATGATGTGAATCTTTTCAAAAGATTGATGCAATACATCAAGCCTTATAAACTTGTTTTTACACTGACTTTATTATTTGTAACCGGACTGGCAGCTTTCGGGGCGTTAAGACCTTATATATTACAACAAGCCATTGACAATCAGATTGAACTTCAAAAGTATGATGGTTTTTTGTTTTATATCATCGTCATGATAGTCCTGTTGCTCCTGGAGGTCATCTGTCAATTATTATTTATTTACAATGCCAGTTGGTTGGGGCAATCCGTGGTGAGAGACATCAGGGTTAAACTGTTCAAGCATATCATGAGTTTCCGGATGAAATATTTTGACAACTCTTCGGTAGGCGTATTAATCACAAGAACGGTCACGGATATGGAACGTATTTCCGATATTTTTGGGGAAGGTCTTTTTATGATCTTTAGTGACATCTTAAAAATGTTAGTGGTTGGAGGGGTTATGATTTATATGAACTGGAAGCTCAGTCTTTTGGTGTTTACAACCTTGCCCATCGTCCTTTTTGCAACCACCATTTTTCAAAAGTATATGAAAATTGCCTTTGAGGATGTGCGCAATGAAGTATCCAATCTCAACTCCTTCGTTCAGGAACGTGTCACGGGAATGAAGATCTTGCAGCTCTTTACACGAGAGGAAACAGAATACCGTAAGTTCAAAGAAATCAATGCCCGTCATAAAAAAGGGTGGTTAAAAACAGTTTGGTATAACTCAGTATTTTTTCCGATTGCTGAGTTCTTATCGTCCTTGACGTTAGGGATGGTTGTTTGGTACGGCGGACTCAATATTATATCTGATGACTTGGCTTCTCAAGGCGATTTGTTTGCCTTTATCATGATGATCCCGATGTTGTTCAGGCCTTTGAATCAAATTGCAAACAGGTTTAATACACTGCAAATGGGAATTGTAGCCGCCAATCGTGTGTTTGCGGTTTTAGATACCACTTCGCAAATTGATGATACTGGCAAAATTGAAGCGGCACCTTTTAAAGGTGATATAAAGTTTGAAAACGTGTATTTTTCCTATATCGAGGATGAAGAAGTTTTGAAAAACATTTCTTTCAATGTCCAATCAGGTCAGACCATTGCTATTGTGGGGGCTACCGGGGCAGGAAAATCAACCATTATTAATCTGTTGAACCGTTTCTACGATATTCAAAAAGGAACGATTTATATTGATGAGGTGGATATAAAACAAATGACTTTAACCTCGTTAAGAGCTCAGATAGCTGTGGTGCTCCAGGATGTATTTCTTTTTGCCGATACCATTTTAAACAATATCACTTTGAACAATCCTGATATTACGGAAGAAGACGTACAACAAGCTGCTAAGGATATTGGAATTCATGAATTTATAATGAGTCTGCCCAATGGTTATCATTATAATGTTAAGGAGCGCGGGGTTATGTTATCCTCCGGACAGCGGCAATTGATTTCGTTTTTAAGAGCTTATGTCACCAATCCGAGCATTTTGATTTTGGATGAAGCCACCTCTTCCGTAGATTCTTATTCGGAGCAGTTGATGCAAGTTGCTACTGAGAAAATCACAAAAGGAAGAACATCCATAGTTATCGCCCATCGCTTGGCAACGATTCAAAAAGCAGATAGTATTATTGTGATGGATGCAGGACGCATTGTAGAACAAGGCACACATCAAGAGCTGCTCCAAAATGAAAATGGTTACTACAGAAATTTGTATGAAGTGCAGTTTTTAAAGAATGAGGCCGTTTAATTTTGTCAGTTGAAGCGTTATTATTTATCTCATTGACATTTCTAAAACAACCTAATAAACTGTTTAAATGCTGTACTTGGTCTCTTATTAGGCCAAATCTTTTTTGATCATATCAATGAGTTCAGAATTCTCTTTGAACATCATAAATTCGCCATTTTTTATATAAGAAATCTGCCCAGTCTCTTCGCTCACAGCAATGGCAAGGGCATCAGTTTTTTCGGTAATTCCAACGGCTGCTCTATGTCTTAGTCCAAAACGTTGCGGAATACTTCTTTCACTACTGACTGGGAGAATGACCCGCGTGGCTTTTACAGTATTGTTTGCAATAACTATCGCGCCATCGTGCAGCGGACTGTTTTTAAAGAAGATACTTTCTATAATTGGTTGGGTAACGGCAATATTCATCGCATCGCCAGAGCTCGTCAAAAAATCTAAATTGTTATTGCGCTCAATGACTATTAAAGCTCCCGTTCTGGTCTTGGCCATTTTTTTACATGCCGAAATGATAACGTCAACATCGGTTTGTACTTGATCTTCGGTTTTCAAAAAATTAAGATGTCTTAAGAACCTTCGCTTATTTCCAAAATTTGTTGAACCGACCATCAATAGGAATTTTCTAATTTCAGGCTGAAAAACAACAATTAATGCAATAATTCCAACGTCCATAAATCCACTGAAGATGGAGCTCAATAAGCCCATTTTGAGAAATGCGGTCAACTTCCACACAAAATAAATGATGATGATGCCAATAAATATATTAATGGCCACAGTACCCTTTATAAGTTTATAGACATAATATAAAAGTATGGCAACGAGAAAAACATCAATAAAATCTATAATCCCGAAATCCCAAAATTTAAGCTCGTCCAATCCAAAAATATTTTTGTAAAATTAAAAAATTATGGCTAATAAATGAATTCGTTTTCATTAATGGTCACATGACCCAATTTTACCTTAGAGAGAGTTGATTTAAAAGTTATATAATCCTGAAATGTTAATTGGTCATTAATATTCAGGACTATATCGTATTCTTTGTCATTGGGTAAGGCATCAAGATCTGTTTTGAGCGTTTTCAGCGTTGAGTTTTTGATAATGGAATCATTGTAAAGCGTCACAAATTTTATATCATTTGGAGTTTTGAAATTCAAGATCATCCGTTTTTTCTTGGCGTTAGAATAATCTGAAGAAACGTTGGGAAGAATAGAGTTCATCTTATAAATGATAGGCGTGAATTCTATAAACCCTAAATTTTGAATGCTGGTATCATTACAGCTGAAATAGTTTTTTGAATTCTCATTTTTATGAAGTTCGGCATTCCGTTTTTTATCCTGTAACATTATGATTTTTGGTACCACTTGACCCAAAGTAAGCCTCTTATCAATATTTAGGAGCCAGTTGGTGGTGCTAATAACATTGTTTCTATTCAGTTCAAGACTGTCTGCTTTAGTCTCATCATAAAAAATATAGATCGGAGAAATATCATGAACCTCAGTAATATCAGCATGTTCAATTTCCGGAAGGAAAACTGTTTTTTGATGGTTACAGGAAAATGTTAAAACAAGTAATAGGAGGAATGGATATTTCATGGATCAATAGTTTAATTGCTGGGTCAGTTCAATACATTCCTTAGCTTCCTTGACATCATGGACTCTTAAAATGGATGCATTTTTTTCTAAGGCAAGGGTGTTTAAAACGGTAGTGCCATTAAGGGCTTGGGCTGCCGATATATGAAGGGGTTTATAGATCATTGATTTTCTGGAAAATCCAACTAATAAAGGTTTTTCCAACATTCTAAATAGTTCCAAATTCTTTAATAGTTCATAATTCTGAGCCACTGTTTTTGAAAACCCGAATCCCGGATCCACAATCACATCTATAATACCCAAAGCTTTGGCAGCAGCAATACGTTCAGAAAAGTAAAAAAGAATGTCCTTTATTAAATGCTCATAGGTGACGTTTTGTTGCATATTTTGAGGTGTACCCTTCATATGCATCATAATATAAGGAATGTTGAGTTCAGCAACGGTGTTCAACATATGGTCATCCATTTGTCCAGCGGAAATATCATTGATCATGCAGGCTCCTGCATTAACAGCTTGCTTGGCCACTTCGCTTCTAAAGGTGTCAACAGAGAGCAAAATCTGAGGAAACGTGTTAGTCAGCAATTTTATAATTGGAAGTAACCTGTGCAACTCTTCCGTTTCCGAAATATGAACGGCATTGGGTCTTGAGCTATAAGCCCCTACATCAATAAAATCTGCTCCCTCGTTCAGCATTTTATCCACTTGCCTTATAATATCGGTATCATTATTATAAACCCCACCGTCATAAAATGAATCTGGGGTGAGATTAAGGATGCCCATAATTTTGGGAATCGTCAAATCTATAAGCTGCCCGTTACAGTTGATGGTCATGAGGTTGATTCGAATTTATAGTTTAAATTATAAAATGATATGGGATACAAAGTCAAATCGATCAATATTCTCTAAAATATAATTTGATATCTGGAAAACTTTGAACCCTGAACTTTGAACTCTGAACTATTTAGGCGAAATTTACGCAAAATTACCAATTTTCTATGCAAGATACCTCAAAACAATACGATGCTGTGATTGAAAAATGCAGAAATCTCTTTGTTGATAAAATGTCCGATTATGGAAGTGCTTGGCGCATTTTAAGGCTCCCATCCCTAACTGATCAGATTTTTATAAAAGCGCAACGCATACGGGGCTTGCAACAAAATGTTGAACGTAAGGTTGATGAAGGAGAGGAGAGCGAGTTTATGGGCATCATTAACTATTGTACCATGGCATTGATCCAATTGGAGAAAGGCGTGGTTGAAAAACCAGACCTGTCTGTGGCAGTAGCCACAAAACTTTATGATGAAAAAATAGCTTTGACCAAAGAGTTGATGATGAATAAAAATCATGATTATGGCGAAGCATGGCGGGATATGAGAGTCAGCAGCTTGACTGATCTCATCTTGCAAAAACTCTTAAGGGTAAAACAGATAGAAAACAACGCAGGCAAAACCTTGGTGAGTGAAGGTATTGACGCCAATTATCAGGATATGATCAATTATTCGGTATTTGCCTTGATTCACTTAAACGAAAAAATATAAGTATAGTATCATCTACAATCTCCGATGGGAGTTTGGAATTTTTAACTTTTGAAATTTTATGAAATTTATAGTAGGCATCAGTAGAGTATTTGTAGGTATCCTTTTTATAATATCAGGATTTGTTAAATTAAATGATCCTTTGGGGTTCTCCTACAAACTTCAAGAGTACTTTGGAACTGACGTTTTAAATCTTCCTTTTTTAGACCCTTATGCATTGGGAATTGCCGTTATAGTGGTTGTGTTTGAAGTGGTATTGGGCATTTTTCTGCTCATTGGTTATAAACCAAAATTTACGGTGTGGAGCTTGTTGCTCATGATTATCTTCTTTACCTTCTTAACCTTTTACTCTGCATACTTTGATAAAGTGAAGGATTGTGGCTGTTTTGGAGATGCCATGCCGATGACGCCATGGCAGAGTTTTACTAAAGACATTGTATTGTTGGTCTTTATTCTAATTCTCTTTTTAGGCGTTAGGCATATAAAACCAATTTTCAGTAAACTTGGTGTCACTGTTGTAGCGCTTTTAGGTTTTCTAGCCTCGCTTTCATTTGCATATTATGTACTGATGCACTTGCCGGCCATTGATTTTAGAGCGTATAAAATAGGTGACAACCTACAGGAAAATATGATGCTTGCACCAGATGCTAAAAGAGCTATCATAGATTATGAATGGACCTATACCATTAATGGTGAGGAAAAAACACTGACGGACCGCGGACAGGGACCAGCAGAGTACGATGAGATCATAGGTGTGGAAACCAAAGAAATACAGGCAGCCGACCTACCTAAAATTCAGGATTTTTCAATAGAATCAGAAGATGAAGATTTGACTTCCTATTTCTTGGACAAGGATAAACTGTTGATGATTGTTGCTTACGACTTAAATTCTTCAGAAAAGGATGGAATGATGAAATTGAAATCATTGGCAGACAAAGCACTTAAGGAAGGCTATACTGTTATTGGTCTAACCACTTCAAATGAAGCTAAAAAGCAAGAAGTCAAATCGGCTTATAACCTTGATTTTGAATTTTATTTATGTGATGAAAAAGTTCTAAAAACTATTGTACGGTCCAACCCAGGAGTAGTTATTCTAAATAAAGGTACCGTGATGCAAAAGAAACATTGGAATGACATTGAGGATTTAAAATTATAAAATAGAATATTAATTTAAAACATAAAGCTTTCACAATAAAGAGCTTAGTATCGACTATGAGAAAAAATATAGTAGCAGGAAATTGGAAAATGAACAATGATTTATCGGAAACAGAAACATTGATCAGAGAAATAAAACAACAAAATAAAATCGCCGATGTTGAAGTCATGATTGCACCATCATTCACTAATCTTTGGCAGGCTTTTAATTCTTTAAAAGATAGTAGCGTTGAAGTGATTGCGCAAAACATGCATTTTGCAGAATCTGGTGCTTACACAGGTGAGGTCAGTGCGGCAATGATAAAAAGTCTTGGCGTCAAAACAGTCATTTTAGGGCATAGTGAGCGTCGCGCTTATTTTAATGAAACTGATGAGGTATTGGCTAAAAAGGTTGATGCAGCCATAAAAAATGAAATGCGAATTATTTTCTGTTTTGGAGAGGAACTTAACGATAGAAAATCTGGAAATCATGAGCAGGTTGTTGAAAATCAGATCAAAAATGCTTTGTTTCATTTAGAGGCATCAAGGTTTGAGAATATCGTATTGGCTTATGAGCCGGTTTGGGCCATCGGTACCGGAGAAACTGCAAGCCCCGAGCAAGCGCAAGATATGCATGCCTTTATTAGAAAAACTTTGGCGGACAAGTACAATCAAGACTTGGCGGATAGCGTCTCTATTTTATATGGAGGAAGTTGTAAGCCATCAAATGCCAAAGAGATTTTCTCCAAACCAGATGTTGATGGTGGATTGATTGGTGGGGCTGCTCTTAATGCGGACGACTTTTTTGCCATTGTCAATTCATTTTAAGTATAAATAAATCAGTTTTTGAGCCTATCACATTGAGCTCTGTAATACGGAAATTAAAGGTCAACTATGTCCAATAGTATTTATATAGGTTATCAATTTAAGGTAGAGCCTTTGCAGCCAGGAACAGAAATCCTAATTGCGGAATTGGGCTATGCAGGCTTTGAGAGTTTTGTGGAAACAGACCAGGGTGTTACGGCTTACATTCAAAAGGATGAATGGCATGAGGACATCTTAGAGGATATTCAGATCTTAAAATCTGATGAATTTGAATTTCAATATACTTTTGAAGAAATAGAACAGGTCAATTGGAATGAAGAATGGGAAAAGAATTTCAATCCGATTGTTGTGGACGATTTGTGTTCCGTTCGAGCGCCATTTCATGAAAAACCAAACACTAAATACGACATTGTTATTGAGCCCAAAATGAGTTTTGGCACCGGACATCATGAAACCACCCACATGATGATTCAGCACATTTTAAAAAACGATTTTAAAGATAAAGCAGTATTGGATATGGGGTGTGGTACAGGTGTTTTGGCGATTCTTGCTGAAATGAAAGGCGCTAAACCCATTGATGCCATAGATTATGACAATTGGTGTTATGTGAATAGTTTGGAAAATGTAGAGCGAAATAACTGTCAGCATATTACCGTCTTGGAAGGCGATGCCAAATTATTACAAAATCAAAAATATGATATTATTATTGCCAACATCAACCGGAATATTCTCTTGAACGACATGGCTGCTTACGTTAAATGCCTCAAGCCAAATGGATTGCTATTCTTGAGCGGTTTTTATAATCAAGATATTCAGGCCATTCAGGAAGAATGCAATAAACACGGGTTGACCTACGTTGAAAGTTTGGAAAGAAATAATTGGGTTGCTTTAAAATTTGTAAATTAGCTAGCAAATAAAGAACCTAATAATTGTATTAACTTGTGCAGACTGAACACTGCAGATTTATGACTGGGAAAAATGAGTACTAAAGAGAAAATTCAAGAAGACCTTCTCGTTGATACACTTGAACAAAATCTGAACGAGATTGTATTGTATAATGATGACGTCAATACTTTTGATTACGTCATTGATACGCTTATTTATGCGTGTGACCATACTCCGGAACAAGCCGAGCAATGTTCCATTTTAGTACATTATAAAGGAAAATGTACAGTGAAAACAGGATCCTATGACGATCTGAAACCACGCTGCTCCATGCTTTTGGAAGCAGGGCTAAGTGCCGAAATAGTATAATTAAAAACCTCAGAGTTTTTTAACGAAACTGTGAGGTTTTAATTTTTTATTGCCCATTTGCAAAAACCTCCCATTCATCTTAACAGGCTGTTTTTTCGCGATTTTTAAAGGAAACCTTATAAATGTTGTTCCAATCCTTGCTTAAAGTAATACTTATTTGAACAATGCCTGACATCACAACCTTTTTGACATTCTACAAAATGTTACTACTTAATGTGGAAGTTTACCTTTCAAGACGCCGTAAACATAGGTGCCGAGCATTGCCGCTATAATAGCAATCAGAATGGTGAAAACACCAGTGCCTATCAAAATATACATCGGTCCTGGGCAGGCTCCAGATAGCGCCCAACCTAAGCCAAATAACGTTCCGCCTAAAATATAACGCGTAAAACCTTTTTCTTTATCAGGAACGCTCATTAGACCTCCTTCAATGTTTTTAAACTTAAATTTTTTAGTGATCAGGAGTAAAATAACACCTGTTGCAATAGCGGTACCAATGATACCATACATGTGAAACGATTCAAAACGGAACATTTCGTAAATACGATACCATGATACGGCTTCTGATTTCACTAGAATAATTCCGAATGCGATTCCGACGAGTAAGAATTTTAAAAATTTCATTTGTATATATATGTTTTTTGAGAGTCAGATGCCATGTCCAAATTAACTTTTTGAATCTATTGTAACTTGACAAATAGACCAGTCATATTAACCAAAAATTAAAGGAAACAATAAGTGTATCATAATCAAGCCGCCCAGAAAGAAACCAATCACAGCAATTAAGGAAGGTAACTGTAAGCTGCTTAACCCAGTAATGGCGTGCCCAGAGGTGCAGCCGCCGGCATAACGGGTGCCAAAACCAACCAGAAATCCGCCAATGATTAGAATAGATAATCCTTTCAGGCTAAAGGCAGCTTCCCAACTGTACAATTCGGCTGGTAATAAACTTTTACCTGCGTTTTCAAAGCCCAATTCCGATAGGCGCTCAACGGTTACGGGATTTAAGTCAATATCCACTGGATTGGACAATAGAAAATGCGCAATGAAGCCTCCTATAATAGCACCCAGAACAACGACAAGGTTCCAGCGTTGCGATTTCCAATCGAAGTCAAAAAACTTGGTCTTTTTTCCTGCGCCAGCAATGGAGCAAAGGGTCCTTAAATTAGAGGACATGCCAAAAGTCTTCCCAAAATAAATAAGTACAAACATAATCATGGCCAGTAGTGGTCCCGAGACATACCACGGCCAAGGTTGTAAAATGTAATCCATTAAATTATTTTTTTTTGCAAATGTAAGTGTACTAACTCAATTTTGTAAGGATTGTCCATAAAAAGTACTTGTTGGGTGGGCTTGAAATGCGTCAATAATCAAAAAGCTGTTGCAATGAATTGCAATTTTTGCCAATTGATACTGAAAATGCAAACATTTACAAATTTGAAATAAATTGTTTGGTTCTAAATTAATAAAAGTGTTATATTTGCACCCACTTTAAAAGGCCTCGTGGCGCAACTGAATAGCGCACTTGATTACGGCTCAAGAGGTTACAGGTTTGAATCCTGTCGAGGTCACTCAAAGCTATTTTAAATAGCATCAAAACCACGCAAATCTTAGGATTTGCGTGGTTTCGTGGTTTTTAGGGGTTCATTTAATTTGATATGATTTGGTTTAAAATGTTACCTCAGAGGTTACCTCAAAATTAAAAAGGTTACCTC
This sequence comes from Gelidibacter maritimus, assembly GCF_014062315.1. Lineage (GTDB taxonomy): Bacteria > Bacteroidota > Bacteroidia > Flavobacteriales > Flavobacteriaceae > Gelidibacter > Gelidibacter maritimus. Next base: position 105,281 of record NZ_JACGLT010000011.1, read on the forward strand.
GGGTGTATTTTAAGCTAATATGTTATTACTCAATTGTTTGTTTGATTTGACAATCGGAACTTAAGTTTAACTTAAAACAGCAACAATTATGAGAACAGTAAAAACACTTGGGATTCACTTCTGGGTCAACAAGCAAAAGGAAATTGATGGTGAAGTACTTCTGTATGTTAGAATCACTATCGATAAAAAACGTGTCAATATCAGTTTAAAGCGCAAAGTTCCATTGGGGTTATGGGATTTCAAACACCGAAAGATGATTGGCAACTCCGCTAAATCAAAAGAAATTAATAATTACTTAGAAGTAACGAAGGCTGAACTTTATAATCGTTATCAAATTCTACGTAGTGAGAATAGTGATATAACGGCCGAAAATTTAAAAAATGAATTTTTGCAAGATGGGGTAGACTCAAAAACGCTTCTTGAGCTATTAAATTACCACAGTCAAAAAATTGAAAATACTTTGGCTATTGGTTCCATTAGAAATTTTAAAGTCACTGAAGGTTATATTTTACGATTTTTAAAACGGAAAAAGCTCAATGATATTTCTTTATCTCATTTGAATTATGAATTTTTATGTGATTTTGAGAACTATTTAAATGCCTACTATCCAAAAGGTCATCCAAAGGCGATGAGCCATAACACGGTAACAAAACACATTCAACGTTTTCGAAAAGTGGTAACGCTTGCCTATAATCTTGAATGGATCAAGGATGATCCATTTCGAAGATGGAAATCTTCATTTGATAGAGTAGATAGAGAATTTCTGTCCGATAATGAGCTTTCAAAACTCGCCACACATCATTTTGAACTTGACCGTTTGGACCGTGTCAGGGATCTTTTTGTTTTCAGTAGCTATACAGGAATCTCTTATGTGGACATTCTGCATTTGACAAAACAAAATGTTTGGATTGGTGATGATGAAGGTCATAAATGGATTACAACATACAGGCGAAAAACAAATACTAAAATCAAAATTCCATTGTTGTTCCGCGCAGAAGAGATTCTTCTTAAATATGAGGCGCATCCAGTGACCCAGTTTTCGGGTAAGCTTTTGCCAACAATAACCAATGAGAAAGCTAACCTTTATCTGAAAGAAATTGCAAAAGAAGTTGGAATTGAAAAAAATCTCACTTTTCATATGGCACGGCATACGTTTGCAACAACAGTGGCGTTGAGCAACGGAATGCCAATTGAAACGGTTTCTAAGATATTAGGACATTCTAAAATTACAACTACCCAAATTTATGCTCGTGTCATGGATCACAAAGTAAAATCAGATATGGACGCTGTGCAAAGAAGACTTGACATAAAAGCGAAAAAACTGGAAGACGATCAGGAGCTGAAACTGCTGCGAAAAAAAATTGCAGATGCCGAAAAGAATAAATATGCTGAGATGTCTAAAGAACAACTTCTTAATAAGTTGAACGAAATAATGCAGGAAAAATCGGATTAGAAATAAGATGAAGCATCCAATCTGAAGATATCATGGATAGGTTTGGCACGGCTGGTATTGAAAACCGGATATTTCTATTTTAGATGATATCTATTATTAGAAGCGAAAAGAAAAGATGGCTCGGCCCTGAAAATAGAATTGATAAAAAACATCAATAAAGATGAAATCAAGTTACGATTGCATAAAGATATCAAGAAATATAACTCACTTAAGGAAGAGCTTGAAAAAGTGATCAATCGCTACCATTCCAATGCGTTGGATAGTTATGCCACTATTGCCGAACTGGTGCCAACGTGCCAAAGATTTACAAAGCGATGATGAACGCACCAAAGATTTAGGATTGAGTGAGGGAGAACTTGCTTTTTATGACATTCTCAACGCCAAAAAGGATTTGATTCAAGAAGAAGGTCCCATCCAAGATATTGTGCAGGCGGTTATAAAAGCAGTAAAATCCAACTTGTAACTGGATTGGACTAAGAAAGAAAATGCAAAGGCTGCCATTAGATTGGCCGTGAAAAGAGAATTACGGGGCAAAATATCAATGACAAAACTTAATGATATTTTACAGGAAATTATGCTTCAGGCGGAAGGACAGCATAGTGATTGGATTGCTTAGGGTTTAAATGAATCACAACATTAGTGTTTTTGAGTAGGATAAGTTGCTTCTATAAAATCATCTTAATTTATTCCTCAGGATATTTTGAGATTCCGGGCTCACTGTGTTCAAAAAGTCCAGATTCATAGAAAAAATTTGCCATTGCCAATCCATCCCCGTTGGATTCCTTTGTAGCTCTTAACTCGAACCATTTTTCCATAAACTGATTCTGTCCGACAAGTTCCGTGCTTGTTTGGGCGATCATCTGGTTTAAATCGGTCAAATTGTTTTCATCCACTACTTTTACATAAAAATTACTTCCATAACTGTTAATACATAAATTACCCATTGGTTCCCCAATGAGATTGGTGCAGTTATTTGTTTTTATTGTGAAGTGTGCATATGAGATGATGGGGTTTTGTTTTAAGTCTGAAATTATTTTTGTTATCTCTTCACAACTTTTCTGAGCGTTTAGTTTAAAGGTATTTCCTTAAACTTATAGTTTACAACTTTATGAATTAGGTAGTCATAGTTTTGATCAAAAGTGCTTAGGGTTGAAATTAAATTTTCAATTTCATGATCTAAAGAAATACTATCAACTGCAATTAAAACATAATCATTTGACATTTCTCCCAATACATCCTGGCTTCCATTGTAATATTTGAAATTTATAAAATCACAAGGACCTTGATTAATTTCAGCCTCATCATTTGAACAGCTTATTAAGGGTAAGGCAATTAGAAAAAATAAAATGCAATTCCTCATAGTGATGTATTTTTAGCAGCTATTTTTTATTTCATTGAACGTTTGCTTCAGAATGTCACACATTGACTGCTTTTAATTTGCGCTATAATATTATGGCAATCTTTCTATGACCAGATGAGTCTCATTCAACGTTCGAATTTTCCAATGATTATCCATTAAACCAGCCATCCCATTATCATTAGAAATGGTAATTATGGAATCATTTTTCTTCCATTTTCCTTGGAAATCTGCAAAGACCAGGGGCGGTGTGCCACACCATCCTGAGCTTCTTTCCACGCTTATATTTTCAGTTAAAAAAGCCACGCCATACGCGGCATCTTTGAATCTGTTGGCTCTTTCGAATGTTGTTACTGGGTCGGTGTAAACCGGGTTGATCCAATACCCAATCAGCATATTGGATTCGTCAATCTTTAGCGATTCATTGTCATTATCACAACCAATATTGACAATTATAAACAGAAATAAAAAAGCTTTAAGTAGTGGTTTCATATGCCTTGTATTTTAATTAATAGTGAGATTGATTGTAACGAAATCTGTTGGGCTTGATTTAAATTTCAACGCGTGATTTCCGACCTCGCTGGTGATAAATTCATAATTTACCGTCCGAATTGGCAGGTTATCGGTACAAATACAACCTACATATTTTGCTTCAACTTCAATAACTCGCGTATTTCCGTCTTTTTTTTCAATAAATTTACCAAAACCTCCACAGCCGTTTGTTACTTGAAAATTGACTTCAATATCGAGGGCCTTATTCACATTTCCTGTCTTGGGCGCATCAACAGAGGTGACGAAAACAGTTTGGGTCGAAATGCATTTATCATTTTTATCATCGCTACTGCAGCCAATTAGCAAGCCGAGAATCAACATACAAAATGTTAGAATGATTTTATTTTTTTTCATCTGGATAAAATAACACATTTATACTTTTAATTGTAATGCCGACAAGGCAATCGTCCATACAGTCCTTTTCTACGTAGCCACATGTTGAAATCAGTCCATTATTTTTGGATTCAAAATAGGACGTTGAATTCTTTCTCTTAATTAACCAATCGGTTTCCGCTTTATTATAGATCTGATCCAATGTCAAAGCGTCTGCAGCAATTGAAGATTCGTGACTGTTTAATTCATTCTCATTTTCTGTCCATTCCAAATGGTCTTCAGGAATGTTGTCTGGATTCCCAGTGAACGTAAAATGACGTTGAATTATGATTCCATGTAATACTGTTATCGTCGTTTCCTAGCCATAAGTCGTAAAAACGGAGCCTCCAGATACCACATATTTATATGAATTGTTCGATGATTCTTTAAAATGCAACCAAGCATTTTGACTGGCTTCAAAATCACTTTGATAATTCAAATCGTCATCTGACGAGCAGGAAAATATGAAGCTGGTAATTAATAGGACTGTAAAAATGTGTATTTTCTTTTTCATAAGGCGGTTGGTATATCTAATAGATGCACAATCAGAGGTTTGGTTGCGTCGATTAGCTTGCGAATTCAAATTGGAATGACCATAAATTACTATAGAGTCAATTAGCAATGCGAACAACTTACGATTGATATTGTCCCATATTTTATTGGTTTAACCTTTAAAAACCGATACCCTGCTCGCAAATACAAATTCACTGCGACATCAGGCTCATTTACCATAATCACATTCTCTTTTTTAAAGTAATGTAAATACCCAACGCCGATTCCTGCTTCGTAATTAAAATGTTTGCCAATATTTCTTCTAATTCCCCAAGTTGGTACAATAGAAATATCAGTAATAAAACTAAGGTTCGTTTCATTAGAAATAACAAACCAATCTGGATGATACGTGGTCTTTATGGAGATGAAATTTCCGCTATTTCCATATGTCCGCCGTGATTTGCTTGCTCGTTTGTTTAAATTGTAGTACCATCGAGGTTCTAAGGTTAGGACAGGTGAGAGCAAAAATCCCGTTACATTATTACCATTTCTTATTGTAACTCCTGTATCGAGACCAATTTCGGTTCTTAATGCGATGAGATTTGATAATTTGGATTCATTATGCACCCAAACTCCTAAGAATCCGGTTTGAATCCCAAAGTTTGATTTCTCAACACTGACACTTTGTGAATTTACTTTCAGCGCTATTCCTAAAATAAGGACAATAAAATTTTTTTCATAACATCATTTTTTAAGGGTATTGGCATGCAATAAGTTATTTGTGCAATGATCTTTTTGTAATATTTATATAAATGATAAAAATAATTTCTACTTCTATTATCTTATTCACTATGTATTTTAATTTATAGAGTGCGGATTATTTCACTAAAGTTATCTATGTGAACTCATAACATTTAAATAACCCCTGATTTTTTGATGGAGCCAAAATAGAGAATTAACTGATGTCACATAATTAAATTCGATGAAGTGCGAATATTAATTTTTCCGATTTTAGTATTGCTAATAGTATTTCAAATAGCCCAATTAACATGACATTATGGGAGATTTTAAAAGTTAGAAGAAAGATTTTGTTGACCGGATATAATGTGGGATTTAAACGGAGTATGAGCAATTTGGAATGATTAGTATCTTAATTAGTCGTTCAGCCCATTGCCGCTCCATTTCGCAAAAGCTCCATTACGGGCAAAGCGCTTCATTAAAAAGTCTTGGACCCAAATCCAAAGTCTATGGTTTCCATTCCACTTGCCCGCCATTCCCGAAAAAACGGGGAGGCGGGCAAACTCCATTGCAACCTCCAACTTTGAAGTCGCGTCCGCTTAGCCTCGGCTAAACGTGGTAATTCCATTAAAGCAATTCGGGAAGCACATTCCCCTACATTTCGCGAAAAGCTACATTCCAGGAAAAGAGCTTCCCTACAATACTCTTGGACACCATCCCCAATTTCTACTTTCCATTTCGCTAAACCCGCTCCGTCCCGATCGCTATCGGGACGGAGCGGAACGCTTCATTCCCAATTCGAAATTGAGGAGGAGTCCGCAAATTCGGAGTTCCATGTCATCATTTGGTGCCACTTCCTATGTTTTTATATTTCACATAAGTCTTTAGAACTACCTCCGCACCCTCGCTACCCCAACCTTTTTTTGCCAGCAAAATACCAATATTTTGAACTTGAACAGACTGCATAAACCGTTACGCTGCGCTTCACTTTTTATAAGTCCTTATCAATTCAAAATATTGAAACTGTATCAGCAACAAAAAAAGGTAACAGCGAGGGCGCTATGGGAAGTAAATCTAAAATGAAACTTATGAAATCTTACAAAAACATACAAAAGGAAGTGGCACCAAAAAAACAAACCTGCCTGCCGCAGGCAGGAAAGGAAAACGCTCAAGATATAATAAGTAAATCACTTCAAAAAAATATAACAATAAACGGTCTGAATGGTTCAGACAGCATTTTAGTTAACCCGCCTGCCGGCTGGCAGGCCTTTAAATCTTTTATTATGAGTACTCTAAAAAATCACGTACAGTTAATCGGAAACGTTGGACAGGAGCCAACCATTACGAACCTTGAAAGCGGTAAGAAAGTAGCCCGTTTTTCACTCGCCACTAATGAATATTACAAAAACGATAAGGGCGAGAAAACGCAAACTACAGATTGGCACACGGTGGTAGCCTGGGGCAAGACCGCCGAAATTACCGAAAAATATGTAGGTAAAGGCAAAGAAGTAGGTGTTACCGGAAAATTGAAATCACGAAGCTACGAGGACAACGACGGTATCAAACGATATGTTACCGAAATTGAAGCGAATGAAATCCTTTTGCTCGGAACCAAAAATGGCAAGTAGCCATTAAAACTAAAGAGGGCGTACCTCTTAAAGTTGCGCCCTCTTTTTTCATTATTCACACATTAAATATATGCACAATGAAATCGAAGATTCACGATTTCGATTAAAAAATAGAAATTATGAGTAAAACACAAGTTAACGACATCAAAGAAGGATTGCAACATTTTCATGGAACGGAAATGTTCTATCAAATTCCATTGTTACAGACCCGTTTTACGGACGGATTGAAATATTTAGCCGAAGTTGCAGAATGTTTTTGGCTCATTACAGACACTTCAGTAATTGCTAAAAGCCTGATGGATCACAGCAGGTTCATAACCATAGATTTTAAAAGGTTGTCCAGGGAAACGCAGGAATCCAAAGGCTACGAAGCTGAAATAATTTATTCCGATGGCAATGATAATATTTTGGAAAAACATGGCTATCGGGTTACCGATTTCCCCTTGGATGAACTGCGATTGTATTTTGTAAATGATACGTTGATGTTACCAAGCGAATACTAAAAATGTACGCTATGGTTTAGCTCAATTTTACAGACCTGAGCGAGATGGCTCAAAAGCGACTTTTGGAAGATTCCTAAAAGGATGTGGAACGAAAATTTGGCGAAGAAATTCGAAAATACTTAGAGAAAAATTACACCGACTTTAAAACGATGATAGCCGGAAGCATTGCGAAATTTATAGTCCTACACATTCGTTTCTAACATTTGATATTCTAAACTTATTGAGAAACACCTCTAAATTTTGGAGGTGTTTTTTAGTTTCGTAATTACAATTTAACAAAAAAAGTGTATCTTTATTTCGCTGAGATTCGGCATTCAATTTTAAGTAGGGTTATCCATTTTTCACTTTCGCCGATAACTTCACACATCGAAAATAACATATCGGAAAATCATTTTCCCTAGAACTTGCAATCGGCTCCGACAGCTGTCGTAACTGCCGGATTGTATGGATTTTTGTCCCGCTGCGCGGGACGAAAAGGAATAGCAAGAGGGTAACACGCTGCGCGATGTTACAGATTCCTTTTCGTTTTTAAATTGCTGATTATTAAGCTCTTACATTTGATGTAATTGCTTTGGAATCAACAGTTTGCGACAAACGGCTTGGATACACCCATTTTTAGGGAAGATTTTGCGACAATACGGCGAAATATGGACACATTTATTGGAATCAGATTTAAAAAGGAAACTGCCAAACGGTTTCAGGAATTTTCAAGGACCCACTTCAGATCACATACTGAGGCCATGGCCGCCATGCTCGATTTTTTCTTCTATAATGAGATTTCGCCGAAGGAAAAATTGGGTCCGACCGGAAGGACCATCGAAGCTTCCATTAAAAAGCGGATCAATGCTGTTATTGCGATCATGAGAGATGTTGAAAAAACACAGACCAAACCGACTGCAGCAATGATCGCGTCCCTCTTTCAGGCAGAAGAAGCTCCCAAAAAACCTCTGATTTTGGAAAAGGCAATGCGGGAAGAAAAAAAGGAGATCCGCCGTAAGGCAGGAGAAAAGGGTTTTCAGAAAAAGCTGAACACAAATAATGAACTCTAATATTTAAGCGATGTACATCACTATCACACCTCAGAAACTGGGCGGCAATTACTCCCAAAGTTCTGCCGATTTTGTCGAATATCTGGAGAAGGAAAATCAAGGTCTGGAACTAGGAGAATTGACTTCCCAAGCAGCAGGGGGCGAACATTTTTTCAATCAATATGGCGATCGAATCTCTGCGGAGGAAGTAATCAGGGAAATAGATGGAAATACGGCAAAATTAAAAAGGAACGAACCGAAATTTTATTCCATAACTGTAAGTCCCTCTAAATATGAACTGAACCGGTTGCAAGACAGTAGCGTAGACCTAAAAATATATACTCGTGAACTGATGAAGGATTATGTGGCTTCTTTCAACCGGGAAATTCATTGGCGTCCCCTAACCATCGATGACATTAAATACTTTGCAAGAATAGAACATCAAAGGACCTTTAAAGGAACAGACATACAGATAAGGGAAAATCAACCTTATGCCTCAAAGATCCTTCTGTTAAAAACAGAGATCCAGAATATCCGGGAAGGTAGGGCAGTAGGCAATGTCCAAAAAATAAGAGCGGAAATCGAAAATTTGGAAAAGGCCGCACCGCATCAGCAGGATGGCAAGCGCATTGTACAAGGAATGCCAAAGGCGGGAAACCAAAGCCATATCCATATCATCGTAAGCCGAAAGGATGCTTCAAATACCTTCAGTCTCTCGCCAGGAAGTAAATATAAAGCTTCGGAGATTGAGATGCACGGGAAAATTGTCAAACGTGGGTTTGACCGTGCTACATTCTTTAAAAATGCCGAAAAAACGTTTGATAAAACGTTCGATTATAACAGAAACTTTGCTGAGAGCTATAAGGCGCGAAATGATTTTATCAAGAATCCAAAGATATATTTTGCAGCACTTATGAAATTGCCTACCAATGAAAAAGCACTGGCGTTTAAAATAATGGGTAAAGCTGGCATTCCTATAATGCCGACGATTCCTGCAACACAGGCACAATTGGCAATGAAAATATTTAACAGGTTACGCCGCGGTGCGGAAGTGGCCATCAAATCTAGTTCTATCGGGATTTAATATGAAATGATGCAGTTCGACAATTTCCTAACGCTAGCTTTTGTTATTGGTAGTGCCAGCAGTTTTTTCTATGGGACTTTTCGGCTAAGTAAATATGCCTTTATAGGTAATTTCCTCCTGCTTGGTATTCTTGTGTATGTGCTGGATCAGCAATTTCCATTGGTGCACATAGCACTTTATTTGGTTTGTCCCTTGGTCTTGATCAACATCGGGATGTACGTGTTTTTACATAAAACGGACCAGTCCGAAAATGGAAATATAAAATATCAGGTCAACTTTGATACCACCAAAGGAAAATTTAAACTTGAAAACATCAAACGTGGGGCATCCATCATAGGTTCTGCGGGGAGTGGTAAGACCGAAAGTGTGGTCTATGGCTTCTTGAAACATTTTAGAAAAGAGAGCTTTTGTGGGGTCATCCACGATTATAAGGATTTTGAACTGACCGAAATGGCATATCCTCTCTTTAAGAATAGTGACGTTCCGTTCAAGGTCATTTCCTTCGACAGGATCATCGACAGGGTAAATCCTATCGCGCCACGCTATTTAGAAAACGAGGAAAGCGTAAATGAGGTGTCAAGGGTGTTAATCGAAAACCTATTGGAGCAACGAGAAAGCGGAATAACCGGTACAACCAAATTCTTTAACGATGCCGCGGAAGGTCTGATCGGTGGCCTGATCTGGAAATTGAGGACCAACTATCCACAATTCTGTACCCTTCCACATTTGATTGCTATTTACCAATACCTGGACACGGACAGCCTGATCAAGTTTTTGGAGACGAATACGACATCGAGGGCAATGGCAGATGCCTTTATCAGCGGTAAGGACTCGGAGCGGCAGACGGCAGGTGTTAAAAGTACCTTGGCCAATGCGCTGAAGCGAATCAGCACGCAACGCATCTTCATGGCCTTATCAGCGGATGAGGTGCCGCTCAATATCAATAGTCCGGAAAATCCTTCTGTGGTTTCGATTGTGAACAATCCTAAATTTGAAACGTCGTATTCACCGGTCATTGCTATGATCATCCATACCATTACTAAACAAATGAGTGTTCGAAACAAAGAACCTTCATTTTTATTGATGGAGGAGGCACCGACCATTCGCTTATTGAATATGCACCGCATTCCCGCAACATTACGGAGTTACAATATTTCTACAATTTATGTGATGCAGGACAAGATCCAAAACGATATGATGTATGGCGATAAGGCGAGTAAGGCAATTTTGAGCAACCTTTCCTATCAGTTCTTCGGAAAGGTCAACGATCCGGATACGGCTAAATATTATGAACGGTTCTTTGAGATCATTAAGGACCCTACCAAAAGTGTAAGCCGCGGTTACAGTCTTGATTTTGATACGCGCGTCACTACAGGTGAAAAGGAGATCCCTAAAATTAGGGCTGATGTCTTCTTTAGATTGAAACAAGGTGAATTTATTACGTATGCGGATGGTAAGGATAAAAGAGTCCAGTTTAAATTGCGGCCAATTAAGAGACAATTGCCGCAACCAACAATTGGGTTTTCTGATGCGGATTTGGCATCTAATTTTGAAAGGATTTATAAGGAAGCCAGGTCAATTTTTGAATAGCATGATCACAGTGTACAGCTTGAGGTGTCTTGTTCTTAACCCTGTACGTTGTTGGGAAAATATTTTTGTTTTATATCTAAGAATTCTTAAAACATAGACCTTTCACTAAGATCAAGTGGTCTCAAATTTAATTTTTTGAATTAAATCCTTGAAATATTTCGGGCTCCAAATATTTAAAACATCGTCATTTGGGATAAACTTAACGACGTCCTCTTTGATCCTGCTGAATGAAACAGAATCGATTTTGGTGTCCAATAGCTCGATGATCTGTTCTTTGGAAATGGTAGTGTCAGGCCAGTCATTGGTGTCTTTCGCTCTCGTTAAGAAATGATTTACGTCCAAAGGAATTCCCTTTTTGATATACCATTCTAAATCATACCAATCCCTTCCTTTAACTCTATTTAGCCACTTTCTAAATAGAAGGGCATGCAGTTTTCCTGCAAATAAACTTGGTTTCGTAAAGCATTTTACGTAAAAGGAAAATGGACGGAGCAATAACTTTTCTTCGGTTTGGAAATCTAGTGGAGGCTGTCGATCAACTTCTATTTTTATCTTTAAGGTCTTGTTGGAGCGCACCCCAGTTTCCTTGATGATGTCTTCTAATACAATTTCCTGCCATATGGTTTCGGCTTTTAGAAACGCAGAATCAATAGCCGTTTGTTTTGTTTTTTTCTTTTCCTTGATACTAATGGTCAGGCCCAATGACTTAAATTCATCTATAATGGCATTGAAATATGGCTCAATAGAAAAATTAGGATTGGGCTTAAGTAATGAGAAATCCAGATCTTCCGAATATCTATCCAATCTATAGAAAATCCGGAGAGCGGTTCCTTCATAAAAAGCTGCCTTCTCAAAAAAATCAGTTCTTGATAAGCCTGCTAAAGTAATTTCTTGCATTATTTCTCGTAATGCAGATAAAATCTCTTCCTCATTCTGAGGGTTATAGTCCTCTATCCATTCTCTTATCATAATTCCATCAGTGTTTTAATAAGCATTTTTAGACTACTTTTTTTAGGGGCGCTATCAATCCATAAGTCCATGATTTTTGTATTTAATGTGCTTAATATATCACTGTCCATGCGAAGATCTTCCGATAAAAATTCCCGTGTTTGTTTGATGCTTCTAAGATGAATTTTGGGTGTTAGAACAATTTTGTCACATAATGCCTTTTCTGGGGAGGCAATTAACACGGTTTGTTTAGGCGAATATTCTATGTTTTTAATCCCATAAGAATAATAGGGAGCCTTTGATTGTTGGTAACTAAATCGTCCAACAGCAGTTTTATATGTCTTTGTAGTTTGTAGAGTTACTGAACTTATTTCATAGGCCATTTCCGGTATCATGTTCCAATAGGACAATGCGGATTCTAAGGAGACGTAACTCGGTCCCCTAAGGTGATTGGCAATCAGAAACGGCTCTGGTGTTGGTAAGTCCAATTTAGGTCCTGTTATATATAGTCCTCTTCTGATAGAAATAAGCTTTTTACTTTTAAGCAACTCACTGATTTTATCATTTGGACGCTTATAATCTTTTAATAAATCCAAAATCAGGTGCCTGGATATAGGTGTTTCTGCATATTCCTTTATCCTCTTTCTAAACTCCATGATGTGATTTTCATGAATGATAATCGGATTATTTCCGATTAAATGCTGATATAATTACAAGAGTGGTGTCGTTGTTTGGTTAAATCTACTCTGTTGATTTAATATAAGATCATGTTTTGTACAACCTAGGATAATTAAAAACGATCCGAATATAGTGATGTGACTATGAGATGAAAAAATATCGGATGAAAAATATTTGTGTTCTTGCAAAATAAGTTCTCCAGTTGAGCATTTCTTTAATCAACCTATATTTGGACTATTTGAAGGTATTCTAATTAGGATTGTTGAGATATCTGTGAGATATTTTTAGCTCAATATTTCGTTCACCATCTTTTTCGCTCAGCTCTAAAATAGCTCTACGGTCGGTTGAGAGTGAGAGTTTTGGCAACACATATACGAGCCGCGTCGATTCACCTTTTACAATTTTGGAGGGTAAATTCTTTGTGAAAATAGTCTCTTTATGAAGGCGTTGTACAGATTTCCGTTTTCCTTTATGTCTTGTCTCTATAGATAACGTGAGGAAATTTAAGTCGTAATCGAGTGTTGACTTGTTATCGATCTTGATCACAAAGTAAAGTTCATTTCGATTGTAAACAATATCTTCCACGCCCAAAACAATGTTGTGCCGTCGTTTTTTTGTTTTGCCTCTGCGCGGTTTCCGCTCAAGAAGATGGGAACTTAATTCCTGGCGGTAGTACTCCTTGTTTTCCTTGTTGATTTCTTGGGATGTTGCTGGAATGGAGTCTTTGGTAACTGGTTTTTCGTTTCCGATACTGCTCGACATTGGAATGAAATAATTCAATTTTGATAGCTCCGATTTATATCTAACGATATATGAGAATACTGAACCGTTTTTATTGATGACCAGAAGATTGCTGTCCTTTCCGCGAGTCGCTTGCAGCAATCCAAAATATTGCTCGTTCTCTCGGTTATAGGTAAAAACAAAATTTTCTGATCCGGTAATGCCCTGTCGAATGGGTTCTGGGAAGAAGAGGGCGACATTCATGGTGTCATTGGCATAAATCGTATCCATGACCGTAATGTTTTGGTCTTTTGCTTGTGCTGTACAGTAGAGTGATACTGAACTGCACGCCATAAAAATGATTGGAATTAAAGAATGTGTTTTCATAAGATTAAGGTTTTAAAATAAGTTGGTAATTGTTCAGCACGGTTACTTTCACACTGCGGTTATGGCGCTTGAGTACTTTGCTGATGCCACCAACTTGGGGGATACTTGGAATATTGATGTCGCCGATGATGTCGTCCACAACTTCATCGGTGGCTTCAGCACGAAAATTGTTTTCAATATAGATGCCCTCGCTGCCATCCTGAAGATCGTAGGCTTTGAGCTTGGTGGGTTGGTGTTGGATATTTTCGATGTTGATCATTGCGCGATTGGGTTGGAAACTAATGAACCCAAAAACCAGAGTGTTTTTTGGCAGTTTCCGGTTATTGATTACCGCGGCTTTTGTCAGCCGCATTCGCAATCGGCTATTGGTTTTCACGACCTGATCGCCATCAACAACGACATGGATGGTTTTATCGGTAGTGCCAAAAACTGAATTGTCATCAGGTTTGGGTGACGCAGCAAAGAACAATTGATGTTCCAGGCCCAGTTCCTTGGCTTCAATCTTCTGTTCTCTTTTTATTTCTGCGGAATCTATTTCTTGTACATTTTTGGTTTCTGGCTTTCTTTCTCCAAGAACCTGATAGGACCGTTCAGAATAGTTGATTTTCCCTGCGGAATAGATGCTATCCACAATCCGCTCTTTTTCACGTTCTGGTAAATCTCGATCATAATAGCCCAAGGAGTCCATCAGTTTTTCATCATAGATACTTGGGGCATTGGATTCCCGAACGTCTTTCAGATCGTTGAGGGCATCCAATTTGGATTTATACTGTTTCTGGGTTTCTTCCAGGGGAGGTACCAACGTCTGCTTTAAATGTTCACTTTCACTTTTGCCATCGTCCATAACCATCAGGGTATAGGCCACTAGGAATAAGACAATCACGGCCATTACGGTCGCGAAGACCATTTTATTTTTTTCTATTTTCATTGGAGATTTTTTTTAAGGTGTTTTCAAAATAATCGGTGATCAATAATCCGTGCGGATTGTTCGGGAAATTCCGATCAACTAGAATCAAACTGCCGGTAGACACAAGTTCATAGGAATCGGTAATCGACCCTCTGTTGATTTCAAATAGGGTGGTGGTATGAAATGTATACTTACCGTTGGTTTCCGTGAGTTTTGAATCGATACTTTTCACCTTTTGGACCAAGGAATATTGCAGTAAACGGTTGTACACCCCATCTGCTTTTTTCTGGCGGTACAGATTGTCCACGGAACTATTGCCCAGCCACAGGGCCTTTTGTAAATGACGTTCATAGTTGCTCGCATCAATATTGTAAAAGTAGGTATGGAACAATTCCAAATGTGCCAGGGCTTCTACCGTAAAGTTTTCTTTTTGGGTAACGATTTTCAGAGGAATAACACTGCCATCGGTGTTGATGGCGAAGGCACTGTTGAGCGCATTTTTATGGGTCGTAAAGGCAATCCAAACCGAAAACGTACTTGCCGTAAAGGCACACACAACGACGGCCAGGACGATAAACCGGTTCAATTTGAGGAGGTGATAAATATTCTTATAGGGTGTTTTCATAAAAAAGCTGCTTTAGTTGTTGAATAATCTGAGGGTAAAGGACGTGGCTCGCGCATATAACCTGAATTTCAGGAACACGATAAAACCTACAGAACCTAACTGTACCACCGGCGCGAAGAATCCCTGTCCGAAATCGGTACCGAACAGGGTTGTCCAAAAATTGGTGTTTATTTCGGTGTAGATGGCGTTGATAAAGATGTTGACCAAAAAGAATGCAGGTACCAACATATAAACCGCAGCGTATAGTTTGAAGAATGAATAGGCAAGCGATCTGAATTTCTCGAATACCGCCAAACTGATGACCAACGGAAAAAATGCCTGCATGATCCCCAATAGAAAGAAGCGTTCCGCCAGAAAAAGGGGATAGATGAACAGGTCGAGGATCCAAAGGATGACGCTCAGGATAAAGGCTAAAATCTTGAATCCATACAGCGGGGTTACCAAGGCCTCATAGAGTAATGTCATGGCACTTTTCATCGCATCCATGAGATTGATATCCTCTTCTATCGCAATGTCCTGCAAATGTAAAGGCAGCAGGGCAGGAGCGGTCCCGCGATATTGTGATTCGATCGCCACGAGAATGGCATCAAAGAACCCCAATACCTGAGTTGAAAAGATGACTAATAGGACCACGGCAAAATTCTTGGCGAGTTCACTTGGGCTCAATCCCCAGGTGTAGCCGTCCTTGTCCACAATGCCTTCATTGTATTTTTTAAGAATATTGACCAGAAAAAACAGTACGGCAAGCGTCTTCATCCCTGCCATGGTATATTGCGAAAAACTGCTGTTCTGTATGGTCTGGAAAATCGTATCGATATATTCCAGTCCGATCCCTAAAATTATCATACTGGTCATGTTTAGTATTCTGTGTCCCGGTTATTGATTTTGTCCTGCATTTTTCTAAAGGAAATAATGTCTTTGTAGCGTCGCGTCCGAATGCCAATATTGGAAACCATCTCTTTGGATTCTTCCTCTTTTTGTTTCAGTATGGTGGCACGTTCGGCATCGCTCATTTTGAGATAATCACTCGAAAGTATCTGATCAATGAAGTCCATGGTCTCCAATGAATTTAGGACGATGGCATTGAAGGATTCTGAAATGCGTGTCATTTCATCTGGTCTTATATAAGGAGAATTCAGAATGTCCCTTAAATCATTTTGCATGACCTGGATCAGCCGCTGGTTATTCCGCCCAATCTCCCTGACGGCATTCATCTGTCGGACAACATTGTTGACCTTCTCGAGATTCTCCTTTTGCTGTTTTAGAAACTCAGCCGTTTTTAAAAGCTGTGAGGTTTGTTTGGCCGATTCTACCAGTGTTTTTACCAAGCTTACAAAGTTAGTGTTGTCGTATACTGGCATGCCTTGGGCATGTATATTAACACTTAATACCAATGCGATTCCGGTGGTGAGGATTTTGATTTTCATATTATTTTGATTTAGAAGTGAATTCAATTATTGCTTTTTTCATATCGCGATGTTGCTCGTAGAGCGTCATTATTGCCTCGTTTTCCTGGCCATCCGTGAGATATGCAGCATATACCTCCTTGGGAACTTCGAGCCTGAAAATGTTGCTTTCCTTTCCAATCTTGATAAACATCTCCGTGTATTTTCGAGGTCCTGAAAGATTGTTCTTGATGGATTTTAATTGGTTCAGATCATGACTGGATAGGTTGAGCCTTTTGACCAGCTCGGCGTAGCCTTTCTCATTGTTTAGACTGTAAATGACCTGTGTGTTTTCCAAAATGCTGGCGGAAGTAGAGTTGTTCGGAAGTTGGTTGATGGATTGCAGAATAATGCCGATGGCGCCGTTTTGTTTACGGATGGCTTGATAGTAGAATTCTACACTTTCAAGGACATTATCGAACTTCAGCTGTTTGGCAAATTCATCAAAAAGGATAATGCCTTTTTCAGCGCGATTTTTCCAGATGGTCCGTTGTATGGCCGATTTGATCAGTTTCAACATGACGGACAGGATTTCTTTATTGTCCTTCACTTCATCCAGTTCAAAAACAATCAATCGTTTGTCCTCGATCTTATAGGTCTGGTCCTCGTTGATTTCAAAAAGGAAACTATAGAGACCATTGCCTACGTACTCCGACATGACATGCAAAAAGCTTGTGATATTGAAATAATCGGAATGGATATTCAGTGTGCTCAATAGGTCTTTCTGATGTTTTTCTATGAAATGGTAGAAATTTTCCAATGAATGGTTCTCTAAAGTGCCATCATAGTAATGACGCAGGATCTTTTTGATGGAAACGGATTGTGCTTTGGTTATTTTCAAATCCGAAGCAAAGAGTTCGAAAAGGAATACGGAAAGATCTTCAAGACGTTCAGGGGTAAGGTCATTTTGATGACTGATGTAGAACGGGTTGATGCCCAAATTTTTTCCGCTCTCGTAGCGCAACACTGTATATTGTTCAGGATAAAGCTTTGCGAACTTTGTATAGGAACCACCCAGATCGATAAGGACCAAACGGACACCACTTTCAAAATATTGGCGCAGGATATTATTGGCCAAAAAGGACTTTCCTTCACCAGTGGGTGCGAAAATGGCAAAGTTCCTTGCCTTGATGCGTTTTTTGCGTTCGTCCCATACGTCCTTTAAGACCGGAATATTATGTTCGCGGTCGTTGAAGATAATTCCAGTGGCATCCGATTTATAATTCGTATTGTTTATGAACAGACAAAGGGCATGCTTCAGATCGGTCACGTAGAGATCGGAATTCGAGAAATTGGAAGAGAAGCAACAGTAGCTGTTGAGAAAATAATTTTTGCGTGCTTCACCTCTCGGATAATAGGGGAGGATATCCAGTTCCTTGAACTCGGTCTTTATTTTGGAGGTTATCTTATCGAGCTCTTTGGTTGTTTTGGTCCAATAAAGAATATTGAGATGTCCACGAATGATCCGTGAACTGTCATCGGCATTGATCTGGTCAAGAATATGTTGGATTTTTCCGAGTACGACCTTGTTCTGTGAACCAAAATTGGAGCTTTTGTTCAGTTCTTCAATCTTTTTATCCAGCAGCTTTCGCCATTTTTGCTTGTCATCCAAATACAGGATTTGATTGATAATGTGATTTTCATCGAGCGTAAGCCCTAAACCATCAATGAACCCTTGATGAAACACAAAATCATCAGAAGTGAATTTCTCATTGGTCTTGCTACTCTGTACACTTTCGCCAAAGCACAGTTCGCTATTGATGGCCAGGGCATCAAAATGGTTTTCGCCAATAGTGACGCTTTTTTTATCGAGTAAAATATCTGTATCAAAGCCTTCATTGAAACCGTTGAAGTAGCTGCTTGTAAGTTCCAGGATCTCTTCGGCAACAAGCGGGAGAAATGCCATTTTTCTACTGTTGTTGATGAACGAAATGGAATCGCTTACGGCATTGCTAAAACTTTTGATATTGTCATCCAGTTCGCCCGCGATTCCCTTGGAAACCTTTCGGAAGGGATTGATGTATTTGGCATTGTTGAGTGCTTTATTCTTGGGCAAAATGAAAAATAAATAACAACGATGTTCAATATGTTCGCGTCCCTTGAAATGGTCGTGGGTTGCTTTTTCCAAAAAGCTGTTGTTTGGAAGTTGTTCTGAGGTATACAATGTTTTGAGATAAACATCCTGTTTATGAACCACCGTCCCCACCGGCAGGGATTTCAAGGCTTGAAACCAGACACTATGGGTATCTTCAAAGTCCTTTTCAGAAAGCGAATGGATTTCAGGTAAGTCCCCTTCATAGCACAGGACCACATTACCATTGGTGGCAAAAATGATATGGTTCTGAACATCCGCAATTGGTGTGTATGTCGAAAGATCAATCTTGTTCATAATTGAAACCTATGTTTTTTTTGTTACTTATAATTTTGGGAAAGACCTTGGTGATCTGGAATAGTTGTGGATGGTTCGTAATACGAATCAGTGCCACGTAAAGCGCAGCATTGAAAATTAAAACCCCTATTATGATCCCAAAGCTGAATGAGAAAATGATGACCAATAGTGAAGCGAGTATGGCAACCATCATTAGCGCAAATAGGGAAATAGGCAGTCCGAAAATGACCGCCTGTTTCCTGATGTTCCTATAGACCTCGAATGTCTTCATATTGCATATTTTTTTAAATACCTCTTGGAGGCTTAGACGACGATGCCAATGAGATAGGTAAAAATGCCAACTACGGCACCCGCGATCAAGACGAATACCAAAACTCGAGTGATGCCCTTCTTTAAGTCTGCGTTCTCTCCGAAGAAGTGTCCAGCGTTAAAAAGGAAGCCCACAAGGAAAATAACGCCCAAAATGATTGGAAAAATAGTTCGGATGGTGTTCGATACATCATCAACCGAATCTTCAATACCACCAATTTGTGCAAAAAGTGTTGTTGAGAGGAGCGAGAGAAATCCTGCGAAATAGTTTGATTTTTTCATAACGAGAAGGTTTAAAATTTTGTGTTGTTTTCGATATGGAAATTTACATATATTTGTTTATAAAATGCTGTAAATCAGATAATTGTGAATAAAATATTATTTAGTTTTGTTTAGTTTCGGATGGTGTCAACTGACATTAAATTTTATGATTTAAAGACATCAAGTTGTTGATAACCCAAAAATTGAAAATGAAAAATGGACTCAAAAACGTCAGTTTTATGATTTTGCTCTTAAAAATGTGCATCATTTTAGGACAGGAAACAGTCTCGCAAAAACGAATTGTAATTGATGTTGGACATGGTGGAAAAGATTCTGGTGCCATTGGTATAAATGGAATTAAGGAAAAAGATGTAGTCCTTAATATCGCTTGGGAAATTCTGAGGCTAAACGAACAATTGGAAGCACCCCTGAAAATCTTTATGACCAGATATAGTGATACGCTTATTTCATTATCTGATCGGACAAAATTAGCTAAAGCTCTAAAAGCAGATCTGTTTATTTCCTTGCATTGTAACCATGCCGATAATCCGGATGCCAGGGGAATAGAAGTGTATGTGTCAAATGCGACTTCACAATATTCGAGGGATGCCATTTGGTTGGCCTTTGAATTGCAAGCGGCGTTCAAAAAGGAATTGGGTTTTGAGAATAGGGGTGTGAAGTTTTCGAATTTTCAGGTGCTAAGGGAGACTGATGATCATTGCCCTTCAGTGCTTTTGGAATTAGGGTTTTTGAGTAATCGTGATGAGCACGCATATCTGTCTAACATTAGAAACTTAAACGCTATTGCACAAGTAATTTTAAGGACCATAAAACGATAAGATTTATGAAAGAGATTTATTTGTCACTGACAAAAAGTTTGAGAGAAATTATAGTCCTGTTTATTTTAGAGTTGGTTTTATTGTACAAATCATTCCGTAGATAGACTACCCTCTCTTATCCATAGATTTTTTATCAAACGCAATCAAATTGAACAATTCCCGCATTCTGCTCCGCACCCGGTGGCCATAATGTTCTTCAAGCTCATCAGCACCAAGATTGGTGGTAGCATGGGTTTTAACTTTCTGTTTGGTGTCCAGAAAAAGTTCATATCTGGACAATAATACTTCGCCCATCACATTGAGGTCTTTTCCATAGAATCGGCCCATTGGCTCTATGCCCAAATCATCAAAACAAAAGGACTTAGTGTTTCCGTAATCTTCAATAGTTTTGAAGCCAAGATGATTAAAGCTAAAAGTTACATTACGGGATGGAATGATTTCGTAAGGCCGTTGCATCGGTACGATATATCGCAAGAGTTTCATCAGGGTGGTCTTTCCGCAACCTACAGGACCAGATAGGAGAATGCCTTTGTTCGGATCAATGTCATGCTTTTGGCAATAGTCCCTGTCCTTGATAAAATAATGGCAGAGTTTACGGAGAACGCCAAGATCTTCGTCGTAAATCTTAAAGGGGTTGCCGAACATTATTTTTCCTTTGGCATCCAAGTAGTTCAGGATGAGGTCAAAATCATAAACCACCGTTTTGCCATCAAAGGTGCCTATGGAGTATTCCACATCATCTTCAATAATTTTAGAGGGGTTGGCCATAATCTTTGTGTTTAGTGGTTTTTAAGTTGTCTTTAAATCGGGACGGTGGTTTCGTGTTTGCTTTACTTTTATTTTTGAATAACTCGGCTCTGTCCATCCAATGCTTGGCTAGGGCACGCCAATCACGAATGGTATTGCCATCACTTGTTTTCCAGTTCCGGGTTTCGTAATGCTCGAAGAATTTTTTTCCTTCATCAGCATGAAAACCTTTTTCAACAAAAAAATCAATAACAACCTGCCAGCCCTTTGGTTGTTTATTAATGTTTACTTGTTTATTACTGTTTATAGTAGATCCCATTGTAAGTCCGCTGGTGGGACCATACCGTCCCAGGATAAGTTCATCCTTGGGACGGTACTGTTCCGCAACCTGTTCCAAAAAGGGATTGTACCGTCCCAGAGTGGGTTCGTTTTCGGGACGCTGGCATCCCAGCAATGGTCCTGTTAAGGGACAGTTTTGATCCGCTGCAGGTTCATCTTCGCTCCAGAAGATAATCATCTTTATTTTGCTGCCCCTGTAAGGACTGTTGGAGGGAAAATAGGAGAGATATGCCCATGCGTCAAGGTCTCTGATGCAGCGATGGTAAGAGGATTTGGAGCCTATTTTTGACGCTATCATCAAATCTCTTCGGTTTACACTAAATTCTTCGGCAAATCGATTACAGTTCCATTCCTGAAACAGGGCCATATAAAGACTGATATGGGTAGGCTGCAGGCGGTCGTCTTCATGGAATTTTTCAAAAGCCGCATTGAGAAGCTTTATATAATTCATCTTCTAAGAATTTAGACCGTTTTGTACTCGGTTTGAAGTCAGGATTTTTTGAATTTCTTCGGAGTCATAGTAGATAATCCCGCCAATTTTCGTGTAGGGCAGTGTGCCATTGATGCGGAGATTCTGTAATGTTCCCGGGCTTACCTGCAATAAGTCCATAACCTCAGAGGATTTGAGGTATCTTTTCATTGTTCCTTTAGATTGACTTGCTAAAAGATTTTTAATAGCATCGAGCAATTCCATTTTGAATTCCCGAAGATCATCGGTGGTAATAATATTTACTGGCATAATCGAATGGTTTTAGAGAAAGGGACTATCGTTTCAATTTCAATTAATTTGACAGCCCCTAACTTGATTTGACTTTCGTTCTGCAAATTTGATAGCTATTATTGTCAAAGCATCCATAGTCCATCCAGAGGTGGGGGATATTTATTGTTATAGATTTGGGGTATTTTGTTAAATGAAGGAATGGAATAACAAGGTTTCTGCCTTCAAAAGGTATCAAAAGCTATGCGGAAAGGAATGGATTTATTTCTCCCAAGGTGGGATGACCTATGGATTATTCGTCTGAATCTTCAAACCGTCTGTTCAGGGCATCTGTAAGCTTGTCCATAAATTTTGTCTTACTGGATTTTCTCGCCCTGATCTCTATAAATGTGTGGTAGTAGTTGCCCAGATCAACGTTGAACAATTGCTCAAATACTGAGGCCAGCTCTTTGATGTCAGCGGTGCCACTATTGATAGAGCCACTGCTATGCAGCGCGTATATCAGTTCAATCAATTCCGTTTTATTTCCAGTCCAAAAAAGTTTTGAGGATGAATTTTTCATTGCATTTTGGTAAACACTGTTATTTGTTTCTAATTTTTCAATTTCCTGTTGTAAATACACGATCAGCATATCATAGGCCATGATCATCGCAACGGTAGTGTCCTGAGAAGTGGCAAACTGATCATCTACGAAAAAATGGTATGAATCAGTGGGCGAACGGAGATCAGTCTTGCCCCTAATGAAATATTCCTCATCAAGTGTTGTAGCGCCTCTGCGGTAGTAATGATAAAAATCCAGATTATCATTAAAATAGACTTGTAGTTTGTTAATGTGGGCATTAAGATATTTGATCTGAAATTTAGAACTGCTCCTGGGACGTTTACTTTCAATATTGAAAAGCTTGACATAGTAGATGAGCTTGCTAAAAATTTGAGGTTTTATATGCTTGAAGAAACTGATTTCTTCCTCATTGTTCTTAAAGCCCATCTCGATGACCTTTTGACGTAACAGTTTAATGAATTTTTCAGTTCTTGAAATGCCATGCTCTGCTTTATATAAAATATCTTCCGTGCGGGACTCCAAGGCATCTAAGTGCATCTGGTATTCCGATATTAATTCTTGGTATTTCATGTCCTGCAAACTGATGTCCTTGCTTATTTACATTCTAATAAACCCATAAGTTCTAACGTGTAATTATCAGATGTCTGGATGTAGGCATGTTTTTCTTCCACAATGGCACCAAGTTTTCTTTTTTCAAATGCTGCGGTCATTCCCAAATCAATGTGTTCAAAATTTAAATGGATTGCCCTTTTGATAGTTTGATAAAGTAATTGTCGGTAGGTATGGTAAGTGAGGAGATTGTCATAATCAAGGCCTACCAAAGAAGGGACGTAAGTGTGATTTTTATTCCTATAGCAGAACATGACTCCAATAATATCTTTACTGGTTTTGGCGACTTTAATGATTATAAACTCCCAATTTGGATTTTTGGACATGTTTTCAAATAACTTTGCGGGATATGAAAAAGTGTTCAGGCCTAAATTGTTTTTTCGGACGTTATCATACAGTTTCTTAACCTGAATTATTTGAGCTTTATCCAATTCAGATAGAATCGATATTTCCAATGAAGATTCATGAGCCAATATGTCTTTTCTAAAATGTTTTCTGCTCCGCGATGAAAGTTTAGATATGTAGTGTTCAATAGAATCATTGCGTCTTAAACTGATGCTACATGAGTTTGGCATCTGAATCCTAAAGTAGCCTTGACCTTGAAAATAGCTATGTAATCTGTCGTCCTCATTAAAATCACGCAGTGTAACCATTTTCGAATTTGAATCCTTCTCTAGTTGTTCCAGGGTTGCCATCAGTTTATTTAAGGCATCGTTCTTCAGGGGATGCTTGTTATCTAAATAAAGATGATTTCCCTCAGTGAAAAGACATCCTAAACTAAGAACCTTTGAAGTCATATAGTAAGGGTCCGTTAGACGTTTTTCCTCAATAGTTTTCGATGCGATTGTATTTGCGAGCATATCGTCCTTCCACAAAGATGAGGATATTAGGGCTGCCAATACAAGCTGGTTTTTTTGATCATGTATAAGTAAATACCAAAAAGACCAATTATTTTCTTTCAATTCATTGTCACTAAATGTATCCTCAAGAAACTTCATTCCGTCCCAATCTTGAATGCCATTTTTTCCGACTGAGGTGTTCCATGTCAGCTTATCTATATTTGAAATGGAATTTTCTAAACGCATGGTTAGATTTTCATGTGTCAAATTTTCTGGTTTGGACTTTGATTCTAGTTTGAATGCTTGATAGACACGGTTCAAATCAGTATGTGTTTCTTCAAGGGCTTTTGGCAAATGATATTGCATGGCATCAACCAATGCTTTAATTTCCTGAATTTGATTATGACGGGATATTGTAATTCGAACTCCAGTGTTTTTAACTGGTACAGCTGGGAAAAGTCCAAGGTTGACATAAAACCCCTCCTTCATCAAGCGATTGACAAAATTATACCCAGTCTTCGGGGTTCCAGTACCTATAAAAAATACTGGCGAATTGTTTTTATCTATAAGTGGTAAATCTGTTTGATGGACGAGTTCATTAAAATATTGTATTCTTTTTTTTAAGTCATTTTGGAGTTCGTAGATCTCAGGAGTTAAATGGATTTCCGCTGAAGTCGTTGCAGCAGCAACAGAGGCAGGTTCAAGTTGAGCGGAGAAGGTGAGAGGGCCTCCAAAGGTTTTTATTTCGTTATACATTTTTTTATTGGAGCAAACTAACACTGATCCACTTGCCCCAAACGTTTTGCTCAAGGTGCCAAACAATAGCATGTTTTCCGAAAGCTCATTGATTTCGCTCATAACATAGCCCGTACCATTTTTTCCAATCCAACTCATGCCGTGTACATCATCAAAATAAAGATGCAACTGGGGATATTTTAGACTCAACGCTTTTAATTCTTTAACCGGTGCATAGTCACCATACATAGAATAGATCCCGTCTGCCATATACCAAATTCTCTTTCTGGTATTGGAATATGCTTTTATTTTATCCTCTAACATGTTCAAATCATTATGGCGAACCATGTCAATAGGGACACTTCTTGTTTTCAGTACCTTTGCAGCACTTTGCACGCTCCAATGTACTTGATGGTCCAAAATAATTGCATCTTCGTCTTTTACTGCACTGGGAATGACTCCCAAATGACCTAACGTACTATTTTTTGTGATGACTACTGGATTTCCGTACATCTCAGATACCTTTTCCTCCAATTGTCTATAAAGCGGATTGGAAATGTAGGACTTTGATAGAGGGTATTGAGTGCCATATTTCCGAATGGCGCTTATGGCCGCTTCTTTTAATCGAGAGTCCTGTTCCAAACCTAAATATCCTGTAGTTCCAAAATGAAATAGTTTTCTATTGTTGACACCAATAGTTCTGCCTGTAAATGTTTCCCCGTCTGCATATAAATGAAGTACCCCTTCATCAATAGCGTCCGTAAAAACGTCATTTACTGTGTCCAAAAAGTTGTTTTGTTTAATCTTTGCCATGTTATTGAATTTATTAAACATAGAATTTAATGTCTTTTGTGCGATATTGGAGAGTGGCAGAGCGTCATAATCCGTTTTAGTCAAATTTTAATCCGTTTTAGGCTAAGATTAATCCCTATATGACAATTCCTACTCCGTTTTGGTCAAACCTTCCTTAATTAAATTTTTAACTTTATATTTAAGAAACTAATTTTCAAATTGTTGAGATCATGTTTGCTGAAAATGAATATGCGACGTATGTTATAAAGGAGGGTATCCTGTATGTTGAATATAAAAATGTCAAATTGGATTTAGCGGCGGCCATCAGCATTGTTGAGGACAGATTCGTTGTACAGGAAGGACAAAGCATTCCTGTACTGTGCGATATACGTAAAGTAAGAGGGATCAACAAAACAGCGCGTATCTATTTGTCAATAGAAGGTTCGTCGTTTGTTAAAGCCGTGGCATTTATAGTTGAAGCACCTGTTTCGGACATGTTTTCAAAGTTTTACTTACGCACTAGTAAGCCACCAATACCTACCATGGTCTTTGAAACGATAAGTGAGGCTTTGATTTTTTTGAAAAAATATAAGTGATAATTGGGCATAAACATCTAAAAAGTAAATAGTTAATTATGGGAGAATTTGATAAACAACGGGTAAGGAACATTCATAATATGATTTTGGAAATGGCCTTAGGTAATTTTCATTATCAGATAGAGCGTTCTTCAAAGGATGATGACCTTGAATCAATTATTGTGGGGTTGAATATGTTAGCTGAAGAAATTGAGGCTAACATGGTCCATCAGGGTTTTGCTAATGCCAATACAACCATCATGGATATTATAAAGATGAGTTTCATAGTGGATGAGAATGGAGTCGTTGAAATGGTCAACGGTCAAGCAGGCAAAATGCTCTCTCTGCCAATGGATAATATCGTAGGAAAGTTGTTTGAAGATTTTCTGACGGATGATTCGAAGACCATCTGGAATAGCAAATGGAAAAGCATAACCAGGAAACCAAAACTTGAAGGTTCTGTCCATTTGATCTTTAAGCGCAAAAATAATTTTGAGGTTCCCAAAGTTGTGCATTTTACCACCTTTAGGCACAGGGCAAATGAAAGCAGGAAACTATTGATCACCGTGGTTCAACATTCCTATTATCAGAAAAAGTTGAAATCGGAATTAAAGAAAAAGGTCATTAACGGAAAATACCAACGGGTGTTAAATGATACAAGTTTACTATCCAAAAAAAATAAAATGGTGTTGACCTATGGGGACATCCAAAAGATTAGAGCTGCACATAATATCATTTTCAACAATCCCCAAACCGATTTTCCATCACAGAAGGATTTTGCCCTTCAGTTGGGAACGAATGAGTTCAAGTTGAAGTATGGCTTTAAAGAGCTCTATGGGACCACAATCCATAAATTCATCATACAAGAGCGACTCCGAAAAGCACAGGTAATGATACAGTATACGGACCTCCCCTTTAAAACTATCGCGCACAAGTCGGGGTTTAAAAGCCAATCCCATTTTTCAAGATTATTTAAGGAAAGGTTTGGATATACCCCAAAAGATTTGAGAAACGATACCATCTCCAGAGGTAAATTATAGGGTTTCTGGAAATTAATCCCGATTAGGCAAATACTTTCACGTTTTCGTATAATTTAAGTTTGGAACTTTACCATATCAACACAAATGATATGAGAGTTCCTAAATCCATAATACAAAAAATACCAGAGCTGATCAGTTTGATGTTCATTCTGTTATTTGTGTATGCTGCGGTAAGTAAGCTCTTGGATTTTGAAACATTCCAGACACAGTTAGGTCAGTCGCCTTTGTTAAGTGCCTATGCCAAACCCTTAGCTATCGGCGTCCCATTTCTGGAGCTGCTTATTGCCTTAGGCCTTATGATGCCAAGGTTTCGATTATGGGCGCTTTATGGGTTTTATGGCTTGATGGTCATGTTTACGACCTATATTGTTATCATTCTTAATTTTTCTGATTTTGTGCCTTGTTCTTGTGGTGGGGTATTAGAGAAAATGAGTTGGACGCAGCACTTTTGGTTTAATATAATTATTTGCGGGTTTGCCATTTTAGCCCTCTTTTTTACGGATATTTCTAAAAAGAGAGTTCTTTATTTAAGTTTTTTAATCTTGATTTTAAGTTCTGGAATAACAGTTTCCATCACCAAACTTTCTGAAGAAAAAATTAAATATAACAATGAACTTGTACGCAAGTTTCTCCACCGTCCCTTAAAAGACCCCATTTCTTATCAACTAGATTACAATTCCTATTATGTTGCCGGAATTTTCAAAGACAGTATTTATCTGGGCAACACAACCGCACCTCGTCATATTCTTGCCCTGTCGATGGACTTAAAAGGTAGTGCGCCGCATTTAATTACTATTCCTGACAGCTTAAAAGCTGACTACCAAACAGCGCGGATTACCGTCTCTGATTCGGTATTTTTTCTGACAGATGGTGTTTCGGGAATTATCCAAAAAGGAAATACTGATGACTGGACAATAAGTGAAAGCTATACATTGGATATCCCCTTTACGGCTTTTGAGCCCCAATCAAAACAACGAGCTGTTTTGAGGGTATATGATATGCTCAATAAGGAAACGACTTTGGCAGAATACGATCTGAAAACCCGTAACCTACATGTGCACAGCGGGATATTGGATACAAAGATTGATGGTTTGTTTGACACGGACGGACAGCTGCTATTTGATGCAGATACGGACAAGGTATTGTATGTGTATTTCTACCGCAACAATTATCTTTTGGCAGATTACAATTTGGAAAATTCGGTTTATAATAAGACAATAGATACAATCAAGCAGGTTGATCTGGAATTTGGTTATCTAGAAGGTGGCAGGCAAAAGAAGCTTGCCAAGACTTATAAAAAAGTAAACCATAGTGCGGCTGCAGGTAATGGCTATCTGATGATTAAATCAAAAAACTTAGGGCGTTTTGACGTTGCAGATATGTTGGAACATGCCTCGATTATTGACGTGTATGATATAACAAAGAACAGCTACGAGCTTAGCTTTTATTTTTATTATGAGAACAAAGAGGAAGTGAAAAGTTACTATCTGTATGAAGATAAGATTATTGGATTGACAGAAAACCACATCGTGGTTTGCGAAATGAAAAAAGCAATATTTAAAAAACTATAGTTTTATATAGGATGCACTGATCACGCACCAATAGGGTAAAGGTTGACCACCCATATTAAATGTCAGCCAGCCAAAAACAAAGTTATTATGGCTAAATTAAAGGAAATCCTGATTCCTATAGCGGTAGTTGCCGTTGGGGTGTTAGGTGCATTTGCTACGCAAATGTCAGGAAGCAGCAGTGCTGCACAAGTTTTAGAACCTGCATGGATCGATAATATTATGCCATGCGAAACTGACCCTTACATGTGTTCACCCTTTGAAGGTGAGGCTTGTACGGTTATAGTTGATGGAGTGGAACATAAGCTAAGAGGGAAGTATAGCTCTTCTGACTCTGATTGTCCAAAACCACTATTTAAACCGGGTTCATAGTTTAATTCATAAAAGAAAAGAGGCTGTCTCATAAATAGAAACAGCCTTTTTTCATTTGTAATTTCTCAATAAACAGTACAAGTGAGCCTTAATAATTATTGTTTTACTAATGTAAGTAGGGATATATTGAAAAACAATCAATCCAAAATTGTGAAAAATCACTATTGAGACAGCCCCTTGTTTTTGTTATTAATTCCAATGAGGTTTAGATTTATCTTTTAAATGATAATTAAACCACTCCATCATTTTTTTTGAGATATCTATTTGATTGTGCTTTTCTGTAAAAACATGATATTCATCTTTATATAATAGTAAGGTGCTTTTTTTTTCCAGGCGGGTGAGTGCCAATTGCATTTTAATGCTGTTTTTCCAATCTACTCTATTATCGTTTGTACCTGCGATTAAAAGCATTGGCGTATTAATTTTATGAGCCTGTAAAATGGGGGAATTATCCAAAAAAATGTGACTGTAATAGGGTGCTGTGATTCTATACTGGTTATGTTCAAATCTAAAATAATTGAAACGTTTACCGTCATCGATTGATAGATAGTTTGATGATAAATCCTGTGAAGCAGCAAAACAAACTATTGTTTTAAATTTATCTGTTTGTGTGGCAATATAGCTTGCTTCATATCCGCCAAAAGAGTGTCCGAACAATCCCATGCGAGAGGTGTCGACTCCCCGTATTTTGTTAATGGCATCCACACCTGCTAATACGCTTTTTAAAGCAGATTCTCCTGTGTGATTTAATTTATAAGATATATCTGGCATAAACACAAAGTAATCTTGTGTAGTAAATACAAAGTTATTCCAACCAACTGAATTTTGAAGTGTTAATGGAATGTAGTCCTTCAAAGCAGTTATGTTTACCTCAGAATAGATTTTAAAAATAACAGGATATTTTTTATCTGGATTATAATTTCCAGGGTAAAATAATATTCCTTTTAAAGTAGTTCCATAAGGACCAGGATAAGTCAACAATTCTGAATGTCCCCAATAATAATTTTGCTGCTGTTTGTTGCTTTGTTTCATTATTGTTTCTTTGCCATTTTTCCAATAAACAATCTGTGGAGGCAGATTATAATTACTCAATGTATAAACTATTGCATCACCTGCTTTTCTAGGAGAAGATATTTTGTGTAAACTTGATGTAATAAATTTCAACTCGTTGCCCGTTTCATACAAATAAAGAGATTCGTTGTTGGTGTTTAAATCGTATTGTACCACAAACAGTCCATTCTCCAAATCTACAGGTGGTTTCTTATAAAGATTATAATTTTCTCCTCTTGAATCTAACCATTCCGGTTTAGCAGATTCAATTTGGTAGTTATAATTTTTATTATCTTTAAACAGAGGCTGAATGTCATTGTCATTAAAATTGTAGATCCATATATTATGCTTGGAAGTCAGAATAATATTATTGTTATCTTTTGAATAAAAAGCAGTTCCATAAGGCACATTAAGACTGTTCTCTGAATCAACAGGAATTGCAAATTCGTCTTTAATCCCACAGGTAATGCATGTTTTTTCGTCTTTTTCACTATTGTAAACCCACCAGTCTTTTTCCTTAATCCATGTAAAATAATTTTCTTTTGGACTGGTAGCGATGACTTCTAAACGGGTAAGGACAATGAATTCGTTATCAATAATTTTTGTTTTACCGGTTTTTGAGTTTCTAGAAATGATGTCATTATAAAAATTGCCATACTTAAAAGAGGGTTGATAATTTTTGTTGTTAAGCGTAAAAAAATGTTGGTAATCTCCGGTTGCCATTAAATAGGATTGATCAGATATCGGAGTTAGTTTCCCATTGGTCAAATCCCATGATATAAGCCATCTTTTATTATAAGTTTCTCCAACAGGCGGGTGAATAGCATCAGATGATCTCCATATCTGTGGATCAATAATCTTATGGCTTTCATCTTTAGGGAATGCCATAAAATTAATAGTTGTTTCATCTTTGCTAAAGGTTATTACATGGCTATTTAGATAGTAGTCCTTATTGAGTTTTTCTGAATAAAGTATCTTATTTTTTGTGTTTTCCTTTAAATCTAAACAATGCAATATATGGTCTTTGTATTCACCTTTTATAGACTTTGTTTCTTCATAAAACGCTAACAAATTTCCCGAATCGCTCCATCTGAAATTGGAAGAATGGTTTATTTTTTCTTTTAACAGTGTTGGTTTATCTGGTTGTTTTAAATCTACAAGAAGCAGGTTGAATAAGCTGTCATTCTGCTGTATTACAACCATGTTTTCTTTATCAGGGCTGATACTAAAATTCGTTGTATGATTAATTGTCAATTCATTTTTATTCTTATTGTTATAAACGGTCAGTTTATCCGGATGATTCTTGTGCCGAAGAAGGGTGATTTCTCCGTTAAGAGCAAACTGTGCAGAAAGGATGCTGTCTGTCCATGTTTCGGTTTTATTTGTCAGGTCAAACAACACCCATTGATCGTTTTTAAAAAATGAAAACCACTTTTCGTTAGGTGAGAACTGAGGCTTCTGACCAAAGGGATAAACGTGTTTTTTCATGCTGCTCAATTCTGCTAGTTCCAGTGTGTCTGCGGGTTGATCAGGTTGCGTCATTCCTTTGATATGGGTATTACTCAGGGTGTAATAGGCCCAGTTGCCTTTGGGGGATAAAATGGCGGCGGACATGCTTGTCCACTGTTCGTATTCATTTTCGGTAACATATTTCTTTTGAGATTGTCCCCAAGTAATCGACGAAATCAGGCAAGCGAGAAGGAGGTATATGTTGCTCCTAAGAAATTTAATAGCCATTATTTTGAGGGTTAAGATTAGGATTTAATAACAATTCTTTTTCAGGCAAAGGCAGGTTTTTGTAAGCTGTCTGCCAGTTTGGCTTTACGTTCGAAAGCACTTCGTCGAGTTTGTCCCAGCGTTTTAGATCAAAAAAACGATGTCCATGTTCACTAAAAAGCTCATGCTGTCTTTCCTCTATCAGATATTGTAGGACGGTTTGTTCAGAAGCAGTCATGCGGTTTTCCAAGCCTGCTCTTTGGCGTATCATATTGATGTCATCCAATCCCATATCAGTTTGTCCGGATTGGATATAGGCTTCTGCGCGCATCAGATATACCTCTGCCAAGCGCAATTGTACTGAGTATTCCATTGAAGTCCCTGTAGGCTGATTGTATTTGTATTTAAAACTGTGGGTAAAGGATTGCGTTTCATTTGATAAGGTTTTTGTCCAATGTGTTTTACGTAAATCGCTTATTTCAAAAGAATTGTACAAACTTTCACTCATGGATTGCACGGGAGGAATCTTTGTAAAGATGTAGCTAGCACCTTCCATGGCGTTATTTCCTGCCTTCGCCATTAGCTGCCATATGGTTTCTGTGCTTTCTTTTAAAAAGACGAGATTCAAGTCGGTTTCCAAAGAATAATGGTTGCTGTCAATAATTTCGGAAGTAAGCCTAATTACGCTATCCCAATCTTGTTGTAACAGTGCTGTGCGTGCCTGGAGCACTTTGACAGCGTCAATAGAGGGCCTGCCTTTAAGGACATGTTGCGGAACGTTTTTAAGGAACTGCGCCGCCCGTTCTAAATCATTTTGCAATGCATCAATTAGCTCGCCAGGTTTTAATTTGCCTGTTTTGCTGTTAAGCTCATAATCTGTTGAAGTGATATAGGGAATTTCGTCAAAGAGTCCGTACAGAAAATAGTGGATATAAGCTCTTGTAAAATAAGCTTCGCCCAGCAGTTTGTTTTTGTCTGTTTCTGTAATATTGCTTTTTTCAACCCCTTCAATTATGGCGTTAAGAGCATAAATGGCGTGATAGGATTTGTCCCATAATGTCATTATGGTATTGTCATTTGGTGCAACCTGATTTAGGAAAAAGACGCCCTGAGCAAAACCTTCTGTGGTGTGGTAGGTTTGTTCATCACCATAAGCTCCCATTAAAACACCTATACCTCTTTGATTTCCGGTCACTAAGGTTTCTGAAAACAATAGCGTGTACACGTGAGTAAGGGCGGCATCTGCCGTTTGTACATCTTCAAAAACAACTTTGCCTGTTAATTGGTTGTCAGGCAAGTTAATGTCTGTAAAAGATTCACAATTGTAAACCAATACAGTACTAATTAATAGTATAAAATATTTTTTCATGAGATCAATTTTTTAAAATTTAATATGAGTTCCCAGTGTCATCTGTTTCAATGGCGGCAGGTATCCGGTCAGCTGGGTTTCGGGATCACTCTCTTTGTAGGAGGTCAGCGTCAAGAAGTTTTCAGCTCGCACATAGATGCGGCATTGCAGTTGGGGCAGTTGCGGAATCCGCAGGGTATAGGCAAGTTCAATATTCTTTAACCGCAGATAAGAAGCATCGGTAAAAACACCATCACTTTGCGTCATGTAGTTATGTGCCTGAACAGCTTGGGTATTGCTGCCGGAGGTATAGCGCTGTACTGATGCTATATCGCCCGGTTTTTGCCAGCGGTCGACAATCATCGTTAGGTTTTGACCAGCACCTGGTATCAGTCTTGTTCTGTAGTTTTTTCCCTTTTGTTTGGCAAAATAAAAGGAAAATGCCAGTTCCCAGTTTTTATAACTGATGCTGTTCTGTAGTCCGCCGTACCATTGGGGTAAAGGATTGAGATAGGTTGTTCTGTCATCGGTTGTCAGTTTTCCATCGCCGTTTATATCTTCAAATTCATAAAGTCCGGTTTGCGGATTGACGCCCAAAAAGTGATAAAGTTTTAAAATACTGAGTGGTTGTCCAATGGCATATTGATTGGCATAAGTAGAGCCTTCTAAATCAGGAAAAGCAATCAATTTGTTTTTAGCAATTGAAAGATTGAATCCGGTTGTCCAGTATAATTCGCCCTTGCGTATATTTACTGTATTTAAAGTGAGTTCTAATCCTGAGTTTTCAACGGTGGCATCTAAATTGGCATTGACAGAGCTGAAACCTGTAGTCCCTGGTAAGGGAATACCAACCAGTTGATTGGACGATCGGTTTTTATACCATGCCAAACTTGTATTGATGCGGTTATCAAGCAATCCCAATTCTAAAGCAGCTTCTAGTTTGGTGGTTTTCTCCCAACTAAAATTTGGATTGTATAATCTGTCCGGTTTTAGTCCTGATGCATTATCATAGACATTTCCGGTGGAAGAGTAAGTGTTGAGGTATTGATAATCCCCAATATTATCACTTCCCGCAGTACCATAACTGCCTCGTAGTTTTCCGAAACTCAGCCAGTGATTGTTTTTTAAAAAGTTTTCTTCTGTAAAAATCCACGCTGCTCCCACCGATCCAAAATTGGCAAAGCGGTTGTTATCGCCAAAACGGCTGGAGCCGTCCCGACGTCCCGTCAGATTGACAATATATCGGTTGCCATAATTGTAGTTTAATCGTCCAAATATGGCGTTGTAGCGGTATTGCGATTGATAGGCATCAAGTATAGAAACAGTTGTGGCAGCTTTAATATTGTAAATTAAACTATTACTTGAAAAACCACGTCCCCTTATTCCTAAACGTTCACTTTGTTGGTGTAAAAAGGTCAGTCCGGTAAGAGCAGATAACCGGTGTTTATTCCAGTTTTTGTGCCAATTGATTTGAGGCTCTAAGTTCCAGCTGATACTTTCTCCCTTATTAGTCATAATTGAAGAAGAGTTGCTATCCATTCCATAAGAAGGATTATAATAAGTGTGAGGAATAATCTGTGATTGATTGATGTTACTTTTTGAATATCCCGCATGAAGATTAAATTCAAAATTATTAGTAATTTGATACCCAACCATCATGGCACTATGCAATAAATCATTTTGTGCTCTGTATTTTTGTTCCAATGCTTGTAATGGGTTAGTCCATGCAGATTCTGCCCAGTTTAGCGTGCCGTCCTCATTGTACAGTTCCGGAGCATTGGGTTGAAGGGAATATGTTGTTAATGTAAAATCCGTTCCGGGTAAATTGCTTTTTGATTGATTATAGCTCACTGAAAGATTAAGATGAAATTTATCGTTTTTGGAGCTGTGTTTTAATCCGGTTTGTACTGAGAGGTTGTTTTGTTTTTGATTGCCAATAAAAACAGTGCTTTGTTCATGTTGTGAAATACTGAAGTTGTAATTAGTGTTTTGATTACCTCCACGCATACCAAAATCGAGGTGGTGGAACTGCATGGTATTTCCAATCAATTTGTCCTGCCAGTCGGTATATTTTGAATAATCCCAGTTGCCGTTAATGCTGTGGTCTGATGCTCTATACTCTGTCAAACCGTCATTGAGATAACCTTCTTTTTTCATTTCTAAGTATTGTTCTGTTTTCATTAACGGTACTTTTTTTGTGATTTTTCCCCAACCGGTATAGCTGTTGAGGTAAAAGGAAGTGCCGTCCACTGCGCTTTTTTTGGTGGTAATTAGCACGACACCGTTTGCCCCACGCGAACCGTAAATAGCCGTGGCATCAGCATCTTTGAGGATTTCGATACTTTCAATATTGTTGGGGTTAATTATGTTTAATGGACTTATTAAATATGGAGAAGCAGATAATAAGCTTTTGTCGTGTATGTTTTCATTAGACAACGGCATCCCATCCACAACATATAACGGCATATTCCCATCTGTACGTAGGCTATTTTGCCCACGAATCTGAATATCAAAGCCACCGCCTGCCAACCCGGTTTTTTGGATTACCTGAACGCCAGCAGCCTGTCCTTGAAGAGCATCGAGTATATTATTGCTTGCCTTGTTTTCAATGTTTTTAGCGGTTACCTTGGCTATGCTGCCGGTGCGTTCTTTATCTTTAACGTTGTAATAGCCTGCGTTAATCACAACTTCGTCTAATATAGCTTGATCGGGTTGGAGGGTGATGTTTAGCGTAGTTCCACTGACAATGTGGGTTTGGGTTTTGTAGCCGATAAAACTAAACGTTACAATACCGCCTGGTTTGATTTTTAACGAATACCTTCCGTTTTCGTCTGTCATCGTGCCGTTGTTGGTGTCTTTTTCCCAAACGCTTACGCTGGGTAAGGGGGCTTCCGAATCTCTTACTATTCCTGTCAGGGTGATGCTACTTTGCGCATGGGCATTTCCGTAAAGTATGAGATATAGCAATAGTCCGATGACAGGACTGAGGTATTGCTTATGATGCGTATGTTTTTTCATAATTTTGTAAATGAAATGGTTAGTTAAACAATTGTTTTTCTATTCAGCCCCTTAAAAAGCTGTAACTTTTTAGGGGTTTTTCTTTTTTGTCATCCTGACAAAAGGAAGAATCTCTAACGAGACCCCTCAATTCTTCGGAATGAACACTTTTTTCAGTTGAGATAGTTTGGTATTGATATTCATTTTTGGCTTAGATAACATAATTGTATTTTTGATTTAAATTTTTTAAAATCCTGATGTAGGTAGGGTACTTGCACGGAGCGTGAGGTTTACTTATGGAGCAAAGCTTTATCAAAAAAGCAACCCTGTCACTATGAAGAAATAGGGTATTGCTATTGTGAACCACCTTTGCGTGCGCGTCTGTCCATTTCTTGCTGGACTCCTTTTGGCAGCGGTTTTAGCGCAACATTATAATGGATTGAATCTACAGTATATATCATACCGTAATACCAGTGCCGAGCAAAAACCACAGCTTTTCCTAATGGTATGTTGATATTGTAATTTCCAGCTTTATCAGTGTAAGTGGAACTATATGCTCTATCCTTGTCGTAAACAGATACCCATTCTATAGGTTTACCAGTTTCGGCGTTGGTGACAGTTCCGGTTACGGTAACAATTTCCTGGGCAGAAAGGGTCATGGAAATGCTAAGGAAGAAGAGAAAGCAGACAAAAATACGCCGCCACCTTACTGATTTATGATTATTTATCATAGTTTTGTGTTGGTTAAAGTGATACAATTATTTTAACTTTTGGCCTGCTCCATTGTCGTCGAAAACTGGGAGTGGGCTTTTTAGTGCCGATTTATGGTGTACGGCAGTGTCATTTTACGTTATGTTCATTTCATAGGCAGTATTTTTTTTAGGGAAGTTGGGCCACTGCTTAGAAACCAAATCTAACAGTTGCAGCAGCCCTTTCCCAAAGACTAATTCTAACTGTTCGCTATGTGGCACTGACTTTTATAGTGCTGCCGTTTTCTTAGGGATTTAGAGTTTGCAATTGGCGATAGCGAGGTTTTTGTTGCAAACTCCAGTTGTAGCGTATCTCAATGATGAGGTTTAGGCTTGGTCACGATTGATTTTCATGAGTGTTTTGGTTTTAAATTGTTATTACTGTTTTTATAAATGCCCTTGCTGTCCTATATTTTAGGTAAAACCTTAAAACATTTGGAAAACGTGAAGATTGATGCTACTTTTAAACTGTCAGATTTTAATATAAGCACCAACCTGGGTTTTCCAAACATTGGGAACCAAGGGCGGTTATGGATTTTGTAATGTTTGGGCCATAAAACCTAACATTACATTACCTGTTGTAAGTATAATTTTTTGAAGCCATTTTCTTTTGTCAGAAGGTAGTGGGGAACTACTGGCTAGAAACAAAAAATCGCTCTCACAATTGAAATTATGGAACGATGTTTCGAGAGTATGAAGATTTCTTGCATAAAAAGCAAGGAGCGGTCTCACACTTTAGAGTCAAGGGCGACCAAGCCCTACTTTAAATCTTTTGATTATAAAGTTACCTTCTAAAGTTAACGTGAGAACCGCTCGCATGCCGTGTGCAAAAGTAAAAAACTTTTTGACATGGAGCGATTTCACGATTCTCTCGAAGGTTAAATTGGTCGTTTTGACTCGAGAAATCATCGTTTTAATATGCCTTATAAAAGCTTACTATCAATTCGCTAAGACAAATATAAACAAAATTCAATCAAATGCAAATAAGTTTCTAAATAAAAACGAAAAAGCATGATAAAAATAATATGAGTAATAAATCCAATACAAATAGTATTTCTTTTTATAGGGAAAAATTAGGCTCTAAACTAAAATCTTATCGCTTGGGAAAATATCTCTCAATTGAAGATGTGATTTATATGACTGAGATTTCTAAAAGTTCCATCATAAAGATTGAAAAGGGTGAAGCTAAAAATATCGATTTATATATTGAATATGCAAAAGCTGTACAATACCCTTTAGAAACCTTGATAGATTTTAAAATACCATTAAAACCCAAGAAAGAATTACCGAAAGAGCGAAAGGAAGCGACCAAGTTAACTGCAAAAATTAGAGAACATATAGTAAACACCAATTTTCTTAAAGTTGGTAAAACTGTTGCAGAAATCAAAATTGAATTATTAAGAATAAATACAATTGATAAAAATATAACTTCTACCGCCATCGCTGGTGTTATGAGAAACCTGAAACAAGATGAATTAGTAAAGACGGGAGAAAAGGTTGGTAGGAAGGATGTTTACTACAAAGCGTAAATTATGATTTAAAAACTATAAACTCAAAGACGCCCTACTGATAGAGGCTTAAAGTATTTACTGTATTAATTAACTTAAGTATATTAAACAGATGGTTAAAGCAAAGGAATAATACTCTTATCTTTTTGTGGTAAACTGAAATTTGAGATAGGGTAGTGGTGGTTTGTAATAGCCTTTTCCCTCTCATACACTCTCCATACACTATCCATGGAGTATCTATGCTTTATCCATGCTTTATATACGCTATACCTATTTTTTTTGAACCGTCCTAAATTTGCTATACAGATTATTAATTAAATCCTGTTATAGTTATACAACTATAGGACAGGGCAAACTGACAGAATGTGACCTAAGTAGGGTTTTATTTTACGGAAGACGAAATTGTTTCGGGATATTTTGAGCGACTATGATCCCGAAATTAGTTTTTTAATTACCTCTTTCGTACAATCAGGATCTCATCATCAGAAAACTCCATCCAGGCTATGTCATATAAATAAAAGAATG
Organism: Gelidibacter maritimus; assembly: GCF_014062315.1. Classification (GTDB taxonomy): domain Bacteria; phylum Bacteroidota; class Bacteroidia; order Flavobacteriales; family Flavobacteriaceae; genus Gelidibacter; species Gelidibacter maritimus. Next base: position 144,375 of record NZ_JACGLT010000011.1, read on the forward strand.
TTTTACCCTTTGAATTTATATGGAAATGGGTATGGTACTTAAAGCGGAACCCCTTCTTCTCCAATAGATTTCTATATACTTTAAGCTGTATTTTGTTTTTGCCCAATACCTCCAATAGAATCGAGTAATTGCGTTTTAAGTAGCCATTGATTTCTATTGCGGCGACCTTAGAGGCATAGCGAAGCTTTTTGTGGTATATATTTTTACAGTGTGTTGAGCAATATATCTTATCCGATCGGCCTTTGATCGGTTTTGCACATATTTTACATTTATGATCCATATAATCCGTTGTTATATAGGTAAATATACGCAATCGTTCCTAACGGATAAATACGTTTAATATCGTTTGCAATGCTATTTGTGTTATCCAATTTCTCTAAATTTGGATATGTCTCTAAAAAATCTATAATGGAAAGGAAGGATAGAGCCCAGATTGTCATTTACCTCCCGCAGGTCAAAGCTGGTCGGATCAAGCTAAGGATTCCATATGAAATGACCAAGGAGCGTGAGGCTTTTAAGAAACTCAACGGCACTTTTTACCATTTCCATCAAAGGCTGTGGAGCATTGTCAATACCGAAGAAAATGTAAAAAGGCTAGAAACGCTTTTTGGCGAGAAACTACTCAAACAAAGTACAGAAGCTCCTACTGTAATTCCACAAATGGAGATTTCGGAAGCAATTCAGGCAGAATTGGACCGGAATCACCAAAAAATGATTCTTAAAGGTTTTAGCCAGGCTACCATACGTAATTATCAGAGTAATTTGATCCAGTTCTTTCAGTATTTTGAATCGGTTGCATACCGAGAAATAACCAAGGAACAGATAGAAGGTTTTGTTTATTACCTAATCAATAAGTACAAGATAGGTGAGCAAAAGCAAAACCAGCTCATAAATGCCATAAAATGCTATTATGAGCACACTTTGGGATTGCCTCGTGAGTATTACAATATTACAAGGCCTACCAAGAGCAAGGATTTGCCAGATGTTTTAAGTAAGCAAGAGGTGGCTGCCATTATAAATTGCCCGAGCAATATAAAGCATAAAGCCATACTTCATGTTATATATGGTGCCGGCCTTAGAGTGGGCGAAGTGGTGCGTTTACGGGTGGTGGACGTTCGTAGCCAAGACGGTTATCTTTTCATTAAAGACTCTAAAGGCAAGAAGGACAGGCATACTACACTTAGCCCAGTTCTATTGGATATTTTACGGACATACTATCGTGAGCACAAGCCTAGCTATTGGTTGTTTGAAGGACAGAACGGGGGTCAATATACCGCACAGAGTATCCAACGTATTTATCGGAAGGCTGTAAAAGACACTAAAAGCAACCCATGGAGTACGCCCCATACCTTACGTCATAGCTATGCTACGCATCTTATGGAACAAGGTGTAAATATCCGTTATATTCAGAGCTCATTGGGGCATTCCAGCACTAAAACAACTGAGATTTATACTCGGGTTGTGGGAATAAACAACAAAACTTTAACAAGCCCCTTGGATTCTTTGTATGAATCAGGTACATTTGAGAAAGATAAACTAAAATAGCATGGTGCACATAGGTGATATATACGTCACTCCTAGGGTCATATGTTATATATACACATGTTGTGGTGCATATAACAGGAACGCAGAAAAAACCGAAAAAGTAAATGAAATTAACGATAAGAAAAGAAAATCCAGAAGACTTTAAAACAGTCTTTAACCTAATAGAAAAGGCATTTGAAAATGAACAAATGAGCGACCACAAGGAACAGTTTTTAGTGGAACGATTGAGAAAGTCAAATGCTTTTGTTCCCGAACTTTCAATAGTAGCCGAAACCGAAAACAAAATTGTTGGACATATTCTGTTGACAAAACTTAAGATTAAAAACAAATCGAACGAATTTGACTCATTGGCTTTAGCACCTGTCTCTGTCTTACCTGAATTTCAAGGAAAAGGAATTGGCGGAAAATTGATAGTCGAAGCCCATAAAAAAGCTAAAGAATTAGGACATAAATCAATTGTTTTACTTGGACACGAAAATTACTATCCAAGATTTGGTTATAAACAAGCTGATAAGTATGGAATAGAATTGCCGTTTGAAGTTCCGAAAGAGAATTGTATGGTAATTGAATTGATTGAAAATGGACTCAAAGGAGTAAATGGAATAGTTGAATATCCAAAAGAGTTTAACGAATAAAAAATACGACACCACAACAAAGAACTGAGGCAAAAAACAAGGCTTTTCTCCATTAAATTTGACAAATGCGGTCCTGGCATTGTTGAAGTGGAATAAAGCTCCTTCGTCGTTTTATTTCCAATCCAACAATCAATAATCAGCACCAAAGTTGATGAGTCCGATTAATTAATCTTTAACACTGACACATGGGCATCATCGTACGGTAAACCAGATTTCACGATTGCAAAACACTGTTTCAATAACTTATTGGCTACTGCAATAAGCGCCAATTTTTTACTCTTACCCTTGTTTACGATTCGCTCATATATCTCGCGGCACGCTTTGTTGTACTTACAGGCATTGAAAGCACAAAGGAACAACAGGTTACGAAGTTTCTTGTTGCCGACCTTACTGATCCTGCTACGACCGCGTACACTGCTTCCCGACTCTCGAATTGTAGGTGTAATACCAACATAGCTGCAGAGCTGTGCAGCGGTCTCAAACTTGGAAAATCCATCGGTTACCACAATCAAAAACAATGCAGTCTTTATACCTATCCCTGGAACGGTGGTTAAAAGGGTGAGCTGCTGTTGTTGTTCTTTCCTAACAAGCGAGAGCAGACGCTCCTCGATACCGGCAATCTCCTTGTCCAAGTGTTTTCTGTCCCGTTTCAGGGACCGGTAAACGAACTTGGAGGGAATGCCGAGGGTCTCTTCGCCGTGCAACTTGTTTTTGGCTGCCGTGCGCTTTTTAAGATAACTGTCCAACAATCGGAACAGTTGCAAACACTCTGCCTGCACATCGGTCAGGGCACTGTAAAGTGGAACCTCATTAGCCATCGCATAATCGCAAATAGCTTTGGCATCGCTCTTGTCCGTCTTCACCTTGGCAAGTTTCATCTGTATGAAACGCTTTACAGACAAGGGATTTACAACCGATACCACTATGTTGCTTTTGTATAGAAACTGTGCGAGCCTATAGTGGTAATAGCCCGTTGCCTCCATCACCACAATTGAATCTTGGGGAAGTATCTTTAAAAAGGACTTAAATCCTTTTTCATTATTCTTGAACTGATCGTGGCCACTATTGCTACCGTGCAAATCAAAGACATCTTTGCTGATGTCAACTCCAAAAGTTTCCTTATATTTATTCATATCAAAACAATTCATGAAAGAACCAGCTACTTGGGTCACAACAACTTGAAAACGAGATCTAGGTCTCACAGAACTGAACGTGATTTAAGTAGTAAAAGAGCGGGGATTATCAATGTTGCCGAAGTCTAAAAGCTTCACCGTGTATAGTAACCTTACTCC
>NZ_JACGLT010000012.1 GCF_014062315.1 Gelidibacter maritimus
AACGTTTCGTGTATGAGCAGTGGCGTGGTTCGTCACGGACAATTGCAAACAGGTACTTACCATTGGAAAATCCGCAGGATTTTCCAAGTAAGCGAGGACAAGCCATTGCTTATACACATTGTTAGCAAACGTATTTATTTAATCAGCGTTTTTATATTTTTCGCAATTTTTCATTTCCTGAATCAAGTCGTCTTTGTCATAATTCATCTGATATTTTTCTGGGACAATTCCGTTTATCATTTCAATTAGAGGACTTAATTCGGGATGATAATAATTTGATAAATGAACAGTTTTAGACAAGGAATCTTTTTTGATAGTAAATGACTTCACATCGCCATCATCAATACAGTCGTTCCTATAATTTGTTTTTAAGCTATCAATATTAATTTCAGATATTTTTTTAAGTTGTCGTTTCGGTAAATCCAACGTAGAGTAGAGAACACTATCCTTTTCATTTTCTAAATCGCCACGATAAGTAATGGTCAATTTTTCATTCGTAAGATTATAAAGGACAGAGTATGCAAGAGAATAATTGTAATCCGCAACTGATAATTCAAATGGTTCAATCGGTTCTTTATTACAAGAAATTGTAAAAACTAAAACTATTGATGTCATCAATCCGATTGCGTTTCTCATATGTTTGCTAACAATTGTATAATGAACATTATGTTCATTATACTGCCAATTTAAGATATATTCAACATTATGTTCTATATATCCTTATATATTTTATTAAAAATCAAGTGGGTTTTTTATTTTTTGAAATGTAGTAGTGGCAACATGTGTGTAAATTTCGGTTGTTTTACTTGAACTATGGCCCAATAATACTTGGATCTGCCTCAAATCTACGCCTGCCTCCAGTAGGTGGGTGGCAAAACTATGCCTGAGCATATGGGGTGTTACAGGAATCTGGATACCTGCTTTTAATGCCGCATTTAATACTACTTTACCAATACTTTGTCCTGAATATTGCTTCCCATATAGACCCTCAACAATATATTTTTTTGGTTTGTATTGTTTATAGTATTCGCGAAGATCTATTAACAGTGAATGCGAAAGAAGGGTGTACCGATCTTTGTTTCCTTTGGCTGCTTCGATTCGTATCAGCATCCGTTTACTATCAATGTCCGTGATTTTTAAATTTATCAATTCATTCCTTCTTATTCCAGATGAATATAGAAGGCTCACAATACATTTGTGTTTTAGGTTGTTCGTATTGGCTATAATACTTAAGACATCTTCCTTAGAAAGCACTTTAGGTAATTTTTTTTCTTTTCTTGGTCTTTCTATTTCGTAAAACCTATTGGGCATTCCAAGGACAGATTCGTAATAAAATTTAATGCTGTTTATGGCAGAATTTATATAGGAGTTTGACTTGTCTTCTTGAACTAACTTTAATACATAAGTTCTGACATCAAGCTCGTTGATTTCGATTAATTCCTTGGTGTTGTAATAGTTGATAAAAGCTTCAAAAGTGGATACATAAGATTTAACAGTGTTGTTGGCGTATTTTTTCAACTCTAATTTATCCAAATAATTGGTAGGACAAACCCGGTATGTGGTTGGGAGCTGCCTTTTTCTAAACCAAGTAATATCGATGTCTTCGTTATTCTGTTTGATAATCTTTTTATCAAAAAAGTGGTTACAATTGACCCAGGCAACACCATTGAAGATCTGGAAGATCTTATTGAGATTGTTTTTGTTGTTCACAATGTAAGCCATATTATAGGTGTTGCTCCATTTCACCTCTGGCAATTGCTTAACAAGGGCGTGAATGACTTTATCTGTGTTGAATTGTAACCCGATATAGCGCTTCTCCTTAATTAAAAGATGTTTTAGCGTGACACTTCTACCTTTCTCCATGACTTTTTTTATGCAATCTAATGGATGTAAATGATTTAACCGTACCTTATACGAATAGGATACGTATAATCTTCTAATAAATCGTTTTAAAATGAGAATTAATAATAAATGTCTTCATTGCAGTAAGGAATTGGTGGGGAGATCAGATAAGAAATTTTGTGATCCGCAGTGCAAAAGTGCATATCAATATCAAAAAGAAAAGCAGAATCCGGAACGTTTTTATAATAAGGTGGATAATCAGCTCAAATTAAACCGTAGGTTACTCAAGGAATATAACAAGGGCGGTAAGGTCACCATCAGGGCCCAAGTTTTATTGGATCAGGGATTTGACCCCAATTTCTTTACACATTATTGGAAAAACCAGAAAGGTGAGGTGTATTTATTTGTCTATGAATTCGGCTTCATAAAAAGAACAGAATATGGAAAGGAGAAATACGTATTGGTCATTTGGCAGGACTATATGGGAGTAGACATTAAAAAGAGATTATTTTGAAAAATTTCTATAGACATCCAATAGTAAATCTTAAATTTAAAAATGTGTACAATGGCTTCTTTGTTACATTACAGTATGTGATAGATTTAACCTGACGAAGGAAGAAATCTATTCTGTTATTTGTTGAACTAATAATTCGCAAGCTTCATCAAGCTCAGGGGATTCCAATTCCTTTAAATATGCCTTAGTAGTGCTCAATTCCTTATGTCCTAAACTAGCGCTAATAATTTCGGTTGAACTACCATTTTTCCTCATGGTATTTGCGAAGGTATGTCTTGCTACGTAACTGGTTAGGTTTTGATTTATACCACATAATTCTCCGATTTCTTTTAGGTCTTTATTGAATCTCCTTAAAACCTTATGTTTTCTATACTTTATCTGCATGGGAGTAAGTTTTTCCTTTAAAAGTATCGGAAAAACATATGGTGTTGGTAAATTTTGAGCTTTATAGGATTCTAAAATCAGCTTTACTGGCTCTAATATCTTTATTGAAAAATTAGCTTGAGTTTTAGATCTCGTATAAAATATTCTACCATCCGAAATGTCTGACCATTTCAGTTTTAGCATATCAGCAAAGTTCATACCTCTTGTGTAATAGCTAAATAAGAAGTAATCACGGGCATAGATCAGGTGAGGGTGTTTGGCGTAATCCAGCTTCGTAATTTTAGAAAGGTCTGCAGCTGAAAGAGCCCTTTTCTGTCCTTTACTTTTAAGTTTTGATACTTTATATTTTTTGAAAGGGTAATTACTTTCTTTTGTGAAGTTTCGCGCTATTGCCAAATTATATACGGCCCTGATAGCTCTCATTTTTACTCCAATTCCGCCATCTGTACCTCCTCTACTTCTTAAGAATACTTCATATCTATATAAGAAATCGGCATCTACTTCCTCAAAATTTAAGTCTGACGAATTATTATTGAACATTAATAACGATAGGGATGTGTATTTGTTGACATCAGCGCTTCCAATTCTGTTACTATCGAGCATTTCCTGAGTAATCGAATTGAAAAAATTGAAAAAATTGTTCTGAAGAGGATTATAGATCAATCTAAGCTCGTGTTCCAGAACTTTAAAACTGAAATCTTTGTTTTCAATTTCAAAATCGTTTATAATTTTTAATACTCTGCTTTTAAATTTATTAAGAACTCTGTTGTTTTGTATCGCATTGTCATTTTTGGAATTGAACTCACCTGTTTTTTCATTCCATTCTTTCAATGTTGAATTAAACGGTGTTCTGAAAAACTTTGATTTTCTTAAATGCGTAACTCGCAAATAGATTGGAAATTTATTATTATCTAGTTTTGTCTTTCGAAGAACTGTTTTAATAGTAGCCATATCGGAGTTGATTTTATTCGAACCATAGTACAACATAAGTACAACAATTGCAGGTATAAAAGTAAATTATATATGGCTAAATGAAAAATATTATGTGTTAATATATTGATTATGAGAGCATAAGAAAGTTAATGAAAGTACATGAAAATTGAAAATTTATGACTCATAATCAAGTGGTCCCTGGTTCGAGCCCAGGTGGGACCACATTCAAAACCCTTCATGACGAAGGGTTTTGTTGTTTAGATTAATCTCCAATCCCCAACCTTTCCACAAATACTAAATCATCTCTGACGAATACTAAAACACCACCAATTCAAGCGAAATATCATACTACTTTAGAGGTAAATAAAATATAAACCTTTAAAATATAACAGTATGAAAACCTTAAAAAACATTATGCTCATCGGATTGCTTATCTTGGCAACTTCCGTATTTTCACAAAGCAAAGAAGTAGAATTTGACATTTACACCACATCAGCCTCCAAGGCTTCCCGTTACCTTTTGGTAGATCACGTGTCACTTAGAGATTGTCCTGCAGCACAGTGCCAACAGTTGACCACCATTGCCATTGGGACCTATGTGCGGTTATTGGAAAAAAGTGAAAGACCACAAACCATTGATGGCGTTACCAGCAGATGGTACAAAGTAAAAATGGGGCCGCAGATAGGATGGATTTGGGGTGGTTTGATTTCTCAAAAAACAATGGTGAGTAACACGAATCCTGAAATTAGATTCGTATTTGGTGAAGCAGGTCTGGACAGTAATTCGCAACAGCAATTCCAAATTAGAGCCATCAAGAATGGCGTTGAATTGGATAAAATTTTGCTCAAATCAAATACCTTGACGTATTCTGGAATAGAACTGCTTAAAAATCAGAATCAGGACATCATTAGCTTAAGTTCAAATGAAGATGGCAATTTTAATGTGATTGACAGTCCAATGTATGTAGTTTTTAAAGACAACAGCTTTCAAAAAATGACTTCGTTAACGAGTTCAACGGAAGTAAAAGACGAGGCTTTTCAATATGTCTACGCTCCAGAGTGTGAGAATTAAAATCAATTGACCTATGGCAAAAAAGTGCTGTTTCAATTTTGAAGCAGCACTTTTTGTTAGTTATAGATTGGAAATTTTATTCCCACCAGTGGGTTTTCATACTCCGAGGCTTGCCGCGATCGAAAAGACAATTCTTTATTCATATCTCGTGGACTTGCCCGCCCGTGAGGATCGGATGGACCCCCGAGGTTCTTGATTTTTAGTAAACAATAAAAGAACAGGTTATAAATGATCTATTGGTTTGAAAATAATGTTCAGAAAATCTAAACATTCAATTCTATCTATTTCAGATTATGATTGTTAAGAGTATAAATCTTCTACTAAAAAAGTATATATTTAATTAATAATTTGAATGGATTAAGAACGAATAGTATATTATGGTCTTTCGCTATTTTTTAATTAACCAGATGCAAATTGAAGATTTTATTCGGGATGCAGTTCATTTAAAATTACGCTTGGGATACTTAATTTCCATTCCAATTTTTAAACTATCGCTATTTTTAAACTGTTGTAACCACATTTATGCAATTTTCAAGACCCTTTTATTTCCTTCTGCTTATTTCCATGTCATTTTCCTGTCAACAGATCAAAAAAGATCAAAATAGCAGTTTAGAAAAGAGGACCGAATTCTCACGTGTTATAGTCGGAGCAGAACAATTATTTTCATCAGAATTCTTTTCCAAAATTCAGAATAAACGCATTGGCTTAATTACAAATCATACAGGCTTGTTACCCGACGGTCAACATATCATAGATGTACTTTATAAGCATCCAGAAGTTGAACTGACCTTGCTCTTTGGGCCTGAGCACGGACTACGAGGGGAAGAAGACAATCACGTGGAGCATGGAATGGACGCTGAGACAGGTTTAAAGATTATTTCACTTTATGGCAAAACTCGTAAACCGACCGCTGAGATGTTAGCCCAAGTAGATGTTCTGATTTTTGACATTCAAGACATAGGCGCACGGTATTACACCTATATAAAAACCATGTTGTGGGCTCAAGAGGCAGCGGCAGAAAATGAAGTACCCTTTCTCGTGTTGGATCGCCCAAACCCTATAGGTGGGGAATATGTAGATGGACCCGTAGAGCCAATTGCCGAAAATGGTGCAATTCCGATAACTCATGGAATGACGGTTGGTGAGCTTGCCCGTATGTTCAATGGAAATCGAAAAGTTAATGGACTTGTGGAAGCGGACTTAACAGTCATTCCTATGAAAAACTATGGCAGACAGCAATGGTATGACGACACTGGGCTGCCATGGATAAAACCTTCCCCAAATATGCTTACGCTTAAAACCGCAACAATGTATCCAGCCACCTGTTTAATTGAAGGCACCAATATATCAGATGGTCGAGGGACGATGCGTCCATTTGAACAAATTGGCGCTCCATGGATAGATGGTAATAAGTTGGCAGAACAATTAAATAGTTACCAATTGCGTGGTATAGAATTTAAACCAATCCGTTTTGTACCAGATAGTATTGTGGATGGCATAAAATTTTACCCTCCTAAATTTCTGGGTGAAGAAGTGAAAGGGATTGAAATGGTAGTAACGGATAGGAATTCGTTTAAATCGGCCCAAGCGGGCATTTATATCTTACACGCGTTAAGAACACTGTATCATGAACGACTTGAACTAAGGCAGCCAAGGTTAGATGGTTTGCTCGGTACACCAGAAGTTCGTTTGAAATTGGAGTCTGGCGAATCCCCAAAAACTATAATTGAAGATTGGGCCATGGCGGTTGATAGTTTTAAACAAAAAGGAAAACCTTACCTACTTTATTAGCTATTTAATATATTAGAATGGGTGATGGCTATATGCATCAAGGTATTTACCATTCCACAAAAGAAATCCCCAGTCCCACGGTGGTTTGATAGTGGTTATAGTCGATCAGATTTTCGCCATAACCGCTAAATATCTGTAAATGGCCTCTTAGGTTATTTCTGATCGGGTACATGTAATTGAATTGAACGCTCCCATGATTGTCTTTAAACGACAGTGAGTTGCGTAACAAAAGATTCATACTGTGGCCATTTTTTCTATATATGATGTTGGCTTCAGCACGCCCAACGTAATCTTCAATTTTTGGATTATCATCATCCTCTGAGCCCCCACCAATCCGCATCCAAGGTTTGAGATAGATTTGATAATTGTCACGTTCTAAGGCAAGGTGCAAGATTACACGGTTCCAACTTCTTGAAATTGGATCTGGTCTTCCGTTGGATTGATGATTGAAAGCCACGCCCGCCATTTTCGCATTAAAACCCAACAGATTGAAATTTAATGGAAAATTAGCAATAAGTTCGGGTTCATAATTAAGCTCTCTAAAAGGCCGTGATAGTTGTTTATTATAAACTTGCCAATGGGCAATCTGGGTATAGCCCACCCAAAGATCACCTGTTCCAAATAGAAACGATTGTAATACTTTTGTCTTAAAACTGATCTGAAATTTAACTTCAGTGGAGTGAAGTCGAATTGGTTCGTCAAAGGCTGGCTCTTGTCCCACACTTTGAGGCTGTGTATTGATACGATTGCTCCAATGTACAGGCATCACATAAAAGGGTTGGTAAGAGTTTAACCTGAAGGTACCATTCTTATCTTTGCGGTCAAGCTCCCAAGCTTGCGATAGAGTCTGGGTAATAATAGAGTCTTTTTTCCGGAATAAGCCTTGAGCTTTGATATTGGTAGTAACTGTTGCGAAAATGATAAAAAAAGAAAGTCTTATAAATGGCATAAAATAGTGCTGATGTTTATATTAATATGTCGCTATTTCACAAACTCCGCCAAATATTTATCTCTTATTATTTGTCCAACAGGTTTGTTCTCAATTTTGCTTTCTAACCATGAAATGATGTCCAAATACAAAAATGCGCGGCGCTCATAAGGATGATCCTCATAAGTTTTTAAAGTTTTGTGAAGTTCAATAAATGCGTTTTTCAGATCATGCGGATAAATATCCTGCAAGCCTTTAATAAACTTTATCATCTCCTTTTGAACTTCGTACAGATCATTAATTTTGATAAGGAACTTATACGTGCTTTTCAACAGACTATCCATATGATAATCCACTCCAGCCTCATAATGTGCCACCAAATTCAAAACACGGGCAAAAGTCTGCAAATCTTCCCGCATGGACAGTGATTTATTAGAAATAATCTTATCCAAATAGAAAATACAAGCTTTGTTATTTCCTGCCCCAAATTGTAAGCTTGCAAATTTATAGTAAAAAATCATTTTATGGTGCTCATCCAGACGATTGTTGTACTTTTTTAGTTTATTTTCAATTCTCGGGATGAGGTTCAGGCCTTCATCAAAACTGCCATCAATAAAATGTTGATTGATTCTATGGAAATTCAAATACAAGAAAACGAGGGCATCTACATTTTCGTCCTTAGGAAAATCAGGTGCTTCTATTTGATCTTCTAAAATTTGAAGTTGTTGTAAAAATCTCGGCTTATCTCGGATAAAAAATAGGGCTTCCAAAAGATAGTTGTTACCTTTTAAAAAGGACACCGGATTTAAACTGATCATATGGCGATTGTCATAAAATAAATCCACCCATTTTGAGGCGTATTTAAAACAGTTTAAAAAATCCTGCAGTAAGAAACTGTACCACAAATAGGTGTTATAAAGCCATAATTTTTCTCTGAAACCAACCTCTGAAATTTTAAACTTTGGCAATCGATCGTTGAAATAGGTCTTTATTTTTCGACCTTCTTCTGCATTTTTTACATAACCTGTTTTTAAGATAATACTGTACAATTGTAACGATAAATTAGAGAGTTTACTTGCAATCACATTCAATTCACTCAACTCTTTGGCTTGAAGGGTGAGCTCATCGGCCCTTGTGCTGATGCTGCGTGTTATATACTGCGACTCAATAATTTTTTCGAGTTCTACAATCTCATAAGCAAGATTTTTCTCCTCATGTTGCATGGCAAGTTCCTTGGCCTTGTCCAGAATTCTCAAGCTTTGTTTATAAAGACCTTTGTGATATAAAATAGAGGCAAAATCAAGCTGTTCTCGTATTTGAGATCGAATGTTTTGATGGGACGGATTGAGCTTTAAACTAATTAAAATCTGTTTATACAAATGCGCCTTCACATTCGCCAATTGTTGTTTTTTGACAATGCCCGTTTTTATGATGGCCGGTTCATCATAGCGCTTGGCTTTGTCCATATAATTAAAAAGATTTAAAAACTTGGAATCGGCATTAACGTCAAGCCGACCAACATACAGTTTAAATTGACGTTTTTCGGACTTGGTTAATGATTTCACCAGTTGAAATAAATTATCTTTTTGTTCTTTAGTCATCACGTTAAAATGGCACTTAAGTTTATGATAATCAAGTATGTAAAATATTTAAAATCGACTGAACGTCGTAAAAGTCAAAGCATTGCATCATTGAAATTAAATACAAAGTATAAATTAGCTTGTCAATACAAAAATAATATGCAACAAATGTCTGATAATAATGTTCAAATTTTCGACACAACTTTAAGAGATGGCGAGCAAGTACCTGGATGTAAGCTCAATACTGATCAAAAATTGATTATTGCAGAGCAACTCGAGCAGTTAGGCGTTGACGTCATTGAAGCTGGATTTCCGGTTTCAAGCCCTGGCGATTTTAAATCTGTTGAGGAGATTTCAAAATTAGTAAAAAACACCATTGTTTGTGGATTGACACGTGCGGTTGAAAACGATATCAAAGTTGCCGCAGAGGCCCTGAAATATGCTAAACACCCAAGAATTCATACGGGTATTGGCACTTCAGCATCGCACATTAAATATAAATTCAACTCCAATCAAGATGCCATTTTGGAACGTGCTTTTGAGGCGGTCAAATTTGCAAAGAGGTTTGTGGAAGATGTAGAATTCTACGCGGAAGATGCCGGACGGACCGATAATGAATTTTTAGCACGTGTTTGTGAAATGGCCATTAAGGCTGGAGCAACCGTCTTAAATATTCCAGATACTACAGGATACTGTTTGCCGAGTGAATACGGAGCCAAAATAAAATACTTAAAAGAAAATGTTAAGGGCATTGAAAAAGCTATTTTATCATGTCATTGCCATAACGATTTAGGACTTGCAACTGCCAACTCCATTGAAGGCGTGATCAACGGTGCAAGACAAATTGAATGTACCATCAACGGAATTGGGGAACGCGCTGGAAACACGGCCCTTGAGGAAGTGGTCATGGTTTTAAAACAGCATCCATATCTTAATTTGGATACCAATATAAAAACAGAACATTTGTACGGTATTAGCCAACTTGTTTCTGAAAACATGGGCATTTATACGCAGCCAAACAAAGCTATAGTTGGCGCTAATGCTTTTGCACATAGTTCTGGAATCCATCAGGACGGGGTGATAAAAAATCGGGAAACTTATGAAATCATTAACCCTAAAGATGTTGGGGTTACAGAGTCTGCCATTGTATTGACTGCGAGAAGTGGTCGTGCAGCATTGGCTTATCGCGCTAAAAATGTGGGTTATGAGTTGACAAAATTACAGCTGGATGCCGTTTATGCCAATTTCTTGGATTTTGCCGATGTTAATAAAGAAATTAACGACACTGATATTCATCAAATTATTGAAACCAGTAAAGTGTACCAACAAATAATTTCAGCTTAAGATGGGAAAAACTTTGTTTGATAAAGTTTGGGATGCACATGTAGTGGACACTATAGACAACGGTCCACAAATATTGTATATCGATAAACACCTGATTCATGAAGTAACGAGTCCGCAAGCTTTTAATGAGCTCGAGCAACGCAATATTCCAATCTTCAGACCTGATCAAATTGTGGCAACTGCCGATCATAATACGCCAACCATCAATCAGCATTTGCCAATTAAAGATGCGCTTTCACGAAAACAGCTGGAGCAACTTTCTGAAAATTGTATAAAAAACAATATTACCCTTTATGAATTAGGGCATAAATATAACGGCATTGTACACGTTATGGCACCAGAATTGGGCATCACCCAACCGGGGATGACCATTGTTTGTGGTGATAGCCATACTTCAACCCACGGGGCTTTTGGAACCATCGCCTTTGGGATTGGGACCAGTCAAGTGGCGCAGGTTTTTGCAAGCCAGTGCTTACTGCTTACAAAACCGAAAAGCTTAAGAGTAACGGTAAACGGGACGTTGAAAAATGGCGTGCTTCCTAAAGATGTCATTTTATATATCATTTCAAAAATCGGTACCAATGCAGGTACTGGTTATTTTTGTGAATATGCTGGTGATGTGTTTGAAAACATGTCGATGGAAGGTCGTATGACCGTTTGTAATATGAGTATTGAAATGGGCGCACGTGGCGGCATGATTGCTCCAGATGAAACCACTTTTGAATATGTAAAAGGCCGAAAATTTGCTCCAAAAGGAGAGGAGTTCGATCAAAAAGTGGCCTATTGGAAAACCTTGCCAACTGATGAAGATGCGGTTTTTGATAAAGAATATCACTTTGATGCCGCAGATATAGAGCCGATGCTTACCTATGGTACCAATCCTGGGATGGGTATTAAGATTTCCGAATTTATTCCTGAAACCAGTGACGCTTCTTTTGATAAAGCTTTGGAATATATGGACTTTAAGAAGGGAGAGACCTTAATTGGCAAACCGATCAATTTCGTTTTTATAGGCAGTTGTACCAATTCGAGAATTGAAGATTTCCGAATTGCGGCCAATTATATTAAGGGCAAACAAAAAGCAGATAATGTGACGGCATGGTTAGTTCCTGGTAGTAAACAAGTGGAAGCCCAAATTATAGAAGAAGGTTTAAAATCTATTTTTGATGATGCCGGTTTTGAATTGCGTCAACCAGGATGTTCCGCATGTTTGGCGATGAACGATGATAAAATTCCTCAAGGCGAATATTGCGTCTCTACCTCCAATAGAAATTTTGAAGGCAGACAAGGTCAAGGCGCGCGAACCATTTTAGCAAGCCCATTGATGGCCGCCGCAACGGCCGTGGAAGGAAAGATTATTGATATTACGAAACAGTTGAATTAAATACCAATCTGTCAGTTTTGAAAAGGACAGAAACTTATAATAAAGCTACCGAAAAACAATGGTGTTCCCGAAAGCAATCGGGACGTAGCTAAAATATAAAAGAATAATTTAAGAAATACCCGCTGGAGTTTATCTTGAGCGGAGTCGAAAGACGTGAAGTAAACATGGAAAAATTTAAAACCTTAACAGCAACAGCAATTCCCTTAGATATCGAAAACGTCGATACGGATCAAATTATTCCTGCGCGTTTTTTGAAAGCTACCAATCGCGATGGTTTTGGCAAAAATGTATTTAGGGATTGGCGATTTCAAAAAGATGGCTCGGTCAACACCAATTTCGTGTTGAACCAGCCGCAATTTGAAGGACCTATTTTGGTGGCTGGAGATAATTTTGGATGTGGCAGCAGTAGAGAACATGCGGCATGGGCATTGACCGATTATGGATTTAAAGTGATCGTATCAAGTTTCTTTGCTGATATTTTTAAAGGGAATGCACTTAACAACGGATTACTACCGGTTCAGGTATCTCCTGAATTTTTAAAGGAATTGATGACCACGATTACAGCAGATCCAAAGACCAAAATCACTGTAGATTTAGAAGCGCAAACCATTGGTATTGATGGCTCAAACCATTCAGAAGATTTTGAAATTGATGCCTACAAAAAAACCTGTATGATCAATGGTTATGACGATATTGATTATTTATTGAGCAAAAAAGATTCCATTGAAGCGTTTGAAAAAACGTTGCAAGAGTATTAAGAACAACCTGCAAGTAGGTTTGAAAAATAGCTTTGATGTATTGACAAAAATTGAGTAAAAAGAAAAACACAAACATTAAAATAATGAAGGTAGGGGATTCCTCCCTTCGCAGGAATTTATGAAATTAAAAATAGCTGTATTGCCAGGAGATGGCATAGGACCTGAAGTAACCGCACAAGCTGTGAAAGTATTGAAAGCGATTGCCCAAGAATTTGATCATTCGTTTCAATTCAAATACGCATCAGCAGGTGCTGTTGCCATTGATGAAACTGGAGACCCGTTACCAAAAGAAACGCTCGATGTGTGTAAAGCCACTGATGCCATTTTGTTTGGTGCCATTGGCGATCCAAAATATGATAATAATCCGGATGCTCAAGTGCGTCCAGAACAAGGGTTACTTAAATTGCGCAAGGAGTTGGGTTTATATGCCAATATCAGGCCGGTTAAGGCTTATGATACGCTTTTGGACAAATCGCCTTTAAAAAAGCAATTCATAAAAGGCACTGATATTTGTATTTATAGAGAGTTGACCGGAGGCATATATTTTGGTGAAAAAACATTAAGCGAAGACGGTAATACCGCTTCTGACCTATGTGTGTATTCACGTTCAGAGATTGAACGCATCACGCATTTGGCCTTTAAATCGGCTCAATCCAGAAAGCGTAAAGTGACCTTGGTAGATAAAGCCAACGTTTTGGAATCATCGCGTTTATGGCGAAAAGTAGTGACCGAAATTTCACAAGAATACAAAGACGTAAAACTCGACTACTTATTTGTTGATAATGCTGCCATGCAGATTATTTTAAATCCGAAACAATTTGATGTCATCTTGACGGAAAACATGTTCGGCGATATAATTAGTGACGAGGCAAGTGTTATTGGCGGCTCTATTGGCTTGTTGGCCTCTGCGTCGGTTGGAGATTACTTTGCCATGTTTGAACCTATTCACGGCTCTTATCCGCAGGCAAAAGACTTGGGCATCGCCAATCCGATTGCCTCAATTTTATCTGCAGCCATGTTGTTGGATCATTTTGAGTTATATGAAGAAGCCGAATTGATTAGGGAAGGAGTGGAACGTTCGTTAAAATTAAACATTACAACACCAGATCTAAATACCAAATTCAATCATATCTCGACCACTAAAGTGGGCGATTTTATTGAAGATTTTATAAATAATCCGAAAGACACTAATATGAATTTTACAAACATTCATTTAGGACAATCTACTATTATTTAAAGTTAATTTAGTTAGTCAGAATTATTAAATAGTAGATCTTCAGAAAAGCATCCATCACGGATGCTTTTCGCATTTTGGAAACTTTGTTTTTATTTCATCTAAGCATAAATTCCCCATACTGCCTTTATGCGTGTGTTCTTTTGACGTATCCGGTTTATAAGTCCCTTCCTGGACTTGTTGCCCAATAACTTGATAGGCTTCTCGGAAACTCATTCCACCTTCTACCAAGGTATTCATATTATCTACCGTAAATAGATACTGATATTTTGCATCGTTCAAATCAATGTTCTTGACTTCTATTTGCTGAATGGCATAGTTAAAGATATCTAAGATATCCTTGACGTCATTGATGGCAAGAATCATATTTTCTTTCAACAACTGATAATCGCGATGATAGCCACTTGGAAGGTTATTGGTGATCAGTATCATTTCCGTCTGTAAGGCTTGAATTTTATTACACTTACCACGAATCAGTTCAAAGACATCAGGATTCTTTTTATGGGGCATGATGCTGCTTCCCGTAGTCAATTCATCAGGAAAGGTGATAAAACTGAAATTCTGGCTCATATACAGACAGATATCCATTGCAAAACGCGCCATAGTGTTGCACAGGCTGCCCAAAGTTAGAGCAATGGTACGTTCACTTTTACCGCGAGCCATTTGGGCGGCAACCACATTGTACTTGAGAGTGGAAAATTGCAATTTTTTGGTCGTCAATTCCCGATCAATTCCGAAAGAACTCCCATAACCCGCCGCTGAGCCTAATGGATTTTGATCCACGGTTTTTAGAGCTGCATTAAGTAGATACACATCGTCAATCAGTAATTCTGCGTAAGCAGAAAACCATAAACCAAAAGACGAGGGCATGGCCACCTGCAAATGTGTGTATCCTGGCAGTAAGGCTTTCTTGTGGGTTTCAGCCAAGTCTAGCAATGTGTTGAAAAACACTTCTGTTTTATCGTAGATGATACCGATATTTTCCTTGTAATAAAGCTGTAGCGCCACCAAAACCTGATCATTTCTTGAACGCGCCGTATGGATTTTTTTTCCGACTTCTCCCAAGGTTTTGGTGAGTTCAAATTCTATTTTAGAGTGCACATCTTCAAATTGTGAATCGATGGTGAACGTCCCCTCTTCAATTTGTTGTGCTAAGATTTCTAATCCACCTTCTAATTGCACTAATTCGTCCTTCGATAAAATCCCGATGGATTGAAGCATTTTGGCATGAGCCAAAGACGCCTGAATATCATATTTGGCAATGTGTAAGTCAATTTCTCGGTCGTTTCCAACAGTAAATTGCTCTATTTTTTTATCAATACTAATACCTTTATCCCAGAGTTTCATACAAAAAATTTTAATTCTTAAAATTTCAGAATAAAGAATAAAGACCGCTTCGCTGTTAGAATAAAGACTGCACTTAAAGCGCGAAAATCTTTGTTCTTTTGTCTCTATCCTTTGTTCTTTACAATATCTTATTTAATAATTTGATATAAATTTCAATCCCTTCCTCAATCTCACTAATATAAATAAATTCATCAGCGGAATGCGATCGGGTGCTGTCACCAGGCCCTAATTTTAACGACGGACAGGTTAAAACCGCTTGATCTGAAAGGGTTGGCGACCCGTAAGTTCCACGACCCAAAGCGATACCCGCCTGTACCAAAGCATGTTCTTTTGGAATGGACGATGAGTTTAATCGTAAACTTCGTGGAACAATGCTGTCGCATGGCGCTTCCTTTTGGAGGATTTCCACAATTTCAGCATTTGTATAACAATCATTTACACGCACATCCACCACCAAATCCACTTCGGCAGGTACGGCATTATGTTGTTTTCCGGCTTTTATTTGCGATACGGTCAATTTAACCTCACCTAAGGCATCTGACACCTTCTCAAATTTATAATCTTTAAACCATTGCAACACCTCAATACAATTGTAAATGGCATTATCATCATTTGGATGCGCCGAATGACTTGGCGTTCCTTTTACCTTGGCATCAAAAACCACAAGGCCTTTTTCGGCAATGGCCAGTTGCATCAAGGTAGGTTCACCTACAATGGCCACATCAATTTTTGGGATAACATTCAACATGCTGTTCAGCCCATTCGGACCGCTGCTTTCTTCCTCAGCGGAAGCGACAATGACCAAATTGTAGTTTAGGTTTGGTTGCTCATAAAAATACGTAAATGTGGCGATTAAAGAAACCAAGCAGCCACCCGCGTCATTACTTCCCAAACCATATAATTTGCTGTCTTCAACAATAGCCTTAAAAGGATCTTTGGTGTATGCACTATTCGGTTTGACAGTATCGTGATGGGAGTTGAGCAATAAGGTGGGTTTTGAGTCGTCAAAATGTTTGTTTATTGCCCAAACGTTGTTGACGGTCCGATTATATTTGATATTAAATTTTTGAAACCATTGCTCTATCAACTTAGCGGTATTGTCCTCTTCAGATGAAAAGGAAGGGATTTCAATCAAGTTTTTCAGCAATGCAATGGCATCTGTGGTCAGTTTTTGTATCATTTGGTAATGGTTGTAAAATTAGCCTTATCGTCATAGAGCATTTCTGGTTTTCCGATGCAGACTTTATAAACATTTTTCTCAATGGCATGAACACAATTGTTCAGTTTTGGAAGCATGCCGTCAACGATGACTTTATCATCAATTAAATTTTGATAGGATTGGGTAGTGATCTCTCTGATTACCGAATTTTCATCAGACACATCTCTCAAGACTCCGTTTTTCTCAAAGCAATAATATAACTCCGTTTGATAGTATTTGGCAAATCCAATGGCCAGTTCAGAAGCGATGGTGTCGGCATTAGTGTTTAAAAGTTGTCCTTTTTTGTCGTGGGTCAATGCGCAAAATACTGGGGTCACCTTGTGTTCCAATAAAACTTGCAGTGTTTCGATATTCACTTTTTTGACATCGCCTACAAATCCGAAATCGATGGGTTTTACGGGACGCTTTTTGGAAATAATGGTGTTGCCGTCTGCACCGGAAAATCCGATAGCGTTACAATTTTTTGATTGCAGTTCTGCCACTATATTTTTGTTGATTTTTCCAGCATAAACCATGGTAATGAGGTCTAAAGTGGCCTTGTCGGTAATACGTCTACCATCAATCATTTTCACTTCAAGACCCAGTTGATTGGCCAATTGTGTGGCTAATTTACCACCACCGTGAATCAGGATCTTAGGCGAGTTGATAGTTGCGAATACCTCCAAAAAAGAAGACAATGCCGCTTCATTATCAATGATATTACCACCTATTTTAATAATTTTTAATGTTTTCATTTTATGCCAGTCTTTCGACTCCGCTCAAGATAGACTTCAACGGTTTTTTTTAATTTTTCATCCTATATTTGAAACCTGTCTGGTCTCTATAGTCTTTCTAATATTTGTTTCAAAACCACCTGCGCCGCAAAAGTTCTATTGTTGGCCTGTTTGATCACTACG
This sequence comes from Gelidibacter maritimus, assembly GCF_014062315.1. GTDB lineage: Bacteria > Bacteroidota > Bacteroidia > Flavobacteriales > Flavobacteriaceae > Gelidibacter > Gelidibacter maritimus. The sequence continues at coordinate 17,226 of NZ_JACGLT010000012.1, forward strand.
GAATTGTCACCATCTAAAACCGCATCTTCCACCACCACATTCCGTCTAACCGGTAAGCAATGCATGAATTTGGCATTGCCCAATTTTTCTTTGGTCATCATCCAATTGGGGTCTTGATTTAAGACTTTTCCGTAGTCTTTATAATTGCTCCAGTTTTTCACATAAACAAAATCGGCGTTTTTTAAAGCTTCTTCTTGATTGTGATTAATTGGTGTGTTTTTGGTGATGTTCTCATCAAGTTCATAGCCTTCCGGATGGGTGATGGTCAAATCGACGTCCATCTTTTGCATCATTTCAACAAACGAATTGGCCACAGCTTGTGGCAATGCTTTTGGATGTGGCGCCCATGACAACACAACTTTTGGTTTGTGCTTTTCAGAAAGCTCAGTTATGGTAATTGCATCAGCCAAAGCTTGCAAGGGATGCGCCGTAGCACTTTCCATATTCACAATTGGTACCGTGGCATATTTTATAAAACTATTTACAATATACTCGGAAGCGTCCTTAGCTTTATCGGTAAGCGTTGGAAACGCACGGACCGCGATAATATCGGCATATTGTGAGATCACTTGGGCGGCTTCCTTGATGTGTTCAGAGCTGCCTGCATTCATGATGCTTCCATCTTCAAATTCAATATTCCAAGCGTCATTGATATTGAGAATACTCACGTGCATTCCTAAATGTCGCGCTGCTTTTTCTGTGCTCAATCGAGTTCTTAAACTTGAGTTGAAAAACAACATGACTAAAGTTTTGTGCTTTCCCAAATCCGAAAATTCAGAAGGTTGCATTTTGAGTAAAATAGCTTCCTTTATCATCTCTGAGAGGTTGGAAATATCATTTATTTCGGTGTATTTTTTCATCTTTATTTCCCGTCTTTCGACTCCGCTCAAGATAAACTCCAGCGAGAATCTTTTTAATTCGACTTAATCTCTTCTATAAACCACCAAGTTTTTGAAACCTTGGAGATTGATATGTCGTCCTTACAGGACTTTGGGTATTTGTTTATGCGTTTTCTAATATATTTCGCCCCTTCAGGGCTTTTATGGTTTATCAATTCGTTTTCTATTGATATTCCACCCCTTCGGGGCTGTTCTCTAACCTCGCGATTCAAATAGTTATCGGGAGGTGATCTCATTATATCTGCGATCCCGATTGCTATCGGGAAGGTATTTATTAATTTTCTATTCAAACCTACTTGCAGGTTGGTGCGTTGTTTAAACCTCTCAAGTTTCAAAAACCTGAGAGGTTCGGTTCGTTATTGCTGACTCCCATTCATTACCATTAACTCCTGTTTCAAGGCTTCAAAAAACAAATCGATATGTTTTTTCTGAATCGTCAATGGTGGAAGAATTCTGATTAAATTAGGATTTTTAGCACTTCCGGTAAATATCTTATGGGTGTGGATGAGTTTTTTTCGCAATTCTGCCACTGCAAAATCAAATTCCAATCCCAGCATTAATCCGCGTCCCTTAATGCTTTTTAAATGGGGTAGGTTTTGGGCTTTCTGAATAAAATACGCCGACATCTCCTCAGCATTTTCCATCAAATTTTCGGATTCCAAAACTTTTAGTACGGCTAAAGAAGCTGCACAAGCCAAGTGATTGCCACCAAATGTAGTTCCTAACAATCCAAACGAGGCTTTAATATCTGGGTGGATCAAGATGCCACCAATTGGAAATCCGTTGCCCATACCTTTGGCCATGGAAATAATATCTGGTGTCCACCCGTATTTTTGAAATGCAAAGAAATCGCCGGTTCTTCCAAAGCCAGATTGGACCTCATCTGCAATTAACATGACGTTGTACGTTCTGCATAACTTTTCCAAACCTTGGTGAAACGCCTCTGTACTTTCATCCAATCCACCCACACCTTGGATGCATTCAATAATAACGGCACATGTTTCCTCTTTTTTCAAAATGTTTTCTACGGCTTGCAAATCGCCCAAAGCCACAAAATCCACGTGTTGTTGTGCGTTTAATGGGGCAACAATCTTTGGATCATCAGTGGCGGCAACGGCTGCTGAGGTACGTCCGTGAAAGGAGTTCTTAAACGCAAGGATATTCTTCTTTCCTGTGTGAAAAGACGCTAATTTGAGCGCGTTTTCATTGGCTTCAGCACCAGAGTTACATAAAAACAATTGGTAGTCTTGGCATTCTGAAATGCGCCCAAGTTCTTTGGCTAAGGATTCTTGCAGCGGATTTTGAATGGCATTGCTATAGAACCCCAGATTCTTTACTTGATTCGAAATAGCCGATACATATTCTGGGTGTGAATGGCCTATGGAAATTACGGCATGGCCACCGTATAAATCTAAATATTCGACGCCTTGATCATCAAAAACAGCAAGGTCTTTGGCTCGTACCGGCGTGATATCAAAAAGCGGATAGACATTAAATAAACTCATACTTGTTCTTTTCTAATATTACTGATTTTGTTGTAAGAAGCTATCATTCCTTGTATCAACGACGAACTTAAACCCTTGTGCTCCATTTCATTTAAGCCCTCAATGGTACAGCCTTTTGGCGTGGTCACCCGATCAATTTCCTCTTCTGGATGATGACCATTGGCAATCAATAAACTTGCGGCACCTTCACTGGTATGCATGGCCAATTCTTGAGCTTCCTTGGCGTCAAAACCTAATTGAATGGCGGCTTGCGTGGTGGCGCGAATCAATCGCATCCAAAATGCAATCCCACTGGCACACACTACTGTTGCAGCTTGCATTTGGGATTCTGGAATGACCAATGAATGTCCTAAGCGATTAAAAATAGCCTCTGCAACTTTAATCCGTTTGGTCCCTTTAAGGTTGCTACAAATACAGGTCATTGATTTGCCTACCGCTATCGCCGTATTTGGCATGGCTCTGATAATAAATTGATCAGCACCAACAATAGTCTCGATTTTATCAATACTAAATCCGGTGACGGTTGAAATCAGTACATGATTTTCAGTAAGAAGAGAAGAGATTCCTTTTAAAACACCTTCTAAATGTGATGGCTGAACGGCTAAAATGATGATATCGGAGTTTTTAACGGCCAATGCGTTGTCCGTGGTGAGGTTTACGTTTTTGTATCCGTCAAATTCAGCGATGCTGTCCGTGTTTCTTTTCGTGAGATAGAGCGTTGTGATCGCATTAGTATTAATCAAACCTTTTGCGATTGATTTTCCTAAATTTCCTGTTCCTATTATTGCTATTTTCATACTTGAAATGTGTTAAGACCGGTCAGGTTTCATCCCTAAAATTTTCGGGACTGACAGGTTTAGGTAATATTAAAAAAAGTTCGCTTTTAATTTTAATCCTTGCGATTCTTCATAACCAAACATCAAATTCATGTTTTGAATGGCTTGTCCCGAAGCCCCTTTCAATAGGTTATCCACAATACTCGTGATTAACAATTTGTTGTCGTACTTGTATAAATGAAGGAGGCATTTATTGGTATTGACCACTTGTTTTAAATGAATTTCTTCGTCAGAAACAATCGTAAATACTGCATCTTTATAATAGGTTTTATACAAACTTTTGGCATCCTCCAAACTTCCGTCAAAATGGGTGTAAGCCGTCGTAAATATTCCTCGTGAAAAGTTTCCGCGATTGGGCACAAGAATGATTTCGGAAGTCGCATCTTTTTGCAGTGCAAAAATGCTTTCATTGATTTCTCCCAAATGTTGATGCGAAAAGGCCTTATAATGCGAGAAGTTATTGTCTCGCCATGAAAAATGGGTCGTATCAGACAATGAGGTTCCTGCGCCCGTTGCACCTGTAACGGCGTTGACGTGGACATCGTTATTTAAAAGATGATGTGCAGCCAAGGGTAAAAGTGCCAATTGAATTCCCGTAGCAAAGCATCCAGGGTTTGCAATATAGTCAGCTTTTTTAATGGTCTCTTTGTTCAATTCCGGCAAGCCGTAAACAAAATGCATGTCTTGAAAATCACGATCTTTTTCCAATCTGAAATCATTGCTTAAATCGATGATTTTAGTTTTGGACGAAAACTTGTGACTTTCCAAAAATGCTTTTGAATTGCCATGCCCCAGGCACAGGAACAAAACATCTACCTCTGGATTGATAGTACTTGAAAACTCCAAATCGGTGCTGCCCACCAAATCCTGATGTACTTTGTGCACCTTATTTCCGGCATTGGAAGTGCTATAAATAAAATTGAGTTTTGTTTTTGGATGGTTCAAGAGTAGGCGGATCAGCTCGCCTGCCGTATAACCGGCACCTCCAATAATCCCTACGTCAATCATGATTCCGAATTTACTTGGTGATATATTTTATTCTGATTGCCAATTATTTTAATAAAGCCTTTGGCTTCATCTGAGGTCCATCCTTTATTCATTTCGCCATAGCTACCAAACTTGGCGTTCATCAAATCATGTTCAGAAGTGATGCCATCTAACATAAAATGGTAAGGTTTTAAGGTGACCACAACATCTCCTGATACGTTTTGTTGGCTGCTCTCTAAAAACGCTTCTATGTTGCGCATCACTGGGTCCAAATATTGGCCTTCGTGCAAATGCATGCCATAAAAACTTGAGAGGTATTCCTTATGCTGCAATTGCCATTTTGTAAGTGTATGTTTTTCCAATAAGTGATGTGCTTTTATCGTAATGAGTGCTGCTGCGGCTTCAAAACCAACACGGCCTTTAATACCAACTATGGTATCACCAACATGAATATCGCGTCCGATAGCATAAGCTGATGCCAAGGTATGTAGTGCTTCAATATTCTTCTCTGGTGAATTGGCCTGCCCATTGAGTGCTACAAATTGTCCTTTTTTGAAAGTCAAGGTTGCTTTTTCTGAACCTTGTTTCTCCAATTGAGACGGATAAGCATGTTCTGGCAAAGGTTTTTCTGAAGTCAATGTTTCTTCACCGCCAACGCTTGTGCCCCAAAGTCCTTTGTTAACGGAATATTTGGCTTTATCCCAAGACATATCTACACCATTACTTTTTAGATAATCGATTTCTTCCTGTCTGGACAATTTCAGATCTCTAATTGGCGTGATGATTTCAATATGTGGTGCCAAGGTTTGAAAAATCATATCAAATCGTACTTGATCGTTACCCGCACCCGTGCTACCATGGGCAATAAATCCGGCGTTGATACTTTTGGCATATTCAACAATTTCAATGGCTTGAATGATACGTTCCGCACTTACAGATAAGGGATAGGTATTGTTTTTTAACACATTTCCATAGATCAAATATTTGACGACTTTCTCGTAATAAGAAGCCACGGCATCAAGGTTTTTATAAGTGGCAACGCCCATTTTATAGGCATTGGATTCTATGTTTTTGATTTCTTCAGAAGTAAATCCGCCAGTATTGACACTTACCGCATGTACTTCATAGCCTAAGTCTTTACTCAAATGGACGGCACAGTAAGACGTATCCAATCCGCCGCTATAGGCTAAAACTAATTTTTTGCTCATGATTTATCTTTTTTTAAAAACAAATTCTGTTTAATCTGTTTTAATCTTTGAAAGGTCTTTGTTTTTACTGTTTTTGGCTCATCTCTATCTATGGCCTTCGGGTCGTAAAGCATTCCGGTGCACAAACACATACGCTGCTCCATACGCTGAAGAATGTCGTAGTTTTTACAGGTCTGACAGCCTTTCCAGAAACTCTGATCATCTGTCAATTCAGAAAAAGTTACAGGCTTATAGCCCAATTCACTATTCATTTTCATAACCGCCAATCCAGTTGTGATACTGAATATTTTAGAATCCGGAAATTTTTCTCTGGAATGCTGAAAAATACGTGCTTTTATTTTCTTGGCTAAGCCTTGTTCTCTATAGTCAGGATGTACTATCAATCCGGAATTGGCAACAAATTTGCCATGGCCCCAAGCTTCAATGTAGCAAAAGCCTGCAAAGGTATCGCCATCTAAAGCGATTACAGCATTTCCATTCTCTAATTTAGAAATGATATACTCCGGGGTACGTTTTGCAATGCCTGTGCCTCTTACTTTTGCTGATTCTGCAATGGTGTCGCAAATGATCTGAGCATAAATAACATGAGATTTATTAGCAATAACAATGTCCATTGTTTTGAAGTTTTGATTAAAAATAATTAAGATTAAGTTGTCGAAAAGAAGAACCGGACTCACCTAGGTTCCATAAATAGTACGCACCCTTAAGGGCGACGGAACAAAACAGGACATATCCTAAAACGGCTGTTAATTGTAACAACTGAATTTGAAAAGTAAATTATGTGTGGTGATGTGATCAAGGTGAAAAAATAAATATACGTTAGCGACTTCTTTTTAGGTTAGAATGCACAGCGTCTGCGCAATACCATTGCGGGACTTGATGGACGTATTTTATTTTTCATTATAAGCATAGATCAAATGTAACAATTAATTTAATATTTCAAATAATTTTTAACCTTTTTTAAAGAATATAGTCCGTACTCACAAAATTTGAGCCTTTACTATCTAATAAGTTCTTTAAAATGGCATTGTTATATGTATTGTCTTTAGAGGCTACAAAAGTCCGAATGGAAAAGGAACGTAAAGCGTCATGCACACTTAAAGTCGCCACAGCTGAATCTTTTCTGCCGGTAAACGGATAGACATCCGGTCCGCGTTGACAAGAACTATTTAAATTGACCCGACATACCAAGTTCACTAAAGTATCAATCAACGGCGCCAAGGTTTTGACATCACTTCCAAACAAACTCACCTGCTGTCCGTAATTGGATTCTGCCATATCGTCTAAAGGTTCATTGATGTCTTTAAATGAAAGTACTGGAATTACAGGGCCAAATTGCTCCTCTTGAAAAACGCGCATCTCTTTGTTGACGGGATACAAGACAGCTGGGAAAATATAGTTTTCAGTGGTTTCACCCCCTTTCTCATTTAATATTTTCGCACCTTTTTCAAGTGCATCATCAATTAACTCTTGTATGTATTGTGGTTTATCTGATTCAGGTAATGGGGTTAATTTAGCACCAGGATCCCAAGGATTGCCAAATTTTAAAGCGTCAACTCTTGCTGAGAACCGCTTATTGAATTCGTCAACGATATCTTCATGGACATAAACTATTTTAAGCGCCGTACAGCGTTGTCCGTTGAATGACGTTGTACCAGCGATACACTCATCGATGGCCAAGTCCAAATCAGCATCTGGTAATACAATGGCCGGGTTTTTAGCTTCCAAGCCCAAAACCAATCGTAACCTATTGCTTTTTGGATGTTGGTTTTGTAAGGCATTGGCCGATTTACTATTCCCGATAAGTGCTAGAACATCAACTTTTCCAGACTGCATAATTGGAGTTGCAACGGTTCTTCCACGTCCGTAAAGAATATTAACGGCACCTTTTGGAAAGCTGCTTTGGAAGGCCTCCAATAATGGCGAAATCAATAAAACTCCATATTTTGCAGGTTTAAAAATGACGGTATTGCCCATGATCAATGCAGGAATCAACAGTGCAAAAGTTTCATTTAAAGGATAGTTGTAGGGGCCTAAACACAAGACAACCCCAAGTGGTCCTCTTCTAATATGTGCGTAAACACCATCATTTTTTTCAAATTTGGCATTATCCCGGTCCAATTGCTTGTACTCTTCAATGGTATCATAAATATAATCTACCGTTCTATCAAATTCTTTTTCTGAATCAGGAAGGGTCTTGCCAATTTCCCACATGAGTAATTTTACAATTTCCTCACGTTTGGTTTTCATTTGGGTGACAAACTTCTCCATACAGTCAATTCGGTCTTTGACCTTCATGGTTGGCCATAACCCTTGACCTTTGTCATAGGCATTTACCGCAGCATCCAAAGCTTCTAAGGCTTCTTTTTCGCCTAAGGTTGGTATGGAGCCCAACAATGTAGGCTTATAGGTTTCTGTTGACGAAATAGTAGAATAAACTTCTGAGCTTTCTCCAGACCAGGATTTTAGTTCGCCGTCTACTAAATAGCTGTTTTGATGGATTAGTGATTTAATTTGATACTGTTCTGGAATATTGTTCATAAGATTGTTTTATACTAAAAATTGAAATAAATCTGGTTTATCGTTTAGGTAATCGCCATAGAAATTTCGACGTTTCATTTTGGAGATCAAAGGCTCTAAATCATCGGCTGATTTTAATTCTAATCCCACAACGGCGGCACCATTGTCACGATTTGTTTTTTTGGTGTATTCAAAATAAGTGATATCATCATCTGGGCCTAAAATATCTACCACAAACTCACGGAGTGCACCGGCACGTTGCGGAAACTTGATGATAAAATAATGTTTGAGATTGGCGTATAATAGGGCACGCTCTTTTATTTCGGCAGTTCTGGTAATATCATTATTGCTGCCGCTTACAATGCAGATGACGTTTTTCCCCTTGATTTCATCGGCGTACTGATCTAAAGCCGCAATACTTAAAGCACCTGCCGGTTCAACAATAATCGCATCTTTATTATACAGATCGAGCATAACTTCACAGACTTTACCTTCATCTACGGTGATCATGGCATCTAAATTCCGTTGACAAATTGCAAAATTTAGGTCGCCAACGCGTTTTACTGAAGCCCCATCAACAAAATTCTCAATTTTGTTTAACTCAGTATTTCGTTGATTCTGAATTGAGGTAGACATGGACGGTGCGCCTTTAGGTTCTACACCTATAATTTTAGTGTTTGGGGAAAATTCCTTGAACACAGATGACAATCCAGCCGATAATCCGCCGCCGCCAACAGGAACAAAGACATAATGGATGGGATGTTGGGCTTGGTCAATAATTTCGAGAGCCATGGTAGCTTGGCCTTCAATTACTTTTTCATCGTTAAACGGATGGATAAAAGTTTTGTCTAAGCGCTTGCATTCCTCCATTGCGGCAGCGTTGGCATCGTCAAACGTGTCGCCAACCAAAACCACTTCGGTATAATCCTCACCAAACATATTGACTTGCTCAATTTTTTGTTTAGGCGTGGGAGCGGGCATGAAAATAGTGCCTTTAATTTTCAATAACTTACAAGATAGAGCCACACCTTGGGCATGGTTGCCAGCACTGGCGCACACGATGCCATTTTCTATTTGCGTAGGGCTCAAGGATGCCATTTTGTTGTAAGCACCTCTCACTTTATAAGAACGCACCTGCTGTAAATCCTCGCGTTTAAATAATATGTTAGATTCAAATTCCTTTGAATAGCGCTTGCTAGTGGTCAACGGTGTGACCTCAGCAACATCTTGTAGTTTTCTGGCGGCTTCTTCAACCGCCGCCATAGTTGGGTAATATATTTTGGTTTCAATCTTCATCACAGTTCTTTAGAGGCAGGAGATTTCTCCTGCCTTTTATGTTAAACACATCCATGGGATGCTAAATTCTTTTATGCTAAAACTGAATCTTCAACTTCAGCATCAGTTTTTATAACTTTCATTGCGGTCATTGCTGCTCTTAATCGCTTCCCAACCGTTTCAATTGGATGGTTTCTGATGGCATCATTAACGGCAATTAGCTCTTGATTGTCAACTGCATTTGAGGTTGAAAACGACGTTCCAATCGTTTTTGGATCGACACTCTTCATGAAATCTACCAACAGAGGTTTGGCGGCATGATCAAATAAATAACAGCCGTATTCTGCCGTGTCAGAAATAACACGGTTCATCTCGAATAGTTTTTTTCTTGCGATGGTATTGGCAATCAATGGTAGTTCATGTAAGGATTCGTAATAAGCTGAATCTTCAATAATACCAGCACTTACCATAGTATCAAACGCTAATTCTACTCCCGATTTCACGAAAGCTACCATGAGTACACCGTGATCAAAATAGGTTTGCTCTGAAATATGATCGGTGGTCAATTCTGTTTTCTCAAATGCAGTTTCGCCAGTTGCAGCACGCCATTTTAAAAGATTGACATCATCATTGGCCCAATCCTCCATCATGGTTTGTGAGAAGTGACCGGAAATGATATCGTCCATGTGTTTTTCAAACAGGGGTTTCATAATGGTCTTTAATTCCTCAGCCATTTTAAAGGCTTTGATCTTTGCAGGGTTTGATAAACGGTCCATCATATTGGTAATCCCGCCATGTTTCAAGGCTTCAGTGATGGTCTCCCAACCCAATTGAATCAATTTAGCCGCGTAATTGGCATCGACACCTTCTTCAACCATTTTGTCGAATGCAAGGATAGAGCCCGTTTGAAGCACACCACAAAGAATGGTCTGTTCACCCATTAAGTCACTCTTTACTTCAGCTATGAATGAGGATTCCAAAACACCCGCTCTATCGCCTCCAGTAGCAACGGCATAGGCTTTTGCCTGTTCCAGACCTTTTTGTTCTGGGTCGTTTTCAGGATGTACTGCAATTAAGGTAGGCACACCAAAACCGCGCTTATACTCTTCGCGAACCTCTGTGCCCGGACACTTTGGCGCTACCATGATAACCGTAAGATCCTCACGAATTTTCGTGCCTTCTTCTACAATATTAAAACCATGTGAATAGCTTAGGGTAGCGCCTTTTTTCATGAATGGCATAACTGTTTTCACAACATCGGTATGCTGCTTGTCTGGTGTAAGATTTAAGACTAAATCTGCGGTCGGGATCAACTCTTCATAAGTGCCAGCGGTAAATCCGTTGGACGTTGCGTTTTTATACGACGCACGTTGCTCTTTAATGGCAGCGTCGCGCAAAGCATAAGAAATATCCAGACCGGAATCGCGCATGTTTAAACCTTGGTTTAATCCTTGTGCGCCACAGCCTACAATTACTATTTTCTTTCCTTTGAGTGCATTGATGCCATCTTCAAATTCTGAAGCCTCCATAAATCGGCATTTTCCTAATTGCTCCAATTGTAATCTTAACGGTAATGTGTTGAAATAATTTGACATTTTATTTTGATTTTTAATGTTGAAATGCTTCGAGCATTTTTGATATTTTCATTTCGTCCTTGGTCACAGCAATGCGTCCCGAACGGGTAAATTGCATGATTCCAAAAACACTTAATTCACGATGTAATAATTCTATTTCTTCTTTTCGACCAGATTTTTCAATGACAAAAAACTCTTTGTTCACGGTAACAATCCGCGCATTGCTTTCTTTAATGATGTTTTGAATTTGACGTTCGTCAAAAAGTAAATGCGATTTGATTTTAAACAAGCAAGACTCTTGATAGATGGTCTCTTCCTCGGTATGGTAATACGCTTTGATAACCTCAATTTGTTTCTCGATTTGACCAATGACTTTCTTTACGCGTTCTTCCGAAAGTTGTAATACAATGGTCCACTTTGAAACGTTTTCAATCTCTGAGGTGGAAATGTTAATGCTGTCCAGATTGAGATGGCGTCTTTGAAAAATAGCCGAGATACGATTTAGTAAACCGATGTTATTTTCGGTGTAAACAGAAACGGTATATAGTTTTTTTTCTTCACTCATTATTTTTGAATATTTGATGTTAGCGCACAGAAAATAGATTTGCGTTTTTTATTCACGTTTTAATCTGTATTCTTAGGCTCTTTTCTCTGTTAAATATGTTTTTCAAACGTTATGTTTTACACTTCCAATTATTCCAATCGCACATCAGAAACACTAGCGCCACTCGGAATCATAGGAAAGACATTATCTTCTTTTTCTACGGCTACCTCTAAAAAGTAAGGGCCTTCGGAAGTCATCATTTCTTCAACAGCTTTTTTCAAATCGGTTCTTTTGGTCACTTTTTGAGCATCAATATAATAGCCCTTAGCAATGGCAATAAAATCGGGATTGATCATTTCTGTCGATGCATAGCGCTTGTCAAAAAACAATTGTTGCCATTGGCGTACCATCCCTAAAAACTCGTTGTTTAAAACCACAATCTTAACCGGTACTTTTTGTTGAAATATGGTGCCCAGTTCCTGAATGTTCATTTGAAACCCACCATCGCCAATAATTGCAACAACATCGCGCTCTGGCGCCGACATTTTTGCACCGATGGCTGCCGGAAGGGCAAAGCCCATTGTTCCCAATCCGCCAGATGTAATATTACTTCTGGTAGTGGTAAATTCAGCATAACGGCAGGCAATCATTTGGTGTTGCCCAACGTCAGTTACAATGGCTGCGTTTCCTTGAGACTGGACATTGATCTCCTTGAGCACTTCGCCCATAGTCAGACCTTCCTTTGTAGGATGCAAATCGTCCTTGATTACTTTATTGTATTCTATAGCATAGAGATCTTTAAATTGTTGGTGCCATTCTGAATGGGAATTTGGATTTAGCAATGGCAATAGTTTTGAAAGACTGTCTTTGGCATCACCCAAAACAGCTACGTCGGTTTTTACGTTTTTGTCAATCTCAGCCGGATCAATTTCAAAGTGAATAATTTTTGCTTGTTTGGCATAGGTATCCAGATTTCCGGTCACGCGATCGTCAAATCGCATTCCAATAGCGATCAGAACATCACACTCATTGGTCAACACATTAGGAGCATAATTACCGTGCATTCCCACCATACCTACATTTAGTGGGTGTGTTGTTGGAACGGCAGAAGCACCAAGAATGGTCCACGCCGATGGGATGCCGGCTTTTTCAATAACTGCCATCAATTCCTTTTCGGCTTCACTTAAAATAACACCTTGTCCCCAGACAATTAATGGTTTTTTAGCTGAGTTTATTAAAAGTGCTGCGGCTTTCACATCGTCAATATCCGTTTCTGGAACAGGATTATAACTTCTAACGCCTTTGCATTTTTCATAGGAAAAATCGAACTCTTCAAATTGGGCATCTTTTGTAATGTCAATCAGTACTGGTCCTGGACGTCCGCTTCTCGCAATATAAAATGCCTTGGCAATGACTTCAGGAATTTGCGAGGCCTTGGTTATTTGATGATTCCATTTGGTAACTGGGGTGGAGATACCAATGATATCTGTTTCCTGAAACGCATCGCTACCCAATAAATGTGAGGCTACTTGACCAGTAATGCACACCAATGGTGTAGAATCTATTTGTGCATCGGCAATGCCCGTAATGAGGTTTGTAGCTCCAGGTCCGGAAGTGGCAATGGCCACACCAACTTTTCCTGAAATGCGTGCATAGCCTTGGGCAGCATGGGCAGCGCCTTGTTCATGACGCGCCAAAACGTGGTGAATTTGATCTCTAAATTTATAAAGCTCATCATAAACTGGCATGATGGCTCCGCCTGGATATCCATAAAGCAGGTCCACGCCTTCAGCTAGAAGACATCTGATGATGGCTTCGCTACCTGAGATACGTTCGGTAGTAGTTACTGATTTTTCTTCTTTATTCAATGTTTGTGTGTCTTTCATAATCTTACTTCAATTAATAAGATCCCTGACTGTGCAGGAATTTGTTTAGAATTCATCGGTAACACATCCTTTTGATGCCGATGATACTGTTCTTGCATATTTATATAGCACCCCTCGATCAAATTTTAACGCAGGTGCCTCCCATTTTGAGTGTCTGTCTTGCAGCTCTTCTTCTGATACTTCTAAGGTTATGGTGTTGGTTTCGGCGTCAATGATAATCATATCACCGTCCTTGACTAAGGCAATCGGCCCACCCTCTTGTGCTTCAGGTGTAATATGCCCCACCACAAAACCATGGGTCCCTCCTGAAAATCGTCCATCGGTAATCAATGCGACATCTTGACCTAATCCTGCGCCAATGATGGCCGCAGTTGGTTTTAACATTTCAGGCATTCCCGGACCACCTTTTGGTCCTTCATAGCGAATAACAACAACATCTCCTTTTTCTACCTTCCCATCTCTGATGCCATCGTTTGCTGCGTATTCACCTTCAAATACTTTAGCTTTTCCAATAAATCTCAAGCCTTCTTTTCCGGTTATTTTGGCCACACTTCCTTCTGGAGCTAAATTGCCATAGAGCATACGTAAATGTCCAGAAATCTTAATTGGCTTTTCTATGGGCATGATCACATCTTGGTCTTCTTTTAAATCGTCAACCTCCAGTAGGTTTTCTGCCATTGTTTTCCCGGTAACGGTCATACAATCGCCGTGGAGCATTCCTTTTTTCAGGAGATATTTTAAAACAGCAGGGATACCACCAACAGCATGTACATCTTCCATAAGATATTTACCGCTTGGTTTCAAATCGGCCAAAAATGGTGTGTTATCACTTATATTTTGAAAGTCTTTAAGTGTAAAGTCTATTTGTGCCGCTCTCGCAATGGCTAAGAAATGAAGAATTGCATTCGTGGAACCGCCAAGGATGGTGACCAGTCTAACGGCATTCTCCAAAGATTTTCTGGTAATGATGTCCGAAGGTTTGATATCTTTTTCCAATAAGAGTCGCATGGCCTCACCAGCCTTAACCGATTCTTGTTGTTTGTCTTTGCTTAAGGCAGGATTTGATGAATTAAAAGGTAAGGTCATTCCTAAGGCTTCGATTGCGGAAGCCATTGTGTTTGCAGTGTACATTCCACCACATGCACCAGCACCCGGACACGCTTTCTCAACTATATTTTGGTATTCGGTTTCTGACATGGTGCCCGCAACCTTGCCGCCCCATGCTTCAAATGCCGAAACGATATCCAATTTTTTTCCGTTGTGACATCCAGAGTCTATAGTGCCGCCATATACTAAGATGCTCGGACGATTCAATCGAATCATCGCCATCAAGGCCCCTGGCATATTTTTATCGCATCCTACTACAGTGACCAAACCATCATAACTCATGGCTTGTACGACAGTTTCCATAGAATCGGCAATAATATCCCGAGAAGGCAATGAGTATCGCATTCCTGGAGTTCCCATTGAAATACCGTCGCTGACGCCAATGGTATTAAAAATTAATCCGATGACATCTTCATTCTTTGTGCCTTCCTTCACCAATTTAGCCAAATCATTCAGGTGCATGTTGCACGGGTTGCCTTCATAACCTGTACTGGCAATCCCAATCATGGGTTTGAAAAAATCCTCCGTCGTTAATCCAATGGCATGCAACATGGCTTGTGCAGCAGGTTGCGTAGGGTCTTGGGTGACTGTTTTGCTGTATTTATTTAGATTACTCATAATACTTGTGATAATTTATTGTTTCGTTGCCCTAAAACTTCTTGTTGGTACAACTGCATTAATTTAAAACCTAGTGAATCGGCCCATTTTAGAGGGAACTCATAATCATCCAAAGATTTGAGACCAACAACTTCAGCTGCCGTTCCTGTAAAAAACGAACTATCTGCTTGCTTGAGTTCATCCAATTTAAAATGCTTTTCTTCAACTGGGATGCCTTCCTCCTTACAAATTTCTAAGATGGTAGAACGTGTAATTCCTGCCATAATGTTCCCTTTTTTAGGGGTATATAATTTCCCGTCTTTTTCCATAAAGATGTTGGCACCTGAACATTCAGCAACGTTGCCGTGCATATCCAATAACAATGCTTCATCATAACCGGCATCTTTAGCTTCATTGGTTGATAAAATAGAGTTGGTATAATGTCCGGTTACTTTAGCTTCAACAAAACAGGATTTTGGATTTGGACGTTCAAACGAAGAGGTCATCACACGCAATAATTTATCGCCCATCAATTTTCCCCATTCCCAGCACTGCATGGTCAAAACAGATTCTTTTGAAGTATATAACCCCATATTGGCACCGGTTGTGATTAACGGACGGATGTAGGCATCTGCCAGATTGTTGCGTTCTAATAAATCATAGGTAATAGCCGTCAGTTCTTCAACAGTATAATGGAAAGGGATGCCCATAACCTCAGCGCCATATTTGAGACGCTCGTAGTGCTCTTTAGCTTTGAAAATCTTGGTGCCTTCAGGAGTTTTATAAGATCTAATGCCTTCAAAAACTCCATTGCCATAGTGTAATGTTTGGCTATATAAATTACTCTTGGCTGTTTCAGGTTTTAAAAATTCACCGTTGTGGAAAATAACCGTTTGGTTGTTGGAATACGCGTTCATAATCATTTAAAGTTTTAAAAATACAATATCGAATGGTTTCAAGGTTTTGGATTTACTGTTTAAGACTAAACTCAGTGTTTGAGTTTGATGTTCATGATGTTGATGATCAGTTATTTAGGTCGATTTATTTATGACGTTCAAAATGCTAAACTTTCGCATTAAAAAAGCCTGTATCATAATTGATACAGGCTTTTTATGGAAATAGCATTCTGTATCAACTAACTGGAGTTAATAATAATCACGCTAATAATGATAATATTTTGATTCATAATTTTAATAATCTTTATTTATAATTGAGATCCCGCCATCCCGATAGTTATCGGGAGTGGGATTAGTTCAACTATCTGTTTTGAACTTATTACTTCGTAATTCTTCAAAACAGAATTGTACTAAAAAAGCCTTCCAATTAAGAGGAAGGCTTTAGTTATATAGTTAAACTTAATGTACCATTCCTCACCGTTGTGAAATAATCACAGCGCTAATAATAGAAATAATATTTAAGTTTTGTTTTTTCATTTGTCTGTCAAAAATCAAAATTTATTAT
Source organism: Gelidibacter maritimus (assembly GCF_014062315.1). Classification (GTDB taxonomy): domain Bacteria; phylum Bacteroidota; class Bacteroidia; order Flavobacteriales; family Flavobacteriaceae; genus Gelidibacter; species Gelidibacter maritimus. Next base: position 33,625 of record NZ_JACGLT010000012.1, read on the forward strand.
CTTAAAACCTAATGTTTTTACGAAGAATATTTAAATATGTTTTTTATACTCATCGTTTTCTGATAAAAAATCAGCAACAAACATGTGGTTATGAGTTACTTAATTATTTTTCAATAGCAAGGCTTTAGAGGATGTACTTAATTTTAAGCCGAATTTCTACTCGCATTAATATTTCCAAATAAAGAACGCGTTACGATTTTCTCGTAAATTTTTATTTGTGCTTCGTCCCTTGGTGATTCTTTCTCCAATTCCTGAATTTTCTTTAAGGCATACTGTTGGATGGTCAAGAGTGGTAGTACAATAGACTCACGTATTCTAATTGAGGCTTTTCCAGAAGGTTCTTCCTGCATCAATTCAGTGTAGCCTGTTAGTTTTAGAATCAATCGTTTTGTGGTCAAGTATTCATCGTGGATAATATTCCAGAATTCGCCGTATTCAGGATCGTCAGACATGTATTTGGTCAAATCAAAGAAGGATTTTGAAAGAGACATCATACTGTTTTCGATCAAGGTTTTAAAGAAGCTTGAGGTTTTGAAGAGGTGCTGTACCTTTTCAAATTCATTGGCATCTTCATAATGTTTTAAAGCCGTGCCCACGCCAAAAAAACCAGGAACATTTTGCTTGAGCTGGCTCCAAGATCCAACGAAAGGGATAGCTCTCAAATCTTCAAAAACAAGTCCTTCAGATTTGCCGCGTTTGGTCGGTCTGCTTCCAATATTCGTTTTTGAATAATATTTCAGGGTACTCATATTCTCTAAGTACGAAATGAACTTAGGATGCGCTTTAAAATCGACGTATGCTTTATGGCTTAAGGTTGCCAAATTGCCCATGACCTCTCTGTTTTCTGGTACCATGCGTAAATCGGTATCACTTAAACTGTTGTGAATACCAGAACTGATCAACTGTTCCAAGTTATATTGTGATGAATCCAATGTTCCAAAATTGGAGCTAATGGTCTGTCCCTGTATGGTCAATTGTACTTCTTTATCTTCAATGGTTGGGCCTAATGAGGCATAAAAATTATGAGTTTTTCCGCCGCCACGAGCAGGTGGTCCACCTCGGCCATCAAAGAAAATTACGGTTACATCATACTTACGCGATACTTCGGTGAGACGTTCTTTTGCTTTATAGATAGCCCAATTGGCCATTAAATAACCCCCGTCTTTGGTGCCGTCACTAAACCCAAGCATAATGGTTTGTTTATTGTTTCTCGATTTTAAATGGGCGCTATAGGCCGGATTGGTATACAACTCTTCCATGACGAGATGCGCATTTTCCAAATCGGTAATGGTTTCAAAAAGCGGACCGATATCAATTGGCATTTCATCTTGGAAGGCAACGAGTTTTAACATGGCAAACAGTTGCATGACATGCAGTGTGCTTTGGTTGTTACTTATGATGTATCTGTTGCAAGCTTGTTCGCCATTACGCTCCTGAATGGTTTTGATCGCCTCAATAATCTCTAAGGTTTTGAGCGTTTCAGCATCTTTAATTATTGAAAAATCAATTTCTCCATTAACTTTTGATAACACCTCTACCTGTTCCTTTTCTGAGAGTTCTAAATAGTTTTTCGGAAAAATAGTACTGCCATTGTCCAATAGGGTTTGCACTAAATTTGTAAATACTTTGTCGTGTGCGCGACTGTCCTGACGGATATCCAAAGTTGAAAAATGGAATCCGAAGAGATGGATCTTGTTGAGCAAGCTGTTAATTTCAGAAATATATAGCGACTGATGTTTTTTGACAATAACCTCCTTAATAGAAATCAGTTCTGCTCTAAAAGATTCTAAAGTCAATTCAGAAGCATTCCCAATCATAAGTTCATAGAGCTCTTTTTCAAGGAATGACATACTATCTTCTATGCCTCTAAAAGTGAGTTTTCGTTTTAGACTTCTCACATCTCTATAGTAATTCTTAATGATAGTTTCCTTTAAACGTGCAGCTACTTTGAGTGTAATTTCAGGGGTTACAAAAGGATTGCCATCTCTGTCGCCGCCTGGCCAAAATCCGATATTGATGATGTTATTGTCAATTTGTTTGCCGTCAAATACATTTTCTTGGATGTAGTCAAAGATTTCGCCAAATGATTTGTAGAAAACGTTCTCTAAATACCAGATTAAACTGACCGCTTCATCGTAAGGGGTTGGTTTTTCACGCTTAAAGAAGGGTGTTTTTCCTAATTGTGCCAATAAATCGTTGATGCGCAGTAAATCGTTTTCTCGAATGGCTTCAGTGAGGTCTGTAATAATTCCCAAAACTGAACCTGGATAAAATTGTGTAGGGTGAGCGGTTAGAACGATTCGCACCTTAAACTCTTCCAAATATTTTTTTAGGAGATCCAATTTATTGTCGGCAGAAACACTTTCCTTCAAACTTCTTAGGGTGCCAATTCCATCCATATTATTAACAACTGGGAATGCGGCATCTTCTATGGCATCAAACAATACGACTTGTCGCTCAATGTATTGGATGAAACGAAACAGCAAGTTGATTTGGCTTTCTGGACTACGTCGGGCTTGGTATTTTTTGAAAAAGGAATTGACTATCGTGGTAGGGTCATCGCCGGCATTAAAGCCTTTTTGGCAAGTCTCATGAAATAATGGCAATAGGACACCGGTTTTCGTGACGGCATCAAATGGCAAGGTCATGAAAATTCCGTTATAGATTTGATATTTTGATAAAACACTTTGATTAAAGCGTGTTAATTTTGGTTGTTTTGACATTTTTAAAAATTTGTTTGAAACCTTAAAATTACTAAAGCTAAGCGTAACACCTGCGAAATTTGAAATTTTTACCGAATAACGATATAATAGGGGGCTCATTTTAGGATATCGCAATTAAACGGAACTATAATATTGAATTTATAGGTCGGGCAGCATGGTTGATAGTAGAAGTGTGCCTACAATTAATAAGAGAATAGATAATAATCCTCCAATGATAAAAAAGTGCCTGAACTTATAAATGCCGGTTCCATAAATCAGAGTATTGGTTTGGTAACCCATAGGGGTGAAAAAACTAAAATTGGCCGCAAACATGACGGCAAGAATAAATGGCTTTGCCGGTAAATTTAATCCAGCAGCAAGGGTGATGGCTATGGGGGTTATGATAACCGCAGTGGCATTATTGGATATGAAGCCGCTTAAAATCATGGTGATGCCAAAAAGAACCCCTAAAACGATGAGGTTGTCCTGACCTGTAAGAGCATTCAGAAGCACTTCAGAAATCCAAATATCCGTTTTGGAATTGTGCATGGCAACCCCTAACGGAATCATACCTGCCAATAAAAAGATGATCTGCCAGTTCACTTTTTTGTAAATCTTTGATAAGTTAATGCAATTGGTAATGAGAAGCAAACCTACACCGGCCAATGCACTAGAAAGTATAGATAGCACACCACTTGCAGCTAAACCCACCACCATAATTAACGCTATTAAACTTAAAGTTCTTTTAGTGGGGTTGATATTATAATCTTCCTCATGATGCAGTAGAACAATGGTATTGTCTATGGAGTAAAGATGATTGATTTCTTCTTCTTTTGCTTTTAAAAGTAATTTGTCTCCAGCCTGTAAATTAGTGTTTTTTATGATTTTAGGAAGATTTAAGCGCATTCCTTTTTGAAACTGTCTTCTGTTCTGAATGCCCAATGGTCGGGCCACATTATAGAGCAAGTTTTTAATTTCCGAAAAAGATTTGTCTATAAATTCTGATCCAGGAAGTATCAATAACTCTACATAGCTATAGGTTGTTTTATCAGTATCATTCTCTTCATCCTCATTTATATTTTCAGGAAACGACAATTCTTTCTCGGCAGTTAGTCTAAAATCCTCTTTTGATATGGACGCATAGGCTTTGACATCACTTAAAACTACCAATTTATCATTAACTCTTAGGGTGGTATTTGGGCCAGGGTTGTCATTGACAATATCATTACGAATCAATTTTAGAACGCGGATATCAGGATTTTTATAAAATTTAGCATCCGAAATTGGCGTCCCAATAAGCTTTGATTCAGGTTTTAAGGTCAACGAAAACATAAAAGTGTTATCAACTAACGTTTCAGTAAGATCATTATTATTGGATTTTGGTAACCATCGGCTTGCAAAAGTCATATATACGATGCCGGTAGCTAATAGAATAAGGCCGTAAAGCGTAAATTCAAAGAATGAGAACTGTTCTGCACCTAATTTTTGTGCAACTGAATTCACTAAGAGGTTAGTGGAGGTTCCCATTAAGGTACAGCTGCCGCCTAAGATGCCTGCAAAGGAAATGGGCATCAATAATTTTGGGGCTGAAAAATTATACTTTTCTGAAAGCTGGGCAATAATCTTAATAAAAATAACTACTACTGCAGTAGTACTAATAAATGATGAAATAGACGCCGAAATCAGCATGAAGGCCGGAACCATTAAAACCATCGGCAGGATTTTCAATTTTTTAATGGATTGGGTCAAAAGATCAATCACACCATTATCTTCTAATCCTATGGCCAAAATCATGAGCATAAGGATGGTAATGGTGGCAGAACTTGAAAAACCACTGATAGCCTCTTCAGGGGTTGTCAAGCCAGATAAAACAAGGGCCACAATGATAAGGAATGCAATCTTATCAATGGGCAGAGCTTCTGTTGCAAAGAGTAGGATGGTTACTCCAAGAATGATAAATACAAGGATGATCTCAAAACTCATTGCAACACTTTTTTAAACTCTATTAAAAAGCAAAGCCAAAACCTATTTGAATTATGGCATCTTCTTCAGATCGGAAATATCCGGCATTGACTGAAAAAGCGTTTAAACTTCCTATCCAGAAGCCGCCCCCATAAGAATTATGCCAAGTGTTGGAGGCGTCATCGGCCAGCCACACCCTTCCGTAATCAAATCCACCGTACAGCCCAATGGTTATTGGCGTTACGGCAGTAATGTATTCTTTTATCCGCCATTTTAGATCGGTACTGTGATAGAAGGATGATTTTCCTGAAAAACGATCATTTCTATAGCCTCTCAATCCAGAATTTCCACCGATGGATTGAGCATGGTAAAATAAATAATTATCCCCAAAGTTGGTTCTGATTTCCGCTTTTGATCCCAACACCAAATCTCCTGAAGGAATTAATCGCTTATCAAAGCCTAATTTCAAGGCGGCATAACCAAATTGGTTATTCTCTAATTTTAAGTTTTTCTTAAATCCGAGTACTGCTTTGAAATAAAGTCCACGGGTTGGAAAATCCATGGCATCGGCGTTTTCGTACAAGATATCGGCCTCAGCTCCTACATAACTCTGACTTTTAAAAATATCTTCGCCAAAATTATCGGAGGTAAAGAAACGGTTTGAATTTTCCTCTACCTTAAAATTCTCGAAAAGCGCATGAAAATGAATACTTCGGTAGCTAATGCCACTTCTAAATTTAAATTGTCGGATTCGGGCTCTATTAAAATCTTTGCTCACCGCATCTTTATCATATTCTGTATCATTACCGAGACCAAAATAGTTGTTAACAAACCTTGAACTCGTAAAATAAGCTATAGTTTCAAAATCCCAGTTGGGGATAATGTTGGCAAACAGACCTACGTATTCTGCTTCGATAGCACCAAAGTTAAAAAAGTAATTGGCAGAAAGTGAGTGCTTATATCTAAAATCCTCACCATTAAATCCATGATTGGTGTAAGTATCTTTCAAACCTAAAAAGATACCATTGTCTGATTTGTAACCTGCACTTGGAAAAAGAACATTACTATTCTCAATAAATTCTCTATAAATAAAGGTGTTGGTTTCGTAAAGTGGCGTAAAATGTTTTCTTGGCGTTTTATCTGTAAACTCTGCTTTTTCGTGTTTCCAATCGTACACTTTTAGTTTTTTACGATTACTGACTCCAAATACGTCATCGCCGTGGCCACCAATTAAACGTACCATGATTTCGTGATCCCCTTCTCCAGAAACTTCAAAGATGTCGTCGTCATTTAAACCATAAATCCAGAGTTCTTTTGTCGCTTTTCGGTCAAATGTACGTTCAAAAAATATCGGATTTGGCGCATCGGTTTTTAATCGTTTTAAAACAACTTTGGTTTTCCCTTGTGGCAATCGTGTAATTTCTATTTTATCATCTTTATTGGTGCCGTGGATGACTACAGTTTTTTGCATTATATCACCATAACGTTTGGCAATGTCATCCAGATTTTTCAATCGGCCCTTAAGTTTACGCTTGATATCTTCAGAAGTTTCATCTTGGATCTCGGTTGGTAATCTATTAAAAGCTTGCTCAATAACTTCATCAGTTATATTGGATTGGATTATTTTGGCTTCCTCCACCCAAACCGAAGCATCATATTTATTCAAAAATGCAACATCCAGATTATTGGGTTCAGCGTTAAACCATTTTACATTCTTGATATCCGTATCGTAAGACTGCCAAAATCTGAGGTCAGGCATCAACATTTTGATTAGGGGAATGGCGACACCGTCAAATTTAGAAAAAACGGCATCTCTGTCTCGAGGGATGGGAATGAAGCGGACGTCATCATCATTGATTTCATATTGTACCCAGCGCCACTGATCTGCATGCCGGTCCCAATCACCAAGCAACATATCAAACAATCGGGCACGGATGTAAGCACGTTGGTCAATGGTGTACTTTTCGTCTCTATTTAATTTTTCAAGAACATCTGTGGTGCTTTCAAAATTTACGGCTTCTCCTTTTTCTTTAGGGTTTGCACGTGTATAGCCTTCATAGTCTCTTTGCGCCATCATGGGACGTTCTTCAATAAAATACAATTGGTCGCCATAATCAGGTCCCAAGAATTTAAAACCCGGTTGTTTTGGCACATAGTACAATTGGGTGTTGGCATGGTTGATGCCTGCCGATTTTGCCAAGGGCTCTACCACCAATTGCATGTAAGGATGCGCGGTGCTAAAGAAGTCATAAACCACATCTTCAGCAAAGGTGTCTTTAAAGTCTTCTTCTACGTAGGCAATGCCTGGTACTTTGAATCTTAAGAATTTTAAAGCGTCTTTTTCAAGTCCCCTCATGGCATATTCCTTTCCATCAATATCTTCAAGACGTGCAGAAAAGGATTGGTGGCCACCACCTTTCTGAGTGACTTTCAAACCTGAATATAGGGTGTCTAGAATTGCAATTTTTGCGGTAACCGGTGTTCCTAAGTAGGAGCGATAACGATCTCCCCAAACAAACTTATAAAACCCTGATTTGTCCAGTTTATCCTTATCTGTAGTTATGGGAAGTGTTTTCTGAGTTTCAGTAAAGGATGGGATTGGATACTCTTCTTTTTTTTCTGGTAACTTCGCATTGAGATCAAATGCATAGGTGTCATTTTCAGTAATAAAGCGCACATCCGAGGACCCATCAGCGTAGTAGTTAACAATTGCAAAACCCTTTTCACCATAGGTGAATTTACCCTCAAAATCTAAAGACCCACCTATATTAGCAATGGTTCCTTTAGATAGTTTTGTTCCTGTACGGGACCCTATGGATCCACTTATGACTTGACGAATATTATCACTTGCCAGATATTGTAAACTTTCTTCATGTCCTGAAACAATGGTCACACGATCATTGTCCTGCACTAAGGAGCTGATAACGTTACGTAAGTAATAATAGCGAAGCGAGGTAAGTTTTTGTTTTGAAAAACCTCCCAGGTCAATGACCTCATTGACAATGTTGCCCAGTATTGGCAAAGGTATGATGCTTTCTAGAAAGGTTTTTTTACCCGCATATTTCCCATTGCTAAAAATAGGGTGGTGCATTACAATCAAAAGGTTTTTTCCTCTAGAGTCCTTAACATAGCCTTCAAACTCTTCATTAAACCGGCGTTTGGTGTTAATATCCGTACACTTTCTGTTCATGCCTTCCACGTAATCCCAATTGGTTTCTAGCCAATTTGAATCTACATATAGAATATCGAGGGTTTCATCAACTTCAACGTATTCTAACGGACAGACATTGGTAGGCTGCACTTCAAAATTTTTGATATTATTGTCTTTTAAATAATCTTCAACCCATTCAATTTCCTTAGTATTGCCACTGCTCCATTCATGATGTCCAGGAACAAAAACAGTTTTACCCTTGAAATCCTTGGCCAGATCAACTTGTGCTTTTATATAAGCTTCTCTTTCATGCTTGGTTGCTTTTTCAGGAAGATAATCACCAGTATAAAGTAAGGTGCTTTTCTTATCAGCTTTATCTAAATAGGACTTTAGGAGTGATTGAAGTTGAGGATTGGCGTCAACATCTACAGTTCCCAATCCGCCAACAACATAGAATGAATGGGTGGGATTTGTTGTGGAATTGGTATCCTGAGCAGAAATTTTTGATTGTGGTTTGTAAGTGGCACAGGATACCAGTACAAAAACAGACAAGAACATCAAAATCTTAGTCATAGGACGCTTAAAAATAGTAGTTATCATAGAAAATAGTGGGTTCTAAATTATAGAATCCTTACTGAAAATTCATAAAGATTCATAGATGTGCATATTATAAATTGTTTCAATCATGAGCGTACCCATTTGACATAATTGTTGACTGCATAGTTTAGAAACAAATTTTACGTACGAGTCAATCCAAATTAATTGATAAATCCAATACTTTTTTGAACGACCATTTTTAATGGCTTTGGAAGCGTGCTGTCTAGCCAAGGATGTGATGCTCCAAAAACATGATCACTGTTTTTTATAGGAAATAGGATGCTTTTAGGATTCCAAGCGTGTAATGCTTCTGCTTCACTATATTTAACTGAAGGATCGTCTTTGGCATGGATGATCAGATGAGGAATGCTTAGCTTTTTTACCGCCCGCTTGATGTTTAATCGCGTTTCATTCGCTTTGAAATCCTCATAAAACTGATAATTGTGCGGTAATTGCTGTTTTGTCCTACCGTTAAGCACGTATTTAACACCGTCTTTTTTCCATTGCTCGAGTTCACCAGAAGTTGCAGTTCTTTTACCGAAATCGCTCACACTTGCCCATGTAATCAACTGAGTGATTCTTGAGTCTTCAGAAGCTTTAATAGTTGCAATACCACCGCCGCGAGAATGTCCGATAATAATAAGCTGGTTAGGATTAATTTCTGCTTGAAAAGGGTTGGATGTTGATTGCAAAAACTTAATAAGGTCATCCAAATCTTCAAGTTCCTTTGAATAATTATTTTCTGCAAAGGCTTCCAGATCAGGAAAATCAATGGGCTGTTCCATAGTCCCACCATTATGCGAAAAATTAAATTTCACAAAAAATAAATTCGCTTTGGCAAAGGCCTCTGCCACTAAATCCCAAGCGCCCCAATCTTTAAATCCTTTGTAACCATGACAAAAGATGACCAATGGTTTTTGAGCGTTCGTTGCGTTAAAGAAAGCGTCCCAAAGGATGGGCTTTTTATGTGATCTTTTTAAAATGATATTTTTTTCTGTCATGGTATCTATAAAAATAGGCCATTATTTTCGTTTATCAATGACAAGAATGGGTTTTCGACTTAATTTAGGAAAACGCAAGGCGTCGATCACATTTTTATCCGACCATTCTATCATCGGAGTGACCCTCAATTTGGCCCTAAAATGATCTTTTATTTGCCCTAATAACTGGTTTGATGGCGTGGCTGAGGCAATTTTAATTAAAATTTCATCTGTTCCAATGGCGTTGTGGCTGATTTCAATAACAAAACACTCTAAAGCGGTGAAGTTATTGAGAATGTTTTCCATAGCTGGCGGATATAATGTGGTGCCCTTATATTTAATCATTTGTTTCTTACGGCCTGCAATTGGCCCCAGTCGCAACGTCGTTCTTCCGCAAGAACAAGGTTGGGTATGAGCTTTCATCATATCGCCCGTTTTAAAACGCAATAAAGGCATGGCTTCAATACCTAAAGTGGTGATGGTAAGTTCACCAATTTCACCATTCTTTACAGATTGGTCGTTGTCATCTAAAAGTTCAACAATAATGAGTTCTGGATGGAGGTGGCCGCCTTGCTGTGCTTTGCATTCGGTAAAGGCCGTGCTCATTTCAGTGGAGGCGTAAGTTGAAAACAAATCGATTTGCCAATGTTCTGTGATTTTTTCGCCTAAAGTATTTAGGGTGAAATCATCATTCCTGAAAGATTCCCCAATGCAAATAGCGCCTTTTATACCTGAAGCATTTAAATCGATGTCATGCTGTTGGGCATATTCGATCAGTTTCAACAAAAACGATGGCACAACGATGAGGTAGGTGGGTTTAAATTTGATGATGGAATCCCATTGCAATTCTGGCACCCCCGCACCGACTCTAATAATGCTGGCTCCCAATTTTCTGACGCCTAAAAAGTAAGCTAAACCTGCCATAAAACGACGGTCCATAGTGGTCATTAGCTGTATTACATCACTTGAAGTGACCCCTGCACAAGCAAAAGACATGGCTTCGTTATAAGCCAAACGCTCCAAATCGGCGTCGGTAAGGGCGAAGGTCACGGGATCTCCCAAAGTTCCGGAAGTCGTTACATAATCAATGATTTTAGATTTTGGTACGCAGATAAAATCATCATTAAATTGTTGGAGGTCGTCTTTAGTGGTCACGGGAATTTTTGTCAGATCCTCAAGCGTTTTAATTTCTGATACCGTAATCTGATGCTCATCAAAATGCCGTTTGTAAAACGGAGAATGCTCTGAAAGATAGTTCAGGGCGATTTTGAGCTTAGCTTCCTGAAACGATTTTATTTCTGCTGCAGACTTGGTTTCTATGTCAGGAATCATCGTGATTTTCTTTTGGATTTTTTAAGATATTTGGCCACTTTTTCTGCGTCAGGCCGGGTGGTTATTTCCAGATTGGACGCTGTTTCAAAATTTTTGTATGCCTTCTGATAGTCTTTTTGATTGTAAAAAGAAAGTCCTGCAAGATAATAGGCTTTCCAATACTTCGGGTTCAATTCGGACAAATTCTCAACAATCCCGTCGTCGAGTTTTTCTTTAGTGTTCAAAGCATGTTCTACTTTAGCTTCCAATGTCCGATAGGCTTCATAATTTTTATAAGCTTCTGTAGATAAAAAGGGATCTGCAGGAATGTTCAATTTTGGATTGGATACCGTCATTGCTGAAGGATTTCCTTGTCTCTGACGAAACACTGTACTCAAATCATAAGCCACAAATTCACCCAATTGGTACGGATTGGCGGACACCCATACTTTTAACTCTTCGGGTTTAAAAACAATGCCGTGATGCGCCAATAGTTGATTTAAAGCTTTTTCGTTGCCATAACCAATCTCTTTATCGTCCAATCCTTTCGTATTTCTCAATATTGAAACGGCGCGCTCTGCATTGATTTTATCTTTTTCTAAAAGCAATTGTGCCATCCGATCGTATCGGTATTGCGAATGGCTATTTTGGATGGTTTTTTTATTGCGACGGTCTTTTTTATAGGTGTCACTTTGAAAATGGTTGGCACAAATCAACTCATCTGAATTTTCGACATCGTAAACCCCAAAGTCCTTTGGAGAAACTTCTATCAAAACTGCTTTATGGTCGATCGCGCTACCCACCATGATGGCCTCTGACACAAATACTTCACGCTTTTTGGCGATAGCAATGGCTTCTTCAATGTTAGAAGCATATTGCAAAATCTCTCGTGTTACGATAGAAATTGGTGTTTTGGCAACCCATGGAATTTTAGATTTCCCTGCGTTAATGGTCACGGTCAATCCTTTTTCATTCATTCCAGAAACGACGCCAATAAATCCGCTCCACGAGATGGACATGAATTTATAGCCCTCATCGGGATTGATGAATGAGACCACTTTATTTTCAGCAAAATCATCACCGGCATAAAAATCAAAGTTCCTACCAATTAAGAGTCCACCGTCCACCGTTTTTTCATCCCAAGCGGCAAAAGAGGTGCAGCCAACTAAGGCGAGATCTTGCAGTGCGTGAGCAATATCGTGCGCACCATGAAGATACATTGCTCTCAAATAAGGCGTTGCAATGGCATCATAATCGTCCGACATATAGCGTGAAATTCCGTAAAGTTCAGACTGATATTCGTTGGGAACGTGTTTGTACATTTTACGATTGTACCAGGACAGGAATTTTCTGAGGAATTTTTGTTGGCCTTCCGATGGCACCAAACTTTTGATTTTATTCATAAAAACAGCCTCTTGTTCATACATCAACTCTTGAGACAAACGTCCAGAAATGAGACCGCGTTCCAATGGATCGCCTTCCACATAGAGTTCCCAAAGTCCCTGTTTGTTTTTAGTCAGAAAATTATTGCCAACAAAAAACGTAGAGTCATTTATTTTTGTACGCTCGGGAATATTTGCATTATAGGCGTAAACATCCGGAAGGTGGTTAAGTGATTTTTTAATTCCACAGGAGCTGAGGCTTAAAAATAATAACCCACCGAAAAGAAAATAGAGTATGTGATGCCTTTTATGCATCTGTATGCTTCTTTTTATAATTTTTGTTCATGCGTTTCACCATTCGGTTTTCTTTGTAATCTACCCAACCTTGACCGATGGTTCGTCGCATCAGATTTTCAAAAGTCCGCATAAAAACAATATTCGAAAACAGTTTTGCCAAACGCCCCACTTTTCTCGGAAACGCACGTAGGGTGATGGAAAAACCACCATCCATGTAGGTAATATAATGCCAATAGCCACTTGGCATGTACAAGGCATCACCGTGTTTCATTTCAACTGAAATGCCTTTTGCCAGTTGTAAGGCTGGATATTTTTCAAAGTCGGGGTTGTCCATATCAATAGTTTCCAAGTTGTGAACTGTAAATGGTACTTTATAGAGATGTTTTGCTTGGTCTGGAGCAAAAAGAGTGACTTTTTTATGGCCGTGGAAATGGAAATGTACCAAATCGGCCAAATCCATGTCATAGTGCGCCAGAACTTTGGAGCCTTTACCGCCAAAAAACATGACGGGTAATTTTTTGAAAAATTGTAATCCGATATCTGGATAGTTGAAATCATTGAGTAATTGAGGCATTTTTTGAAGCACGTTATAAAAAAACATCCTTAAATCTGTAGGTTGCGTTTTTAAAATTTCGATATAATCGTATAGCTTCATTTTTTTTGCCGGCACTACAGAGTTTTGACGGCCTTTGGTGGGTTCATTATTATATAAAGGCACAATTTGATCTCCGGCTAAACTTTGGATATAATCTAAATTCCATTTTTTATATGCAGGCCAATCCTTCGTAAGATCCTCGATTAACACCGGCTTTTGAGGCTTGAAATAGTTGTTGATGAAGTCTTCCTTGCTGATGGATTTTACTCTGGTAATTGGTGATGTTTTGATGGTTCCCATAATGAAGGATTTTGCTTGACAAATTACTTAAAGTTTTTCGGATTATTTCCCACTGTTTTTTTTTGCGAATGACGCTGATTTCCACAGATAGATTTTCTTGTATTTATGTTTGCGTTCATCTGCGAAATCTACGAGAGATCATTTTTCAGTAGATTTTTTTGAAATTAATAAATTATACAAAATCGGTTGCAATACAAACGAAATAAACATGGCTGTAAGAATTCCAATAATAGAAATGGTCGCTAATGAATGCAATGCTGGATGTTTGGCAAAAATCAATACGCCAACGCCCAAGATTGTGGTTAAAACGGACAAAATAATAGATGTTTTATGTGTAGCCATGGATGATTTTCCTGAGCGCATTCCGTTGGTCATGAAAATACTATAATCGACTCCCAATCCAAAAATAAAGCTGGAAATGATGATGTTGAAGATATTGAATTCCAAATGGAAAAGTCCCATGATCCCAATAGTAATAAACCAAGTTATGATAATAGGAAGGATCGTTACCAAAGTCAATTTGAAGTTTTTGTAAAATAGTAGTAGTAACAGCACAACGACAATAACACAGTAGATCAACAATTTGTTAAAATCGTTTTTAAGATGACCCAACAACGTTTCATTGATTGCTTGCCGATCAATAACAAGTGTGTTTTCCGAATCTTTAAAGGTGTTTTTAATCTCATCAATATTCTCATCTCTAACATTGACCACTGAGGTAATAGTCATAAAATTTCCGTCTTCGGCAATAAAATCGGAAATCGGGATCACATTAATTTTTCTATAATCATCAATTGATAAAGGATGAAATTCGTGATTTAAAAGTGCGTAGAATTCTTGAAATGTGCTGGGTTTAAACCCGAATTTACTTCCGTTTTCAATTAATTCAGATTGAGTTTCTGCTTTTAGTTCTGAAGTCCAGAACCGCTTCCAATGTCGGATAGATTCCTGTTGTTTCTTATCTGAGCCGACCAAAGCACCCACCGAATTATAACTTAGAACCTTGTTTTCTGTTTCTAAATCTTGAAGTTGATTGAAAATTTCATCGTTGGTTTCCAAAACCTGTTGCTCATTATTTCCAAAGGCGATAACGTATAATGATTTGGATGAAATATTGATCAATGTGTCCAGTTTCGCTTCCGCAGATTTGATTGTTTCAGGTTGAAAATTCAAATTGGAAATATCATGGTTAAAAGTCGCACGTTGGTAGTTAAATCCGCTTAAAATTAGAAGCGCGACAATACTGCCGATTAGGATTTTATTTCTATGAAAATCGTACGAAGCTATTTTATCAACTATAGAGCGTTTTGTATTCTTTGTAGAACTTCCTTTATAAAATTGCGGAATAAAAATCAAAGCAAAAACAGACGCACCCATAACACTGATGGCTGCAAAAATGCCTAAATCTTGAAGTGCAGAAGAATCTACAAACATTAAACATAAAAATGCCAATGCGGTTGTCAAGCCACTCATTAAAATAGGTTTTGAAACGCCATCGAAAAGTTCTTTTGCCGTTTCATTATTTCGGATATGGGTCAGGATGTGCAACGAGTAATCCAATGTAACGCCCAATAGTACGGCACCAATCCCCAGCGAAATTGCAGAGATTTCAGAACGAATCACGGATAAAACAGAGATGGCTAAAAGTCCGCCAAAAAGGGTAGGAACGAACAGTATGATGGGAATGGTCAACTTTTTATAGAACACAATAAAAAGCGTCATCAGTAGAACCATGGCAATGGATACTGTAATCTGAATGTCGTTTTTAATCTGTTGGGCGTTGGCGACGGCAATCAGCGTTCCACCAAAATAGGAACTTTGCGCCTTGTCTTCGAAAACGGTATTTAATTCGTCTTGAAATCTATAGAGTTGTTCGGAAAACATCGCATTGTCCGTGGTATTATTACTGGGATATGCAGGCGTTATGAATAGGAGCAAATGACGTTCATTTTTGCTGACCAAAAATCCATCTTTTAGGATAAAATCATCTGAAATTCCTAATTGCTGTAAATGCTTTAAAGCCATCAATGAGATGCCCAGCGGATCTTTTATAATGGTTTTTTTGGAAACAATTCCCGAAGGAGAAATCAAGGTTTTATAATTGTTTTCTGTGATTTTAGCAATGGAATCGGGTTGTAATTTATTAGAAATGGTCTTATAATCCTCGGTTTTTAAAAACAAAGGGACATTGCTATAAACGAAATCCATGGTTTCAAAAATGGTTTCGTCTTCTATTTTGCCTTGAATATCTTTTATAAATGAACTCGATTGTGTAGAAAGAGAATCTAAAAGTTGAGTGGCATATTCGGTTAAATCATCTGTAGTTCCATCTTTAGCTTTTTCAATGTTGACGATGATTTTATCGGCAAATTGTGCGGTCTTTAAGACTTTTTGTAAGTGTTCGTTTTCTGAATTGCTCGGGATTAATTTGGAGATGTCTTCATCAAATTTAATGGTAGAGGCCGTCCACATCAACAGTCCGAAGATAATAATCAACGCTATTACAAATAGCGGCTTGTACTTTTTAAGTGTTTGATATAAAGTGTAAAAAAACTTAGCCATGCGTCAATACTTTTTTAGTATCAATAATTAAAAAAAACACATAACCCAAGAGGCCAAATATCAAAGCAGAAGTAGTAGAAAGCACCAAACTGCCAACAAGATAGGCTTCTAAATGTACCATCAAATCAAAGTTTTCTTGAATGCCTTCCAAAGTGTAATGCGATTCGATTCCTAAGACCCAATTTCCGGTTTGTAAGCTCAATAAAAGTACAAAAGGAATAAATGGAGGAAAACTGATATTAGAAAAAGCGAAGGCGATAAGCTTGTTAAGCCTGAGTAAAATGGCCAAGAATATGACAATTACGGTATGAAAACCCCAAAGAGGCGACAAGCCAAGAAAAACGCCCAGAGCGATGGAAAATGCTTTCTTTTTGGGAGAATCCTGATTTCTTAAAAAGTCTTCAAAAAAAAATCGTTTTAAACCTTTTTTTTTTAGTTTTCTGAAAAAATTACGAGGTGTGATATAAAACAGTCTAACAAGTAAAAACCAAGTATATAGGACGACCATTCGTGCAATATCCATAAACGGTCGGAAGTGCGATACACGCTCGTCCATGTCATAAAGTATTTTGATAGGAACGTGTACAATTTCAATACCCGCCCAATACGACTTGACGATGACTTCAATTTCAAATTCAAATTTTTTAGTGGCTTTCATGAATTTGATGGAGGCCATTTCCTTGATAGGATACAAGCGAAAACCAGATTGTGAATCCTCAAGTTTCAGTCCTGTCGCGGCTTTCATCCAAAATGTAGATACCCGATTGCCTTTGGCACTTCTTGCCAAGACATCGGCAGTGTTCATGTTACGGTCCCCAATAATCAGTATGTTTTTGTCTTCGGATGCTTCAAGTGCTTCAATAAAATTAGGAATATCTGACGGAAAATGCTGACCGTCAGTGTCTAAAGTTATCGCATAATCAAAACCCAAATCAACGGCATGCTTGAATCCTATTTTTAGGGCATTTCCTTTTCCAACGTTTTGAGACTGATGGAGTTGGATTATTTGCGGGTAGTTTAATAAAATTTCTCCTGTGCTATCATCTGATCCATCATTAACGACAATGATGTCCGTGGTGTATTGTAGAGCACCGTTTAAAACCCGCTCCAAAGTCTTCTCGTTGTTGTAAGTAGGTAAGACCACACAACAGCGTAAAGATTTTATTTGAGATTGGATTTCAGAAAGCGTCATAAATTTGAGACGTAATTAGCGTTTGTCAAAGGTAATATAACATTTCAATACTGGCATTCCGTCTGTAAAAGAAGTGGTGTTTTTCACCTTGACATGCTCATGATCTTCCTCTAAAGTGATGCTGAAGTTTAAGATGGCGTTTTTATTTGGATCCACCAACGATAAGAATTTGACATTGGATGCCGATTTTAAAAACAAGGATTGTTGAAGCTGATTTTCAGTAAGTTCTTTAATTATCTGCAACATCGCCACACCTGGAGTTACTGGGAAATTAGGGAAATGACCGTTAAAGATTGGATGCTCATTTTGGAGGACAATAATGGTCTCAAAGGAATTATCCTCAAGAGTTTCAGACGTTTGGATTTTGTAGAAATTAGTCAGTAACATAATTGTTTTTCACAGGTTTTCTCTCAGGAGATCTTTTTCATGAATTTTTTCTCTCGCAGAGACGCAGAGTTTTTGAAACGATAATTTCCTCTGCGCCTTCGCGCCTCTGCGGGAATAAAACACTCCTTTTTGTCAACTCAATTCTTAAATTCACTTTCATTGACCGTCGTATTTACTTTTCTATTCTGAAAGCTAATCAAGGTATAGTCATCATTAGGTTCAATCAATTTGACCTCTTCAACTTCTGCAGTTGTACTTGAAAACTTAAGTTCAAACGAAGCCATGAATTTTCTTAACCGTTTATCTTTCGGAATAAATTTCACCAAAAAACCCTGGTCAAATTTAAAATATTCCAAATCAAACTGCGATTCGTCAAACATATCCCCTTTAATACTGTTTACAATCAACGAATTTAGACTTCTGAACATTTTATTGGCTCCCAAATCGATGTTTTGTTTTTTCCCTTCGTTGTTGACAAGCAGTTGGTCGTCTTTAAAAATTGCGATGTTGTGATAAGGTTTGATGTATTCCCATTTCACTAAATTAGGGGCTTTAAATACCAGTTTTCCTTCGGAAATGATTGCATTATCTAAAACGGAAATATGCTTGGTTTGTACAAAGTCGCTGACAATGGTTTCTGTCCTTTGCGCGGTCTTTTGAACTTTCGCCTTGAATTCCGTTTGTTCTGATTCCGAAAGTTTTGTTTGTGAAATCCCGTTGAAAACAGTTAGAACGATAAACGCTAAAATGAGGATGTAATTTTTAGTTGTCATGGAGAAGTTCATTTATGGTCACGGCGTGATACTTGTGTTCTTGGAGAAATTGCAATAAATGTTCCAAAACTAACAAAACATTTGATTGTTTGTCGTGAAGGAGAATTATGGCTCCGGGATGTACGCGTTTTGTAATGCGTTTTAGAATCTTTTGCGGATTACTGATAACCGTATCAAAAGACCGAATATTCCAACCGATGACTTTATGCTCGGTAACTTTTAATGCCCTCGCCAATTTTGGCGTGGTCACGCCAAAAGGCGGTCTGAAGAGGGTCGTTTTTTTACCAGAGATTTTATGAATGCTATTGTCGGTTTGTTTGATTTCTTGAAGCCATCTTTCTGTGGAATTGAAATCGATCATCAAGTTGTGGGAAAATGAATGGTTACCAATGTCGTGACCATCTTGGACGATGGCTTTTAAAATTTCTGGATAGGTTTCAATATGTTGACCGATGCAGAAAAAGGTTGCTTTTGCATTGTAATCTTTCAGAATCTGCAGCACTTTTAATGTAAATTCCGGATTTGGGCCGTCGTCGAAAGTAAGTGCAATTTTTTTGTCCGTAAGGACTTTATTAGAAGTGATTGGTTTTAAATAGAATTTCCAGCTCATGGAAAATGATCCTATGGCCATCATTAAAAACCATAATAGAAGCAACAGACCATACCACCATAATGCAATACCAACATAAGTATCAAGAATTGCCAAAAGCAAAAATAAGAGGATGGTTAAAGCTATTAGAATTCTAAAATTCTTCATCGTTTCAAAAGAATAAAACTGTGATCTCGACCTTTAAATTGATTGTAAATTAAAATAATATGGTTATCAAATTTGATTTCTCCTTTGAAGATCATTGCTTCTGGAATCTCTTGACGTGAAAGCATTGAATAAGCGGTCCACAGTCCAAAAGCGGAAGCTGTGTAAAATTCGCCACTGAGATGTTTGTATTGAAGTTGAGTAATATTTTCGAAAAGTTCGGCGGTTAAGTCGTAATAGCTGTCAAAAACATCGCCGTTTCTACCACTTACGAAAACGTCAATCTGAGATATATCAACATTATTTTTTGCTAAAAACTGTTTTAAACTGTCCTGAATTGATGTGGTTGATAAGGTGCTATGAGCCTCCATATCAATCAGTTCTACACTATGTTCTGTTTTTTCCGAAGACACTACAAAAAACGATGCCCCTTCACTATACGGCACTTGAATACCGAAACCGTCAGCATCTTCCATCATGCGCCTGTAATTGATGATTTCCTTGCCCAGCTCCTCGTAACCACCAACAAGTACGTTTTCAGCTTCTTCTTGTTGCAAGCGTAATTGTGCATCCATTAATGCCCATTCAAATGATAATGCCGCATGACTATACGTGTTGTTATAGGCTTTACACTGCAAGCCCAAAGCAATTTGCGCGCCCACGGTATTATGAGTGGACTGGATAAAAGCAGTGGGTGTTAAAAATTGTTCGTCGTTGGAAATTATGGCGTTCAGAAATTTTTCAGTATCATCAATACAACCCATTCCTGTTCCTGTTATAATGGCGTCAGGTTGGGTTATTTTAGCATCTTTTAAAGCTTTACTTGCTGCAGTAACACCCATTTTTACACCTTCAGCCATACGTCTTAAGTTGGCTGTAGCGATATAATCTTTATAATTTGGATACCGGGCAACGATGGTTTTTCCTGATAATTTTTTAACAGACTTCAAAAATCGATCTGACTCAAAAGTATCCTGAGCTGAAATAGTTACGGCGCTATTGATGTAGACTTTTTTCATGCTTTCGAGAAAATAAGCGTGGAGCAATTGCCACCAAAACCAAAAGAATTGGTTAGGACATGCTGGGTCTCTTTTTTAACTCCTGAAGTTATGGGTTTGAATCCCGTTTCTGGCATTGGTGTTTTAAAGTTGAGATTAGGAAAGATGTACTGTTGTTGAAGTGTTAAGATAGAAAACACTGCTTCTACTGCACCGGCAGCCGCCAAAGTGTGACCTGTAAAAGATTTTGTGGAACTGAAGTCGGGTAACTTTTTTCCAAATACACGTTGGAGGGCTCTACTTTCCGAAAGGTCGTTGTTGGGTGTTGCAGTGCCGTGGGCATTGACATAATCGATTTGATTGGGGTTCAATTTTGCTATTTCCAATGCTTTTTGCATCGCTAAAAATGCGCCTTCGCCATTTTCAGAAGATGCTGTTTGATGAAACGCATCATTGGTATTGCCATAACCAGAAAGGAAGGCGAGTACTTCTTTTTTTTCTTTTTGAATCACCGCGTCTGATTCCAAAACCAAATATGCCGCTCCTTCTCCCAAGTTCAATCCGTTGCGATGGGCATCAAATGGTGCACAAATACTGTCTGATTGGATCATCAAGGTTTTAAATCCGTTGATGGTAAATTTAGAGAGCGAATCAGTGCCGCCAACAATAACACGATCTAACTTTCCTGCTTTTATTAAACGTGCGCCAAGCATTATGGCATTGGCAGCTGATGAACACGCCGTACTAATGGTGGTGACCAATCCTTTAATTCCGAGAGCATCGGCTATTTTTCTGGTAGAATCACCGGCATGATGGGTTGCTATATATTTTTGAGCTGTGATATCCTTGTCAAATTGCTTGATATATTTTTCGGTCATATCCATTCCTCCCACAGTTGTTGAAGAGATAAATCCTGTTCTATACTTTGATAGGTCGGAAATGTTTGCATTTTCGAGCGCAGCTGTTGCAGCAAAGAGGCCTAACAATCCAGTTCTGGTGTAATTATGAACCTCGGGAAGTTGTAGTTGCCTAGTTAATTCTGCGTTGGAAAGTGATACTTCACCTGCTTTAATCGCTTGGGAATGGATGGTTTGGATATGTTGTAAATTACCAATACCCGTTGTTGAAGTCAATAAAGACGTGTTGTTTTCTTCAACAGAATGACCTATCGCAGAAATAATACCCATTCCGGTAATTGCAACGCCCATATTTTTAGTTATTTGCTTCTGTGCTTCGTGATATAGTCTGCCAGAACAGCAATGGATTTAAAAATTTCCTTCCCTTCTTTTGGGTCCGTCAATTGGATGCCGTAATCCTTATCCATCATCACAATAAGTTCTAATGCATCAATGGAATCCAAGCCCAATCCATCACCAAAAAGGGCATCATCATCTGCAATATCGGCAACGGTAAATTCTTCCAAATTCAATTGCTCTATAATCTTCTCTTTTAATTCCTGTCTTAATTCTGTCATGTTTTGTACAATCTCTTAATTTCATTTGGGCTATGTGCAATAATACCATTTTCTTCTACCAAATATAAGAAAGCTTCGTAGTTTTTATCATCAAAATCAACCCAGCCACACAAGACCATTTCTGCTTTTTGTAGCTTTAAAAGACTTTGGGCATTGATCCATAAATGATC
Organism: Gelidibacter maritimus; assembly: GCF_014062315.1. Taxonomy (GTDB): domain Bacteria; phylum Bacteroidota; class Bacteroidia; order Flavobacteriales; family Flavobacteriaceae; genus Gelidibacter; species Gelidibacter maritimus. The sequence continues at coordinate 55,212 of NZ_JACGLT010000012.1, forward strand.
GGCATTAAAGCTGTCAAAGATAAAAAAACAATTCTCAGAATGGAGTTGATGTTTGATGCTTATTTCGCCAATACAAATATTGGGTAAGGTATATACAAATACAGAGGGACTCGGGAAGAAGTTGTCAGGATCATTTATAGAGGTCTGGTAAGTTCTATCGGTATCGAGACTGGATGCTTTGTTAGATAAAACGATAGCGATATTATGCTCTGAATTGGCATCTAATTCTGCATTTTTTAATAGGATATCAGCCGCCAAAAATGCCAGTTTGCTCAAATTGTCCATTTTGTAGAATTTCGAATACTTGGTGTTCAGATGCTGTGCTGCACTTTTAATAAATGGTTGAAATTCCAGAATCGGACTCGAAAATAGCAGCTTTCCATCAACCAAAATGCTACTGTTTTTAATCTGGCAATAGGACGATATGTGGTACGTTTTATCCAAAAACCTTATTCTTTTTTACAAACAAACATGGTGTGATACGCTCCAAGTTTTAAATCTTCCGTAATAGTCAACCCCGCTTTTTGTATCAAATTTATAAAAACCGTAGACGGATACATTTTGCTGTTGCCATTTGCCATTACCGTAAAATATAGCGACGTGGCTTCTAAAATAAATTTTGACATGGGGAATTCTTGACGATCCGTAAAGGTTTCAATGATCATCAATTCGGTATCTGCATTCATAGCCGAGACACAGGTGGTCAGAATGTTAAGGATTTCATCTTCTGAAAAACAATCCAAAAACTGACTCATCCAAATGACATCAGCACCAATAGGAATTTTCGCATTGGGTTTTAGCCAATTCATTTCCTGTCCGCTGATGCGATTTTCAAATCCTGCATTTTGAATGTTTTTTAAGGCTTTGTTTAGTTGACCAGGCAGATCGATGATTTTAACTTTGATATGTTCATCATAATTAAAACATTTCAAAGCAAACTTTCCGGTATTACCACCAATGTCAAACAAGAGTTTCGGTTGATTTTTGAAAACGCGTTTTAAGGCTTCTTGAAAAATCCCGTCTGAATAATAATGATCAAATTCAAACCACGATTGTTGTTCTTGAGGTGTCAATTGCGAAAGCCCTTCATAAATAGTGTCCCATTCTCCCAACTCTTTTAATCCCGACGGTTTGCCGGTTTCAATAGCTTTATCTAAATGAAATAGCCCTTTATAACATATATCATGTGTGAAGTTAAGGTTGACATTGACCGCTTTGTCGTAATTTAGAAAATAGCCAATTTTAGTCAATTCGTAGGTGCCATTTTCAGATTTATAAACGATATCCGCACTTTCAGAAAATTCGAGAAGCACGCCAAGTCCGTAGCGACTGATGGCTAATTTTTTGGAGATGTCATCAATGGTAATACCGCCTTGATCACGACTATCAAAAATCAGATCAAATACTCCTAATTTTTTGAGAGTTACTGACGATTGAAATATAAAAGGTGCGAAAGCTATTTTTTGTGCTTCCAATAGGGCGTCTGCGGCTCTAATTGCTTTTTTTGTCATAGATTATTAGGATACTTTTCTGAAAAGAACAGCAGTATTGCAGCCTCCAAATCCAGATGCGGTTTTTAAAAATGTTCGTAACTTTTTTGGTGTTGTTTCTGTAATAATATGGAGCGGTTTTGAAATACCTAAAGTTTTAAATCCTGCCGAAGCAATTAAGGTGTTTTGATATAAAGATTGCATTCCGATAATGGTTTCCAACAATCCTGATGCCCCCAAGGTATGTCCAAAATAGCCTTTTAAACTATGTAATGGCGTATGGTTTAATCCTAATCTATCAAAAGCAATGGCTTCCATTTCGTCATTAAATAATGTTGCGGTGCCGTGGGCGGATAGATAATCGATTTGATTTGGTGTGATATGTGCTTCTTTTAATGCCGATTTGATGCTTCTGAACAAGCCTTCGCCAGTGCGCGAAGGTCCGGAAATGTGATTGGCATCATTGCAACTCCCTTCTCCCAAGATTTCTACGGCATCATCAGATAGATGATTTTTGTCTGAAGTTACTAAAACAGATACAGCCGCTTCACCTAAATTAATCCCTACACGATCTTGATCATAAGGACGGCAAGGCGCGTCACTAATGGCGTGAAACGAGTTGAAACCTGAAAGCACAAAATCGGAAATCAAGTCTCCGGCTACGATAAAGATGTGGTCATAAATACCTTCTTGGAGGTAACGTTTAGCGATGGCAACGGATAAAATACCAGAAACACAAGCATTGGAAATCACGATGGCATCATTTTTAAAATTGAAATAATCCTTGATGATTTGCCCTAATTGACCCAAATAGGCACGGTCTTTTGGAAAGTGATTTTGATCTTCCAAAACATCAATATTTCCCTTGGTGGTAGAAATAATGAGACCGACCCGATTATTGATTTCAATGCCAGACGCTTTTATGGTCTTTGAAAGCGACAATAACAACATTTTTTCTAAACGGGTGAATTTATTCTTTGACTCTAAGGTTTTAAATTTTGATTCTAATGTTTCGGTGGGAATTACAGCTCCAAAAAACGGTTTATAAAATCGTGTGGAATCCTTCACGAGTTGGATGGCACTATCCCCATTTTTGAGATAATCAAAAACGGTATGCGTATCAAATCCCATTGACGTCGTGATATTATTATATGACAAATAACACTTAGTCATGTAGCAATCCGTGTTTTTGTTTCCAGGCCTTATAAAATTCAGGCAGATTTAAGGACATGTTTCCCACTTTAAAATTGGTGAAAACTTGAGTGGTTTCGCCAGTGCAAACGGTTTGTCCATTTTCGTTTTTAATACAATAGGAGAACACGATTTTGGCAGCTCGCGAATTTAAATAGGTAGTTTCAATGGTGGCTACTTCGCCGTAGCGCAAAGGTAATTTGTATTCTAAGGACATTTTTACAATCGGAATTGCAAAACCGTGTTTTTTGGCATCGAGATAGGTCAGATCAAATGCCCTTCCGAAGGCTTCACGTCCATCTTCAAAATATTTCACATAATTCCCATGCCAAACAACGTGCATTGAATCAACTTCATTAAATCGTACTCTGATTTGATGCGCGAATTTCAATGTGGAGTTTTTTTGTTTTGACTTTTTCATTCGTCTACTTTAAGAACCGTATTCATTTGGGCGTTGGCAATTATAATACCGTTGCTAATGGTAGAAAGTTCAACCGTGGACATATGCATAATTTCGTGAATTATGGTAACGTTGGTCGTTATAACTTCATCTGCTTTTGGCAACTTTTGGATGTTCAGTTTTTTTATGGAAGCGATGAATCCTTCTTTTGCGCTTTGCTCTTTTGCGTGATTTTTAAATCCGATATATAAGGCGGCGGCTTGCGCCATGTGTTCAATCAAGCCTGTTTCTGAAAATTCATCATTATTCACAAAAAGATTATCTTTTAAAATGGTGAAGCCAACGCGTGCTTCTCCATCACTAAATTCCAATAATGAATCGACCATAATCATCGGTTCACGATGTGGAATCAATTTTTTAATACCATCAAGGTCGGTAATTGGAATTTTTAGTGTTTTCATTTTTTATCCTCCCAAAAATCATAAAAATTGAACCATTGCAACGGATATTTTTTGACCTTTTGTTCCACGCTTTCGGTATATCTTTTTAAAAGATCGTTAATGTCACCTTGTTTATAATCTATCCACTCTGCATATAAATGATAGTGGCGTTTCGGCTCGCGCATCACATAAACAAACAATACAGGCACATTTAAACGGTTTGCCAAATAAAAAGGTCCCAACGGAAATTTTGCTTTCTTGCCCAAAAGCGTTTCTTCCAGATATTTCGTATTATCCATATAGCGATCTCCGGCAATACAAATGATTCTGTTTTGTGCCAATGCCGCATTGATCTCAAAAATATGAGATAAATCGTCTTTGACCACTATAAAATGGATCTCTTTTTTAACGAATTGCTCTAAATACTCCTTAATATCTTCATGGTCTTGATCTGTGATGACAATGCTAATAGAATCTTTAGCTAATCGTTCTTTAAAAAAGTATTGTGCCAATTCAAAATTTCCAATATGCGCGCTGATCAGGATACCACCTTTGTTCATTTCCAACACTTCTGAAATTTTGACTTCACCAGTGAATTCGTAGGTGTAGTCACTTCTTAAGCCGGATGAGATGGCGATTTTATCAACCAAGGTCTGACCAAATGTATAGTAGGTTTTGTAGATGCTGATCATGGTTTTAAAACGCGAATAGCCCAATCTCTTTCTAAAATACAGTCGTAAACCCCTCACGTTTTTACCCGAAAACAAACAGAAGTAGGGCACGGGAAGATGCATTAATGCGTAGGCGGCGTTAATTCCGAAGTTCTTTATAAAAAACACAAAGACCTTAAAACCGAAAACAGTTCCCCTCGATTTACCATCCCATTCTGCCATTGCAATTCCGAAGTTTAGGCTTTTGATTTAAGCGCATTATTAAAGCCACAAATTTACACGAATTTTTCGGTTAAGACATTGTAAAGTGCTTTAGTGGATGCCTCCAGTTATACCGATAATTTCACCAGTAATATAGGATGCGTTTTTGGATGCCAAGAACGTGACCAAATGTGCAACTTCTTCAGGTTTTCCAAATCGGTTCGCAGGAATCATCTTTTTAAGGCTCGTTTCATCCAGATCTTCTGTCATGTCTGTTTTGATAAAACCAGGAGCTACAGCATTTACGGTGACATTGCGTTTGGCAACTTCTTGAGCCAATGATTTTGTGGCGGCAATAACAGCACCTTTTGCAGCCGAATAATTGGTCTGCCCTGAAACACCTTTCAGTCCAGAAATAGACACCATATTAATGATACGACCATAGCGGTTTAATAGCATTTTTTCTATTAAATGGTTGGTTACATTGAAAAATCCGTTGAGACTGATATTGATGACGTCATTCCATTCCTGAGGTTTCATCCACATAAAAAGTCCGTCTTTGGTAATCCCGGCATTATTGACCAAAACCTCGATAATCGCATCAGATTGTTGTTCTTGCCAAGTATTTAATGCCTTCTGAACATTTTCAATATTGGACACATCAAATTGTATGATTTGACCAGAACCTCCAACAGCTTCCACTTCAGTTAAGGTTTGAAGTGCGGCTTCTTTATTAGTGTTATAATTGATGAGAATTTGGTATTCTGAATCTTTGGCAAGTTGGATGCAAATGGCTTTTCCGATGCCTCGGGAACCTCCGGTGATTAGTGCGTATTTCTTTGACATGTCAAATTTATTTATGCTCGTTAATAAGATAATTCTTCACCGCATTCACATAAGGATACATCACCACATCCTCCTTAAATACTGGCACGATCGCACGAATATCACCATACATCTGTTTTGTTTTGGTGGAGACTTTATCTTTTAGGTTCAAATATTCAATGGCTTGTGTGATGGTAATCAACTCAATAGCGAGTACTTCGAAGGTGTTTTCAATCACTTTTTTTGTGATCAAAGCGGCATTGGTACCCATGCTTACAATGTCCTGGTTGTCATTATTGTTAGGGATACTGTGCACATACATTGGATTGGATAGCATTTGATTCTCCGCCGTTGTTGAGGTGGCCGTAAACTGGACCCCTTGCATCCCGAAGTTTAAGCCAAGTTTTCCGAGATTGACAAATGGTGGTAAAATTCTATTGAGATTTGGATTGAGCAGGTAATTTAATTGGCGCTCTGCTAACATAGACGTTTTGGTCACGACCAATTTTAGCTTGTCCATTTCTAAGGACACATAATCGCCGTGAAAATTCCCGCCGTGGTATACATTTCGATTTTTTACGTCTATTATTGGGTTGTCATTTGCAGAATTGACTTCCTCAATTAAAATCGCTTCTACCGTATTTAGGGTGTCCAAAACAGGACCTAAGATTTGTGGTACGCAACGTAATGAATAATATTCCTGGACCTTGTCTTCAAAGAACGCTACATTTTTGACTTCATTATATAAATGGTGTTCGCGTTTTTTAATTAATGTGCTGTCCTTAAGATGGTTGCGCATAAGTTCTGCAATCTTGCGTTGTCCTTCATGTTTTTTTGATTGATTCAATTCAAACGAAAGGTGATCATCATAGGCACTAACAATTTCATTGATGGCCGATGATGCTTTAATCATCCAGTTTAAAAGCTTGCGAGTATATATCGCATTGACTATGCCAACACCAGTCATCACGGAGGTGCCATTCATAAGAGCAATGCCTTCACGAAGTTCGACAGAAATAGGCTTTAAATTTTCTTCTTTGAACACAATTTCTGTCGGACTTTTTTCACCTTTATAATGGACTTCGCCTTCACCGATCATCACCAAGGCCAAATGTGCCAATTGTACCAAATCGCCGCTGGCACCAACGCCGCCATGTTCATAAACAACCGGAGTGATATTTTTATTGATCAATTGGACCATCAGTTCTATAACTGATTTGTGTACTCCAGAATTCCCTAAACACAGCGTGTTGAGCCGCGCCAACATGGCTGCCTTGACGTATAGCGGCGGGATTAAATTCCCAGTTCCCGAAGCATGGCTTCTGATCAGGTTATACTGAAGCTGTTTTCGCTCTGAATCTTCAATTTTATACTGCGCCATGGGACCGAAGCCTGTATTAACGCCGTATATGATCTTATTTTCTGAAAATGTCTTTAAAAACTCGAAGCTCACTTCGACCTTTTCAAGAACATGTTCTTCGATTTGAATGGATTGATTGCCAAATAAAATTTGTTGAAAATCGTCGATTCCTAAGGTTCCATTAAGTACTAACATTCAGATTGGGTTCACAATGTTTTTAAATAGTTCCATAACCAGAAGTAAAGTGGTTATTTTTGTGCTACAAATGTAAAATAATAAATCGTTTAAATCCATTTGCTTTATGAAGGATGTTCAGGTTGATGTTTTGATAATTGGCGCAGGACCTTCGGGTTGCGTTGCCGCCGCTTATTTAAACAAGCAAGGTGTCAATGTTAAAGTCATTGAAAAGAGTGTTTTTCCTCGCTTTGTAATTGGTGAAAGTCTATTGCCAAGATGTATGGATCATTTTGAAGAAGTAGATTTATTGGACTGTTTGATTGCCCAAAACTTTGAAGTTAAAAGCGGTGCAAGATTTATAAAAGGCGATACCATTTGCGAGTTTGATTTTAGTGAAAAGTATACGCAAGGATATGACTGGACTTGGCAAGCCCCAAGAGCCGATTTCGATTATGCACTTACAGAAGAATTGAAGAAAAAAGGGGTAGACATTGCCTTTAAACAAGAAGTCATTTCAGTGGCCTTCAATAAAGATGGATCATCGCAAACCACGGTAAAAACTGAAAATGATGAAACATTTCAAGTTCAGGCTAAGTTTATTATTGACTCCAGTGGTTATGGGCGGGTTTTGCCGAGACTATTAAACCTTGACAAACCTTCAGCGATTCCTGAACATTCCTCTATATTCAGTCATGTTAAAGAGCTTGAACGCCCAGCAGGAACTGAAGGTACGTTTATTACTTTTGATGTGCTTGATACGGATACTTGGTTTTGGGTCATACCATTCAGCAACGGTAATACCAGTCTCGGGTTTGTTGGCAAAACGGAGTTTATTGACAGTTTTAAAGGCACACCCACAGACCGACTTTCTGAAATGCTCAAAGAGTCGTCCTATTATTATGAGCGATTTAAAGATGTTGATTTTCTGTTTGAACCTAAAATCATTCAGAATTATTCTAAATCCGTCACCCAACTTTATGGGAAAGGATATGCCTTAACAGGAAATAGCGCCGAATTTTTGGATCCGGTTTTTTCATCAGGAGTTACTTTTGCCACGGAATCGGGATTAAAAGCTGCGAAACTAATCACCAAAGAGTTGCAAAATGAATCTGTCGACTGGGAAAAAGAGTATGCTGAGTATATGAAAAAGGGGGTTTCTGTGTTTGCTTCCTATGTTAAGGAGTGGTACACGGGGAATTTACAGACCATCTTTTTTGAAGGAACAGACAATCCTGATATTAAAAAACAAATCTGTGCGGTTTTGGCGGGTTATGTTTGGGATGAAACCAATCCGTTTGTAAAGAATCACGATAGATTGATCAAAACATTGGCCAATATTATCCGAATGGATCAGGGGAAATAAACAGTTAATCATAACGGCTGTTTATTAACTCATGGATCTGATGTTCGGCTGTAGAGGAATTTCAAAGTTAGTTATCGAAAAGATTTCCAAAAAAACTTCAATTACTTTTGTCGGATGTTTTCTGCATTCTGACTAAAATACTAACTGATAATTGTTTGCGATATAAATTGTAAGTATTTTTAAATAAATTTTAATGCATTTAATGACGTATGCTAAAAATACATATATTTGAGATAGTGAATTAATAGCAGTTTAACAACGACACAAAATCCATTTTACCGAAAAAATTTGCATTTCGTAGATGATTTATGCCGTTTACTATTTTGTTAATTCGCTTTTTTTTATACATTTACACTATAATGTTTAAACCTAACCAGAAAACTACCGCTACCATTCTATTGATGTTAATCAGTATCACGGGATTTGCTCAAGATAGTGCGGGTGGGGGCTCGGGTCCTCCGACTCCACAAGGAGGCACGCCACCGCCAGGCTTGCCAATAGACGATGGGTTGATCATTTTATTGGCTGTGGCTCTTATATATGGTATATATATTATTTTAAAGCACTCAAAAAAGCAAACGGAAGCTTAGATTTTAAGCTCATAGAGACGTTTGATATATTTTCCAAGAACATCAAACTCTAAGTTCACAACACTGTTTTCTTCCAAAAATTTAAAGGTCGTATGTTCGTAGGTATAAGGAATAATGGCGACGCTAAATTCATTTTTTAAACTATTCACTACCGTTAAGCTCACACCATTTACAGTAATTGAGCCTTTTTCAATGGTCATGTTATTTAGGGCGGGATCGTATTCAAAAGTGAACAACCAACTTCCGTTTTGAAACTCGATAGATTTACAGGTAGCCGTTTGGTCCACATGACCTTGTACGATATGGCCGTCCAACCTATCGCCAAGCTTCATGGCGCGTTCTAAATTGACTCGATCGTCAATTTTTAATTCACCTAAATTCGTTTTTGATAATGTTTCCTTAATCGCTGTAACCGTATAAAGTGAACCATTGAGGGAAGTTACTGTTAAGCACACGCCATTATGGGCTACACTTTGATCAACTTTTAATTCAGAAGTGAAATTGCTCCTTAAGGTGATGTGAAGATTATCGTTGTCAGCTTCCAAATTTGTAATGACGCCTAAATCTTCAATGATTCCAGTAAACATATTGTCGAATAATTAGTTAAATTTGCATTGGTGCAATGGCTTACAAAGATAAGACTTTAATGAGAAAATAGAACTAATCTTCAATTAGAAAGGGGTTCCATTTTAGCTGTCGTAATACTAGGATAATTTAAATCAGAATGAAAAAAGAAGAGCAAATTAGAGTGGGCATTTCAATAGGTGACTTAAACGGTATTGGAGCAGAAATCATTTTAAAAACGTTTGAAGACTCCAGAATGCTTGAGTTCTGTACCCCTATAATTTTTGCTTCTATAAAAACCTTGTCCTTTTTTAAGAAACATTTTGACAGCGGCATCAATTTTCATGGCATTAATAATTTGAATCAAGTGGTTGAAGCCAAAGTGAACGTTCTAAATGTCTGGAAGGAAACTGTTGAGATTGCCTTTGGAGAAGAGGATTTAAAAGCTGGTGAATATGCAATTAAATCGTTGGAAAAGGCTACAGAGGCCTTAAAAAACGATGAGATAGACGTTTTGGTAACAGCACCTATTAATAAACTCACCATTCAGTCAGAGCGGTTTAATTTTCCTGGACATACCAATTATCTGGCTCAGGAACTTGGAGGTAACAGTCTCATGTTTATGGTCACTGAAAATCTTAAGATTGGATTACTGACAGACCATGTGCCAGTTAAGGACGTGCCACAGCATATTAATGCAAAGCTTATTGAAGAGAAAGTGCAAACTGTTTATGATTCGTTAGTTAAGGATTTTCGAGTGAATGGACCAAAAATTGCCGTTTTAGGCATTAATCCCCATGCCGGAGATCATGGCGTTATCGGTAAAGAGGACGAAGATATCTTAAAACCTGCACTTCAAAAAATTAGAGACCGAGGAAAATTAGTCTACGGGCCTTATTCTGCAGATAGTTTTTTTGGATCTAAAAACTATCAAAATTTTGATGCGATCATCGCCTCTTATCACGATCAAGGGTTGATTCCTTTTAAAACCATTACTTTTGGGGAAGGTGTCAACTATACTGCGGGATTGAGCAAAGTAAGAACATCGCCAGATCACGGAACAGCCTTTGAAATTGCGGGAAAAGGAATTGCGGATGAAAGCTCTTTCAAAGCAGCTGTTTTTACGGCAATTGAGGTTTATAAGAACAGAAAGGAGTATAAAAAACTGACCAAAAATCCACTAAAAAAAGCGTCTAAAAAGATGTAAACATTTTTTGTTAATAGCTTTTTTCTAATAAGAAAAATTTTCTATATTTGCAGGCTCAAAATGAATGTGACCATGAAGCCCTTAAAAGAGTATGACATACAATTTGTAGGATTAAAATTAGGAAAGCACCATTTTGATTATCAAATTGATAAAAAGTTCTTTGAGCATTTTGAGTATGATGATTTTAATGACGTCGATGTAACATTGAATTTGCTTTTTGAAAAGAAAGCGACACTTTTAGAATTGGATTTCGAGGTTTCAGGTACAGTAAATGTCAATTGTGACACCTCTAATGAACCTTATAACCAGGAGATTGAAGACGATTTTAATTTAGTTGTAAAGTTTGGAGATGAGTACAACGACGAAAATGAGAATATATTAATCATTCCCCACGGTGAGTTTGAGTTAAATGTGGCTCAGTACATTTACGAATTGATTATCTTGGCTTTGCCAATAAAACGTATTCATCCTGGAATTGAAGATGGTACCTTGAAATCAGAAATACTTGAGAAATTAAAAGAACTAAGTCCTAAAGACTCAGAAGAAAAAGAAGAAACAGAGGAAATAGATCCTCGTTGGAATACATTAAAACAACTATTAACGGACAAATAATAACGATATAAAATGGCACATCCTAAAAGAAAAATTTCTAAAACTAGAAGAGATAAAAGAAGAACACATTATAAAGCAGTTGTTCCTACAATTGCAACGTGTCCTACTACAGGAGAAGCGCACCTATTCCATAGAGCTCATTGGCACGAAGGAAAACTTTACTACAGAGGTCAAGTGCTTATAGACAACTCTGAAAACGAGGAAAATTTAGCATAACTATTATGCACGCATACTAAAAAACGCTCACACCTGGGCGTTTTTTTTGTGTTTAATTTTTGAAAGTCTTAAAAACAACTTAATTTGCATCATATTTGACTGAAAAATTAGTAAATTCAACTATAATTTACTGCTTTTGGCTTATTTTGGTCAAATTTTAGGTCATTTCTAAAACAAAACAATGAGTAAAATCACTGCTGCAATCACTGCCATAGGAGGATATGTGCCTGAATATGTGTTGACCAACCAAATTTTGGAAACCTTAGTCGATACCAATGACGAATGGATAACCAGTAGAACCGGAATAAAAGAACGAAGAATTCTCAAAGAAGACGGTAAAGGCACTTCTTATTTAGCCATCAAAGCCGCTCAAGATCTGATTGATAAAAAAGGCTTAGATCCAAAAGAAATAGAATTGGTTATTGTGGCCACTGCTACACCAGACATGAAAGCTGCTGCTACAGCTGCTTATACAGCTACGCAAATTGGTGCAGTAAATGCATTTTCATTCGACTTGGAAGCTGCATGTTCCAGCTTTTTATATGGAATGTCCGTCGCTGCCCGTTATATTGAATCGGGAAAATATAAAAAAGTATTATTAATTGGTGCAGATAAGAACTCATCAATGATTAATTATGAAGACCGAGCCACGTGTATCATCTTTGGAGATGGTGCCGGTGCTGTTCTGTTTGAACCCAATACTGAGGGTTACGGGCTTCAGGATGAGTTGTTGCGAAGTGACGGATCGGGCAGAGAATTTCTTCAAGCTACTTATGGAGGTTCGTCATATCCATCAACACCAGAAGCTGTAGCTGAAGGAAAACATTATATTTTTCAGGAAGGAAAGATGGTTTTTAAGAATGCTGTCTTTAATATGGCCGACGTTACCGAAAAAATACTGGACAGAAATAATCTTCAAAAAGATGATGTATCTTGGTTGGTACCGCATCAAGCTAATAAACGAATCATTGATGCTACAGCAAGCAGAATTGATTTAGAAGATAGCAAAGTCATGATGAACATCCATAAATATGGAAACACAACTTCGGCAACATTGCCTTTGCTATTATTTGACTACGAAAAACAACTTAAAAAAGGAGACAAATTGATATTTGTAGCTTTTGGAGGTGGTTTTACTTGGGGCTCAGTCTACCTTACTTGGGCTTATAATGCATAAACTAACTAATCTTTAAATATTTAAATTCTAATTATTATGGATATAAAAGAAATTCAAAACTTAATCAAGTTTGTTGCAAAATCTGGCGCAAGTGAGGTTAAATTGGAGATGGAAGATGTCAAAATTACCATTAAAACGGGTAAAGAAGATAAAAAAGGAGAGTCCACAACGTATGTACAACAAATTCCGATGGGCTCTGCTCCGGTAGCACAGGCTCCGGCACCCGCAGTAGCAGCAGAACCAATTGCAGCGCCTGCCGCAGATGAGAATTCAAAGTATATCACTATCAAGTCGCCAATTATTGGAACGTTTTATCGTAAGCCTTCACCAGACAAGCCAGTGTTTGTTGAAGTGGGGAAAACCATAAAGGAAGGTGATGTTTTATGTGTGATCGAGGCGATGAAATTATTCAATGAAATTGAATCAGAGGTTTCAGGAAAGATAGTTAAAATTTTAGTTGACGATTCTTCTCCGGTTGAATTTGATCAGCCATTATTTTTAGTTGATCCATCATAATTCGAAGTTTAGAAGTTTAGAAGTTAAAAGTGTAGCGGTTTAAACGCTGACTCGTAAACAATAAACCATAAACTCTTAAACCGAAAAATATGTTTAAAAAAATATTAATAGCCAATAGAGGCGAAATTGCGCTGCGCATTATCAGAACCTGTAAGGAGATGGGCATCAAGACTGTAGCTGTCTATTCTACTGCTGATGCCGAAAGTCTGCATGTTAAATTTGCAGATGAAGCGGTCTGCATTGGACCGCCGCCAAGTAATGAGTCTTATTTGAAAATGTCCAATATTATTGCAGCAGCTGAGATTACCAACGCTGATGCCATACATCCTGGTTACGGATTTTTATCTGAAAATTCGAAGTTTTCAAAAATATGTGAAGAGCATAATATTAAGTTTATTGGTGCTTCCGCAGAGATGATTGAAAGAATGGGAGATAAGGCTTCGGCCAAAGCGACCATGAAGAAAGCAAATGTCCCATGTGTTCCTGGAAGTGATGGTATATTAGAGTCTTATGAGCAGACTGAAAAGCTATCCATTGAAATGGGCTTTCCAGTCATGTTAAAGGCTACAGCAGGTGGAGGTGGAAAAGGGATGCGTGCCGTTTGGAAATTGGAAAAACTTAAGGATGCTTGGGATTCTGCACGTCATGAGGCCAGAGCAGCTTTCGGTAATGATGCCATGTATCTGGAAAAACTTATTGAAGAGCCACGCCATATCGAAATACAGATTGTAGGTGATTCTGCTGGAAAAGCTTGTCATTTATCAGAACGTGATTGCTCCATTCAACGTCGCCATCAAAAACTGACTGAAGAAACCCCATCACCATTTATGACTGATGAACTTCGAAATGAAATGGGACTTGCAGCTGTGAGAGCGGCAGAATATATTAAATATGAAGGTGCAGGAACTATTGAATTTTTGGTAGATAAACATCGAAAATTCTATTTTATGGAGATGAACACCCGTATTCAGGTAGAGCATCCTATCACTGAGCAGGTTATTGATTTTGACTTAATTAGAGAGCAGATTCTTGTTGCAGCAGGCGTGCCAATTTCGGGAAAGAATTATACACCAAAATTACATTCGATCGAATGTCGCATCAATGCGGAAGATCCGTATAACGATTTCAGACCATCGCCAGGGAAGATAACAACGCTTCATGCGCCAGGTGGCCACGGCGTCCGTTTGGATACGCACGTGTATTCAGGCTATACAATTCCTCCAAACTATGACTCCATGATTGCAAAGTTGATTACTACTGCGCAAACACGTGATGAGGCCATTAGTAAGATGAAACGTGCTTTGGACGAATTCGTTATTGAAGGGATCAAAACAACCATCCCTTTTCATAGGCAATTAATGGATCATCCAGATTATTTAGCTGGTAATTATACCACCAAATTTATGGAAAGCTTCAAAATGGAAGCTCCAGTTGAAGACTAACAATACAGACTCCGAAAGAAATTTCGGAGTTTTATTTTATTCTCTAATTCTAAACTAGTTAAGCTTATATCTCTTGGAAACAAGAAGATACAAACGAGCCAACCCATGAACCTCTCCTATTGGGAAATAAAAAACTACCTCTCCAATATTGATTATACCATTGTTGGCAGCGGAATTGTTGGGCTCAATTGTGAATTACGGTTGAGGGAACGTTTCCCGAAAGCTACTATTGTTATTCTTAAACGAGGGTTTTTACCACAAGGAGCGAGTACTAAAAATGCTGGTTTTGCATGTTTTGGAAGCCTCAGTGAGATTTTGGATGATCTGAATACACATTCTGAGGATGAAGTTATAAAATTGATCGAGAAATGGCGCAAAGGTCTTTCATTATTACGGAAAACTTTATCTGATAAAGCAATCGACTATCAACAGTATGGCGGTTACGAACTGTTTGATCATCACGACCATGAAGGTTATGAGCATTGCATGTCGCAAATGGCCAAAGTGAATGCACTCTTAAAGCAACAGTTTAAGACCGATTTTTTTCAGATTAAAGAGAATGTCTTCAATTTTCAAAACATTCGAAAACAACTAAGTTTTACACCTTTTGAAGGACAAATTGATCCCGGGAAAATGATGCGATCACTCACTGATTTGGTTATGAAAAAAAATATTTCAATCCTTAATTCAGTTGCTGTAAATCATTTTGAAGAATCAGGTAATAATGTGTATGTCAAAACTGATACATTTGATTTTAAAACAAATCAATTGCTTTTCTGTACCAATGGCTTTGCATCACAATTGATTCATGCGGAGGTGAAACCAGCAAGAGCACAAGTTGTAGTCACAAAGCCTATCACCGCCTTAAAAATTAAGGGGACTTTTCATCTCGATAAAGGGTTCTATTATTTTCGTAATATTGATTCGCGAATTTTGTTGGGTGGTGGACGAAATCTCGATTTCAAAACCGAAGAAACTACAGAAATGGGACAGACTGTAATTATTCAAAATAAGCTGGAAGAGCTTTTGAACACAACAATTTTACCAAACACGCCTTTTGAAATCGAACACAGATGGAGTGGTATTATGGGCGTTGGTAGCACTAAAAAGCCGATTGTAAAACAGTTAAGCAATAAGGTGTTTTGTGGCGTTAGATTAGGTGGTATGGGCATTGCCATTGGCAGCCATGTGGGTAGAGAATTAGCTAATTTGGTGAACTAATAAGTTGCATTGACATCAATTTGAATGAAGATGTAAATTGAAAAATCCATGAAAAAAATATTCAGATTTCTATTCAAAATTCTTTTATGGCTCTTGGTCCTTCCAATATTTGGGGTGGTTGTTTTTAAATGGGTGCCTGTCCCAGTAACGCCTCTGATGGTCATCAGGTATTTTGAACAGAAGGAGGCAAAAAAAGAAACCGTTTGGAAACACAATTGGGTGTCTATTGATGAGATATCCGAAAACTTACAATTGGCGGTGATTTGTAGTGAAGATCAGAATTTTTTAAAGCACAATGGTTTTGACCTGAAAGCCATCGAAAAGGCATTTGAAAGCAACCAGAAAAGTGGAAAGGTGAGGGGCGGCAGTACCATTAGCCAGCAGACTGCAAAAAACGTGTTTTTATGGCCACAACGGAGTTGGCTCAGAAAGGGAATGGAAACCTATGTCACGTTTTGGATCGAATTAATTTGGTCCAAGAAACGTATTATGGAGGTTTATTTAAACAGTATTGAGATGGGAAATGGCATTTATGGTGCTGAAGCGGCTTCTCAATTTTGGTTTCAGAAATCGGCCTCTAAATTGAGTAAAAGTGAGGCTTCTGCCATTGCGGCTATCTTACCCCGACCATTAATGTATCGTGCCAATCCGCCCACAAACTATATTGCTGGTCGGAAATTGTGGATCATGAAACAGATGCGTTTTTATGGTGCTTTAAATTATGAGAAGAAAGATGAAAAATGATCTCCAACTGAAGCATGAACTTTATGCAAAATGTGTCGATTTTGTTGAAGATCGGTATGCTAAAATTCAGAATCAGATATATGATATCCAAGAGTCCTTGAGCTCGGAGACCAAAAGTAGTGCTGGAGACAAATACGAAACCGGAAGAGCAATGTTGCAATTGGAACGGGAAAAAGCAGGGCAGCAATTGGCAGAAGTAGAAAAACTAAAAGCCACCTTGTCCAAAATTGATGTGACAAAGTCTTCTGAAATAATAGGTTTGGGAAGCGTTGTGTTTACAACAAAAGCCAATTATTTTATGGCGATAAGTGCAGGCCAAATAACAGTTAATTCACAACTGTTTTTTGCAATTTCTCCAAATACACCAATTGGATTGCTTCTGATGGGGAAAACATTTAGAGATGCCATCGTTTTTCGGGATAGCAAGTTTGTGATTGAATCGGTTGGATAAGTGTTCTATAAAATATCCGGCAGGTTCTAAGAGCCTCTGAGGTCTGAATATATCGATTAAGGTTGAAGTATTTTTTTATAAAAATGTATTCAAATTAAAGTGTTATGGAACACTCGTTAAATAAACTTCTTGATCGATTTCAAGCTTAGACTTATTTTCGAAAAAAATAATATCTTCATCGGTATATCCTTCAATCAAATAATAGTGACCCTTAAAGTAATTGCGGTGGACTCTAACTTTTAAATCTGATGTCTCAACAATTTGAAGTTGATGGGCATAGATGATTCGATCGTTAATGAGATTAAATTCGCCGAAAAATGATGCCGTTAAGGGCATTTCTGGGTCTTTATAAAGTGCTTGAGGCGATTTGTTGGCGATAACTTCCGAATCGTGCAAGACCATCATCCTGTCTGCAAAAGCCAATACATCTTCACTATCATGAGTAGCTACGATACAAGCGATATTTTTTTCTTTTAAATAGTTAAAGACACTTCTTCGCAAGGATTGTTTATGAAAGTTGTCAATGTGGCTAAACGGTTCGTCTAATAAGATGATTTCGGGTTGTTTTGCAAGAGCTCTTGCTAAGGCTACACGTTGCTTTTGCCCACCGCTTAAAGTCTTCACTTTGGTTTTAGCAAAATCTTCTAACTCGACCACTTCCAAAAGCTCCTGAACGCGTTCTTTTTTTTCTTTCGGAAAGAAATTGGAGAGGTGTTTGCCAATATTTTCTTCAACTGTTATAAATGGCATTAAGTCAAATTCTTGAGCAACATACTTCATGAAATCATAGCCTACCACAAGATTATATTTTGGGCCTAAAATTTCAGTATCATTCCAGAAAATTTGTCCTTCATTTAAGTCATATTCACCATAAATCACTTTTAAAAGTGTTGATTTTCCAGAACCACTTTCACCAATAATAGATATATGCTCACCTCTATTGACAGAAAAGTTGAGCTTATTGAGCACAGGATTAGCTGCACCTTTTTTAGTGTAACTGAAGGTAATATTTTGGACTTTTAGCATTTATAGGTTGTAAAGAGACCTGTCAGTTCCGATGTATCGGGAATAAAAAGCTGACAGGTCTGAATATCAAATTTAGAGTGATTATCCTTTAACTTTTGATTTAGTTGTGTTTGGAAGTACTTTAAAGCCCATATTATAAAGGGCAAATCCAAAAATATCAGCGTATTGCTCTATAGTTTTGCTCACCGGAGTTCCAGCACCATGTCCGGCATCAGTTTCAATTCTGATTAAGGTTGGATTGGTTCCTGTCTGCTTGCTTTGCAGTTCTGCAGCAAATTTAAAACTGTGCGCAGGTACCACACGGTCATCATGGTCTCCTGTTGTAATCATTGTTGCAGGGTATTCTACGCCCTCTTTAACGTTATGGATAGGCGAATAGCCTTTTAAGTAATCAAACATCTCTTTATTGTCCTCGGAGGTCCCATAATCATAAGCCCAGCCAGCTCCAGATGTAAAGGTGTGGTAGCGCAACATATCCAAAACCCCAACAGCAGGAATAGCTACTTTGACTAAATCTGGACGTTGGGTCATAGTAGCACCAACTAAAAGACCACCGTTGGAACCACCTCTTATGGCTAAATAATCTGAAGACGTATAGTTATTATCTATCAAGTATTCCGCGGCAGCGATGAAGTCGTCAAACACATTTTGTTTTTCCAGTTTAGTTCCCGCATCATGCCATTTTTTACCATACTCTCCACCACCACGGATATTTGGAACAGCATAAATACCACCTTGTTCCATCCACACGGCATTTGCAATACTGAATGATGGGGTCAGCGAAATATTGAATCCACCGTAACTATAAAGAATAGTAGGGTTTTTACCGTTAAGCTCGATGCCCTTTTTATAAGAGATAATCATCGGTACTTTAGTACCGTCCTTTGAGGTGTAAAACACTTGTTCGCTTGTATAATCGTCCGCATTAAAATTGATTCCTGGTTTTATATAAACTTCAGAAGCTCCTGTTTTAGGGTCTAAAGTATAGATGGTGCTTGGCGTGATATAATTGGAAAATGAATAATAAATAACCTCATCTTCTTTTTTACCACCAAAGCCGCCGGCACTTCCAACCCCTGGTAATTCAATCTCTCTTACCAATTTGCCATCATAGTCGTATTGCTTTACTTTAGACACTGCATCCACCATATAGCTCGCAAAAAGGTACCCGCTACCGGTAGAGACGCGTAATACGTTTTCTGTTTCAGGAATTAAATCCTTCCAGTTTTCAGGACTTGGATTTGAGGCGTCAACAGTAACCACCTTTTGGTTGGGAGCATTTCTATTGGTAATTAAATAAAGTTTACTGCCAACATTTTCAATTATACGAGTATCGCTATCAGAGTTGTCCAAAATAGTAACCATTTTACTGTTTGGTTGCGATAAATTCTGCATTAAAACTTTTGTTCCAGATGTGGAGTTTCTCGGATAGATGAAGAGATAGTTGCCGTCTTCAGTTACGCTGCCACTAACATAACGATGTTTCTCTGCTTCGGTGCCACCATAAATCAATTGGTCTTGACGCTGCGAGGTTCCTAATTTATGATAAAAGAGCTTATGCTGGTCTGTTTTAGCAGAAAGCTCACTGCCAGTAGGCTTGTCATAACTAGAATAGTAGAAGCCATCATTGTTTTTCCATGAGATACCACTAAATTTTACATCTACAATGGTGTCTTCAATTTGCTCTTTGGATTCGACATCCATAATGATCACTTTACGCCAATCGCTTCCACCTTCAGAAATTTGATATGCGGCAAGTTTTCCGTTTTTGGAGAAATTAAGACCACCTAAAGAAATAGTACCGTCTTTACTGAAGGTATTAGGATCTAAAAAGACTTCCTCGTTGTCTTCGCCAGTTTTCTTTCTGTAAATAACCGATTGGTTTTGCAGTCCGTCGTTTTTATAATAATAGGTATACTCTCCCTCAATGAAAGGAGCACCAACTTTTTCATAGTTCCAAATTTCTTCTAAGCGTTCTTTAAGCTCTTCCCGATATGGAATTTGGGATAAATAATCTGCAGTTACTTCATTTTGGGCTTTAACCCATGCGCCAGTTTCCTCGCTACGGTCGTCTTCAAGCCAGCGGTATGGATCCTTTACTTGTTCTCCAAAATAAGTGTCAACGGTATCTACCGTTTTGGTTTCAGGATAGGTCACAGCAATAGCATTGGTTTTTTTAAGTTCACTCTCGTTTTTACAGGCGGTAATTGTTATTAGAACTACCAGGGCAAGCACTAAATTTTTCATAAAAGTTAAACGTGTTAAAAGTTATGTTTCAAAAATAAACAAAAAAGCCCCTACATTAAGGTGTAAGAGGCTTTTTAATATTATGTTAAGAGTTTTAAAATTGTTTAATAACAATCGATTTTAGATAGACTTCAGCTATTATACCAAATTATTCTTAATCAAGTGTTCAGCAATCTGAATGGTATTGGTAGCAGCCCCTTTTCTAAGATTGTCACTCACAATCCATAAATTTAGCGTGTTTGGTTGCGACTCGTCACGTCTGATGCGTCCAACAAAAACATCATCTTTTCCGTTGGCGTAAATAGGCATTGGATAGGTATTGACATCCAGATTATCCTGTACCACAACACCTGGCGTTTGACTTAATAGTTTCCGAACTTCGGTAAGGTCAAAATCATTTTCAAACTCAATATTTACGGCTTCACTATGTCCGCCTTGAGTGGGAACTCTTACCGCAGTAGCAGTAACGGCAATGGAACGGTCATCTAATATCTTCTGGGTTTCCCTGACCAATTTCATTTCTTCTTTTGTGTATCCGTTTTCCTCAAACACATCGCAATGTGGGATGACGTTTTTATTGATTGGATACGGGTAGGCCATTTCACCTTTTACCCCAGCTAATTCATTTTCCAATTGTTTAACGGCTTTTACACCAGTTCCCGTAATGGATTGATAGGTGGAAACAACAATTCTTTTAATTTTATATTTCTTATGCAAAGGTGCCAAGACCATCACCATCTGAGTGGTGGAACAGTTAGGGTTTGCAATGATTTTATCGTCTTTAGTAAGCTGTCCGGCATTGATTTCAGGAACAATCAATTTTTTTGAAGCATCCATACGATATGCCGATGAATTATCAATAACCGTAGTGCCAACTGCTTCAAATTTTGGTGCCCATTCCAATGAGGTAGCACCTCCGGCAGAAAAGAAAGCAATATTCGGCTTTTTTGAGACCGCTTCTGCGAGACCAATAATTTTGTGTGTTTTATTTTTAAAGGTAATTTCTTTTCCAACAGATCTTTCTGAAGCTACCAGCATCAACTCTGTAAATGGGAAATTACGCTCCTCTAGGATATTTAACATCACTTCGCCAACCATACCTGTGGCGCCAACAACAGCTACTTTCATAATAAAAAAATTAAAAAAATTAAGATGTAAAAGTAACCATTTATTTGTTCTCATTAAAAGAAGATTATACAAAAAAAGAACCCGATTCATTGACTGAATCGGGTTAAATTAGAATATGGGTGTAGCGTGATTATTTTTTAAGAGCGTCTCTGATTTCTTTTAATAAGTCAATTTCAGATGGACCAGATGGCGCAGCTGGCTCCGCAGGCTTTTTGGTTTTATTGTATGCTTTTACAATGATGAATAATACAAAACCAACTATGATCAAATTAATTATGGAGTTGACCCAGTTGCCGTACATAATGGCGTTTTCAGGTTTAACAACCGTACCATCAGCATCCACATCAGCAGGAGATAAAACGTACTTCAAATCCGAAAAATCGACACCACCAGCAAAATTACCAACAATAGGCATCATGATATCGTTTACAAATCCGTTAACTACCATACCAACCGCACCTGCTAGAATAACCGCAACGGCCAAGTCAATGACGTTGCCCGTCATTATAAAATCTTTGAATTCTTTTAACATAATTATTGTATTAAGTTAGTTAATAAGTCACTAAAATAAGAAAAATATGGAACTGTTAATTTTTACGATGAATTTATTTTTTGATAATCCGTTTCACCCGTTGCGAAATGTCCGTAATTAATTCGTAAGAAATTGTATTTGCTGAATGTGCTAATTCGTCGGCGGTATTTGTGGCATCAAATACAATAACTTCATCACCCTCTTCACAATCAATTCCCGTAACATCAACCATAATCATATCCATGCAAACATTTCCTATTATGGCTGCTTTTTTTCCGGCAATAATCACATAGCCTTTGCCTTTGCCATAAGGTCTGCCAATACCATCGGCATGTCCAATTGGGATGGTGGCCGTTTTCATGGATGCTATGCTTTTATATGCCCGGTTATAGCCTACGGTTTCGCCTTTTTCAATATCATGAATCTGAGAAATAACCGATTTCAGCGCTGCAATGGGTCTGAAATTTTTGTTTTCCTTTTCAGAATTTCCAAAACCATATAAACCTATCCCACTTCTAACCATATCAAAATGAGCCTCTGGATAGTTTAATATACCGGAAGTATTGCACATATGCAGCATAGGTTGGTAGCCAAAAAGATTTTTAAACTTTTCTGATATATTTTTAAATGTATTGATTTGATGCCGCATGAATTCTTTTTCGGATAGATCTTCACTTGCAGCCAAATGTGAAAAAATGGATTCAACTCTAACAACGTCCGATGTGTTTAATTTTGAATAAATCTCGTCAACGGCGTTTTCAGAAAAACCCAATCGGTTGAGTCCGGTATTAAATTTTAAATGTATGGGATAGTTTTTCTGATTTTTATCAGAAGCCATCTGCATAAACCTGTTGAGAACCTTTTCATTATAGATACTCGGCTCCAAGCAACGGTCTATGATGGCGCTAAAGCCAATTGGCAGAGGGTGTAACACCAAAATAGGCTTGGTTACACCAGCGTCGCGCAACGCCACGCCTTCTCCAGTGTAGGCCACCGCAAAATAGTCAATGTCCAGATTTTGTAAATAAAGAGCAATTTCATCAGCATCATTCCCGTAGGCAAATGCCTTGACCACAGCTAAAAATTTCGTGTTCTTTTGGAGTTTGGATTTAAGGTAATCATAATTATGCTTTAAGGCCGATAGGTCTATTTCAAGCACAGTTTCTTGCGTTTTAGGCATTGGAGTCTTTTGGGTTTACGTTGAATTCTACAGCATCTTTGACTTTCATACCCCTTATTTTATCGTTCAACATGGCTTTATAAAATGCCGCTCTGCTTAGAGGTTCATATTCATCCACTTCACCCAAAAGTACAAGGGCTTCGCTTTGCGCTTTTCTATAACTGTATTGTGCCAGATTTCCGGTGCGTGTGCATATAGCGTGCACTTTTGTAACATATTCGGCAGTAGCCATTAAATACGGCATGGGACCAAAAGGATTCCCCTTGAAATCCATATCCAATCCGGCTACGATCACACGAACCCCTTTATTGGCTAAATCATTGCAAACCCGTACGATTTCGTCATCAAAAAACTGAGCTTCGTCAATACCAACAACATCGCAGCCGTCAGCCAAAATCGGAATATTGGCTGCGGCAGGCACTGGAGTTGAGCGAATTTCATTGGCATCATGAGATACGACCATATCAAGATCATAGCGCACATCAACGATTGGTTTGAAGATTTCAACTTTTTGTTTTGCAAACTGTGCGCGTTTAAGGCGCCTGATCAATTCTTCAGTCTTACCAGAGAACATAGAGCCACAAATAACCTCAATCCACCCAAATTGTTCTTTAGGATTTACTGTATTTTCAAGAAACATTTCGTAATTTTAACACTAAAACAAAGCTTGCCTTCGTTTGTTATAAAGGTGGCGCAAATTTATTAAAAATCAAAAGCATAAATTAGAATTAAAGTTAAAAGTTATGAAGAAGAAGTTGGAGTCTGAATTAATGAGTATTGCCCATCGTATTCTAAAATTAAAAGGCAGAGAGAACGTTAAGGAGATGCACCACGAGGTGGGATTGTTATATGAGAAATTAAGTGTTTTGAAATTTGCCAACGAAAATTTAGAGCAGCCGTTACCAACCATAGGTGTTGATTCTTCGTTTTTTGAGATGTTGGATGTTGCCTTTAACAATAAAATAAGCGACAATATTGAACGTGACGATAAAATTTACGTCAATCTTGATGAGGTCGAAGACGATGATATTATGGAGCCTGTCATGGAGAAAATTAAAGATATGGTGGCTCAAATGCCTCAAGAAACGCAACAAATTGATAATTTTCTTGACCAACCACTTCCTAAAGAAGATAAAGACGATTTTGAAGAGTTGACTGAAGGTTTCAAGAACATGCCTGTATTTGACCCTGTTCCAAACTCCAAAGATCAGGTAAAGAAATCGTTAAACGACAAACTTAAAAACAGACTCAATATTGGTTTGAACGACAAGATTGCATTTATAAAACACCTTTTTGATGGTCATCGGGAAGATTATGATCGTGTACTTTCTCAGATCAATACGTCGAGCTCTATGGACGAAGCTAGAAATTTAATAGAAAATATTGTCAAACCTGATTATAATAATTGGTCCGGAAAAGAAGACGTTGAAGAGCGCTTTATGAAGATTATAGAGGCTAAGTTTGATTAATTAATGAGTAAGTTATTTATTGTTCCTACGCCCATTGGTAATTTAAAAGATATGACTTTTAGAGCGGTTGATGTTTTAAAACAAGTCGATTTGATTTTGGCTGAAGACACACGTACCTCCGGCAAACTCTTAAAGCATTTTGAAATCAATACGCCGTCCCAATCCCATCACATGCACAATGAACATAGAACGGTGGAGCTATTGGTTCAAAAAATAAAATCAGGAACCACTGTGGCATTAATTAGTGATGCAGGAACACCAGCTATTTCTGATCCTGGATTTTTATTGACACGTGCCTGTATTGAACATCAGATTGAAGTGGATTGTCTTCCTGGGGCCACAGCGTTTGTTCCAGCTTTAGTAAATAGCGGCATGCCCAATGATAAATTTGTGTTTGAAGGGTTTTTACCCGTAAAAAAGGGAAGACAGACCCGATTATTGCTTTTGGCCGAAGAAACACGAACGATT
Organism: Gelidibacter maritimus; assembly: GCF_014062315.1. Classification (GTDB taxonomy): domain Bacteria; phylum Bacteroidota; class Bacteroidia; order Flavobacteriales; family Flavobacteriaceae; genus Gelidibacter; species Gelidibacter maritimus. The sequence continues at coordinate 80,120 of NZ_JACGLT010000012.1, forward strand.
ATTTTTTATGAGAGTCCGCACAAACTCATTAAAACCTTAACACATTTTTGCGAGTATTTTGGTGAAGACCGACCCGTATCAGTTTCTCGAGAAATGACCAAGTTATATGAGGAAACAATCAGAGGCACGGCAAAAGAAGTCTTGCAACATTATACTGCAAAACCGCCAAAAGGTGAAATTGTGATTGTGGTTGGTGGAAAGACCAAGGATTAGCCTTATAACTATCAAGTAAGGCCTCTAAAGAATGTGAGTTGAGGTTATTTTAAATGCTGAATCCTGTCATCAAACGTTGCGTTCTTTATACTATAAGTGCAGAGGTTTTGCTGAGCCTAATGAGCATCTTGATGAGGGGCTGCTTTTTTTTACTTTATAAAATGAGAATTGACAACCGGTCTAATTATCATAAACAAATTCCCTATATTTAGTCCTCTAAACACCAACCTATGAAATTCCTTACAAAGTTCCTTAAATGGATCCTCATTTTACTTGTGCTCATATTAGCCATTTTATACATTACAGATACTGATTATTTATTAAAAGCGGTACGGACCATTTATCTCAAAGGTCACACGACGGCGTATTTAGAAGACTATAAAGAATTTGATAATGAAGAAGTGGCCAACGGTACACCACAACCTTGGCCAATCCACCCTGAATATAATTCTGCCAAAGAAACGGAAGTGCTTCAAAACATCAATACTGATTTAGGTACCATTGCTTATGTCATTATCAAGAATGATAGTATTTGGTTTGAAAACTATTATGGCGGATTTGACGAAAACTCCAAATCCAATTCTTTTTCTATGGCAAAAAGTTATGTTTCTGGATTGATGCAAAAAGCCATTGAACAAGGTCATATCAAAAGCTTAGATCAGCCTGTTGGGGATTTCTTTCCGGAATTCAGCGAAGGGATGGCAGCAAGAATGACCGTAGGCGACTTGTCTACCATGAGTTCAGGCACCAATTGGGATGAAGCTTACTATTCACCATTATCCATTACCACACGTGCCTATTTTGACGACGATTTAGCAAAGGTGATCTTAGGGTTAAAAATGGAGGATGAGCCAGGGCAAAGATTCAAATACGCTAGTGGCGACACCCAATTATTGGCCATGGTCATTGAAAAAGCAACAGGCAAGAAATTGTACGATTATTTATCTGAATCTTTTTGGAAACCATTGGGCTCTGAGAATTCGACACTATGGCAAGTGGATAGTGAAGATAATGATTTGGTCAAAGCCTATTGCTGTATTGCCAGCAATGCCAAAGATTTTGCGCGCTATGGAAAATTGTTTAAAGATCATGGTAAATGGAATGGCAAACAAATTATAGATTCGGCTTTTGTTGCAAAATCCATCGTGCCTCGTTTCTCAGATGGTCCAGAATATGGCTACGGGTGGTGGCTCATCCAAAACCATAACGGAAGAGACTTTTTTATGATGCGTGGGCATCTTGGCCAGTACGTTATTGTGCAGCCTGAAGATAACGTGATTATTGTGCGTTTAGGCCATGAATCGCTGAAAGTTGATTATGACGGCCCGCCCTTTACGGACGATATTTATGCGTATATTGATGAGGCCTATGAGATGATGGGTCAAGATTAGTTTTGACCTAAGCATATAAAAAGCATATTAATTAAAAGACACTCTCCTAATAGCTATCGGGATCGGGTGAATTAGCGATGATCAGCAAACTTAATCTTGAAGACATCTTATTCCTGGATATTGAAACGGTTCCAGAAACACGCTATTTCTCTGATTTAGACAAGACCAAACAAGAGCTATGGGAGCTCAAATCTAAATATCAGAGAGCAGATATTTCTGCAGAGGATTTTTATGAACGTGCTGGAATCTGGGCTGAGTTTGGAAAAATTGTGTGCATTTCAGTAGGGTACTTTAAATTTCAAGGCGATATCAGAACATTCCGAGTGACCTCTTTTTATGGTGAGGAGTTTAAAATTCTCAGTGACTTTAGAAACTTAGTCATAACGCATTTCAGCCAAGCCAAGCATTTATTGTGCGCCCATAATGGAAAGGAGTTTGATTTTCCGTATCTCGCAAGACGCATGATTATCCATAATATTGAATTGCCCTATAAATTGAATCTCTTCGGTAAAAAACCGTGGGAAGTTCCGCATTTGGACACTATGGATTTATGGAAATTTGGTGATTATAAAAATTATACGTCTCTAAAACTATTGACCAATGTGCTCGGAATCCCTTCACCTAAAGATGATATTGACGGAAGTGAAGTCTGCCGTGTGTATTATGAGGACAACGATATTGATCGGATCGTTATTTATTGTGAAAAAGATACGATTGCCGTAGCGCAGATTTTTTTAAGGTTGCGCGGGGATTCAATATTAGAAGATAGTGAGATTAAGCATATTTAAATAATCTCCTCAGATTTTGGTGATTCTTGCAACGCGTTATGTAATAATTACCAATTGATTATGGCAATTCTTTTTGGGCCTTTGCTAACATCTTAACAGGCCAAAAAAATTTCTTTCGCGAAGCGTGGTGAAGTATTGGATATCTCCTTACGCATAGATCTGCGTGAAATTCCTCACAAAAAATTCATGCTTTCTCCCTGGGGCTTGGGTTAAAGCATGAATATCTTTTTTGTGAGCATTAAAATACCTTTAAGTAATTTTAATGTTTTTTGAAAGGTCTCAAATAGTTTGCTTTCAGATAATGTAGGTTTTGGTAGATTTGGAGCGGTATTCATAAGTCAAAATTTATGGTAGATTTGGGGCTAATCATAAGTTAGGTTTATGGTAAATCTGGTTAATTAGTTAGGTTTAATTAGGTTTTGTAAAGATGTAACTTTTTTTAAATAAATCAGTCCAAAAACATAAATATTCGATGAAATACAATGTTTTTTAACATTTAACACTCATTATTAGGAATAATCCTACAAGTTAAATAAGAATTTAATCAAGAAATTAGACCAGCGTTTCCAAGAGTTGGCGTATAAACTGCCGTCGGCCGAGACATTTAAAATATTGCGTAAATTTTATTTAACTTATTGAAGGCGTGAGAACTAGGTTGTTTGTTGCTTTTTTAGGAAGCCTGAGAAGATTTTGGAGTCCTAAATACAATTTTAGGTCTTAGATTTATACGCTTAAAACCACATTAGCCAATTTGTATGCGTATTTTATAGAAGAAGTAAAAGTTCAATTGACCAAAGTTTTTTATAAAAAAACCACTAATCCACAAATTCAACTGCTGATTGAACTTGCATATTAATGGCTCACATCTAAAATCGTATGGCTTAATTATAGGACCATTTCAGGAATTTCACCATCCACAATCAATTGGCCTTCTGTGGCTTTTTTGATGTCTTCAACCGAGATGCCCGGAGCGCGTTCCAACAGTTTAAATCCGTCTTCAGTGACCTCTAAAACAGCCAAATTAGTTACTATTTTTTTAACACAACCGACGCCTGTAAGGGGTAAACTACATTTTTTAAGTAATTTGGATTCGCCTGCCTTGTTGGTATGCATCATGGCGACAATAATATTTTGAGCACTGGCTACCAAATCCATGGCTCCACCCATACCTTTCACCATTTTACCTGGGATTTTCCAATTGGCAATATCACCTTCTTCTGAAACTTCCATGGCACCCAAAATGGTCAGATCGACATGTTGCCCCCTGATCATGGAGAAACTCAAGGACGAGTCAAAGAAGCTGGCCCCAGGAAGCGTGGTAATAGTTTGTTTTCCTGCGTTAATCAAGTCTGCGTCCTCTTCACCTTCATAAGGAAAAGGTCCCATTCCTAAAACGCCATTTTCACTTTGGAACTCCACTTCAATATCGTCTCTAACATAATTGGCAACTAAAGTTGGGATGCCTATGCCTAAGTTGACGTAATAACCATCTTTGACTTCCTTGGCAATACGTTTTGCGATTCCTATTTTGTCTAACATTTGTTTAAGTTATTTCATCCTCGCAAAGGCGGGGATCTTCTCTATTTATAATTATATCTCGATTAGTTTATCTTGAGCGAAATCTGAAGGTTGCACATTATCTCAAGGAGAGTTAAATTGACAACGATAAAATTTCGTGGGCTTACGCCTTTTTCCTCACCGTTAACTGCTCTATTCTTTTTTCGTACTTCTCACCTTGGAAAATACGCTGAACAAAGATGCCCGGAATATGGATTTGATTCGGGTCCAAGCTTCCAACAGGCACTAATTCTTCAACTTCGGCAACGGTGATTTTAGCTGAGCCACACATGGCCGGATTAAAATTTCTGGCGGTTCCTTTAAAAATCAAGTTTCCAGCGGCGTCACCTTTCCATGCTTTAACAAAAGCAAAATCTGCTTCAAAAGCTCTTTCCAAGACATACATTTTTCCGTTAAACTCCCTAATTTCCTTTCCTTCGGCTACCTCCGTACCGTATCCTGCAGGAGTGAAAATGGCGGGAAAGCCTGATTGTGCAGCACGACAGCGCTCTACAAGCGTACCTTGTGGTACCAATTCAACTTCCAGTTCGCCGCTAAGCATTTGCCGTTCAAATTCGTCATTTTCGCCCACATAGGATGAAATCATTTTTTTGATCTGACGTTTGTGCAATAACAATCCCAATCCAAAATCATCCACCCCAGCATTATTGGAAATGCAGGTGAGGCCTTTCACATTCATTTTTACGAGATTATTAATGGCGTTTTCAGGTATTCCGCAAAGTCCAAAACCACCCACCATCAGGGTCATATCATCTTTGACACCTTCCATGGCTTCCGAAACGTTTGCTACTTTTTTATTAATCATGAATATTAATTTTAGGAGTTTAAATTTACGAAATTAAATAATCAATCTAAAATGAATTAAAAGGGTAGATGGTGTGACTATTCGGAATTTAGGCTGTTTTTATTTAGAAGTAATGGCGGGCCTAATTGATTAAATCAATTTTTATGATTTTAAATAAAAAAACGGTAATGCTAGTTTACCGTTTTTAATTATAGATTTTAATGTCAAAAAGCGATTAAAAATCGAGACGATCATCGATACTATCAGCATCGGATGCGGTTTCTTCATTATGTTTACTGCAATCTACATTTATGGAAAGATTTTCGGGACGTTCAAATTCACCTGTGGACACGTCAAGATCTTTATCGGCGTAGCATTTTTTCATATAGAGTCCCCAAATTGGTAAGGCCATCGAAGCACCTTGGCCGTAGGCAAGACTTCTAAATCGGGTGGCACGCTCCTCGCCACCAACCCAAACGCCTGTGACCAAGTTGGGCACCATGCCCATAAACCATCCATCACTTTGGTTTTGTGTGGTTCCGGTTTTACCTGCAATTGGGTTTGTTAATGCATAAGGATAGCCGGTCATGATTTCCTTGTATACAGGATTCCATTTTTCAGCGCCAACCGTTCTTAAACGAGCGCCCGAGCCAGATTGCGTGACCCCTTCCATCAAATTCGTAGTTACATAAGCCACCTCTTCACTCAATACATCTCTTGTTTCAGGAGTAAATTGATAAAGTACAGTTCCGTTTTTATCTTCAATTCGCATTACCATTACGGGTTTGGTATAAACGCCTTTATTGGCAAATGTGGCGTAAGCTGCCACCATTTCATAAACACTCAAATCTGGTGTTCCCAACCCGATGGCTGGAACTGGAGGGATATCAGATTCAATACCTAAATTTTTGGCCATATCAATAACCGGTTGTGGCCCCACCTTGTCCATCAATCTTGCGGTGACGGTATTAATGGAGTTTGCCAGAGCACTTTTTAAGGTTCTAAATCCGCCATATTCTCTATTGGCATTATCGGGACTCCATGGTAGCGGATTGCCAAATTTTCCTGCCTCAATCGTGATTTTTGTATTTGGAAACGTATCACAAGGCGATAAATGCAATTGGTCAATGGCCGTAGCATAAACAAAAGGCTTAAATGTAGATCCTACCTGACGTTTTCCTTGTTTGACGTGGTCATATTGAAAATGTCTGTAATTAATACCGCCAACCCAAGCTTTTACGTGACCTGTTTGGGGCTCCATAGACATCATACCAGCATGTAGGAATGATTTGTAATAGCGCATGGAATCTGCCGGCTTCATGATGGTATCGATTTCACCTTTCCATGAAAATACGGTCATTGGTGTGGGTACATCAAAGGATGCCAAAATCTCCTTTTCACTTTTGCCGTTGGCTTTCATTTTTCGCCAACGTTCAGACTGACGCATACTTCGGTTAAGAAGACTAGAGATTTCATCAGGCTTTAAATCTAAAAATGGAGCAGTTTTATTCCGATCAGGGGTGTTTTGATGAAAAAACTCCGCTTGTAATCTTGCCATGTGCTCATGTACCGCATCTTCCGCATACTGTTGCATACGGGAATCAAGGGTTGTATAAATTTTTAAACCGTCATCATACAAGCTATATAGTCCGGTTCCGTCTGGTTTTGGATTGTTTTTAATCCAATCTTTCATAAATTCGGTAAGGTAAGCCCTGAAATACGTTGCCAGGCCTTCGCGGTGTGATTCAGGTGTGTAACGCAATCCTAAATCGAGTTTCTTAAGGGAGTCATTCACATGCTCGGTGATATAATCGTATTTTTCGAGCTGGTTCAAGACCACATTTCTTCTGTTTTTGGTGCCTTCAGGATTACGTGTAGGTCTCGGATTGTAGAGTGATGAGTTTTTGAACATCCCAACCAACATTGCCGATTCCTTAATATCCAAATTCGCAGGCTCTTTACCAAAGTATATCCTTGCCGCACTACGAATACCGGCTGCATTATTCCCAAAATCGTAGATATTGAAGTACATGGCAATAATTTCTTCTTTGGTGTACTGGCGTTCCAAACGGATGGCAATAATCCATTCCTTTACTTTTTGGGTAATTCTGCCCAAAATATCTTTGGAACCCTCTCCATGAAATAATTGTTTTGCCAATTGCTGTGAAATCGTACTGGCACCACCGCCCTTTCCTAAGGTAAATATGGCCCTTAACGTGCCTCTGGCGTCAATTCCGGAATGTTGTCTATAGCGCACATCTTCCGTAGCAATTAATGCATCAACTAAATCTTGGGGTAAGTCAGAATACTCCACAGGAGTACGGTTATCATTATGATATATTTTTGCAATCAATTCGCCATCTGAAGAAATAATTTCAGTAGCCAAATTGGTCGTTGGGTTTTCCAATCGCGTATGGTCTGGCATTTCACCAAAAACGCCCCACGATGCTAAGAAGAATACCAGAACAACTAATAATATACCTCCTAAAATGGTTAACCAAAACCATCGGATATATTTGGAAAAATCTTTGGTAGCTGCTTTCTTTTTTGCCATAATCTAAATTAATTCGTTGCGGGTTCTATTCTGAAACCAACATCTGTAATACCTTCTAAGTTATCAACGCCGTTAACCTCCCCATTATTACGCATGGCGTGCTGAATGGTGATAGTATATTCTCCTAGCTCGTCAAATCTCACGGCTTCCCTAAACCATAATTTGTTTTCTTTAATATCTGTGAATCCTTGGCCCAGCAGGGTTCCGTCAGGTTTAGCCATTTGGTATTCCAAGGTATCCTTAAAGGTTTTGCCGTGTGGAAAGTTTATTTCTGCGATTAAAAATAAATTGCTGAATTTATAATCGTTGGTGTTCCTAATGTTGATGAATAAATTATAAAGCTTTGTTGAATCTGGAGGTGTCACACTGAACGTAATCAAACGGTCTTTGTGCCATTGGTTAGGGACAGATTTATATTCGTCAAAAATTTGATTGGAATCACAATTGTAAAGCAAAAGTGCAGTGGTTAAAAGAATCCAAGAAAATTTATTTGGCATCGTTAGAATTGGATTTATTCGGGTTTGGTTTTCTGCGTTTCTTTTGACCTGATTTTTGAGCCGGTTTATGCTGCGGCTTTTTAGTATCGCCAGCTTGTTTCTTTGGATCTGATCTTTTCGTTCTGCCTTTCGTGTTTCGGCTTTTCGTATTTCGACGTTTGCTTTTACGTTTGGGAGCATCAAACCGGGTTAGACTATCCTGACCAACAACATTTTCAAAATCAGATTTCACATCTTCAATCAATTCGGACGCATAATCTTCAAGGCTGACTACCTTCTCTTTTTTCTTGTTTAAGGCGATAATCTCATTAGCTTGATCTGTGGTCAGTTTGTGCCAATTCATCCATTCTCCTTCGTAGGCAAACCACATGAACCCTCTAAAAATATCGGTTTTTTGGCATATTGCAGTTCCTTTTTCAGTATAGAGTTTGACGTCCATTTTAGGAAAGTCTTTTAAGGCGTCCAAATAGGAATCCAACTCATAATTTAAGCAACATTTTAACTTGCCGCATTGTCCTGCCAATTTTAACGGATTCAGAGACAATTGTTGATAGCGTGCCGCCGAGGTACTGACCGATCTAAAATCGGTCAACCAAGTAGAACAACACAATTCGCGTCCGCAAGACCCGATCCCACCTAAACGGGCAGCTTCTTGACGGAAACCAACTTGTTTCATTTCAATCCGAGTGCGAAATTCTCTCGCAAACAACTTAATCAATTCTCTAAAATCAACACGCTCTTCAGCAGTATAATAGAAGGTTGCTTTACTAGCATCACCTTGATATTCAATATCAGAAATTTTCATTTTCAAATTCAAGTCGATGGCAAATTGTCGCGCCTTGACCTTCATCGGCTCTTCCTTGTCACGTGCGGCAGACCACACGTCAATATCGCGCTGTGATGCTTTGCGGTAAATTTTTAAGACTTTTTCTTCATTATCAAGCTTAATATGTTTACGCTTCATTTGGATCCTGACCAATTCTCCGGTTAGGGTTACCATACCTATATCATGACCAGATTGTGCTTGTGTGGCCACAACATCACCAATGCTTAGCGTTAAATTTTCAGTGTTTTTGTAATATTCTTTACGCCCATTTTTAAAACGTACTTCGACACCGATAAAAGGCTCTTCTCCTTGCGGGAGAGACATGTTGGCCAACCAATCAAAAACTGTTAATTTATTGCAGCTATCCGTGCCGCAGGTACCATTGTTCTTGCATCCTTTTGGTTGTCCGTCCTTACCGGTTGAGCAACTGTTACAACTCATGTTATGTTATATATATAATTCGTTTACTAACGAATGAGGATTAATAAATCATGCCTTTGGACACCACAAATACATTATTTGGTGAACTTACAAAGCCATCTTATTTCAAAACGTAAAGATAAGATTATTTATTTCAGTTATATAATTGAAAATCATGTAACTGATTGAAAACTTACAATAAATTATAAGAAGCTTTATAGCAGCATATTACAGATTATTTTATATTTTTATAAACTCACTTCTTAAAATTTAGATCATTTTATGCTTACAATTTAATTTAATTGCGTTGTTATCTAAATAACCAATAAACACCAACCATTATGAAAATTAACACTACACTACTGATTATATTTAGTTTTTTATTAGGCTCAATTCAGTCTTTTTCGCAGGCTATTTCTTCAACCGTTGGCGGAGGCGAATATAAATTTAATGAAAGCAAGACACAATGTTTGACCGACGAACAGCGTATGGAAGTCCTTAATGATATTAGGTCGAACATTTCGCTATTAAAAACCCAAAACAGACTGGCTCATAATGAGATTCAAAAACGTGCGCCTACAACGCTATTTAGTTGGCCGGTGAAAATGAAAGATGGTGCTCCTTACAATGATGTTTGGGCCATTTCCAATTATGTTGATCATAACGCCGAATTTCCGAATAAGCTCTTAGACTATAATTGCGGAACGAAAACCTATGACACCAATGACGGTTATAACCACCTGGGTGTAGATATTTTTACCTGGCCTTTTGCTTGGAAAATGATGGATAATGATGAGGCAGAAATTGTAGCTGCGGCCCCAGGACAAATTATTGCCATAGCGAGAACCCAATCTGATAGAAGCTGTTCGTTTAATATTAATCAATGGAATGCTGTATATGTGCAACATGCCGATGGGAGTGTGGCACTTTATGGTCACATGAAAAAAGATTCTCCTACCTCAAAAAATGTTGGGGATATTGTAGAGCGTGGTGAATATCTTGGAATTGTGGGAAGTTCCGGCAATTCAACAGGACCACATTTGCACTTTGAAGTGTATTCAGAGATAGAATGGAATGGTCAAGGACAGGATGTGTTGGTTGATCCTTATGCGGGCGACTGTAACGATTTGAATACCGACTCTTGGTGGGAGGATCAAAAGCCTTATGTCAATCCGAATATAAATGCTGTGCTAACACACTCAGCACCTCCAGTATTTCCTGATTGCCCGAATCAGGAAACCACGAATGAGAAAAATACTTTTGAACCTGGTGAACAAGTTCATCTTGCGGTGTATTTAAGAGACCAAATTGCGGGAACAAAGATTAATTTAAGAGTTTTAAGACCAAACGGCACTATATATAACAATTGGGACTTCAATTTAGCGGATAATTACGACAGTTCTTATTGGTATTGGATTATTAGTGCGCCGTCTCTCCCTGGCGAATGGACCTGGCGTGCCACCTACCAAGGCAAAATAGTAGATCATAAATTTACGGTAGGCACCTTGAGTGTGGGAGATTCTGATTTTGAGGCCATCACCGTATATCCAAATCCGTTTAATGATGTGGTCAATATCCAATCCAACAGTCCTGTCAAAAAAGCATCCGTAGTCGATATTCTAGGGAAAACAGTCATGGCTAAAACAAATAGCGTGGAAAGCATCAAAGAAATCAATCTGGAATCGTTGTCAAAAGGCTTATACTTTTTAAAATTGGAAGGCATTAACAATGAGCAAAAAACCATTAAGTTGGTTAAAGAGTAAAAAGTCTAATTCAATCAATTACGGTCGGGATGTGGTTAGCCTGCTCGACCGTATTCCAATGGAGTCGTATAAAATCAAGAAGTTCAAAACAGGGGCGGGCAAGCCCCGAGGTTTGAATAGGGAATTATCTTCTCAATTAAAGCAAGTCTCAAAGTATTAAATCCCACCACTTGGAATTACATTCGTGAGGTTTATTTGTTTAGAATTTCAAAAATATTCCGCAAGTCTTGTTTGTAAGGCAAATGGTCTGCACGTCCTTTTTTAAAGATGTCATTACTGTTTCCTTGGCCTTTTCGGAGTTCTTTTTGTTCTTCGTAAGGTAAATGATGCACTTCCATACAATTTGTTGAACAACAATTATCCATCTTTTCCTTACAAGCTTCACATTGTATAAATAGCAGATGACACGCATCATTGGCACAATTGGTATGCAGATCAGCAGGAGCCCCACATTGGTGGCACTGCGCAATCACATCGTCAGAAATACGTTCTGAGCGCCGTTGATCAAACACAAAATTCTTTCCTATGAACTTGTTTTCAAGACCTTTATCATTAATTTGCCTCACGTAATTGATGATGCCACCTTCCAGCTGAAATACATTTTTAAAACCTTTATGTTTGTAGTAGGCACTTGCTTTCTCGCAACGGATACCTCCTGTACAATACATAACCAGATTTTTATCTTCTTTATGATCTTTCAAATCTTCTTCAATAATATCTAAAGATTCCCTAAACGTATCCACATCAGGAGTAACAGCATTTTTAAAATGGCCAATCTCACTTTCATAATGGTTTCGCATGTCCACCAACACCGTGTTTTCATCTTCAATGAGCTCATTGAATCGTTCGGCATTGACATGTACGCCAATGTCGGTCACGTCAAAAGTAGCATCGTTCAATCCGTCGGCCACTATCTTATCGCGTACCTTAATCTTAAGCTTTAAAAACGCAAAATTATCATGCTCGATGGCAATATTGAGTCGTACATTTTCTAAAAATGGGATACTGTCCAAATGAGATTTGAAGGCCTCAAAATTATCCGCGGGAATAGACAATTGGGCATTGATGCCTTCATGAGCTACGTAAATGCGCCCAAGGACATCAAGTGCGTTCCACGCTAAAAATAACTGATTTCTAAGTGTTTTTGGATTGCCAATTTTGGCGTAGGCATAGAAAGAGATGGTCAAACGGTCTTTGCCCGCCTGCGCAATGAGTTCAGCTCTTTCTTTAGCGCTTAAGTTATTGTACAGTTGCATGCTATACTAATTTTTTAAGGTTAAAGTTCGGCAAAGATATAAAAAAGAGGTTAAAATTTTGGAGATCAAAGTTCAAAATTTAGAGTGTAGGCCGTAAAGTTTGATGTTTACCGATAACAATTAACTTTTAGTCAGCAATGCAGTAATTATGACCTTTTGCTATTTGAAGCTCCGAGTTCTCAGTGAACCTCCCGGTCATAACTTATAGCACTCGGAAGGTATTGGTTGGTAAATGGGTAGTTGCTGCAAAAACCTTTATTCGGGCAGGTACGTGTCTGAAAAAAAACTCATCGCTATTCAAACAGAAACTAGACTTCGAAATCCATTATTCGGTACTCAAGTTTTTAAGATTTAAAATAAAGGTTTCTGATATTTAAATCACAATCAAAAAATCAACAATCAAATATCTCCAATCAAAAATCAAAAATCAACAATCCCCAATCAACAATCCTCAATCAACAATCTCCAATCCCCAATCCTTCTACCCTTCGTTCTTCAGGATTTTAATGTCCTCGAGCAATTTTTCAATATCCTCCGGTTGCGTGCCATCATAATAACCACGGATTTGACGTTTTTTATCAATAAGCATAAAGTTTTCGGTGTGGATCATATCATATTCATCACCGTTACCGTCTGTCTTTACTGCCAAATAGCTTTTCCTTGCCAATTCATAAATTTGTTTTTTATCGCCTGTAACTAAATTCCATTTTTCGTCAATGACCCCTTTTTCAATCGCATAACGTTTTAATTGGTCCACATCATCAATTTCTGGTGTCACGGAATAAGAGAGAAGCATAATGTCTTCATCCGTTAAGGTTGCCTTTTGGATCTGGGCCATATGATCAGTCATGATTGGGCAAATGGTCTGACAGGTTGTAAAGAAGAAATCGGCCACATAAATCTTGTCTTCGTAATTTTTTTGGGTCACCGTATCGCCATTTTGATTGATGAGACTGAAATCGGCAATTTTGTGATATTTACTCTGGTATTGCAAAGTACTGTCTACCATTTCAAAATTTACCATGGTAGGTTGGTAAACGGGAAGCACCTTTTTGGGCGTCAAAACATTGTATATGATGGTTACGATGATGGCCGATAAGAAGAACAAAAAGATGGCAAAAAACTTATATTCTCTAAAAAAAGATAGCATTTTTAATTATTTTGAAGATGTTGTGTGAGATATGATGCAAAAATACAACAGATAAGGATCAAAAGGGGTATTTTTAATCTTAAAATTGTGTTTCATGAAAATCATTACTCGAGTTCTTTTTTTAATTTTCACGTCTTTTTTAATTGCGCAAAACGATTCATTTAATGACTTACGAAAAGCTGAGATGGCATCTGCATTAAACCGAATGCAAATGCGCGCCAATGCCAATACGGGAAATTATGATGTGAAATATCACAGGTTGGAACTTGAGGTCGATCCGTCAGTGGCCTTTATAAGTGGCGCTGTGACCACTCATTTTGAAGCCACCTCCAATTTAAATCAGATTGTATTTGATTTGGCCGATAATATGACCGTATCTGAAGTTTTGCAACGTGGCAGTCCGCTGGTGTTTACTCAAAATAATGATGACGAATTGGTCGTTTCGCTTCCTGAAGAGCAGGCTGTTGGCGTGTTAGACTCTTTGACCATCAGGTATTCAGGTAATCCCGTGAGCTCTGGCTTTGGGTCTTTTGAGGTGAATACACACGCTGGAAAACCAGTGCTATGGACACTTTCTGAACCCTACGGTGCTAAAGGTTGGTGGCCATGTAAGCAAGATCTAATTGATAAAATTGATAGTATTGACGTTTATATTAAAACCCCAATAAGCAATCCTGACGGCGATACCTATGTGGCTGTTTCCAATGGTTTGGAACAATCGCAGGTTGTCAGTGGTAGCAACAAGACCACCCATTTTAGACATAATTACCCCATTCCGGCCTATTTGGTAGCCATTGCAGTGACCAATTATACCGTGTATTCTGATACGGTGACCAATAATGGCAACCCCTTTGAAATTGTTAATTACGTTTATCCGGAAAACTTAGCCACTGTACAATTGCAAACCCCTGTAACGGTTGATATCATGAATCTGTTCAGTACGCTTTTTGGTGAATATCCTTATGCCGATGAAAAATACGGACATGCCCAATTTGGATGGGGTGGCGGTATGGAGCATACCACCGTGTCCTTTATGGGAAGTTTTGGACGGAATTTAATTGCGCACGAATTAGGACATCAGTGGTTTGGAAATAAAGTAACCTGCGGCAGTTGGAAAGATATTTGGCTCAACGAAGGATTTGCTACCTATCTGTCTGGGCTTGTGGTTGAAAACTTAGATGACGATGTCTCTTTTAAAAATTGGAAACAACAAATGGTTGGCTCAATTACTGCTGCACCTGGCGGATCGGTGTTTTTAACAGATGCCGATACTTTAAGTGTTGGTCGCATCTTTAATCAGCGGCTGTCTTATAATAAGGGCGGCATGGTTTTGCACATGCTCAGAAAGCAATTGGGTGATACGGATTTTTTTCAAGGCTTGCGGAATTATTTAAACCATCCTGATCATGCCTACGGCTATGCTAAAACAACTGATTTTATCCGAATCATGGAGCATTCCAGCGGTCAGGATTTGACCGAATTTTTTGAAGATTGGCTCTATGGAGAAGGCTATCCCAGGTTTACATTAGAATGGTCGCAAACCATTTCTACAGAGCTAAACATCTATTTAGAGCAAATACCAACTCACGCTTCCGTATCCTTTTTTGAGCTGCAATTGCCCATACGATTGATCGGTACTTCGGGAGAAACTATGGATCTGGTTTTGGATCATACGACCAATCAAGAGAATTTTACAAAAACCATTGACTTTATGGTGGCGGAAATTGTCATCGATCCTGAATTTGATATTATTTCTAACAACAATAGTGTTGTTTTGAGTACCGATGAACGGTTTCTAAACACGGAAATCAAGCTCTATCCCAACCCCGCTTCAGACAGCTTTAGTATTAATAAACCCGATGGACTGACCGTTGATGAAGTCCGCCTATACAATGCGATGGGTCAGCTCATTCTGACATCAGGTTGGAATGGCGCTATTGATCTGTCCGCACTTTCTACAGGTCTGTTTTTTGTGGAACTCCATACCAATAGGGGGCGGATTAATAAATCGCTGTTAAAAAACTAGCTAATAGAAACGTATTAGTTTTCTAAATGGGCTGAAAAGACTACTTTTGTGCCTTATAATTTTTTTGAAAAGAGATCAATGGAGTTTGTAATTAAAATTTCTCAATTTTTACTGAGTTTATCCTTACTTATCGTATTGCATGAGTTGGGTCACTTTATCCCAGCAAGACTATTCAAAACACGTGTAGAAAAATTCTATTTGTTTTTTGATATCAAATACAGTTTGTTTAAGAAAAAGATTGGCGATACCGTTTATGGCATCGGCTGGTTGCCCCTTGGAGGCTATGTTAAAATAGCAGGAATGATTGATGAAAGTATGGACAAGGAGCAAATGGCACAACCTCCCCAGCCGTGGGAGTTTCGCTCTAAGCCTACGTGGCAGCGCCTTATAATTATGCTGGGTGGGGTAACGGTCAACTTTCTTTTAGCTTATTTTATTTACGTCTTTATGGCCTTTGGATATGGCGACACGGACATTGACTCACAGAGCATAAAAGGAGGCTATCTCATTGATAATCCCTTGTTGAATGATTTAGGATTTAAAACCGGCGATCATATTGTACAGGTTGGAGATACTAAAGTGGTCAACGAATCAGATATTAGAGCCAATTTAATTGGTGCTGAAAAGATTACCATAGAGCGTGACGGCGTGACGGAGACCATTACCTTGCCCGAAGACTTTCTGGGGCAACTTTCTACCAGTAAGAACCGCAGTCTTTTTGAACTTCGATTGCCATTTATGG
Organism: Gelidibacter maritimus; assembly: GCF_014062315.1. GTDB lineage: Bacteria > Bacteroidota > Bacteroidia > Flavobacteriales > Flavobacteriaceae > Gelidibacter > Gelidibacter maritimus. The sequence goes on from NZ_JACGLT010000012.1 coordinate 96,108, forward strand.
TAGGGAAAGTCAGCGACTCATCATTAAATAAATCGGCAGATCTCAAGAAGGAGGATGTGATAAAAACCATTGAAGGACGCTCTGTAGAGTATTTTGACCAAGCTCAGGATGTTCTAATGTCTTTAAAAGGACAAACTGTTAGTGCTGAGATTTTAAGAGATGGCGAATTAAAAACGGTCAGTCTTAAAGTTGATGATCAAGGTAAATTGGGCATTCAAACTGGAGGCTCTCCTAATAAGTTTGCTGAATTGGGATATTTTAAGATTGTAAAAAAGGAATATGCACTTGGTGAGAGTTTTGTTGTAGGATATAATCGGTTTACGAGTCAGATATCCGGGTACTTTACCCAGTTAAAATTAATATTTAGTCCGAGTACAGGCGCTTATAAGGGTGTGGGCGGATTTAAAGCCATTTTTGATGTTTTCCCAAGTGTGTGGAGCTGGGAGTATTTTTGGGGTATTACAGCGTTTCTATCCATCATGTTGGGCGTGTTGAATTTATTGCCTATCCCTGCGTTGGATGGTGGCCATGTCATGTTTTTGTTATATGAAATGATTTCAGGACGCAAGCCATCCGAAAAGTTTATGGAGGGCGCTCAAGTTGTTGGATTCATGATTATCATCTTGTTAGTATTGTTTGCCAATGGCAATGATATATTTAAAGCGATAACGAATTAAAAATATTTCAAAATTGTTTTGCTGAAGTTAAAAATTGCAATATATTTGCATCCTCAAAATAAGGTATGATACCTTACCCCTTAACGCACCATAAGCGTTTCGGTTATCGTTCTTAAAAAATAGCAAAATTCTGAAATATCAGAATGTACTAATAAATATATAATTAACCTTCCTCTTTAGCTCAGTTGGTTAGAGCATCTGACTGTTAATCAGAGGGTCCTTGGTTCGAGCCCAAGAAGAGGAGCAAACAAAGCTGTTACGAAAGTAATGGCTTTTTTGTTTTATGGGTTTCATAGCGGATACAGCAGTATTCAAGGTTTTTAATAAAACGAGACCTTGTCCACTTATCTGTTGAATTTCTGAAAATTAGGTGTCCTATTAGGTGTCCCATTTTAAAAGCTGGGTGTCCCTATATAAAGAACCTGAATTGTATGCCAATTGTCTAACTTAAAATCAATTGGTAATGAAACATCAAATCATGTCAGTTTTGTTCTATCTGAACAAGGCTAAAACAAATCAAAAAGGAGTTTGCCCTATTTATTGCAGAATAACCTATCTGAAAAAGCGTAGAGAGTTTTCAACGGGTCAATTTGTAAATCCCACAGCTTGGAATCCTAAAAAACAACTTGTAGAACTACACGATCAAAATGCTATAGTCATCAATGCTGAGTTATCTATAATATCTCAAAAATTAAAGACTGTTCATTTAAAACTGCAACTAAAAGGTTCAAACTTTAATGTTGCTGACATTATGAATATCTATTCTGGTAGAATGGTTAAGAATGAGGAGAATGTTTACAGTTATTATTGTTCTTTTTTAACGGGAGTAAAAGGGCTTATAGGAAAGGATATAAAGCAATCTACCTACAATAAGTTCAATTATGTAGGAAATGATGTCAAAGCTTTTATTAAGCATAAATTCAAGGTTAATGACGTTGGATTGACCAGTCTTAATCTACAATGGTTACATGATTTTGAATACTATTTAAAAACTGTTAAAAATCAAAAACAGATCACTATTAATAAATCCATACAGCGGTTTAGGAAATCTATTAAATCAGCTGTGGCTGAAGGATATTTGGATGTAGATCCCTTTTTATTATACAAGACAAAAACAGTAAAGCCCGTTGTTGTGTTTTTAGATACTGATGAATTAAAAACTCTTGAAGAAGCACAATTAGATCATCCAAAATTAAGACTGGTCAAGGATCTCTTTGTTTTCTCATGCTATACAGGTCTGGCATATTATGAAATCTCTAATCTTGAAAGTAAACACATTATTAAGGGCTTCGATGGTGAGTTATGGATTCAAATGAATAGAGAAAAGACCTCAAAACCATTCTCTGTACCACTTTTACCAAAGGCTTTAGAGGTGCTTAGGGTGTACCAGAAAGATAGAGGAAGGGTGTTTCCTAATATCAGTAATCAGCGTTATAACACCTTTCTTAAGGAGATTTCAGCCCTCACGGGGATTGACAAGAATCTCACAACCCACACAGCTCGTAGAACTTTTGCATCAACAGTCTTGCTTTATAATGATGTGCCAATGGAGATTGTGAGTGAGCTTTTGGGGCATTCCAACATGAAAATTACTCAGGAGAGCTATGGTAAAGTTGTGCAGAAAAAGATAAGCCTTGAAATGATGAAAGTGAGTAAAAAGTTAAAATAGGATTAAGATGAAGAATAGGTATTGCGATAGTTTTGCAGTGCTTATTCTTCTATAATAATATCGTGATTTAAGTTTAAAGTTACTTTCAAACTCCAATATGCATTTCATCGATTAAATTTGCACTTAATCTAATAATTACTATATTTAACATCTTGAATCCATTATGAGGAGATTTAGAATTGGATAATATCGGAGCGTAAATGGACAAACAAATATTAATTTGAGAATGATCACGACCTTTTTGTTAAATAGAACTATCAAGCGTAACATTATCTCTAAGTGATTATAAACAACTCAGTTTATTGAATAAAGTAATAATAAATATAATAAAATGGAAACAACACTTTTTCAAAAATTAACCAAAAATCAACGGAAATCTATTGTCAATTTTCATATGATAGTTGGACTTTCAGATGGTCAAATGAATAACCAAGAGGATAATATATTAAGTAAGCTTTGCAATTTAAACTAACCAAAAAAATGAATAACCACGACTTAATTAGATTATTCTCAAGTGTTGATAATAATCCCGTGTTGCTAACAAACATAATGACCCGAGCCTATTTTGATGATTATTATACATCCTACGATTTAGAATATGGCGCTACAGAATTAATAGAGGAATTTTACTGCATGCATTACTCTGGTGTAGCAATAAGTAATGATCAGATAGAAAGGATTGTAAATGAGTACTGTGACAATATTCCTATGTTAATCTTATGTGTGTATTTATTGGGAATTGAAGATGATCCTGACTTGATAAAGTTGGCAATTCCTAATATGTCTATAGTGTTTAGTCTAATTCAGAATACTTATAATAATTTGCGAACAGCTCAAGAGCTAAGCAGCTATAGCTTCACTTCAATTAGTGCCATCGAAGTATTATCAGTAATTAATAAAAAAGCTATTGAATGAAGATAAAAGACAAGTTTCCAAATTACACGCCATCCTTGATGTTTTATATAAGAGATAAGAACCCAGTTTTGTGTTCTAACGATTCTATATTATATGCTTACTTTATCCCTCTTGCAAATTTTAAGAAAGGCTTTGATTATTATGAGCTAAAACCTCACAAGAGTGGAGGTGTGTATTTTAGTTTGGCTACCATGATTGGTTTTAGAACTATATTAACAACAGAATCAAGACTGTTTCAAAATGACATTTCAGAGCGGGAATGGGCACAAGTTATAGGGGAAATTACAACTACTCATTTTTTGAGAGAAGAATATAGGGCTTTAAGTCGAGGATATGTTAAAAAGGGAGGTGGATGTTTTAGTACAGTTCTTTTAACTTTTTTCTTCGGGATTTTACTATTTACAGTCAGTTATATAAAAATAGCAGGTTGAAGATATGGACACTTTTATGTATTTTATTGTTGTAGCAGGTAGTGTATTGTTTCTGTATTTTCTTCTTAAATTCATATTTAGTTCTGGTAATAACGAAGTAAATTATGACACTAATCTTTTAATGAGAGCTTCCGAAAATTCTTTCAGTAAGCGTGTAGATGAGATTTTACAGGATGCTGATTGTCCGACTAATAAATTGATTGCAGAAATGAAAAAATCCTTTGTAAATAGAGTAAACACAAAATTAAAAGATTCTGGAGTACAAAATAAAGACCTAATTCAAGAGGATTCGCCATTTGAACTAATAAACGAAAAAATTATCAGTATAATTTCTAATAATATAAATAACCATGTGTTAATTAATATTGAAAACACCTCAAGTTTAAAAAACAGTCCATTTGGATATATTCTTTTAATGGATACAATTAATGGGTATGAGGAAATTGCTAATGTGGATATTAAGAGTTTTTTTGACAATGGAATTAGTGATTATGAAGTAAGATCAATTTTTTTAAAAGCTTCAATACAAACAATAGAAAAGTTTAGGGGTATTGATGAAGTTTGATTTTTAAATTGATAGCTTCGATATAAAAAAAACGAGTATTTCAACGATGATATTAACAAATTTAAATTATAACATATGAGCGATGTAGCACTAATTGCATTCTACTACGAAAAAGGGGTTGAATGCTTAAACAACAGAAAAAGAAATGATGCCGCGGGTTTTTTCAAGAAATCCTGGCATGCTTTTAATAGTACAGAGTCAACTAATATTCCAAGTAGTTATGTTGATATGGCTCATAGAGCTTTAGAGGAATATCAATCTATCAACGGCTATGGTCTGGACGAGTCAGGTTTTGATAGCATAGAATATGGTTACTAACGAGTATTGTTAGTTTGCTAATGAAATTAAAAGTATTGGAAGAAGTAGTGATTGAAGCTTTTTGCAGTTTAAGTACCGCACCACTCAGTCATGTGGATGAATTCTCAGATTATTCACATAATAATAAAGACGAATTTATTGAAGAACTCAATAAGGTTTTCAATCAAATAAAATCAAACGGTATAAATGCTTTGCTTGTACAAACTTCAACCTGTAAATTCTGCTACCCTAATGCAAATACTTATAGCTTCCATCATCCCGTGACAAATCTGTTAATAATAAGATATGTAATTGATCAAGTAAGTCAGCGTAGCTTTCGAGTTCAAGAATGCCGTAATCTACCTCTTCCTAAAGTAGAGAGCGGAATGCCATTCTAATAAATCTAATCAAATATGGGTGCACAGGTAAAGGTAAAATGTCAATGCGGTTTAAGGGCTGAAATTTTAACTGGTGGTAATATGGCCAATCATTTAACTGTGGATTTCTTTCCATGCTACTGTGGTCATTGTCGTGAAGTAGTGCAAGCTAATTTAAAAGACACCTCTCCTAAATGCCCCACCTGTAAATCAGATGAGATAATTCCCTACACAAATCCAAAGCTCAGGGCTAAAACTTGGAAAAACACCTTCATTAAATACTTCAAAGACGATCTCACCAAAGGATATTACAAATGCCCAAAATGCCAAAGGATGACACTTCAGTTTTTTCATGGCAGTATATTCTGGGACTAAAAAATTTTTTTTGAACCAAATTTTAAATCACTTTTAAAAACGTGAGAGCGCGTTAATCTAATATCAACCCCCACTCTTATTTAGGTTTGCGGGATACCCCCGTGCATATTGTATAATCTTAAAAATTAAAAAACTATGGTAACAATTGTAGATTACAAAACCTATCAAAGAGAAGAGGATGGGTCAGATTTCCACGTACTTATTGTACAAGGTGGATTAGAAGCTGTTAAGAGCAGACAAACTAACAATACTTATTTAACTGCGCGAACTGCGAGAGTATCCTGTACTTTTAATGAAGCCACCTGTAAGTCACTAATTGGAAGTCAACTTCCAGGTGCAATCAAAAAAGTGGCAGTTGCTCCTTATGAATATGCAATTCCTGAAACAGGAGAGATTGTTTCATTATCCCACAACTACTGTTTTGTTAGTGAGGAAGAAGCTGTAATTCAAGACCACTACGTAATAAGTGAGGAAGTAAATTAATCATATAAAAGATAATAGATTAAGGGTTTTCAGAAATGGAGACCCTTTTTTTATGTCATTTTTTTGTCAATTTTTCTGTGAATAGCATCTATAACAAATTTAATTATATCAACTAATAAATCATATTATGAAATTACATCAAGCAAAAAGACACCAAGTAAAGCTTAGGTTAGGGTTAAGTGGTGCATCTGGTTTTGGTAAGACCTATTCCGCATTATTGTTAGCCCATGGTATTACTAATGACTGGTCAAGAATAGCCATCATTGATACTGAAAATAATAGTGCGAACCTATACGCCCATTTGGGGGATTTTAACGTACTGTCATTGAATGAGCCATATACACCAGAGCGCTATATTGAGGCTCTTAAAACCTGTGAAAACGCATCTATGGAAGTCATTATTGTGGACTCTATAACCCATGAATGGCAGGGTAAGGGGGGTTGTCTTCAAATCCATGAACAGTTGGGAGGAAGATTCCAGGACTGGGCAAAAGTTTCACCAAGACATCAAGCTTTTATTGACGCTATTCTCCAATCAAAATGTCATGTCATCACTACAGTCAGGAGTAAAATTGATTATGCGTTGGATAAAGATAGTAGTGGTAAAACTAAGGTCACTAAACATGGTCTAAAAGAAGTGACTCGTGAGGGCTATGAATATGAATTAACGGTAAATTTTGAAATGATTAATGACAAGCATTTAGCAAAAGCATCTAAAGATAGAACAGGTCTTTTCATGGATAAACCAGAATTCATAATTAATCAATCTACAGGCAGAAAACTTATGCAGTGGTGTAACATGGGTTTGTCAATAGATCAGGCAATACAGGAGGTAGAAGAGTGTACTACTATTGAAGGTTTGCGTCAGTTGTATTCTAAATATTCTGGAATGCAGAAACAAATCCAACCCATCATCATAAAAAGAAAAGAAGAGATTGAAAGCAATATGAACCAAGTTATTGATAAATCTCAAATCGTAGAACCATTTAAATCACAAAGCAATGCAACTAATAGCAAATCCTAATCCACAACATATGATCCATGATCCTGTGGAAGTAAAATCAAATCCATCTACAAGTTTTATTGTGGGAAATACAGAAAGTGTCACGTTGAATCATCTAAAAGAAGATTGTATCATTCCTGTATTTTCAAAGGACAATGAATCTACCATATCGCATTATGAATTTATCAATAAAGCATATGAAGTTACAAGAAACCTATTTCCTGACCTACATGTTCAAGATCCCGAAGTAAGGGTAAGCCATGTGGTAAAAGGAAGAATTCCGAGCGCCATTGGTAAGCCAGCAAAAGAATTACTGGACCATGAAAAAACCATTTATTATGAGCGCTGTGCATTTATAATTGAAATTCCAAGTGTTAAGCAGTTTGTTCATGGAAGTGAATTGGCATTATGTATTGGAGGTGTACGTGCCTATAATCAAGAGAATTTATATAGCAGAAAATCATTGGAGAAATTCAAAGTTTTTATAGGTTTTCAGAATAAGGTGTGTACCAATCTGTGTATTAGTACAGATGGTTTTTCAAATGATATTCGTATTGGGTCAATTCTGGATTTAGAGTTACAGATGGAACAGCTCTTTTCGAGTTACAATAGAAAGGAGCATATAAATATGATGGAGCTGATGGGTAGATTTAAGCTATCTGAACGGCAGTTTGCACACTTAATTGGGAAATTCAGGATGTATCAGCACATGGACAAGTCGGAGCAAAAACACGTGTTTCCATTGACCTTAAATGATGGACAAATCAATAGCATAGTAAAAGATTATTATGGATGTCCAGATTTTGGAAGAGATTCAAATGGGGATATTACGCTATGGAACATCTACAATATGATGACCCACGCCAACAAGTCCTCTTACATTGATAATAACTACGAACGTAATGTCAATGTGTACGAGCTGATGAATAATCTGGGTGTTTCAACGCACAACGGCATACCAAATTTTTACCTCTCATAATTATTACATAGCTGTTTCGGAGAAAACGGCTGTAATAACCATTCATTAATCATCTATAAAAAAATAGCGAATGAATGACAAGGAACTATCAAGTTTGCTGAAGTATAGTTCTCCAAGGGAGCTTTACATTGTTACTTGGAACAACCTTCTAAAAGTGCTTTTCTGTCCTTTCAAAGTTACTGTGCTAAACAAGGTAGGGCAACTAAAGAAAGGACAGATCGTGCTTGTGGAAGAGGTCAAGATAACGAATGATCTGAAAACGGTGTACATCATTAAAGGTGTCGCGTATTACTATTACCATTTTGATATTTTAAGTGAATGAAAATAAGTAAGCTGTTATGCTGTATTTTGGATATCAAACCTTTTGAGTCGGTTTCAGCTTTATCAAAAAACCCCTGAAAAAGGAATTGAGCTCTTAAACATAGAGAAGACTTTAGAGAATTCTCTATGTTTTTAATCCAAAGGGTCAAATTATTACAATTAAATCAATAAATTAACATTTATTGTAATAATAATTGAATTAAAATTAGGAAATGTCATATATTTGTTGTACCTTTGCATAGGATTCGAATAAAGATGAAGGAGACGATGATGATGGATGAATTCAAAAACCACCTACAATAAGTTATTGCGCATATTTTTACTTCGTTTGCAATAACGGATTCAAAAATTTTCAACACCATTTGTTTTATTAGGAGACACCCTACATTAAGGTGTTTTTTCAATGGAACATTTTGAGATAGTTGGCTTTGCTTTTTTTTTATTAACATATCATATTAATTGTGGAATGACTATAAACAATTAATAATATAATTTATGAAAAAAGTAAAAGTTTATGACCAGATTATGGGAAGTGGTAAAACCTATGATGCAATTGAAAGAATGCTACAATACCAAAAGGAAGATAAAAAATACATTTATATAACTCCTTTTTTATCAGAGATATCAAGAGTACAGAAAGCCATTGGAAGCGATAATGTCTTTGTTCCCTTAGATTCAAGTGAACAAGGTTCAGGAAAGTATCACTGTGATTACAACCTTATTAAAGAAAATGGAGAAATAGATCTTAATGCTCAAAAATCTTTTAAGCCTCTAAATAAAAGAGCGCAATTTTTAAAATTGGCATCAGATGGAAAGAATATTATTTCTACCCATTCATTATTTATGAGTCTTAAAAAATGTGATTTCAGTTTTTTTAGTGATTATATTTTAATTCTTGATGAAGTTGTGACTCCATTACAGATAACTAAAATAGGAGCTGTAGATATAAATATGTTGAGGAATCAGGAGTTAATTATCATTAATGATGAGACCAATGAAGTGAATTTTATTAATGATAATTATAATGATCCCGGTTTTACTCATGTTAAAAAACTCTGTAATAATAGTACTGTTTTTTATATGGATAAGTACTTTTTTGTCTGGGTTTTTCCTATTGAAATCTTCACAGAGTTTAAGGAAGTTCAGATATTAACATATCTCTTTGAGGGTAGTTTATTGAGGGCATATTTTAAGATGTATGGTATTGGCTTCAACATCTACAAAACTGAATCACTTGAAAATTTATTAAATATTAGAGAACTATTAAATATTTATCAAGGAAGTGCAAATAGTTTTTCACGATCAAATGCCTTTAGTAAGACTTGGATTGAGAATCTGAGTAAAGAAAAACAAAAAAGTATTAGCGATAGTACATCAAATATTTTTAAAAGAGTATTTAAAACGGGATCTGAACAAAACGCTTACACAACGTTTAAATCCTCAAAATCCAAACTTGCTGGTAAAGGATATACTAAAGGATTTATACCAGTTAATGCTCGAGCTTCAAATGAGTATAGTTATAAAGAATCAATGGCATATTTGGCTAATCGATATTTTGATCCTCAGACTATAAACTTCTTTAGAGAAAGAGATGTTATTTTAAATGAAGATTTATGGGCATTATCTGAATTGATACAATGGGTGTGGAGAGGATGTATTCGAAGAAGTAAGGAAATGAATTTGTTTATCCCATCTAACAGGATGCGTCAGTTGTTAGTGGATTGGCTTGATGGAAAGTTTCTTTTTAATATGGAGAATCAGTCTATAGAAAATTCCAAAACAATCCTGTGTTAAAATGAATGATCGCTTTTGTGGTGGTCATTACTCATTGAAACCCTTGTTATCACTGGTGTTCAAGAAGATCTTCCTAAAAGGAATTATAAAAATAATAAAATAAAAATATTGAATAATTACATCATATATAAAGCTCAAAACTTATTCACTAATGAAGTGTATATCGGAGCAACAACAACGAGTCTTCATCAAAGAAGGCTTGACCATACTGAAAGAGCTACAAGACAAGAGCAAGGAAAATTTTATGAAGCAATCGGGACTTATGGTCCCGAGGCTTTTTCTTGGGAGCAGATTGATTCAGCTACAACCATGGACGAATTGGCACAAAAAGAAAAATATTTTATTATAGAATACTATGCACAGCAAAATGGCTATAATTCAGATTCTGGTGGTGGTTTCAAAAAAACAGTGTACCAGTATGATGTGGATACTGGAGAAATCATGAATACTTTTGAAACACTTAAGGATGCTGGAAATGCAGTAAATGCAAGTAGAAAAAGTATCAATAATGTGTGTTTAGGAGTCAACAAAACTTGTAAAGGTTTTTATTGGTCATACAATAAGGATGAGTCCTTTGAAGGGCAAATAGATCATCGCAAAAAGATGGTCTGTCAATTAGATTTGAATAGTGTTCTAATAAAAAAATATGAATCAGCTGCAGAAGCTTCAAGGCAAACTGGAGTTTCTAAAACCTGTATTAGTAGGGTATGTAGAGGAGAACGGGAGCAATCGGGTGGCTATATTTGGAGGTATAATTAAGAACTAAAGAGATTACAGAAAGGACGACAGAAATGTTGTCCTTTTTTTATTTCCTGAATGTAAGGCATTTCCATAAAAAGATTTCTATTTTTAAGCCTATAAAGGTCAACCAGCCATGAATAAAACAAATACAAGAAAAGCTTTAAATCCCGCTTACAGAAAACATAAACCATTACGTAAAGATGTAACCAATTTTATCACTCAATTAAAATGGTGCATTGATGCCGTGAAACTAAGTGATGATAGAGCTGAAAGTGAGGAACACATTAAATCTCATTTTAAAGACTTTTTTACCTCTACATTTTATTCTGAGAATTATATTAATACAAAGGATAGAATTGATTTAGCCATTTATCTTGATAGTACCGTAAAATCAGATATAGGCGTTATCATTGAAGCCAAAAAACCAAGTAATAAATCAGAGTTTCTAACTGAGCATGATCTCAATAGAAAGGCACTTCAAGAGTTGTTGCTTTATTATCTGAGGGAGCGTGTTGATAATGGAAATAACAATATTAAGCACCTGATTGCTACCAATGGTTACGAATGGTTTTTATTTAAAGCTGAGGATTTCTATAATATATTCTATAAGAATAAGGAGCTGATAAAAGAATATAAGTTGTTCAGGGATGGTTTAAAAGACACTTCTAAAAACGAACTTTTTTATAATGAGATAGCTAAAAAATATATTGCAGAGATTGAGGAAGTTTTACCTTTTGTGCATTTGGATTTCTCCAAAACCAATTTTGAAAAATTAAGTGATGCACACCTTAATACCTTGTATAAAATATTCTCCAATGTTCATTTATTAGGGCATTCCTTTGGTAATGATGGGAATCAGCTCAACAAATCCTTCTATAATGAATTGTTGCACATCATCGGATTAGAAGAAGTAAAAGATAAAGGCAAAAAAGTAATCAGTCGGAAACCTGAAAAGGAGAGAGACTATGCATCTCTATTAGAAAATGCCATATATCATTTAGAGGACAGAGACTATCTACCACGAGTCAAAAGTGTTGAGAATTCGCCTGAAAAAGCATTCAATGTAGGTTTGGAACTTTGCTTAGGTTGGATTAATCGCATCTTATTTTTAAAGTTATTGGAATCCCAACTTTTAGCCTATCATAAAAACGACCCCAAGTACAAGTTTTTAAATTCAAAATTTGTCAAGGATTATGATGAGTTAAATGATTTGTTCTTTTCAGCATTAGCCAAGCAAGAAGATGAAAGGCATCCGAAATATAAAGATAAGTACAAGGATATTCCCTATCTCAACAGCTCGCTTTTTGAACGTAACACCTTAGAATCTGAAGCTTTTGAAATATCTGCTTTAAGCAATGATCAATGTAAGGTTTACAGCAATACCATTTTAAAGGATGCCAGTGGGAAACGTGAGAAAGGTAAACTACCTACTTTAGAATATCTATTCAGATTTCTGGATGCTTATGATTTTGCGACCGATGGTAATGAGGGTATAGAAGATGCACAAGAAGCCAAATCCTTAATTAACGCCTCTGTATTAGGTTTAATTTTTGAGAAAATAAATGGTTACAAGGAGGGTTCATTCTACACACCTGCCTACATCACCATGTACATGTGTAGAGAGACTTTAAGACGTACAGTAGTCCAGAAGTTCAAAGAACAGGAGAACGACCAAATAGAGGCCTTTGACGACCTTAAATCATATTGTCACAGATACTTCAAAACCGATGATTTGAAGCGTTTTAATGGCATTGTAAACAGTCTGAGAGTTTGTGATCCCGCAGTGGGTTCTGGTCACTTCTTGGTTAGTGCCTTAAATGAGTTGATAGTCATAAAAAATGAACTTGGTATTTTGGTAGACGCCAAAGGTTTGCCATTACGTTGTGATATTGAAATCGTAAATGATGAGCTTTATGTTATAGATGATAATGGATTACTATTTGAATATATACCAACTGATAAGGAAAGTACACGTACACAGCACACTTTATTCCACGAAAAGCAGACCCTTATTGAAAACTGTTTATTTGGTGTGGACATCAATCCAAATTCAGTAAAAATATGCCGCCTTCGCTTATGGATTGAGCTACTTAAAAACGCTTATTATACCAATGAGAACAGACTTCAAACCTTGCCTAACATAGATATTAACATTAAAACTGGAAACTCTTTAATAAGCCGTTTTAATTTAGATGATGATCTTAAGGATGCATTCAAGGGTAAAGAAGTCAACTACTCTTTTAAAGATTACAGGAATGCCGTTGCTGAATATAAAGAGACCAATAATAAAGAGAGGAAACGTGAAGTGTTAGAAATTATCAATGAGGTAAAACATAATTTCACAAGTAGCTTAGATAATACCTTTATCAGTAAATTCCAAAAAGCTCAGGGTGCTTATATAAATGAAGAAGAACGGTTGAAAAATCTTAAGGCTTTTGGAGAGAAAATTAAAAAATCTGAAAAGGACGAACTGAAAAGGTTAAAGGAAAAGGCGGAAGCGACCTATTTAGAAAAAGAAGAAATTGTTAATAATGCAATTTACCACAATGCCTTTGAATGGCGTTTTGAATTTCCAGAGGTATTGGCTGAAGATGGAAGTTATATTGGATTTGATGCTGTTATTGGGAATCCACCGTATGGTGTAAAATTAGATTTAAAGGAAATAGATTACTACCGTAATTCATACGACTTTATAATTGGTCATGTAGAGATTTATTATTTATTTACTGAATTAGCATTAAAGCGTATTTTATTCAAGGATAGAGAACTTACTTACATCATACCAAATGCATGGTTTTCTAATAAATACGCAAGAAAATATCGTCAGTCAATTTTAGATAACTATAAAATCTTAAACCTTATAAACCTGAACAATAAAAATGTTTTTGAAGAAGCTTCTGTGGAAACTTGTATTATATCTATCAAAAAATCCTTCGTTGTAGATAATTATTTAGTTAAAGTTGGGACAGATGTAACCGAAGAATCACAATATGAATTTGACGTTGATAGATGGAGTGGGAATAATAATTTAATTTTTTTCGCTGAAAATCCAATCATTAATACTTTAATTGATAAAGTTAATAATGCACCTTATAAAATAGATGATGTTTTAGATGTGTCTAATGGAATAAAGCCGTATCAAAAAGGATATGGACTTAATTTGAATGGTGAAAAACTAAATGATGAAGATGTGAAAAACAAAATTTACCATTCAAAGACGAAACTAAATGAAGTATATAAGCGGGAGATAAAAGGTAAGCACATTAAAAACTTTCAAACTCTAAAAGGTGATATGTATATTAAATGGGGTAAATGGTTAATGTCTCCAAAAGGTATTAGGTATTTTGAAAATGATAAAATCTTAATGAGACAAATTATTGGAAAGACATTAATTTCGTCCATAGATTATGATAAGCAGTATGCGGATCAATCCTTATATATTTTAATTAAAAAAGAAGAGACTATCGGTTCATTAGAATACTATTTATCAATATTAAATAGTCGTTTATATGGGTTTTATTTCAGAAATTACTTCTCAGAGGACGATGCTTTATTTCCAAAAATCAAGGTTAATGAATTAAAGAGTTTACCTATAATAGTTTTACCTGAAAATCATCAAGTGAGGTTTAAAGAAAAAGTTGTTGAAATTATTTCTCTTAAAAATGAAGACCCACAAGCTGAAACCGAATCCTTAGAACGTGAAGTCGATCAAATGGTATACGAACTTTATGGTTTAACCCAAGAAGAAATAGCCATTGTAGAGAATAGCTGAAGTGAACAAATAATCAAAACGCAGAATTAAATATGAAAACAATTAAATTGATAGTAATAACAACCTTGTTGATGATGTCATGCTCAAGTGATGACGCAAATGAAAAAAAATGCCAGGAAGTAAGAGATAAATCTAATAAATTAATAGAATTGGCTGCAGATGACCATGAGCAGCGAAAAACATTAATAAGGAATAGAGATAGGGAATTAGAAATCCTTGGATGTTTATAACCAATATCTATCTGAATCTATCTGAGAAATATAAGGAATATTTAAAATACAGAATTAATCTATATCACCAATGAAAGCCAACGAACTGCCCATTACTAATTTTTTACAAGCCCCTAATGTACAGTTTGTAATACCTGTATATCAACGTAATTACGACTGGACTAATAATGAATGTAAGGAATTAATAAATGATATTATTGCAGTTGAACAACATGATAGAGGTACACATTTTATTGGAAGTATTGTATTCATCCATGAAGGAACCTACAGCACCAATGAAGTAAAGGAATTAGTGATTATAGACGGTCAACAGCGCCTTACCACCATCAATATTATCTATGTAGCTCTCTACCGTTTTGCTAAAGTAAATGACATGCAGAATGATGCAGAGATGTTGTTAAACATGTTCTTAACCAATCAATATGTTCAGCAAGAATCCAATAAGCTTAAATTAAAACAAACTGATACCAATTCTTTAGCCTTTAAAGCTATTATGAATGGTACAGAAAATGAATTTAATCATTACTCTAATGTTATTGAAAACTTCAATTTCTTTAAAAGTATTATTACAAAGGAGACTTTTCACACCATTTTAAATGGATTAAAACGATTGATTTTTGTTGAGATTTCATTGGAAAGAGGCAAGGATGATCCGCAGAGAATTTTTGAAAGTTTAAATTCCACAGGTTTAGATTTATCACAATCAGATTTAATTAGAAATTTTATTCTAATGGATTTAGATCCTAAGAGTCAAAATAAGATTTTTGAGCAAATCTGGAATCCTATTGAAGAAAATGCAAGAGACCTTATTAAGCAAAAGTCATTGGTGTCAGAATACATTAGAGATTATCTCACCCTACGCAACAAAAAGATTCCTAATAAAAATAAAGTGTATCTGGAGTTTAAAAAGCTTTATGCTGATAAGGATGAAAACTACATGCAGGAGTTAGAGAATATTAAATCTTTGTCGGTGCATTATAAGAAGTTTATAAATCCATCATCAGTTCAGGATCATAATCTTCGCAGAGAGTTAGAGTATATTTCACGCCTGGAAATCAACGTGGCATTTCCTTTTCTACTACAGGTTTTTGAAGATGCAGAAAATGGCATAATAGCTAATGATGATCTCATAAAAATATTAAAATTAATCCAGACTTACACATGGAGAAGATTTGTGGTGGGCTTGCCTACTAATGCACTGAATAAGATCTTCATGACCCTCTATTCGGAAGTGGATACGGAAGATTATTACAATTCTATTGCCTTAGCCTTAGTTACAAAGCGTGGAAGTGCTAAGTTTCCAACAGATGAGGACTTAAAGAGTGCTCTAAAGGATAAAGACTTGTATAATATTCAGTCTAAAAATAGGAACTACATGTTTGAGATGTTGGAGAATTTCAATAATAGAGAACATGTGGATACTTCAAATGAACATATTACAATAGAGCACATTTTTCCTCAAACTCCTCATCAGGATTGGAATAATGACTTACAACCAGATGATTTTTTCATGTTCAAGGAGAAGTATTTAAATACCATAGCTAATCTGACTCTTTCTGGCAATAATGGAGCGCTGGGCAATAGAAGTTTCGTAGAGAAGAAATATATGAACAGGCAAGGTGAAGAACAAGGATATAACTTTAGCCGTCTGTGGTTAAATGATTACCTGAGATCTATAGACAAATGGACAATTGAGACCTATAATGAAAGGTTTGATTTAATTTATAATCGGTTTTTAAGCATATGGAAATATCCTGATGTTGTTGCACCAGTTTCAGAAAATACAGAAGAGACCTTGTTTAGTGCCGAAGCTCCCACATTCAAAAAATTAGAATATTTTATATTTGAGAATACAAGGATAGATGAAGAGATTATAGCACGAATGTATTTTTATGTTATTGAAAAATTATATGAAAAAAACCCTCAATTATTATTAGAAGCAAAGGATGTCTTAAAAATCACAAGAGATGTCTCCGACTTTAGAGTTGCTCAAGGATTGCAAAATGGTTATTTTGTAGAATCTAATATTGGAAGTGATGCCAAATTTAGTATACTTAAAAAACTACTCACATTATTCGAACTTGAAGATGAATTAATCATTAAATATGGGGATAGTCATAACGTTGGTGGATCTGCACCTCGTTTTAGTGTGCGTAAGGAATTTTGGAAACAACTTCTACCACTATTAAAGAATACTGAGTTGTTTAGTAATGTAAACCCTTCAAAGGATTCTTGGTTAAGTGCTGGGGCAGGTGTTTCAGGAGTTAACTATACGTTTTCTATAACCGGCAATTATGCAAGAATTGAATTAAGTATTACCACTTCCAGTAAAGAGACCAACAAAAAGTACTTTAGAACTCTATACAATCAAAGAGATGCCATAGAGACTCTTTTTGGAAATCCGTTAGAATGGGAAGAGCTACCTGATAACAAGATGAGCCGCATCAAATATGAGCTTACAGATGTTAACTTATTTGATAAGTCAGATTGGGAGAAAATGAATGAATTTTTAATTAAACACTTGCCAAAATTTGAATTGGCGTTACAGCCTGCTATTCAAAAGTTAAGATAGTTTTTAGAATTAACAAACATATTTCTTGGTCATTAGGAGCCTTTTAGCTGGTCAGTATTATTTTTTATAATGGTATCTACGGTAGATTTGCCCACTACATGCTCCGTGTTCTTTAACGCAGATTCAATTTTTCTTAGTGATAAACCTTCACGGTGTAAAGATAATACTCGCTCTATTATTGCGGGATTATTAATTTTAGAATCTGAAGCTCTTGTGTTGGTCATTCCAGAGTTTTTGAAATACATGTTTTCATTTAGTTCTAATACATAGCTGCTTTGCTTGTATTTAGATTCTAAAAAATTGGCTTTCAATATCCATAAATCTATCAAATTGGGTTTGTGGAGATTAGGTCTTAATTCAAGAACTACCCTCATTTTAGCTTCAAAAGCTTGGCTACCTATGATACTGTCTTTACTCGGGGATTTTGTTTGAGTCCTTTTCCCAATATGGTGCAAAAATAAAATTAGGCAATTGTTTTTACTTGCTAAGGTACTATAAGAGTTTAAAAATGTTCTTACCTGTGTATTGGCATTAATTTCTTTGGAGAATACATCGGCAAATGCATCTATAATAATTAAGTCTACAGGATTCTCTTCAATTTTTTCAGTTAGAGTTTCCAGTAAATTTTCACTATCAAAAATGAATTCAAGATTTTTTAAATTATCAAGTTCAATACCATCATTGTCTTTCTGTAATTCTTTAATCTGCTTCCTTAGAGAAAAGCTTACTGAATTATAATCATCTTCAGTAGTAACATAAATGACTTTGTGATGCTCAGAATTCAACGTGAACCCTAAAAAATCTTTTCTTTTCAAAACTATTGAAAGTCCTAATTGTCTTAGAAAAGTTGACTTCCCAGTGTCAGAAGTTCCAACTAATGAAGCAAGTCCACTTTTTTGTAAAAATGGATTTAGTAGTCTTGGAAGGTCTAAGGTTTTAAGGTCGAACAATTCCAAAGCATTAAAGGATTTCCTAAATTCAAATGGTTGATCTATTGTTTTTTTACTATATGATAATGAACCGCCATTTGCCACATTACTATTAGTAAGTGTGCTTTCAGAAATTTCAGTGAGAGGATCTTCATTCTGATGATTCTTATATTCTAACTTGTCAACAGCCATAGCAATTATATATTGTGTCCAAATATTATATTTATATAAGGACAGGACAATATAGGAATTATATTTAAAAAATGGCGTGTAGTGTATTAGGGTGACTTAAAACTAAAATTTATTAGATTTATAGGTTAGGAAAAATGACTGTTTCATTAAGACCAGTTAAATTAAATTTTGAACTTTTAGATATTGCAAATAAGTCCATTATATTTACTGTAGAAATAAAAATTATTATATTAAAAGGCATACAATTCGGGTACCAATAGAAAAGTTAACGGCTTAATTGGTTGTAAATCAATGGGTACTACTCCTTGGTTCGAGCCCAAGAAGAGGAGCAAACAAGAGGCTGTCTAAAAAGGCAGTCTCTTTTTTTATGCTTTAGATTTAGAAAAAAGCTTTGATTTTCGTATCTTAATGTTATGAAAAGCAACGTTATATGGAAGACCAATAGCCAGTCACAATTGAGTCTTCTCCCACCCAGTTATAATGATTTTGTTCCAGAGCATCATCCCGTGCGTATCGTCAACAGCATTCTTGATCAAATAGATATCAGTTCCATAGAAAGGACCTATAAAGGCGGTGGCACCTCGAGCTATCATCCCAGGGATCTGCTCAAAATTTTGGTCTATGCTTATCTTCGCAACTTATATTCATCCCGTAAGATCGAACAGGCCTTGGGTGAGAACGTCCATTTTATGTGGCTCGGCGGCTGTATCCAGCCTGACCATAATACCATCAGTAATTTTCGATCGGGAAAACTCAAGGGAAAGTTCAAAAAGATCTTTAACCAAGTTGTCATTCTGCTGGCAGAACAGGGCTACCTGAGCTTAAAGGACATCTTTGTTGATGGCACCAAGATCGAGGCCAATGCCAATCGCTATACTTTTGTTTGGGGAAAGAGCATCAAGACCTCGCGCACGCGCATTGAAAAACAGCTCAAGGATTTATGGCGCTATGTAGAGACCGTATATGCAGAGGAAGAACAAAAGCCCAACCAGCCTGATAATTTTAAAGCCATAGATCCCAATGAAGTATCCCAAACGATCGATAAGATCAACCGGGCTCTCCAGGGAAAGGATGTTGATAAGAAAGTAAAACAAAAGCTCAATTATGCCAAGAAGAACTGGCCAAAGAATATTGCCAAATACAATAGCTACGAAGCGCAGATAGGCGGGCGCAACTCCATGAGCAAGACGGATCCCGACACCACCTTTATGAGGATGAAAGAAGACCACATGCTAAATGGCCAGCTCAAACCAGGTTATAATCTACAGGCAGCCACCAACAACCAGTTCATAGCAAACTACACCCTTGCACAGACCACGGCAGACACTGCCACACTTATCGAGCATACCGAAGATTTTATAAAAGGTTATGGAAAACCGCCCGAAAGACTGACGGCCGATGCAGGCTATGGCAGTGATGAAAACTACACCTACCTCGAAGACAATGATATTGAGGCTTTTGTAAAATACAATTACTTCCACAAGGAACAGTTGGATGAAAAACGTGGCAAGAACAAAAATCCTTTTGCAGCAGATAAGCTGTTCTATAACGATGAAGCAGATACCTATTATTGCCCTATGGGGCAGCCGATGGATAATATAGGGAGCTATGTGAGAAAAACAGCTACCGGATATGAACAGAAAATAGACAGATATCAGGCTAAAAACTGTATAGGCTGCCAGCTTAGAAGCCTGTGCCATAAATCAAAAAGCAATCGTATTGTAGAGAGGAACCACAAGCTGGTCAGGCTTAAGGCAAGAGCGAAACAAAAATTATTGAGTCCACAAGGTATTGCCCACAGAAAACAAAGATGTTGGGATGTGGAGGCAGTATTTGGTAACATAAAACACAATATGAACTTCAGAAGGTTCATGTTAAGGGGCCTTGATAAGGTAGAAACAGAAATAGGCCTCATTGCCATGGCGCATAACCTTAAAAAAGTGAGTTTAGCGATGTAAGAATCGCTTTGCCCAATTTTAACCCAGAACTAATTGCCCAATTATCCGAGCAAATCCATAATGAAACCAAAAGAACCAAAAAAATAAAAGGTCGCCTAAATAGTTTTTAGACGACCTCTTTT
>NZ_JACGLT010000013.1 GCF_014062315.1 Gelidibacter maritimus
ATTCCAATTGCGCCAAAATGGTGATTTATAAAAAGGACTATAAACCGGCCACGTAACTATATTGATCAGCATTTTGGCGAAAATTCATTCCAATTACGCCAAAATGGTGATTGATAAAAAGGACTATAAACCGGCGACGTAACTTTATTGAGCAACAATTTTATTAAAAATCCGCTCAATTGTGCTAAATTGTCAATTAATAAAGAAAGATTATGAATCTGTGACATCATAAAGTAACTCATCCTTTTGGCTTTAATCCCCAAATAAGCTCTAATGTTGAATTATAAATATTGTGTATGTCTTAATATTTAACCAATCTACATCCAGAACATGAAAGTCAATTATTTCAAATGCCTACTGACGTTATCAATTTGCTTTTTTTCTTATTCCGTTTTTTCGCAAAAGGAAGTTAAAAATAAAATTTCTGATTTTGGGACCTTGATGCCCATTGAAAGTGCAAGTATCTATGTGCAAAACACAACCATTGGAACGGTAAGTAATGCCGATGGTAAATTTGTTTTGTTGGTCCCAAATCAATTCGAAAACGATACTTTAGTCATTTCTTCCATCGGGTATAAAAGTTTTAAAACACCCGTAAATGAATTTGACAACGCTCAAGAAATTTATTTGGAAGAGGATATTGCATCCTTAGACGAAATTGTCCTCATAGCTGAAAATAGGCCAACAACAGCAAATGATATTGTGTTGAGAGCTCTTGAGCGCTTGCCCGTAAACATGCCGGATACGCCTTATCTGCAAAAAGGCTTTTTACGTCATAAAGAGCGAAATCGACGCGAATTTAAATGGCTGATTGAAAGTGCCATTACAGTTTATGATTCCAGCTATATGTCATCGGCGGCATCCAATCTAAAAATAAATGTTGATCAAGTTAGAAAAAGCTATGATTTGCGTGATGTGGACAGCTTGCTCACCTATACCGCCTATCTTAAGGAAAAGGCAAATAGACGCAATCTAATGGCAAGAAACTTAAGAAGAGACACGATCAAAACCTCTACACTGGTCAAAGCCATTAAATGGAACGATACCAGAATTAATGGTCTTCAAAACCTTTTTGAAAGTAAATTGAATGTATTAAGAAATGCCAATAATAACCGTGCTTTGTTTGGTGAGGACATTCTTGATAGGCACCAATTTAAATTAGATACCATATTGGTTGACGACGATCGGAAGATTTATAAAATTGAGATATCAGAAAGCTATAAGTATATAAACTTAGAGACAAAAGGTATTTATAATGATGGCTATCACGCCAAGGGATGGCTTTATGTTTATTATGACAATTATGCCATTAAAAAATTGGAGTACGAGTTGGTAGCTGCATCAGATGCCCAAAAGAGCAGAAGTAAAACGCTTTTTGATACAAAGATCAACCATAAGTTAGTCATGACCTTTAGGGAATATGAAGATAAGATGTATCCTAACTATTTGTATTACGAAACCCCAAAACTGGTAAATGTCGGTTATAAGCCAACAAAGCCTGGAGAAATAAACGATCCTGATGCCAACACCGATGAGCGCTTTTACTATACGGTACAAGAGCTATTGTTCACTGAGGTTATTCTTGATCCGGAACAAATAGAAATCGCATTAAATCAACCATGGGACCCTGATATTTTTGCTGTAAAACCATATAATAAGGACTTCTGGAGAAGTTATAATACATTATTGGAAAGTGAAGAGGACGAAAAATTGATTCAGGACCTGACCAAGAGATCTTCTTTATTTAAAGAGAATTAAATAGAAATAATTATTTTCTTCTCTCTGTTTGTCATCTTCTTAGATGTGGTAAATCTCCAATTAATTATTTTTAAAAAAATTAATTGGAGATTATAATTTACTTTCTATATTTGCAGCCTGAAAATTCTAAAAGAGAGGAGGTTAAGACACTATGTTAATAATACCAATTAAAGAAGGAGAAAATATAGATAGAGCGTTGAAGCGTTACAAGCGTAAGTTTGATAGAACGGGCACGAAACGTCAGTTACAGACGCGTAAGCAGTTTGACAAGCCTTCAGTTCTGAATAGAGCTTCATTTCAAAAAGCACAATATGTTCAACGTTTACGAGATCAAGAAAACTTCTAATTGTATTTTTGAAATCAAATAAAGAGATTCCTGCACCCGCAGGAATTTTTTTTGTCCTATATTTAATGAGCCAAATCCAAATGTGCTCATTAATGTCTAAAATGAAATCACAATTTAAATCCTTTACCGACTACTTACTGCACGAAAAAAAATATTCAAAATTAACGGTCAGGGCATATCTTACAGATCTTGAGGGTTTTTCAGGATGTATGAAAGAGTTTTATGGCTCCAGCGCCATTCAAGATGTCAATTATTCACAAATAAGAAGTTGGATTGTTTTTTTAGTTGAACAAGACCTCTCCAATAGGAGTATTAATCGTAAAATCTCATCACTCAATTCTTATTTTAAATTTCTGATAAAAACAGAAACTATAAAAGCCAACCCTCTTTCTAAACATAAAGCCTTAAAAACCACGAAGAAAATTCAGATTCCGTTTTCAACGAAAGAAATGGAAGAGGTTATTCAAATCTTAGAAAACGAAACTGATTTTGAGGGGGTAAGAAACCGTTTGATCATTGAACTTTTTTACGCCACAGGTATGAGACGTATAGAACTCATCCAAATTAAACTAAAAGACTTGGACTTAAACAATAAGTCCTTAAAGATTCTTGGGAAGCGAAATAAGGAGCGCTTTGTGCCATTGATTGATAGTGTTGTAACGGCGGCAAACAATTATCTGAAATTAAGAAATGAATTGCAAACAATTGAGGATAGAGAATATTTGTTTTTAACCAAAAAAGGGTTAAAAATATATGAAACACTTGTTTACAGAATTATAAATGAGTATTTTAGTTTGGCTTCTAATAAAGTAAAAAAGAGTCCTCATATATTGAGGCATTCATTTGCAACTCATTTGCTTAATCAAGGAGCTGATTTAAATGCCGTTAAAGAATTATTAGGGCATTCAAGCTTGGCGGCGACCCAGGTTTATACACATAATAGTATATCGGAATTAAAAAAAGTATATGCCAATGCGCATCCAAGGAGTAAAAATAATAACTAGTATCCAATCAAATAAACTAGTGTCTAACCAAATGAAAGTATGTAACCTTTATGGTTTTGTACGTTTAATTTATTAAAAAATCGAACAGATGAAAGTAAACACACAATCAGTTAACTTTACAGCAGACAAGAAGTTGATCGACTTTATTCAAAAAAGAATGGACAAGTTAGATTTGTTTTATGATAAAGTCATCCAATCAGATGTCTATCTTAAAGTCGAAAACACCAGTAATAAGGAAAATAAAATATTTGAAGCGAGAGTAAGCGTTCCGGGAGATAGTTTTGTGGTAAAGAAACAATGTAAAACATTTGAGGAAGGGGTAGATATGGCGGTTTCATCCCTCGAAAGACAGCTAAAAAGACGAAAAGAGAAATTAAGATCACATATTTGATAAAAATTTCTTCGAAAATGTTTTGAATAAAAAAATAAATCTCTACATTTGCAGTCCGTTAGAAATAGCGGGCTTTTTTATTGAAGTAAAAGTTCACAAAAAGCCGATGTAGCTCAGCTGGCTAGAGCAGCTGATTTGTAATCAGCAGGTCGTGGGTTCGAGTCCCTCTATCGGCTCCAAATTCCTGAGAAAGCAGGAGTCTCAAAGTTTAAGAATTTTGGGGAGCGTTCATAAAAATATTGAAAGTAAGATTTGAAATTTAATTTCGAATCGGTTTGGGGAGATACTCAAGCGGCCAACGAGGGCAGACTGTAAATCTGCTGACTACGTCTTCGCAGGTTCGAATCCTGCTCTCCCCACAAAACTTTTAAATAAGCAGTTGTCAAAAGCTTGCTTTTGTAAAACTGCGTTTTAAAAGTTTTAGTAAGGGGCCACCCTTACGGATCACCGACCAATGGGAGGTAATCCAAAATAATATGTTGAAGCTTTTAAGCTTGCTTTTGTAAAACTGCGTTTTAAAAGTTTTAGCAAGGGATCACCCTTGCGGATCACCGACCAAAGGGAGGTGTCCAGAATATTTCCGTGAAAGCGGCGATTTCAAATTTGGAATTCCAAAAGTACTTGGGGTTGCATTTGAAAATGTTCATTACATATTGGAAATCACATTAGGATGAAGTTCCTAAATAATTGCGGGAGTAGCTCAGTTGGTAGAGCGTCAGCCTTCCAAGCTGAATGTCGCCGGTTCGAACCCGGTCTCCCGCTCAAAGAGTGGATGTCGTCACGCCGAAAAGCGTGATCTTCCGTTCAAAAGAGTGAGTGTCGTCATGTCAAAAGCGTGACCTCCTTCTCAAAAGAGTGAAATGTTGTCACGTCGCAATGCGTGACCGGCCCTCTCAAAGAGTGAGTCTTGTATTTGAGGATATATGATTTACTATTCTGGATAAGTTTCAAGTTTCTTGTTGCAATTTTTTGAGCTTGAAATCAGAAACCTGTAACCACCAAACTCAAACGCCGGTGTAGCTCAGGGGTAGAGCGCTTCCTTGGTAAGGAAGAGGTCACGAGTTCAATTCTCGTCATTGGCTCTTTTTAAATAAGCAAAATTAAATTTTTGAACACTAATATAAATTAAGACTAAAATAAATTAAACATGGCAAAGGCAACTTTCGATCGTTCAAAACCACACCTTAATATAGGTACTATTGGACACGTGGATCACGGTAAAACAACTACGACTGCAGCTATTACTAAAGTATTAGCTGATGCAGGTTTTTCAGAAGTAAGATCATTTGATCAAATTGATAACGCTCCTGAGGAAAAGGAAAGAGGTATTACAATTAATACATCACACGTAGAATATGCAACAGCAAATCGTCATTACGCACACGTTGACTGTCCAGGTCACGCGGATTACGTAAAGAACATGGTTACTGGTGCTGCTCAAATGGACGGTGCTATCCTTGTTGTTGCTGCGACAGATGGTCCAATGCCACAAACACGTGAACACATCCTTTTAGGTCGCCAAGTAGGTATTCCTAGAATTGTTGTATTTATGAATAAAGTTGACTTGGTTGACGATCCAGAATTATTGGAATTGGTTGAAATGGAAATCCGTGAATTGTTGTCGTTCTACGATTATGATGGTGATAACGGTCCGGTTGTACAAGGTTCTGCTTTGGGTGCGCTTAACGGCGAGCAACAATGGGTTGACAAATTGTTGGAATTGATGGAAGCTGTTGATTCGTGGATTGAAGAGCCTGTTCGTGATATGGATAAGCCTTTCTTGATGCCTATTGAAGATGTTTTCTCTATTACTGGTCGTGGAACTGTTGCTACAGGACGTATCGAAACTGGTATTGCTAAAACTGGAGATCCAGTTGAAATCATCGGTATGGGTGCAGAAAAATTGACTTCTACAATTACTGGTATTGAAATGTTCCGTCAAATCCTTGATAGAGGTGAGGCTGGAGATAATGCTGGTATCTTATTGAGAGGTATTGAGAAAACTCAAATCTCAAGAGGTATGGTTATTGTTAAGCCAGGATCGGTTAAGCCACACGCTAAGTTTAAAGCTGAGGTTTATATCTTGAAGAAAGAAGAAGGTGGACGTCATACGCCATTCCATAACAACTACCGTCCGCAGTTTTACGTTCGTACAACTGACGTAACTGGAAACATTACATTGCCAGAAGGTGTTGAGATGGTAATGCCTGGAGATAACCTAACTATTACTGTTGAGTTGATCAACTCAATTGCAATGACCGTAGGTCTGCGTTTTGCGATCCGTGAAGGTGGACGTACAGTAGGTGCAGGTCAGGTAACTGAAATCTTAGACTAATTGTAATCTAAATATTTATTAAGGCGTCTTGATTTTTCAGGATGCCTTGATTTATATTTATCTGTCACGCTTAAAACGTGAGCTCAGCAACTGAGTCGTTTCATATTGAGAATTAAAATAAAAGGAAGAAGATGCTGGTCATGATTTTCTTTTTATAATACGGGTTTAGCTCAGTTGGTAGAGCACTGGTCTCCAAAACCAGGTGTCGTGAGTTCGAGTCTCTCAACCCGTGCAGAGCAATTTAAAATGTTTGACGCAAATATTTTAAAGTAAATTAACAGAGATTAAAGCGCTCATATTAAAATAAACACAACTGTAATGGCAGGATTTGTAAACTATATATCAGAATCATTTGGTGAATTAAAGAACAATGTTACTTGGCCAACATGGGCTGAAGCACAACGTTTAACCATAGTAGTAGCTGTTTTCTCAATCTTATTTGCTTTGGCAATTTGGGGAGTTGATACAGTTTTTAGCGGCGTTATCGAAGCATATTTTGACTGGATCAAGTAAAATACAAATATAGAATGTCAGAAACTAGTGGAAATAAAAATTGGTATGTTGTAAGGGTTGTTAGCGGCCAAGAAAACAAAATCAAAACTTATATAGAAAACGAAATCGCCCGCTTGGGCCTTGAGGACTATGTGGATCAAGTTTTGGTGCCTACCGAAAAAGTGATACAAATTCGTAACGGAAAAAAAATAAATAAAGAGAAAGTTTATTTTCCTGGTTACATAATGCTTCAAGCCAATTTGGGTGGTGAAATTCCTCATATCATTAAATCCATTACCAACGTTATCGGATTTTTGGGCGAAGTAAAAGGTGGAGATCCAGTACCGTTAAGGCAATCAGAAGTAAACAGGATGTTAGGTAAAGTTGATGAACTTACTGTTGATGCCGATGCTAGTGTAGCCATTCCTTACACCATTGGAGAAACTGTCAAAGTAATTGATGGACCGTTCAATGGGTTTGATGGAACCATCGAGAAAATAAATGAAGAAAAGCGTAAACTTGAAGTGATGGTGAAGATTTTCGGAAGAAAGACACCGTTAGAATTAAGTTATATGCAAGTAGAAAAAGTTTAATAAGTGTTACAAATAGATCGTATGTCTTTTGGCTTCCAATGAAAAGAGATACACTAAAAATTAAAAAATGGCAAAAGAATTAAGTAAAGTAGTTAAGCTACAAGTTCGGGGAGGTGCAGCGAATCCATCGCCACCGGTAGGACCCGCTTTAGGAGCTGCTGGAGTTAATATCATGGAATTCTGTAAGCAATTTAATGCTCGGACCCAGGATAGACCAGGTAAAGTATTACCGGTTGTTATTTCTGTGTTCAAGGATAAATCGTTTGATTTCGTAATTAAGACGCCACCAGCTGCAGTACAATTAATGGAAGCGGCCAAAGTTAAGAAAGGATCTGGAGAACCGAACAGAAAGAAGGTAGCAAAAGTAACCTGGGATCAAATTAAAGCGATAGCAGAAGATAAAATGCAAGATTTGAATGCATTTACTGAAGCAAAAGCAATGGATATGGTTGCTGGAACAGCAAGATCAATGGGTATTACTGTAACAGGTAAAAAACCTAATTAAAAATTTCTGAAATGGCAAGATTAACAAAAAAGAAAAAAGAGGCAAGGGCTAAAGTTGACAAGAATAAACTTTATTCGCTTGAAGAAGCTTCGGCTTTATTGAAAGAAATCACCTATACAAAGTTTGATGCTTCAGTGGATATCGCTGTAAGACTTGGGGTAGACCCACGTAAAGCAAACCAAATGGTAAGAGGTGTAGTTTCTTTACCTCACGGAACAGGAAAGGACATGAAAGTTCTTGCATTGGTAACTCCTGACAAAGAGCAGGAAGCTATAGATGCAGGTGCTGATTATGTAGGATTGGATGAATACCTTGACAAAATTAAAAGTGGTTGGACAGATGTTGACGTTATTGTTACCATGCCTGCAATCATGGGTAAATTAGGTCCTTTAGGTAGAATATTAGGCCCAAGAGGTTTAATGCCAAACCCTAAAACAGGTACAGTAACTATGGATGTGGCCAAAGCGGTTGCTGAAGTTAAAGCTGGTAAGATTGATTTTAGAGTTGATAAAACAGGTATCGTTCACGCACCAATCGGGAAGGCATCGTTTACTGCCGACATGATTGCAGACAATGCAAACGAACTTTTGACAACTTTAGTAAAAATGAAACCTGTTGCAGCTAAAGGTGTATATATGAAGAGTATCTTCATGTCAACCACCATGAGTCCAAGTATATCAATTGATACTAAAATAGGTTAGTAGTTAAACTTTAATATTATGACAAGAGAAGAAAAATCACAAGTTATTGAAGAGTTGACTACTCAATTAGCAGATAATACAAATATCTATTTAACAGATATTTCTGGATTAAATGCAAAAAACACTTCAGAATTACGTCGCGCTTGCTTCAAGGCAGGTATTAAAATGTCGGTCGTAAAGAACACATTGTTGGACAAAGCTATGGCAGCCTCTGTCAAAGATTTTGGAGATCTTCCAAAAACTTTAAAAGGCAATACGTCTGTGATGTATTCTGAAACTGGAAACGCTCCAGCTAAAGTAATTAAAACATTCCGTAAAAAATCTGATAAGCCTTTGCTTAAAGGAGCATTTATTGAAGAAGCAATTTACATTGGCGACGAGCAATTAGATGTATTAGTCGACATCAAATCAAGAGAAGAGCTCATTGGAGACATTGTAGGATTACTACAATCTCCTGCTAAAAATGTTGTTTCAGCACTTAAATCAAGTGGTGGAAAATTAGCAGGCATTCTCAAAACACTATCCGAAAAAGAAGGATAGTCAAAACAGTACGCACTTAAACAAATTATATTTTATTAAAATTATTAAAACGATAGAAAATGGCAGATTTAAAAGATTTCGCAGAAAAATTGGTTAATTTAACCGTAAAAGAGGTTAATGAATTAGCTACAATACTAAAAGATGAGTATGGTATCGAACCAGCTGCTGCTGCTGTTGCAGTTGCTGCAGGTGGTGCTGGTGCTGCTGAAGCGGCTGAAGAGCAGTCAGAATTTGACGTAGTTCTTAAAGCGGCAGGTGCATCTAAATTGGCAGTTGTTAAATTGGTAAAAGAATTAACTGGTTTAGGCTTGAAAGAAGCTAAAGAATTAGTTGATAACGCACCAAGCAACATTAAAGAAGGTATTGCTAAGGATGAAGCAGAAGCTTTAAAAGGTCAATTAGAAGACGCAGGAGCAGAAGTTGAGCTTAAATAAGCTTAACCCAAACTACAGATTTTGGTTTAGGTCTTCCGATCCCGATTACTATCGGAAGTTCGGAATGACCTAAACCCTTTTGTGTATACTTAAGGTACACAAAAAAACACACAATTATTTTAATCAAAATCCCGTTCATCGATGTTAGCACAAAAAGCTGAAAGATTAAATTTCTCGTCTATTGTAAATAGAACGGAGTATCCGGATTTTTTGGATATCCAAATAAAATCCTTCCAGGATTTTTTCCAATTAGAGACTAAATCTGAAGAAAGAGGGAATGAAGGTCTCTACAATACCTTCATGGAAAACTTCCCAATTACCGACACTCGCAATCAGTTTGTTTTGGAATTTTTGGATTATTTCATTGATCCACCAAGATATTCGATTGAAGAATGTATTGAAAGAGGATTGACATACAGTGTGCCACTAAAAGCGCGTTTAAAATTGTATTGTACAGACCCTGAGCATGAAGACTTTGAAACTATTGTTCAAGATGTGTATTTAGGTACAATTCCTTATATGACGCCAAGCGGAACGTTTTGTATCAATGGCGCTGAGCGCGTTGTGGTTTCACAATTGCACAGATCGCCAGGGGTTTTCTTCAGCCAATCCTTCCATGCCAATGGAACCAAGTTGTATTCGGCAAGAGTTATTCCTTTTAAAGGCTCTTGGATTGAATTCGCAACGGATATCAATAGCGTTATGTACGCCTATATTGATAGAAAGAAAAAATTACCTGTTACTACCTTGTTCAGAGCCATTGGTTATGAACGTGATAAAGACATTCTTGAAATATTTGATCTTGCAGAAGAGGTTAAAGTTTCTAAGTCTGGTCTAAAGAAAATAATCGGCCGTAAACTTGCAGCACGTGTTCTTAACACATGGCACGAAGATTTTGTAGATGAAGATACAGGTGAAGTAGTATCTATTGAGCGTAACGAGATTGTGCTTGATCGTGATACTGTATTAGACAAAGATAATATTGAGGAAATTCTTGAAGCTGAGGCAAAAACAGTTCTTTTACACAAAGAAAGTGCACAGCAGGGAGATTACGCCATTATACATAATACGCTTCAAAAGGATCCAACAAACTCCGAAAAAGAAGCTGTAGAACATATTTACCGTCAATTGAGAAACGCAGAGCCGCCAGATGAGGAGACTGCGCGTGGCATTATTGACAAATTGTTTTTCTCAGACCAACGTTACTCTTTAGGTGAAGTAGGTCGATATAGAATGAACAAAAAATTGAATCTTGATATTGGTATGGATAAGCAAGTGCTTACCAAATTGGATATCATTACCATTATCAAATATTTAATCGAGCTCATCAACTCTAAAGCAGAAATTGATGATATTGATCACCTTTCAAACCGTCGTGTACGTACCGTGGGTGAACAGTTATCACAGCAATTTGGTGTTGGTTTAGCACGTATGGCACGTACTATTCGTGAGCGTATGAACGTTCGTGACAATGAGGTGTTTACACCTATAGATTTGATCAACGCTAAGACCTTGTCTTCAGTGATCAACTCTTTCTTTGGAACAAATCAGTTATCTCAATTCATGGATCAAACCAATCCATTGGCTGAGATTACGCACAAACGTCGTTTATCAGCATTAGGACCAGGAGGACTATCCAGAGAACGTGCTGGTTTTGAGGTTCGTGACGTTCACTACACACATTACGGCCGTTTATGTCCAATTGAAACCCCTGAGGGACCAAATATTGGTTTGATCTCTTCTCTTTCGGTTTACGCCAAAGTGAACGGAATGGGCTTTATTGAAACACCTTATCGTAAAATTACTGATGGTGTTGTTGATATTAAGAATGAACCAGTTTATTTGAGTGCGGAAGAGGAAGAAGATATGCTGATTGCTCAAGCCAATATCCATGTAGATGATGAAGGTAAAGTTCTTGAGGACAAAATTATTGCACGTCAAGAAGGTGATTTCCCAGTAATTGACGGTGCAACCGCAAATTATACAGACGTTGCTCCTAACCAAGTGGCTTCCATTTCAGCGTCGTTAATTCCATTCTTGGAGCATGATGATGCCAACAGAGCCTTGATGGGATCTAACATGATGCGTCAGGCAGTACCTTTATTGCGAGTTGATGCACCAATTGTTGGAACAGGTTTAGAACGCCAAGTGGCGTCAGACTCAAGAGTATTGATCAATGCTGAGGGCGAAGGTACTGTAGAGTATGTTGATGCCAATGAAATTGTTATCAGATACGAACGTACGGAAGAACAAGCCATGGTAAGTTTTGATAGTGATACTAAAACCTATCCGTTGGTGAAGTTTAGAAAAACCAACCAAGGTACCTCTATCAACTTAAAACCTATTGTAACCAAAGGCGATAAAGTTAAAAAAGGTCAAGTACTTTGTGAAGGGTATGCCACTCAAAATGGAGAACTTGCTCTTGGGCGTAACATGAAAGTGGCGTTCATGCCATGGAAAGGTTATAACTTTGAGGATGCGATTGTAATTTCAGAGAAGGTTGTTCGTGATGATATCTTTACCTCTATCCATATTGATGAATATTCATTGGAAGTTAGAGATACCAAATTGGGTAATGAAGAGTTGACCAATGATATTCCTAACGTTTCGGAAGAGGCTACAAAAGACTTGGATGAAAATGGAATGATTCGTATTGGTGCTGAGATTAAGCCGGGAGACATCTTAATTGGTAAGATTACTCCAAAAGGTGAATCAGACCCAACACCGGAAGAAAAACTATTAAGAGCGATCTTCGGTGATAAAGCAGGCGATGTAAAAGATGCTTCGTTAAAAGCATCACCATCATTGCATGGTGTTGTTATTGAGAAGAAACTATTCGCCAGAGCGGTAAAGGATAAACGAAAGAGAGCTAAGGATAAAGAAGATATTGATGCGTTAGAATCTGTTTACTACAGAAAGTTTGACGAGTTAAAAGCAATTTTAGTCGAAAAGCTATTCGCTATTGTAAACGGGAAAACAGCACAAGGAATCTTTAATGATCTTGGAGAGGAAATCATTCCAAAAGGTAAGAAGTACACCTTAAAAATGTTGAACTCTGTTGATGATTATACACACTTAACATCAGGAACTTGGACCGTTGATGAACAGACGAATAATCTTGTTTTGGATTTGATCCACAACTATAAGATTAAAGAAAATG
Source organism: Gelidibacter maritimus (assembly GCF_014062315.1). Lineage (GTDB taxonomy): Bacteria > Bacteroidota > Bacteroidia > Flavobacteriales > Flavobacteriaceae > Gelidibacter > Gelidibacter maritimus. The sequence goes on from NZ_JACGLT010000013.1 coordinate 12,260, forward strand.
ATCTTCAAGGATCATTGCGTCGTGAGAAGTTCACAATTTCTGTAGGGGATGAGTTACCATCAGGAATTATCAAATTGGCCAAAGTTTACATCGCTAAGAAACGTAAGCTTAAGGTTGGTGATAAGATGGCAGGACGTCACGGTAACAAAGGTATCGTTGCACGTATTGTTCGTCAGGAAGATATGCCGTTCTTAGAAGATGGAACGCCGGTAGATATCGTATTGAATCCACTTGGTGTACCTTCTCGTATGAACATTGGTCAAATCTATGAGACTGTTCTCGGATGGGCTGGTCAGAAATTAGGACGTACTTATGCGACACCAATTTTTGATGGTGCCACATTGGAGCAGATCAACGAATTGACTGATGAAGCTGGAATTCCACGTTTTGGGCATACTTATTTATATGATGGTGGTACGGGAGATCGTTTTGATCAACCTGCAACTGTTGGTGTGATCTATATGTTGAAATTAGGACACATGGTTGATGATAAGATGCACTCACGTTCTATTGGACCTTACTCATTGATTACACAACAACCATTGGGTGGTAAAGCTCAATTTGGTGGTCAGCGTTTTGGTGAGATGGAGGTTTGGGCACTTGAGGCTTATGGCGCATCTGCAACCTTACGTGAGATCTTAACAGTAAAATCTGATGATGTTATCGGTAGAGCTAAAACTTACGAAGCAATCGTAAAAGGAGAGCCAATGCCAGAACCAGGACTGCCTGAATCATTCAATGTGTTAATGCACGAATTGAAAGGTCTAGGTTTGGATATTAGATTGGAGGAATAATTTCTGTGAAATTATTCCGTAGGGCAAGCTCGCGAGCTGGCTCTAAAATCGGACAGCTTGCGAGCTGTCCGTACAACAATCATAAAAATTAAATTATAATTTGTTAGTACCATAAAAAATGGCAAGAAGACAAGATAAGAATACAGTACAGAGATTTAATAAAATCTCCATTGGTTTGGCGTCGCCGGAGTCTGTTTTAGCAGCATCTCGTGGTGAGGTTCTTAAACCTGAAACTATTAATTATCGAACACACAAACCTGAAAGAGATGGTTTGTTCTGTGAGCGTATCTTTGGTCCTGTAAAGGATTTTGAATGTGCTTGTGGTAAATATAAGCGTATCCGTTACAAAGGTATTGTTTGTGACCGTTGTGGTGTTGAAGTAACTGAAAAGAAAGTACGTCGTGACCGTGTAGGACATATCAACTTGGTAGTTCCTGTGGCTCATATTTGGTATTTCCGTTCTTTACCAAACAAAATTGGATACCTATTGGGGCTACCTTCCAAGAAATTGGATATGATCATATATTACGAGCGTTATGTGGTAATCCAACCAGGGAATGGTAAAAACGTTGATGGCGAACCTCTACAAAAGATGGATTTCTTGACGGAAGAAGAATATTTGTCTGTTCTTGAATCACTTCCACAGGACAATCAATATTTAGATGACACCGATCCAAACAAGTTCATTGCAAAAATGGGCGCTGAATGTTTGATCGATTTGCTTGCAAGAATTGATTTGAACGAGTTGTCTTTTGAATTGCGTCATAAGGCAAATACTGAAACTTCAAAACAACGTAAGACGGAAGCGTTAAAACGTCTTCAAGTTGTTGAAGCGTTCCGTGATTCTAACGTAAATCGTGAAAACCTTCCAGAATGGATGATCATGAAGGCCGTACCCGTAATTCCACCAGAGTTACGTCCATTGGTGCCTTTAGATGGTGGTCGTTTTGCAACGTCAGATTTGAATGATTTGTATCGACGTGTCATTATTCGAAACAACCGTTTGAAGCGTTTGGTTGAGATCAAGGCGCCAGAGGTTATTTTACGTAATGAGAAACGTATGTTGCAAGAATCAGTCGATTCTTTATTTGACAACACACGTAAAGCATCTGCTGTTAAAACTGATTCTAACAGACCGCTAAAATCATTATCTGATTCCTTAAAAGGAAAACAAGGACGTTTCCGTCAGAACTTACTAGGTAAACGTGTGGATTATTCAGCACGTTCGGTAATTGTCGTCGGACCAGAATTAAAATTATTTGAATGTGGATTGCCTAAAAACATGGCAGCTGAGCTTTACAAACCATTTATCATCAGAAAACTGATTGAGCGTGGTATCGTAAAAACAGTAAAATCTGCAAAGAAAATTATAGACCGTAAGGAGCCTGTAGTCTGGGATATTTTAGAGAATGTTTTAAAAGGACACCCAGTTCTTTTAAACCGTGCTCCAACATTACACAGATTGGGTATCCAAGCTTTTCAACCTAAATTGATTGAGGGTAAAGCCATCCAATTGCACCCATTAGTATGTACGGCGTTTAACGCGGATTTTGATGGTGACCAAATGGCGGTGCACTTACCACTAGGACCTGAAGCTATTTTAGAAGCGCAACTATTGATGTTGGCTTCCCATAATATTCTGAACCCAGCCAACGGTTCTCCGGTTACTGTACCTTCTCAAGATATGGTTCTTGGTCTCTATTATATGACCAAGGAACGTTTGTCTACAGACGATGTTAAAGTAAAAGGAGAGGGGATAACATTCTATTCCCCGGAGGAAGTGACTATTGCTTACAATGAAAAACGAGTAGATTTAAACGCAAGCATCAAAGTAAGAACAAAAGACTTCAATGAAGAGGGTGAGTTAGTCACAAAAATTATTGCCACTACGGTTGGACGTGTATTGTTTAACGAAACAGTACCAGCTGCCGCAGGTTATATCAATCAAGTATTGACCAAAAAATCATTGAGAGATGCTATTGCGGTCATCTTAAAGGTAACTTCAGTTCCTGAAACGGCTGAGTTCTTGGATGAGATCAAGGATTTAGGGTATAAGTTCGCATTCCAAGGTGGATTGTCATTTAGTTTAGGAGATATTATCATTCCTGCTGAAAAGCAAACCATGATCAATAGTGCCAATACCCAAGTAGATGGTATTATGGCCAACTATAACATGGGATTGATAACCAATAACGAACGTTATAACCAAGTAATTGATATCTGGACGTCAACTAATGCCGAATTGACTGAATTGTCAATGAAGCGTATCCGTGAAGATCAGCAAGGGTTTAACTCAGTATATATGATGCTTGATTCTGGAGCTCGTGGATCTAAAGAACAGATTCGTCAGTTAACTGGAATGCGTGGATTGATGGCAAAACCTAAAAAATCTAGTGCAGGTGGAGGAGAGATTATTGAGAATCCAATTCTTTCCAACTTTAAGGAAGGTCTTTCAATTTTGGAATACTTTATTTCTACCCACGGTGCTCGTAAAGGTCTTGCAGATACCGCCCTTAAAACGGCAGATGCTGGATATTTGACACGTCGATTGGTGGATGTATCACAAGATGTTATTGTCTATAGTGAAGACTGTGGTACATTGAGAGGTATTGAAGTCTCTGCTTTGAAGAAGAATGAAGAGGTTATTGAGAAGCTTCAAGATCGCGTTGTTGGTAGAACATCGTTAAATGATGTTTATGATCCATTGACAGAAGAACTTATTGTTGGTGCCGGAGAACATATTGACGATACGGTTGCAAAACGTATTCAGAATTCTGCTTTAGATTCAATTGAAGTACGTTCAGCATTAACCTGTGAAGCTACACAAGGAATTTGTGCTAAGTGTTACGGACGTAACTTGGCAACCGGTAAGATGGTTCAAAGAGGTGAAGCTGTTGGTGTTGTTGCTGCCCAATCAATTGGAGAGCCAGGAACACAGTTAACCCTACGTACGTTCCACGTTGGAGGTATTGCAGGTAACATTTCTGAAGATAATAAATTGATCGTCAAGTTTGATGGTATAGCGGAAATTGAAGATTTAAAAGTGGTTAAAGGAACAGATAACAATGGAGACCCTGTTGATGTCGTGATTTCTCGTACCTCCGAGTTTAAATTGGTAGATGCAAAAACGGGTATTACCTTAAGTACGCATAACATTCCTTATGGATCATTTATCTACTGTAAACCAGGAGATAAAGTGAAAAAAGGCGATGTAATTTGTTCGTGGGACCCTTATAACGGTGTCATCATTTCTGAATTTGCCGGTAAGATTTCTTATGAAAATATTGAACAAGGGGTTACCTACCAAGTTGAAATTGATGAGCAAACTGGATTCCAGGAAAAAGTAATTTCTGAATCAAGAAACAAGAAATTGATTCCAACCTTACATATTGAAGATGCCAAAGGCAATGCGATACGTTCTTATAACTTACCAGTTGGAGCTCACTTGATGATTAATGACGGTGAGAAAATTAATGTTGGTAAGGTCTTGGTAAAAATCCCACGTAGATCAGCTAAATCTGGTGATATTACTGGAGGTTTACCTCGTGTAACTGAATTGTTTGAAGCGCGTAACCCATCCAATCCAGCTGTAGTAAGTGAGATTGATGGTGTTGTGTCTTTCGGTAAAATCAAAAGAGGTAATCGTGAGATTATCATCGAATCGCGATTAGGTGAAGTTAAGAAGTATTTGGTGAAACTGTCCAGTCAGATTCTTGTTCAAGAAAATGATTATGTGAAAGCTGGGATGCCATTATCTGATGGTTCTATCACTCCAGACGATATTTTAAATATCAAAGGACCAGCTGCGGTTCAGCAATACTTGGTTAACGAGGTACAGGAAGTATATCGTTTACAAGGTGTGAAAATTAACGACAAGCATTTTGAAGTAGTCGTAAGACAAATGATGCGTAAGGTGAGAATCATTGATTCTGGCGATACTATTTTCTTAGAAGATCAATTGGCACATAAATCTGATTTCATTGAAGAAAATGATAAAATTTTCGGAATGAAAGTGATCGAAGATGCTGGAGATTCTAAAACCCTTAAACCAGGACAAATCGTTACGATGCGTCAATTAAGAGACGAGAACTCTGTAGTAAGAAGAGAAGATGGTCAGTTGGCTGTTGCAAGAGATGCACAACCAGCTACTGCAACTCCAATTCTACAAGGTATTACGAGAGCTTCATTACAAACAAAATCATTTATTTCGGCGGCGTCGTTCCAAGAAACTACTAAAGTTCTTAACGAAGCTGCAGTAAGCGCTAAAGTTGATCATTTAGAAGGCTTGAAAGAAAATGTTATTGTTGGACATAGAATTCCTGCCGGAACCGGTGTAAGACGATATGAGAATATCATTGTTGGTTCTAAAGAAGAGTTCAATGAAATGATGAAAGCTAAAGAAGAAATGAATTTTAACTAATACAAATCCCCGCAGTAGCGGGGATCTGTTTAATTAAACGGCGTGCGAAATTTATAGAATATTTGAAATAAAGGCGTCGAATAATTTAGATACTAACTTTTAAACAGGAGATTCCTTCCCGATAGCTATCGGAATTAGCAGGAACGTAAAAAATATGAGCGATAATAAAGAAGCACCAAAACAAGGACAAATCAATATTGAATTGGATGAAAATGTAGCTGAAGGAATCTATTCCAACTTGGCTATCATTAACCATTCGGTTTCTGAATTTGTAGTTGATTTTGTCAGTATCATGCCAGGTACACCAAAAAGCAAAGTGAAGTCACGTATAATTTTGACCCCACAGCACGCCAAACGGTTGCTAAAGGCTTTAGGTGAAAACGTCAAGCGTTTTGAAAATGCTCACGGTGAAATTAAAGATTATGAGCAACCAGCTATTCCATTAAATTTTGGACCGACTGGTCAGGCATAATAAAATTACCGCTCTAATACTAATTTAAAATCCCTATGAAATTATTTTCATAGGGATTTTTTTGTCTCTTATCAATTGGATTTTCGAATGTTCAATTGAAGATTATCGCATATCTATAAAGAATTTTAGAAGACTGAGATTTTCATTTGAAATCCATATCATCTTGCCTTTCCCGATAATTATCGATACTAAAGGTTGGCCTAGCCCAAACAAATAAATCATTTGAGGTTTTTACTCTGTTTAAGTGGGCCAAAAAAAGTCGGCATTGTAATTTCAGTTTTAGAGTTTTCTATTACATGCGGATAATAAGCATAACTTTAAATTTCTTACAGTTTATGATTGCACCATAGCTACAAACGACCAGACAGCATTCAGTCAATAGGGCTGTTTCTACATCGCGGTAAAAAGCCCATTTTTATGAGGATAAAGGCTTTATTGGCCGGTTAAGTAAAGAAAACCATTAATATTAGGCAACATTTGAAGGCTGTTGCAACAGAGTGTCTCATTGGATTTAAGCAACCTTCTGATTGCGATAAAATTTCAAAGCCCCTGAAGGGCATTTTTTGACCTGTTCTATGATTTTTTCAGTTGGCGCGCCGTCCAAGTCAATCCAAGGGATTACTGAGTTTCTAAAAACATCGGAAAGTTCTCTTGCACATCGTCCAGCATTGATGCAAACAGACGGTTCGTAGGTAATAGTAATATCACTATTACTAAAATGATTAGCATTTGTTTTCATAAGTAGTTCAATTTGGGGTTTGAATCTCTCTAAATCTAAATAATTTACATATCATTTCTCTAAATCATCCATTAAAGGTAGTAAATGATCGATGAAAAGCAAATTTAACGGGTTGAATTCGACGAACGACCATAGTGGATTTGAAAATAAAAGTTTTTTAATCTAAATGGGGCGAATTAATTGTGCGATTTAAATTGTGATTCACCATCACTATGAAAATATTATTGACTGCTGCTGCTATCAACTGCATTCTACCATCCTCCAGAAGCACCGCCACCTCCAAAGCCACCGCCACCGAATCCACCACCAAAACCTCCGCCACCGCCAAAGCCACCACCAAAACCACCTCCAGAAGAACGCCCGCCGCCGCCAAAACCACCACGTCCTAAATTGCTCAGAATTATGGCATCCCAGATACTTGGTCCCGAACTTCTATGATTCCCAGGGCCACCGCCACCATTATTGTTTTTAGAGACTGATATCATGATGATGATGAAAATGATAAAGAGAAGGAAAATAAAACCAACCGGAATTCCTTCTTCAGTATTGACTTGTCGAGTGCCTTGATATTCTCCCATCATCACTTCAAAAATAGCATCTGCGCCTCGGTTCAGACCGCCGTAGTAATCATTTTGTCTAAAATAGGGGAGGATGTCGCGCTCAATGATCCGTTTGGACATCGCATCTGTTAATAAATGCTCGGTGCCATAGCCTGTATTGATTGCAATTTTTCGGTCGTCTCTAGCCAATAGGATCAAGATACCATTGTCTTCTTTTTCTTGTCCAATGCCCCATTTTTGTCCCCATTGCGCACCTAAATAATTGATGTTTTCTCCTTGTGTAGAACTAATAATTGCGACTACAATTTGGGTGGAAGTAGTGTCTGAATATTTAATCAGTTTTTGTTCTAAAGTCGTTTTCTGACTATCCGATAGTAACGGAACGTATTGGTAAACACTCGTCTGTTCAGTGGTTTTTGCTGGTTTATCCGGGATATTAAATTGAGAAAAACCAAATTGGAAACAACCTAAAATCAACAAGGTGCTAAAAAGAAAGCGTTTAAAAACGCTTTCTTTGGTAATGGTAATTAATGGACTGTTGAGCGAAGACTGCATACGGCTTACTTAATTTATTATCCTATTGAAATATCGTCAGGAATTTCATTTTTATCGCCGGTTTCCCAAGGGAAATAAGTTTCCAATTGCTTTCCAGCTTTTAAAATGCCATCAACTAATCCTTGTTTGAAATGACCTCTCTTAAAATGAGCTTGCATGACATTTTTTGTGCTTTCCCAGAAATCATCGTCCACGACATTGTTAATGCCTTCATCCCCGAAAATCACAAAAGTCTTATCTTCTACAGCTACATAAATTAAAACCCCATTCTGTAATTTGGTGTTGTCCATTTTAAGTAAGTGAAACACCTCTAACGCACGCTCATAAGCATCCATTTTAGCCGTTTTTTCGAGATGGACGCGTATTTCTCCCGAGGTATTCTTTTCCGCTGTCCTTATGGCCTCAATCACTTGTTGCTCCTCTGCGGCAGTTAGGAAATCTTCTATTTTCGACATTTTATGTTTTTTTAGAATTGGTGCTTCAATGGAAATTATTCAGTTAACGCTAAGATTTCTAAAAATCAAAATCTACATCTGGCGCATTCTCAGCACCGGCATCTGCTTTATAATAGCTCATGTCATCAAAGTTAAAGAGACCTGCCAGAATACTGTTGGGAAAGATTTTGATATGTTTATTATAAGGTTCAACGTTTCCGTTAAATCGATCTCTCGCCACGTTAATTCTGTTTTCAGTGCCTTCCAACTGCGACTGTAATTCCAAGAAGTTCTGATTTGCTTTTAATTCAGGATAACGCTCTACCGATACCAAAAGTTTGGACAGTGCACCACTCAACCCGTTTTGGGCTTGTTGAAACTGTGCCATGTTCTCTTCAGTAAGATTATTGGCATCTATGGTTGTAGATGTGGCTTTTGCACGTGCTTCAATAACCTCTGTCAAAGTAGTACGCTCAAAATCGGCGGCCCCTTGTACTGTTTTTACAAGATTGCCTATAAGATCATTTCGACGTTGGTAGCTACTTTCAACATCGCCCCAACTTCTGGTGGCAGTTTCTTTTAATTCTACCGCTGTGTTGTTGAAGTTTTTTCCCCAAGAGTAAAGTGCAATTGCAATTAAAGCAATAATAATTACAGGAACGAGCCATTTTTTCATATAATGTTGGTTTTAGAGTTGTGTTTTAATTTTTATTAATTGAGCTTTTATACCTTTTAATTTGCTGATGATTTCAAACGTGCTGAGCGCTTCTTGTTTTTGCTCCTTCAAATGGGTCTTCGCGCCTTCAAGGGTAAAACCGCGCACCTTAACCAAATGATAAATAAATTTAAGGTTTTTAATGTCTTCCGGTGTAAACTTACGGTTGCCTTTAGCGTTCTTCTTTGGCTTTAAGATGTCAAATTCTTTTTCCCAAAATCGGATTAAAGATGTGTTGACCTTGAAGGCCTTGGCTACTTCACCAATACCATAATATCTTTTTTCTGGAAGATCGATCTGCATATTAATCTAAGGATTGATTTTCTAGAGAAGCATGCTCCAATAATTTACTATACTCTTCAGCCGATAAATTTCCGTAATAGAAGTTGATTGGATTGATCCGATCACCATCTTTAAATACCTCATAATGTAAATGTGGCGCTTCAGAACGTCCTGTACTACCAACAAATCCAATTAAATCACCACGTTTTACCTTCTGATTAACCCGAACATTATATTTGTACAAGTGGGCATACAAGGTAACATAACCATAGCCATGATCAATACGGATGTGGTTGCCATAACCGGTTGAGGAATTATCAGCTCGTTTGACCACACCATCACCTGAAGCGTAAATTGGTGTACCACGAGGCGCTGTGAAATCCATTCCATAATGAAACTTTCTAACTTTCGTAAACGGATCGGTTCGATAACCATAACCAGATGCCATTCGGGTCATATCCTCGATGTTTATGGGCTGAATGGCAGGAATTGACGCTAAAAATTTTTCTTTGTCTTCAGCAAGCACCACTATTTCATCCAAAGACTTGGATTGCACTACAATTTGCTTTTGTAGAATATCCATGCGCCGGTTGGCTTCAATGATTATTTTTGAATTATCAAACCCTTCTAAAGCTTTATATCGATTGATGCCTCCAAATCCAGCCTTCCGCTGCTCTTCGGGAATAGGATTGGCAGCAAAATAAAGTCTATAAATGGCATTGTCCCGTTGTTCAACATTGGCCAACACCGCTTGCGCCTCGTCCATCTTTTTGTTGAGCAATTGGTATTGAAGTTCCATGTGTTGCAATTCTCTTGCTAACGCACGCTCTTTAGGCGATTGTATAAACTGACTCGCCAAAAAGACAAATAAGAAACCAAACAAGGCTGAGCCTAAAATAAAGATAGAAGCATATTTAAAAGTATTCCTTTTTCTACGCTCTATTTTCTTATAAGAGAGGGTGTCAGAATCGTAATAATATTTTACCTTACTCATTTCCTAATTTATACTATTTTTGCACAGTTAAAAAGACTGTAAAAGGTCTTTAGACATGAAGCTAACGAACAAACCTACAAAATATTTTATTTGTAAATTTAGTAAAACTAAATGATTCTCGATTAAACTAAGCCTGCGATATATCAACTTTAAAATAATTTTGTGAAAAAGTCGGCCATATCACAATTATAACCTATTATAAGACATCAATTTATCAAAATGAAATCTCAAGACATCCGTTCCACATTTTTAAACTTTTTTAAGAACAAACAGCATAGTATTGTGCCATCGGCACCCATGGTTCTAAAAGATGATCCAACCTTAATGTTTGTCAATTCCGGAATGGCACCTTTTAAGGAATATTTCTTGGGCAACGCGCAACCCAAAAACAGCAGAATTGCCGATTCCCAAAAATGCCTTCGTGTTTCTGGCAAACACAATGATTTGGAAGAAGTGGGGTATGACACCTATCATCATACCTTGTTTGAAATGCTTGGTAATTGGAGTTTTGGAGATTATTTCAAGAAAGAAGCCATTGCTTGGGCCTGGGAACTACTGGTGGATGTTTACGGAATAGATAAAGATATTCTGTATGTGACCGTTTTTGAAGGCAACGCTGAAGATAACTTGCCAATGGATCAGGAAGCTTTTGACCTGTGGAAATCTTTTATTTCTGAAGATCGTATTTTGATGGGTAATAAAAAGGATAACTTTTGGGAAATGGGCGAGCAAGGCCCATGTGGTCCATGTAGTGAAATTCATGTGGATATCCGATCGGCAGAAGAAAAAGCAGCGGTCGATGGTAAGACCTTAGTGAATATGGATCACCCTCAAGTGGTTGAAATTTGGAATTTGGTTTTTATGCAATACAACCGAAAAGCCAACGGATCTTTAGAGCCATTGCCTCAAAAACATATTGATACTGGAATGGGGTTTGAGCGTCTGTGCATGGTGTTGCAGGGTGTTCAGTCTAATTATGATACGGATGTATTTACGCCAATTATTCGTGAAATAGAAACCATTTCAGAAAAACCTTATGGCAATAATGAAGACGTAGATGTTGCCATACGGGTTATTTCCGATCACGTACGTGCCGTGGCATTTTCTATTGCCGATGGACAATTACCAAGTAACACCGGTGCAGGTTATGTCATTCGCCGGATTTTAAGAAGAGCCATTCGTTACAGTTTCACATTTTTAGATCAGAAAGAGCCGTTTATTTATAGGTTAGTTGATGTACTGAGCAAGAAGATGGGCGATGCTTTTCCGGAATTGAAATCGCAAAAACAGCTGATTGAAAACGTTATAAAAGAGGAGGAGCAATCGTTCTTAAGAACTTTAGATCAAGGTTTGGTCCTTTTAAACCGAGTAGTAGAAGAATCAAACTCAAAAATTATATCAGGTGAAAAGGTGTTTGAACTTTACGATACCTTCGGATTTCCAATTGACCTTACGGCATTAATATTGAGAGAGAAAGGACTGGAACTTAATGAAGAAGGGTTTCATCTTGAAATGAAAAAGCAAAAAGACCGCTCACGTGCCGCCAGCGAAATGTCCACTGAAGATTGGACTATTTTGATGGAAGATGATGTACAGGAATTTATAGGCTATGATTTTCTTGAAACCAATGTAAAAATTACCCGATATAGAAAAGTCGTATCTAAAAAAGACGGCGAAATGTACCAATTGGTATTCAATCTGACGCCATTTTATGCAGAAGGCGGCGGACAAGTTGGTGATAAGGGGTATTTAACCGACAGTAACGGTGATGTTGTGTATATTTTAGACACTAAGAGAGAAAATAATGTTGCCATTCATTTCACTAAAAGTTTGCCAAAGGATCTTACGGGAACTTTTAAGGCCTCAGTAGATGCAAAACAGCGCAGAAGAACTGAATCCAACCATACGGCAACGCACTTGTTGCATCAGGCCTTACGAGAGGTATTGGGTGAACATGTGGAGCAAAAAGGAAGTGCGGTGCATTCAAAGTACCTTCGTTTTGATTTTTCGCATTTTTCAAAACTGACACCGGAAGAATTGAATGATGTTGAAAATTTCGTCAACGCGCGTATTGATGGGAAATTGGATCTTCAAGAGCAGCGTAATATTCCGATGGAGTTAGCGATTGAAGAAGGTGCCATAGCGTTATTTGGAGAAAAGTATGGTGATACCGTTCGGACGGTTCGTTATGGGAAGTCATTTGAATTATGTGGCGGTACACACGTTAAAAACACTAGGGATATTTGGTATTTCAAGATAATTTCGGAAAGCGCAGTAGCTTCTGGTATTCGTCGTATAGAGGCCATTACCAATGATGCCGTAAAAGACTATTATCAAGAACATGACCGTGAATTTTATAGAATCAAAGGTCTTTTGAATAATGCGCAAGAGCCTTACAAAGCCATTCAGAGTTTGCAATCTGAGAACGATGAGTTAAAAAAGCAAATCGAGAATTTGTTAAAAGATAAAGCCAAAAACTTGAAAGGCGATCTTAAAAACGAATTAAAGGAAATTCAAGGCATCCAGTTTTTAGCGAAAAAAGTAGATTTGGATGCCTCGGGAATCAAGGATCTTTCATTTGAAATGGGGCAGCAATATGACAATTTATTTTTGTTGTTTGGCGCTGAAAATGATGGAAAGGCATTATTATCCTGCTATATCTCTAAAGAATTGGTGAAAAGTAAAGGTTTAAATGCAGGTGCTATTGTCCGCGAATTGGGTAAACATATCCAAGGCGGTGGGGGCGGACAGCCATTTTTTGCAACAGCGGGCGGTAAAAATCCGGCTGGGATTGAAAAGGCTTTAGAGGCTGCGGCGGGGTATTTGAAATAAATTATCTTTTGATAAAGTTGAATAGATTTCTCGCAGAAGCACTCATCAAATCTTACGCAGAGGCTTCAATTAAATCGATCGTAGAGACACAGAGATTTAATGGACAATAGATTGATTGGAGATTCGATAAATAAGTTTGAAATATTAAAAACTTGGCATCTTCGCGACTTTGCGAGCTGAAAAAGAAAATTTCTTAAATACGTATTTCATCGTATGGTTTTATAGGTTTCAAAAGCTTTTATTTGTAAAAAAGTCTACCTATGCTGTTTTCTGTTTATATGCCTAATCGCAACAATTTGTATGTGTGGATGAATATCGTGTTTCTGGTAGGCTTCCTTCTGATGGGAAAAATTACACCCTATGCAATTTTGTTTGGATACTTTTTAGAGACAGTAATTATCGGGATGTTCAATATTTTTAAGATGGTGGCAGCATCTCGTCACGATGGCTCAGGCAAATCTATTGGTTTTTTAGTTCTTTTTTTTATCTTCCATTATGGCATGTTTGTGGCCATTCAGTCCGTTTTTGTTTTTGTAATCATCGGAATGGAGGGGCAAACTTTCGTTAAGGAGCCGTTTCACATTATTGAAAATTATCGGGCGATACTGAGTTTGGAAGGTATGGTTTATGTTCTTCCTATTTTAATTGGAACACAGTTGATGAAATTCATTTTCGATTTTATGCAGTCTCAAAAATATCTTGAGTTTGCAGCTTATGAAATTATGTATAAACCTTATGTCCGAATAGTGATCCAACAATTTGCGGTCATAATTGCGTTTTTTTTCTTTATAATATTTGCCGACGCAGCACTTATAGCAGCGCTTTTACTTATTTTTTTCAAATCGCTTATCGATTTTGGTTTAACTGCTATTCGTGAAGACACCAAAGTTCTCGAATACCTTGTAGAGAAATTTTATGATGGCAAAACACCTAAGGATAAATTAAGAAAACAACTTTTATTGTTTTCGGAATAGTCTTGAAAATTCCAAATTCCGTTTCTGATTAAACTTTAATATTCAACATTCAGGATGCGATATTCAAATACTGCTAATCCATAACCTCTCATCCCACATCCGCCTATAGCCCAAAAGTTACATTCAGACAAATTTTGATTGCCCAAAATATACGACATATGCCGTATTGATTCCCCTTCTCTTTATTTGCAATTTTGGAATATTATAAACCCCTTAATATTTCAACAATGAAAATTCTATTACTTCAATTCAAACTTATGATGATGATTGCTCTCTTTTTCGGAACAACATCTGCAAATGCCCAAAAAGCTGAAACACCCAATCAAAGCTATGATCTTGGATCAAGTATCAACGAAATGACGCTCACCGTGGGTGGTGTATTAGTAGTCGCAACCAATGATGGTTTGGTCGGGATCAGGCCCACCGAAAGTCAGCCGGTTTTTAGGTTTAATGATTTTGGGAAGCTCAAACCAGAAGAAACTCAGTTTGTTCCTAACTCCCCATATATAATCGTTACTCAAGGCGTTGGGTCTAAGTTTGCAGGTATAGCCAAAACCAAACGTGCCGTAATCGATTATATGACCGGAAAAGTCATTTTTAATTCAGATACGGACAACTGGAATCAAGTTTTTACTTGCGATGTGGTGTTGCCACAGAATAAATTGATCTTAAGTGGCATACAAAAAGAAGGAGATAAATTTGAAAAAACTACACCAAAAGTAGCCGTATATGATTTAGGAGCATCAAAATTGGATTATAGTTTTTTCTTGGATAAACCAGGTCGTGTTGGTGTTGCCAAGGATGTCAGTGTGACCGGAACTCCATTGCTGTTAAAAGACATGTTAATTATTCCAACGGCACAAGGCTTGGTTGCAAAATCACATACGGGAGAAGATATATGGACCACTAAAATCAAAGGCATTAATTGGATGGTTGCTGATGCTACTGAAAAGGAAATTTATGGTTTTGAGACCACGTCCAACGGTAAAAACACCCGCATCCATAAAATAGGAAATAATGGTGCTGAACTGTGGAAGGATGACCGTAAAGTGCAAGGTAATATCTCCAATTTCCAGATTCTTCCGCAGGGCTTGGCTGTGGTCAGTGATAAAAGTGACGGTGGCAGTTCGAGTGTGTTTTCAACAAAAAATGAATCTGAAATCGCCTTTTTAAGTGCAAATTCTGGAGAGGACTTGTGGGATAAAGCGCCAAAGACAAAAGGCTATGTCCAGCATTTCTATGTTCAGGACGATGGCATCTTATTTGGCATCCAACAAGGTGGCATCAATAAAATTTCTTTTGATGGAAAAACTTTGTTTAAAAAGCCCCTAAAGACTGGAGAGAATATACTTGTTATGGCTGAGTCTCCACAAGGCTTGATTTATATCACTGGAGAAGATGCTAATATTGTCGACTTAAAAACGGGGGACCAAGTCTGGAAAAAGCCATTGAAATATAAAAATTCAGCTGCGGTGGCTTCAACTTTTGATAGCGCCAAAAATAGATACCTTATCGCTGCAGATGACACGGTGTTTGCCATTGATGCAAATTCCGGAGATGTTTCAGAACTGGCCAAAGTGAAATTTGACGAAAAGGAAGCTGCGAATACGATGGAAATGAGAGATGGCAACATATTTCTTAGCGCTTCACAAAATTTGATGATGTTGGGTGATAATGGCGACCAAAAATACCATGGATACTATAAATCTCCTGGAAAAAGCGGATTTATGAAAGTTATGGGAGGTGTCATGGCAGTGGCGTCCACAGGTTTGGCAATGGCCCATGCGGCAAAGGCTGGAATGAACAAAACAGGCTATGGCAGCAGCAACAATTTAAGAAACTATAATGATTATGGTAAAGAAAACCAACGCGCGGCAGATATGTTTGCCTCTATTGGAGATGCCTCTTTTAATATGATGTCACAACGTTTTAAAGCTACAGCCGCGACAGAGAATGCACAATTCATTCTTACAAAACTGGATGATGGCGTTGGTTTGGTTAAAGTCAATAAGGATACCGGAAACGTAGATAAAGAAATTGTTTTAAAAGATAAAAAACCCGAATATCAAGTAGATGATCTTGCGGGTGTTCTGTACTATAAGGCCAACGATAAGTCTATCTACGCTTACGATCTTAATAAATAATTATATTCTTGGGATGAAGGTTAGGCGTGATTATCATATAATTACGCTTAATCTTTTTTAATTGCTATTTGTCGAAAAATACCTATCACAAAAACTTTTAGAACTATATTGGTAATGCTATTAATCAATTTTCTTAAGAAAGCATCAGCTATTTCCATTATTCAAAAATATGGGTTAATACTGATGCTTTCTTTTTTTCAAATGCTTAACATGAGACAGGTACTTTTGATTCTAATATTCTTTTGTATCCTATTTTCCTATGGGCAAAAGAATGCACAATTTTCTTCAATTGCTCTAACCAAAGCAGATTCCCTTCAAATATCAAAACTTCAAAATCGTCTGAAATCGGCTAATGATAAAGAAAAGCTTGAACTCTATTATAAACTGGCTACTATTTATCTTTCTAAAAATGATTCCATAGCAACTACATATACTGATTTACTTTTTAAAAATGTAACAAATTTCAACAACACTCAGTATAAAGGAAGAGCTCTATTCCTTAAGGGTAAAGTAAATGCAACCTCGTCATCTCTAAGAGCTTTGGATTATTATCAAGAGGCCACCAAAATTTTGGAAGATTATGAAGATCAAGTTCTCAAGGATATTTATTATGAACAGTCTCAAATACACACTTTGTTTTCAGAATTCCCTGAGGCTTTAGATCTTAGTTTTAGGTCATTGGAATTCAATAAAATAAACCACATTGAAGTCAATGTTTTAAGAGATATGTCTTTAATAGGCTATATCTATGACCGAATGTACGAATACGAAGAATCCATCAAATGGAACAGAGAAGCGTTGAAAATTGCCATAAAGATTGATGATAAAAAAGGTGAAGCACTATGTTATGGACGCATTGGAATTGCCTATGATGAATTGGCAGAAAAGGATAATTTCAACAAACGTTTGTTTGATAGTGCTTTGTATTACAATAAAAAAGCCGCAAGATTGAGCGAAAGTATGAATTACCTAGCCTTTTCTAGAACTACGTATTCAAACATCGGCAATACTTATTCTAAGTTAAAAGATTATAAAAGAGCTGAGGAATACACTTTGAAATCGCTCTCAGTGCCAGGGTTTGAAGCCAGAAAGGGTGTGACCTTGGTCAACTTGGGAAAAATTTATTTGGAAACCAAACGCTTTAAAGAGGCTAAAAAGGTTTTGGATAGTGCCATGCGTAATACCTTAAAATATGGAACGCGCAAATACCAATTGGAAGCGTATTATAGATTTCATGAGTTGGATGTTAAAAAAGGAGATTACAAGAGCGCATTAAATAATTATATAGAATACAAATCCATAGAAGATTCACTTCTTAACGAAACCAAAACACGGCAGATTGCTGAAATGGGAGAGCGTTATAAAACGGCAGATAAAGAACGGCAAATTTTGATTCATCGCGCAGATTTGGCAGAACGGGATCTGACCATTCAAAAGCGAAACTCACAGCTTTTTGGAATGATAGCCTTTGCTGTGGTTTTAACGTTTATTGGTTATTTATTTTACAATCAGCAAAAACTTAGGAACCAACAGCTTAAGAAGGAAAGTGAATTGAAAGATGCTTTGCTGAAAATTGAAACCCAAAACAGACTTCAAGAACAACGCATACGAATCAGTAGAGATCTGCACGACAATATAGGTGCGCAATTAGCTTTTATCATTTCTTCTATCGATAATTTGAAATACGGTTTTGACATAACGGATCAAAAACTTAACGATAAACTAACAAGTATCAGCGAATTTACCACAGAAACCATTTATGAATTGCGGGACACTATTTGGGCAATGAATAAAACCGAAATTACTTTTGAAGACTTGCAGTCGCGTCTTTCAAATTATATTGATAAAGCACATGTGTTTGAAGGAAAGGTGGATTTTTCATTTAAGGTTGATGCTGATGTTGATCTTAAGCGAAAATTTAATTCCATGGAGGGTGTTAATATCCATCGCGTCATTCAGGAAGCCATACATAACAGTTTAAAACATTCCAATTCCAAAAATATCGAGGTTAAGGTAGAAAAGTTTTTAGATCATTTAAAATTCACAATTTCAGACGATGGTCAAGGGTTCGATATAACTACTGTGGAAAAAGGAAATGGTTTAATAAATATGCAAAAAAGAATTCATGAAATAGATGGGAAGTTTGAAATTGAATCCTTTCCTAATCATGGCACCAAAGTAAGTTTTATCATATAGAAACTAAGGATCTTCTGAAAAATCAATATTTTAACAGTGGCAATCCAAAAAATGAACTTGAAACCATTTATCTGTCTTTTATTTTTCCTGTCCATCAGCATTGGTTTTTCTCAAGGAACTGCAGAAAAGCTAAATGATTCGGCCATGACATTATATAAACAGGACCCGCAAAGAGCTTTGGTTATTTTGGAAAGCGCTCTTGATATTGCTCAGAAACACAAGCAATCAGAATGGATTGCTTACTCAAAAAATAATTTAGGCATCGTCTACCGAGATTTAGGGCAATTTCAGAAGTCCAAAGCTTTATCTGAAGAGGCGTTGACAAGAACAAAAGACGAACGCGCTTTAGCCTCAGCATATAACAACATTGGCGCATGCAATCGGAGTTTGGGAGATTATGAAGCTGCGCTGACTGCCTATTTAAACGCCTTAACTATTTATGAAAAAGAAAACTTAGTGATTGAGCAGGCCACTGTAATCAATAATATAGGAATGGTCTATAGCTATTTGGGAATGAATTCCAAAGCGGTCGAAAACCATTTGAAAGCCATTGCGATATTTGAAAAGGAAAACAACAAAAAAGGACTGTCTGATGGTTACAATAATATTGCCATTCTATATGCTAATGATGGCGAATTGGACAAAGCCCTTAAATATTTTAAAAGTTCATTAACCATAGAAAAATCCCTGAAAAGTCAAAAGGGAATTGCAGAGTCGACCAATAATGTTGGGGCCGTTTTCTATTATTTGGCAGAGATTGATTCGGCATTGGTGTATTTCAACCAGTCAGCCAGTATAGAAAGAGCTATCGGGAATTTGGCAGGTGTTGGCGCCAGTTATAATAATATTGCCCAAATTCTATTGGAAAATGAACGTTTGGAGGATGCTAAAATCTATATTGATAGTGCTTATTATTGTGCCAATCAGTCTAAAACGGCGGTCGATATTGAAACCGCTTTAAATATGTATTCACAATATTACGAAGCCAAAAATGATACAGAAACAGCCCTCTATTATTATAAGAATTTCACCACATTAAAAGATAGTTTGCTCAATATTGAAACCAACAGCAGGGTGGCAAAATTGGAAATTGAATATCAAACTGAGAAAAAGGAAAAGGAAATACTTTCACAACGCGCTGATTTAGCTGAAAAGGAACTCGATTTGAGTAGAAAAAACAGCTATATATGGGGACTCGTTGGTTTAGCAGTGGTATTGACGCTTTTGGGACTTCTGTTTTACAACCAACAAAAGCTTAAAAATAGTCAGCTAAAAAAGGAAAATGAACTTAAGGACGCTTTGATCAAAATTGAAACCCAAAACAGATTACAGGAACAGCGTTTGCGTATCAGTAGAGATTTGCATGACAATATTGGTGCGCAATTGACCTTTATTATTTCGTCTCTGGACAATCTCAAATATGGCTTTCAGTTGCCAGATAAATTGAATGCGAAACTGAAGTTTATAAGTGAGTTTACCACAACTACAATTTATGAGTTACGAGATACTATCTGGGCCATGAATAAAAACAACATCTCTTTGGAGGATTTGAAGGCCCGTATTTCTAATTTTATAGATAAAGCCAATAGTACTTCAGAAAATGTGACCTTTAGCTTTGAAGCGGAGGATACGTTGCAGACAGAAATCAAATTCTCTTCTGTTGATGGGATGAATATCTACCGTATTATTCAAGAGGCGCTGAACAATGCATTAAAATATGCCGGTGCGAAACATATAGATGTCAAAATCCACTCCGAAAATCAGCACTTGGAAATTTTAATAACCGATGATGGCCATGGTTTTGATCCAAAAACAATTGAAATGGGAAATGGCATTAATAATATGAAGAAAAGGGCCAATGATATAGGAGCGGAAATTTTAATTGAATCAGTCATAGCCAAAGGAACGACTATTATTGTAAAGTTGTCATTGCAGAAATTAAATACGACGTTTGACGTATAGGAAGATGCTTAAAAACATCCGAAATTTAGACTTTAACTAATCAAGAAAGCATTTATGAACATCAAAATAGCTATTGTAGATGATAATTCTTTTTTAATCTCTACGGTTAAGGAGAAACTCTCCTTTTTTGAGGATTTGAATTTCAAATTCTCGGCGTTCAACGGTTCTGAGTTATTGACGAAGCTGGAAGAGAACTCCAACCTCGATTTAATTTTGATGGATATTGAAATGCCTGTTTTGAACGGTATCGAAACCACAGAATTGGTAAAAAATAAATATCCCCACATCAAAATAATCATGTTAACCGTTTTTGACAATGACGAGAATATTTTTAACGCCATAAAAGCGGGGGCAGACGGCTATTTACTAAAGGAAATCAATGCCCAAGAGTTACATAATGGTATTTTGGAAACTCTAAACGGGGGTGCGGCCATGAATCCATCCATTGCCTTAAAAACCCTGAAACTACTCAGAAATCCGATTGATATAGACAATAGAAAGGATCAAGAGGATATCCAACTTACGTCACGCGAAACTGAAGTTCTGGAACACTTGAGCAAGGGGTTAAATTATAATAGAATTGCCGAAAATTTAATCCTGTCTACTGGAACGGTACGCAAGCACATTGAAAATATTTATAAAAAGCTGCAGGTACACAACAAAATAGAAGCGGTTCAAAAAGCAAAGCGAAATAATTTGATTTGATAGTGGCCTATGTGCGAACGATTGAGAATTAGAGGTTCCAATTGTTAAGTAAAATCAATTTTTTGTCTCAGAAGGCATGCCGACGATTTTAATTTTGACTTGAAGAATACTGAGCTTAGTTATAAAAATGCATATACATCTTAAATTGATAGCTATTTATTCAAATGTCCATGTGTGGGACTTGAATTTAAGAACCTTTCAATTGGCTTAATATTTCTTTTGGTGAAACTGTATGTGAAGAGAATTTTACACAACCCGAACACTATCCGGTACCAAAACGGTATAATCTCCATTGTTCCTGATCACATCTCTTACAATAGAAGAAGAAATATAGGATGTGCTCGCAGCGGTCAGCAAAAAAACAGTTTCTATCCTGGAAAGTTTTCGATTGGTATGTGCAATAGCTTTTTCAAATTCGAAATCGGCTGGATTTCGTAAACCCCTTAAAATAAACTGAGCCTCAATCTCTTTACAAAAATCAATGGTCAAACCTTTATAGGTCATCACCTTTACTTTAGGATTGTCTCTAAACGCCTCTTCTATAAACTTTAGACGCTCTTCTAAAGAAAACATATACTTTTTATCGGCATTGATACCAATGGCAATCACCACTTCATCAAAAACTTTCAATCCGCGTTTAATGATGTCAAAATGTCCTAAGGTTAGCGGATCAAATGACCCAGGGAATAGTGCGCGTTTCATCGATAAATTTTTATCGTTCCCTCGAAAGAGGAAATCCTATATTAAATTAGACCTAAATATACAACTCTTTTTCATAAGGTTTATGTCAGACACTTATTGTCAAAAGCATCAAGTCTTCAAGCATTCCTCAATGGCATTACCAAACAAGTCCACTAAGCTAATGCCCGCCGCCGCCGCTTGTTGGGGTAAAATACTTGCCTTTGTCATTCCTGGAATGGTATTGATTTCCAAAAAGTGTGGTTCACCGTCTTTAAATATAAACTCACTACGACTAAAGCCTTTCATTTTTAAGACTTCATAAACTTTCTTGGCGGCAGTCCTTACTTTTTCCTCTTGTTCGTCGGTCAATCGAGCTGGCGTAATTTCTTGAGATTGTCCCAAATATTTGGCCTGATAATCAAAAAAGTCATTATTGCTCACAATTTCGGTAATGGGAAGTACAGTCACTTCACCTTTATACATAATAACGCCAACCGAAACCTCTACGCCATCTAAAAAAGACTCAATAATCACTTCATCATCTTCCTTAAAAGCGACTTCCAATGCTTTCTTGAACTCTTCTTTTTTATAGACTTTGCTGATCCCAAAACTGCTGCCAGCTTTATTGGCTTTTACAAAACATGGCAAACCTACTTTGGCGATAATGGCATCTTCATCAATAACATCGCCTAAATTTACATAGTAAGATTCGGCGGTTTTGATACCATAAGGTTTTAAAGAGCTCAAACAATCCCGTTTGTTAAAAGTCAATGCCGCTTGGTACATATTGCAACTTGTCTGTGGAATTTCTAGCAATTCTAAATAGCCTTGCATAAATCCATCTTCCCCAGGAGTTCCGTGTATGGCGTTAAAAACACAGTCAAAATTGGTTTTAAGTCCGTTAACAGAAATCGAAAAATCATTTTTATCCACAGGATACTCGTTGTCGCTTTCATCGACATATACCCATTTGTCTTTAAAAATATGAATGCGATAAGGATTATATTTTGACCGGTCAAGCGTTTCATAAACTACTTGTCCGCTTTTGAGGGAAATCTCGAATTCGCTCGAAAATCCGCCCATGATGATGGCTACATTCTTTTTCATATTTAATTCCCGCAAAAGCGGTAGTCTAATTGGGGTTTATTTTTTTAGCCACGAATGCACAAATACATTTATGGTCGTTTAGAAAGTTATTAATAATAGCATTTCACATCTAGGTATTGAAACAACAATATTTACAAGTAATAAAAGTTATACATTCGTAAATTAATGGACGATATTCTACGAACAAAAATATCACATTAAAAGGAAAAGAAAAAACGGTTGGATTTATATATCTTTGCCACTTATAACAAATTTTCATGAGTCTAATAAAATTTTTAACGAGTAAAGCATTTTTAATACAAATTGTACTTGCTATTGTGGCAATTATAGTATTGTCTTTTTTAATGTTGAAATGGTTAGATTATCGCACTAAGCATGGGAGTTTTGTAACAGTCCCGGATTTGGCTGGCAGAACCATTGAAACCGCAGGGATTTTATTGAACGACAATCAGCTGACTATGGAAATTCAAGATTCTGCCAATTATAATCCTAAATATCCTAAATACTCAGTAATAGAACAATATCCGTTAGCCGGTAGTCAGGTTAAGGAAGACCGAAAAGTATATTTGATTTTAAATCCTTCAGGCTATCGTAAAGTTGAAGTGCCTATAGTGGTTGGTCGTACCTTTCGGCAAGCCAAGCCAACTTTAGAAGCCATTGGATTTGAGGTGGGTAAAATATCTTATATTGATGATATTGGTAAAGACGAGGTTCAATCCATCTCGTTTGAAGGTACATCGGTCAAAGCAGGCGATTTACTGCCCATGACCTCTAAGATTGATATTGTTTTGGGGAATGGTAATAGAGGTACAGACGAAGAATGATAGAAAACACCCCAGATTTAGAAGATCAAAATGATGATGATTTGTATGAGCATTACGCTTTTACAGCAGAAAAAGGTCAAACACCATTGCGCATCGATAAATACTTAATGAATTTTATCGAGAACGCTACGAGAAATAAAATTCAGGCAGCGGCCAAAAATGGTAGTATCTATGTCAACGATATTCCTGTAAAATCCAATTACAAAGTCAAACCTTTTGATAAGATTCGTGTGCTTTTTGAGCATCCACCTCATGAATATTTACTGACACCAGAAGACATCCCACTTGATATTGTATATGAAGACGATGATTTGCTTGTAGTGAATAAAGAAGCCGGTATGGTCGTGCATCCAGGGCATGGTAATTATTCGGGCACGCTCATTAACGCCCTGATTTTTCATTTTGAAAATCTGCCCAACAACTCCAGCAACAGACCTGGTTTGGTGCATCGTATTGACAAGGATACCAGCGGCTTATTGGTCATAGCCAAAACCGAAGCTGCCATGGCCAATTTGTCAAAACAATTCTTCAATAAAACCAGTGAGCGCGAATATATTGCGATTGTATGGGGCAATGTTGAGGCGGACGAAGGTACAATTGAAGGTAATATTGGCAGGCATCCCAAAAACAGGTTGCAAAATACCGTGTATTTAGATGATGTTGAAGGTAGAGGTAAACCTGCCGTCACACACTACAAAGTTATTGAGCGCTTAGGTTACGTCACATTGGTGTCCTGTAAATTGGAGACTGGCCGTACACATCAAATCCGTGTGCACATGAAACATATTGGACACACATTATTTAATGACGCACGTTATGGTGGTGATAAGATCTTAAAGGGAACGACATTTACAAAGTATAAACAATTTGTTGATAATTGTTTCAAAATATTACCGCGTCAGGCGCTACATGCCAAAACCTTGGGCTTTGAACACCCTACAACGGGAGAATTTATGAGTTTTAATTCTGAAGTCCCACAAGATATGCAAGAATGTATTGCCAAATGGCAGCATTATGCCAAGCATAAGGATATGGATCAGGAATAATTGAAATCTAATATTGACTTTTCTTCAAAGTATTGAATTCTAATAATACTTTCATTTGGGCGTTTTTCCTCTACAATTCAATTGTCAGAGGGTCGGCTTTTTTTCTTCTCACTTACTTCTAAATACTACCAATAGAGAGACTCAAAAAAGTAGTTTATAAATTCATAGAATTCATGAGATTATTACTGCCATAAATGTGGGCAAATAATCCGAAACGCCATGGATGAAACAGTTGCAGATCATTTTGTGTCTTTTATAATTGAATATTCGCAATATTTTGACGCAACTAAGAGAGATAATTTGCATCTCTATAATAGACTCTATTTTTAAAAAAGCTATGAAAAATAAAATTTATCTCTTTATATTCATTGGAAGCTTAGTAATTTCTTGCTCTAATGATGATGACCTAAACTATAAAAATGAATTTGAAAAAAGCCACAAAGCCTGGTTGGATTTTAAAGAACACCATGCAGATTCTTACAGGTATACGGTTGTTGATAATTCTTGGGTGGGTTTTTCGTGGGAAACAATAATAACGGTTGTTGACGGACAAGTAACCCAAAGGCATTTCAAATATACATCTCCTGATGATTTAAATGATATTCCTGAGGAAGAGATAGAATGGATTGAGAATGGCTCAAAAGTAGGGAGCCATAAAAACCAAGCGGCTGAGCCCTTAACTATGGACCAGGTCTACACTAAGGCTGAAAAGGAATGGTTGATTAAAAGAAAAAATGCCAAAACCTACTTCGAAACCGGAAAAAACGGATTGATATCTTCTTGTGGTTATGTTGTAAATGGCTGTATGGATGATTGTTTCATTGGTATTCATGTTAAAAATATAGAGTTTTTATCTTTTTAACTGGCCAATGAGTTTAAAATCGTTGTATTTGTTAGCAGAAAGTCTATTGACATGATATACCTCATTTCCCAATTGCAATTTGATTCGTAACTTTGCACATTAAGAGCATATTAATCTAACAAAAGATACCCGCTTTAGTGGGAGGAAACTATGAAACTTGTATTATCGCCAGCAAAGAGCCTAGACTTTGAAACGGAATTGCCCACAGATAGAACTACGCAACCTGAATTTTTAAAGCAGTCAGAGCGTCTCAATAAAATCCTTAAAAAGAAATCTGTTAAGGCTTTAGCAGAGCTAATGGGAATTTCGAAAGATTTGAGCCAACTCAATTATGATCGCAATCAGGATTGGCAAATGCCATTTACAAAAGACAATTCGAGACCTGCAATTTATGCCTTTAGTGGTGATGTTTACAGAGGTTTGGATGCCTATTCCATTCCAACAGATAAAATGGAGAAGGTTCAAAATACGGTACGTATTCTTTCTGGATTGTACGGCATTTTGAAGCCATTGGACTTGATGCAACCCTATCGTTTGGAAATGGGTACAAAATTGAGCATCGGAAAAAATAAAAATTTATATGAATTTTGGAAAGAGGACATTACCAAAGCTTTGAATGCCGAGTTGAAAGATGATGAGATATTCCTTAACTTAGCAAGTGTAGAATATTTTAAGGCGATAGATAAAAAAGCTTTAAAAGTCCCTGTTGTGGATGTGGATTTTAAGGAATTGAAGAGTGGGGAGTATAAAACCATCGGAATTTATGCTAAAGTAGCCCGCGGACTCATGACCCGATATATTATAGATAATGATGCAAAGACCATAGAAGACATAAAGGGCTTTGACTTGGAGAATTACAGATTTCATGAAAAGCTATCTGTAGAAAATAAATTAGTTTTTACGAGATAGCTTTATGATGATAGAAACAAATTCAACCCAAACTTTTAAGGTTTAGACTTCTTTTCTAAATTGATTTTTTCAAGTGTGGTTGGTCTTTTCTTTATCCTAAGACGTTTGACACCGTAAGATCCACGTTGAATTTTTCCTCGTCTGGTTTTTTTATCGCCTTTTCCCATTGTTATTATAGTTTTATTGTAGTTAAAATGAAGTAATCCTGAAGGTACTCATTTTTAGAACTACAAACCAATACCTTCAGACTTTTAATATTATTTAACAGATGTATTTTTATTTTATCATTGCTTTTCAAGCCTTTTGTATCTATCATCTATTCAAAAATAGAAAGTCGTTTTATTGGATTTTTGCGATTATATTTTTGCCGTTGGTAGGCTGTGTCGCGTATTTGGTTACTCAAGTTCCCAAAAGAAATGATTCTGAAAAAATTCAGGAAAATTTTAAGAAAAGAATCAATCCTTCCAATAAAGTAAAAGCAATGCAACAAAAGCTTGAATTTGCTGACACATATCTCAATAGAGTCAATCTTGCCGATGCCTATTTGGAGGCCAATGATTATTCGGCTGCTATTGAACACTATACTATAGCCTTGGAGGATAAGACCCAAAACGATTTTTTTGTTAAAGAGCATTTAATCAAATCTTATTATAATATCAACGATTATGATCAGGTGATTGCACATAGTGACGGTTTGGAAAGTCATAACGAGTTTGAGAAATCAGAAGTTCCGTTTCTTTATGGGATGGCCTTGGCGGAAATGGGTAGAACGGATGAAGCTATAGCCCTATTGAGAATGATTGATAGACCATATTCCAACTATAATGAACGCGTGGCATTTGCAAAATTGATGTTGCGTATTGATAAAACTGCCGATGCCAAAGAAATTTTGGAAGAGCTCTCTGTTGAAATGCAAAATATGACAGCGCCTAACCAGCGCATATATAAAGAGACGATTCTTGAGGTTGAAAAATTGAGAAAAAATTTGTAGTTGTTTTTTCACCAACATCCATATCCCCCATTTATTAAAAGCGATACTACAAAGCTGATTGTTGGAACTTTACCGCCGCCACGCTTTTCTGTTGGCGAGTTGCTTGAAAAGGATGTCGATTTCTGTTATGGCAGTTATTTCAATTCGCTGTGGCTATTTATTGACAAGATTTATGATCTTAACTTGCGATATGATAATTCGGAAGAAGCTGTTGCACAACGTAAAGATTTTCTGATAGCACATAAGATTGGAGTTTGCGACATTGTAGAAAGCTGTGAGCGAGAAAAAATAAATGCCTCTGATTTGGGGATGATCAATATTCGGTTACGCAACCTTATTGGATATCTTCAAAAGTATCCCAATATAGACACCATTTTATTTACGGGAGGAAATAGCAAGAACGGGCCTGAGTATTTCTTCAGAAAACATTTAAAAACTTACGGATTGAAATTAAAAGTGGTATCTGATGAGGTGCCACGGATCCATGAATTTCAACTTCCAGCCAAACCGACTAAAGTTGAAGTTTCAAATTTATCATCTTTAGAAAAGTCAACACAACTCCGTACCATCAAAACAGTCTCCCTTACTTCAGGATCTGGAGCTGCAAATATTTCTATTAGTAGAATGCCTTTATACCAACATTTAAAAGCCAAAAATCCCAACTTCAATACCTTCGATTTTAGAGTGCTCCAGTACCGCGAGTTTATTTGAGTCAACACCATTTTTGAATGTGTTAATGCTTTGCAATGTATTTCGTAAATTGTCCTATTATCGAGAGGTGATCTTATATTACCGTTCGCAACTTCGCAGAACAGTCCAATGAAAAGAATTTTACAAATCAGCAATGGTATTGCGCTCGTTTCCACTATTATCGTCAATTATCTTTCCAATACTGGAGCTATCAATAATACCACAATTGGTGAGGTTTCAAAAGGTTTGAATTCACTTTTTACTCCAGCGGGATATGCTTTTTCAATTTGGGGATTTATTTACTTACTGCTCATTGGTTTTATTATTTATCAGGGGAGAAGTTTGTTTGTGAAAGTACGGGATGATGATTTCGTTTTGAAAATTGGATGGTGGTTCGTGATATCGTGTATAGCAAATTCTGCATGGGTGTTTCTGTGGATTTATGGGTATACAGGATTGTCTTGTGTGTTCATCTTCTTGCTGTTATTCTCTTTATTGAAAATTGTGATGAACAATGCGATGGAATTGTGGGATGCGCCCATTTCAGTGATTGCCTTTTTATGGTGGCCTTTTGTGTTTTATAGTGGTTGGGTTTCAGTAGCAAGTATTGCCAATGTGTCTTCCTATTTAACAAAAATAGAGTGGAGTGGCTTTGGAATGTCAGAAGTGGCATGGACGATTTTCATGATTATTGTGGCCTTGATCATTAATTTAATTGTGACCTGGACCCGAAATATGCGAGAGTTCGCATTGGTTGGCGCTTGGGCGCTCATTGCCATTGCCTACAATAATTATGAGTATGAAATCACTGTTGTCTATGTAGCGGGTGGTGCTGCGCTTGTTCTCATTGTAAGCAGTTTGACTCATGGTTATATAAACAAGGCTACCAATCCAATGGCGAAGTTAAAGGAGCGTTTTCAATAATTATCCGCTATGGATAAAGGCTTGTTTTATTTCTGTTAATGGGTTAATGTTTACACTCTACTTATCGTCTTTCGTTTTTGCCATTAGTCTTCAATCCATCTGTTGCTCCAAAATAAACAGCGCAATCTGATGGAATCGAAACACCATCAGACATCCAAATTGTTTATGTCGTTTAGCGCGTAGTACTTTTGTGTGAAATTTATTTTTGTATCAAGGTTCATCAAGCTATTTCAAGGATAGTATGTCCAGGAAACCATTAATAATGGACCTTTGTGGCTTCAATTACGAGTTGAGTGGTGATAATTTAAGTAATGCCCATAAAAATACCGTATTTTTCTAAACTGTGAGCGATTTAAATCTCCAAAATTCGTTTTTAGGTGGTGTTGCTTCGAAGGTTAGGACTTCCTTAGACTCAGAGGCTTGGTAGGTCAGTTTCCACGCATGAAGACAAATAGCTAATGGAAAATAGTTTTCATCTGAGCCGTATTTATCATCGCCAATAATTGGTAACCCTATGTGCGCCAATTGTGCTCTTATCTGATGGAAGCGACCCGTTTTAGGTTTTACTTCCAAGAGATAACCAAAAGCATTCTTGCCTAAAACTTGATAAGATAACATACACTTTTGAGAGTCTTTGGATTTTGATGGAACGATATCAGCTCTTTTTTCTAAAGTGTTTTTAACCAGAAAATTCGTTAAGTTATCTTTGTCTTTTGGCGGTTTGTTTTTAACCATGGCCAAATAGGTTTTTTGAACATTTCGACTGCTGAAGAGATGGTTAAATTCTACAAGAATACTTTTTTTCTTGGCAAATAACAATACCCCACTTGTAACCCTATCCAATCTGTGTATCACACCGACAAAGGGCTTTTGTTTGTTTTTTGAAAA
The DNA here is from genome assembly GCF_014062315.1 of Gelidibacter maritimus. Taxonomy (GTDB): domain Bacteria; phylum Bacteroidota; class Bacteroidia; order Flavobacteriales; family Flavobacteriaceae; genus Gelidibacter; species Gelidibacter maritimus. The sequence goes on from NZ_JACGLT010000013.1 coordinate 41,960, forward strand.
ATGATTGAACACTTGATCCTCGACGGTGTTTTTTTCATATGGACTTTTTTCACTAATAAGTCCAGCTGTTTTATTGACCACGATAAAATCATTGTTTTCATGTACTATTTCAAGTTTGGACATTGATGCTGCGCTTTTAAATTATCTGAATCGTAAGGATCGATAGGACTCAGTGCAAAAATAGGATTATCTATAGAGTATGGTAGAAGCTTAATCATTTTCTCTTTTATTATACTCAAATATAGTCGCAGAACATATAAAAATTTAGAAAAATCTTTTGATTTGGTAATCTAATTGTTGGTTTGCATCGTCAACCATGTTTTTGATGGGTTTAACCTCTTTTTAAATCTACTAACCAAAAATTCACTTTAAGCCCGTTAAGAAGTTCATACTCCATACGCACAAAACCGTAGAGGCTTGAAAAATAACTTGTTAGTTTGGTCGTGCCAATATCAGAGGAAGCCGAACTTTCTATAACAAAACACTCTAAAGTACCAAAGGCTGTTTTGACATTTTCCATTTTGCTTACCTTGTAATTGAGAGATAGTAGTAAAGGCTCTTCCCAAACACCCCAAAGCGGATTGCTCCAGTTTTTTCCAATCGCCATTTTGTCCGTCCATTCCTGACCTATAGATGGGGGCTTCTTTATAAACGGAAACGGGGCGGTTTGCAAGGCATTGAAAAACCCAGTTCGGACGGGATGAAGCCAAATATTGTGAGAATTATCTACCAATCCAGTTAAACTCATGCCTTTTGACAGTGGATCTTGAATGTAGGATATTTCCGTTTGTCCCTCGTTGGTTCTTTCCGTATCTGAAACCTGTTGTACAACCAATCGGATTCTGTCTACTTCAATACCATCAGTAGCTAAAGGCACCAATTCAAAATCGGCACTTCCGTACATACCTTTGTTGTGTTTAAGTTTCAGTACTTTACCGTCTTTTTTAATTTCATAGTCAAATATGTAGGCATTCCCTACCAAGTAAACCTCATTGGAAGCGTCAATATTGTGCGTATCCATAACAACCGTATCATAATTTTGGGTTACGCCAATTTGGAAGGTAATAAGAAATAGTATGGTCAATTTTCTGGTCATGACGATTTTTTAAAGGGCCTCGAAGAATTTTTAAAGATAATTAAAATAAATAGTTGAGAATGCTACACAACAAAAATAATCTTTCAGGATGGTTTTTATAGTACAGAACATCTTACATGTTATGAGACTTTTCGATTCTCTTTCTTACATTTTATAAGATAAAAGGGATAAATGTCCATCACCTCCGTTATCTCAAAAAGGCCTGCTTGACCAAATTCCTCCTGTATAGACTTTCTGTCATAGAAAAACATTCTTACACCACCAAAAATTTCAAATCTGTCTTTGTCAATACAAGTTCCTTGGCCATAAATTTGAGCTTCCTTAGTAACGGTCGTAAACACCATAAATCCGTTTTCCGAGAGTTGTTTATAACAATTTGTGATTAATTTTTTTCTGTCGTTTTTATCCAACAAATGAATTAGGGCATAGCAATAGATGCCACCATACTGTTTGCTGTCAAAAGGCATTTCGGTTACAGAACCGTGATGAATATGTAAGTCATTTCCAAAGTGTTTATGGGCTAAATCAATAGCTGTTTTAGAAATTTCAATACCTGTAACCGACATACCGTTATCCCTAAAAATTTGTGCGTTTCGTCCGTAACCAATCCCAGGAATAAGTATGTCTTTTACGTTTTGTTCAATAAAAAAATCTTTAATCAATACAGTGGATTTTGCGGGTTCAAAACCCCACATGTTCCGATTGATTTTAAATGCTTTTTCCCAAAAATCTGTCATTCATTTAGTGTTTTGGATGATATGATTCACTTCTTGTTTTTGAAATTCATCTTAAGCCATTCAAATATGATTTTATAAACATACTCTCTTACCTCATGTTTAGAGAGTACTAAATCATGCAAACCATGTTCAATTTCGCGAACAGTCACTTTGCCTTGGAGTTGGCTGGCATATTGGCGGATATGATCTACATTTAAAACCGCATCACCTTCCATAAACCGTTCCGACCATTTTTTATCCTTAATAGTTTGACTGCTATACAGTATCAGGCCAGGCACGTTTAGCTTCATATTGTTTTGTATACTCTTATGTGCCTTATGGATGGCATGGATAAAACTTAAAGTTACCTTCGGCAAATCGTGCGGCTTCCATGCCAGATTATAATCCCATTCCCCAAAGTGATCACGGTGAAGGCTATAACCATAGAATCTTGAAAATCCACCTGAGATTAACAAATTGGGAAAATAATTGCTCAAAAAGGATAATACAGGAATCCCGATTTTCCTTTCAATAGCATTCAGATTAAATTCATAAAACGGGCTGTTGCAGATGATTCCATGGAATAAATTGCTATGTAAATGTCTACCCGCATAATAGGTAATAATGAGCCCACCCGTAGAATGGCCCATGAGGATGACTTCAGAGTGCTTTTCCGATTTTATGATGTGCAAAGTGGCATTGATTTCTTCATCATACTCTATAAGTGAACGGACATTATTTATTATTTGATGATTCAGGTACGACCGACCATATTTTCTTAGGTCCAAAGCATAGAACGTATAGCCTTCTTTATTGAAGCGCTTAGCCATTTGGTCCTGAAAAAAATAATCGCTGAAACCATGAATATATAAAATGGCCTTAGCAGAAGGAATTGTCGTTTGTCTACGGATTAATGTTGCAATGACCTTACCTTCATAGTCATCTTTCAAGGTCAACGTCCGTTGTTCAAATTCATCACCAAGGATGTCAGGCACATATGCTTGGTTGCTATTTATCATCGACTTCTATTTTATATTTGATTTGGAAAGCCATTGAAGGCAGAAAAATCACGCCTTTTTCTTTCCGATGAATCGGATCACGCTGGCTAAACCGTTGTGAAAGTTACCTTCCTTTAATTCTATTAGCGTTTCTTCAAGATGAATAATTTCAAAATCTATAAAAGTGTCTTTAATCTCCTGCTTTGTATATAGCATCTCTCTATTGGCAGGGCCGCCAACTTTCGGATTTTTTTCACGAAGCTCAAGATTGTTAACGCTAAATCCTTCTAAAATGAGATAGCCATTTGGTTTTATTAATTCGGCTAAATCTTGGTGTAGTTTTTCTTTTTCATGAGCAGCAAAATGAGCGTAAATTAACGCGAGAGCGTCAAAGCTGTTCTTTTTTAGATCTAATTGGTTTAGCTCTCCGACTCTATAATCGATCTTCACATTTTCTGAACGGGCTAATTCCATTGCTTTATTTCTACCTTCTTCACTTATATCAAAAGCAATGACTTCTAAACCTTTTTTTGCCGCATAGACGGCGTTTCTGCCTTCGCCTTCGGCTGGCAAAAGCAGGGTGCCATCTAAATTTAGTTTATCAATGGTATTTTTAAAAAATACATTTGGATGTGTTCCGTAGGCGAATTCCTTTTCCTTGTATCTGTTATTCCAAAATTCTTCCATAGTAATTTTATGTTGCTTAGTATTTATTAATTCGTGTGTTAATCCATCAATCGGAATATTTTGAATAGAATGTTTTTATCCGTTGTAGATCTATTGAGAAGTTTATAGTGATACATATGAGCTTTTTATGCATACGATGTTCTCTTGCCACTAACTTCTTGTTTTTAGTTCACCAAAATACCCTATTAATGTAAGAAATCCTATTGACGGAATAAAGTCTTTGTCGCTTATTAAAAATGATCAATTTGTCGATTTACATGCGGATATTTTCGACAATCCTTCCACAACAGCCCGTCGTAACGAAGCACACTCGAGAAAATATTCGAAATTAGACCGAACAATAACTCCTGTAAACTGAGACCAATTGGTTGTAAACAAATAAAAAACAGCAGTGGGAGACAAGTATGAGCAAAGATTTATTGTTGGCTTATAAGCCTTTCAGAGCTGATAGGATATGCGTTTGTAGCCAATTACACATGGTGAGATTTGGAATATAATGCTACACATGGCGTAATACGATCAATTTAACCGTACATTTGCACAAAATTTAAAGGAGTGACCTAAATTAATAGTGTTTGCTTCGTAAACACAATTTATGTCATTCAAATCATTAGGATTATCTGATGCTTTGCTTAAAGCAGTCAGCAAACAAGGCTATACAACGCCTTCACCAATTCAACAAAAGGCCATCCCGTTAATTTTAGAAGGAAAAGATGTTTTAGCATCGGCACAAACGGGAACAGGAAAAACAGCCGGTTTTACATTGCCATTGTTACAATTATTGTCGCAAGGACAAACGTTGCGCAAACGCCCAGTTAGAGCATTGGTATTGACACCAACTCGGGAATTGGCGGCTCAGGTGTATCAGAACGTTAAACAATACAGCACGTATTTAGATATTAGAAGCACCGTTATTTTTGGCGGTGTCAACCAAAATCCGCAAGTGGCAACACTTCGCAATGGTGTGGATGTGCTTGTCGCCACCCCAGGACGGTTGTTAGACTTGCATAACCAACGCTTGTTGTCTCTTGCCAATATTGAAATTCTTGTTTTGGATGAAGCCGACCGTATGTTGGATATGGGTTTTTTACGCGATATCAAAAAAATCATGGCAGTGATGCCAGCCAAACGTCAAAACCTTTTGTTTTCGGCGACATTTTCAAAAGATATTAAAGCGCTTGCCAACGATATTCTTAACCATCCGGTCATGGTGGAAGCTACTCCGGAAAATACTACGGTGGAGGCTATTGACCAACAGGTCTATCGTGTTGCCAAAGGCTTAAAGCCCGACTTGCTTGTGAAGCTGATTTCTGATGGTAATTGGGAACAAGTGCTGGTGTTTACCCGTACAAAACACGGTGCTAATAAATTGACCAAAAAACTTATCAGCAGTAATATTACGGCCATGGCCATTCATGGGAATAAAAGTCAAGGTGCAAGAACCAAGGCCTTGGACGGATTTAAAAGAGGTTCGGTGCGTGTGTTGGTAGCCACTGATATTGCTGCTCGTGGATTGGATATTCCGTTATTACCACATGTAGTCAATTTTGAATTGCCAAATATTGCTGAAGACTATGTGCATCGTATTGGTAGAACAGGAAGGGCAGGAGCTAGCGGATTGGCCGTATCATTGGTTAGTGCGGATGAGACAAGCTATCTTCGTGATATCCAAAAACTGATAGGTGAGCGTATTCCTGTGGAAATTGTAGAAGGCTTTGAACCTGATCCGAACGCATCAACTGAGCCTATTAAGCAAGGCCAAGGAAGAGGTAGAAGACCCCAACAACGAAAGGCAGGTGGTAATAAAACAGGCTCCAAGGGTTCAAATTCTGGAACTGGTTCTGGAAGAAATAGAAATAGGAATCGACGGAATTAAAAAGTAAGTTAGCTGCCGTGGGTAGTTATAGTGATGGCAGGAAATCGAAATTGAATTCAAAGTCGAAATTTCAACGATATAACTTTGCTAAGTTTTAAATAAAATTGTCTCCAATCAGTGTTTTTAACTTGGATAGTTGTAAGAAACAATAAACAAGAACCTTCAAATGTTAAGTCCAACTTTAAAAGACAAAATGATAACGGTATGTGAGGCAAAGATTGCCTCGAAAGGCCCGAATGTCGGTTTGTCTTTTTATGCGTTTTTCGCCAATAAAAATGAGACGCCTGAGTTGTTGATGGAAGCTGCCACTTGGTGGATCATGAAACATAAGTTGGATCATTTTGAGAAGGCGGTGAAGATCTTAGCGATGGTGAAGGATTAGCGGTTGTTCTCTCGCAAAGTCTTAGTGCCACAGATTAAAATCTCAAAATACAAAACCCAACTTACAGAAGAATTGTCTAAGTTTTTTTTAATTTAGCGTCTAACAAAATTTGGGAATATCAGCTTAATCAGCGTCATAAGCCTGAACGTACGGGCAGGTCAGCTTTCCATTGATTGAGTTTTTGAACAAGAAACCTAAAACTTGCAACTAAAATAAGAAACCTTCAAAAAATGCAACCCAACAACCCTCTACACGGCATAAAACTTGAGCAAATCATTAATGATCTGGTGGCGCATTATGGCTGGGAGTATATGGGTACGGTGGTTAAAATCAGGTGTTTTAATGAAGATCCATCAGTAAAATCCAGTTTGAAGTTTTTACGACGAACCCCTTGGGCCCGCGCTAAAGTGGAACGGATGTACCTGAATATGTTGGCAAATAAACGCTAAAGTTCTACTGGTTTTCCAATCTCATTGATTTCATCTGTATTTGGTCCTTTATGGATTCGGTTCCCATTTGTTCGGCATCGGTTCGCTATCCTGTACTGTGAAAATCAGAAGAATATATGAGCCTTTTTAAGGGATTAAAATAAAATTAGATAAAACCAACCACTTTTTCCCGTATCATGCAAGCGTCTAACGTTTATTGCCAATGCTGGAAAAAAGGATACCAATATATATAAATCACCAGTAAAATCACAGCGATAGATTCCAGATGCAGTTCAACCAGTGCGCTTGACAGGAATGCCAAAAGAAGATGCTTAGGAGATGAAAAAGCATGAACATCCGATAGTCTATTCGTCTTGCACGTTTACTAAAGTCGGCATATTTGTTTTTGAAAGCTTCTAAATACCAATTTGTAGGTCGGTAGTCAAGCTGAGGTATTGGTTAAAATAGAAATATTGCTGAATAATTATCTCAAAACACTTGGTGTTGAACCATTGGTCAATTATCCTTATAAGGATACATCAATTTAAAAGTATCATTCACACTTTGATGTAAAATGGTGGCATGATTTTCATTCGGTAAAAAGAGAAACTCAGAGTTAAGATCTGGTTTTCCAGAGTTTTTCAACAGTTTGGCCAGACTTCTCGCCTCACGTTCCATAATTTCACCTTCAGTACCTACCGATATATATACATTGGCAGGCATCTTGGAATGGGCGCCTAAAAACATTTTGGCGTCTTTAAGTAAGGATTCATTATCCCACCATAAACTCGGACTTACAATAATATAATCTGTAAAGAGTGTTGGTTTTTTAAATAGAATTTCTGTAGCGAGCAAGCCTCCAAGCGATTGCCCAATGAGTATTTTTTGGTTTGTGGTAGCATAATTGGCCTTAATATAGGGTTGTACTTCACTTTCTATAAAGTCGATGAATTTACGCGAACCTCCTGTCGTTGGATAATCCATTTTTAGCTTCCTGTCTGTTGTGGGAAAAGTGAAGTCCCGTTTCCTATCGATATTGGCAATGCCCACCACTATGGATTTTGGCATAGTCATCTGTAAGTTAAAAAACTGTACTAAGCCAACTATATGCACAAAATCTTCATTAATACTGCCGTCCAATACATAGATTACTGGGTATTTTAAGGTGTCTGAAGTCTTATAACCCTCAGGCAAATAAATGTTGAGCGTTCTGGATTCTGATAGAATTTTGGAATCAATGGAAACTACTTCCCCAATCGTTAGGGGTAATTTTGAGTTTTCTTCTAACACGGTTTGTGCATCCGAAGAACTAAGGGTGATAATTATCAAAAAAATACTAAAAAGAAGGTGTTTCATTATAGAGAATAGTTTGGATGCTTTTTGATTTGTAAGAATAGGTTAAATATAGTGTATTGATGAGGTTTTATTAAGGTTTTTAACTTTTAGAAATTTTATTCTTTAACCACGAATTTCGCGGATTAAATGGATTCCTAAATTGCACTAATGTGAAATTAATTTATCTTATATTGCTTTAAACCTGGTTGTTCTGCGATGGTTTTGCGTGTTCCTTTCTTGAGTGCAGTCCAAGCAAACGGTCCTAATGCTCTTTGTGAAACTAAACAAAAGCTCCAGATTTTAAATAAAACCCGGAGCTTTAAAATTTGACCTATTCTGTTTTGATTCCATGCCTGGCCGATTGATTCTAACATCTAAAGGAGACCTATTATGCTGAGCGCAATCAAAGCAAGCGGTTTGCTTTAATCTTCTTCCTCCTCCTCATAAATGGCAATTGTAGCATCGAATTCTGCATCCTTAAATTCATCCCTACTGATCCAATATTCCGATGTGGTCATGATATAAGAATTCTCACCTGTATTTTCTAATTCCCACACAATATCTTCTGCTTCATCAAAGGCTTCCTTTCCTTCTAATTGGTCCGCGTACAAACGCTTAATAATGTTATTATTTGCAAGCGTCTTATCTAAAACTTTTAAGACCACTTCTTTTGAGACATCTTGATTTGGAGTGATTTCAAATTCAACAATGGTGGCTTTTGCGGACGGAAAGGTTCCATTATAAGCTTTGTATAGCAATTGATTGATGTTGAAAAGCTCATGATGCAAGCTGATGTCGCTATATTCTTCAGAAATTTTATCCAATACCATGTCGTGCGACATCTGGTCTATTTGACCTTCTGTTAAATGTTCGGATAATTTATACTCTAATAGGATGGCTGCGGCTTCTGGACCCTCAAAATCAGATATGGCCATAAAGAGTAGTTCTTCAAGTTCTTCAGGCTTTGATTTTTCGCCCCCTGGAAACCCAAATCGGTCTAAAAGTTCAATATAATCAGCATTGGTCCATGTATCTTTAAATTCTTCAACAGTTTTTACGCTATTGATAACAATATGATAGTTCATAATTACTTCTTTTTTAGTTCAAATAAATCTGTTCTTCTGTCCTTTAAGTTTCTGACGCTTCCAAATTGGTTCAGTTCTCTTAAAAGATCAATATCCACATCAGCGATGAGGATCATTTCAGCATTTTGTGTGGCTTCTGCTTTAACCCCATTGGTCGGGAATGCAAAATCGCAGGGTGTAAATACCGCCGATTGTGCATACTGAATGTCCATATTTTGAACATTCGGTAAATTGCCCACACTGCCCGCAATAGCAACATAACATTCGTTTTCAATGGCTCTTGCCTGGGCGCAATGGCGTACTCGTGAAAAGCCATTCTGCGTGTCGGTCAAGAAGGGTACAAATAGAATATCCATGCCCTCATCGGCTAAAATTCTGCTCAGTTCCGGGAATTCAACGTCATAACAAATCAGGATGCCTATTTTGCCACAGTCAGTATCAAAAGTCTGGAGTTTATTTCCACCAACCATACCCCAAACCCGTGCTTCATCTGGTGTGATATGTAGTTTTTCAAAACGTTCCGTGCTGCCATCCCGACGGCATAAATAGCCAACGTTATGAAGTTTATTGTCGACCACTTCAGGCATGCTTCCTGTAATGATATTGATATTGTAGGAAATAGCAAGTTTGGAGAAACGTTGCACCATTTCTAGAGTATGTTTCGCCAGCTCCCTGATGGCCTCAGGTGTTGAAAGATGGTTGTTATCCGCCATTAACGGGGCATTGAAAAATTCTGGAAACAAGGCAAAATCACTGCGATACCCCGAAACCGAATCGATAAAGAATTCCGCTTGTTGCATCATTTCGTCCATATCCTTATACAATCGCATTTGCCATTGTACCAATCCAAGACGTACAATCTTCTTAATGGTCGTGGCTTTTTTTGATTTCTTCTCATAATAGATATTGCTCCACTCCAATAACACGGCATAATCTTGAGAAGAAGCATCCCCTTCAAGATAATTTTTTAAAATACGTGTCGGGTGAAAGTCGTTGGAAATCTGAAAATTCAGCACAGGATCATGAATTTCCTTGCGCTTAACTTTATCGATGTATTCTTTAGGTGTTAACGTGTCTGAGTATTTGTGATAGTTTGGAATACGTCCTCCAAAAGCCAAACCTCTTAAATTTAAGCGTTCGCATAATTCCTTTCGATAGTCATAAAGTCGGCGTCCCAAACGTAGGCCTCTGAATTCTGGTTTGATAAATACATCAACACCATAAATAACATCACCCTCATCGGTATGAGTGCTAAACGTGTAATTTCCGGTAATATCCTTGTAGGTGTGATTATCATCAAATTGATTGTAATCTACAATAATACTCAGCGCGCACCCCGCAATTTGGTCGTTGATTTTAATAACCACTTGGCCCTCAGGAAACTCCTCGATTAGTTTTTTAATCTGATGTTCCTGCCAGAATGCATCAGGCATGGTAGTGTAAGAGGCAATCATGGCTTCCTTTAACTCCTGGTAATCTTCTAACTTTAGATACTTTAATTCAATATTTTCAATGTCTTCCATGGTGTCTTTCAATGTGGTTGGTTTTAACTCTTAAAGATCAGATATATGACCGTGTTGTTCAATATTCTATTTTAATTTTTTAATGCCTTCATAGACCACAATGGCTACGGCATTGGCAAGATTCAAACTGCGTACATGCTCACTAAACAGTGGAATTTTGTACAGATGCTCCTTATGTGTATCAAGAATGGTTTTGGACAAGCCTACCGATTCCTTGCCAAAAATCAGAAACAAATTATCCGTAAAAGGAATGTCCCAGTAATCTTTGTCGCCATGACTTGATAAAAACACCATTTTTGCTCCTTGGTGCGCTGCAAAAAACGAGCTTGTACTTTCATACGTGCTGATATTTAGGTGTGGCCAATAATCCAATCCTGCACGTTTCAGGCGGGCATCGGTAATTTCAAATCCGAAGGGTTTGACCAAGTGTAAATGTGCTCCAGAGGCTAAAGCCAATCTGCCGATGTTGCCGGTGTTATTAGGGATTTCGGGCTCAATCAATACGATGTTTAAGGACATACTAAAGTTATAATGTTTTACACTTATCAACAATCAATAGAGGTGATTTTATGGTATTTGCGACAGGTTTCAACCAAAAAGAAACCTATTCGTTAAAGATAAGAATAGGTTTCCTTTAAAATTATACCACCAAATCATTTTTTCGATTTTTGGTCCTTTATCGTCTTTTTATCAATATCAAACTGATTGGTATCCACTTTAGTATCTCCAGTTGGATTAGTGGGGTTTTTCTGTTCAGTTGATGTTTTAAATTTCTTATTCTCTTCTATTATTCCCATAATTTCTATTTTTTTAATTCATGTATAAATTAATGAAAACAGAATAAAATTATATTAAAAGTATCTTAAAACAATAGCTGTATTGTTAATGTCAAGTCCGAATTAAGGCAGAATCTGATTTATAAAAGGGTGCAAATTTTAAATACGCTCAGGTTGTTTTTTGGCTACGCTCAAGATACCGTTCCAATTTTGTTAATCTCCGCCTCATTGGGACGCTTTGGATCTGGTCCATAATTGTTGGGACCTACGTCACCTTCAGTCACAAAAAGTACAAGGAGCCAGATGCCTCCAATAAGTGGAATTAGACCAACTAAGTAAAACCAGCCACTTTTATTAATATCGTGTAATCTGCGCACCGCCACCGCCAAACTTGGAATTATTATGGCTAGGATGTAAATAAAATAAAGCCCAATAAATGCCGGTACGTCGGTTAGGTTTGCCAGTGCTCCAGAAATAATGACAATACCTATGGCAAAGAGGAAATTAAATAAAACAAACATCCAGTACTCTTCACGTCGTGCACGTCCATTGAAGTTTGTGTAGTTGTCTCTGACTACTTTTAAATACCATTTCATAAATTAAATTTTAAAGGTTGGTTAAGGTCAAATATAATTTTTAATTTAGAATGGACTGTATAAATTGTTCTGTATTATCAACACCATTTTTTGAGAGGTTCTTGATAAATGCACTTCCAATAATTGCGCCTTTGGCGTATTTAGTAGCTTGAGCGTAGCTTTCATGATCAGAAATACCGAAGCCAATAACCTGAGGATTTTTGAGGTTCATCTTGGCGATTCGCTTGAAATAATCCGTTTGGATATCTCCAAAACCAGAGCTGCTTCCAGTAACGCTGGCACTACTGACCATATAAATAAAGCCTTGTGAAATGGAATCGATAAACCGAACACGCTCCTCAGAGGTTTGTGGAGTTATCAAAAACACGTTGATAATATCATAGGTTTCAAAGATGGATTTATACCGATCATTAAATACGTCTACCGGCAAATCAGGAATAATAAGTCCGTCAATGCCAATCTCCCGGCATTTCTTGCAAAAGGCTTCCACGCCATATTGCAATATCGGATTGAAATAGCCCATAATGACTAATGGAATGTTGACTGTTTTCCTGATGTCTTTGAGTTGGTCAAAAAGCACTTCTGTAGTCATTCCATTTTTTAAAGCTTGTGTCGAACTGGCTTGAATGGTTGGGCCGTCGGCCAAAGGATCGCTAAATGGCAAACCGATTTCTATCATACCTACGCCACTTTTCTCCAGATCTTGAATGATGGTCGCCGTATCGTTGAGATTAGGATAACCTGCGGTAAAGTATATGGAAAGTAACTTTTCATTACTTTTTTCTTGCAATTTCTGATTGATTCTGTTCATGCTTACTTCCCGCGAATGCGGGAATCTTTTTTAGTTAAACTAAATTCCTGTGATCCCGATAACCATCGGGAAGGAATCTCTTCTTATTTAATACCTGTTTAATTCTTATTCTTTCGTAAATAAGGTTTTTTGATTTATATAAACCCTTCCGTCTTTGGGCTTTTCAGTAGCCCATAACCAACTTCCCTTAAAAAAAGGGAAGGAATTGATTGCCGATAGCTATCGGGAGAGAGCGACTGCCGACAGCCTGACCCTTTAGGGTAACCCAACTGCTAAAGATTAAAATGCTTTATATAAGTCTCCAAATCCTTATCCCCACGGCCTGACAAACTAACTACGACGACATCATCTGGTTGAAACTTTTTATGCTCAAAGACCGCTAATGCATGTGAGCTTTCAATGGCTGGAATGATGCCTTCCCTTTTGCACAATTCCAGTCCGGCGGTCATGGCATCATCATCGGTAATCGCAATAAATTCAGCTCGACCACTTTTGTACAAATGGGCATGCATCGGTCCCACACCAGGATAATCCAAACCTGCCGAAATACTGTACGGTTCCGTAACCTGTCCGTCAGGCGTTTGCATCAATAGTGTTTTACTGCCGTGAATGATGCCCTCTTTTCCTAAAACTGATGTAGCTGCGCTCTCTCCAGAATGCACGCCTTTTCCGGCAGCTTCCACAGCAATGAGTTTGACTTCTGTGTCGTCCAAAAAATGATAAAACGCACCTGCAGCATTACTGCCCCCGCCAACACAGGCTACTACATAATCGGGTTTTGTGGTGCCTTCTTTTTCTTTGAGTTGCCATTGGATTTCTTCGGAAACAATGGCCTGAAAACGCGCTACCATATCCGGATACGGATGCGGGCCTACCACACTGCCGATAATATAATGCGTATCTACAGGATTATTGATCCAATCGCGAATGGCTTCATTAGTGGCATCCTTTAAGGTGCGACTTCCAGAAAGAGCGGGAACAACGGTAGCCCCCAACATTTTCATTCGCGCCACGTTTGGTGCCTGACGCGCAATGTCAATTTCGCCCATATAAACAATGCATTCCAGACCCATCAGAGCGCAGACTGTAGCCGTAGCCACACCATGCTGACCAGCACCAGTTTCGGCTATGATACGATTCTTTCCAAGACGTTTTGCCATTAAAATCTGACCAATGGTGTTGTTGATTTTATGTGCACCGGTATGGTTGAGGTCTTCGCGTTTTAAATAAATCTTGGTGTTGTATTTTTCGCTTAATCGCTTGGCGAAATAGAGCGGGGAAGGGCGCCCCACATAATCTTTAAGCAGCGCGTTGAATTCTTCTTGGAATTCAGGTTCTGCCATGACTTTGAGGTAATTTTGGCGTAACTCCTCCACATTGGGGTATAGCATTTCTGGAATGTATGCTCCGCCAAATTCGCCGTAATATCCTTTTTCGTTGATGTTGTATGTCATATTCTTCATTCCCGTGAAAGCGGGAACCTCATGTTTAAAAGACCTGACAATCCCGATAACTATCGAGGCATACAGGTCTGGTTAAATCAATTCATTTCCTTTATAAATACTTCCAGTTTTTCCGAATCTTTCAATCCAGGTTCAATTTCAAATTTACTGTTGACGTCGATGGCGTGGCAATATTGGGATTCCTGTCTTCCCAAAAACTCAGTTAGCTTATCCACCTCTTCCAAACCAATCCCTCCACTTAAAAAATAAGGTTTTGTGGATGGGTAATCTTTCAAAACTTCCCAATTAAACGTGTAGCCATTGCCACCTGGTAACTTTCCTTTAGTATCAAACAAAAAGTAATCGCACACCGATTCGTAGGGTTGTAATTGGTCAAAATTGAATTGATCTTTTATTGAGAAAACCTTCAATATTCCTGCGAAGGCAGGAATCTCATCATTTTTACCTCGATCTGTATTTGTAAGAAGACCACGTAGTTCTTTGCAAAACTCCGGCGATTCCTCCCCATGCAATTGAACCAGATCTAAATCATATTTTTCAACTTTTTTAATCACTTCCTCAATCGTTGCATTCACAAAAACCCCTACCTTTTTGAGGTCTGAAGGCAACTTAGGAATGTTGCCATTGAAAAATCGACTGGACTTTTCATAGAATATAAATCCGAGATAGTCAGGTTGAAGCACAGCAATATCACCAATATTGTCGGGAAATTTCATACCGCAGATTTTAATCTTCGTCCCAGTCCTATCAGTAGGAGAGGGGGTTTGATTCTTTTTGTTTATTTCGTTTTTAATACCCATTTTAATCTTTAAGCCAGGTTTTTGATAAATGCTTTTGCACTTTCTCCCGCATTGTCGGTTTTCATAAAGTTTTCTCCAATTAAAAAACCTTGGTAACCGTAGGGTTGTAACTCTTTTATAGCTTCAACGTTGCTGATGCCACTTTCGGATATTTTTATAAAATCATCTGGAATTAAGGTGCTCAAATGCTTGCTCGTCTCTAAGCTGACCTCGAAGGTTTTTAAATTTCTATTGTTCACACCAATCATATCCAAACTGGGCATCACCGATTTGTGCAACTCTTCCTCATTATGAATTTCCAATAGGATTTCGAGATTTAAGCTCTTCGCTAGTTCTGAAAAACTCTTAATTTCCACTTTAGATAAAATAGATGCGATGAGCAAAATGACGTCTGCGCCATAAGCTTTTGCTTCCACTATTTGGTAGGGATGGATGATAAACTCCTTTCTTAAAAGAGGTAAATTGCAGCTCGCTTTTGCCAACAATAAATCGTCCAAAGAGCCTCCAAAATATTTCCCGTCAGTTAGAACTGACATCCCACAAACTCCAGCCGATTCATAACCTTGCGCGACGTCAGAGACGCTAAGTGTCTGATTGATCACTGATTTTGAGGGTGAACGGCGCTTGTGTTCAGCAATAATACCTGAAGCGCTGTTTTGCAATCTTTCAGTAAGTGAAACCGTATCTCTTTCAAACAAAACCGATTGTTCCAATTGTGACGTAGGAATAAGTGATCTTCTTAAATCAACTTCTTTGCGTTTGTCAGTAACTATTTGGTCTAAAATATTCATTTAAAAAAAGGTTTATTTTCTCTGTTCTCTGTTCTCTGTTCTCTGTTCTCTGTTTTCTGTTGTCTGTTGTCAGTTTTCTGTTTGGCTGCGAACTGTTGACTATTTTCTACTTATGTCAACCAATCTGTCAAATTTCTCTTTTGCTTTTCCGCTCAATAAAGCCTCTTTCGCCAGTTCGAAACAATCCTCCACCGATTTTTTGGTTACGGTCGAAATGGCCATCGCTGCATTCGCGCATACTACGTTGTTTTGTGCTTCGCTGCCTTGCCCATCTAATATTTGTGTGAAAATATTGGCTGATGATGCTACCGAATCGCCACCATAAATTTCACTTTGGTTTAAAGTGTTCACGCTAAAAAATTCTGGAAAAATCATGGTTTCTGTAGTATTTCGAATCACTTTGGTTGGTCCGGTCAATGAGATTTCATCATACCCATCCAAAGCATGCAAAATGGTATAGTTGATATCCGTGTTTTGGTAAAGATAGCTATACATTCTAAGCAATTCCAAGTTGAAAACACCCACCAATTGATTTTTTGGAAAAGAAGGATTCACCATTGGTCCCAACATATTAAAAAAGGTTTTTACGGCCAAATCCTTACGGATGGGTGCCACATTTTTCATGGCTGGATGAAAGAGTGGGGCGTGCAAAATGCAAATTCCAGCCTCGTCTAACGATCGTTTTAGGAAATCAATATCCGAGGTGAATTTAATACCCAGATATTCCATAACGTTTGACGAGCCACAAGCCGAAGAAACGCCGTAATTACCGTGTTTGGTCACATTAACACCAGCACCTGCAGTGACAAATGATGCTAAGGTTGAAATATTGAATGTGTCTTTACCGTCGCCGCCCGTACCACATAAATCGATGCCGTTATAATCGGCCAAATCCACGTGCAAACAAAGTTCTAAAAGCGCATCCCTAAAACCTTGCAATTCTTCAATCGTAATGCTTCGCATCATATAAACGGTTAAGAAAGATGCAATCTGACTTTGGTTGTAACTTCCTTTTGATATGTTGACCAAGACCTGTTTGGCTTCTTCGCTGGAGATGCTTTCTTGGTTGATGAGTCTGTTGAGTATGTGTTTCATAATACTTCCTGCGAAGGCAGGAATCTTTTGTTGTTAAACTTAATTCTTTCTAAATAACTAGTTTTTAATACTAAATAACTCTTCAGTTTTCGTCCCGTCTTCTCGGGGTGAATCCGCCTTCCATTTAAAAGGTAAGGGTTTTTGCAACTAAATAATTTTTTACATTCTTTATCAGATCTTACCTTTTAAGTCTGAAGTGTTTTCTTCCTTAAGACTTAAAGGACTAACGTTGCTGATCTTGTGAGATTCCTGCCTGCGCGGGAATTTTAATCCAATTCTCCAAGATTTTTTTTCCATCCGGTGTCAGCACTGATTCTGGATGGAATTGCACCCCTTTTAAATCGTATGTTCTGTGGCGCAAGGACATTATTTGGCCGTTTTCATCAAAGGAAGTGGCTTCCAATACGTCAGGCAAATTAGGGTCTACCACCCAAGAGTGATAGCGTCCAACTTCAATGGTCTTATCCAGACCGTTAAAAAGCGCTTCGTCGTTTACGCTAGGGGTTACTTTGGTGGCAACGCCATGGTAAACATTATTAAGATTAACCAATGTGCCACCAAATACCTCACCTATTGCTTGTTGGCCAAGGCAAACGCCCAAAATACTTTTTGTGGATGCGTAGGTCTTTATAATAGCTTTTAGCAAGCCTGCTTCATCAGGAAGACCTGGTCCTGGCGATAGCACTATTTTCTCAAAGGCGTCTACCTCCTCAAGCGACAGTTGATCGTTACGTCGGACAGTGACCTCACAGCCCAAATCTTCAAGATAATGGACGAGATTGTAGGTGAAACTGTCGTAATTGTCTATAACTAATATTTTCATATCTATTCCTCGCGAACGCGGGGATCTTTTTAATTAAACGTTATTTTTCTTTGGCAGAACTATCAGGTCCATATTTTAATCCATTCATCTCCTGTTTCAAACCTGATAGGTCATTTAAAATTCACATATTGGCATGAGAGCCTTGCTTGTTTTCTCATATCTCCTTTGCCATATCGATGGCTTTAGTCAAGGCGCCCAACTTGTTATACACTTCCTGTAATTCGTCGTCAGGGTTCGACTTTGATACCAGTCCCGCGCCCGCTTGCCAATGCAATTGATGGTTTTTGCTTAGAAACGTACGGATCATAATGGCATGGTTGAAGTTACCCTGAAAATCCATAAAACCAATGGCGCCACCGTAAAAGTCACGACTCGTTTTTTCGTATTTTTCAATCAGTTGCATGGCTTTGTGTTTTGGTGCACCGCTCAAGGTGCCTGCAGGAAACGTATCGGCAACCATTTGCATGGTAGTGGTGTCTTTATGCTTTTTACCGGTCACCTTGCTCACCAAATGAATCACATGGGAAAAGAATTGGACTTCTCTATACTTTTCAACGGTTACTTGGCTGCCATGGCGACTCAAATCATTTCTTGCTAAGTCTACCAGCATGACGTGTTCTGCATTTTCCTTGTCGTCAATAGATAATTTTTTGGCAAGTTCAGCGTCTTTTTCGTCGTTGCCAGTTCGTTTGAAGGTTCCTGCAATCGGATGGATTTCAGCTTTGTCCTTATTGATGACCAATTGTGCTTCTGGCGAACTTCCAAAAATCTTGAAATCGCCGTAATCAAAATAAAAGAGGTAAGGAGAGGGGTTGATGCTTCGCAAGGCGCGATAGACATTGAATTCGTCACCTTTAAATTGCTGTGAAAATTTTTTTGAGAGCACGAGTTGAAACACATCGCCTCGGGCACAGTGCTTTTTTGCCAGGATAACATTCTCTTTGTACTCGTCGTCTGTTAAATTAGAAAATGTTTCGCCGTCCGTTGTAAAGTTAAAAGCTGCAAAATTTTTCGATTGGATGAGTTGAAGTATTTCCGAAATATTATTTTCAGTCTCAAAGCAATTTGCAAATACATAAGCCTCATTTTTGAAATGATTAATGGCGATAATGTTTTGGTACACCGCATAGTAAATATCCGGGATATCTTGATGGCCATCTTTTTTTGAGATGTCTACATCCTCAAAATAGCGTACGGCATCATAGGCGATATATCCAAAAACACCGTTGTTAATAAATTTGAATTTATCTTTTGTATCGGATTTAAAACGTTGGGTAAATTTGTGAATAACATCCGCCACATTGGTCTCTGATGTAATGGGTTGTCTTACTTCACTTTTATCCGGAAAGCGCTGTGTAATGACCTCATTCTTAACTGTAATTGAAGCAATAGGGTTGCAACAGATATAAGAGAAACTATTGTCGTTGGCGCGGTAATCACTGCTTTCCAGAAGAATACTATTGGGAAATTTGTCCCTTATTTTCAAATAAATGCTCACGGGCGTGATCGTGTCTGCGAGAATTTTCTTGTGATGTGTTTGTAAACTGTAGGTTTTCATTCGATTATTTGTAAATAAAAAAAGACCTGTCGTGAATGACAAGCCTTTTTTATATTAGATTTAAATATACTATAGCATTACCTCACGAAGATTGTTTCGAAAAGTTCCACCACCAAGTATGATTTAAAGTTGTGTACATGTTTTTGTTTTGTCAAATATAGAAATCAAAATTAAGTCTGCAAATGATTTCTGAAAAAAAATAAAAAAAATCCCGCTACCAGAAGTTGGCAGCAGGATTCGTTTTTATTTTCGCCAATGGGTTTTATTCCCCTAAGGCTTACCTGAATCTAAAGGACAATTGTTTTTTCATATCACGTGGACCTGACCGTTAGTGCCGATTAGGCCTCGAGATACTTAATTAAAAAAGTTGCTACAGTTTAGCTTTAGGTTTAAAACTTAAGGTTTACGCTGAGATCAAAATTATCATAAATAGCTTTGTCTTTAAGGTTGTCAAAGAAACTCGCTGATCTAAATTTTATATCATATTTGGTGCGGTCAACTTTAAGGTCGGCCTTAGCGGTATTTCCAGAAATGATCATATCAAAAGTGTTAGGGTTGGTAATGCCTTTAATGGTCAGGTCTCCCGTTACTTTGTATTTGCCATCTTTTCCAGATACATTTGTGATGACAAACTTTGCTTCAGTATGCTTGTCTGTGCTGAAAAAATCGTCTGACTTTAGATGCCCTTCAAGTTTGCCTTTCATCTCGCCTTCAAGGTCTGTTACAGTTAGCGTGGTCATATCCATGACAAAAGTTCCACCGGTGAGTTGATTCTGGTCATTAAATTGTAACGCCCCTTTTTGTAGAACGATGTATCCATCATGCTCTCCGGTTACCTTATGGCCTTTCCAGGTGATTTTACTATTGTCAACATCAACTTTCTTTTCGGTTGAAGTCAATAAATGAACTGGCTGCAAAAGCCATTGCTAAAATTAGTGTATTAGTCATAAAATTTGATTTAAATGTGTAATTAATTAATGGTTTAATTTCTAAGTTTTGTTAATAAATTATTTAGAGTTTTCAGTTCGTCTTGAGTTAAAGGCGATGTCATATTGGCTTCTGTTTCTGCTACTAAAGGATCTATTTCCTCTAAGAAGTTCAAACCATGCGCGGTTATGAAAATCTCAACTTTTCTACGGTTTTTTTCACATATAAAACGTTCTACATAGCCTTTCGAAATGAGCTTGTCTACCAATCTTGTGGTGTTGCTCATTTTGCTGACCATTCTACGTTGAATGTCCTGAAGGTTTGTCGCTTTGCCTTTCTGTCCGCGTAAAATTCGGAGGACATTAAACTGTTCAATGGATATATCAAAAGGTTTAAGACTGTTTAAAATACCGTCTCGTATCACATTTGCAGTATAGGAAATGTTCAGAACGGTCTTTTTTTCCAATGGTATTTCGGAGGTAGTTAATAAGATGTCTTCCAATTCTTTCATATACAATTGTTGTGGGTACAAATGTAAGATAAATTTTAGTTCTGATTATTATTTAGACGATAATATTTTGTTAAAGTTTAAGCAGTCATCGAATGGATTTTTATTTTTATCCCATGAGAACACTCTGTTTATTGGTTTTGATTTTAACGGCATCCTGTAAGGATTCGAACTCTCAAAATAAACCCATTGTAGATAAGGAGCCAACTGAAGATTATTCTGACGTTCCCTTAGAAGTTTATGATTTTGAAGGTCTAAAACCATTATTAAAAACATCTACTGACAAAGTTTATGTCGTTAATTTTTGGGCGACTTGGTGTGCGCCTTGTATTAAGGAACTACCTTATTTTGAAGCTTTGGGTGCGGCTTACAGCGATAGAAATGTGGAGCTTTTATTGGTGAGTTTAGACTTTCCAAAGAAATATGAATCCCACCTGAAACCCTTCATAAAAAAGAATAATTTAAAATCTAAAGTTGTAGCTTTAGATGACAATGACTCCAACACTTGGATTCCCGCTATTGATCCCGATTGGACCGGTGCCATTCCGGCAACATTGATTTTCAATAAAAACAAACGCCAATTTTATGAGCAAACCTTTACTTATGAAGAATTGGAAACTGAAGTCAAGCAATTTTTAAATTAGTGCTCATAGTTCACCTTAAAAAAAGGAACAATTCTTGCGTACTATAAAGATCAAACTATAAGTAAATAATTATGAAACATATAAAAGGAATTTTTGCAGTTGTTGCCATTGTCCTGCTTTCTGGTTTTGCAACTATTAGCCCTGGTTATGATATAGGTGATATTGCGACAGATTTTGAACTTGAAAATATTGATGGGAACATGGTTTCCTTGTCAGATTATAAAGATGCCAAAGGATTTATTGTCATTTTCACTTGTAATACCTGTCCCTATTCTGTGGCTTACGAAGATAGAATTGTTGCACTTGACAAAAAATATGCAAGCAAAGGCTATCCAGTTATTGCCATAATGCCTAACAATACAGATGTCCAGCCCCGAGATAATATGGACGCCATGAAACAAAGAGCAAAGTCTAAAGGGTTCACTTTTCCTTATCTCAAAGATGAGGGTCAAAAGATTTCTCCACAATATGGCGCCACAAAAACACCTGAGGTTTATGTATTGCAAAAAACGAATAAAGGAAATGAAGTCAAATATATTGGAGCTATTGACGATAATTATCAAGATGCAGGCGCGGTCAGGTTAAGATATGTTGAAAATGCCGTGGATGCACTCTTGGCAGGTCAACCAATTAAGGAGGCCAAAACAAGGGCTATTGGTTGTTCTATAAAGTTGTAGACCAATTTATTCGTACGACGAGCATTGCTCTCGAGGTTCTTGATTTACGCAAATTAAGAACACCTTGAACTGATTAAATCGAATGAGATGTTAAAAATTGAATCCGAAGGATAACACTTCGGATTTTTTTTCGTCTTTATCACAAAGAAATGTTAATTTTGTCGCTCTAAAAAAGAGTTTCTATGGCAGATTTAAAGCAACAAGAATGGGCGTCCCAATTGGAAAATGACAAAGACGCGGTTATTTTGGACGTAAGAACACAAGAAGAAGTTGATGAAGGCTATATTCCAGAAGCCATTCATTTAGATATTCACAAAGGACAAGAGTTTATTGATGAAATCAAGAAGCTTGATCCTGAAAAAAACTACTATGTGTATTGCAGGTCAGGTGGACGAAGTGGTCAAGCCTGTTCTATAATGAATTCCTTAGGATTCAAAAACGCCTACAATTTAGTGGGAGGTTTTAGTGAATGGGAGGGCCCATCTACACAATAAATCGTGATTACTTGCATTATAATACAGCTAAACCCCATATTATGAACCGTTTTTTGTTGATTTTTATTGTTGGTTTTACCTTCTTTACTGCTTGTAAGGAAAAAGTTGAAGGAGAGGTTAATTTAGTGACTGTTGAAGAAATGCAGTCTCTCATGGAATTGGAAGATGTACAATTGGTAGATGTAAGAACGGCTAAGGAAAGAGAGGATGGCTATATTAAGAACTCGCAAAATATTGATTACTACTCGCCAACATTTGATGAGGACATTCTCAAATTAGATAAAACCAAGCCCGTTATCATCTATTGTCGTTCAGGAAAGCGTAGTGCAGATTGTGCGGAGAAAATGATAGAAGCTGGTTTTGTTAAAGTTTACGACCTTAAGGGTGGTATTACTCAGTGGTTATATGAAGACCGCGCTATTGAACTGGTGAATTAGTCGTAGAATACAATACCTACAACAACAACAACAATCCATAACCGAATTCTAAAACCTTGTATGTGAAAACATGACAAGGTTTTTTTATGGCTAAAATTTAATGAACGCGCTATTTTATAGCCGCTTCAAAACTCAAAAAATATAGTTTTTAACAATACAATAGCATCGATTATGGTTATATAGACGTAACCTGTCACATTAAACGTTATAAAAAAAATGACGTCTTATTAGCAGTACCAATACTAAATCCATGGAAACAGACCATATTCAACACTTATATTTTAGAGCGGGATTTGGTATTGATCCAAAGACTCTTGAAGCGCTTTCTTCAAAACCTCGATTGTTTGTGGTGGAACAGCTCTTTGAGAAATCCCAACAGGCAACTCTCTTAAAGCTCGATCTTTCAGAATTTGAAAGCTATTTAAATTCTGATACTAGGAGATCGAGACCTGATTCAGACGAAATGGACCTCAAAGCTTTGCAGAAAAAAAGCAGAGAAAAAGTCATGGAACTCAATTACGGGTGGATTGAACGGATGGCAACTTCAGATGCGGTTCTTGCAGAAAAGATGACGCTCTTTTGGGCCAATGTTTTTGTATGTCAGGATAATAATATATGGTACATCCAACGCTATAATAACACACTACGGGAACACGCTTTGGGAAATTTTAGGAATTTTGTTAAAGCCATAGCACGCGAGGCTTCCATGAGCAAATATCTCAATAATAGACAGAATGTTAAGGCAAGTCCCAATGAAAATTTCGCAAGAGAATTAATGGAATTGTTCACCTTGGGAATAGGGAATTATACTGAAAATGATATCAAAGAATCTGCAAGGGCATTTACAGGCTGGTCCTTTAAGATTAACGGTGATTTCTTTTTAAGACCTTTCAAGCATGATGACGGTATCAAGACCTTTATGGGCAAAACAGGAAATTTAGATGGAGACGACATTATTGATATTATCTGTGAACAGAAACAATGTGCGCGTTTTATTTGTGAAAAAATCTATCGCTATTTTGTAAATCCCATAGTGGATGAGGCCCATTTGAAAACATTGACCGATCTGTTTTATAAGGATTATGACATTAAAAATCTCATGCATTATATTTTTAGTGCCGATTGGTTTTATGAGACCAAAAATAGAGGCACAAAGATTAAATCGCCCATCGAGCTACTTGTCGGAATTCAGAAAATAGTGCCTTTGACCTTTGACAAACCGTTGCAATTGTTATATATCCAACGGATTATGGGTCAGGTTTTGTTATACCCACCAAACGTAGCGGGCTGGAAAGAAGACAGAAATTGGATCGATTCGAACACGCTCATGTTTCGAATGAAATTGGCTGCAATACTTCTCAATAATGAAATTATCAACGTTGATGAAAAAGGAGCGTTTGAAGACGATTTCGAAATGTATTATAAGCGTCAGGCCAATAAGAAACGTTTACTAAAAGTAACAAAATATTGGGATGTTTTTGAGACCAATTACGGCCACTTGAGTCCGCAAAAATTGAAGGAAATACTGATCATCTCTGCAATAGATAACGATACCGAACGGTTTTTATCAAATTTGGAAATCAAAAACAACAAAGAGTTTTGCATCCAATTGATGTCAATACCTGAATACCAACTGTGCTAAAAAATAAAATTATGGAACGACGACATTTTTTAAAACAGAGTGCTCTTGCAAGTAGTTTATTTTTCGTGCCCAGTTTTGTACGTGCTTTTGAGAATGTGTCCAAAAACGCGATAGGGTTCAAAAAATTGGTAATTATACAAATGGCCGGAGGTAATGACGGATTGAACACGATAATTCCTTATTCAAATGATATCTATTATAACAGCAGGCCGAAGATTGCCATCAAAAAAGACGCACTCATCACAATTAATGAGCATTTGGGATTTCATGAAAGTCTCGGCCCATTAAAAAATTTATACGATAAAGGTTATGTTACCATCATCAACAATGTTGGATATCCCAATCCGAACCGATCACATTTTAGATCCACGGATATCTGGCAAACGGCAAGCAATTCTGATGAATATTTGGATACGGGTTGGTTAGGTCGCTATTTGGACGAAAATATCCATAAGTCGTACGGGGGAATTGAGTTGGATGATAGTCTTTCTTTAATTTTAAAAGGAAAAACTTTGAATGGGATTGCTACTAAAAACCCGGCAATTCTTTATAATAACATGCAAACGCCTTATTTTAAAAAAGTTCTTGATCATCAGAGCGATGATCATTTGAGTGAACATAACTTAGGATATTTATACCAAACCATGATTGAGGCGAGGTCATCAGCAAAATACATTTACGAAACTTCAAAAACATTTAAAAGCAGTTTTGAATATCCTGACAATCCCTTTGGGAAACAACTCAAAACCACTGCTGAATTTATCAACTCAGGATTACAAACTAAAGTCTATTACGTTTCCATGGGCGGCTTTGATACCCACGCAGGGCAAATTAATAAACAAAGCCGATTGTTGGAACTCTACTGTAAATCCATTGACGTTTTTGTTAAGGATTTAGAGCGGAATGATACCTTTAAAGACACCTTGATCTTGACGTTTTCTGAATTTGGAAGACGGTTAAAACAAAACGCAGCCAACGGCACTGACCATGGTGCTGCAAATAATGTCTTTCTGATTGGTAAACATCTGAAATCGCCAGGGTTTTATAACGAGATGCCAGATTTGTCAAATTTGGATGGGAACGGCGATCTTAAACATACTGTAGATTTTAGGTCAATTTATGCTACCATATTGGACAAATGGTTAGAAGTCAATGATAATGCTATTTTAAATAGATCGTTCAGTAAGCTCGATTTTTAATCTATATATCGAATAATTCTGCCTTGTTTTTAAATATTTAGTACTTTCTTAACATTTTAAACTAAGGGTTAAATAAGACTTCTGCGTTATTACTGTGAATAGGTGCGAACAATCAGTTTGTAATCCTAAAAAAACTATACTACATGAGAAAATTTACAGTTCTATTCAGTCTTTTGTTTTGTTTCGGATTAATGGCGCAAAACGCCAATTACGAAGATCCATTGCCTGAAAACACTCGAGTTACAAAAGGCGTTTTGCCAAATGGTCTTACTTACTATATCTATCCGTCACAAGTGGTAAAGGATGCGGCTAGCTACTATATCATCCAGAATGTAGGATCCATCCTTGAAAATGATGATCAACAAGGTTTGGCTCATTTCCTTGAACATATGGCTTTTAACGGAACTGACAATTTTCCTGACAAGGGCATTCTAAATACACTTCAAAAGCACGGTGCTGTTTTTGGTAAGGACATAAATGCTTATACCTCATTTGATGAAACGGTCTACAATATGAACAATATCCCAACGACTCCGGAGCTTGTGGATACGTGCTTATTAGTGCTTCACGATTGGGCAAATTTTTTGTCTCTGGAAGATGAAGAAATTGATGCAGAGCGTGGTGTTATAAAGGAAGAATGGAGAACCCGCCAAAGTGGTCGTATGAGAATTTTTCAAAAAAATATGCCAACAGTCTTTAATAATAGCATTTATGCTGAGCGTATGCCCATTGGATTGATGGACGTTGTTGATAATTTTGAATATAAGGCTCTAAGGGATTTTTATCATGATTGGTATAGAACAGATTTGCAGGCTATCGCAATTATAGGTGATGTAGATGCGGAAGCTGTTGAGGCTAAGATAAAGACCTTATTTTCTGCAATTCCTGCAATCGATAATCCGAGAGAACGTTTCATAGTAAGAATTCCGGAAAATGATCAGTTAATGTTTAGCTCGGCTAGTGATGAGGAAGTAACTACCGCATCTCTAAGTTTTGGAATCAGACATCCAAAAAGCTTGAGCAATGAAACTGTTTCCGATTTGAAAGAATCGCTTTTAAATAGCATGGTTACCAAGATGATTTCAGAAAGATTGGGAGAGTTGAGTGATAAGCCCGATGCGACATTTTTCAGAGCTTTTGTAGGCTATGGCGATAATTCAAGAGCAACAAATGCTTTTACAGTTTCTATTTCTCCAAAACCAGACCAGCAACATGCCGCTTTTGAAACGGTTATGAAAGAAGTTAATCGCGCTGTAAAATTTGGTTTTAACGAGGCTGAAATCGAGAGGATGATTACGAGATACAAAAACTCTTATGAGAATCAAATCAGTAAGTTAGATGATAGATCGCATGCATCAATTCAGTCCATGATTCAAAACAATTATTTGGAAAATGAAACCATGACAGATATTGTTAAGGAATATGCAATTGCACAACAAATCTTTGATGACTTGACTCCAGAAGAAGTGCATGCAAACTTAAAAAGATTATATACGGATAAAAACCGATATATGACCGCAACTGCGGTCAGTACGGAAAAAAATATTACGGAAAATGAAGCCCTACAGATTATTGCTTCTGCAGAGAATGACATCTCCCTTACGGCTTATGAAGATGGATTTAGTGGTAAGACTTTATTGGGAGAAACGAAAATAAAACAAGGAAAGGTAACTTCAGAAAAGCTAAATAAAGCTACCGGCTCTACTACGTTCACCTTGAGTAATGGTGTTAAGGTGCATTATAAGTTTGCGGATAAAAACAAAAACGATGTCAGACTCAGTGCCTTGAGTTATGGTGGGCTCTCATTGGTAGATGACGCTAAGTTGCCGTCGGCCAATTACGTCAATAGCTTGGTAAGATCATCAGGATTGGGAGACTATTCCAGTACGGATCTATCAAAAGTGCTTGCTGGTAAAACGGCCAACACTGGTATTTTTATCTCAAATCTATCTGAGGGTATTTCTGGGTCTTCATCAACTAAAGATGTGGAAACAATGTTGCAAATGGCCCATTTGAGATTTGTAAAACCGAGATTTGATGAAGATGCCTTTAAAGTACTTATTGGCAATTTAGATAATTATTTGATCAGCAGAAGCAACAATATCAATGAGAAAATAAAAGACAGTATTAACGTTGCGCTCTACGGTAAAAACGATCCAAAACAACCACTATTTACAAAAGATTATATTAATTCAATATCTTTTGAAACCATACAACAGATTTACGGAGAGCGTTTTAAAAATGTTTCGGATTTTGAATTCTTTATTGTAGGAGATGTTTCCAAAGAACAACTCAAGCCGTTGTTGGAAAAGTATATTGCCAGTATTCCAACCAAAAAACAAACGGAGACCTATAAAGATAATTCATCACAATGGTTAAGCAAAACCATAGAAAAGGATGTGCATTTAAAAATGGAAGATCCAAAAAGTACGGTAAGAATTACCTATAAAAATGATTTGGAATATACCATTAAAAACATGTTGATAGCAAGAGCGTTAGGTGATATCCTTAAGCTTAGATATACAGAAACACTGAGAGAACAAGAAGGTGGAACTTATGGCGCCAGTGCTTTTGCCGGAATTTCTAAAAGACCTGTGGAAAAAGCGACTATTTTTGTCGGTTTTGATTGCAATCCGGAGAAAGTAGATAGATTGGTGAGCATTGTGCATGAAGAGCTTCAGAAAATTGCTGCTGGCGATATCAATCAAACTGATTTGGATAAAACCACCACGAACTATTTGAAAGAACGCGCTCAAGAAAAGGGCTTTAATCAATACGATATGAGTGTTTTGGTCAATTTTTATCGCGAAGATTACGACATGAATGACCCTGATAACTTTGAAAATATAGTTGAAAGTATTTCTGTGAATGACATCAAGGAGTTTACGAGTAATGTACTCAATGGTGCTGATATAGCTGAAATTATTGTTAAACCATCAAATAAAATAATATGAAAAATATAGTATATCTCTTCTTGATTTTATTTAGTGCACAAGCCATTTCTCAAATCCATGATCCCGTAAAATGGAAAACCTCGGTGAATAAAATTTCTGATACCGAATATGAGCTTGTGGCCACCGCTACCATTCAAGACCAATGGCATCTCTATTCGCAAAATGTTCCAAAGGATGGCCCTGTACCAACTAGCTTTATTTTTGAAGGAAGTCAGGATTATATGAAACGAGGAAATACTTCAGAAGGCACTGGTCATGAAATTGATGACAAGATATTTAACATGCGCATCAAGTATTTTGATAAAACAGCCGATTTTAAACAACGTATCCGAGTCAAGAATAAGAAGTCTTTTAAAGTAAATGCTGTAGTAGAGTTCATGGTTTGCAATGACACCCAGTGCTTGCCACCAAAAGAGGTCGATTTGGTTTTCGATGTAAAATAGTTTAGAACACTAAATCAATTGAAATTTTCTTCCAACTTATTCGATTTTCATATTTAGATTATGGAATTAGCCTAAACCGTGAAGAAAAGTAAAGAGCTGCGATTGCAGCTCTTTTTATGTATAACAGTCTCGTGATTTTTTACACCTTTAAATCATTATGGTTTCTACATCGTATAGTTTGGGAATGCGCACATGCCATTTGTAGGTGTCGGTTATTTTTACTCTAAATGCATCCAAAGCGGCCGGTTCACCATGGATAAGGTATACTTTTTCAGGAATGTTCTTAATTGCTCCCATCCAATGAAGTAATTCATTTTGATCGGCATGAGCTGATAAACTCTCAATATGCTTGATAGTAGCCTTTACCGGATGATATTTTCCGGAAAACCTGATCTCATGGGCACCGTCAAGTAACTGTCTGCCACGTGTGCCTTCTGCCTGATAACCTACCAATAAAACAGTGGTAGAAGTCACATCAATGAGTTGCTGTAGATAGGTAAGGACCCTTCCGCCAGTGACCATGCCGCTGCCGGCAATGACTATTTTGGAACGTTTGTCGTCAATGGTTTCCCAGGTTTCTTTGTAAGATTGAACAATATTCACATGATTGCACATGGCGTTATAGTCTGAATCAGACAATTTATGCCATTTAGGAAATTGTCTAAACACATTCAAAACATTGTTCCCCATCGGACTATCTACAAAAATGGGAATATTGGGGATTTTATTCTTTTTATATAATTTCCATAGAATATACATCAGTGTTTGGAGTCGTTCTACCGCAAAACTTGGGATGATCAAATTGCCTTTTTTATGAATGGTTTCATGTATAATATCGGTAAGAACCTGCTCTACATCGTCTTCCGGATGTAGTTTGTTTCCGTAGGTGCTTTCGATAAATAGAAAATCTGCCCATTCAGGACGTTTGGGATCTTCCAATAAATAATCGTCGTTTCGTCCAATATCTCCAGAAAACACAAAGCGTTTGGAATTGATATCTAACTCAATAAACGTTGCACCAAGGATGTGGCCGTTGTATTGAAAACGATAGGAAATATGCTCGGATAGACCAATCCATTTGTCGCCCATTTCAACTTGAAACAAACGGATGGTTTTTTCTGCCTCCGCAACTGTATAAAAAGGCAGTGCAGGATCATGTTTTGTATATTTTTCATCATTGGCCTTGGCCGCTTCTTCTTCATGGATTTTAGCACTGTCCATCAAAATGATTTCTGCAATAGCCAAAGTAGGTCCAGTTCCAATGATTTTTCCATTAAACCCTTGTTTTACCAACCGCGGTAAATACCCTACATGATCTAAATGCCCATGGGTAAGCAGTACTATATCTATAGTGCTGACATCTATAGGAAGATCCGTCCAATTAAGTTCGCGGAGTTCTTTCAAACCTTGGAACATTCCGCAATCAATTAGGATGTTTTTTTCTGAGGTTTCAATTAAAAACTTTGATCCGGTAACAACACTGGATGCCCCCAGAAAATTTACTTTTACATGATTTTCCATAGCTTTACTGTTTACATAACATCTTTATTTCCTTCTGAATTTTCGATTTGCGGGTTTCCGAAATGCCGAGATGATCCAAGAAAAAAAGATCGTCAATCAAGTCTCTGCACAACACCACATCTCTACTTAACAAAAATTGTTTTTCGCGATTGGTCAATAAGGTGGACACGGTTATTGGATAGAGTCCCAATCTGTCAATCCGATTTCTTAGGCCATCATTATTAGGGTAATCCCAGCTTAATAGATACAAACCAATACAGTTTCCGTATTGAATGGCGTCTTTGGTAAATCGCGTGTTGGTAACCACCCAGCCTGCTTCCAATTTTGTCTCATGACGTTTTGTGTCCCAATGGGCCTTGACATCTTTAAATCGTGATGCTATATATAAAGGAACTTTGACATTGCAGTTTCTTCCTTGCTCAGTATGGAACTTACATTCAATGAGCGTTGTCATTCCATTTTTATCAGCGACCACATCTATTTCATGGCGCACACACTTACCTTGCATAATTTCACCAACAGTCGTCTTGTAACCTGAGTATTTTAAGATGGCACTTATAAAACGCTCAAATGGATATCCTGTAGGTCCCAAATCATAGATGGCTTTTTTAAGCTTGTATTTTGACGCGAGGTGCCCGCCTTTCTTTTTTAATAATGCAAATGCTCTATTGTAGATTTCTTTTGTTGAAATGCCATCGTATAATTCTTCTTTCACTTTATCAATAATCTCGTTTACCGTTTGCTGATCTGCACCTGATTTGCCCAACGATGTGCGGAGTTTTTTCAGCGAAAATTTTACTTTTTCACCAGAAGATTTAATGATGTCGATATTGGTATTCATAGTATTATTATGAAAAAGGATGCATGCTCCTTAGAGTTAAAGAGTTAAAGTTAATAGGTAATTAAGAGAAAGCCTATGATAAATATCACGTCATGTAGAAATTAAAATCGCAATCATATTTCAATTGATATAATTTTCAGATATCTAAAGTAGAATCTACAGTTATGGGGTATGCAATAGAGCCAAGTATTATGGCACACTATTTTTGTGGTTGTTTACTATAAAACAACATGATTATTTCTCCTATCATGAGGGATGTCATTTTATAAGGTTGTAATTCAAAGTAACTTTATACTTAACCATAAAACGATAAGATCATGAAACGTTCAAATTTTTTAATTTTAATTACGGTGCTTTTTACTACCGTTCTCTTTTCTCAAAATATTACCAATGTCGACTTTATTTCACCCATGAATGAAGAGATGGCAGCAGTCAAAAAAGGAAATCAATGGGGCTTTATTAATTCTGAAGGAAATTTGGCTATCAATTTTAGAGATGATTTGGTAGTTTCCAAAACCGCAGATGGCAGTTATCCTATCTTTAAAAACGGCAGGTCTCTGATCACTCAAAAAAAGGATGGTATTAATTATTATGGATACATCGATCGTTCAGGGAAAACGGTGATAGAGCCACAGTATTTGAATGCAACAAATTTTATTGACGATGTCGCCATTGTACTCGTATTGAGAAGGAATGAATTGTCAAAAAATATTGCCTTGAATAAAGCCGTTGTCAATTATGATTATTTTGAGGTGGCTATCAATTCCGATGGTGAAGTCGTTACTTATTTAACTCAAGAGCCTGTACACATCACACTTTCGGCAGAAAAACTTAGAAAGCCACCGGTAATTTATTCCAAAGTAATTTCAAACACACTTTATGCAGTGATGAATGCACAGAAGAAATGGTCAGTTGTGAAAATCGATGCGAATACTGATTAAAAGGTGAAATTAATTTAAGACATCCTACATGAAATATATAAACCTAATTTTACTAGTTTTTTTGTTGACCAGTTGTAAAAGCGATAAGCGTGAGGAAAGTGTTATTGAAACCGAAGATACAGAACAACTGATGCCTCAAGATACCGACACGATTCAAATGATTGAAGGCGATGGAAATGTTATGACTAAATCAATTTCAATTGAATACAAACAAAAAGAGTTGATTGAGAAGAAGGATCAAAGATCGGAGTTTCAAAGGTTGATTAAAGAAAAATCATACGCAATTCAACAACCGGACTATACAATCAATTTTAAATATCCACAGCTTGATGAGTCGCTAAAAGCTTCAAACCGAAATTTTAACGAGTTTATCAATGATTATTACGTGAATATTAAAAAGACGGTTGCTGATATAGAAACGAGTAAACTATTATGTGATAGTATTGAGGCCATTAATTTTAGAGAAGATCGATTTATTGATTACAAAATTTACATTGCTAATGATCAATTGGTAAGCGTTCTTTTTTATAAAGAGAACTTTTATTCTGGTGCCATGCATCCGAGTTATTCCTTTGACTGCTTTAATTTTGATTTGAACAAGGGGGTATTTATGAGGTATGAAGATTTTTTCAATCAAGGTTCTGAAGAAGAATTATTGACTTTGATTAATGAGAGAATCGTTGATAAGATTCAGAATTCAGAGTTGTATTATGATTGTTGGGAACTATCAGCAAGTGATTTTTTTGAAAGTAAAAACAACTTTGTCATCAATGATAATAACTTAGAGTTTTACTTTGATGATTGTGTCATGTGCCCATCCTACACGG
Source organism: Gelidibacter maritimus (assembly GCF_014062315.1). Lineage (GTDB taxonomy): Bacteria > Bacteroidota > Bacteroidia > Flavobacteriales > Flavobacteriaceae > Gelidibacter > Gelidibacter maritimus. The sequence goes on from NZ_JACGLT010000013.1 coordinate 74,854, forward strand.
GCTCTTACTCTATTGAGCTTCCGCTTGTAGATTTGCTGTCTGTTTTGAAAAAGTCGAACTCCAACCTGCTGATGGCTGATAAAAATTAACCAAGTCCTTAATTATAAGTCGATACGTTTTGTCCAAAATGTTTTATTTTTATGCGATGATGACAGATCGATAAAAGAAATAATTTTATGAATATTGGTTTAGTTTTATCCGGAGGCGGAATGCGAGGTGCTGCCCATATTGGTGTCCTACGAGCGCTCGAAGAGCATCAAATTGATCCTACATATATTGCAGGATCAAGTGCGGGGGCCATTGTGGGGTCACTTTTTGCCTACGGCTATAATTGGGAAGAAATCTTGACTTTTTTTAAGGACGTCCAAATTCTGAATATTAGAAAATATGCTATCAATAAGCCTGGATTTATTGATGCGGAAAAGTTCTATGATGAATTTAAAGTCTATTTGGAAGAAGACGATTTTTCGTTTTTAAAAAAGGAACTGTTCGTCACGGCGACCAATATTTTAAAAGGCAAACTAAGAGTGTTTGAGAAGGGCGAATTAATAAAACCTGTTTTGGCCTCGGCGGCGTTTCCTGGGCTCTTTGCTCCAGTAAAAATAAAAAGTTCTTATTATATCGATGGGGGAGCGCTTAATAATTTTCCATTGGATGCTATTAAGAAAAAATGCGATCGGCTTATTGGCGTTTATGTGGACGGGTTTGACGTGCTTGGCATAAAAGAATTGAAGCATTCCCACCATGTGGTCGAGCGCGTCTTTAGAATAAAATCCGTATTGGAAAATCAGCATAAATTTACAGAATGTGACCTCATGATTTTACCATCAGAACTGAACGGCTTTGGCACTTTTGATAAGAAAAACATTGATGCAATTGTTGAAATTGGGTATAAGGCTGCCAAAGAAGCGATTCTAAATTATGATTTAGAAAAATTTAAATAAACTTTGTTTTTTTTCGAAATAGGTGCGATGGATAAAACGTTTCTATAAATCAAAACCGCTGATGGTCTGGGTATGGTGTAATAAAAAAAACCTCGCCTCCAAATGTATTGGAAGCGAGGTTTTCTGGTTTATGATCAACTTAGTTATTTCATCTGCTCCGTTGGGCGTTGTACAATTAAATCGTTCTCCTTGAAATTCCCAAAAACTTCGGTTACACTATCTAATCGGACCCCTTCCTTTACCGGAATTCGCTTTATATCTCCGTTGTTCTTGGTCAATACAAACAAGCCTGATTGGGTTTTTAAAATATGTTTGGGTGACACCCAGAAGGTGGCGTCTTGACGTTTCAATTTTAATTGAACTTGGGCATATTCCCCACCATTAAGGCTTTGGTCGGTATTCTTAACATCAAATTCCAGAGTCACTGCACGGTTTTGGGAATTGATCATACTTGAACTTCGCGAAAGAGCGGCAGAGAATTTTTTCCCTGGTTGTGAATTGACGGTAAAAGCAACTTCCATGGCATCGTTTACTGAGCTCGCATGTTTTTCAGGAAGTGCTATTTTCAATTTTAGGTTTTGCCTGTCGGCAACACTAAATACGGGCTGTCCTGAACCGGGTCCCACCAAAGCACCTTCAGAAACATTACGTTCTGTAATCACACCATTAAAAGGTGCCACAACTTGCAGGTACTTCTGCATTTGCGCACTATGGCCGGTTTGCGCTTGAGATGCTTCATAGGCTGATTTGGCACTGTTCATCGTGCTCTCAGCACGATCCAACTCAATAGCCGCTACAGCACCTTCAGTTTTGGCCGCTTCTTGTAGACGTTCCAGATTCTGTCTGGCGTACAAATAATCACTGTGCAGTTTCTGTTCTGAAGATCGATCAGAAACCAGTCTCTGGTCCATTTCGGGTGCTTCCAAAACGGCCAGAATTTGTCCCTTTTTGACTACATCGCCGATGTCCACGTGTAGTTTTTTTACAAAGCCATTCACCTTGGCATAAAGCAATACCTGTTCGGCTGGTTCCAATTCTCCGGGAAGGTTAAGGTCATACTCAGGGTGCATTTTCGAAATGGGTTTCGTGACAATCTCCTGCTTAGGAGCTTTGGTCTCAGCGGCAGTCGTATTTTCATTGGAATCGGAACACGAAGCAAGGATCAAAGAAGCTAGGACTGCAAGACCGCTGATTGATTTTATAGATTTAAAATTTATTTTCATAATGATAAGGATTGAGGTTATTCTTTAATTTCTAAATAATATTCACTGTCTTGATCTTCCGGATCTAACGACGCACTTTTAACGGTGGATCGTGACATCACAGAAGAATAAAAGTGGGGGATGAGCAACAAAATGGTAATGGACGAACCTATCAATCCACCAATTACGGCTCTACCTAATGGTGCGGCCTGCTCGGAGCCTTCTCCAAAGCCAATGGCCATAGGTAGCATTCCGGCAAACATTGCAGCGGCAGTCATCAAAATTGGTCGCAATCGGGATGCCGATGCCAAACGCGCAGCATTAGCTGGCTTCAATAACAATTTCTTTCGATAAAATTCGCCTTGATCTACCAGTAAAATGGTGTTGGACACTGAAACCCCAATGGCCATAATGATCCCCATATACGATTGCAGATTCAAGGTGCTTCCGGTTAAAAACAATATCAATAAACTGCCCGCAAATACCGCAGGTGCAACTGATAAGATGACCATCGGCACTTTAAAGGATTGGTAATAGGCGGCCATCATTAGGAAAATAGCTATGAGTGCCACGCCCAAACCTGACATCAAACTACTCATGGTTTCATCCAATAGATTCATGGTGCCTTCAGTCCAAACGGTGACGCCGCGAGGAGGGTCGCCTGCTTTTTCAATGGCTGCCTTTACCGCTGCTGAAGCCGATCCTAAATCTTTGTCATGGATATTAGCGATTAAAGTTACATAACGGTTAGGACCTTTTCTGTTGACCTGCGCGGGCGCAGTTGAGTGACGAATATTGGCCACGTCTTCCAACACTGGTCGCATGCTTCCTTTTTTAACGGGCATGGAACGTAATTGGGTCTCTGATAGGATATCGGCATAAGGAATTTCTACCTGCGTTTGAAAAGGTAATCCCGAACGGGGATCAATCCACATGTTTTTATTGGTGAAACGAGTGGATGACGTCGCGGCCACTAAGTTTCGAGTAATATCATCTACACCCAGATCAAATTGTCCAGCCAAGTTCCTGTCAATATCGATATTCAGCACCGGATAGTCCACTTGCTCGGCAATGCGGATGTCCCGCAAGAAGTCAACACCATCTAAATGTTGCTTGATCTGGTTTGCAAATCCAGCGGCTTGTTGAAGCTGTCTTGCGCCTACTTTAATCTCAATAGGTGTCATAGCTCCTTGTCCCATGATTTTTTCTGTGAGCTCCATCGGTTCAAAGTTGAAGGACGCTTCTGGATATTTCTGGGCGACGATTTTTCTCAATTTTTCTCGAATATCATCCATAGAACCCGTATAAATATCTTGGTCCACAGAAACCTCAAGAACTGCTTGATCTGAAGAACTGGTAAACAAAAATATTGGGTTGATCGGGCTATTGGGCGATTGTGGTCCTACAAAACCAGAAGTAATGGAAACGGCTCCTTCTGGAAGTATCTCTTCGATATCGGCAATAACATTGTTGTAGAGTTTTTCCGTTTTTTCCAATCGATCCCCTGCTGGTGCTTGTATGCGCAGTTGAAAATCGCCACTGTTGGACACTGGCATCACATCAGTTCCTACACGATTAATAAGTAGGGCTACAATGACACCAGAAGTGATCAAATAAACAAAAAACAAGGGAAGTGACCGTGGAAACCAACGTCTCAGCGTATAGGAATATCTCACGCGGAATTTATCAAAGAAAGCACGTTTGCGCTTTGAAAGTTGTACCGGATTTTCCTTGGTTTTGATCATCCAGTTGGCCAAAATAGGTACAAACGTCTGGGATGAGATAAAAGAAGCAATCATCGCAAAGGCCACCGCTAGAGATAGTGGCAAGAACATATCTTTCGAAATTCCTGTCATAATAAGCGTAGGTGTCAATACCGCTAAAATGCTCAACAATATCAATAATTTTGGAATGGAAATTTCAAACAAGGCATCCAAAATTGCCTTTTGCTTTTGTTTACCAACTTCAAAGTGTTGATGGATGTTTTCTATGGTTACCGTGGCTTCATCCACCAAAATTCCAATAGAAAGAGCCAAGCCACTCAAGGTCATGATATTGATTGTTTGACCCATGAGGTACAACACAGAAATAGCGGCCATTAAGGAAATGGGAATGGTAAGTACCACAATTATGGCACCCCGTAAATCGCCCAAAAACAGCAGTACCATTAATCCTGTTAGCACAGCACCCAAAAGTCCAGAGATCTGGAGATTGGTCAACGAGGTTTTAATATACTTGGATTGGTCAAATTCATAACGTACGCTCATATCTTCGGGCAGCATGTGCTCAAAATCCTTTAAAGATGCCTTTACATTTTGAACGGCATCCAAAGTGGAGGCATCCGCTTTTTTAATGACGGGTAGATACACCGTGCGTTTTCCGTTTACCATGGCGTAACCGTAAGTCATATCGGCTTCATCCTGCACGTGAGCCACATCGCGAACGTAGAGGGTTCGGTCATTTGTCCTTTTAATAGGCGTGTTTAAAAATTCCTCAGGTCCAGCCGAAAGAGAATTGATGGGAGCCATTAGGTTTTTGTTGCCTATCCTTAAGTTTCCTGCTGGAGAGGGCAAGTTGCTTTTAGCAATGGCAATGGTCACGTCCTCGGCGCTCAGATTGTTTGCACGAAGTAAATCAGGATCTACATTAACTACTATGGTTCGCGCACTTCCTCCAAATGGTGCTGGAGCTGAAACCCCTGGAACGTTTACCAACATCGGACGGATTTTTGTCAATACTTCTGTTTGGATCTCGTTGATGGAGCGTTGGTCGCTTTCAAAGACCAGTTTCCCTACCGGGAGTGAGCTTCCATCAAAGCGTACTACCATTGGCGGTACTGCACCGGCCGGTAAAAAGCCCATCGCCCGCGACACGGAAGTGGACAGTTCAGCCGCAGACTGTGCCATGTCGGTTCCGGGATAGAAGGTCAGCTTCATTAAGGTCAAGCCTTGGATGCTTTTAAAGTCCATCTCCTTGACCCCGCTCACAAAAAGCAATACTTTTTGAAATTCATTGGCCATAAAGCCATCCATATATTCCGGGGAAAGTCCACCATAAGGCATGGCAATATAAATGGCGGGGGATTCCACTTCGGGAAAAATATCTACGTTTATTTTTTGGACTGCGATCACAGAAAAGAAAACGATGGCCATAACTGCCACCATGATTGAGATGGGCTTTCGCAGTGCAAATCGAATTAGGTTGTTCATAATATTTTAATTAAAGATTGGCGAATAAGTGTGAAAAATCGGCTAACAACTCGGCTTCGGCAGCGCTGAGCATCCAAAAATCGTAGGCAGCATCGATATGCTTTTGCTCTGCCTGTTCCAATAAAATTTGAATCTGTAGGAGGCTGCTCAAATCCATCAAACCACTTTTATACCGTGATAAGTACATCTCATATGCACCATTAGCCTGTTTTTGTGCCTCATTGGTTTTTTGCACTTCGGCATATTGTCTAATCAATTTATTTTGAATGGAGGCCAACTGCGCCTGCATTTGTCGCTCGTATTGTTTGTAACGATGCTCTTCGCTTTCAGCCTGTTTTTTAAAACTTCCAGCGCGTTGTTTTTGGGTGTACAGATCGGAAATATTCCAAGTGATTCCCACGCCTACCAAACCGTTGGAGACCGTGTTGGAGAAGCCGTCGTTCCAGTTGTCCGATACGGTGCCATCATTTCCAATGCCCACACCGCGATAAGCGTAGCCCCCAACTAAATTGAAGGAAGGTAAAGCGGCTCTCGCTTCACTTTCCCCTTTGTATTCTAAACTTTTACGTTGATCGTCGAGAGCAGTCAGGACGGGATGGGAAGGATCTATTGCTGATGCCTTGATCAAAGAGGCTTCCTGTGGATCTAAAAACCGAGGGACCGAAGTGAGATGATCGACTTCTTTTCCGTTGGTAAGCTCCACTAATTGGATGAGGGCAGCCTGTTTTTTACCTTTTAAATTTTCATTGTCTCCCAATGCCTGATTAAACGAAGAGGAGGCCAACAAACTGTCTGCAGCCGATTTCAATCCAGCTCTTGCCAAGCTTGATGTAATGCTGCGAATGGTATTGAGCCTGTTAACGTTTTGCTGATTGGATTCCAGTTTGGTTTCGTTGAAAAGTAACTGAAGATAGCGTTGCGCAAGTTCTTTTTTAAGATGCAGTCTGTATGCTGTATGCTCTCCTTCCATGCTTTGGGTCTTTGCCTTGGCAGCTTTGGATTTATAATTAAATTTTCCAAAGGAAAAAAGTTCCCATTCCAAGGTAGTTGACGCATAGGTATTGAACGTCCAGGATGGACCGGTTAAGCCGTTTGCCCCGCTTACATTAAAAAGTCCAGGTTGCGGGATAAATGCCCCGCTGATGCCTTTATAGGTAGCATAGGAGTTTTGTGCTTGTGCACGCAGTTGCGGAAGGCGCTCGCCAAAGACGGACCGTTCTTCCAGTTTTGCCGATTCTACGTTGGCTTCCTTGGCTTCCAGACTTGGATAGGAACGTTCAACCTCCTCCCAGAGCGTGTTTAATTGACTTTGATGCTGTTGTGCGACGGCAGATTGGTAGCCGGTAAGCGATATGCCAATACCGAGAACTACCACAAATATTCTTGTCATTGATTATATTTTTACGATTAGTGATATTGCCTGAGCCACATTTTAGAAAATGAGGTCAGCATCACGCTTAATGAAAAGCATGATTAATTTGGTTTTTTTAGAAATGAAGAATATAAGGGCGGATGCGAAATGCCAAAAAAAAGCAAAGTATGACAATGCAATGTTCGTATTCTTCGACTAAAGAAAAGTGTTAATTATCGTAAATCGTAAAAAAGAAGTTTACTAAAAAGAAGATACTTGGGAATATTAAGTCCAAGCGTTGGTGTCTTGAAATTATGATTTCCTTCTGGCCTAAAGAATGCCAATAATAAAAGAGAAAAAATAACGCTAATAAAAATAGCTGAATTGAGATTCTTTATCAAAGAATGGTCAAAAGAATCTGCGGTAAGCACTTGGAGGTCCTTACATTTTAAGCAGGCCGTTTCCCCGTGGCCTAAAGCCGAAATATGGTGACCATAGGTCCCGGTTTGTACTGTTTTAACAGGGATGTCAAATAAAACCTTGACGCCTCTTTTTAAGGAACATGAAGATAAAAGAACCACCAATAGCAGGGCAGTAGACAGAAACTGTCTGAACATTAAGTTGCCGTTATGTACTTTGGTGTTTTTCACAACCGGCAAAGATAGTAGAAATGATTGAAAAAAAAACGGGAATTTGGTTAAAGGTCTTTTTAACAGAAATTTCACTTTTTTACGACAGATGTAAACAACCTATGGATCTACTTACTACTCTTTACTTCGATATATGGATTCCCATCACGTGATGAACACGGATTTATACTGATGCTTGTGTTGGAATACTAACTGAAATTTAGCGATGGAATGTCGTATTTTGGATTTCTATATTGAAGGAAATTGGAGTTTTGGTATTAACAATATGGCTGCTAATGTTGGGGTTGAGGGGGTTGTGTTAGAAAGTGTACTTGCTAATATGTTGATGGTAAGTTTGAATAAATCCTAAAGAATGGTCATGTAACCTGTTATACAATTTTGTATTATGTTATAGGCAACTTACAGGGTTTGTTTTTAAACAGTCTTCTCTAAAAATTGTTACACCAAACTATGTGATTATCTTGTGCTTAAATGGTCCATTTGAAGTTTTATGGGTTATTCTTACCCCTCTATCAGACCAGATATACCCCCATTATTTTCATCCTATGTCAATAAATTTGGTTAGTCAGTAATTTGTCAAAAATATTATAATATGAAAATCTTTACGCAATTAAGTTTTATCTCATGTTTATTAAGTTTTCTGTTATTTAATACAGCTATAGCTCAAAATCCAAGTGCATTATATCAAGATTGGTTAGATGCACAAACAAATAAAACAGAGCCTATTTTACCAACATTCTCTTATGCTGGCTACCACTATGGTGAGCGTGGATTGCCATCAGATAATGAGTTGCCTTCAACAGTTTTTGATGTGACGAAGCCACCATTTAATGCGGTGCCAAATGATAATATTTCTGATAAAGAAGCAATAAAATCAGCTATAGCTGCCGCTGAGTCTAATGGTGGCGGCGTGGTGTTTTTCCCCCCAGGACGTTTTATCATCAGTGACGAGGCCGATAGAAATGATGTTATTTATATCAGAAAAAGTAATATTGTTATTAAGGGAAGCGGCAGTGGGGCCGGAGGTACTGAACTGTATCAAAAAACGTATAGTATGGAAACCCAGCCTGGAAACGACTGGACTGTGCCTTACATCATACAATTTAGACCGTCCAACCGGGGCGTTCAGAAAGTTGCCAATATTACCGCAGATGCCGTAAGAGAAACATTTGCTGTTGAAGTTGATAATGTGTCCCAACTATCGGTTGGAAAATGGGTGCAGTTGGAACTTACGGACAATTCACCTGATTTGATAGCGAGTGAACTATATCCATTCACCAAAAATGATTTATACCAAGCCAATTCCACAAAAATTGTCACCGAAGGCGTTTTGGTCAAAGAGCTGCATCAAATTAAAAGTATTGATGGGAACACGGTGACGTTTGTCGAACCCATCCATAAAACCATCGAGTCTAAATACAATTGGATCCTCAATGCCTATAACACCATTGAAGAAGTAGGGATGCAGGATTTGAAGTTTACCGGCGGTTTTGTTTATGAGCATTTGCACCATCAAGCGCCGCAAGAGCTTTATCCAGGCGAGCCTAAAAGTGGTCCCCACGCCTTTATAAGTTCTTCCGGATGGAGCGGTGTCCAGTTTGGAAACGTGGTTAACGGTTGGTTAAAAAATATTGAATTCAGTCAAATGTCACAAGCGGCACAATTCAAACTATCTGGTTATTGCACGGCGCTCGATATTACCTATACCGGTAATCCTGGACATAATTTTATCAGTACCAACTCGGCCACGGGTTGTTTCTTGGGCAATGTTAATGACTACACCACTGGTGTTTGGCACGGTAGCGGACTCAATTCACAATCTGTTGGTAATGTCATTTGGAGAAACAACAATCCCACAAACGGAAGTTCAGGAATGGAAGTCCACGCCAGTCAACCGCGAGCAAATTTGTTTGATGTGTGCAAAGGGGGATTCTTCTTTAATATGGGTGGTTCAACAGGGGCGTTGCCAAATCATCTTAGAGATTTGGTCCTTTGGAATTTTGAGGGTACCTCTTACCAGCCGACCAATGTGAAATCCTGGCGTCCAAATAACGAAACTGTTTACAGCAAGTTTTTAATGCCGATCATTTCTGGGTTGAAAGGCTTTACCATGTCGTCCGCGCCCAATCAGTACCAGGTCAATGAATCTCCAGGTACTTTTGTGGATGAAGAGTCGTTGTATGAAGCGCAATTGGAATATCGCTTAGGGTATCTTCCAAGTTGGATTAACGGAGAAACTTCTAATCCATACTACCCAATCTTTTTTTATGAAGACTTCGGCGCGGTCAATCGAGGCTATTCGGTTCAAGTGGTATCAAATCCTGACGGACAGAATAGCAATGACATTGGGAAACGAATTAACGACATTCCCGATGCCTTAGACTCTAATGGCGAATTTACCGAAACACGACCAGATAGCAGAATTCCTGCAAATGGCATGCGAGATCAGAAAGCCTTATCTATTGTTGGATCAAGCTCCCAAACGAATTATGGAATGGAAGCATGGGTGGTTATGGAACCCGTAGATGTTTCTGATAACAATCCGTTTATCAGTATTAATGATCCTTATAAATATGTCAGTTTCTGGACCGAACAACGTTATGCCAACGGAGGTATTTCAGCTTTGGAGGTGTTCGTTTCCACTGATTATACGGATGATGTACTGACTGCCAATTGGACAAATGTTACGGCCAACGTGGGACAAATTGCTACCTCCGATGAACAAGGACAGACTTACCTTGAATCGCTTTTGGATCTATCGGCTTATGATGCTACCTCGTTTACATTGGCATTTAAGTATACCAGCAGTAGTTCGGCGTATTCTCCTATCAATCGGAATGGTACCTTTTACATTTCGGATGTTAAATATTTTGTATCAGATACGACCTTGTCCCATGCAGCGGTTGAATTAGAGAATAATTCAATTAAAGTATATCCGAATCCTTTCGGTTCTGAATTGAACATTTCAAATTTAAAGGGAAGATTTACCAAAATGGAACTCATGGACATCTTTGGTAGAACGGTGCTAAGCAGGCCGATTACACATGCTTCGCACTATAGTTTCGGCAACGCGTTGACATCACAGGCCTCAGGAATTTATTTTTTAAAACTGAGTGGGGATCATGGCGCCGAAGTCTATAAATTGATGAAGAAATAAGTTTTTTTATAATGGAATATAGGAACCGAAGCCATTGTAATAACTCGCTTTGCAGGTATTCATCCGGTAAGTGAACACTGGAGGTTATGAGCAAAATTCTGATGGATCGTACAATTTCTTTATAAAAGGTGTTGACAGATTTATTCTAATGTTGCAGAAAGGTATAGTCTGGATTACACAATTTGTCAATGCTTTTCTGAAAGACGATATTTTATGGAAAAGTTTTCAAACTATAATCAATGAGTTTGTGAACAATAATGGTGGCAAGGCTACCATTCTGCCAATAATAAAAAACAGACCTGATTGTAAAAAAGAAGATAAAGTATTAAAAGGTGAAAGATCTTTAAGTGAATTGGGATGTAATTAAGGCATTATACTATTTTAGTATCCAAAATTAAATCATTTTCTCACCTAAGTATTATCATTTCATTGATCATACTGGTTTTACCTGTAGATTATAAAAATGCTATTTATACACCTAATATTTCAGGTTACATACTGGTATTGTTATTTCCTATAATTTTAATCTGCTATATCTCTTAATGCTTAAAAGTAGTTTTACCAAAAAAATAAATTTCAAGAAACCACCATTTTGACATTATTTATTTTAGTAACTGTGTGTTTTTGGATTTGTCAGGCCGTCAAAATTGGAAATGTATAAATACTACTTATAATTTATAGATAGATTTTATTTTTTATCATAGTTTCCATTTACCAAGTTTGACCATAAAAAATGTCGTTCCTTCAGTTAAGAAAGAACGACATTTTACATCGCTTCAACAAGCAGACTGTTTAGTCTAAGGTTACTGTCAAAGGATTATCTAATCGCTTGGCAAAATCATCTAAATGTGCTTCCCACAATTCTTTGGTTGGGTATTGATCAGATTTTTTCCAAGCAAACCCAGCATAGTAAACTACGCGGTTGTCAATCACGTTAAGATGGGCATAAGCATTGCTTAAATCCTTCACATCGGTATCGTAAGTTTCATAATCGATAAAATATTTATCGGTGGCCACGATGGCGATTCCAATTTCCGTATCCGCAATTGGTTCCCAATAGTTCACCCAGCCGTTTTCTTCATTTCCAGAAACTTCTCCTTTTTTATCATGTAGGGTCAAACCTGCAGAAATCTGATCAGTGCCTTCAATATGGGTATCGAATTTTGAGAAATTCTGACCCAAATCTAAACTGATCACTTTGGATTCCTTGATACTTTTTCCTCCAGCATCCCAAGTTTCATATTCCAAATAAAAACTTGTTCTAAGCGGTCCGGTAGTGATGGTGCGCCAATTGGTATAATTCTTTGAAATATAGTATTCTGAATCACCTCTCACCGCAATTCCACCTACACCTCGACTTGGTCCCACGTGAAAATTATCGAGACCTTCACCGGTATCTTCATGATAGCTTCCCGTTCCGTCAGTGGCTTTTTTGTACCACTTATCAATGATGGGATACTCCACACGCTTTAACCAAGCATCAACCCCGCTCGAAAGCGTTCCGTTAGGATCTCCCGCTTCAAATAACTCTTGGGCATTAGGTCCATACACTCTAAAAGCGACTTTATCATTTTCCCACGCATAGTCATCGGTGCGCTCAGGTACAAAGCGCGAATAGCACAATTCTGGTGCTTCAGGGCGTTCTGTTTCAGTTATGTTTACAACTTCAAATGTTTGTTCATCATTGGCCATTATTTCCGGCTGAAAGATGATCATATCCAAAGTTCCATCACCATCACTATCTATTGCTTGAGTTACTAATAAAGTCCGTGTTTCTGTATTTTTAATACCAATATTAGAAAGATCGTCGACCTTTAAAAAGTCTTTGGTCAACTCAACCGTTTCAAAATTACGGTCCCTATCCAAACTGTTTTTTACAGTTATTGTTTTCGCCTTTTCCTGTTCTGCACAAGAAGATAGCATTCCGAAAACCGCTATGAATAGTGCGTATTTGCGAAGTTGTGTCATCTTTTATTATTTTTCGTTAGAAGGTTTTCCTATTGTCGCTAGAATACCCCCATCAACATAAACGATATGGCCATTCACAAAATCACTAGCTTTAGAAGCTAAAAACACAGCGGTCCCTTGTAAATCCTCAGGGTTTCCCCACCGTCCTGCAGGAGTTCTTCCAATTATAAATTCGTTAAATGGATGTCCATCTACGCGGATAGGTTCGGTTTGGCTTGTGGCAAAGTAACCTGGGCCGATTCCATTGGTTTGGATATTAAAGCGCGCCCATTCTGTAGCCATGCTTTTGGTCAGCATTTTTAGACCGCCTTTTGCTGCGGCATATGCACTTACAGAATCTCTTCCCAGCTCACTCATCATAGAGCAAATGTTAATGATTTTTCCACCACCTCTGTTGATCATGCTTTTGGCAACAAATTTTGAGACGATAAACGGGCCCACCAGATCCACTTTAATAACTTCTTCAAAGTCGGCCGTCTCCATTTCTATAATGGGGGTTCTTTTAATAATGCCCGCATTATTGACCAAAATATCAATTGGTCCGACTTCGGCTTCAATTTTCTTTATGGCCGCTTCAACAGCATTAGTATCCGTCACGTCAAAAACGTAACCATGAGCCTTTAAACCGGCATCTTTATATTCCTTAACTGCAGCTTCCAAAGAATCTTCTGAATGGTTGTTGACTACTATCGTGGCCCCTGCATTTCCTAAGCCTTTGGCCATTGCCATTCCAAGACCGTGAACCGCACCTGTTACTAGAGCTATCTTTCCTGTTAAATCAAATAATTTAGTTGACATAATGTATTTTTTTGAAGTTTATCTTAATTCATTTATTTTGCAATGGTCCATATCGCCATAGTCTAAGTTTTCTCCTGCCATGCCCCAAATGAAGGTGTAGCTACTCGTTCCTGAACCGGAGTGAATAGACCAAGGTGGAGAAATTACCGCTTGATCATTGGCCATCCAAATATGCCTGGTTTCTTGTGGTTGTCCCATAAAATGACATACGGCTTGGTCTTCTGGTACTTCAAAATAGAAATAGACCTCCATACGTCTATCGTGGGTATGCGCCGGCATGGTGTTCCAAGAACTGCCTGGTTTTAATGTTGTCATTCCCATTTGCAATTGGCATACGTCGACCACAGTGTTGACTATATATTTACGCAAAGTCCTCGCGTTGGCAGTTTCTGGAGCTCCTAATTCAATGACTTCAACATCATCTTTGCCTATTTTTTTTGTGGGGAACGCCTTGTGAGCGGGTGTTGAGTTTAGATAAAACTTGGCCGGATTATTTTCTGAGGTACTTGAAAAAATGACCTCCTTGTTGCCTTGGCCTACATATAGCGCTTCCTTATGGTCCAATATATAGTCAGTTCCATCAACAGATACAGTACCCTGGTCGCCAATATTAATGATCCCTAATTCTCTTCGTTCCAAAAAGTATTCTGATTTTAAGGCATCAACAGTATCCAATTTTAAAGGGGAACTTGTTGGTACAGCACTACCTGCCATGTATCGGTCGTAATGTGTATATACAAAATGGATTGTATTTGGCTTCATTAGTGAGTCTATCAAGAATTCATCACGTAATTTCTGGGTGTCATAGGATTTAACATCATTGGGAGACGCTGCGTATCTCACTTCATAGGTCGTTTTCATAACTTCAGTATTATTTATTTTAAATATTAGAAATGTAAAAGTAATAAAATAAAAATACAATCGATTGTATTTTTATGTATATCTTTGTAAAAGATGCTTAAACGACGCCTTGAATGGCTATTGAATAGGCTTGCATACGAAAAATTGTCAGTTTTAAATCTTACAGAATGAGGTAAGCAGATGATATGATACATTAAATTATGAATCCCAATAAAGTCACGATCCACGATATTGCCAAAATCTTAAATATTGATAGTTCTACTGTTTCTCGAGCGCTCAATAATAGCCCTAGAGTAACTGAAAAAACTAAGAAAAAAATTATTGCAAAAGCTAATGAGTTAGGCTATCAACGGAACGATTTGGCGTCCAACTTGCGCAAAAGCAAAACCAATACCTTAGGGGTTATTGTGCCTCGCATTTCACGTCATTTCTTTTCTTCTGCAATTGCGGGTATAGAGGAAGCCGCTTTTAAAATGGGTTATAATGTTGTTATTTGTCAATCATTGGAGCAGTTGGAACGCGAAAAGAGTAATATCAAAACCTTATTGGCCAATAGAGTAGATGGTGTTTTAGCATCTATTTCAATGGAGACGGAGAATTATGACCATTTTGAGGGTTTAAGAAAAAGAAAGATTCCATTCGTTTTTTTTGATAGACATTGTAATATCCCAAATACCAGTAGTGTTCTGTTAGATGATTTCCAAGCTGGATTTGACGCTACAGAACACCTTATTTTTCAAGGATATAAATCTATAGCACATTTTTCAGGACCCAAACATTTAGAGATTTATAAAAATAGGTTTGAAGGTTATAAGGCGGCACTCAAAAAACATCATATAGATTTTATTGAGGAACTCATTTTTTATTCGCGTCTAATGGAACAAGATGGTATTGATAATATAAATAAGTTGTTAAGTTTGCCTATAAAGGTAGATGGGATTTTTTCAGCGAATGATGTAGCGGCTATTAGTGCCATGAAGCAACTCAAGAAAAAGGGATTAAGGATTCCAATTGATATTGGGGTGGTTGGATTTAGCAATGAAGCAATTTCTGCCGTTATTGAGCCATCATTGACGACTATAAACCAGCCTGGTTTTGAAATAGGCACAAGGGCTACTGAACTGTTGGTATCACAAATCATGGTCGGTAATGATTCTTTTATCCATGAGAAAATAATTATTCAAGGCAGTCTTATAGAACGGGAATCATCCCAAAAGATAAAAGAAACCATTGAATAATTTAATAATCTTCATACCTTAGGGCAATACCGTATTATGCATATTTATTCAAAATGATTAAAAATGTTTTTCTATTTTTTCTTTTTATTGCCGGTTTAAGTGGCTATAGTCAAACGGTACTTAATGACAATCAAAAATTAAAATTCAAACACTACTCGCTAACAGAGGGTTTGTCACAAAGTTCGGTATTGTGTATCCTTCAAGATAGTAAAGGATTTATGTGGTTTGGTACAAGAGATGGTCTTAACAAGTTTGATGGCCAAAATTTTACAACATTTAGGCACAATTCGCAAGATTCAACTTCTATTAGTAATAGTTATATAAGATCATTAATTGAAGATAAGGAGGGCAATTTGTGGGTTGGGACAATGAATGGTCTCAATAAGTATATAGCTAATGGAAATAAATTTGAACGTTTTAAGCAGGACGATGGTAAAAACAGTATTGCAAATAATGAAATTTGGGACATGGTCTCAACAAAAGATGGAGATCTGTGGTTAGGGACCAATTTTGGTCTTGAAAGGTTTGATCCTAAAACTCATAAAGCGTCCCATTTTAAACCAAAAGGAAAAAATGGAAATCCCAACACTCAAATTCGCTCGCTTTTGGTCGCTTCGGATGGAAACTTATGGATTTGTCATACCAAAAATATAGAAGTTTATAATCCTCAATCCAAAATCTACAATGAATATAATTATCCACATGGTGAAGCCAAAGAGGTGAATAAAAACTATGCACCTATAATTTACGAAGATGATCAAAATAACCTATTGCTTGGCTATAAAAACGGACTATTTCTTTTTGATCCTAAGGACTCGACTTTTAAGCCTTATCAACTAAAATCAAAAATATATCCAGTCATACGAGATGAGATAAGAAGCATCGGTCAAGATTATTTGAACAATCTTTGGATTGGAACCTATAATGGCTTGTATCTGATTCATAAGAAAGATGGTCAGGTATATCATTATGTCCACGATGAAAATGACCCAACCAGTTTAAGCCAAAATTCCATTTATTCCATTTATGAAGATGTCAGAGGCGATTTCTGGATAGGTACTTATGCGGGAGGTGTCAATTATTATGATAGAAGCTATGATGTTTTTAAGAGTTTTATTGCAGGCTCCAACGATTTGAAGTTGAACTACATGGTGGTGAGCTCCATCATTGAAGATCCGAATCAGAATCTCATTATAGGAACTGAAGGTGGAGGTATTAATGTGTATAATCATTCTACGGGCCGTTTTACTTACTATACACATAGCGATTCAAACGCTAATAGTTTGAGCACGGATAATGTGAAGGCAATGATCCGAACAAGTGATGGTAATTATTGGGTGGGGATGCATGATGGCGGCATCAATGTCGTTAATTTGACAAAACAACCCTACTCTATTAAAAAATATGTGAATCACCCGACTGATAGCATGAGTTTGAGTAGCAATCGGATTATTTCTTTGTTTGAAGATGCGCGCCAGGATGTTTGGATTGGTACGTCTGGTGGCGGGCTAAATAAATGGCAACATGATACAAAGAACATCATCCGGATAAAGGCTCCTTCAAACTCTATAGGATCTATCATCTATGCCATAACCCCAATGAGCAACAAAAACAGTTTGCTGGTTTCAAGTAACAAAGGGTTGGCAAAAATAAATGTCCTAACGCATGAATGGACCCCATTACCCTATAAAAGAATGATTCAGAACACCGATCATATTCATGCTACTTTATACGCTTATGAAGATATAAATCATAAACTTTGGGTTGCCACTGAGGGTGATGGATTGTACCATTATGATTCCGAAACTCAAGAAAGTACTAAATATGGGATGTCCAATGGTTTGCCTAACGAAGTGATTTATGGGATTTTGCCTGATGATTTCAATACCATCTGGCTTAGTACAAACAACGGTTTGAGCCGTTTTGATCCTGTGACTAATACTTTTACAAACTTTGATGTATCGGATGGCTTAGTCAGTAATGAATTCAATTATGGAGCCTTTAAAAAACTGTCCAATGGTGACCTTATGTTTGGTAGTGCCAACGGAATTACCTATTTCAATCCTAATGACATCATTAAAAATACCTATGTACCACCTATATCCATTACCTCTTTTAGGGTCAACAATCAACCTTTCTTTGTTGATGATGAAGAAGAAAAAATCACACAACTCAAACACTATCAGAATGCCGTTAGTTTTAATTTTGTTGCGCTTAGTTATTCCCAACCAAATAAAAATGAATATGCATATAAGCTTGAAGGGTTTGACAACGAATGGGTCAATATAGGAAATAATAAATCCGCAACGTATACCAATCTCGATTCGGGAATCTATACTTTTAGAGTCAAGGCCGCTAACAATGATGGACTTTGGAATGAGGAGGGGGAATCTATGTCTTTTATCATCAAAGCTGCACCATGGTTGACATGGTGGGCATATCTTATCTATGCGATAATAATTGTAACGGTTCTTTTAATCATCAGAAAATACAGTTTGATCAGAATCCACGAGAAAAACGAACTAAAGTTTGAACGTCAGGAAAAGGAGCGGATTGAAGAGATCAATCAAATGAAACTTCGCTTGTTTACAAACGTATCTCATGATTTCCGTACCCCATTAACCCTAATTATTGGGCCATTGGAACGCATGTTGCATAAAAAAATTGGGTCGGCATATATTCAGCGACAACACGAAATTATGCATAGAAATGCTAGTGTTCTGTTACAATTGATCAATCAATTATTGGATTTCAGGAAAAGTGAATCGGGGCAATTAAAATTGGCAGCTTTAAAAGGCGATATAGTTCCATTCATTAAGAACATAAAAATATCGTTTGATGAATTGGCACGTCTTAGAGATATCGACTATCACTTTCACACAGAAGACGAATCGATCGAATTATGGTTTGATAATATCGACCTAAAGAAAGTTGTTTATAATTTGCTTTCAAATGCATTTAAATTTACACCAGAAGGAGGTCAAATTTCTATTAGACTTTCAAAAGCAACTAAAATGAAATCTAATCTGACGGCGAAGGAGTTTTTAAGATTGGAGGTCAAGGATAGTGGAAGAGGTGTGCCTAAGGAAAATCTTAAATTTATTTTTGATCGATTTTATCAGTTGGGACAGGATGATACGACACGTTCTGGTACGGGGATTGGTTTAGCCTTGACCAAAAGTATTGTCGAATTACATCATGGAAAAATTAAAGCGAAAAGCAACGAAGGAGAAGGTACCACATTCATAGTTTTGTTACCGTTGGGTAATGCACATTTATCAGAGACGGAAATGACTAGTAATCAGGATATCGTTTCTGGATCATTTTATTTTAACAATCCAAATTATATGATCAAGGACTTGCTGCCTGAAGATCTTGATGAAGATAATGAAGAACTTGAAAACAATATTTCAGGAATCACTATTTTAATTGTTGAAGATAATATGGAAGTCAGGTTATTTATCAAGTCAATCTTTGAATTAAATTACGACATTTTGGAAGCCGAAAATGGCGAAATGGCTATTGAAATTGCGAACAACCATAAAGTGGATCTCATTATCAGTGATGTGATGATGCCAAAAATGAACGGTATTGAAATGTGCCACCATATCAAAAGTAATATTTTAACTAGCCACATCCCGGTCTTATTGCTGACCGCCAAAACATCAGAAGGTGCACAAAGACAAGGTTATGAAACTGGGGCTGATGCATATATTACTAAACCTTTTGATGCTAATATATTGGAATTGAAGGTTGATAACTTATTGATGACAAGGAAAAGATTAATTGAGAAATTTCGAAAGGACATTATTCTTGAGCCTTCAAAACCAAAGGTAACCTCTCCCGATGAAATCTTTTTGCAAAAAGCTATTGATTTGGTTGAAGCTCATATTAATGATTCGGAGTACTCCATTAATGATTTTGTAAATGAAATGGGGATGAGCCGTTCAGCGTTATATCGGAAATTAAAAGCGGTAACTGATCAATCTATTACCGAGTTCATCAGAACCATTAAATTAAAAAGAGCAGGGCAATTAATCCTTCAAACTGAACTTAATATTTCAGAAATAGCATTCGACCTTGGATTTAACGATTTAAAACACTTTAGAAAATCTTTCCAGAAATTATTTGATGAACTACCGTCACAATATCGTGCAAGACATGGTTCGAATAACCTAGGAACTCCAGAATCATAAAATTGAGATGTAAGATTTATTTACTTAAATCGTACTATTATCACCTAATTATGTGATGTTTGAGGTTAAAGAACAGATAACCCCTTGTCAAAAATCTCATTACCCCCTCAAAAGATGTTAATTGTCTCTTAATTTTACAGTACTATTTATTTAAAGTCATAAAACTAAGACGCAAATGAAAAATCAAATTCAAATCCAATCGATTAGGCCATCTTATAATGGCAATGTCGTTTTTCTTATTTTTTTATGTTGTACCTTATTTAGTATGTCCTCCTTTGCGCAAGCTCAAACGATAAAGGGAACCGTACTGGATGAAATCGGGATGCCCTTACCAGGCGCCAACATTTTGGAGACCGGCACAAAGAATGGTGTCACTACGGATTTTGATGGTAACTATACGCTCCAGGTGACTCCAGGTTCGAGCATTACAGTTACCTATCTTGGTTATAAGACCCAAGTGATTAGCGTAGGGACCAAATCGACTATTGATATTACTATGGAACCTGATTTACAACAATTGGAAGAAACCGTAATTATTGGTTATGGTTCGGTACAAAAGAAAGATCTCACGGGGTCGGTTGCAACAGTCAATATGGATAAACTAACCGAGGCACCCGTAGCCAATTTTGACGAAGCCTTAGCTGGACGTGTTGCTGGTGTTCAGGTAAGTGCTAGTGGCGGTGAGCCGGGGAGTGCAATGAACATTGTTATTAGAGGGGGGAACACTGTTAACGGTGACAACTCGCCATTATATGTCATGGATGGCTTTATAGTTGAGAATTTTGACCCTGGAATAATTGACCCATCAGATATTGAAAACATGACTGTATTAAAAGATGCTTCGGCTACGGCCATTTATGGGGTACGAGGTGCCAATGGAGTGATTATCATAACTACAAAACGAGCAAAGACAGGAGCCACAAAAATTACCTATGAAACGCGCTTGGATGTTAAAAACGTATCAAATACCTTAGAGGTGTTGGATCCGTATGAGTTTTTAAAATTATCGTCTGAAATTAATGAAGGTAGTACTACGAGTAGATTTCTTACTGTTCCTGACGAAGATACAGGTCAAAACATCCTTGTAGGAACGCTTGAAGATTATAAAAACGTTAAAGGAAGAGATTGGCAAGACGAAGCATTTAGAACGGCTTATTCCAAAACCCACAAACTTAATATTTCAAGTGGTAGTGACAAGACGCGCCTAAATGCCTCCATCAATGCGGTGCAAGATCAAGGATCGCTATTGAATTCCGTTTATAATCGTATCAACGGTAGAATTACGGTCAATCATAAAATTAATGATAAACTCGATGCAACAATCGATGTTCTTTATACCAACGACATTCAAGATGGATTGGACGTAAGAGGATCATCCTCCTATTCATTTATGAGAAACTTGATCACCTATAATAATGTAGCCAATAAGTTTATTGACTATCCTGAAGGGTATGATCCATTGGATCAGGTAAGTGATGAATACGATTTGATTAATATCGTAAGTTGGCACCCTATCGTGTCCCTGAAAAATGAATACAGACGACGTGAGAACGATCGTTTCATTGCCAACGTAAGTTTAAAGTATAAAATCAATTCTGACTTTACTTTTGAAACCAAAGGCAGTTTCAATACACAGTTTAGAGAAACTGGGATTTTTAACAACAGTAACACGGTATATGGTCGTTTGACCAATAAGATTAATGGTATCAACGGTACCAAGGATCATCAGCGTTGGAAAAACTTTTCTACGGTGAACACCTTGAATTATAAAAAGAAATTTGATGATCACTCCATCGATGGTTTGGTGGGTGTGACCTTGAACGTCAGAAAAACGTCAAGAGACCGATACAGTTCCATCGAGATTCCGAAATATCTTGAAGGATTGGGAATCAACTCCATGGACGGAGGTACGTTGGACAGTTCCAATGACATCAACAGTACGAATGAATCGAGAATCTTTTCAATATTAGCGCGGGTCAACTACGGTTATAAGGGCAAGTACTTGTTTACGGCCTCAATAAGACGTGATGGATCGTCTGCCTTCCCAGTCGCAAATAGAATTGGGTATTTCCCATCGGCAGCGGTATCGTGGAATGCAGATCGCGAAAACTTCATCAAGGACTTAAATGTGTTTTCTCAGTTGAAATTAAAAGCAGGTTACGGTAAGACGGGTAACGACAGAATCCCGGGAACGGCCCGATTTGAGTTCTTAACAGATTCCAATGCCTCTTATTTTTATGACGGACAAACTGTTTCAGGTCAGCGCCCTACCAGTTTTGGAGCTAATCCAAACTTATTCTGGGAAACTACGGAGCAATATAACGCCGGTTTGGACATGGGTTTCTTTGATGATCGTTTGTCAGTGTTAGTTGAGGTGTACCAAAAAGACACCAAAGATCTTTTGATCAATGCCGATGCTGCACTTTCCCAAGGGTTTTCATCGATCTGGACCAACTCAGGACAGGTAAGAAACCGAGGTTTGGAAATCAGTTTGAATACGTTGAACGTAAAGACCAAAAACTTTAGTTGGTCATCAGACTTTAATATTTCCTTTAACCAGAACTCCATTGTCTCCTTACCAGAAGGGAAACCTATTTTTGGAAAACCTAATTACTATCAGAGGTTGAGCACCAATCAATTTATTGTTCAGGAAGGAAAATCTCTAGGTAATATGTTCGGCTATATTTCGGATGGTGTCTATCAACCGGAAGATTTCGAGAATTATGATCCTACCGCATCATCACATACCCTTATTGCTGGACAACCAAGCTATAAGTCCAACCACCAGCCAGGTGATGAAAAATATAAGGATTTAGACGGAGACGGGAATATCTCAGGTGGTGACAAAACTATCATCGGAAACGCCTTGCCAACGCATTTTGGCGGATTTGGGAATACGTTCACTTACAAAAATTTCCAACTGAGTGCCTTTTTACAATGGTCCTACGGTAATGACATCCTCAACGCCAACAGATTGGTATTTGAGCAAATGGATAGACCAAACCAAAATCAATTGGCAACTACCCTAAACCGATGGTCACCTGAAAATCAAGATACCGATATGTTTAGAGCCGGAGGACAAGGATTTGAGGATATCTCTTCTCGTATCGTAGAAGATGGTTCTTATTTAAGATTAAAAACCGTAAATCTTTCATATAAGTTATCGAAAGATGTGGTCGAGAAATTAAAGATGAACAGTATCGAACTATACCTCTCTGGACAGAACTTAATCACTTGGACCAATTATTCAGGATTTGATCCTGAGGTGTCCGTAGAAAACTCATTAATCACCCCGGGTATTGATTATTCTGCTTATCCAAAGCATAGAATATTCAGTTTTGGTGTCAATGTTTCATTTTAAAAAAATTAGATCATGAAAATAAAATTCATTTTAACAATAATGCTCACCGCTTTTATTTTGCAAGGTTGTGATGACCAATTAGAAATAGATCAGCAAGACAATATAACCGCTGAAAATCTCTATGATACCAGAGATGGCGCTTTGGCAGGTTTAACCGGAGCTTACAGCCGCGTGGTTCAGGTGTATAGGAAAGCCGTAATTAATGCCCATTATCCAACAGATTGGACCGATGAAGGTTTGTACAATAGAAAGGGAATGCAGGATATCAGTAAAAATAACTTTACGGCATCCGATCCTACGTTGACTGAGATCTGGGCTCAATACTACGAAGGTGTAGCCGCAACCAATGCACTTTTGGTTGGTTTGGCAGATTCTCCTTTGGACGATGACATCAAACAAGGTTTTATTGCCGAGGGACGTTTTTTAAGAGCCTTCCTGTATTTTGATATTGAAAAAGCATTTGGTGGTGTTGAAGGTATTCCGATGCCTTTGGAAGAAACCAACAAACAACTATTGCCCAGAACCCCTGGGATAGAAGTTTATAAACAAATTATAAAAGATCTGGAATACGCTGAGCAATATTTGCCTACAGCAGCCGCGGCAACGCCGGGTAGAGCTAATAAAAGTGCTGCCAGAGCTTTACTGGCCAGGGCTTATTTGTATATGGCCAGCAAGCCGTTCAATGAGGCCGGAGCCTATCAAAAATCGAGTGAATGGAGCAAGAAAATTCTTGATGATCCGTATCACCAATTGAATCCAAGTTATGAAGATGTTTTTAATCAATTGGCCATGGGCAATTACGAAACCAAAGAAACCTTATTTCAGATTGGGTTCTCTTATGCCGATCTTGATAACAATCAGGCCTCTAAATTAGGATCCTCCTTTGGGATGAAAATTGACGACGAAAGTTGTGGTGGTAAAGGATATGCAACAGCGTACGTCACCATAAATTTGGTGTTGAAATATAGATCAGACCCTTCCGATGATAGAGGCTGGTGGAACGCGAGCCCCTATTTTATGAAGCGAAATAACGACTGTGAATTGAGTACGATCAATAGCCAGTTTATGTATCCGGTATCCAAATGGCGCCGATTCTTGGAGCCAAACAATACCAATACCAGTTGGGGACCTCACCATTGGCCCGTTATCCGGTTGGGTGGCGTCATGTTAATGTATGCAGAAGCACAGAACAAATTATCTCCAGGATCGACAGAAGCGTTAAACGCTGTGAATGCCGTTAGAGAGCGTGCAAATGCCACACCAATAACTACGGTTACTGATGAAGCTATTCAGGAAGAACGTTTATTGGAATTGGCATTTGAAGGCCAACGTAAATTTGATTTGGTAAGATGGGGATTGTTGGAGCAAAAAGTTACACAGACCAAAGCGTTGATGAAAACTTTAGAAAATGACCCTAACTTTATCAACGACGACTGGACCTCATTAGGCGAGCCTAATTTGGGACCGGATGGCATTCCGGAAAGTGGTGATGAGCCTACCAATCGGAATATCCGAGTGAACGTAATGAATCCATCATTTGAATTCTATGATGGTTATAATGATTTTGATCCTTCAAAGCATTACATCTTGCCAATTCCAGAACAGGAGTTAGGGGTGAATACCAATTTAAAACAAAACAAAGGCTGGTAGTCAAAGATTATAACAATTAAAAAACATAGAAAATGAAAAATACAATTTATAAGTTGTCAGTACTGGTCTTCGGAATACTGGTGTTTCAAAGTTGTGATGATTTAGATGAAGTGGAGGTCCCTAATTTTGATGTCGCTTTTAATACCACCGCAAAAGTTGATGAACCGGTACAATTTACAGTTGATAACGCACCCAATTTCCTAAACTTTTATGCTGGCGATTTTGGTCATCAATATAAGTATAAAGATCGCACCAATGCCGATGGGAAAGTGACCATGTCATTTTTAAATTCCCAAAAATGGGGATTAGGCTCTAACGCTACGGAAACTTTGACTGTTTGGTATTCCAAGGATTATGATGGTAGTGGAACTGCTGAAGCCGTAAATAATGCCACCTGGATCGAAATAACCGATCGTTTCGATATCTCTGACCGATATGATTTTGATTTTCAAAGTTCTGGTGAGGTTGATATTTCCGACTTGGCAGATGGAGAAAATATTTATTTTGGTTTTAGGTACTTCTCAGATAATGTAGAAGATCGAGGAGCAGAGTGGTATTTTGATGGGTTTGAGATTGAGATGGACGTTGAAAATGCTCCAGCACCTCTCACCGTTGCCGATATGATCAATCCCGGATTTAAGTCGGTTGACGTACAAGGCATTGTAGATGGTTGGAATGCGGCCAAATGGTATTACGATACCGGCAAAAATATTTGGAGAATGCGAGGGAATAGTGATCGAATAGTAAATGAAGACTGGCTCATTACGAATGCCATTAATCTCACAAAAGTGAACCCGGATAAAGGGATGCCTTTAAAAACATATTCTGAACAGTTGAAGACATTTGAGTATATCTATGGAAAAGCCGGGACTTACACCATCACTTTTGTAGGTAGTAATGAGACTATTTATGGACAGGAAGGAAATGTGAAGGAATATACCATCACCGTCACCGAATAACGGTTTTTAGATAAACGTCTTTTTAGATCGTGTCTTATAGATTATAGAAAGCCCCGAACAGTGCAAACATTTTTTGCCACAGTTTGGGGTTTTTACGTTTATAACCATAGGCCAAAATAGGAAGATTGCGCTACTGGTTGTTTAAGTAGAGTGTGAGTTTAAAAGATCGGAAGACAGCATTATACTTATGAAAATCAAGGGATAATATCAGGATTGAACAATATAGCCCCCTTTCATTACGAGTTAGCCCCCCCTTTTTAACACATCTAAAATGCTATATTTACTAAAACAAATCTTTTAATCTTAAAACAAAATCAATATGAAAAAAATTACTCTTAAAATCTCACTGCTACTCCTATTGAGTGTAGTAACGTATTCAATGAATGCCCAAGTCACTTATTACGAGGATTTCAGGTATGAAAATACAGAGAGAGGATTTACCGTTCAGAAAGTATCCTTGGGTGGCCATGATGCCAATCAAGTTGGAAAACGAGTCAATGATATCGTGGGGCCACAAGGCTCTGCTGGAGACGATTCCAATGGCCAATTCGATCCTACCTCAAGGCCGGACGAGAGAATCCCTGACGGTAGAACACGCGATCAAAGAGCCATTGCATTTACCAATACCTCTGGATCAGCCGATGATAACAATCAGGCCAACTATGCTATTGAGGCTTGGGCATTAATGACCAATCAAGATCTCTCAACAGTCAATTCTCCTATGGTTTCGTTCTGGACGCAACAACGTTTTGTATTTGGAGCTGGCGCTACTTTAACGGTTTGGGTGTCTGAAAACTATACTCACGGTGATGCACCGAGTACTGCTACTTGGACCAATGAAACTTCCAATATTGTGGGAGCTATAGCTACCTCAGGGGTCGCTCCTCAAACCTATGTGAAAGGTGAACTGGATTTATCCGCCTATACAGGGAATTCGGTTACCGTGGCTTTTAAAATGGAAACCAACGATGCAGCTTTTGAAGAAGGAGTGATGCAGCATGGCACTTTTTATATTTCGGATGTTGCTTTTGGCGCGGCTCCCCAACAAGTTGCCAATGGTGCATTCAGCGCACTGAATATCAGTGCTTCAGGGCAGGCCAATATTTTTAATACACCAAGCGCCTCTATCTCAGAGAGCAATTTTAGCAATACCTCAAAGTGGGCTAATGTCTTAACTGATGACGTTGCCACACCGAGATTGCAAAATGGTATTACCGTACCTGCGGGAGAAGGCTATAAGTTTGAAGTTTCAGGAGCCTATAAACCTATTGTGGTCACCGAAGTAAGATATATTTTAGCCAATGGGACGTCCAATAAGGGAGAGCCAGGTGAGTCAAAATGGATTGTACAGGGAAGTAATGACGACGCCAACTGGGATGATTTGAGTGCGCCTTTAGGTATGTTTTCCAATAACTCAGGTGCTGGTACTGAATATCCTATTGCTCTAAATACAACTAAAGCCTATAGATATTACCGGTTCGTTTTAGCGTCTGAATGGATTCCAACCAATGCGTATACGGCATTGCAGCAATTGGATTTTACGGTGGATGATTCGGTATTATCGGTATCCGAATTTGAAATGGCAACGGAGGCAATTGCCGTCTACCCCAACCCGACTAGAGGCATTATTAATATTAAATTGCCTTCAACTTTAAAAATTCAAAAAGTTGCACTGATAGACGTAACTGGAAAGGAAGTATTTAATCAAGATAGCGGACTTGGAATTGATGTTTCTAACTTTTCTAAAGGATTGTACATTCTAACAGTTCAAACCCAAGATGGCGCTATCACCAGTAAAAAAGTATTGATCAACTAAAAGTAAAATCGTAAAATACATTAAATTAGAAAAAACACTTTATTCACGGTTAGATATGGGTAAAGTGTTTTTTTATGCCTATTCTTTAAGGTTAATGTGAATATGGGCCTATTGTATCTTAGCTAAGGTGTCACTTAACCGTTGTGCCATTTCAATATTGATTGGTGTTTTAGTGGTGCCAAATCAGCGAATTCATCCAAAATGACCAAAAGAGACCCCTTCAATGACCTTTTATACCGCCCTAAATGCTGTAATTCGTCTTTACTTTGTTACTATAAATTGTTGACCAGCAATAAAACCAATTTAAATTTAAAAAAATGAAACATTCCCTATTAAAATCTATTCAGCCTATAAAGCGATCTTACATGATTGCTTTAGTTTGTATTGCCGTAGTAGGCGTCAGCTGCAAAAATCTGGACAAGAAAGAGGTGGCCACCGCCGAAGCCTCCCAAACACCTGAAACACCATCTTTTGATCTCAAGAGCGCTATTGCTGATGTAGATTCACAATTGGAAATATCTGTACCAAAATTAACCGACTTGACCAAACATCCAAGATTGATAGAAACCAATGAAACAGAATGGAAAGAAGTGAATAATCATAAATTAGTATGGACTTCTGGTTTTTACCCTGGTATCTTATGGTATGCTTATGAGGTTACGGGGAAAGACAAGTGGAAAGAAGAAGCGATAAAACGTACGGAAGTTTTTGAGAACTTTAAAAATATTACTGAGCATCATGATATTGGATTTATGATGTATCCAGCTTACGGCTTGGGTTATGAAATTGGCGGAAAAGAAGAATATAAAGATATCCTGTTAACCTCTGCTAACTCTTTGGCCTCTCGATTTAACCCGAAGGTGGGCACGATTAGATCATGGTCAAATAAAATGCATCCGCGGTGGCAACAGCATATTACCATCATAGATAATATGCTTAATTTGGAGTTGCTCTTCTGGGCCGCCAAACATGGTGGTGACCAAAAGTTCTATGATATCGCGGT
Source organism: Gelidibacter maritimus (assembly GCF_014062315.1). GTDB lineage: Bacteria > Bacteroidota > Bacteroidia > Flavobacteriales > Flavobacteriaceae > Gelidibacter > Gelidibacter maritimus. Next base: position 103,217 of record NZ_JACGLT010000013.1, read on the forward strand.
GACCCATGCTGAAACCACTATGAAAAATCATTTCCGTCCGGATTATACCTCTTGGCACGTTTTGGAATATGACTCTATTAATGGTAATATTCTTAATCATCATACCAAACAAGGTTTTAGTGATGACAGCCGTTGGTCGCGAGGACAGGCATGGGGAGTGTATGGCTATACCATGGTCTATAAGGAAACAAAAGACAAAAAATTCTTGGATTTTGCACAGAAGATAACCGACAAATATTTAGAGTTACTTCCAGAAGACATGGTTCCATGCTGGGATTTTGATGTGGCTCAAGATCCAAATGAAGAAAAGGACGCTTCTGCTGCCGCAATTGTTGCCAGTGCATTGCTGGATCTAAGTATTATGGTTGAGTCTAAGGAAGATCAAGAACGTTATTATAACGCAGCTATCAAAATGCTATCTTCATTGGCTTCAAGCAATTATTCAGGAGTTGGAAAAGCAGATTCATTTTTATTACACTCCACAGGAGCCAAATCATTAGGGCATGAAATTGATGTAGCTCTTATTTATGCCGATTATTATTATATTGAAGCATTGTCCCGATTACAAAAAATGCAAACCCAATAAATTTTCAGATGATGTTTATATTTAATAGGCCTTTTTTTATTCTGATATTAACTGCCTCTTTCCTTCTGAATTGTAAGGAGAAAAATACTGGTGTCGCAGAAGACCACAAGGAAAAGTCACAGCCCAATTTACTGTTTATTTTCCCTGATCAATTTCGTAATGCCGCTATTGGTATCAATAATCAAGATCCCGTGATCACACCCAATATTGATAAAATGGCTGGCGAAGGCATGATTGTTTCCAATGCCATCAGTAGTTATCCACTGTGTAGTCCATATCGCGGGATGTTAATGACGGGCCTATTGCCTTATCACAACAATCTACTGACCAACAGTAATTCACAGCGCTATAAATACGATAATTCTTGGCAAAAGGACGATATCAGTTTTTCTGATGTGTTAGTCGAAAATGGTTATGATGCGGGATACGTTGGTAAATTGCATTTGACCTCACCACCACCCATTGCAGGTAAGGACTCCGTCATTTGGGATGCCTATACCCCTAAGGAATTCCGCCACGGATTCAATTTCTGGTATTCTTACGGCACCTTTGATCAGCACAACAACCCACACTATTGGATCAATGACGCCAAAGAGGACGAGTTGACTCAAATCAATGAATGGTCGGCAAAACATGAGGCCGATGTGATTATTGACTACTTAAAGAATCCATCTGCCGAAACACGCAGTAAAGATAAACCGTTCGCTTTGTTCTGGTCCGTAAATCCACCACATCCACCTTATCATTATGTTCCCGAAAAATATATGAAATTCTATGAAGACAAATCTCTTGATGAATTGCTGGTAAGGGATAATGTCGATTTGGAAACGGCTGCCAAAGACTTGGCATTCCATAAAGGCGCTACCAGAGGCCGCACCAATTTGGCTAAAGACCACGTTGCTGAATATTTTGCCATGGTTACCGGTGTTGATGAACAAATCGGCCGTGTCTTGGAGGCCTTGGAAGAAGAAGGTTTGGACGACAATACCATTGTGGTGCTAACTTCCGATCACGGTGAAATGATGGGCAGTCACGGATTGATGTCAAAAAATATCTGGTACGAAGAATCCATTAATGTGCCGTTCATTATCCGCTGGCCAGAACGTTTAAAAGCGGGGCAAAAATCGGATCTATTGATCAGCCCTACGGATATTATGCCAACCATTTTAAATATGATGGGCGCTACCAAAGGCATCCCTTCAGATTTGGATGGAAAGGACCTTTCCAGTCTTATTTTGGAGGATAAAGGTGACGAACCACAATCGGTCATGTATTATTTTATTGAGGAAGGCCAGCCTGCCTCAGGACATCGCGGTTTACGCACCAAAAGATTTACCTACGTGATTACTTTAGATGGCAAGGACCAAGAGCGGAATATACTTTTTGACAACCAGGAAGATCCTTATCAAATGAATAATATTGCCGATTCTGCTCCTGATATCAAAGAGAAATTGCATCAAGACTTGTTGGAGCAATTAAAATTGAAAAAAGATCCGTGGTTGGAGCGTTATAAGGAACTTCAAAAAAATAAGTGAGGGTGCCATTCAGCCTTTGGTATGAAACATGCATCTCTGGCGTTAATTAAATTGATAAAAAAATGATGATGATACAAACCGCTTTCCAAAATACCCACAAATCCCTAATTTTAGCAACTTTATTTTTGCTCACCTCGGTAGTCAGTTTTTCCCAACAAAACTATCGTCCGGCGGTGGAATCTTTTGAATCCCCAACCGCTTTGAGTTCTTTTGATAGCACTAATGGGAAATTGTCTTTGTCAAACGCGCACAGTCGTTTCGGGAAATCGTCACTGGAATGGACTTGGCATGGGGAAAGTGCCATAGGAACTTCACACTTTAAGATTTTGAGTATGGAGGAGAGCCCATTACAATATGGTGCCCATTTTCCTGCATCGCCTACGCTTCATTTGTCAGTTTATAGTGAAGCACCGCAAGATGGCAGCATTACCATAGCGTTTGAAAAGGATGGAAAGCAAGAGGTCCATTTTGATCTGAATCTGGACTTTAAAGGCTGGCGACGTATATGGGTGCCATTTTACGAAATGAAAGGAAATCCTCCTCAGAAAGGAGCACAAGTAGATTATGATTATTTTAAAGTCAGTACGACCTCTGCAAAAGGAAAACTGTTTTTTGACGATATCATTTATGCACAGTACCAGGATGACAGACACCAATATCCCGATGAGTTTGTGCCGTTTATAAAAGCGGATAAGGTTTTGAGTGATGACCATTGGATGCCGCTGATTTCAAACTTTGATCGCATCAGGAATTTGGAAGCTGGTCCAGTGTCTATGGCCATCCGCATGGACCTTAAAAAAATTGAAGCGCAGATTGATCAAGACCTTACCATTGCCGATCGGTACAAAGTGTATATGAACACGTTGAAAGAGGATTATAATAGTCTTGGTCTTAAAGATACAGGCGAGACAGTACAAGGACCGCCATTGACTTTTAGAGAGCAACAGGAATATTTTAACGAACGACAACAAGGTAAAAAAACCTTTAATGATATATCCGATCTGGGCAAAGTATTGAACAAGCTCAGTAAATTTCACGATCGGGCCACCCCGGAGCAAAAAAAGCAAATCGCTGACATGTTTGTTGCCGGAACCAAATACTTTTTGGACCAAGGTTGGGTTGCCGGAAGTAATGGAGGCACCAGACATCATATTGGTTATGGTGTACGGGAAATCACCGAAGCTTTTTTTAGAATGCGGATCGTGCTCTATGACAACGGACTTTTGAATGATGTTGGAGCGAGTCTGCATTGGATCTATAATTTAGGAATGCTCTTGGATAATCCCGATAATTTTCATGTAAATATCGATTATTTGAATACCCAGGCCTATTACCACTTAATGATGATTTTTCTTTTTGAAAAACAGGAAGATCAAGCTGCATTATTAGCCGCCTATTCTAAGTTTCTATCTATTACCATGGCTCAGGAAGATGAGGAGTGGGGCTTTAAACCAGACGGATCTGCTTGGCACCATAACGGACATTATCCTGCCTATGCTTTGGGAGCTTTCAGCACCGTCCCTAAAATCATGAAAATGTTGTCTCCTACCCGATTCAGAATCCGTCCAGAAGGCCATCACAATTTTAAACGCGCATTTTTGACCCTGAAGGATTTTAGCCAACTCTATAATTGGGGCTTTGGAAATTCTGGTCGTCATCCTTTGGAAGATGGTGGCATCCAGAGCTTAAAAGATGAGTATTTAATGCTCGCTTATTCGGGCAATCCGGATGGGACGGAAGCTATCGATAAAGATGTGGCTTCGGCCTATCTCAGACTTTGGGGTGACGATGATCTTTTTAATACCAATATTTTTACCGGAATCAATGGTATTCAAAAAGAACGCATGCCCGGTTATAAAACCTTGCCTTATGCAGCAACGGCAGTACACAGACGGAATCAATGGGCTGCATTATTAAAAGGGTACAGCAAATATGTATGGGCCTCAGAGATTTATGTGGATGAAAACCGCTACGGCCGATATCCTGCTAATGGCACCATTGAACTTCTGAATAGAAACGGCGAAAGTGGCAGTGGTTTTCGTCAAGAGGGCTGGGACTGGAACCGATATCCAGGAGCTACCGTTGTGTATTTACCTTTTAAAGAATTGGAGCCCAAAATGCCATTGATCATGTTCAGGTCCAATGAGTCCTTTGCTGGCGCTACAACATTGGATGGCAACGGCATCTTTGGAATGATTCTTAACGAAGGCAAAGGATCCAATGCCGATGGGAAAGAGGTGAATGTCGGTTTCCCAGGTCGGTTACGAGCAAAGAAATCGGTGTTTTCTTTTGGCGATAAATTGATTGCCATTGGTACGAATATTTCAAGTATTGATAAGGAAAACCCAACGCAAACCAATATATTCCAATCCTATTTGGAAGATTCCAAACAGATCCTATATTCCTCTGCAGGAGATATGAAGAAATTTCCGATGAATTCTGAATTGAAATCTGATGGAAAGCAACACTCTTGGATTGTGGATCCTTATGGATCTGGATATTATATGCTATCCGACAACGCGGTACATTTTAAAAAAGCACATCAAAAATCTTATCATAACAAGTATTCCATCAACACGGGTGGGATGAACAAAAAGGGGAAAGGCGCCAAAGAAACCGAGGGCGATTATGCCTCAGCATGGATTGACCACGGTATGGCACCCGATAATGATGCTTACCAATACGTGATTTATCCATTTTTAAACAGTAGGGATCAGCATGGTTTTGGTAAAATGGCAGCGGACGATGATTCATACATAATTAAAAGAGCCGATAGTATTGCTCACGTGGTGTATGATGTACCTTCGAAAACTACAGGCTATGTCATTTTTGAGGCCAATAAGCAGATGACCGATGGAATATTAAAAACCGTATCGGAGCCTGCCTTTGTCATGCTCAAAGAGAATACGGTAAACTTGATCACCATCAGTGTGGTTCAACCTGACCTTAACTTTCCTGAATACAAGAAAGGTAAATTTCGAAATTACAGTCAGCCGGTAGAAATGGAAATTACTTTAAATGGTAAATGGAGTCCTTATGCAGAAGATTTTATAAAGTCCACATCTCACGAAAACGGGACCACAAAAATTAAGATGCGTTTCATTGATGGCTTGCCAAGAGAAGTAAAATTAAATAAACTATAGACGTTTTGATCATAGGCTTCTTTGGATGGGTATAGGAGAAGCCATTGGCTAAGATATAAGATTGAAGAATGAGACACCTGCGTTCAAATAGACATGTATCGCTTGTTAAAGTGATTGGGCTAACGGTTTGTTTGGCACTTTTAGCCGGCGCCTGTCAATCCGTGCGGACTACAGGAAGTTCAGTTAAAACACCAAACCAAGCGTTGATTTGGCAAAAATACACCGGTGAAATTAATAGTCCTGAAATCCCGACGCTTTTCGATTATTCCTATGCCGGCTACCAACTTGGTGAACAAGGAATCCCTGAGAAATTCCCAAAACTCAACGTGTTTAATGTGCTCGACTATGGCGCTATTCCTAATGACACCCTTTCCGACCAGGAGGCCATTCAAAAGACCATTGATGCCGCTGAATTGAACAATGGAGGCATAGTGTTGTTTCCTCCTGGGGAATTTTTGGTCAATGTCAACCCCACCGAAGCCATCCCCATTGAGATTACAAAATCAAATATTATTTTAAAAGGACGTGGATGGGGAGTAAACGGGACCACCATAAATATGAAAGACCACATGCTTCAAAGCTATCCGGACCAACCGGAATGGCAGGTCAACTATATGTTCAAATTTTTTTCCAAGCAGAAAGATGGCACACCGTCTCCCATTATTAAAAGTGCAAATTCAGGGGATTTCACCATTGAAGTCGAGAATGCTTCTGCTTTTAAAAAAGTGAAATTCATCCAACTTGAAATGCCACCCAATGTCGAAGCGGTTACGGAAGCTCTTCAAGACAATCCTGCCCGTCCGCATTGGGAACGCATCAAAGAAACTGGAGTCACCTATGTGGAAAATCATGAGATCGTAGATGTCTCTGGCAATATCATTACCTTAAAAGATCCGGTGATCAATACCATCAACGCGAATTACCATTGGGTGGCAAAACCATTTTATCCTTTGGAAAATGTCGGTGTCGAGGACATCTTTTTCAAAGCTAATTTTGAGGACAAATTTATACATCATAAAGATTTTTTGCACGATAATGCCTGGTCCATGGTGTCCTTGAATCGGGTGGCAAATTCGTGGGTAAGACGTTGCCGTTTCAGTTCGGTAACCGGTGGTGTTTCTTTTGCCAACAGTTGTGCGTCCTCCATGCTGATGTTGTTATTTGAAGGCAATAGCGGTCATAAATTGACCAATGTCACCCAGTCGGCACGGATTCTGACCGGATTGATTAACGATCAGTCCTGTGAAGGGCAGTTTCACGGCGCTTCCATGTCACATAAAACTTCAGGTTCGGTAATTTGGCGCGTCAAAAATCCGAAACAAGGCTGGGATTCCCATGCCGAATTTCCGATCAACAATTTAGTCGATCTTTATGAAGGTGCTAAAATGACCAATCACGGCGGATTTTATAAAAATGAACCGCATCATTTGGAAGGCCTGACTTTATGGAATTACAAGCGCGTAGGGGGCACGGTGGAGAATTATAATTTTTGGAAAATGTCCGGAAAACATGAACGGGATATGTACTGGGGATTTTCAGTGGTCCATCCTATTGTGGTGGGCTTGCACGGATCGGTAACTACATTTAATAAGGACCATGTCGGCTATCTTGAGAGTTTGGGTGACCCTGTGCTGCCCGCATCCCTATATGAAGCCCAATTGAAATTTCGCTTAAAGAACATCCCAGACTGGATTCCCAAAGCCTTAAGGGATTGGCAATCCATGCAGGACAAATGGATTCCAAATAAATCATAATCATGATGAAAAGAGTTTTTTTTATAAGTATGTCGTTGATTTTCCTGTGCCTCTTCGTGTCCTGTAAGAATGATAAGGCTGAAAACATAAGCGCAAAAGAGGAGGCATCAAAAAACAATGGTCCCAACATCGTGTTGATCATGACTGACCAGCATCAGGCGGAAGCGTTAAGCATCGCCGGCAATACCGAGTTGAGTACGCCTAATTTAGATAAATTGGCAAAATCCGGTGTCCGTTTTGAAAACGCCTATGTGACGTTCCCGCTTTGCAGTCCATCGCGATCCAGCATGTTTACGGGAAAAATGCCGCATCAAGTGGGGATCAATTCCAATGCCGATAAAAAGTTGGATACAGAATATATCAATCAGAATTTGCCCCACCTATTGAGTGCCAACGGTTATGATTGCGCCTACGGCGGAAAATGGCACGCACCAGAAGTGGAAATCGATTTGGAAAGTGGCTTTGAAAAAATTTCCGAGTTTGGTGATATTGGCCTTGCCGAAAACACCATCGCCTATATGGAGTCCAAAAAGGATGGTGATACGCCTTTTTTCTTGGTCGCCTCTTTTGACAACCCTCACACCATTTGCGAATGGGCCAGAAATCAGCCGTTACCTTATGGGAATATTGATCTAGTAGATAAGTTTCAAACCCCCGATTTGCCGGTGAATTTTAAAAAGGCCGATGATTTTCCTGAGGCCCTGCAAATCGAACAGGACGCCGATAAATTATCCTATCCCACCCAAAATTATACCGAGGACGATTGGCGCCAATACCGCTACACCTATTACCGATTGATTGAAAAAGTGGATGTTGAGATTGGAAAAATTCTGGATGCAATTGATGATTTGGGTTTGCGCGAGAATACGATTGTAATTTTCACTAGTGATCATGGCGATGGGAATGCCTCTCACGGCTGGAATCAAAAAACAGCCTTGTTTCAGGAATCTATCAACGTGCCCTTTATCATCCGTGATCCATTGATGTCACAAGGTGAACATAAATTGAGCGATCAATTGATTTCCACCGGATTAGATTTTTATCCAACAGTGTTAGACTATGCAGGCATGAAGCCCACAGACGCGTTACTTGGGAAAAGCATTAGGTCTTTAATTCAAGATTCTACCTATAAAAATCACGACTTTGTGGTGACCGAAACCAAATTCGATAGTAAAAACAGTTATGGTACCTTGGGAAGAGCAGTGACCGATAAAAACTACAAATACGTGGTGTACAGTTGGGGAAAAGATCGAGAGCAGTTTTTTGATCTGCGAAGTGATCCTTATGAAATGACTAACTTGGCGGATGATCCTGAGCATTTGAGCATGGTGGACCACTATCGCCAACGGTTGATTGATTGGTGCATCCACACGAATGATCACCAATTTTTAAAACGAGCCATATTGCCGAGTACTAGTGATATGCCGGCCCAAAATCTGTTCAATAAACCTTATTAAAAAATTTAAATAATGATTAAGAGTATCACTTTTTATGTATGTGCCTTGCTTCTTATAGGATGTCAGGACAACGTGATTTACGACGATGTGTTAAAGGATCCGAGCCAATGGGTGGTGGAGCAACAACCGGGTGGCGAAACCAAATTTGTTGACGGGAGTATTGAAGTTGTAGATGTTAAAGGCTGCACCATTTGGTTCAAACACCAATTAGAGGCCCCAGTGAAAATTTCTTACGATATTACTATTATAGATGAGGGCGGACCTTACGATCGGGTGTCGGACATGAATTGCTTATGGATGGCGACTGACCCCAAGCACCCTAATGATTTTTTCGCCGAATCAGAGGAACGTGCTGGGCATTTTCCAAATTACCATCATTTTACTGGGTATTATGTGGGCTATGGCGGGCATCACAATGGGCAAACCAGGTTTAGACGCTATAATGGCAATGTCGATAGACCCTTATTGCCAGAACATGATTTATCTGATCCAAAATTTCTGATTACCGCGAATAAGAAAATGCATATTGAAATTATCGTAAAGGATGGCATGACCAGTTACTCCAGAGATGGCGAGGTCATTTATAAGGTGGATGATCCAGACCCTTATACGCAGGGGTATTTTGGATTTAGAACGGTAAATAACCATATGACCATAGAAAACTTTAAAGTGGAGCGGATTTAAATCAAAACCCGATAGATAGTGTTGACATTTTTAGCCCAACGTTCACTATTTTTTTATCTTGTTATGGCTATGTGAATCTTAAGAAACCTTGCTCCAACGGTGGTAGACTCACGAAAAATTTATAGGTATCTTTAAAGCCATCTAACGGCTCAATGCATTAATTAAAAAATTATGATGACATTCAAAAAATATAGCTTTTTCTTTTATTGCCTTTGTGCTTTACTAGTTGTAGTAGGGTGTAAGGACAACGCAGCAACTCCCAAAACAGAAGACACTGCTCGTTCCGAAGACTCAAAAAAATCAAACATCGTATTTATCTATACGGACGATTTGGGCTATGGCGATATCAGTGCTTACGGAGCGACCGAGATTTCAACGCCAGCCATAGATGCGTTGGCCGATGAAGGCATTCTATTTAACAATGCGTATGCCACGGCGGCCACCTGTACACCATCACGCTATTCGTTATTGACCGGAGATTATGCTTGGCGTAAAAAAGGAACAGGGGTGGCTGCAGGAGATGAAGCCCTCTTAATCGATACCAAAAGAACTACTTTACCGGGGGTATTAAAAACTGCAGGTTATAAAACAGGCATTGTCGGTAAATGGCATTTAGGTTTGGGAGATGAAATGGGGCCGGATTGGAATGGGAAAATCAGTCCTGGTCCGTTAGAAGTTGGTTTTGATTATGCCTATATGATTCCGGCAACTGGCGATAGAGTGCCATGTGTTTTTGTTGAAAACCATCATGTTGTCAATTTAGACCCTAACGATCCTATTTCAGTAAATTACAAAGAGAAGGTTGGAGATTGGCCTACAGGAAAGGAAAATCCAGAGTTGTTGACTATGAAACCATCACAAGGACATAACCATACCATCGTAAACGGCATCAGCAGAATTGGCTACATGGAAGGTGGCAAAACGGCGTTGTGGGATGATGAGACCATCCCGATGGAATTGGTGAATAAATCCAAAATCTTCATCAATTCCAGTAAAGATCAACCTTTCTTTTTGTTGCTTTCTACACATGATATTCACGTCCCAAGGGTGGCTAACTCTATGTTCCAAGGAAAAAGTGGTATGGGTCCACGAGGCGATGTCATATTACAGTTGGATTGGACGGTCAATGAAATTGTAAACACACTCAAAGAAAAAAACTTATTAGACAATACAATTGTCATTTTTTCTAGTGATAATGGTCCGGTTGTAGATGATGGATACCAGGATCAAGCTAGAGAGTTATTAGGAAATCATCAGCCTTCAGGTGGTTTGCGTGGTGGCAAATACAGTGCTTATGATGGCGGTAGTAAAGTACCGTTGATTATCAGATGGCCAGATGGTACTGGAAAAGGAACAGTTTCCGATGCTCTCGTGAGTCAAGTTGATTTCTTGAGGTCATTGGCGGCGTTAGCGGGTGTCGAGAAGGTATATGATGATGTTGTTGACAGTCAAAATACTTTAGATGTCTTTTTAGGAGATAATACTGCAGGGAGAACCTCATTAATACAAGAAAGCTTTATGGGACCATTGTCTTACATAGAAGGAGAATGGAAATATATTGAACCTTTAGACGGACCGACATTAGTGCCTTGGGGGCCAATAATTGAAACCGGCTTTCAATTAGAACCACAGTTGTTTCATTTAAAAAATGATCCGAATGAACAAGAGAACTTAGCTTCCGAATACCCAGAAAGAGTTGAAGAATTAAAAACAAAGCTTGCCGATTTTAAAAAACACGGATTTAAGAATCAACATGAAGTAAATCTAAATTAATTTATAAAAATATCGACTTGAGCACCTAAATTCTAAAATAGAACGGATAACCTGTTTCAATCTTTAAATTAAAAGAATAGTATCATTTTCACCCTAAATTTGGAGAATTTGTCTATACATAATTACCATATTCTTTAGATTTTGCCAATTTATGTATCATCATAAGTTAAATTTGTCTTTAACTTGTGGAAGCTTAAAACGTTTATATCTTGCGAGAAGATTCCTTATACAAATAAAAGAGATTGATTGTTGTGTGTAAGTTTCAGTATATCATTCTTATAGAAGGAGTGTCTTTTAACGCCCCCTTAATTGGATAGTAAGACCCCCTTGATTTATTAGAAGTTATCTGAAATTAGTATTTTATCAGCTTTCAATTGTATAAGGTTTACAGAAAATAACTAATTATTATATACAATAAAATTTATTTAATGCAAAAAATAGTCACCTTTGGAGAAATTATGCTGCGCCTATCTACGGAAGATCATTTAAGGTTTTCACAAGCCAACTCTTTCAAGGTTAATTATGGAGGTGGTGAATTTAATGTGGCCGTTTCTCTAAGCAATTATGGTTTTCCTTCTGAATTCGTAACCAGACTTCCTAATAACGATATTGGACAATCAGCATTGATGGAAATACGTCGACAAAATGTGTCTGCAGAAAACATTATTTATGGCGGTGAACGTTTGGGAATTTATTTTCTAGAAACCGGTGCGGGATTACGTGGCAGTAAAGTGGTCTATGATCGTAATCATTCGGGCATTTCTGACGTTGAAATTGGTGTGATTGATTGGAAAAAGGTCTTTCAAGATGCAAGTGTATTCCATTGGAGCGGACTTACACCAGCTATATCCCAAAATGCAGCTGATGTGTGTTTGGAAGCGGTGAAAGTTGCCAAAGGTATGGGAGTCCTAATTACCACTGACCTAAACTACAGGGCAAAACTTTGGAAATACGGTAAAGCACCTAAAGACATTATGCCAGAACTTTTAAAATACAGCAATGTCATATTGGGAGACCTTGATACCGCTTTCATGATGATCGGAAAAGATAAGGTTAACCCAAACTATAAGGATGCTGACAGTTTACCACAGTTTTATGATCTTTTTTTTGATCAGTATCCTGATTTGAAATATATGGCGACGACCTTGCGATACTCCCGAAGTGCATCCCATCAACAAATAGGTGGTATTTTTTATGATAAAGAAAAATTGTATACCGCAACCGTTAGAGAAATCACACCTGTAGTTGATCGTGTTGGGAGTGGTGATGCCTTTATGGGAGGGATTATTTATGGTCTGGTGCTGGATACGTTTGATCCTCAGTATACGATTAATTTCGCAGTCGCAGCTTGTTGTTTGAAACATACCATTTCGGGTGATTATAACTTGGCCACAAAAGAGGAGGTAGAAGCTCTGGTTAAAGGAGGTCCCTCAGGGATCGTTTCACGATAATTTATAAAAATACGAAAAGAATAATAATAGCTTATGGCACAATTTTCAAGAATAGAAGTCGCAGGTATCATGAAAAAAACAGGATTGGTGCCCTTGTTTTTCAGTCAAGATTTAGAATTGAGCAAGAGTATTCTTAAAGCATGCTATGATGGTGGTGCGCGGTTGTTGGAGTTTACGGCCCGTGGTGATTTTGCTCATGAAGTTTTTGGGGAACTGAACAAGTATGCCATCAAAGAACTACCTGGAATGGTAATGGGTGTTGGATCGGTAACCGATGCGGCGTCAGCTTCCATGTACATGGCATTAGGGGCTAATTTTATTGTTACACCTGTATTTCGTAAGGATATTGCCATCGTTTGTAATAGACGTAAAGTATTGTGGTCTCCAGGATGTGGGTCGTTAACAGAAATTGCAGAAGCGGAAGAAATGGGCTGTGAAATTGTTAAACTTTTCCCTGGCGATAGTTTTGGCGCAAAATTCATAAAGAACATCAAAGGCCCACAGCCATGGACCAATATTATGCCTACAGGAGGTGTGTCCCCTGACCAGGAGAATTTAAAGGAATGGTTTGATGCGGGAGCGACATGCGTAGGCATGGGATCCCAATTAATAACGAAAGACATAGTAAATCAAAAGGATTTTAAGAAGCTGGAAGAGCAGGTCCGATGGACCATTGAGACGATCAAAACCTTGAGGGAATAAATTACAGTTTTGAATATGAAGAA
>NZ_JACGLT010000014.1:0-21969 GCF_014062315.1 Gelidibacter maritimus
TCTTGATACTTTGTACTTCGTACTCTGTACTTTTTTTGTGGAGAATATCGGAGTCGAACCGATGACCTCCTGCGTGCAAGGCAGGCGCTCTAGCCAGCTGAGCTAATCCCCCAGTTTGAATTCAGAACTTTGAATTCAGAACCTTGAATTATGAATCCCAACTTCCAGAATTTCCTTTCCATAGTAGATAGTAGTCTCAGGCAGACTCGAACTGCCGACCTCTACATTATCAGTGTAGCGCTCTAACCAGCTGAGCTATGAGACTGACTTAGGCCCTTAACCCCTGGAAGGGAACTGCCAACGGCAATTGCCCTAAAGAGCGCTGCGCTCCCCGTCCGAACGTGCCTTTTCGGCGCGGGCGGGTAACCAGCTGAGCTATGAGACTCTACTATAGTATATCAATTAAATCAACAGCGGGAGAACAAAACATCCCTTTTCCAATATCATTCCATGGCCGTCTTTCTCTAGAAAGGAGGTGTTCCAGCCGCACCTTCCGGTACGGCTACCTTGTTACGACTTAGCCCTAGTTACCAATTTTACCCTAGGCCGCTCCTTGCGGTGACGGACTTCAGGTACTCCCAGCTTCCATGGCTTGACGGGCGGTGTGTACAAGGCCCGGGAACGTATTCACCGCAGCATGGCTGATCTGCGATTACTAGCGATTCCAGCTTCACGGAGTCGAGTTGCAGACTCCGATCCGAACTGTGATGGGGTTTGTAGATTCGCTCCTGGTCACCCAGTGGCTGCTCTCTGTCCCCACCATTGTAGCACGTGTGTAGCCCAGGACGTAAGGGCCGTGATGATTTGACGTCATCCCCACCTTCCTCACAGTTTGCACTGGCAGTCTTGCTAGAGTTCCCGACATTACTCGCTGGCAACTAACAATAGGGGTTGCGCTCGTTATAGGACTTAACCTGACACCTCACGGCACGAGCTGACGACAACCATGCAGCACCTTGTGGATTGCCCGAAGGAAAGACCGTCTCTGGTCCTGTCAATCCACATTTAAGCCCTGGTAAGGTTCCTCGCGTATCATCGAATTAAACCACATGCTCCACCGCTTGTGCGGGCCCCCGTCAATTCCTTTGAGTTTCATTCTTGCGAACGTACTCCCCAGGTGGGATACTTATCACTTTCGCTTAGTCACTCAGACCGAGGTCCGAACAACTAGTATCCATCGTTTACGGCGTGGACTACCGGGGTATCTAATCCCGTTCGCTCCCCACGCTTTCGTCCATCAGTGTCAATACATTGTTAGTGATCTGCCTTCGCAATCGGTATTCTATGTGATATCTATGCATTTCACCGCTACACCACATATTCTAACCACTTCACAATGATTCAAGACAACCAGTATCAAAGGCAATTCTACAGTTGAGCTGCAGGATTTCACCTCTGACTTAATCGTCCACCTACGGACCCTTTAAACCCAATGATTCCGGATAACGCTTGGATCCTCCGTATTACCGCGGCTGCTGGCACGGAGTTAGCCGATCCTTATTCTTACAGTACCGTCAAGTCCCGACACGTCGGGATGTTTCTTCCTGTATAAAAGCAGTTTACAACCCATAGGGCCGTCTTCCTGCACGCGGCATGGCTGGATCAGGCTTGCGCCCATTGTCCAATATTCCTCACTGCTGCCTCCCGTAGGAGTCTGGTCCGTGTCTCAGTACCAGTGTGGGGGATCCCCCTCTCAGGGCCCCTATCTATCGCTGTCTTGGGGTGCCGTTACCACTCCAACTAACTAATAGAACGCATGCCCATCTCTTACCCATAAATGTTTAATGCACAACCAATGCCGGTCGTGCATACTATGCGGTATTAATCCAAATTTCTCTGGGCTATCCCACTGTAAAAGGTAGGTTGCATACGCGTTACTCACCCATCCGCCACTCTCATTATCAGCAAGCTGATAAATCCCGTTCGACTTGCATGTGTTAGGCCTGCCGCTAGCGTTCATCCTGAGCCAGGATCAAACTCTTCATCGTTGTTCTTTTGGAGTGCAAAAGCACTCAGTTCTTTTCAACGACCAAAGGAAATCCAATTCTTGGTACTCAAAATGGCTTGTTCTCTTTTTTTGTGCGAAACACCGTTTCCAATGCTTCGCTACGCTGTCAATCCAATATGTTAATGAACTTGTTTCTTGTATCTCTCGGCGAACTCAATCGCTAAGCGGGTGCAAATATACAACCCTTTTTTAAATCCACAAAGGTTTTTGAAAGTTTTTTTTGAAAGTTTTTTTCAGCCCCCAAATCCGCAATACAAAACACCTTATCAATGAACCTCGATCCGCGCCAAACGTTGCCGTTTTTTGCGGCTGCAAACATACAACCTTTTTCCAATGTGCAAAACATTTTTTTAAAATATTTTCGCTTTCTCTTTCCAAGGATGTAAATGAACTTTTCCGCTCCCACAGAACCAAAGGTCCCTCGTTTGCGGGGTGCAAATATACAACCCTTTTTCCTTTACGGACAAAATAAAAATGAAGTTTTTTTAAAGTATTTTTCTTCCCGCTGAAAATGAACGCCTTAGACGGCGCAAAACTTCCTGGCCTATGGCCCGGGTGGCGTGGACTTGCCCCGCGTTAGCGATGGAGCCCTTGCATGAACGCTTTGGCGGACGCCCAAGCGACCGCGAAAAGTGAGGGACGAGAGCGCGGTGGACTGCCCCCTTCGGCAGGACAAACGCCCAAATTGAAACAAATCTTCTACCATATATATTGGGGAAGATATATTGTTCTGAGAACTTAGTAGTGAATCGTATCTATTATAATGTATAGGCGGCCTAATAAGTCCATTAACTTTTATGTTAATAAGGGTTTTAAATTTTGGCATCAACATCTACTTGTGCATTGAAGCCATTATCAGGAAACTCAAAAGAAAAAAAAGAATGAAGAATGCTTATAATAGGGAAAGCTTAATGAAAACTGTAGACCAACTATTGGCGGCATATATTCGTAATCTGAACAACTAATAGTTGATGGCCAATTAATAGATAATCTCAGGTCATGAGTTGATAAAGCAATATAGCTCCATAATATGTTCTGGGCTGACGAAGAACTCTATCTCCATATAGAGAAACACAAAAGCAACTGCGCCAGATAGTAATCAAGAGAAATAAACCTTACAAACTATTCAACTCTGCATCTAATTAAAGGAAGAAGTTCCAAACGATCCCAAAGCGGATGCTGAAATCTCGATAAGGGTTGTTGGGTGCGGAAAAGTAATTATACCCAGTGAAAGCGGAATTGAAGTGCTCTGCTTTAAAAAATATGCGGGTTTGTCTAACTTTGGCATTAATAAAGAAATCCAATCTTGGAAAATCGCCAATCTTGGTTTGGTTTTGGGTATAGAACTCTCCTAGCAACGGATCATAACCGTCCATATTATATTCCGTGAAATAATTAAAGGTGAAACCGGTTTGTAAAAACAGAGCTTTTTTAAACAAGTGATCAGAAAAGTAAATCGTGTTGCGGGTAATAATTTGCGGTACATTTAAAATGCCTTCACCGTCAACTACATTTTGATACATTACAGTGTTATCCAATGCAAATTTGCCGAAGCGAAACTCCTTTGCGATTTTAAGCTTTAGATAATTCAGGGTACCTCCGGCTTGGATTGGTTTGACATTGCCATTTACGTCCTTATTAAAATAGGCATGGTTGTTAATGGTTGTGTATTCAATTTCTGCAGTGGCAATGCGACTTGAATTCACCTGAAAAGCCAAGTTTTGTGTTTGAATGTTTTTGAAAGAAGTGCTATGATCCCAATTATAATTAAGATAATCGCTTTGATACAGCAACATATTAAAGTTTGGGAGTTTTGAATTGGAGTTTAATCGTGCTAAAACCTGAATGTCTGAAGTCAGTTGATAAGATGCGTTAAGATCTAAAAAGTTCCCATTAAAATCGCCAGAGAGATTCAGCCCAAATTCACCGTTGAGATTAAATCCGCCTATTTGATTTTGATAACTGCCACCAATTCCAAAAACACTTCCCTTCAATCGGTTTGGAATCCTTACTCCGTCAATGACAGCCACGGCATCGTAACCATAGTTATAATTATTATAATCGGCGTTGAATTGTAGCTCTCCTAAAGTTTCATTTTTATAATTGACAAAGAAACGATTTGAAAAATCTTCCAAAGTCACTTTATCATTCATATTAGTGTTAAGAAAAGCTGCTCCAAAAAAATCATTGCGTTTAGCTTGATTAAATTGATAATACTTATCTTCAAATGAGATGATTTGCCCAATACTTAAATTGTTACTTAGGCTATCCGACGCTTTGAGAAGATTATAATGATGATCTAAGTAAAACCTTTTGCCTTCAAGCATGTTTTCAGCATCTTCAAAGTTTGGAGAAAATACGGCACGATTAATAAATTCGGGGTCACCGGATTCAAAAATAGCGACATCTTCATCTGTCAATCCCCCGTTTTCTTCGTTAAGGATATCTTGCATTACAATATGGGCACGTGCCTGATATCTTTTATTTTTTGTATGATAATTGGTAGTAAATCTAAAATTCCCGGTACTGGTAAGTATATGTTGATATTTTCCCAAGGAGCGGAGTCCTTTGTAAGCTATAGAGAAATTAAATTGTTTTGATGTATTAATGGTAAAAAAAGCGTCTACCAACTGGCCTTGTTGAAAAGCTGTTTTATAAAACAACTCAGTAAGTGGGGTTGGTACATGGAAATAATTGATGTCTTCCTTCTCCATATAATTGAAGTGTTTGGCGCGGGCCCCAAACAAAGGCATAGACCGATTCTTTTTAAAATCGTGTTTAAGACTATTATAGGTCTGCCCGATATTGGAAAATGGAATCAGCCCAAACTCGTCCTTTCTCAAATAATTGAATTTATATTCTTTTTGTATGGACAAGGTGGTATCAAGATACGTGGTATCTCTTTCAAACCCTATAATGAGATAGTCTTCAACCTTGGCCACTTCGGGTTTTGACTTTAGGCTGTCCATGCCTCGGCCGCCAGCTTCTCTTGAAAGACTGACTTGTCCTAAAACATTGTAGAAATTACAGAGGAACAGCGGAATTAAAAAGAAGAGTTTATTCATTATCCATGGTTGTGTGGCAAAAATAATAATATAACTTCTATTTAGGTTCTATATTATTGAGATTATGGAAGTAATTATACAACGTGGTAGCTTCAATAAATCCGCAAGCGCAGCATTGTGATAATAAAATGGAATCATTTATTACCCTGTGGTCTTTACTATCACTATGTAAAATGAACAACCTCGACCTAGGGTACGAGGTATCAAATTAGAATTAATTTTTTTCGACGCAGAGCGTCGGGGAATAAAACCCAAGGATCCAGCCGAAAAGCGGGGTTATCCCGAAAGTTGTCGGGACAACTATCAATTTTTAATGTATTGCTTCGCAACTTTTAAAATTGAGTTTCACTAATTTAAATAATAAAAAGTAATGTTAAGGGGGGGCTTGATTGGCGTTTATGAATATCGTGCATAAAAAAAGGGCCATCTTTTCAGATAGCCCTAAATATTTAATTTAAGATCTAATTAGTTTTGATCATTAATCAAGTTATTATCTTGAATTTCCTGTTGTGGAATCTTAAACGTCAAACGATCATCATCAAAAGCCATTTCTACACCAACATAAGATAGGTGGTTAGGACCTCTCTTAATAGTTGCTTTGTTACGCTTCATTGCTAAGTAGCTTTTTCCTTCACCCCATAGTTCAAGTCGGGTTTGCTTGTGAATTTCATCATATAATGCCTGTCCATTCAAACCACTAACGTAAGTAGCATCAACACCTCTGGCAGCCACAAAATCAGCTAAGGCTATTTGTGCTGGACCTTCTTGTCCTGATCTTGCCAAGGCTTCTATATTCAACAATAACAGTTCAGCATAGCGCATATAAATATAATCCGCCTTTACGATCTGTGATGCACCAAAGTGAACTCTGTCAGCATCGTAGAATTTAAATAATGGCTGTAGGTAGTTGTCGCCTTCCACATTATAGAATTGGTCTCTACGTACGTCGTCTGCATCCATACTTTCATATAAATCAACGTCCATCACTTTATTGTCTCCAAGAGCTGCATAACTATAAGAGAAATAATCCATTTGGCCCCACCATGATACTAAACTAAGTCCGATATCGTCATTAAGATCAACACCCCAAATCCAACCATTAGAACCAACGTCATTGAAACCGCCCAAAATTCCATTGATTGAATTATCATTACCCATAAGAGTGGCACCACTATTTGCCATTGCCTCATTAGTCAAGGTAACAACTTCTTGCCACCTATCTCTTCTAGAAGCCAAAACATAGGCCAAGATAGCCTGAGCCACAGGTTTGTTAACTTGCGTTTTTGAAGGTCTGTTAAACCCATCTAAATATCCGATAGCTCTTGTTAAATCGTCCTCCATTAATGTATAAACATCAAGTGTTGTTGACTTTGCATTTCCTATCAATCCTGGTGCAGTATAAATAGGTAAGGTAGGTGAACTCCAAGACGCCGTAACATCATGAATAAAAAGTTGGGTTAAATAAAAATAAGAATGAGCTCTCATGGCCAAAGCTTGACCTAAAACATGTTGCGTTTCTTCATCTTCAGGCTCGATATCATTCCCACCTAAACTCTCAATAACTAAGTTAGCTTGATTAATCACTCTATAGTAATAACGCCATGGTTGATAATTCTCCAATTGGGTAAAATCAACAGGTGCTTGAAGTTCTGTGATTCGCGCTCTATACCAACCATAGACACTTGATGAAAGTGCCATATCACTGGATAACATATCCATATAGATATCATATCCTTTTTGACCAAAGTCTTGCTGAGAGTCTGTACCACCTGTTTCTGTTGTGAACATGGTCGCATAGATACCTGTAATTGATCCTGCCCCTACATCTGGATTTTTCACGATAGCGTCTGCTAACTGATCGGCGTTAATGAACTCTATTGGCTCTTGAACCAGAAAGTCGTCTCCACAACCAGATAATATCAACGTCAAAAACGCTATTCCGGCAAATTTTATAATTTTTGTATTCATATCTTTTTCTATTTTTTTAAATTTTCACTCTAACTCCAAGTGTAAACGTAGTTAACGGTGCATATAGTGCTCTCCCTGAACTCCCACTCTCACTTGTAGTAGGATTAAATCCTTTTCTTTCTCCTTTAAAAAATAGATTATCACCAGAAGCATAAATGTTAAAGCCACTCACGCCAATTCTTTCGGAATATTTAGATGGTAGTGTATATCCTATCAATAAGTTATTCAATGCCAAATAATCTGTTTTTGTGATAAATCTTGAAGATAAAGAATTCACGTTTGGTATTACCCTATCCGCAATTAAAGGTACATCGGTAATATCACCAGGCTCTCTCCATCTGTTACGGACATCAATATGTCTGTTTTGAGCGGTAATACCCCCATTGTTATCATGCATTAACTCCGCATATTGCGCGTCGTAACCATATCCGCCAATGGAATATGCAAATTGGGCTGAAATATTGAAATCGTGAATTTTAGCATTTAATCTAAACGCACCAGAGACATCCGGAATTCCAGATTTACCTACATATTTTTCAGTTGCATCGGCATAGGTTTTTGTCACCCTACTGCCTACGTTTACACCATCATTTTCATTCAGATATTTGGTAAGACTTCCAATGGCCTTATCACCAGCATCAAAAACACCATTACCATTAACGTCATCAAAATGCTGTATCCACGTTGGGAAACCGTCATCAGGATCTACGCCAGCGTATTCTCTCATGTAAAAATCAAAGATTGATGAGCCTTTTGAATAGCCATATCTTCCAACATTATTAAAAGTAGATGGTTCTCCAGTTTCTGGATCAATAGGCATTGTTGTAAGTTCATTATTAAACATTGCACCGTTAAGAGACAATGATAGAGCCACATTCTCTTTTCTTATGAAATGTCCAGTTAAGTCGAATTCAAAACCACTATTTCTCAAGACACCGTCATTTACGGTAAGTAGAGCAACACCTGAAGAAGGTGATATTCTTCTGTCAAAAATAAGATTATCAGTATCTTTAATGAAATAGTCCAAACCAACATCCAAGAAGTTACCTAAAGTAAACTCAACACCAGCTTGGTATTGTTTTGCAGTTTCCCAGGTTAAATTAGGGTTTGCAAATAAGTTTGGAGTTATCGCAAACTCACCGTTTAGATTAGTGACATCAAAAGTATTGATTCCTGTATAGAAACCTACACCGTTTTCATCTCCTGTTATCCCGTAAGACGCTTTCAATTTAAGGAAGGTCAACAGATCGCTGTTTCTTAAAAACTCTTCATTGCTCATTACCCATGCAGCTCCAATAGAACCGAAGGTATCCCATTTGTTTTTGTAAAACCTTGAAGAACCGTCTCTACGAACAGATCCTGTTAAGTAGTACTTGTTATCAAAGTTATAATTGATTTGACCAAAGTATGATTCTAAGGTTCTTGCTTCAGAATAACCTGTAGCAGGACTCAAGTTTACAATATAGTTGTCAAGCTCTAATTCACCAGGAATAATTGCTTTACCTTTAAATTGCGTACCATAAGTTCTCTTGAACTCATTACTTTCATGTGCTGCCAATACTTCTAAATTGTGATTTCCGAAGCTTTTCTTGTAACGTAACAACTGTAAGAAGTTGATGGTACGCACCTCAGTTTGTCTCATAAACAAATCTCCTGCGTTGGCCGTAGCCACACCATAGAATTGGTTACCCATTGATTTGTAGTTATTATTATAATACTGGGCTCCAAAAGTAGTTTCGAAAGTTAAGTCTGAAGTCAATTTTATCTTACCGTTAAAGCTTGCATTGATCTCATGTCTTTTACTGCCAACGTGATCATACAATGCAGAAGCTATAGGGTTTAAGTTATTGGCATTTGGTCTTGGTCTAAAACCAGAGTTCGTACCATAATCATATTGGTACCCACCAAATATTGGGTCTGGAACCAATTGATAATTGTTATCTCTTAAATACACAGGATAAATTGGGTTCATTTTATCAGCGAACTCAAAAATATTCTCAGCACCATCGGTTTGACCATTATTTAGACTTTCTGAATATGTGTAGCCAATATTAGCACCAACATTAAACCATTCTTTTATATCTGTATTAATGTTTAAACGTGTAGTGTATCTCTTATAGCTTGTATTTATTGCATAGCCGTTATCATCAAGATAACCTGTAGAAAAGAAATACTTAGACTTATCAGTTCCACCACCCATTCTTAGGTTAGCCTCTGTTCTATAAGCCGCATTAAAAGCAAGATCCTCAAACCTTTCTGGTGTATAACGCCTTGTTACGCCAGGTCTAACCTGACCAGTTGCTGGATCAATAAGTTCTGCACCATCGGCCACGTTCCACATATTATAACCAGGAGCAACGATGGCATTTGTAAACAAAGTATTGTTAACTGTCCCGATAGGATCAGGATTACCACTCAAGCGCTCTCTATTCACCTTAGCTTCCCAAATGAGTCCAATAGACTCTTCTGGAGAAGTAATCACCTGATACCTTGGGATCAATTGTGTGCTGACCCCAGTTTTCACATCTACCTCCACATAAGTCTCTCTTGAAGACCCTGATTTTGTAGTAATCAAAACAACCCCATTCGCTCCACGCGACCCATAAATGGCGGTAGCTGTAGCATCTTTTAAAATTGTGGTACTTTGAATGTCTGATGGGTTGATAGCATTTAAACTACCTGAAAAAGGCACACCATCAACAACATAAAGAGGTGCTCTGTTACCATTAACAGACCCAAAACCTCTAATTCTAATTGTTGATGTACTACCCGGCTGACCAGAAGTGTTGATTACACTTACACCGGCAGCTTCACCAGCAAGAGACTGAGATACGTTTGAGTAGTTTTTAAACTCAATATTCTCCGCCTCAACTGTTTTTGCCGTACCCGCATAAGCCTGTCTTGTTGTAGTACCGTACCCAACAATGATTACCTCATCAAGTGCAGCAATATCTTCTTCCATTGCTACGTCATAAGTATTACTCGCACCTATTACAACTTCGGTAGGTTTCATACTTACAAAAGAAAACGCCAAGGTCTCCCCAACACGCACATCAATGGAATAATTACCATCAAAATCTGTTTGGACGCCACGTGTGGTTCCTTTTACAATAATACTTACACCAGGCAACGGCAATCCATCCTCAACAGATGTCACCGTACCTGAAACAGTTTTCTCTTGTGCAAAAGAAAACTGCATCACAAACGCCATGAATAGCGTCATTAACCATGTTAATTTTAATTTCATAAAACAATTATTTGAGTTAGTCTTGCGCAAACATCATAATAATATATTAAAAAAACAAGTTTTAAACCTAATAATATGTTAACGCCAATATCGTCCAGAACTAATGCCTATCCACGTAATACGCTAAATATCAATGTGAATTAACCGCGTATTTACCGCAGAATTTTCGTTAAAAATTTAACAATTCTTCGCAAGAATTTTATGATATACCCCATAACGGAAATTAAAGCATGGCTTTTACTGTAAAAATTAGGGTTTTGTGTTAAAAAACGGACATATCCTTGTTTCTATTTAAGGTTTAAAATTAAATAACTGATATAAATGAAATACCGTTAACTGTTCTCCAACAGACTCACAACTTTACCATCACCCCGTAATGGATTCGGCGCCTATAAAGACAACCTCCACCCTATCGGGTTGCGGCTGACATTTTGGGAATTACACTAACATCAATTAAACATTAAAATGAAGCATGAAATTCGTTTCTTTTCAGCTCATTTTTCGTTATTGAAATATAGATAGGAACAAGCCATTGGAGACCAATAGTTAGTTGTATGCTTCTTGTGACTTCCCCACAGGTTCTGATGAGTGGGGCTGAAATCCACTTTTTGCATTTTCACCCAGCCAATAATATAATGTTGTATCCAGCCCATTTTATGGTCCGCTCTATTTCCTCAACCCGTACCGTTGGGGAGACTCATCATTTTCAAAACTATGGCCATGATATTATCATAAAACAAAATATACTATAGAAATTTACAGTTCTTAATAACCAAGAACCTCGGAGTATTGAAATCTACCGCTGGGAATAAAAAATCCCAAGACATTTTTTTGTCTCGGGATTTAATTACTGTACTCTATTGGTACTCTTTCAATTCATTTAATGTAGTAGCACCAATTAATTTTGATCAGCTTCTGTCATATTCGGATTTGAATCAATTTCCTGTTGTGGAATTTTAAAGATCCACTTATCGTTTACAGAAGGTTTTGGTTGCATAAAGCCATCTTGATACAAGACTTCCGAAGCACCAGAATTAGATTGATCCAGTCCTTCATCCCATCTGATATTATCATGATAGCTAAAACCTTCACCCCACAATTCAACGCGACGTTGCCATTTGATCTCTTCCATTAATAACTCCTTGGTTGTGAAAATACTTTTATCAAAAGCAGAGTCACGCTCTTCTCCAAGAATTGCAAGTGCATCTTGTGCACCAGTAACGTCATCCATCATTGCTTTTGCTTCAGCCTCTATCAATACCATTTCAGAGGCTCTCATATAAATGACATCATCAGGATCTGTTGTGCCAGGATTTTTTAATTGGAACTTCACATTCATGTAAGGATGGGTGTTATGACCTTGTGTAGCGCCATATTTTTCAATAATCGCAGCTTTTGCCGCATCAAATGACTCCTTGTCGCTATAATTTGGATCAGACTCATAACTTCCACCTTGATCATTAGAAGCCGCCGGGTTAGTGTTGGGCGCCAATGGCAACCATCCTTTAGTTCTATAATCTGTATCTGGCAATTTGTCATACAGCTCCTTACTGATCAATTTAGGATTTGATCGGTTCTGACTTCCATTAAAGGAAAATGCTACATAATAGAAGTAGGATTGGAAATAGTTTGATTCTGTATCAATAACCTTCCCTCCCCAGATCACCTCTGATAGATCATAAGTATTGAAACCGGACAACCAACCGTCTTCATCTAATAAAGCATAACCATCTCTGGCGAGTTCAGCATTCTTTGCAGCTGCTTCCCAATCGCCTTTTGACAAGGCTATACGTGCTTTAATACCATAAGCGGCATTCAAGGAGATGTGCGATTTATTTGCTGCGGGACTTGCTTCCTTCAAATAATCAATAGCTTTATCTATGTCGATTTCCATTTGATCATAAACTTGTTGCACCGTGCCTCTCGACCCACTAGTGTATGGTGGGCCTTGATCTAACTGTAACGGAACACCTGGATCCGTAGCAGGGTCGCCAATAAGGTAACCTTTTGAAAAGGTAGTAATCAAGCGGTAATAAGCCCATGCTCTGTAGGCATGTGATTGCCCTAAGATGTTGTTTACCCGAGAGGTTACAGTAAAATCACTGGCTGCTACTTTATCTATAATTGCACTGGAAGTGGCTATAAAATGATAACGCTGAAACCACAGGTTAAAACCTGTCGTGGCACTGGAGTTAACATGACTCAGCCATTTTAAATCAGAAGTCATCCAACCATTCCCTGGTGAGGAGTGGATGATATTTCCACCAACTGCGTCAAACATGGGGATAAAGTGACTTTCGCCTGATCTACTTGACGTTCCGCCTGTTAATTGATTCTGACCGTACATCATTCTATGAAGCCCGTTAAGTACGAGTTCCATATTTTCAGGGCTAGATAGGGCAGATTCTTCTGAAATTGAATCCGTAGGGACTGTATCAAGAAATTCTTCTTCACACCCTAATGTAAGGGCCATGGCACCTACAAATAATAGTATATATATTTTTCGTATCATTTTCTTCATTTTTTAAAGTTTCTTAAAATGCAACATTCAGACCTACTGATATCACTCTATTTGGGTTATAATCATTACCACTTGGTGTTCCAGAAAGATTGTATTGCGGATCTAAACCTTTTCTCTCATTGACAATAAAAAGATTCTCTCCAGACAGAAACAATCGCATTCTATCCATACCAATTCTGTTTGCAACATCATCATTTAAATTATAAGAGAAGGTCACATTTCTTAACGACAAGAATGAAGCGTCCGTCAACCATCTTGAAGTCAGCGTAGGCGCTATATTATTATTTCCATTTTGCATACGTGGTACATCTGTAACATCGCCTGGGTTCTTCCAAGTATTCAGTGCATCTGGGTGTAAGGACGCGCCATATTCACCTTCATGCATCATATTTGCATAACCATAGTCTAAAATATCGCCTCCTAATTGGTAGGTGAACAAAAAGTTTAGACCTATGTTCTTATATTTTAAGCCAGTAGTAATTGACCCAATAACATCGGGTACTGAAGATGCGCCCACATACCCTTTACCAGCATCTTGATATTTGTTGGTTGTTGCTTGGGTACCGTCACTATTCAAAACAGGCACACCTACTACGCCATCCACTTCTTCATACATATAGTACAGCGCATCACCATTAGCTGGATCAACACCGGCATAGTCATAGATGAAGAAGTCGAATCTTGAACGTCCCACGTCCCAACGCTTTGACCCGTCAATAAATGGATCTGGAAGCGCCGTAATCTCATTCTTCAAGGTAGATGCTTGAATCCCTAAATCCCAAGAGAAATTATCTGTTTCTACGATTCGGCCGTTAAGCCCCACTTCAAAACCTTCATTGTATAAATCGCCAACGTTGTCAGGTGCCTGAATTTGTCCTTCAGAACCTGGAATCGGTACGTTGTATAATAAGTCAGAAGATATTTTCTTATAATACTCCAAGGAACCTGTCAAACGGTTATTAAACAATCCAAACTCTAAGGCTACGTCAAAACTTTCGGAGGTTTCCCAAAGCAAATCAGCATTACCGGTAGAATCCCAAAAAATTCCAGGAGTACCAGCATTAGGATAAATAGCGTATAAAGGTTGAGATATATAGTAACTGCCCAATTGGTCATTTCCAACTTCTCCGTAAGAAGCTCTTAATTTCAAGTTATTGACCCAAGACACATCTTTCATAAAATCTTCTTGGCTGATCCTCCAAGATGCACCAACTGAATAAAATGTACCCCATTTATTGTTTGTAAATACAGAAGACCCATCACGTCTTACAGATGCACTTAAATAATATCTATGGTCAAAATCATAATTTAGTCTCGCAAAATACCCTTCAAGTCTTTTGTCTGTACTACTTCCATCAGCATCTAAAATAACCGAGAAGTTTGCGCCTTCGTAAATTCCTGCTACGGTTTGCGTCCCTTTGAAAATTCTATTTGAAGAATAATGTCTATCAAAGCTTTCGTGTCCTAAAGTAACATCAAGACTATGCAACCCAAAGGAATTGTTATAGGTTAATAATTGGCTGAAGTTTTCAACAGTTCTTCTGAAACGTGCATCTTCAAATCTTCCTTTATTTCCTTCACCATCGCCAACCTCAGCGTTTTCATAACTGTGATTGATTTGATCTTGAAAATCCTTACCATAGATAACGCCAAATTTTAGACCTTTAGTAATGGTCAGATCGGCATTGTATCTAAAACCAAAGTTATTCCTTTTAGTTTCTTCATTATTTAAAATGGCCTCTTCCAAAGCGTTACGTCCAACACTTGTTGGTCTTGACTGAATCCCCAAATCACTGAGACTTTCACCTCTGTCCCATCGTCGTTTACCGTTTTCGTCATAGATATACTGACCAGTGTTTGGATCTAACAAATAAGGAGAATAAACAGACCCCATGTTTTTTGCAAAACTAAAAACGTTGGCTATTGAAGATCCTCTTGAAGGTGGTCCATGCGATTCTTCAACCGCTATATTGACATTCCCGCCCATAGTTAACCATGGTGTCGGATCATAAGTCCCACTTAGTCGGCTTGTGGTTCTTTGATAATCACTTTCGATAACGTATCCTTTTTCTTTTAAATTAGAGGCAGAGAAAAACGTTGAAAAGTTTTCACCACCACCTGAAACGTTAATCGAATGACTTTGTCTTGTACCGGTTCTTTCCAAAGCATCATACCAATCTAAATCTCTAGCAATCACTCTTGCGTTAGGATTGATATTCCCATTCACATCCACTATTTGGTCATTTGGCACATTAAATGGATTTCTCCCCAAACGGTTAAAAATGGTTGCTGAAGCTACTTCAGCAGCATCAGAACCACTCAATGAATTTTTATAAGACTGAAACATCAGCTCATAATATCCTTCTGGAGACACTTGATCATAATCATCAATCGCTTTGGTGATGACCCCAAATTGTGAGGTGAAGTCCACCTTAACAGCAGATCCTTTTTTACCTTTTTTGGTAGTAATAATCACCACACCGTTTGCAGCTCGTGACCCGTAAAGCGCAGTTGATGCTGCGTCTTTTAAAACTGTTATAGTTTCGATGTCATTCTGGTTAATTGTGTTTAACCCTCCCTGATAGGAAATAGGAAATACCATCTACAATATAAAGCGGGTCAGTAGTACCATTTAATGTACCAACCCCTCTAATAACAATACTTGGAGAAGACCCTGGCTGCCCTGAAGCAGATAGGAATTGCACCCCAGTAGTGTTACCTTCTATGGCTGAAATTGGCGAAGTCAAGGACCTTAACTCCAGCTCCTCCGCCTTAATAACCGAGGCAGAACCTGTAAAAGCCTCCTTGGTTGTAGTTCCAAATGCTACAACAACAACTTCGTCTAATGCGCCGTCAATGCTCAAGCCCATATTTATAGTGTTACTTGCTCCTACAACGGCTTCAGCAGTTTGCATTCCCACATAAGAAAATGCCAAAACTTCACCAACACTGGCCCTAATGGAATAGTTACCATCAAAGTCTGTCTGAACACCCCGCGTGGTACCCTTAACTATGACATTTACCCCAGGAATTGGCAATCCGTCGGAAACGGATGTCACCGTTCCTGAAACGGTTTTCTCTTGCGCATGAGACACTTGAATAACAAGTGCCATACATAGCGTCATTAATCCTAGTAATTTTACTTTCATGAATTCATATTTAAGTTAGTTTTCACAAACATCTTAATAAAATCTTAAAACGGCAAAATATTCGTTAAAAAGCGTTAAAACTTTAACGTTTTATCTGTCTATCATTAAATTATCTACTTAACATCAATAGACTCCTACAGACGTCAAATGCTTATTTAAAAATTTTAACTTTGTTCAAATTTTTAAAACTTGGAGCTCAAACTGTCATTTACATCAAACCCTTTAGAATGTGGCACCGACGAAGCTGGCCGCGGTTGCCTTGCCGGCCCAGTTACGGCCGCAGCTGTTATCTTGCCTGAAACGTTTAGAAACTTGATAGTTAATGACTCAAAACAACTTTCAGAAGCCAGACGCAATTTCTTAAAACCGATCATTGAAAGAGATGCGGTTTCGTATGCTTTTGCGCACGTTTATCCCGATGAGATTGATAAAATCAATATATTAAACGCTTCTATTTTAGCAATGCATAAGGCCATTGATGGATTAAAAATAGTGCCAACATTTATAAGTGTTGATGGTAATAGGTTTAAACCTTTTGGAGATATCCCTCACGAAACCATCATTAAAGGCGATAGCAAACATCTCAATATTGCGGCCGCTTCAATTTTGGCCAAAACTATCAGAGATGCATATATGTGCAAGATTCATGAAGAATTCCCCATGTACAATTGGAGAAAAAATAAGGGCTATCCTACTAAAGAACATCGTGAGGCGATAAAAAGGTACGGCATAACACCATATCACAGAAAATCCTTTAGATTATTGCCCCAACAATTACACTTGCCACTCTAACTTTTTATATTTACAAAAAATTCAAGATGCGAAATATTTGTTTCCTGTTAACATTTATACTGATCATAAGTTGTAAAAACAACATTCAAAAGCATTCCAATCTCATTTCATTGGTGCCTAACCATGCTTCTGTTGTTATCAATACAACGTCAATTGAAGGTTTAACCAGTGTTTTTAAAAATAATAGTTTACTCAGTCAATTTCCAGAAAACGCTACCAATGACGGCATTAATAGGAAATTGAATTTTATTAAACATCTCAAACCTTCAGAAGATCTATTGATTGCCTTTGGTAAGGACAAAACTGACAGCCTACAAGTTTCAGTGATAACCAAATATCATAAGGATCTTTTCAAATTGGATTCGCTTTCCAATTACTCTGTAGAGACCATTTCATTAGAAAAGAATTCCTTGACTAAAACCACCCTAGAGAGTGAAGTTATTTATAGCATCGTAAGAGACAGTATCTTCTTTGCGTCCACCGATCGATCGCTTGTGGAAGCAGCATTTAAACAAAAGCAGACGGATCCTCTACTGACGGAATTGTTCAAAACCTCTTCCAACGGAGAAACCTTATCTGTTTTTATCAATACCACAGCGACAAAATTTGATCCAAAATTGTTCGTTGATGACAACCTCAACAAGGTTCAACTCAGCAATTATTACTTTTTAGATGCCGATTTATCCCAGGACCAGCTCAAATTTGACGGCATAACCATTGCAAAGGATTCTTCTAACAGTTTGATCAATAGTTTTAAAAACACCTTTCCCCAGGAAAATCTTTTACCAAGAATTTGTCCTCAAGATAGTGATGGTTTTTTAAGTTTTACGTTTCACAGTTTCCAGATTTTTCATGAGCATCTCGCTAAGTTTAGAAAACAAGATTCCATTTTTAACGCGTCCAATTTTGAAAGTATTTTGGAAGCTGGTGTGATATACAAAAACGGGAAACAAGCTGTTGTCCTAAACAGTATTGACGCCTCCAATATGAGCGCTTTTTTTGAAACACAACCTAGTTTGGACACCTATAGAGAAATCTCCATACATGCTTTTGACAAGCCTGAATTTTTTTTAAATATATTTTCACCATTGATTACTTATACTGAAGCCACAAAATTCATCAATATTGACGATTTTTTTGTGTTTTCAGATGATCTAGATCTTTTAAAAGATGTCATTAGCAGTTATCAAAACAATGCAACGCTCCATACTTCGCCTACTTTTGAAGCCATGATGGACGAATTAAGCGATGAATCATCATTGTTTGCTTACGCTAATGCCAACCATCTAAAAGACATCCTAAATTCAAATTTTGAAACGGAAAATCCCATTATAACCAATGGATTTAATGCCTCTGCCGTACAATTTGTTTATGAAAATGATTTTGCGCATGTTCATGCCATTCTACAAAAAAACAAGAAAAAAACGTCTTCAAATACGGTTTATGAAGATGTTAATGTGACTTTAGATGCCGATGTGCTGACCAATCCACAATTTGTAAACAATCACACCAACGGCCAAATGGAAGTCGTGGTCCAAGATATTAACAACCATTTATATCTTATTTCCAAAGACGGCAAAGTACAATGGAAAAAGCAATTGCACGGCAAGATTTTAGGTAAAATAGAACAGATAGATATCAATAAAAATGGGCGACTCCAATTGGTATTTGCCACCGCACATCGGGTGTATGTTTTAGATCGGAACGGAAGGGATGTTGGTGCGTTTCCATTAAAATTTAGAGATCAAATCACACAACCATTATCGGTATTTGATTACGATAAAAACAGAAATTACCGACTCATGGTCACGCAAGGCGCAGCCATTTTACTCTATAACAAGCAGGGTAAAATTGTTAGAGGTTTTAACTATAAAAAAGCTGAGAACACCATTGCTACCCAACCACAACACTTAAGAATTGGCCGAAAGGATTATATTGTTTTCGTTCAAGGTAATGAACTTGAGATATTGAGTCGTGTGGGCAAAACACGAGTCAAAGTCAAAAATAACCTCAGCTTTAGCGATAGTGGCGTGTATTTATATAACAACAAATTCACCACCACGACCGTTAAAGGCGACCTTGTGCAGATTGATGCAAATGGCAAAATGAGCAGTCGCAATCTCAATTTGGGAGAAAAGCATGGCATCACAGCCACCAGCAAGACCTTAGTTACGCTTTCTGAAAATATTTTACACATCAAAACCCATAAAGTAGAATTGGATTTTGGAGAGTATACCCCACCAAAAATTTTCTATGTCAACAATAAAATTTACGTTTCTGTAACCGATTTACAGGCCAAAAAAGTCTATCTTTTTGATAGCTTAGGAAAACCCATTGACAACTTTCCCGTTTATGGAAACTCCACCATTGACTTAGACAATATCGATAAAGGAAAGCGCCCAGAATTTGTTACAAAAGGTGATCAAAATAGCATTATTATCTATCGGTTAGAGTAACACACCCTTACCATCTATACATAAAACACTACCAACCGTACAGTTTTCTTTGCTAAGGAACAGTTTTTCATTACATTAAGAATTGCTATTAACGATTAATACAATTGATATAAAAAATGAACACCTCAAACAACAACTCAATGAACACTTTCTTAAGTTTTAAAAACCTATGCAGTGCTCTGCTCATTATGCTTTTTATGACGCCATCAGCAAACGCCCAAATTTGGAAGAAAATAAAGAAAAGTGCCGAACGGACCGTTGAAAGAAAATTAGAGCGTAAAACCGAAAAAGAAACCGGTAAAATGATGGATTCTATTTTAGATCCAAGTCAAAAATCGCCCACCAATAAAAATCCAACAAATGAGCCAGGAAGTACTGTTGGCAATCAAGCCTCTACACCTGATAACGATTCTGAACCAAAAAACATCTCAGACGATTTAGAAGTTTACAGTAAATTTGATTTTGTCCCTGGTGATAAAGTCTTGTTTTATGATGATTTCTCTCAAGACTTTGTCGGCGATTTTCCATCAAAATGGAATACCAACGGCTCTGGAGAAGTGGTTAAAATGAATAATATTGAAGGAAGCTGGTTTGAATTGCAACCGAGCTACTCAACATATTACGTCCCAGACCTTAATGGCCTTCCTGAAGATTACACCATTGAATTTGACATTCTCACTTTGGGATTGGACAATGGAACCTCTTCGGGTTCACATCTTCGAATTCATTTGAGTGACAACAACAATCTTAATGAAAGAGCAGACAATAGAATAGTCGCAACGATTCCAATTAATTTTCGTAACAATCACGTTAGCGCCCACAACCGCTTTAATGGCGAAAGAGGTTCAATTAATGCTAAAGTAGCGGGAAACATTAAAGATGAGCTTCAAAACCAACCGCATGTGGCTATCGCTGTAACCAAAAACAGGTTTCGTCTTTGGATCAATGAAAGGAAATTTTTAGACATTCCGAGAATGATAGAAGTACCCAACGTACTCAACCACATCAAATTCAATCTTATTGGACTTAAAAAAGAAACTGAACGCCTCTTTATTAACAACCTAAGAATTGCCGACGGCGGTGAAGATTTGCGCAGAACATTATTGACTGAAGGCAAAATATCTACCAACGGCATCCTCTTTGATTCTGGCTCAGCCAATATAAAACCACAATCGTTGGGGATTGTATTACAAATTTCGCAAGTCTTGCTACAAGATGAAAATATGAAACTCAATATTATAGGCCATACAGATGCTGATGGCAATAGCGACACCAATTTGACTCTGTCAAAGCAGCGCGCTGAGTCCGTCAAAAATGCATTAATTAATCTCTATAACATTCCAGCAGACAGACTTCAAACGGATGGGAAAGGTGCAAGCGCCCCAGTGGCCGACAACGACACTGCCGAGGGAAAAGCACAAAACAGACGTGTCGAATTTATAAAAATTTAAGAATAATTAAATCCCTATATTTTTTTAAAACGTCAAAGATTTTCTTTGGCGTTTTCGCTTTTAATTCACTCAAATTTATGTAGTATTGCAGACTTCAAAAATGCAAACCTTCTGTCATGATCAAACGCACCAAAGCCTCTATTTCAAAAGCAATACTCCACAAAGTTGGCAATAAGTTCAATAGCACCAAAAACGCATTTTCCGAACAGGAATTAGAATTTGATGAAGTCAGTTATGACTTGATGCTTGGTTATTTACTTCGGCCTTTTGGAAGCTTGGTTGAGAGTTATCGATTCAATCACCACTCCAACATCAGCCTTAATGAAATAAACACCTACGCGACACAATTGTTTGCTGACGAAAGCAATTTTATAGACCTCTCAAAACACGTAGTTACACATTTGTTTGAGCAAAGTAATTCTGCACAAATAAAAACTGGCGATGTTTTGGTATGCGTTTTTGAAGATATTCAATATGACGACATGTTTGTCAAAGCTATCGGGATCTTCAAAATTGAAAACCGATCAGAGTTCTTCCAAACGTATTTGGAAAATCAAAGTTATGATCTTATCACCCAAAAAGGAATTCCAACCAAAAAAGTGGACAAGGGCTGCCTTATTTTAAATACTTCAGATACAGAAGGCAACATCATCTTGAGCGTTGATAATAACTCTTATGATACGCAATATTGGATCAAGAATTTTCTTAATATAAAGTACCCTGATGATCATAATCAGCACACCAAAAATTATATTGAACTCTGTAGGGATTTTTCCGAAGATGTTTTAAAACCGAGTTTAGGGCTTCAGGAAAAAAGTACGTTTTTGGCGAAAACCATCGATTTTTTCAAGGAAAATGAGGTGGTCAATGTAGAAAACTTTAAAGAGGATGTCTTTAATGATGACAAGTACAAAGCGCTTTTTGACGATTATAAAAAAGGCTTTGAAACCGATCATGCCCTAATCATCCGCAACCAGTTTGATGTTTCTGAAAATGTGTTAAAAAAACAAAGACAGAAAATTAAAACAGAGATCAAACTCGATACCAATATCCAGATCAAATTGGATGTTGATGCCCCTGATGCTTCTGTCGAATATTTAGAACGCGGATACGATGACCTTAAAAAAATGCATTATTACAAGGTGTTTTTCAATGAGGAAAGCTAACGGGATTTACGATTTTTAAAAAAATGAATTTCTCGTAAACCAAAATCTTATATACCAATTTAATTTTATAATGTCGCATAGAAAACGAAGTTGCTTTTTCGTTATATGACGCTGCGATTGTTTTGCATAGCCATAGCTATGGAAAA
>NZ_JACGLT010000014.1:22019-114174 GCF_014062315.1 Gelidibacter maritimus
TTTCGTTATATGACGCTGCGATTGTTTTGCATAGCCATAGCTATGGAAAATATGAGCAAGGAAATAGAACGGAAAATGAACGAGTTTGAATGCGACATTATATTGTTAATTTGGTATTATTCCGTGACATTCCCTTTGATGTCTTCGATCTCTGAATGACGATGGGCGTATTTATGAATCCCGATTAATTTATTGAGATAGATAGCTTCAAAAACGGTCCATGCTCCTGCAACAAACATAGGGATGGCAACCATCAATAAAACATTAATGTTCTTGTCTGCTGAAAAGGTGTACATGATATATACAAAGTAAAAGGAAAGCAAGATATAAGCAATTCCGAAAGCAA
This sequence comes from Gelidibacter maritimus, assembly GCF_014062315.1. Taxonomy (GTDB): domain Bacteria; phylum Bacteroidota; class Bacteroidia; order Flavobacteriales; family Flavobacteriaceae; genus Gelidibacter; species Gelidibacter maritimus. Next base: position 22,366 of record NZ_JACGLT010000014.1, read on the forward strand.
TATCAAGAACCCACAACCACGGATCTACATTTGGCAAAACCACTTTCATTCGGAGCAGCTTATAGAATTTTTTGGTTTTAAAATGGAACATAAAGCTACCAATACCCAATACCGTTATACCAATCGGGATCCACATTGACGCTTCAAACTTCAGTTCTTCAAACAATAACACATAAGAAATCAACCCTCCGGGGAACAGCGCCAATGGCACGATTAAAACCAACAAAATGATTTTTTGGAGGTGTCCCATATTTAAATCACACTCTTTTTATGATGCGGCATGGCTTCAAACAAATTGATGAAATGCTTTAGGAGCTTCGCTTTCAATTCGGATTCGTCCACCCTAGCAACACCTAATTCCACATTCAAAGATGTAACCGCTTTACCACGAATACCACACGGTATGATATTGTCAAAATACCCTAAATCGGCATTGACGTTCAGTGCAAACCCATGCATCGTCACCCATCTACTTGCTCTGACTCCCATGGCACAAATTTTCCGTACAAACGGTGTTCCTACACCCAACCAAACCCCTGTTTCTCCCGGACTGCGTTCGGCTTTAAGTCCGTATTCAAACAAGGTCAAAATGATCATTTCCTCCAATAAACGTAGGTATCTATGAATATCAGTAAAAAAGTTCTCCAAATCCAGAATGGGGTAGCCCACAATCTGACCCGGTCCGTGATATGTAATGTCTCCGCCTCTATTAATTTTATAAAAAGTTGCCCCTTTTTCCGTGAGCTGCTCTTCATTTAACAACAAATGTGAGAAATCGCCACTTTTACCTAATGTGTACACATGTGGATGCTCTACAAATAGAAAGTAATTTGGCGTATCTAAATTGATGCCTTCTCTTCTGTTCTTGACTTTGGCATCAATAATTGATTTGAATAAACCTTCTTGATAATCCCAAGTTGCTTTATAATCATTGTGGCCTAAATCTTGAATTTCAATTATTTTATTCATGTCAACAAAATTAAGCCATTTTTGGTGGAAGACGGGTAACGGATCATCAAAAAAGTTGTTCCAATTGAATTTATCAATTCCCATCTCACACCTCATCTCCCCTCAAAAACCAACGAATAGAGCTCTAAACTTGCGGTTGAAAAAGAGTACAAGTGTGTAATAAAAGAAACTCAATCGTATAATTATATTAGGAATTTTTCTTTAACCAGAATGGTTATCTTAGAACGGGTCCGACGGAATCTACAAAATAGGTATAGCGTATATACTCCATAGATACTCCATAGATACTCCATGGATAGTGTATGGATAGTGTATGGATAGTGTATGGATGATGTATGGGATACGATATTATAATTCTATGGTCTATCAGAATTTTTTGTTGTATATAAAAGATGGAGGCAATTATCAAGCTATAACCATCTAAAAAATGAACGAATCATCATTGACCGTGGCTGCGACTGAGACAGAAGCCTGCCATCTAAAATCTACCGCTTCGGATTATTCAAGATGACTAGCGCCGCAATAACTCCGGGCACCCAACCACAGAGCCATAATAAAAAAACAATGACAATAGAGCCACAGCCTCGGTCAAGGACAGCCAATGGTGGACAAATAATAGAAAGAATAACCCTCCAAATACTCATAATTTTGATGATTTTTGATGATTGATAGACCTTACTTCAAGTCGGTATGCCAATAAGACGCATAAACATCCCATTTTGTTACGATAATGTTCCTAAAAAACCGACGTATCAAAAACTGAAAACACCGCAAAATTCTTTAAAAAATTGAAATATACACCCAAAGTCAAATAATATGACAAATAAAAATAACTTTCCTTCATTAATCCGTCAAAAAGCCAATCTATCCATGAAACTAGGCTGTTTAATTTTTAAAAAAGTGTAATTTTGCACATTAAAATTTTACAATATGCAACTTTCAGAACAAGAACTCATTCGAAGAGAAAAATTAGTGACACTACGTGAGATGGGTATTAATCCATATCCAGCCGATTTATATCCTGTTGATCATACTTCCAAACAGGTAAAAGAGCAATTTGAGGAAGGTAAGAAAGTTGTTATTGCGGGCCGATTGATGTCCGTAAGAGTTCAGGGAAAGGCAAGTTTTGCCCAAATACAGGATTCTGCCGGCAAAATACAAGCGTATTTTAATCGGGATGAAATCTGTCCTGGTGACGATAAAAGCTTATATAACGACGTCTTTAAAAAACTATTGGATTTTGGTGATTTTATAGGTGTTGAAGGTGAGCTATTCACCACTCAGGTTGGCGAAAAGACCGTAAAAGTCAAAAACTTCACCTTACTAAGCAAAGCTTTAAAGCCCTTGCCATTACCTAAGGAAAAAGACGGTGTTGTTTACGATGCCTTTACAGATCCTGAACAACGCTATAGACAACGCTATGCCGATTTGGTAGTCAACTCTAAGGTCAAGGAAGTGTTCATCAAACGCACTAAATTGTATAACGCCATGCGTCAATTCTTTAATGATGCCGGCTACTTTGAGGTGGAAACCCCTGTATTGCAACCCATTCCTGGAGGCGCAGCGGCACGTCCCTTTGTAACACATCACAACAGTTTGGATATTCCATTATACATGAGAATTGCCAATGAGCTCTACCTAAAACGTCTTATTGTTGGCGGTTTTGATGGCGTCTATGAGTTTTCAAAAAACTTCAGAAATGAAGGCATGGACCGCACCCACAATCCGGAGTTTACGGCCATGGAAATTTATGTTTCCTACAAAGATTACAATTGGATGATGAGTTTTTGTGAGGATCTATTAGAGCATTGTGCCATTGCCGTAAACGGTACCACCAAAGCAACCTTTGGGGAACACCACATCGATTTTAAGGCACCTTATGCCCGAGTCACCATGACGGATTCAATTAAGCATTTTACGGGTTTTGATATTACTGGAAAATCTGAAGACGACATCAGAAAAGCGGCTCAAGATATGGGTATTGCTGTGGATGAAACCATGGGCAAAGGCAAATTGATAGATGAAATTTTTGGAGAAAAGTGCGAGGGCAACTATATCCAACCAACCTTCATTACCGATTACCCAAAAGAGATGAGTCCTTTGTGTAAAGAACACCGCGACAATCCAGAACTGACTGAGCGTTTTGAATTGATGGTCTGTGGTAAGGAAATCGCCAATGCCTATTCTGAATTGAATGATCCAATTGACCAACGTGAGCGTTTTGAACATCAAATGCAATTGGCCCAAAAAGGCGATGACGAAGCTACTGAAATGATCGATTATGATTTCCTGCGTGCCTTGGAATACGGCATGCCTCCAACTTCAGGATTGGGCATAGGCATGGATCGACTCATCATGTATTTAACCAATAACCAATCCATCCAAGAAGTATTGTTCTTCCCTCAAATGAAACCGGAAAAGAAAGCTGTGGCTATGACCGATGAAGAGAAAGCTGTCCTAAACCTTCTAAAAGCTAAATCACCAATCGATCTAAACACCTTAAAGGCCCAATCAGGATTAAGTAACAAAAAGTGGGACGCCACTATAAAAGGCTTAACAAAAAACAATTTGGCCAAAGTGACTAAGACAGAAGATGGTTTATTTGTAGATGCTTTATAATATCGCCATAAAAACCTTTGTAATACTAAGAGCATGTGCATTATTTGCATATGCTTTTTTATTACTTATCCATTTCGTTTTAAAGGATCACTTTCAATTTCTACAAATTTTCTTCTATGCCTTTCCGCTGCCTATTTTAGTTTTTATTGGAAGCATTATTGCCATTTTGTTTTATAAACCCAAAGCCTATTTTATTTTTTTCATTTGTCTAACACTAGGTCTGACTGGAGTCTGGTTCAACAAGGCTTATATATTTCCAAAAACTGTTGCCGTTCAGGAAGATGCAACATCAGTTATATTTTGGAATGCTGCCGATAAGGCAACAATTCCTATGGAAATCCTTTTTAAAAACATTAAAAAAATTCAGCCTGATATCCTCGCTCTTGTTGAGACAGAACACGCCACCGAAGAAGATGTTTTAGAACTTTCAAGAGCATTTCCCAACTATCAATTCCGAATCCTTGATGGCTTTATGATGATCGGGGTTAAAGGGCATATTGAAGATATTAATTATATGAATGAAGCGTATAGCTACGACATAAATTTTGTGAAGATACAACGCCAAAATGGCTCAATGATGCTTGCTGTTGTTGATACTTTTCAAAGTCCCATAATGGATAAACGTGAAACCTTAGAAACGGTATTGCAGTTAATTACTGATAAAAACACAGATCTTATTGTGGGCGATTTCAATACACCGTATGAAAGTGTTCATTTTAGGAATTATGAAGACGATTACAACAGCTTTCGGGATTACGGCCAAGGATTTAGCGCCACTTGGCCCTTTGGCATTCCGCTTCTTGAAATTGATCAAATTTATGCAGCCAAAAGCCTCACCCCCATTCTTCTTGAAAAATTTTACTATAAGGTCTCTGATCACGCCATGCTCGTTGGTTATTTCAAATAATATTTTGGCACCATAGCATGATTTGTTTAATCGGTTTTTGAATAGATAACAAGACAACCTTGCAGATATTTAATAATTATCTGCTTTCAATAATCAGTACCTCGGCTTGCAATAGTTAAAAAAATACTAAAACATTTTGTAATACCCTATAACAACGATGTATTACGTATTTTCCCGTTTTTAAATTTCTAAACTCCTAACATTTTGAAAAAAATCTCCTTAAGTGTGCTATTTTTGGCGTCTCTTTTCTTATTTGTCTCATGTTCAACGACCAAGAAAGCGTCAAAGGCACCAACTTCCGCGAGCGCTAAATCAAGTAGCGCTAAAAAACCTGGAAAAAATGATATCCAACCGTACAACAAAGTTATTACCAAAGAGGCTGTTAGCGATCCAGGATTGTTTACGGTCCACAAAATAGATGAGACCTATTTTTATGAAATTCCTGATTCGTTATTCGAACGTGAAATGCTCAAAGTGACCCGTATTGCTAAAACTGCCAGTGGCTTAGGTTTTGGCGGCGGTAAGCAAGACGAGCAAGTATTGCGTTGGCAAAAGAAAGGTAAAAGAGTCTTACTTCGCATGGTCTCACACAGCGTGGTTGCCAATGATACCTTACCGGTTCATGAAGCAGTTGTCAATTCCAACTTTGAACCTGTTCTATTCAGCTTTCCTATAAAAGCAATTGGCAAAGACTCAACATCTACCGTAATTGAAGTCACTGATTTATATAATAAAGATGTGAAACCTTTCGGATTACCCAATCGAAGTAGAAAACAATATAAAGTGACACGTTTGGACTCGGACCTGTCCTATATTGAAAGCATAAAAAGTTACCCACTAAATATTGAGACCCGTCATGTAAAAACTTATAATGCCGGTAACCCACCTTCAAACGCAACTAGCGGCGCCATATCAATTGAACTAAGCAATTCAATGGTGCTGCTACCAAAAGAGCCTATGAAACGTAGAATCTTTGACCAACGTGTTGGTTGGTTTACAAGCGGTCAGATAGATTACGGTTTGGATGCGCACGAAAGCAAACGCGTGACTTATTTAGACCGATGGCGCCTTGAAGTCAAAGATGAAGACATTGAGAAGTTTAAGCGTGGCGAATTGGTTGAACCTAAAAAACAAATTGTCTACTACATTGATCGAGCGACCCCTGTGCAATGGCGTAAATATATAAAACAAGGAATCGAAGATTGGCAAGTGGCTTTTGAAGCTGCTGGATTTAAAAATGCTATCATAGCCAAAGATCCACCTTCAATTGAAGAAGACCCAGATTGGAGCCCTGAAGATGCGCGGTATTCAGTAGTGCGCTATTTAGCCTCACCTATCCCTAATGCTAATGGTCCTCATGTCAGTGACCCAAGAAGTGGCGAAATTATTGAAAGTGATATCAATTGGTACCATAATGTGATGACTTTATTACGCAATTGGTTCTTCGTTCAGACCGCTGCCATCAATCCCGATGCACAAAGCGTAAAGTTTAAAGACGAAATCATGGGACGATTGATTCGTTTTGTATCTTCACACGAAGTGGGACATACTTTAGGATTACCTCATAATATGGGAAGTAGTTCTGCTTATAAAGTGGATGACTTACGCGATCCAGAGTTCACTAAGAAACATGGAACCGCACCATCCATTATGGATTATGCACGTTTTAATTATGTGGCCCAACCAGGTGACGATGGTGTTGCCTTAATGCCAAATATCGGCGTTTATGATAAGTACGCTATTGAATGGGGTTACCGCCCAATTTTGGATGCAAAAACACCAGAAGACGAAAAGAAAACGCTGGATAGCTGGATTCTTAAACATGCAGGGGACCCAATGTATCGTTTTGGAAAACAACAAGGCATGGTGATTGATCCAAGTTCTCAAACAGAAGACTTAGGCGATGATGCCATGAAGGCGAGTGCTTATGGTATTGCCAACCTCAAACGTATTGTGCCAAATTTAATCAAATGGACAGCGGAAGATGGTAAAGACTATAAGGATTTAAAAACAATGTACGGTGAGGTTCTTAGCCAATTTAACCGCTATATGGGGCATGTTACCGCTAATATTGGTGGCGTTTATGAAAACTACAAAACCTACGATCAGGAAGGTGCCGTATATACACAAGTTGATAAAGCAAAACAAAAGGAAGCTTTACAATTTCTTCAAGACCAACTTTTCAACACCCCTGAATGGTTGATAGACGATGAGATTTTCAATAAAATCGAGTTTGACGGAAATGTGACACGTATTCGTGGAACGCAAACCAGAACCCTTAATAATCTCCTGCAACCATCGCGGCTACAACGTATGATTGAAAATGAGACTATTAATAAGAACCAAGCCTACTCACCGTTAAGTATGATGCAAGATTTACGAAAAGGGATTTTCAGCGAATTGCGTTCAGGAAAAAAAATAGATACCTATAGAAGAAATCTTCAGCACAGTTATATTGATCGAATGGAATATTTAATGTCTGCGAAGCAATCTCCTTCAGATATAAAAGCGATTTCGAGAGCCGAATTGAAAACATTAGAACGCGCCATCAGATCTGGATTGGCAAGAACCAATGACACCATGAGCAGAATCCATTTAACGGATGCCTTACAACGGATTGATGCTATATTAAATCCGAAGAGTTAAGTTAAACACTTAATTTATGATTGATCAAAAAATGCTTCAGGAAGTTTTCTTGAAGCATTTTTTATTTCAGAACGTTTTGAATGCCCGTTCTATAAGCTTCAAATTCAATCAGGTTATTATGTCCACCACCTTCAATTTTCACAAACGTGGTGTGCTGTTTTGGCGCGATTTCAAAAAGTTTATGGCCCGATTCAAATGGTACCACCCCATCAGCTGTCCCATGAAAAATTACTATGGGGCATTCTACCAACGTTATAAATTCATTGGTGGGAAACTTGTATTGTAATAATTTTTCAATCGGAAGAAAAGGAAAGCGTGACTTAGCAACATCGGTCATGCTATAGTAAGGCGTTTCCAAAATTAATTGTTTTGGTTTATTCTTTGAGGCGAGATAAGCGGCAATCCCAGTACCGAGCGACCTCCCATAAAGGCTGATGTCCGAATCAGAATAGCTTTGTTTTAAGTAGTCGTAACAATATTGTGCGTCTTTGTAAAGCGCGGCTTCACTTAATTTCCCCGTGCTTTTTCCGTAAGTCCGATAATCCATAATAAACACATTGTAGTTCATGTTTACAAAGTATTCTGCAATGGTTCCCCACTGGGATAGGTCGCCCGCATTCCCATGAAAATATAAAATAACACCCTTTGGGTTTTCGGTTTTGAAATGTAGGGCATTAATTACCGCATCCTCATCCGTTTTTAAAAACAGTTCCTCGAAAGGGTGATTAAATTCATATTGAAAATCCTGAGGTAATACCGTTGGCATAAATAGAATTTTCTCTTGTAAAAAATATAAAGATGCTCCAATCATAATGTATAATGTTAGGATAGTGAATACTATTTTTTTAACTCTCAATTTATTATAAGCTTTAAACTTTCAGTTTTCCTATAAACTGATGGTTTGGATAAATCATCGAGTGAATTACCCGGATTAACAGATGTTAGTTTCCAATACAAAGCTACTTTAAAAATTTAGAATTAAACGTTTTAACCCCTTATCAGTCCTATTACTACAAACCTTAAAAAAAAGAGACATGAAAAAATTAATAATGATCCTGATTGCAGTGGCAACATTTCAAGTTTCGGCACAGGACCAAAAGAGAGACATGAAAAAACAGCGCACAAGTTCCAAAATGAATTATTCTCCTGAAGAAATGGCGCAGCTCAAGTCTAAAAAATTGACTTTAAAACTCGATTTAGACACTAATCAACAAAATGAGGTAGCCGATTTATATTTGAAACAAGCCCAATTGAGGCAAAGTAAAAAGGAGGCGTATTTACAGGGTAACACGAAAGGCGATCGTAAGGACTTCTCCAAAGCGGAACGTCTCAAAATGGCCAACGCCAGATTGGATCAGAAAATTGAAATGAAGAGAAAAATGAAAGATATTTTATCTGAAGAGCAGTATAAAAAATGGGGTAAAATGAATCAAAAACGTCACCACAAGAGCAAAAGACACGGTATGCGTTCCAAAAACAGAAAAGAGGGGATGCCCCAACAAAAAACAAAACAGTAATTTTATTCAATCTGAAAAAAGTAAAAAAGGGAATTTCCAGTTAGAAATTCCCTTTTTTAATACTTTAATCCAATACGGTTTAAAGATCCTTGCTGACCGTTTTAACCGCTTTAATCGTTGCATCCAAATCATCATAACTCAGGGCATCACACAAAAACCAAGTTTCAAAAGCACTCGGGGCAATATAAACTCCTTCTTTGAGCATGCCGTGAAAGAACTTTTTAAAGGTCTCGTTATTGGCTTTTGCAGCGGTTTCAAAATCATGCACCTCATGATCTTCAAAATGGATGGAAATCATGGATCCTTTCCTATTAATGGTATGTTTTATATTATAGTCTTGAAGAGCATTTGCCATACCATGGTGTAAGTATTCTGTCTTTTCTGCTAAGCGGTTATAAACCGTCCTATCGTTATTTAACTGCTGTAGCATGGCCAAACCTGCCGCCATGGCTAACGGATTCCCACTTAAGGTTCCCGCTTGGTACACAGGCCCATGAGGCGCCAAATAATCCATGATTTCATTTCGCGCGGCAAACGCTCCAACAGGCAAACCACCGCCGATCACCTTTCCAAAGCAAACAATATCGGCATTGACCTTATATAATTCTTGAGCCCCACCCGCAGCCAATCTAAAACCAGTCATCACCTCATCAAAAATCAACAGGATATCATGTAGATCACATAAAGCCCTTAACTTCTGCAAGAAATTATCCTTTGGAGGAATACATCCCATATTTCCTGCAACAGGCTCAATGATGATACAGGCAATCTCCTCTTTATTTGCTTCCACTAATTGTGTTACATTATCAATATCGTTAAACTTTGCCAAAAGTGTATCTTTAGCGGTACCCTGGGTCACCCCTGGGCTATTTGGCGTTCCAAAAGTTATTGCACCAGATCCTGCCGCAATTAAAAACGCATCACTATGGCCATGATAGCATCCCGCAAACTTGATGATTTTATCTTTTTTTGTATAACCGCGAGCCAATCTGACTGCACTCATACAGGCCTCAGTACCTGAGTTGACAAATCTTATTTTGTCGATATTGGGCACCATAGAAACCGCCAATTCTGCAATTTCGGTTTCAATGGCCGTTGGCATTCCAAAAGAAGTGCCTTGTTTGGCTTTCTTAACCACGGCATCCACTACCGGCTCAAAGGCATGACCAAGAATCATGGGCCCCCATGAGTTAATATAATCAATATAGGTGCGTCCATCCTCATCGTGGATATAAGCACCCTTAGCCGATTGGGCAAAAATAGGGGTTCCACCGACGGCTCCAAACGCCCTAACCGGCGAATTCACACCTCCTGGAATTACTTTTTCTGCTTCTTTAAATAAACTACTACTGCGTTGATATAACATGAATTAATTGACTTTTATAATCAGGATTTGTCCTATTTGTAAATTATTGTTGTTCATTCCGTTTAGCTTTTGCAATTCGCTAACCGAAAGATTATAGCGCTTTGAAAGAGAATACATGGTATCTCCTTTAACTACTTTATGGGTCAGTTGAGAGGCAATTTCACGAGGTCTCGGTTTTGGTCTCGTCCCCAAAACTTCTTGATCAAATCGGTACAACTGGAAACGCTCAATTAAACTGATCAATTTCTGCGGATACTTTCTATCAGTGGCATAACCTGCCGCTCTTAAACCTTTGGCCCAGCCCTTGTAATCATCAATTTCCAATTGGAACAATTTTGAATAACGGCCACGTGTGGTCAAGAACTTAGAGTGGTCTTCAAAGGATTGGGAAGCATGTCTATATTTTCTGAAGCATTCCTGGGAGGCATCATCATCATGATAAATTTTATCGCCAGACCAGCCGTGACATTTAATTCCAAAATGATTATTGGCTTTTACCGCCAATCTGCCCCTACCAGAACCCGATTCTAAAATGCCTTGAGCTAAGGTGATACTCGCCGGGATTTTATGGGTGCGCATATTATTTTTGGCAATTTCACCGTAGGTTGCGATGTACATTTCGTTGACACCTAAGTTTCCCGGTGTCTTAGGGGTAATGACCGTAGGAACACCCACTTCCGAAGGATTGGAGGTACGATGATCTCTAACCACACGTTCGGTTTTTGATTTAGAATTTTTCTTTTTAGTAACAATGCGTTTCTTACCGCCGCAGCTTGATAAGCTTAATGCAACGACCAAAACCATGATTAATCTCAAACTAAATTTCATAGAAAGCTTAACTTATTAAAGGCCATTTCTTTTTTTTCAATAGCTCATTCATCCTAGAAATCCCCTGTAAACCGCCTGTATGAATGACCAATATTTTTGAGGCTTCAGGAAAATATCCTTTGCTCAATAAATCCATAACGCCGTACATCATCTTTCCAATATAGATTGGATCTAAAGGAATGTTATAATCACTTTTAAACTGATTGATAAAGCCGATGAATTCTTTATTTATTTTAGCGTAACCACCAAAATGATAATCTGTGATGAGCTGCCAATTTGGATTTTTGGCAAATTTACTAATTTCTTCTCTCAAAAAATCACCTTTTAGGGCAGGAAAACCCAAAATCTGCTGATGTGGTCTGCAAGTGTTAATAAGTCCAGAAATAGTTCCACCCGTGCCAACAGAGCAACAGATATAATCAAATTTAGAATCTTCTTCTAAGAGGATTTCCTCACAGCCTTTGATAGCCAAATCATTGGTGCCGCCTTCTGGGATTAAATAGAAGTCTGCATACTCACTTTTTAAGTTTTGAATAAATTCTTCGGAAATTTTATTTCTATAAGCCTCGCGGGTCACAAATTTGAACTTCATCCCACAGCTTTTTGCAAATTGCAAAGTGGGGTTATTAGCTATATTATCCACTAGCTCTTCACCTCTTATGACACCAATTGTCTCGAATCCAAATTCTTTTCCCACGGCAGCAACAGCAGCAATATGATTTGAAAATGCACCTCCAAACGTCAATAGGGTACTTCGCCGCTCTTCTTTTGCCTGTGCCACATTGTATTTCAATTTCCTATATTTATTTCCTGAAATATAAGGATGGATAAGATCCTCTCTTTTCACACTCAAATAATGTTTAGCATTATGGCCTAAGTTTAAGCTTTGGTTTTCTGAAAGATGTACCTTAAAATTCATGGCTTCAAAGATATTTCAAAAAGTTCCAAAATGGTCGTTTTTTAAGAAATTCTAAGTGGTTTTCATGTTGATAGGCCTCGCGCTCAAAGGAGATATTCCGATAAGCCAGATACCAATTTTTATAGCGGCCATATCGCACTAAGAACTCTAAACCATACCAGACAAAAAAGGGTATGATCAATAATTCCAGCTGCTGCCTTAAGTGGATGTGTTCATGATTTAGAAATATCTTATCAAGTTTGAGATAGGCGTGCTTTACAAATACAAACGGAAACAGGGCAATACCAGAATACCCTTTTGGAACGATGTATTTTGAGACCAATATCATGGGTTATGTACTTAAAAAAAATTTAGTGTATGAATATCCTAAAACCTACTGACCTTCATTTAAGGCCACAGAATTTTTTCTCGAATTTACACTATCTTTGTAATACTATGAAGAAAATTGTTCCGATTGAAGAAGGCGATTATTATTTGACACCAGAAGGTTACCGCTGTTTTACTGCTCAATACCTACTCAAGCGTGGTTATTGTTGCGAAAGTGGCTGCAGACATTGCCCTTATGGTTTTAATCCTCCGACCCAGCGCAGGACTGGCAAAAAAAATTAAAAACAAACTAATGCAACGTACTTCCATTTCTTTTAAAGATCAGATATTAGAAGGCATCCCGAGTGTTTTACCTCCAGCAAAACCTTATGACGACGCCATCAATCATGCGCCAAAACGTAAAGACATTTTATCTGATGAAGAAAAAAAATTAGCTTTACAAAATGCTTTACGGTATTTTGACCCGAACCAGCATGCGGAATTACTCCCAGAATTTAGGCATGAATTAGAGACTTATGGCAGAATTTATATGTACCGTTTGCGTCCGGATTATAAAATGTACGCCCGACCATTGGATGAGTATCCGGCTAAATCAAAACAAGCTGCGGCCATCATGTTGATGATTCAAAACAACCTCGATTATGCCGTGGCACAACATCCACATGAACTCATTACTTATGGTGGCAATGGGGCTGTGTTCTCCAACTGGGCACAATACCGACTGACCATGAAATATTTGGCCGAAATGACTGATGAGCAAACCCTGAGCATGTACTCTGGACATCCCATGGGGTTATTTCCAAGTCATAAAGAAGCTCCGAGGGTGGTGGTCACCAACGGCATGATGATCCCGAATTACTCAAAGCCTGACGATTGGGAGAAATTCAATGCCTTGGGCGTAACGCAGTACGGGCAAATGACCGCGGGGAGTTATATGTATATCGGACCACAGGGCATTGTTCACGGCACTACCATTACCGTTCTGAACGGATTTCGAAAAATAAATAAAGCGCCAAAAGGAAATTTATTTGTCACCTCCGGTTTAGGCGGCATGTCTGGCGCACAACCAAAAGCTGGAACCATTGCCGGATGTATCACAGTGTGCGCTGAGGTCAACCCAAAAATCACCCAAGTACGCTTGGATCAGGGGTGGATTGATGAAAAGATTTCAGATTTAGACCAACTTGTAACTCGAGTAAAAAAAGCAAAAGCTGATCTCGAAACTGTTTCCATTGCCTATTTAGGAAATGTTGTTGATGTTTGGGAAAAGTTTGATCTAGAAAATATTCATATCGATTTGGGAAGTGATCAAACCTCACTGCATAATCCGTGGGCTGGAGGTTATTATCCGGTTGATATTTCTTTTGAAGAAGCCAATTTAATGATGGCAAATAACCCTGAGCTATTTAAGGAAAAAGTTCAGGAAACCTTGCGCCGACATGCTAAAGCAATTAATAAACATACTGAGAAAGGCACCTATTTTTTCGATTATGGTAATGCTTTTCTACTGGAAGCCTCACGCGCAGGAGCTGATGTGATGGCCGAAAATCCGACTTTGGGGCGCGAATTCAAATTCCCGAGTTATGTTCAAGATATCATGGGGCCCATGTGTTTTGATTATGGCTTTGGACCATTCCGCTGGGTTTGCACCTCTGGGAAGCCAGAAGATTTAGCAAAAACAGATCACATTGCCTGTCAGGTTTTGGAAAAAATAAAACGAGACGCTCCTGAAGAGATACAACAACAAATGGCCGACAATATCCAATGGATTAAAGGCGCTCAAGACAATAAATTAGTGGTAGGTTCACAAGCCAGAATATTATATGCCGATGCTGAAGGCCGCACAAAAATAGCTAAAGCTTTCAATGATGCCATTGCTCAGGGTGAAATTGGCTATGTGGTTCTAGGCCGCGACCATCACGATGTCTCAGGCACGGATTCACCATATCGGGAAACCTCGAATATATTTGATGGCTCACGTTTTACTGCGGATATGGCCATACAAAATGTAATTGGCGATAGCTTTAGAGGAGCCACCTGGGTAAGCATCCACAACGGCGGTGGCGTTGGGTGGGGCGAAGTAATCAACGGCGGTTTTGGTATGGTTCTTGATGGTAGTAAGGAGGCTGAAAGACGCTTAAAATCCATGCTTTTTTGGGATGTCAACAATGGTATTTCAAGACGCAGTTGGGCAAGAAATGACGAGGCGATTTTCGCCATAAAACGTGCCATGCAAACTGAGCCCAATTTAAAAGTAACGCTCCCAAATGCTGTGGATTCCGATTTATTGAATTCTGAATAACTCTAAATAAAAATGCTATGAACAAAATATTAACAACTGTATCAATGGCTCTGCTCTTAGTAGTAGCCACATCCTGTAGCTCAGTAAGAGTTGCTGCGGATTATGACAAGAATGCAAATTTCAACGAGTACAAAACCTTTGCTTTTTTTAAAACAGGTATTGATAAGGCCGAAATCAGCGATCTTGACAAACGTCGGATTTTAAGAGCCATAGAAAGTGAACTAATGGCCAAAGGTTTTACAAAATCTGAAAACCCAGATCTATTGGTCAGCATTTTTACCAAATCTCGTGACAAAGTCAATGTCTATAACAATGCCTATGGCTACGGACCTTACGGTTATGGTTGGGGTTGGAGTCCATATTACTGGAATTCAGGTTATAATTCAGTCTCTACCTCTACCGAAGGCACACTTTATGTCGACTTAATTGACGCCAAGAAAAAAGAATTGGTTTGGCAAGGAATGGGTGTGGGCTATTTATCACAACGGATGGACAAAAAAGAAGAACGTATCAAGGAATTTGTCGCCAATATCATGGAGAAATACCCTCCTGGAATCCAAAATTAATGGTCTTTAAAAGAAACCCGTGGTCTTAAAACCTATTGGGGAGAAAGAAATTTAAAAGCATCAATTTTAATTATTGATGCTTTTTTTGTGTCCAAAAATACCAAGCAAATCCTGCCTTCCAATCAAAAACCTTATATTTGCCCCCTTTTAAGTATAAAAACTATGATGTTTAGTCAAACCAGAAAAAACTTTACCCAAAACCCTAAGAATGATATCCTTGCCGGTATTACTGTGTCATTAGCCATGATTCCCGAGGTTGTTGCTTTTGCTTTTGTGGCGCAGATTGATCCTTTAGTGGCCTTGTCCGGCGCATTTATAGTGGGATTGATTGCTGCAATTTTTGGTGGCCGACCTGGATTGATCTCTGGTGCCGCCGGTGCTGTGGCCGTTATTTTTGTAAATCTTATTTCAGAAGGACATGAGAGAGGCATGTTATTTGACACCCCCGTTGAAAACATGGGTTATTTTTATTTGTTAGCAGCCGTAATATTGATGGGACTCATCCAAATTGGCGCTGGTGTTTTAAAATTAGGACGTTTTGTGCGATTGATTCCGCATTCGGTCATGATGGGCTTTGTTAACGGATTGGCCATTGTGATTTTCTTAGCACAAGTCCGCATGTTCTCCCACAAAGAATTACAAATTGGAGAGGATGGTTTAAAAAGATACATCAACATTCCAATGGAGGGCACAGAGCTATACACCATGCTGGCACTCGTCGGACTTACTATGGCCATCATTTGGTTACTCCCTAAGTTGACTACCAAAATCCCTTCCGCATTAATAGCCATTATCGTCACAAGTGGCGTTGTTATTTTTGGTGGGCTGGATGTAAGCACCGTTGGCTCGTATATCATAGAAGGCGGTGGTGAAGGTTTGAAAGGAGAACTTCCAACGCCAAATATAGAACTCTGGCAAAACCTGCCTATTAATTTTGCTACTTTTAAATTCATCCTTCCCTATGCGTTTTTAGCAGCGTCTGTTGGACTTATTGAATCTTTAATGACCATGAATCTGGTTGACGAATTAACAGACACTCGCGGCAATGGAAATAGAGAGTGCGTGGCTCAAGGTGCTGGAAATATGGTCAGTGGTTTATTTGGAGGTACTGGAGGTTGTGGTATGATTGGTCAAACCGTTATTAACATTAATGCTGGCGGTAGAGGACGTTTATCGGGAATTGCTATGGCATTAACCCTATTAACCTTTATTTTATTTACGGCGCAGTATATTGAACAAGTACCAATTGCCGCTTTGGTAGGTGTTATGTTTATGATGGTCATTGAAACATTTGCCTGGTCCAGCTTCAGGATTATTAGAAAAATACCGGTTGCAGATGCTTTCGTACTTGTTACTGTATCTGCAGTGACAGTTATTTATGATCTTGCCATTGCTGTTTTTATTGGTGTTATTTTATCTGCTCTTGTTTTTGCCTGGAAAAATGCCACAATGATTAGAGCTCGTAAACGCCTAAAAGAGGATGGCACAAAAGTATATGAAATATGGGGACCTCTATTTTTTGGTTCTGTTCAAAATTTCAATAATAAATTTGATGTCAAGAACGACCCTCAAAATGTAGTCATTGATTTTGTTGAATCTCGTGTGAGTGATCATTCGGCAATGGAAGCCATATTCAATTTAGTTAACAAATATGAAGCGGAGGGCAAAACAATCAAACTCAAACATTTAAGTGAAGACTGTAAAACGTTGATGTATAAAGCTAGTCCTAAGTTTGAGGAAGTTATTATTGATGCTATTGACGACCCTCGGTATCATTTGGCTGCTGATCCGGAGAAGTTTACCAAACCGCTTTCTGAATATAAGTTATAGTACAACTCCTATTGGCTTACTGATTTTTTATAAATTTAATTTCAGAATTTACTAAGGTTCCAACACGCACGCCTTGAGATAAACCTTCGTTAATTGCAGAAGGGTAATGTATGCCGCCATAAAGCCTACTTATTGCGGCCTCTTCAGCGGCAGCCCTGAACGAGCTGAAAGCTCTTACCGGCAACCCATAAGGAAGCTCAGTAGTATCATCAAAACTAATATTGTCACCAAAAATAGCGGTCAAGACCTCGGCCGCTGATCCTGAAACTACAGAATGGCCACTTGAGTATTCTGGAAATGGTGGGGTTTGCAATAAAGGGGTCCAATCAGCGTCAATATATTCATTGATCAGAGTTTCAGGTCTGATCAGGTTACTTCTATATTTTTCATCCCAACAACTTATAAAAGCATCAGCTATGCCCATCGAGGTTTTGGTATAGGCAAATACAGTTTTTTCGAAATCAGAATTGGAATCTTTACTTACAATTTGACAGATGCCCATCCAATGCGCGCCTGGAGTTATCTTTTTTTCTGCAAACATAAAATGTCCTTTATTGACGGTTACAAATGGATTACAATCCCAAAATCGTGCAATTTCAATCTCTTCAGAAGTATCGCCCAACGCCCTAATCTCATTAACAACATTATAAACTGCCATGACTTCATTGTGAAAATCAGTTTTGGGTTTCATGGAAAACTCAGGAGGCGGCAATGGCATAAACTGCGATGCAGAATCTAACACAAAGGTTCTGATTTTGTCCCAATGAGGCTCAATCCCGTTCATATATGCCGGTGGTGTTGGCTTCCATCGTGAAGGATCTTTTTCGTACACATTAAAATTAGGCATCGAACGTGTTTCTCTGTAGTTATCCTCCTCCATCCATTGAAGAATTTGTTTGGATATATTCAATCCATAAGCTTTTGCACTTGAAAACTCTTTTGAATTATGAGTGTTCCAATTTCCATATAGACTATCTCTGTAGGAAACAAGGATGTCTTTTGAGAAAACCAATTCTTTAGCGACATCTATATATGCTATAATTGAGGCCAGTTTTAAATTTAGGTCATCGTCAACTGCTGGAACATCCAATGTAGCCAATCCGTTGACTTGACCAACCAGCGAGTTATAAGTTTCACTATTTTGATTTAAAACTTCATAAGATGCTATGTTTGGATAAATATAAATTCTGCTCGCTACGGGTGGCGAATAAACGTCATGGACCATAATTCCTGTTACCATGTCCACTAACTTGTGGTAATCATCAGGATATATTTCGATATTTTTCTTTTCTGAGGCGCATCCCAAACATAAAGTAATGAAACACCATATGATGAACTGTTTAATAAAATACATGATTTATTTTTTGTAGGTATAGGCATTTAAGCTTTCGTTATTTGTAATGATGATAAGTAGATTCTTATCTTTCATTTTTAAAGTAACTGTTTCTTTAACTTGACCGTGAAACGGCTGAATACCGAACTCATAAACGGCATTCATTTCGGACAGATCTTTTAAAAACACCCCTTTTAAGGACGTATAAGCGCCGTGGTAGGTGTTAACTTTGAGCGAGTTTCCGCTGACCAACAACTGATCTTCATTATCTATGCTGATATTTGTAAACGAATTGATCGGAGCCAATTGAAGTTCTTGAGGAAATTCAACAAATTCAGTAAAAACACCATTATCATTCCTTAAGTAACCAGATGCCAAAGTATGAACTTCATACTTTACAGCCTTAGCTATGGCATCGTGTGACAATACTTCTTCTATAGTTTTCAGGGCGAAGTCCTTGTAATTTACAAACCTTTTACTGATGACATTCATCTGACTGGCAAGTTCATCTTTTGAATTGACTGGATAATAGTTGCTGTCTTTGCCATAGGCTAAGACGGTCTCGTTCTTGCCATTTTGATCAAAATCAGAATAATACATTAACAATGGCGTCTCTGCCGTTGGATTGAATCTGGTATTTAGTCCCCAATTTCCCAAGAGAATGTCCTTATCACCATCCCCATCAATATCATAACTTGCAATGGACTGCCATAAACCGTTCATGCCTTCGGGTAGCTCAACTAAATTTAGGGTTCCGTTTTTGTTCAAGTAAACCTTTGGTCCATCCCATTCTGTAGACACCAATAAATCCTTTACCCCATCATTGTCAATATCTGCCCAAACGGCTGATGTGACTTTTGAAGTCAAAGAAAAATCCTCGAGTTTATGGAATGTGCCCTGACCATCATTTACCAAAATATACGAGGATACTGCAAGACCAAAATCGTCTGGATCTGATAAGTTGCCTATAAATAAGTCCACGTCACCATCATTGTCAAAGTCGTAAGCTGCAACACAGGAGGTTACCAATGGATTCCGTGGTATTTTATTCTCTGACTTTATGAACGACCCGTCAATATTGACATATAATCGGTCAGTTTCATAAGCTTTATCTCTTGTCCGATTGATTCCTGAAGCTACATAGAGGTCCAAATGCTTATTATTATTGGAATCAAAGAATACAGCGTCGTTATCTTCATATAAACTATCTTTTGCAATGGCTTCAATATTCATCTCTCTAAAAGTGATGCCGTTGTTCAAGAATAACTTAGCGGGCTTTCCCGATGAATTTCCAATAAAGATATCATCAAAACCATTCTTATTAATGTCCGCCACATCTACTGCAGGCCCTAAAGTAGAAACTTTGTAAGGAATTAATTTTTCCTGGACGAAATCATTATAATCATCCTCAGCATGATTGAAAGTGATTAATTTACTTTCTTTAAAATAACCTTCGTTAATCAATTTGTTCTCAAACCAATAGTCTTCTACTAAATCCTCGGCATAGGCAATTGTCAATTTTTGATTGATTTTTGGTGTTTTAAGTGTCTGGAATTTTTGATCTGGCCATATCACTTGTAATGAATCAATTTCATAAGTATCGCCTAAACCAAAATGCAGACTACCATCTGTTGCGGAGAGAAAGCCTCTGGATTTGAAAAGTTGTTTTAATTGGGATTTGCCATCGCTAAAAACAATAACTTTTGCGCCAATACCCTCCTTGTTCTGACCTTTGTAATCTAAGTTTACCGACAAATAATTCTTAGTGTTATTTGTTGTATTTTCATAAACATTAGCATATCCATTGAGATTGTTGATGACCAAATCTAAATCGCCATCATTATCTAAATCGATATATATAGCGCCGTTGGAAAGCGAAGGCATGTTTTCAATCCACTCGCCTGTTCTATTTTCAAATTTATTCGAATTGCCTTCAAATATTTCATTAGCAACCCGACCGCTTGGCATTTCATTGATAGAATTATACAACCAATTTAATGCGCTTTCGGGACTTCTACCTCTAAAGGCACTGGCTACATATTTTCTAAAATCTAAATTATTGGGCCTTCTCAAAATCCCGTTAGACACAAACAGGTCCTGATGACCATCATTATTAAAATCTGCAATGAGTGGCCCCCAACTCCAATCAGTATCTGCTATGTCATTATACAAAGCGGTCTCTGTAAAATAAGCACCTTTATTGTTAATTTGTAGCATATTCCGGGCATACTGATCCTTATAGCCCAATTCTCTCATACGCTCTTGCATATTAAACATGGCGTCATCTCCTTCAGACTCCTTAATGACTTTTTCGTCTTTTGGCAACATATCTAAAGTGATCAAATCTTGGTAACCATTGCCATTGATGTCTGCTGCATCACTTCCCATTGAAAATCTACTTATTGTTGAAAATGCCATCTTTATTTGGTCCGAGAATGTCCCATCTTGATTGTTGATATAATAATAATCATCTTCATGAAAATCGTTGCATACATAAATATCATCCCAACCGTCATTGTTGAAATCTGCAATGGTTGCACTAAGTCCGTACCCATTGATGCCTCCGTAAATATTTGCTTTGGCGCTAACATCAACAAATTTACCGTTGTCATTATTTAAGAGCACATCTCCAACAAGTGGAACCCGTTGGTCTCTAACATGTGAAGGCCCATGGGATAGTGTGGTATGAACGGCATGATTAACTATATAAACATCAAGATCACCGTCTTTATCGTAATCAAAAAAATAAGCTTGGGTTGAATATCCTTCAAAGTCCAAACCATACTCTTTGGACATTTCGGTAAAAGTCCCGTCACCGTTATTTATAAAAAGCTCATTATGACCTTTAAAATCCAAAAGTCCAGAAACAGAACATAAGTAAATATCTAAATACCCATCATTGTTGATATCAACCATAGTAACACCGGTGTTCCAACTTGATTTACTGGAAACATTGGCCGTAGCAGTTATATCCTCAAATTCCATATTTCCTTTATTGAGATATAATTTATTTTCACCCGTATTGGAGACGAAGTACAAATCAGGAAGACCATCGTTATTGATATCTCCAGCCGCTACACCTCCTCCATTATAATAGTAGATATAATTGATGATGCTATGATTGACATCCTCAACAATTGTGTTTTGAAAGGTGATATTGGTACGCTCGACTGGAAGTTTGTTGAATAAGAAATTGCTTTCCTTTAGTTGTTCATTTTGTTTGCTTTCTTCTTTACAACTGAAGCAACTTAGCATAACTATAAATACGAGATTGAATTTCGTCTTAAAAATAAGTTTTGACATGTTTTAACATAAAATTAACGGACGTAAACTTAACAATATTTATGTTTTAATTACATAAAATTTCGATTTTTAGCCAATCAAAAATAATTCAGTAAGAATTTTCATCAAAAAATCAATAATTCGTTCATTTTAACTAAAAAACAAGAACAAATGATTATGACTGCCTATAAGGGGTTGTTAACAGAATTTTAACCTAAGGTTCTATAAACTTGAATAATCTTAACATATCACATTCTTGTGTATGAATATGACTTAACTACAAACAATAGAGAGATTAGTTGGTCATATTTCCAAGAATGTAGAAAGAAGGCTGCTTTATAAAAATTACGTTAGATAAATTAGCGGTAATTAGTTATTGCATAAACCAAGCCTTAGAAAATGAGGTAAAGAAGATTATAATTAAATTTAGTCGCCAATTTATTTCTGAATCCTTACGCCGACTATATAGACGTGAATAAAAGTACAGCTTCAGCTACAGTTTTTTGATAGACCGTTATGCGAGGATTAGGTGATTGGGGGAGCCACTACATTATGTAGTTTAATTTCATGAAGTTTAGAAGGGATCATAAAGCAAGGCATAAAAAAACGACTCATTTGAGAGTCGTTTTTTCCTTTGAACCTTAATTATCGTCATTGTCAGTTTTATCCTTTATTTTGACATCGCCGTCATCATCAGTTTTAATTTTGACTTTTCGGTTTTCGGTTTCCATTTTAATTTTGTCGCCATCTTCACTGACATCAATATCAGCACCTTCATCTTGCATTTCATTTATGATTCTTTCCTTCTCAGTTTCTTCTCTGCAGGAAGTCAACGAAAAGGTCATAAACAAAGACATCGTTGACATAAAAATTATTTTTTTCATAATATGAGTTTTAATATTTAGTGTAAAACTATCATACTATCAACAGTCGTTTTGACTGTAATCAATAATTAAGTAACTCAATTATCTTTTGCTTCACCTTCTCGGTACTCGGAATCATAGTCTCCTCCAATATGGAATTCAGAGGAATAGCAGGCATATTCTCACTGCCAATAGTCATCACCGGCGCATCTAAGAATTTAAAAGATGCTTCCTGAATCTTGCCTGCCAAAGCCCTTGCAAACGAATTGTTTGAAGGCTCTTCAGTTACCACAAGACACTTTCCTGTTTTCTTAACGGAGGTCATAATGGTCTCTTCGTCTAAAGGAAACAAGGTTCTTAAGTCGATAATTTCAATTTGATCGCGCATGTCCAACTCACCAGATGCATTGTATGCCCAATGCACACCCATGCCGTAAGTAACAATAGTAATGGTCTCTTTATCTTCCTGTTTCCAAATTTCTTGAAGTACCCAAGCCTTGCCAAAAGGCAGCACATAATCTTCGCTTGGCTCAACAGATGTGGCGCCTTTAGTGCCCGGCACCTTGCTCCAATACAACCCTTTATGCTCCAAAATAACAACTGGATTTGGATCGTAATAGGCTGCTTTTATTAAGCCTTTTAGGTCGGCACCGTTGCTTGGATAAGCTATTTTAATGCCTCTAATATTAGTGACGATACTTTCCACTGACGATGAATGGTACGGACCTCCACTGCCATAAGCCCCAATTGGCACACGCAAAATCATGCTCACGGGCCATTTTCCATTAGATAAATAGCAGCTTCTACTGACTTCTGTAAATAATTGATTCAAGCCTGGCCAAATATAATCGGCAAATTGAACCTCAACGATTGGTTTTAGTCCAACAGCACTCATGCCAACGGTTGACCCCACTATAAAAGCTTCTTGAATGGGTGTATTGAAGACCCGATCATCTCCAAACTTTTGCGCCAAGGTTGCGGCCTCTCTGAAAACACCACCTAATCTGCCACCAACATCCTGTCCATAGAGCAAACATTCTTTATGTTTTCGCATTAATTCTTCTACGGCGAATAAAGCACAATCAACCATAACGACTTTCTCAGCACCATTAGGAGAACGCTCGCCTTCTTCTTCAGTGATTGGCGTGGGTGCAAAATCGTGGGTGAATAAATCTTCTGGTTTTGGATCATCGGCTTTTAGGGCCATATTATAATCTTTCTCTACAGCCGTATGACATTCCTTTTCTAGAGTTTCTAAATCATCATTAGAAAACCCATGATCCAATAACTGTTGCTTTAATACCGGATAAGGATCTCGAGATCTGGCTTCTTCCAAATCATCACGATACCATTCCATTCGCACGCCAGAGGTATGATGATTCAGCAAAGGCACTTTAGCATGCACTAAAAATGGCCGACGTTCTTTACGAATGGTAGCAATCACTTTTTCAATGGCTTCATAACTCTCAATGAAATTGGCACCATCAATTGTAATAGCTTCCAAACCTTTAAAGCCTTTTGCGTATTCAAAGGCATTCTGGGCTCGGGTTTCAGCAGCATTGGCCGAAATATCCCAATCGTTATCTTGTACCAAATATAAAATGGGTAATTTCTTAAGGACCGCCATTTGAAAGGCTTCCGCAACTTCGCCTTCGGTAATGGAGGCATCGCCTAAGGAGCAAACCACAATTGGCGCATTCCCGTTGCGGCGGGAAGCTTCTGAATGAACAGAGGCATCATAATCACTTAAAAATTCTTCTTCATCAGGAATTGATATTTTAGTTGTTTCGT
Source organism: Gelidibacter maritimus (assembly GCF_014062315.1). Lineage (GTDB taxonomy): Bacteria > Bacteroidota > Bacteroidia > Flavobacteriales > Flavobacteriaceae > Gelidibacter > Gelidibacter maritimus. The sequence goes on from NZ_JACGLT010000014.1 coordinate 46,431, forward strand.
TTTCCTCTTTAAAAAGATTACCGCCTTCGCGGTAAGAGAACCCCATAGCGACGCCAGTTGCAGGAATAGCTTGCATTCCAGTAGCTGATGATTGATGGGGGATTTTAGGTTTGTCAAAATCCTTCAAACTTGGATGGCAATAGTAGGTGCGTCCCCCAGAAAACGGATCGTCTTTTTTAGCCAATAATTGCAGCATTAAATCGTAAGGTTTCAACCCGAAAGACAACAGCATTGCATCATCACGATAATACGGAAACGCATAATCCTGCGGCAGCAATTGCATGCCTAAAGCTATTTGGATGACTTCGTGACCTCTTGAGGTAGCGTGAACGTATTTGGATACTTGCTTGAAATTGGCTTCGTACAATTCGGACATTGCCTTGGCTGTACAAAGATGTTTGAATGCTTTTTTTAATAGATCTTTACTTATGTTTTTTGACACGGATTCTATATTTTGTATTGTGAGACCTAACAGGTTTCAAAAAACCTGTTAGGTCTGTATTTATTTTAAATTGCTCTATTAACATCAAATTGCTCGAAATAATCAGCAACTCGACGAACAAAACTGCCTCCTAAGAAACCATCAACCACGCGATGGTCAAACGACAAAGACAAATACATCATGCTCCTGATCGCTATTTCATCACCTTTTTCTGTTTCAATGACTTCCGCTCTTTTTTTGATGATCCCCAAGGCCAAAATGGCCACTTCTGGCTGATTGATGATGGGTGTCCCCATCACACTTCCAAAGGTACCAACGTTAGAAATAGTGAACGTACTGCCTTTAATATCGTCGCCTCCCAATTTATTGTCTCGCGCTTTATTGGCAAGGTCATTGACGTTTTCGGCCAAGGTCATCAAATCTTTGGTATCTGCATTTTTAACAACTGGAACAATCAAATTCCCACTCGGCAAGGCCGTTGCCATGCCTATATTGATATCTTCTTTCACGATAATGTTATTCCCATCCACAGAAGCATTGATGTTTGGAAAATCCTTAACCGCTTTGGCGACGGCTTCCACAAATAACGGCGTGAAGGTCAATCGCTCACCATATTTCTCTTGAAAAGCTTCCTTATTGGCGTTTCTCCAGTTGACCATATTGGTCATATCGGCTTCCACATAAGCGGTGACGTGTGGTGATGTATGTTTGGAATAGACCATATGATCGGCAATCATTTGGCGCATGCGATCCATTTCAATGATTTTTCCTTTGCCTTTATCAAAATTCAATTGCGGAATTCGGTATGCGGTCGGGTCTTGTGTTACGGGCTGTGCAAACTTATAGGGTCTTCCATCCTCAATATAATTGAAAACATCGCTTTTCCGTAATCGTCCCTCATGTCCAGTGGCTGGAATCCTTGCTAATTCTTCATAGCTGATATGGTGCTCCTTGGCAATTTTCAGAATTAGTGGCGAAAAGAAAGCATTTGAAGTTGAAGTCTGATAACCATGGAGAGGAATTGAAGTGGTTGATTTTGGTGCAGTTTTAGTTTGCTTTGACTTGTTTGGCTTTTGTACTATTTTTTCTTGAGTGTTCTCAGACTTAGTAGCTACAACCTTCTGTTCATTGGAGGTTATGTCTTCCGAAGCTTCAAAAATTGCAATAATTTCCCCCACCGGAACTACATCTTTTTCCTTAAACAAGGTTTGTATTAACTTACCGGATTGGGGTGCTGGGACTTCATTGTCAACCTTATCGGTAGCAACTTCCAGAATGATATCGCCCTCTTCAAAGCTGTCTCCTTCGTTGATGAGCCAACTGATGATTGTTCCCTCAGTGATACTTTCGCCCATTTTGGGCATCCTTAATTCCCACGAAAGTGGGAATCTCTTTTCTTTACTCATTGTTTCTTATTTTCAATCCTTCAAGGTTTTTGAATCCATGCGGATTAACCCTTTTTTATTGATTCTATATTACTTTCTTGTTTTGACATTGCGTTAGCGATTACTCAACCACACTTATTTGATAATTAAGAAATCGTGAATGCTCAGCATTTGAACGATTTGTTTGAGCTCTCCCAACTTTTCGTTGGGAAGCGAGTAGTTAAAGTGCGACCCTTGGGTAACGCCCAACTATTTCAAATTATAATCATCCTCCGTGTATGATACATTATCCTTCATAGCATTGCAATTAATACCGCGAACTGAATATAATATCTGCCCTCATCATTCTGCTTTTAATCAGAAGATTCCTCCTTTCGCAGGAAGTGTTCGCGAAGCGTCTTATACACATCTTCCTGTAACTTCATGTTTTCAGGAACCTCCCTTAATGGCTCTACTTCTCTTAAACTCTCATGGCAATCGGCTGGTAATTGCTGATAAAGTTGCGTTCCTTTAGTTTTCCAAGCAATCATTTCATCGCTTACTTGTTTAATTACCTTTGCCGGATTACCAACTACCAAACTGCGTTTTGGAATAATGGTTTCTGCTTTTACAAAACTCATGGCTCCAACGATGCATTCATCGCCAATTTCAGCATCATCCATAATAACAGAATTCATCCCAATCAGGCAATTTCTACCCAAATTGGCACCGTGAATTATGGCACCATGACCAACATGAGCGCTTTCTTGTAGTCTAATCGACTTGCCCGGAAACATGTGCACCGTGCAATTTTCTTGAACGTTGACACCATCCTCCAAAATAATCTGTCCCCAATCGCCGCGAATGGCTGCTCCTGGACCGATATAGCAGTTTTTGCCGATAATGACATTTCCTGTGACTGCAGCTAATGGGTGCACAAAACTGGATTCGTGTACAACGGGAACGTAGTTGTTGAATTTATAGATCATAGATAATAGAGTTTAGTGGGTAGTGGGTAGTGGGTAGTGGGTAGATTGTTCATGTTTTCTTATTTTTTAAGTATTTCATTAAAGCAGACAACATTTTATTAATTTCAACAAGCAAAGACCTGTTAACTTCACTTTGCTCAAATGTTATATAATTACGCAATCGTGCTTTTGTAGTTGCAGCGACACATTCTAAAGCACTACCGCGTGCGATTCTTAAATAATTTAAAAAACTTACATCAGAATTGCTCGAACCTTCAGCAATATCAAATGCAATGGAATCAGCGGCTCTTGCAAATTGCGATGATAATCGATAAGATTCATAATTGGGAAAATGATTGATTTGTCCATGAACTAATTCACCAAATTCTATAGCCTTTTGGTATACTTTTAATTCCTCAAAATTAAAATGATATTTACTTTCCATAAACCATTTCATTTAACTTCCATTCTCTGCTACCCTCTACCATCTACACCCGCTACCCTCTTCTAATTATACTCTTTAAGTTTCTCCTTCGTAAACTCACTCAACACCAATCGGCCGCTAATTTTTGCACGTTGAAGCAATAGCTGATCCCAATCTTCGGTACCACGCCAAAACATAGTTTTCATTTCGGCCATGGCTTTCGGATTGTAGCTGCACATATTTTCCGCGAATGTTTTTACAGCCTCATCCAATTCTTCGGCCGAGTCGAATACTTGGGTATACAACCCTTTTTGCATGGCCCATTCCGCCGTATAAAATGTATTGGCGTCCATGGCAATCTGTGACATTCCGCTCAATCCCAATTTTCTTTGGACTGCGGGGCCAACCACAAACGGTCCGATGCCAACATTCAGTTCGCTTAATTTGATTTGGGCATATTTAGTCGCCATACAATAATCGGTTGCTGATGCCAGTCCGACACCTCCTCCAACAGTTTTGCCTTGGATACGACCGATGATGAATTTTGGACATTTTCGCATGGCATTAATGACATTGGCGAATCCCGAAAAGAATATCTTTCCTGTTTCCTCATCGTTGATAGCAACAAGTTCGTTAAAGCTCGCACCTGCGCAGAATGTTCTATCGCCACCACTCTGCAGCACGATGACTTTAATGCTATCGTCTTCCCCAGCAGAATGAATGGTTCTTGCCAATTCTGAAAGCAGATTTCCGGGCAAGGAATTATGGGCAGGATGAAAAAATTCGATATATCCTACTCCGTTTTTGTTTTTTAGTGTTACGTATGGCTCCATATATTAGGATCAAGATTTTTAGAATCAAGAATCAAGACTGTTTTGACTCTTGAATGAGATTTTATGATTGAAACCTTTCAGGTTTTAAAAACCTGAAAGGTTTGTGCTATTTTCAAATTAATCCGAACTGCTCAAAGTGATGATTCAGATGTTTTCTTTCCAACAAGTACGATTCATATTTATTCAATTCACCAAAAACCAAGTTTTTCAATTTTGCTTCTGGATGTTCTTTAAAAAATGCGACATACCTTTCTCTTTGTTCTTGGAATTTTTGTTTTGCAGTTTCTAAATCTGGATATTTTAATTCATCCAATTTATCTTTTTCGAGTAATGGAAAATTCGAATTCCTTGGAAATTTCTCATAGGTATAGAGACTTGCATGAATTTTTTCCAATATCTTTTCCGGTGTCGTGATATCAAAATCCTGAACTTCACCTGAAGCGATTTTGTAAGTGTATTCCAGATGCTCCAACATGTGCTGTGGGGTCATGATGCCCCATTTTGGTTTCATGTCTGGAGTTAATTTTGAAAGAAGCTCTTCAATTTTCTCATCGGTCATTTCTACAAACACTTCTTGTTTTTTCTGAACCATGGTTAAAATTGTCGCTACGGCTACCAATTCATCTTCTGCATCGAAAACCTCAACAAACCATTTGACAATTCCACTTGGATGTTCTGCGGAAGCGACATCTCTGTCCACTTTTTGTTTACAGGTCAATCGCACATAAATGGTATCGTTATGATATAATGGGCGTAAAAATCGACAGTCTTCCAATCCGTAGTTGGCAGCTACAGGACCTTTATTTGGATAGACAAACAATCCAGCGGCAGCAGCAATGATGAAATAGCCATGGGCAGTTCGTTTTTCAAAAATGCTCCCATCCAAGGAAGTGATATCCGTATGGGCATAAAAATGGTCCCAAGTGAGATTCGAAAAATTGATAATATCTGTATCAGTAAGCGTCCGTTTATGGGTCTTTAAGGACATACCAGGTTGAATATCTTCCCAATGGTATTTGAATGGATGCTGCTCTGCTTCTTTGTATTTGGCTTTGGCTTGATAAATACCAGTAATTTCGGTCAATGTGGTTGGGGATCCTTGGATGGCAGTTCGTTGTAAGTAATGCTTAATGCCTCTTAATCCTCCCATTTCTTCACCACCTCCCGCACGTCCTGGACCTCCATGAACCAAATTCGGCAATGGCGACCCGTGACCAGTGCTTTCCTTGGCCATTTCTCGGTTGATGACTAAAATCCGGCCGTGATGACTTGCCGCATTGACGACATATTCTTTAGCGATTTTATCGTCGAAAGTTGCAATAGACGACACCAGAGAACCTTTACCCATTTGGGCCAAAGTAACAGCTTCTTCTATATTTTTATAAGGCATAATGGTGCTCACTGGACCAAAAGCTTCGGTTTCGTGAACCGATAAGTTTTTAAACGGGTTGTCTTCACGCAGCAAAATCGGACTTAAAAACGCTCCTTTTTTGGAATCAGCGCCAATTGTCTCTATTTTATCCAAATCGCCATAAACAATACTGGCGGTTTTAGCCAATTCCTCCACACGATTCCTAACTTCCGTTACTTGATCCCTGCTTATCAATGCACCCATTCTGACGCCCTTAAGTCTCGGATCGCCAATAGTAACCCTGTCCAAAGCTTTTCCTAAGGCAACCTGAACATCTTCGACCAAATCTTGTGGTACAATAATGCGACGGATTGCTGTACATTTTTGTCCACATTTGACTGTCATTTCATTTCTGACTTCTTTGATAAACAAATCAAATTCGGGAGTTCCAGGAACAGCATCTTCACCTAATATTGAAGCGTTCAAAGAATCAGCCTCCATATTGAAAGGGACGGATTCTTCAATGATTCGTTTATGCGATTTTAACAAGCGACCGGTGGTTGCTGAGCCTGTAAAGGTCACCACATCCTGTGATTCGACAGTATCTAAAATAGTTCGTGCTGAGCCTGTAATTAATTGTAAAGCACCTTCGGGAAGAATACCCGATGCTATAATTTCACGCACCACAGCTTCGGTTAAAAACGAACCATTCGTTGCTGGTTTTACTACTGCAGGAACACCCGCCATCCAATTGGATGCACATTTTTCCAACATGCCCCAAACCGGGAAGTTAAAGGCGTTAATATGAACTGCCACTCCACGCTTTGGCACCATGATATGATGCGCCATAAAGCGTCCACCACGTGATAAATCGATAGGCTCTCCTTCTACATGATAGGATTGGTTAGGAAATAATTTTCTTAAGGATGCGTTGGAAAAAAGGTTACCAAATCCGCCTTCAATATCAATCCAACTATCCATTCTGGTTGCGCCGGTTCTATAACTTAATTCGTAGAAAGCCTCCTTTCTCTTTGTAAGATATAAAGCCAAGCTTTTCAACATATTCCCACGTTCTTGAAAGGTCATTTTCCGAAGCACTTCACCCCCTTTGGTTCTTCCATAATGAAGAATTTCGGCGAAATCCAATCCTTGAGTGTCTGAAAGCGCAACGACTTCGCCAGTGATGGCATCGTACATAGGAGTACCTTCTCCTTTACCTTCAATCCATTGTCCTGTGACGTAATTTTGTATTTTTTTCATTCTATCCCATCCCTTTCCAAACGAAAGGGCTTTTTGTTAGTTAAACTTCTTTACTTCTATATTCATAATTCGGTTCAGAACCAATACTCCTAATCCAAAATCCTCCAATCAGTCAGGTCCTTTCACTCAGTACCGAAAATTACAATGAATACCATATTCAATTTTATAATCGTAAAATATCATCAAGTGTTTTTTTTATTTCTAAAACAATTTCTTCTGAAATAACCCCTATTTTCTTCTTAAAACGCAATTTCGAAAGTGTTCTAACTTGAAATACCAAAACTTCCGAAGGCACTTCCAAACCATTAATTTTATCAGGTTTTAAAATGGGATTTCCTTTATAACCTTTGATTGAACTTGTTAGCGGGCATACAATTGCCAAATCAGATTTTGAATTCATCAAGTTCCCACTTATAATAACTGCTGGTCTATTATCCGCCTGTTCACTGCCCTTTATTGGGTCAAAATAAACATTCCAAATCTCACCCTGTTTCATTTCTTTTCCAGCTCCTCTAAAATCCTGACGTAATCTTCCAAGCCTTCTTCTGCAATTAAGAGCATTTCTGGATCCTTTGCAGCACGTTGAAAGGATTTGGCATATTCAGCACGCTTGATTTGGTCTAAATAATATTCCAATGCTTTCTCTATAATTTTGTTCTTCGGTAGCTTAAGTTTTTTTGCCGTATCAGCAAGCTCCTTAAGCAATTCGTCCGGTAATGATGATGTAAATGTTGCCATTTTATATTTATTTTATATAAATATAGATAACATTTATAAATTTTTATATCAAGTTTGTGGAAACTTGCTGTTGTTAACATTCTTCGGAGAATGAACTGAGCTTTAGGGAGCCAATGAGATTAACTACGCTGAACCTAAAGGTTTCCTGCCTACGCAGGAATTCGTTCTATAATAGCCGCATAACCTTGTCCAACCCCAATACACATGGTAATCAACGCATATCTTTTTCCCGTTTCTTTAAGCTCCAGTGCGGCAGAATATGCCACTCGAGTTCCCGTTACGCCGAGCGGATGACCAATGGCAATGGCTCCTCCGTTAGGATTCAATCTCGGGTCGTCGTCTGCCAATCCCCATGCTCTTGTGCACGCCAAAGCTTGAGCTGCAAAGGCTTCATTGAGTTCGATAATATCCATGTCTTCCATCGTCAAACCTGCTTTTTCAAGCGCCTTATTAGAAGCTTCCACGGGACCAATGCCCATGACTCTCGGCTCAACGCCAACCACTGCTGAACTTACAATTCTTGCCAATGGTTTTAAATTGTATTTTTTAACGGCTGATTCCGAAGCGATGATGGTTGCAGCGGCACCATCATTCAGCCCCGAGGAATTACCTGCGGTGACGCTTCCTCCCTCAGCTTTGAATGCCCCACGTAATTTCCCTAAAACTTCTAAAGAGGTATTCGGTTTTACAAATTCGTCTTTTGAAAATTTAATAGGGTCTTTTTTTCGTTGAGGAATTTCAACAGTCATAATTTCTTTCGCTAAACGCCCGTTTTCTTGAGCTTTAGCTGCTTTCATTTGGCTCCAATAAGCAAACTTATCCTGATCCTCACGTGAGATATTATATTTATCTACCAGATTTTCAGCAGTTTGACCCATACCTTCGGTTCCATATAGTTTTTGCATTTTCGGATTGACAAACCGCCATCCGAAACTGGAATCGTACATTTGAGCATCGGTTCCAAAAGCTTTTGAGGGTTTTGCAACCACATAGGGCCCACGAGTCATATGTTCCACCCCACCGGCAATAAAAATATCACCGTCTCCAGCTTTTATGGCACGATTGGCGTGAATGATTGCTGATAATCCTGAGCTACATAAACGGTTGACCGTTTCACCTGGAACGGTAAATGGCAATCCAGCCAATAATGAAGCCATGCGTGCCACATTCCGATTGTCTTCGCCTGCTTGATTGGCACAGCCCAAAATGACATCGTCGTAGGCATCCTTTGGGATGTTTGGGTTCCGTTTGACAATCTCTTCTATGACCAAAGCTGCTAAATCGTCAGTTCTTACTGCAGATAATGTGCCTTGATAACTTCCTATTGGTGTTCTAATGCCGTCTATGATATATGCTTCTTTCATAAGCTTGCTTTATTCCCGCGAAGGCGGGAATCTTATTGTTTAAAAGACCAACAAGGTTTTTAACCTTTGCTGGTTGTTAAATTATTTGTTTATTAATTTAATATTTCCAGGATTAAAACGATTCTGTCATACACTGGACAATTTTTGTGTGTTAAAGTCATCAATCGTTATCAGCGGTATTTACAATGCTAACGCTCTTACAACACTGAGATTCCTGCCTACGCAGGAATTGGTTAATTCAAAAGTTCTGAAAACGTATCGCCTTGTCTGATATCGCCAGTTTTATAACCTTTCATAAACCAATGCATTCGTTGCTCAGAAGTGCCGTGAGTAAAACTATCCGGTTGCACACTGCCTTGTGTTCGTTTTTGAATAGCATCATCACCCACTGCATTTGCAGCGCTTAATGCCTCTTCAATATCACCTTCTTCCAAATATTCTTTATTGTGATGCGCCCATACACCTGCATAGAAATCGGCCTGAAGCTCTTGTGCTACAGAAAGTTGATTGGCTTGTGCTGCACTGGATTGTTGTTGCATTTGCCTGACCTTTTGAGACGTGCCGAGCAAGGTTTGAACGTGATGACCAATTTCATGAGCCGTAACATAAGCAATTGCAAAATCGCCACCCTTGGCGCCAAATCGACTTCTTAGCTGGTCAAAAAAGGATAAATCCATATATACTTTTTGATCTGCAGGACAGTAAAAGGGCCCTGCCGCAGCACTTGCATTTCCGCAACCAGTTCTTACAGCGTCTGTAAACAAAACCACATTAGGCTCTTTATAAGCTCCCAAACCATTATCCCTGAATATTTGGTTCCAAATATCTTCAGTATCCACCACCACTGCATTCATAAACGCACCAAGTTCCTTTTCTTTCTCAGTTAATTCTCTTTGCTCTCCAGATTCTGATACCGATTGCGATTGATTGACCTGATCCAAAATTGGCGCTAATACTTGTCCGGTTTCGCCACCAAACATTTGTAGCAGGACTACAACTACGGCGATTATACCACCACCAGCAGCAAATTTACCCTTAGTGGACATACCGCGACGGTCTTCCAAATTCCCACTTTGTCTTCTACCTCTCCATTTCATATATTTTAGTGTTTAAAATTTTTAGTTATTAAATTTAAAACATTCTTTCTTATTATTCCCATTCTTTATTGGTTCTATAAACCACCCCTTTAAAAAGCGCGACCAATTCATCACCCCGTTTCACCTCGACAATATTAAATCCCAATTTATTTTTAACCTTCTCAATGACAGATTCAGCCACTATATAATCACCTTCATCTAAAGCTTCGATATGGTTGATACTTGTTTCGATAGAAACTGCGTATTTACCATGGGTATTGGCCGTAAATCCGAAAGCGGTGTCTGCTAATGAATAACTGATGCCACCGTGAGCTTTACCCATACTGTTTAGCATTTCCTTTCTTATCGTTAATCCGACTTTACAACGCCCTATTTCGCATTCTAAAATTTCAATGCCGAGCCAGGTACTGTAGGCATCGAAGGAGAGCATTTTATATGGTATAAGGGTTTCGTTCATTTAGTGATGAGTTTTGTAGAGATGAGAGGTGAGTGAAGTCATACGACTTATCACAATTCAGCTCTTATTATTTAAGTGTCTTCTCAAAGCAGATATCATTTTTGATTGATGATTAACGATTTTTGATTGTTGAAGTGTCCAAACTTCTGAATTCAAAAATCAGCACTCTTCAATCGTTAATCAAAAAACCTCATACCTTCAGAAAGCATTCGTCGCAACAACGGGCTACACCGATACCTATCTTCATGATATTCATTGTACAATTCATCCATTTTTGTAACGCACCAATCGATGCCTTTTTCATTTGCCCATGCCAATAATCCCTTTGGGTAATTGACACCTTTGGTCATGGCATTATCTATATCTTCTGCGGAAGCGATATTCATGAATAACGCATCGGCAGCTTCGTTGATAAGCATAACAAGGACACGATCGAATATATATTGTTTTAGTTTTTTATCATGAGTGTCCTTTTCCTGATAATAATCGCGTTCAGGAATAATTATACCTCCATTTTTATCATAGTTATAATAACCTTTACCCGATTTCCTTCCCAAATATCCCGCTTCTGCAAAACGCTTTTGCGTAAAAGATGGCTTATATCTCGGATCAAAATAAAAGGCTTTAAAAACGGTTTCAGTTACCGTGTAATTGACATCGTTTCCAATAAAATCCATTAATTCGAAAGGGCCCATCCTGAAACCTCCCAAAGTTTTAAGGCTTTCATCTATGGTTATAAAACCTGCCTGTCCGGCAGGCAGGTCGGCAATTCCTTCTTCGTATATTCTTAAAGCTTCGCCATAAAAAGGCCTTGCCACCCGATTGACAATAAATCCGGGAGTGTCTTTTGCAACGGCAACAACTTTTTTCCAATCGGATATTGTATTTACGGTCTTATCCAAAATGTTTTTTGAGGTTTGAATGGCCGGAATCACCTCAACCAGTTGCATCAAGGGCGCCGGATTGAAAAAATGAATGCCGATGCAGCGCTCAGGATTTTTCAAGGCCGAAGCAATCGACGCAATGGATAAGCTTGATGTATTTGAGGCGATGATACAGTCTTCTGAAACATAGGTTTCCAGTTCTGAAAACACTTTCTTCTTGATGTCCAGATTTTCAACAATAGCCTCGATGGTTAAATCGGAATCCGATAGATCATTTAAATTACTAACGTAGGAAATGTTGTTTTGAATCCGAGATTTTTCGTCAGCATCAATACGATCTTTTTCAATCAATCGTGACAATATTTTATCCAAAGCTGTTTTTGCCTTGTCTAATGCGGATTGATTGGTATCGTACAACTTCACTTTGCAGCCTGATGTTGCTGCCACTTGCGCGATGCCGCTTCCCATGGTTCCAGACCCTATTATTCCAATTCTCATGAATAACGAATATTGAATTTTGAACACTGAATATCGAAGTTTGATTTAGTCATACTATTCATATATTTAGCTTTTATTTTTATTTTGTGATGTACGAATACTTGAAACGAAAATCGCAATTAGTTCATTGTTCTCTTTCATTAACAGATTCAATCGTTCAATGTCTTTAATTAAATCAGCACCTTTTTGAATCTTGAGATTGACTAAGGACTCTCTCAATTCCTTCAAGCACAACCTCATTTTATGAAGAAAATCTCTTGCAGACTCAGCACTTTGCGCCTCTCCGTAATTAAGAGCGGCAGAAGTTGCTGAACGAATTAATTGTTTTGACAAATGCTGTGAGGCGAAACTCCCATCAATTTTTCCACAGATTAAAATAACATCAACTGCAAACTGGATTAGTCGTTCTTCCAAATCATACTTATAACTTGCCATATTAAACTTCTTTATTCGATATTAATCGGTTCGATATTCGATATTCACACTCCTTTAAACTTCGGTTTTCTTTTTTCAACAAATGCCGCAACGCCTTCTGCATAATCTTCGGTTTGTGCGGCTTCTATTTGAAATTTAGATTCTAATGCCAACTGGGCTTCCAAATCGTTGGTCATGGAGTCATTGAACAATTCCTTAATCATTCCCAAAGCTTTTGTAGGCATATTGGCAAGTTTCAAAGCCAGTTGATTGACATCCTCTTCAAAGCTTTCCAAAGGCAGAACTTTATAGAGCATTCCCATTTTTTCCGCTTCTTCTGCAGACACTTTATCGCCAAGCATAGCCAATGCTAATGCTTTTTGAAATCCGATAAGTCGCGGCAAGAAGAAAGTTCCCGCACTATCCGGTACTAAACCGATGAGGCTAAAGGCTTGGATAAAACTTACTTTTTCATGAGCTACAACTATATCGCATGCCAAGGCAATATTTGCACCTGCTCCTGCCGCCACGCCGTTGATGGCGCCAATGATTGGCTTTTTAATCGCACGAATTCTGGTGATGATCGGATTGTAATGTTCTTCCAAGATCTTTTTGAACCCCGGATTCAATTCTGGAGAGGTGACTTCTTTTAAATCTTGACCCGCGCAAAATGCTTTTCCATTTCCGGTCAAAACAATGGCCCGAACGGCGTCATTTTTTTCACAAGCATCCAGTGTGTCTTGTAATCGTAACGCCATTTCACGATTAAAGCTGTTGAAGACTTCTGGGCGGTTGAGCGTGATATACGCAACACTATTTTTTATTTCTAATACTATTGAATTCATATTTTTTTAATATCGAATATCGAACTAAGAATAACGAATAATGAAGTGGGCTTAATCCAAACTTCATGATTCGTTATTTATAAATCAGTATTCATTATTCATTCTCATTTTAAACATTTAAAATAATCAAAGGGTTCCAAACAGTCATCACACTGAAATTGTGCTTTACACGCTGTTGAACCAAACTGACTCACCATTTTTGTGTTTGTTGAACCACATTGCGGACATTTTACAATGCGTTTGCCGTGCAATAAAACATCTTTATCGGCTTCTGCACCCAAGGGAGCCGCGATGCCATAATCCTCCAAAGCTTTTCTGCCTCTTGGGGTAATCCAATCGGTGGTCCAAGCTGGGGATAAGATTAATTCTACTTCCGATTTATATCCTGCATCTTTTAAGGCTTTTTTGATATCGTCACCAATAACGTCCATCGCCGGACATCCACTATAGGTTGGTGTGATTTGAACTTTTACAATTCCATTTTCAATGAGAGCACTACGCACCACTCCCATGTCCATGATGGAAAGGACTGGGATTTCTGGATCGGAAACTGTCTCCAGGATCGGGATTAATTTAGGGTCGATATGTTGTTCTGTTGTGATCATAGTTAATATCGAATATCGAACGCTGAATAATGAATTATGAAGTTTCGTTCGGATTAACTTCATTATTCGATATTCAAACTTCCTTATTCATGATTTTGTCACCATTCCATATTTGGATAAGTGCGCTGCATATATTGTAGTTCCGCCAATAGGAATCCCATATGTTCGGTATGAATCCCCATTTTTCCTCCTTTTTGGAAGTATTTGGATTCTGGAATGGTCAAGGTTGATTCTTCTAATACCGTATTTACTTTTTCGTAATAAGCGTTTTTTAATTTAGTAACATCTACGCCAATACCTTCTGAAACCATTGCTTTATCAGCGTCAGTCTGGTGGAACAATTCATCGGTGTAGGTCCATAAGTCATCAATTGCCGCTTGCATTCGGTTTTGACTTTCTTCGGTGCCATCACCTAATCGCCTGATCCAATCCGATGAAAAACGTTGATGGTATCTTACCTCTTTTATGCATTTTGTAGCGATTGCCGCCAAGGTCATATCCTTGCTTTTTTTCAGCTCGGTCAAAAATAATAAGTGATATTCATCAAATAAAAAATGACGCGCCATGGTATATGCAAAATCGGTATTGGGCTGTTCTACCAAAAGCACGTTAACATATTCACGTTCTTTACGAAGCATGGCAATATCATCTTCTGTACGCCCATCACCAGCTATTTTCGCGGCGTATTGATAGTAACTGCGTACTTGCCCTAATAAATCCAAAGAAATATTGGTACAGGCAATGTCGGTTTCCAAACTCGGTCCATGTCCGCAGAGTTCGCCTATGCGTTGCCCGAGGATTAGGGAGTTGTCGGCGATGCCGAGGATGTAATTGTATAGGGACTTTTTCATTTTTTAAATTGAAATTGAACTTATTCTAAAATCAACAATCAGGATTCACAAATCGCTAATCGTTTAATTCTAAGGTTAGCTTTGCTGAACCTAAAGGTTTCCTGCCTTCGCAGGAAGTCTACATGTACTTCACCTCATCAGGTAACTCATAAAACGTGGGATGACGATAGACCTTGTCTTTTGCTGGCTCAAACATTTCGCCATTGTGTTCCGGATTGGAGGCGGTGATGTTTTTGGATTCTACAACCCATATGCTGACGCCTTCATTCCTGCGCGTGTAAACGTCACGAGCATTTTCTAAAGCCATATCTGCATCTGCGGCGTGTAAACTACCGAAATGTCGATGTTCCAGTCCGTTTTTACTTCTTACGAAGACTTCCCATAGAGGCCAATTCTTTGTTGTTGTCATAGTTTTGTGACTTAATATTATGATTCAAACCTGTAAAGCTATAATTCAAACCTACAAGGTTTTGAAAACCTTGCAGGTGGTTATACTGCTTCTTTTTCTTTTCTTTCGGCTTTCTTTTCGGCGTGTGCCATAGCGGCATCGCGCACCCACTCACCGCGTTCCCAGGCGCCAACCCTGGCTTTCATACGCTCTTTGTTCATTGGACCATGACCTTTGACCACTTGCCAAAACTCATCCCAGTCAATTTCACCAAAATCATAACTTCCGCGTTCTTCGTTCCATTTTAAATCGGGGTCAGGAATGGTCAAGCCAATCAAATCTGCTTGTGGCACAGTTTGATCAATGAATTGCTGACGTAATTCGTCATTGGATTTACGCTTCAGTTTCCATTTCATGGATTGTTCGGTATGCACAGATTCCGCGTCGGTAGGCCCCAACATCATTAAACTTGGCCACCACCATCGGTTTAAAGCATCTTGTGCCATTTCTTTTTGTTCTGGTGTGCCGCTAGACAGCTTGATCATGATCTCATACCCTTGACGTTGATGGAAACTTTCTTCCTTACAAACCCTGACCATCGCTCTGGCATAAGGTCCAAAAGAAGTGCTGCATAAAGGCACTTGATTGATAATGGCCGCACCATCCACCAACCATCCAATAGCGCCGATATCGGCCCAAGTAATGGTTGGATAATTAAAAATACTTGAGTACTTAGCCTTGCCCGTGTGCAACTGCTCATACATTTCCTCACGTGAAATACCTAAAGTTTCAGTTGCAGAATAAAGATATAGACCATGGCCTGCTTCGTCCTGGACTTTGGCCAATAACGCTACTTTCCGTCTTAAAGAAGGCGCTCTGGTGATCCAATTTCCTTCTGGAAGCATCCCGACGACTTCTGAATGCGCATGTTGCGACATCTGACGGATATGCGTCTGACGGTACTTTTCCGGCATCCAATCTTTCGGTTCAATTTTTTCGTCTCTTGCAATTCGTTCTTCGAACTGCTTTTCTAAATTTCTTATTTGCTCTTCACTCATGATATTAAATATTAGTGAATGGTTAGTTGTATGTCTTAGATCTCACAGGTTTTATCCTGTTTACTATCGAGACTGTGAGATCTCGTTACACATATGATATTTTAGTAGCGTTTCATACTCTTTAGGCCTATTCTTTCAATAAACCTTGCTGCTGAATGTAAATTAAACGTCAAAATCCACCACAACTTTATCACTTGTCGGGACGGCTTGGCAACTTAACACAAAATTCTGTTCTACTTCCTTATCAGCCAGCGCATAATTCTTTTTCATTTGTACCGAGCCCTCTAATACCTGACATTTGCAGGTGCTACAAACACCGCCTTTACAAGCAAATGGCAAATCGGCCCCAGCAGCCAAGGCACCATCGAGAATATTGTCAAAATCATCGTCCATGATAAAATGGAATTCTTTTCCACCGTCAATGATGGTGACTTGTGTTCCATCAATTCGCTGTTCCAGCACTTCAGCAATATGTTTATTTTCTTCTTCTGAACTCCCGGTAAAAAACAATTCAAAATGAATTCTATTCTTAGGCATTCCTGCGGCCTGTAATTCATCGCGAATTAAATAAATCATATCTTGCGGACCACAAATGAACGCATGTTGCGTATCTGGTATATCTATAAAGGTCTTGGTCAATACCGCCAATTTCTCTTTGTCAAAACGTCCGTTCAAAAACGGAATGTCACGCTGTTCCTTCGTTAAAAAATAAAAGACCTGAAACCTTTCAAAGAACTCATTCTTAAGCTGTTCGATTTCTTCTTTAAAGATAATGGATTTTACCGTTCTGTTCAAGTAAAACAACTTAAAGGTGCTGTTTGGCTCCTCGTACAAATGGGTTTTGATGATGGACATTAATGGCGTAATACCACTTCCAGCGGCAAATGCGATATAATTATTGCTCGCCTCAACATCTACATCAACCGTAAATTCACCGTGAGGCACCATGACTTCAAGCGTATCTCCCCTTTTTAGTTCGTTGAATGCATAATTTGAAAACACGCCGTTCCGTATGGTTTTGACAGCAACTTTCCATTCGCCATCCAATGGACTTGAGAATAGCGAATAATTACGCCGAATGTCTTCACCGTTTAACTCCTTGCGCAAAGTCAAATGCTGACCTTGGCGGTATTTAAATGTTTCTTTTAGCTCGTCAGGAATATCAAAAGCAATGACTACGCAATCTTTTGTTTCCTTGTAAATATCTGCCACTTTAAGGTTGTGGAATTCTGCCATAATCCTATACCTAACCCCTTCCAAAGGAAAGGGAATTTTTGTTTTATTAAATTCAGTTTAACTACAAGTACCTAAGCTCGAGGATAGGAAAACTTGCAGACAACAAACTAACACTTGTTAGTTTGAATACAAATTTACAAAATTTATTGTAAACTATTTGTTAATTCCGTTGATAAGGACATCACTCAAGTTTTGTGCTAAGATTTTAGGATCAAGGTCGTCTTTATTTGGGATCCATAAGTACAAGGAACGAAGTGTAGAAAGTATTGAAAACATAATGACCTCAGGATTAGTATCAACAATTTCGTTACTGGCTATTCCATTTTTGATGATGGCTACAAAATCCTGTTCATAACCCTCTCGAAGCTGTAAATAATACTCTAATTGCTCCTCTAAATGCATCCAATCATTATTAAGTGAAGCCATTCCGTATGGGTTTTTAGTAGTAATGTCAACATGCAGCGCAACAATTAAATTTAATTTTCTGATGACCGTTTCGTCAGAATTTTTAATGGTTTCCATGCCTTGGGTGAACGCTTCAGCCAAAGAAATGATGATGGCTTTAAGAATTTCTTGCTTAGAGTTGATATGATTGTAAAGACTTGCAGCCTTCATCCCCATAGCTGTTGCCAAATCTCGCATGGTAACCGCACTATAACCTTTTTCTTTAAAAAGTTTTGTGGCAGTATTAATGATTTCGTCTCTACGTGTGCCTTCGGTATTCACGATTCTAAGATTAAAATTCGATATTTTGATTCAAGGGTTTGTTCAATAATTCGTAAATTTAAACAAAAGAAAGTTATGGGAATTTTTGATTTTATATTCGGTATCAAAAAAAGACAGATTCATGAACTTTTAGAAAAAGATGCCATTATTCTTGATGTTCGAACTCAAAGGGAATGGGACAATGGGCATATTAAGCATGCAAAACACATTCCTTTGGATGAATTGAAAGATAGGGTTGGCGAACTCAAGAAGTTAAACAAACCCGTTATAACGTGCTGTGCGAGTGGCGCCAGGTCAGCAAAGGCAGCCGAATACTTAAACCTAAATAATATCATCGCTACCAATGGTGGTGGCTGGTTGAGCTTGAGAAGGAAAGTGACCTCCTAAACCCCACTCAGCTCTCCCAAATGCTTAGAGTTTCAGAACATACTGCCTGTTGCGAAATGCAGGTTTTTAAACTTACAGTTTGATGTTCTGTAAATCGTCTGAAGATTTTATATAACTGCCGTCATACTGTAGGGTCCAGCCCATAGAACTGGTCAGGATATAAAATTTTGACAATTCGCTGATCAGACGATTCTGGGCATTACTTTTTAAATTTGAGGCTTCAATCTTTTTCATCAATTGCACCCTGACTTTATCTTTAATTTTATTGTAATCTTCTGCTTTAAAAGGATTTAAATAATCCGCTGTGACATCATAATACTCAAAATCCGGATTGATATTGATCTCTTCTTTCGGGATACTTATAATTTTGAGAGTTTTGGAGGCTTCATCCAACTCGTATTCGATTTGACTTAAATCGTAGGAAACCGTCACATCGGCATTGACCACGACAAGAGCTTTCTTTTCGACATTGACCAAATTGGCAAAAATAGCTTTTGAGTTTTTATAGGTAAACACCTGACTGAAGTGGCCTTCAGTAACAACTAATTTGCTGACGTTCCTGATCTGCTCTTGGATGAGTGCAGAGTTTTCTTGCAGAATGGTTTCATCCTTATCATTAATAATATAGCGATAGCCGAACATAACGACCAGCACCAAAATTAAAACGTATAGGAGTTTGCGCATCGATTATTTATAATATGAAAATCCCTGTCAGGCTTTTAAAGTATGACTATTGCTTATTGAGTTCTAACTTTTCAGCAAAATAATCGCAGAAGTCCTTCATGGTTGCCGACATTTTTTCATCTTCTGTAGCACGATAGAACGTATTGCTCATTTCCACCAAGGTTTGATGGAAAAATAATTTCATTTCATCTACGGGCATATCCTTTGTCCAAAGATCAATGCGCAGACTTTCCTGTGCTTCACTATCCCAAACCGATAGCATCATGGCCTTTGCCTCTTCATTATTGATACCACCATCTTGGGCCGTCCAACTTAATTTTTCCGGCACACGATTTTCATCCAATTCTACGTGTAATTCGATAGTTGATTTTATAGTTTTTGACATTATTTGCGTGGTTTAAATTTAGAATTATTAAATATCTCGTCTGCGTCCATCTGTAACATTTCCATAAACGGAACCTCATTGTTTTTCATAAAAGACCTTACTATTTGCCAACCCAAATACTGACCTATTCTACCTGGTGACTCGCTGTCCAATTCCAAATAAAATTTAGAAAATGGAGCATCAGCAATAAACCGACCCGCCAAACTATTATCTGTGCTGAATAAAAGTTCCCGTTCGATAAAATAGCGCCAGATTTCACTTTCATTTACGATGGCCCATTCCAATTGCTCTTCAGAATATCCAATTTTTTCAGCATCTGATTTGAATGGAATCATCTGATCCTTAAAATACAATTGTTTTCCATAATAGATCATGTCATCCAATAGCGTTTTAGGTTTGGTTTGGTAAATATAACCTTCTGAATAGCTTGCTGCCAAATCGCTAACAATTTGTGATCGTTTCATATTTAAGCTTATAAAACGCTGAATGCCTTCATAAAAACGATGCTCAGAACCTAAATATGTATCCAACGAAATGAGTACAATTGTGTCGGTAACAATGGTTTTATTCCTGTAATCGACATCAGAAGTGACCGTAATCACGCGTGGAACCTTAAAGGTTTTGTCGTAGTATTTTAAATGTTGGAAAAGCGATTCGATATCGTGCTGAATATCATCAAAATTAGAATATGCTTTTTCAACTTCGCTGGACAATTCCTGCTGAAGGGAGTCATTAATCCGCTCAACCCAAACAGAGTCTGGAATACGTTCTGAAAACAAAAAAGGGTAAGTGTGTTTTAATTCAGGTAGGTCTTCAGTTTCGGCATTGGCAAAATCCAGATCAAATCGCTCAACATTTAGGTCAATATCGATTTTAGAAATTTCACTTTCTATCTGATTACTTTCTTTACAAGCGTTAAAAACAAACAGTAGGACGAATAGAAAACCAATTTTCTTCATAGATGTTTTAAACCTCTTTAATTTTTATTACTTAGGCGATTCCTTTATTTTTGTGATACAAAGGTAGTATTCTTTGTGTTAAATCTTCCAAAAAATGCAAACAGAAAAAGTTATTGACCACATTGTAAACTGGCTAAAAGATTACGCCAATACTGCGAAAGTAAATGGTTTTGTTATCGGGATTTCTGGCGGCATTGATTCGGCAGTCACCTCAATTTTATGCGCTAAGACTGGATTGGAGGTTTTATGTCTTGAAATGCCCATACACCAACCTAAGAGCCATGTATCGCGTGGCCAAGAACATATAAAACAGTTAAAAGAAACTTTCGGAAATGTAAAGGACACTTTGGTAGACCTCACTCCTGTTTTTGAACAATTCAAGACCGAAGTAACTGCTACTAAAGACCAGGCTATAGTTGACATGGCACTTGCCAACACTCGGGCACGATTGCGAATGACCACCCTGTATTATTATGCGGGATTACACTCCTTATTGGTTGCTGGTACTGGCAATAAAATAGAAGATTTCGGGGTTGGTTTTTTTACAAAATATGGTGATGGTGGCGTAGATTTGAGTCCGATTGCCGATCTGACAAAATCAGAAATCTATGACCTTGCCGAAGTGCTGGGGGTTTCGGAAGCTATAATCAAAGCAGCACCGAGCGATGGCTTATTTGGCGACGACCGCAGTGACGAGGACCAAATTGGTGCCTCCTATCCGGAGTTGGAGTGGGCAATGACCATGAGCGAAAACGGGAAAACAGTTCATGATTTTGAGGGTAGAAAAGCAGAAGTCTTCAAACTATTTTCAAAATTAAACCGAAATAACCAACACAAGATGGTCCCGATTCCGATATGTAAAATACCTAAAACCTTAAAATAATCGGACTGTTTTATTATTAAAATCACGGAATGTTATCGAAATCAATGGAATATCATGATTTTTTTCATACATTTACGTAGCGAATCTCCACAAGCGTAAACTTATCCTCTTAAGTATATAGGCTAACTTAATTAACTAATAAACTGTAAATTATGATTAAGGTATTGGTTGTGGACTATCATCCCATTGTAAGAACAGGTTTGACGCTGTTTTTTGAATCAGATCCAGACATTGAAGTGGTTGGAACTGTTGGAACAGGCGTTGAAATCTTCGAATATATACGACGTCATCCCGTAGACGTGGTCATTTCTGAGATTGATCTTCCAGAACTAAATGGCATCACGGCATTGAGGGCTATAAAAAAAGAACATGAAAAGGTAAAAGTTATCATGTTCAGTTTTCACCCCGAAGAAATCTATGCCATTAGCAGCATTAAAGCTGGTGCTTCCGCCTATCTTTCCAAAACAGTAGAAACCGAAATCATAAGGGATGCCATCATCAAAGTGCATAATGGCGATATTTATTTGAGCGCCAAAATGGAGAAGCATTTGCATTATGATGACACCCGTAACTCCAAAAGTAAACTTTATAAACGTTTGTCTACACGAGAAGTTGAAGTTTTGAAATTATTATCAATTGGTAAAAAGAACAAAGAAATTGCGTTGGAACTCGATATCAACGAAAAAACAGTCAGCACTTACAAAGCCAGACTTTTCAAGAAATTGAATGTTACAAACCTCGTCGATTTAATCCATCAGGCGCAACATATCGGTACGATTTAAATTTACGCACCAACCACTTTCCCTAATTTTTTAGACAAGAGTGTTTTCAACCTTAAGTAATCACGAACATCTTCCATAATGCCCATAGCATTATTTTGTGGTTGAGAGATTGCCATCTTATATTCCATCACCTTTTGATCTATTAAAAAGCATCTTAAACTTAGTATTGTTTGGGTTACCAGCTGTGCGATGGATTGATCTTTCTCCTTTGGAATAATATGGTTCCGCTCCCAATCATGAAGGCTATAACGCTCATCATTCATCAAGATGGTGGTCACCTCATTGGCCATTTGTTGATCAAGTTTGTTGATAAAATCCTTTAATTGAAATTCTTTGGATTGGTGCAACGCCTCAATAATGACATAATATAGATTTTGGAACTGCTCATCAGAAAACTGCATTTCATCTTCCTGTAAGTCCAAGTAAATTTTTTCAAATACTTTTGCCTGATGGATAATTGGCTCCAATTTTAAATCGCCGGCATCATCCTCCTTCATGACCAAGTCTTCAAACTCTTCGGTTTCACTTCCGTAAAGCAACAGGATTTCAATGATTTTTTGCTCCAATATGTATTGGTGGTTTACTTTTTTTGCGGGTTGCTCTGAACGCAGCACCTCAAAAGCTTTTTGTTCAGTCTTATGTTGCCTGTTGGCTTCTTGAGTTTCCTTTTTACCAATTTGAGCCAAGGTGCTAAACAAAACCGTCTCACTGATATCCATAATATTGGCACATTCCTTTACATAAATCTCACGCTTAATTGGATCAGGAATTTTGGAAATACTATTGACAATTTCCCGAATGGTATCTGCCTTTTTAATAGGATCTTTTTTAGCATCTTCAACCAATAAAGATGCTTTAAACTGTATAAAATCTTTTGAATGGTCTACAAGATAAGATGCCAGTTCTTCAGGCGTATTCTGTTTTGCAAAACTATCAGGATCGGCGCCATTTGGAAAAGTGCAGACCTTGACGTTCATGCCTTGCTCCAAAATCAAATCAATTCCTCTAACTGCGGCACGAACTCCTGCAGCATCACCATCAAATAGCACCGTTATATTTTTGGTCAAACGGTTGATGAGACGAATCTGCTCTGGGGTTAAAGCCGTACCGGACGAGGATACAACATTTTTTATTCCCGATTGGTAAAATTGAATGACATCTGTGTATCCTTCTACCAAATAACAATTATCTTCTTTGGCAATGGCTTGTTTGGCATGGAATAAACCATATAAGATTTTACTTTTATGGTAGACTTCGCTTTCGGGGGAGTTAAGATATTTGGCTGTTTTTTTATCGGCACCCAAAATCCGACCCCCAAAACCTAAGACCCTTCCACTCATACTATGAATGGGGAACATGACCCGACCTTTAAACCGATCAAAGCGCTTATCATCTTTGACAATGGTCAATCCCGTCTTTTCTAAAAACTCCAGTTGATAGCCTTTTTTTAAAGCTTCATCAGTAAATGCTTGCCATTGATCCAGTGAATAGCCCAAACCAAAGGTTTTGATCGTCTCCGTCGTAAATCCGCGTTCTTTGAAATAACTCAATCCGATGGCCTTGCCTTGATCTGTTTTATGTAATGTGTTTTGAAAATAAGTACTTGCGAACTCATTGACCAAATAGAGGCTTTCCCTTTCATTGGCTACTTCCTTTTGCTCATTGGTCTGCTCGGTTCGCTCAATCTCAATATTGTATTTTCTGGCAAGGTACTTAAGAGCTTCAGGATAGGTGAAGTGTTCGTGTTCCATAAGAAAAGTCACGGCATTTCCTCCTTTACCACTACTAAAATCCTTCCAAATTTGCTTTACGGGGCTCACCATAAAACTTGGTGAGCGTTCATCGCTAAACGGACTCAGCCCCTTAAAATTACTTCCTGATTTTTTGAGGTTGACGAAATCGCCAATGACCTCCTCAACCCGGGCGGTTTCAAATATTTGGTCTATGGTGGATTTTGAAATCAAAGTTGTAGCTATAATTTTTTGTAAAAATAGCACAAAGAACCCAAACAATTAAGGAATGTACGATTTGAGTTTTTTTTGAAAAATCATAACAACCAATTCCCGTCTTGGAAAATTGAGATCTTCATCAATAGGTACTCGAAACAATTTTAACTTGAACCACCCTTTTTAATAAAACGACTTCAAGTAAAAACTTGTAAAAACCATATTTGGTACATGTATTTGTACAAAATTAAATACACTATTTATGTTAGTCACGACGGTTTCAGAATTCAGAAAAAACATTAAGACCTACTTGAACAGAGTGGTTAAAAACTTTGAAACGCTAATCATCAATCGCGGCAAAGACTCAGGAATTGTAGTGATGTCATTAGAAGAGTACAATTCATTAATGGCAACCAATCACGAATTGTCTTCTCGTAAAAACGAATTTAGATTGGATTCAGCCATTGAAAAGTTGAAAAATGGAAAATCTTTCGAGAAAGAACTAATTGAAAACTAACATGAAATATATCTTTGTTGATGAATCCTGGGAAGATTATTTGTATTGACAAAAAACAGATAAAAAGAAAGTAAAAAAGGCGCTGAATTGCTTCAACACCCTTTTTTCAACTAACTCAATTAATTGTGTTAATCCAAAGCCCAGCGCAAACCTAAAGATATATTTTGCTGGGCAACATCTTGATCTTTGAACAAATCGTTGAGATTGTATTTTGCATAGACACTAAAATCGCCCACCCCAATATAACCACTCACACCATAAACAAAATTAGTGGTATTGTAATCTAATTTAAATTTATCCTTTTGGTTCTTGCCATCTTCTTTATACTTCAATTTCTGTTTGGTACTCAAATTGATGCCTGCAAATCCGCCCAGGCCTATTTTGAATTGTTTGTGAGTTTGATATCTAATACGATCATTAAAACCCAATTGCTTTGATGGACCAAATTCAAAATGTACAGGAACCACTAAACTGGTAGTCCTAAATTTAGCTTTTTTCAAATTTAAAGGAAAGGGTTCCAAGGTGGTCACGTCGTCGTTCGCCACAAAATATTGATTGTCTTTTATGGATAATTTGTTCCACTGCAACGAAAGTCCATAATTGACTCTTACAAAATTCGAGTTTTTTAGAAGTCTGGTTTTCCATAGCCAACCCAATTCCACAAACCCGGAGCCTCCTATTTCGTAAGGTGAATCGTCTAAGCTTTGCCCATCGATAATAGTGTTGTTAAAACCGATAGCGAATAACAATTGGTTTGACGTACGAATATCATATTTTACGGGTTTGCTTTCTCCTTTAATCACGACTCTTTTTTTATTTCCAATGGTGAGACTAAAAGCGTCGAATACATCCGGATTGGATGGATAAGTCTCAGGGTTTCGCTTAATAAGTGCCAACTGACTTTCAATAATGGCTATCCGATTTTCAATATTCAACGCGCGTTTTTTGGCCATTTCCCTTTTTAGGCTATCAGCCTTTTCTTGGGAAATTTCACCATTTTCCAGGCGCTCGTTAATGGTTTCAACCTCAGCTTTCAACAACATTTTTTCATCTTTAACGATGGCGTCCTTTAACTGCTCGAGGCGTGTAATTTCTTGACTGTGGTCTGTTTTCTGTAGCGTGTCTTGTGCTTGGGCATTACCCATAAGTAGGCACAAGACTGCCAGCACAACAAATTTTGCAATTGTGTTCATAATGTTCGATTTTTAACTGATGAATTTACTTTGACGCTTGGAATTCCTATTTGCACAGGAATTGGGTTAATTTTTCCGTTCTGCTACGGCAGTCTTTATGGTTTCATAGCTACTTTTTAATGCCTCAAATATTTTCTTTCTAAAAGATTGCTGTAAATCATATTCGACGTCCTGTAGCAACGCATTTGCATCGACCGTTAATGTACCTTCCTGTGTCATAGTTTGAAACTTAATTTCCTTCTGTGCCTGATCTAATAAGGCATCAATATCAGCATCGGTTACGGTTTGACCCTTATTTTTCAAATCTTGAATTTGGGCAAGAATCTCAGAGATTTTCTTATCTTCTAAAATTTCCTTTTGACGATTTGCATCTAATGGTTCAATTGTTTCTTTCTCGGTATTCGCTACAGAACTGTTCTTTTCTACTGGTGGCATCAAATCATTTTGTGTTTTAAGAAGCTTTTTTTTAGAAGGTTTTTTTTCAACCGGTTTTCGTCTTTCATCCTCCTGGTGAGTTGCTGCTACTTGTTCCACCACTGGCTGATTCTCCATCGGCATGGATTGTTCTTCAACTTGCTCTTGGGTATCCACTATAATCGGATTTTGAATCTCAGCACTCTTACCATCAAAAAGTACGTTTACCGTGAATAATATGGCTACAATACTTGCTGCAATACCCACCCACCAATACGGCGTTTTACTCCTTTTTTTGTTGACGGTATCTAATTTGCCAGCTAAAGTATCCCAAGATGCAGCAGATGGCTCGAGCGTTCTTTCCTCAAGTGTTTTCTTTATATTATCCTCCCATTTCATCTGTACCATTTTTTACTATATTGGACGTTTTGATTTTGCGTTGTAAAAGCTGTCTTGCCTTGAACAACTGCGATTTGGAAGTACCTTCACTGATATTCAGTAATTTCGAAATTTCATGATGTTTATAGCCCTCAATCGCATACATCACAAAAACCATTTTGTAACCTTCCGGCAATTGGTCAATATACTGTTGGATCTCGTCCACCTCAATAGTGGTTTGTATATTGTTAACTTGCCCATGATTAACTGGCATAACATCCACTGAAAATTCCACCTTGTTTTCCTGTCTCAAAAATGAAATCGCCTCCCTTACCATAATCCGTCTAAGCCAGCCCTCAAAACTGCCTTCGTTCTTAAATGATTTTAAGTTGACAAACGCTTTAAAAAATCCGTTGAGCATAACCTCTTCCGCTTTTTGAATATCCTTTACGTAATATCTACAAACACTCAACATTTTAGGCGCATGGGCCTCATAAAGCAGATGTTGCGCCTCACGATTGTTCTTGGCCGCTTTTTTAATGAGTGCGATGTTGTTATTATGTAATTGAATGACTTTCAAAAATTGGTTCGATTAGGTCTTCTATTTATAAAGACGTAGAAAACAGGGAAAAGGTTGCCTGAGGGATTAAATATGAATCAATAAATTTAAATACAAATACCAATTATTTGATAATAAGTAAATTAACTCAAAAAAAAAAAATAAAGCTTTTCCAACTTTCATCTTTCCGCTTCAGGCTTCAAAATCAAAACCTACTTCTTCCTGTCAATCACATAATTGACCATAAGGAGCAAAGATGCTTTAAATTTAGATTCAGGATAGGCTTTTAAAAGTTGTAGGGCTTCGTCTTGAAATTCCAGCATTTTTGAAACGGCATAGTCCAAACCGCCTTTATTTTTTACGAAGGCAATGACTTCCTTAACGCGTTTTCTATCCTTATTATGGTTTTTGACCGAATTGATCAACCAGGATTTTTCTTTTTTAGTAGAATTATTAATGGCATAAATAAGTGGAAGGGTCATTTTACGCTCCTTGATATCAATGCCCGTTGGCTTTCCGATAGCTTCATTGCCATAGTCGAACAAGTCGTCTTTAATCTGAAATGCCATTCCGATGAGTTCTCCAAACTTACGCATGGATTCCACATCAGGCGAATTGGGTTTTACAGAAGCCGCACCAAGACTACAGCAGGCAGCAATGAGTGTGGCTGTCTTTTGCCGAATGATTTCATAGTACACATCCTCAGTGATGTCCAATTGACGCGCCTTTTCAATTTGCAACAACTCACCTTCGCTCATTTCCCTAACGGCTACGGAAATAATCTTAAGCAAATCAAAGTCGTTGTTATCAATGGAAAGCAGCAAGCCTTTAGACAGCAGATAATCGCCAATAAGCACGGCAATCTTGTTTTTCCATAAGGCATTGACCGAGAAAAAGCCCCGCCTTCTATTGCTGTCATCTACCACATCATCGTGCACCAAGGTAGCCGTGTGGATCAGTTCTATAACCGCAGCACCTCTATAAGTCCGTTCGCTTACATTACCATTATTGACCATCTTGGCGACGAGAAATACAAACATAGGGCGCATTTGCTTGCCTTTTCTATTGACAATAAAGGTTGTAATCCGGTTTAAAAGCGCCACTTTAGAAGACATGGAAAGTAAGAACTTTTGTTCAAAAAGTTCCATTTCATAGGCTATGGGCTGCTTTATTTGTTCGTCAATTTTCAAATGGAGGTCGTCATGCGAATTTCAATAACAAACGTACTAAAAATGGGAATGAAATACTATCTAAAATTTCAGAAAGCTAAGATTTATACAAGAATTATTACAAATAGAATGAGAAGTTGCTTTTTTAGGACTTATTTGCCAATTGTCCGCAAGCCGCATCAATATCCTTGCCTCTTGATCGTCTTACCGTTACAGTGATATTATTTGCTTCCAACATGGCAATGTACATGTCTAGTGCAGCATTATCGGCCTGTTGGAATTCGCCATCATCAATGGGGTTATATTCAATCAAATTGACTTTACTGGGCGCAAATTTGCAGAATTGAATCAAGGCCTCCACATCTTTTTTTGTATCATTGATACCGTTCCACACCACGTATTCATAGGTGATGAGATGTTTTGTCTTTGCATACCAATGCTCTAAAGCCGCTCTTAAATCTGCCAATGGAAAGGTTGCATTAAACGGCATAATCGAGGTTCTGATGTCATCAATGGCAGAGTGCAAAGAAACGGCAAGACCGAATTTGACTTCGTCATCGGCCATTTTTCTGATCATTTTAGGAACTCCTGAAGTGGAGACCACAATGCGTTTAGGAGACATCCCCAAACCTTCAGGTGAGGTAATCTTATCAATAGCTTTCAACACGTTATTATAATTCATGAGCGGTTCTCCCATACCCATAAATACAATATTGGTCAAGGGCTTATTGAAATATAATCGACTTTGTTTATCAATGGCCACTACTTGATCAAAAATTTCATCAGGATTCAGGTTACGCATGCGCTTCAGACGCGAGGTAGCACAGAACTTGCAGTCGAGGCTACAACCAACTTGAGACGACACACAAGCGGTAGTCCGCTTCTTTGTGGGAATAAGCACAGACTCAACCACTAAACCGTCGTGCAAACGAACAGCGTTTTTAATGGTACCGTCATTACTGCGCTGCATCTGGTCCACTTCAATATGGTTGATGACAAAATTTTCCTCCAACATAAGTCGTGTCTGTTTGGAGATGTTGGTCATGTCCTCAAATTTATGGGCACCTTTGTTCCACAGCCATTCATAGACCTGATTGCCTCTAAACTCTTTATCGCCTTGAGCGACGAAAAATTCTCGGAGCTGTTCTTTGGTTAATGCGCGTATGTCTTTTTTTATTGTTTCCATTGCTGATGCAAAAATAATGAAAGGTTTGACGAATTGCGAAGAGGTCAGGGTATAATTTGAGAAAGTTCGGTCACAAGCCGTAATTGAGATTCAATTTGAAGATATAATTGAAGCTAAAACTGAGCTTGAAATCCGCAACTGAATTTGTCCTCTATTCTATCATAAGCTGATCGTGCCAACGGCTGATTGCTGACTGATGATTGATGACTAAAAAAAAAGCCCATCCGAAGATGAGGCCTTATATATTGATTTGTCAATTAAAGAATCAACATTGCGTCTCCATAAGTATAGAAACGGTATTTTTCCTTAACAGCTTCATCATAAGCCCTTTTGATAAAATCATGACCAGCAAAAGCTGAGGCCATCATCAATAAGGTCGATTTTGGTGTATGGAAATTAGTAATCATACAGTTGGCGATGCTAAATTCATAAGGAGGAAAAATAAACTTATTGGTCCAGCCTGAAAACTCGTTCAGCGTGCCGCTTGACGACACAGAACTTTCAATGGCTCTCATGGCCGTTGTACCTACAGCACAGACTCTTTTTTTCCGCGTTTTGGCATCATTCACAATGTCAGCAGCTTGTTGGGTAACAAAAGCTTCTTCACTGTCCATTTTATGTTTGGACAAATCTTCTACCTCTACTGGATTGAATGTCCCTAACCCAACGTGAAGGGTCACCTCAGCAAACTCAATGCCCTTAATTTCCAAACGCTTCAATAAATGTTTAGAGAAATGTAGACCGGCGGTTGGGGCAGCAACTGCACCTTCATTTTTAGCGAAAATAGTTTGGTAGCGCTCCTCATCTTCTGGCTCCACCTCTCTTTTGATATATTTAGGTAATGGTGTTTCTCCTAACATTGTTAATTTTTGACGGAACTCTTTATAAGATCCATCATATAGAAAACGTAAGGTACGCCCTCTGGATGTGGTATTATCAATAACCTCAGCCACTAGAGTTTCATCATCACCAAAATACAATTTGTTACCAATTCGTATTTTTCGGGCTGGATCAACCAAAACATCCCATAAACGTTGTTCTTCATTAAGTTCTCTTAACAAAAAGACTTCAATTCTTGCTCCTGTTTTTTCCTTATTACCGTATAAGCGGGCTGGAAAAACCTTGGTATTGTTTAAGATCATCACATCACCTTCATCAAAATAGTCTATGAGGTCCTTAAACATCTTGTGTTCAATGGTTTGTTTTTCTCTATTCAAAACCATCAATCGGGATTCATCTCTAATTTCTGATGGATGTTCAGCCAATAGTTCTTCAGGAAGTTTAAAATTAAAGTGGGATAATTTCATGTATTTATATGTTTTTTAATGATCAGATCTGCCTGCCAACAGACCTCAAAAAGTACCCTTTTCTATATAATCGTTTGCTTTGAACTTAGTCATAAGTGCGTCACATCGCGATTAGTATAGATTTTTTTGCAGGCTGCAAAGATACAACCTCAAACTAGGCCTTGTCAAGTAAATGACCGTTTATTATTTTGTTATTTTAAATCCGACCTTTTCAAGATCTTCCCAAAAGCTAGGATAGGATTTTGAAACCACCATGGCATCCTCGATCCGCAAATTTATTTTAAGGCCTAACGGGGCAAAAGCCATCGCCATTCTGTGGTCATGATAGGTGGCAATAATCTCGCCTAACCCTTGACTACGCTGACCTTGGCTTGCTGAACCAAACAACTGATGCGCTTCTAATGACAAACTGTTTTCCGTGATGGATACTTTTGCGCCTAACTTTTCGAGCTCGGTTTTCAGAGCTACAAGCCGGTCGGTTTCTTTAATCTTTAAAGTATGCAAACCGGTTAAATGACAGCTTATTCCGAGTCCAAAACAGGTTACGGCTATCGTTTGGGCAATGTCTGGAGCATTTTTTAGATCGCAATCGATAGGTTTTAGCTGGTATTCTTCTTTTTTTAATAGCGTGATGCTGTTGTTGTCAAATTTAGTCTCCACCCCAAAATCAGTATAGATATCGGATAATACGATGTCGCCCTGCAAACTATTCTGTCTATAGGAAGATAAGGTGATTTCAGTTCCAACAGCACTTAACGCTACGATACTGTAAAAGTAAGATGCCGAAGACCAATCACTTTCTACGGTTAACGGTGTTTGATCAGGACTTAAACTTTCAAGTGGACTTATTTTTATTTTATTATTCTCAAAATGGGTTTCTACCCCAATTTGATTTAGTAAATCCAAGGTCATATTGATATAGGGAACGGAAGTAATCTCACCCTCTAAGGTCAATTCCAATCCGTTTTTCAATTTTGGGGCTATCAATAATAGCGCAGAAATATATTGACTGCTCACATTAGCTTTTAGAGACACTTTGTTATTTGACAGTAATTTTCCGTTAATTTTTAACGGCGGACAACCTTCAGTTTCCAAATAAGAGATATCGGCACCTAAGGTATTTAAGGCATCTACCAAAACCTGTATCGGCCGCTCTTTCATTCTTGCCGAACCAGTAATAGTGATTTCTCTTTCTTCTTGGGTCGCAAAAAAAGCAGTTAAAAATCGCATAGCTGTACCAGCATGAGAAATGTCGATATGGTTTGATGTTGATTTTAATGCAGCTTGCATTACTTTTGAATCATCAGAATTGGAGATGTTTTCAATTTTTATTTCAGGATAGAGGGCTTGCAACAATAACAGTCTATTCGACTCACTTTTTGAACCTGTAATAACAATTTTTGGGGGATTTTCTACAACGGCAGATTTATGAAGGGCTAACAACATTGGACTCACGATTTACGAAATTTGATTTTTGATTTTTGATTTACACCTACCAATTCGCAACATTTGCGGAGGCGGGATTTGCAATTTTACGAAAATAGAAAAGCTATTCCATAAAGCGACATAAAGACACACGAAGTTTTATAAAGATTTGACGATTGACGGTCTTTGATCTTCACCTGCCGATCTCTATCTTCTGAAAAGACACGTTCACAATTGTCGAAAGTTAAATAGCTAATTGAGAAAGGGATAGAAAGAAGTATGAAGTTTCATAAGAAATTGTGGATTTTTAATTGATTGTTTAGGATTAGGCCTACGCTCTCGCAGCACTTGTGTAGGCGTAATATATGAAATTAAATAAGTTAGGCTACCTCAATACCTTTGAACTCTGAACCTAAAAAATCATTTCAATTTCTCATTCCCGTGATGCCTATCATGATCTCGTTTTGTTTTTTTATCCATTTTTTTATCAAAAGCGGCTTGAAGATCAATCCCTGTTTGATTGGCCAGACACAACACCACGAAAACAACATCGGCTAACTCCTCACCTAAATCTTTGTCCTTATCACTTTCCTTTTCACTCTGTTCGCCATAACGTCGCGCAATAATTCTTGCTACTTCACCCACCTCTTCAGTAAGCTGCGCCATATTGGTTAACTCATTAAAATAACGGACACCATGGGTTTTGATCCACTCATCTACTGTTTTTTGTGAATTTTTAAGTTTCATTTTATATTTTTTTAAGCACTACTTTTTCTGTTTGCTTTTCTGTCATAAGTTGATAGAATTGCTTAAAATCATCATATTCATTCGGGAGAATAAATGATTTGTTCAAATCTAAAGTAACCAAAAATTGCAACACATTCCCATTAACCTTCGTAATATACTTAAACTCGCCGCCATCATCGAGAAATTTTACAACGGAACTCTCTGGCAATGATTCTACAACATACCCTTCAGGAACCATCATATTAATGGTGAATCTATCGTTAAACGCATACACAAAATCAATTGGGTATTCCCTTTTATCTGCCTTGAATGGATTTTCTTTTGGTGAGAAAAACAGCATTGGGGATAAGAATATTTTATCACCTATTTGCTCTATCGCACTCTTCAAATTATAATCATAAACATACTTTATCGGATTATCAACAACATCCATATCAGTGATTTCATAATCCGACACTTCAATTTCGCCTTTATCCTTTTCAATAGCCAACAGTTTTTCCTCAGCATTATAATTTTGGTATTTGCTTCTAAAGTTCTTAGCAGCAAAGGAGGTCATTTGAGCTCTTACCTTGCCGTCAATTGAGAAATCATCATTAATTTTTGCATTCATGAATATGTTTTCTTTGACAACCTCCTTTGGCTTTAGGTCATACCAAGTTGAACTGCCTGCTTCTCTAATGATTCTACCCTGCCAGTTAATTGCTCTAACAGGAAGCACATTGGGTGTTGCGAATTTATCCGTGGCATCCAAAAGAATGACATCATTGTGAACCTCAACTGCAGCAACTACATAATTAAAACCGCCAGTAGCAGGGAATAACGGAATATCATTACTTCTTGTACTGATCAACATCGGATTGGCATTTATGTTGGCATAACGCAACATGGCAGTGAGCATTAAGTTGATATCGGCTACATTACCAACTCCTTCTTTGTAAGCTTTTTTTACGCCATTATCTGTGGTGTATCCATTATAATCATTCCACTTAACTTTGGATTTTACAAAATCATAAATGCGACTAATTTTTTCGGAATCATTGGCGGCACCTTCAATCAATGCAGAAATATCCTTTTCAAAATAATTGGACTGTTTTAATTGGGACCCAAAGTTGCTGTCTTCATAAATGGTTTTGGTTACCTCATCCCAAGTAGAAGCATAATTTGTAATTAGACCTCCAGGATCTTTAGAAAACGCATACTCCCAAATTAATTTTGTTCTGTAAGTATTTAGATTACTAACATAATTTTCATTTTTAAGTGCGGGAATATTTGACAGTTTTATTTCCGTTTTATTCTCTTTAAACTCCCATTTCTGCTGAGAAAAACTTGTTGAGCTAACCTTCTTGACCACTCTAGTTTTCGTCTGAATATGTTCAGCCCTGTTCACTTGAGACTCATTGATTTTTGGAATATAAACCGCTCTCGGATTCACATACTTGTTAAAATTATAAAACTCTGGAATCCTGACATACATATCCAATTCTTTAATCGGAATGCTATATTGCAGGTTGATATCA
The DNA here is from genome assembly GCF_014062315.1 of Gelidibacter maritimus. Lineage (GTDB taxonomy): Bacteria > Bacteroidota > Bacteroidia > Flavobacteriales > Flavobacteriaceae > Gelidibacter > Gelidibacter maritimus. The sequence goes on from NZ_JACGLT010000014.1 coordinate 80,672, forward strand.
CGAATACTTATGTACGGCGATGTAATTTTATATTCAAATTCTATGACGCATCCATCTTGAATGTTTGGCATGGTAAACTTTGAAGTTTTCCAATATTTATTGGTTTTCTCTTCAAACATGCCGTCTTTTTTCAACTTGGTTCGTTCTATTTTTCCGTTCTCCAGCGTGTGCGTAAACGCCTTTAGGTTAATGACCGCTTCTCCTTTTTTGCCATCATCCCGCAATGCAACTTCTTCTGTAGCCCAATCATAACCATCTTTATTGTAAATTTTTATACGTTTATATACTTCTGTAACCTGAACAAACCCTTCATTTTGAACATAATTGTAATAGGTTTTTTGATTTAAATATAAAATGGCGGCATTGGCTTCAGGATCTTCCGGGTAAGCGGTTTCTTGTAGTTCATCTTTTGACACTTTCCCAAATCTATAATCTTGGGCATTGGTCCAATTAAAAGCAATGAACATAAATAGGTAGGTAATTTTTTTCATGGGGCTATGATTTTTTTATAAGTATAATGCGTGCTTGATCTTGTTTAGCTACTTTTAAGTAAAAGTTTCTGAATTCGTCATAATCCTCCTTGGCATAATCACCTTTGTTCAAAATAAAACTGCGTTTGAACACTAGGCTATGATCATCGTTTTCAGTAATTGTATAACTGTATTTACCGAATTTGTTTTCAATAAGAACGTCATTTTGTAGCGCTTCAACCTGATAATTTTCTGGAATCGAAATTACATATTCATCGGTATCATAAAAGCCACGCTGTATCTTAAATGGTAGTTTTCTGTCTCTATACCGCGTTGGAACATTAGAAAGTACATTGAACAAATTGGGACTCAGCAACAATCGATCGCCGGTTTTTGACGCATATTTGGCTGCGGTCAACTCAATGTTTTCAGAAAATTTTATGGTTTCTTTATCGTTTTTGTAGTTCATGGATACGACATCAACATTATTGATGTGGCTCCAATAACCCTTATAATAAAGAGTTTGATTTTTTAAGGCACTATTCTGAATCCCCTCGCGATGCCCGTATTGGGTCCCGTAGGAATTTAAACCGATTTTAGCTTCTATATCGCCATCTTCAGTTAAGACGATATCTGCTTTGGTTGCCAATAGATTTTCAGTAGCAGTATAAATCTTGGTGCGGACAATCTCACCTCCATCAGGCCTAATCACAAACACATTTCTATCGTCAGTAAAATTGGCATTATACCCAAATGGCGAAGTCTGACTTGTACACTCTAACCAGACATCCTTTCCTTGATGGGGCAGATTTAAAATAACATGATTTGATTGCCCAAGAAAAGAGGCAAAATCCTCATTGATATCTACAAGGTTGTTTGGAGATGCATAGACTCTTGTATAATACGATTCAACCCCAACAAGGTCCAGTAAGGCTTTGGTGTAGTTTGTAAGACCTTTACAATCGCCATATTTCACCTCATCAACCTTAAGAGCATCAATAGGCTGAATACCTCCAATGCCTTCCTGAACACTGATATACCTCGTGTTATCTTGCACATACTTATATACTACTTTAGCTTTATCAATCGGGTCATCAAGTCCTGCCACCAAACTCAAAATTTCGTTCTTGGTTTTTTCAGAAACTTGCGTTCTTCCTATCAACAATTGCTCATGCATCCATTTTCCTAAACCTTCCCAGCTATTTGAATTGCCAACATACCCTTCATAGGAGAAGTTTTTTAAGTTGAGCATAGCGTAGGGCGTCATATCCTTAAGATTAGGGCTGTAAGCTTCATAAACGATAGCTTTCAGGTTCTTGGCTTCGTAGTGAATCTCTCCTGGCTTGGATTGATTGATTACGCCAAACACCTCAAAATTGATTTCATATTTATTCAATTCGTTGGCGGGGTCATAGCGAAACACGTAGCGGCTGTACTCGGTACTTGTTGAAAATCCTTCTATAGGCCGCCAGCGTCGGATATAGGCTGTATAATTGTATTCAACTTCTGTATCAAAAACTACAGTATAAGGATAATCCGTGGGCGTGTATTTTAGGTATTTAACCCGACTGTCAGAATAAAGTGTACCGCCATCAACGGCGCTGACATCTTCAAAATCTTTCTTCTTGATTCTTTTAATTTCTTTTCCATCACTGTTATAGATGCGTGCTTCCATTTTTTTGATGGATACAGCTTTATCGTAACCTAACGAGGCATCTACCTTAGCGTTTCCCGAAGAATTCAAAATGGTGACAATCCGTTTGTTGGTATGCAGCATTTTATTGGGTGACTTGACTTCAATATAGGAGTCGTCCCATCTTACAACGGCATTGGCATTTTCTACTAAGTTTATAGGAATGGTGTGGGAGTTCAATAGTTTATCCTCCTGCGAAAAACAGAATATAGGAAAGACCAGAACAACAATTAAGCGGTAAATTTTGATCATGTAGGGGCATGTTATACTGCTAAAGTAACCCTTTTAATCAAATATCAAAATGATTATTCAACATTCTTGGAGTCTATAATGATGGTTACAGGACCGTCATTTATGAGCTCAACTTGCATATCTGCCCCAAATTGGCCAGTTTGAATTGTCTTGTTGAGTGCTTCTTCCAATCGTTTTACAAAACCTTCGTATAAAGGTATTGCAACATTAGGTTTTGCCGCTTTAATATAACTGGGTCTGTTGCCTTTTTTTGTAGACGCGTGGAGCGTAAACTGGCTCACAACAATAGCGTCTCCTTCAATATCAATGAGCGAACGGTTCATGACGCCATTTTCATCTGAAAAAATTCGAAGATTGGCGATTTTTCTGGTCAACCATTCAATGTCTTCTTGTGAATCTTCAGCAACGATTCCCAACAAAATAAGCAATCCCGATTCTATTGAGGCCACTTTTTCATTATTAATGGTGACACTAGCTTGTGAAACTCTTTGAATGACTGCTTTCATGATAATCTATATTCTTGAGAGTGGTTTTAACGGTTGATTTGATTCTGGTATGTTTACTACCGACTGCTGACTGAAGACTGCCAACTGAAGACTGAACACTCATTTCACCCATTCTTCGGTGCGGTAATGTTCATCATCGCCTTCTAAAATCTGCAGATAACTTCGATAGCGAGAGAAGGAGATTTCGTCTTTGTCCAATGCTTCTTTTACAGCGCATTGTGGCTCCTCTATATGTAAACAATTATTAAATCTGCACTTATGCTTTAAGGCGAAAAACTCTGGAAAATAATCGCCAACTTCTTCCCGATCCATATCTACTACACCAAAACCTTTGATTCCAGGCGTGTCGATAATTCTTGCGCCAAAGCTCAAATCAAACATCTCAGCAAACGTTGTGGTATGCTGTCCCTGCATGTGCTGCATGGAGATTTCTTTTGTTTTCAGATTTAGACCTGGTTCAATGGCATTGACCAAGGTTGACTTCCCAACGCCAGAATGCCCAGCAAACATGCTCGTCTTATCTTTCATTAAAGCTTTTAAATGTTCAATATTCGTTCCATCTGCCGCAGAAACTTCAAGACATTCATACCCTATTTTTCGGTAAATGGAAGCCAGATATTTAACTTCCATCACATGCTCTTCATCATAAGCATCCATTTTGTTGAACACTAAAACTGTTTTAATCCGATAAGCTTGTGTTGTCACCAAAAACCGGTCTATAAAACTGGTCAATGTAGGAGGGTTATTTATGGTGATGAGCAAAAATACCTGATCAATATTGGCCGCAATAATATGGGTTTGCCTAGAGAGATTAACCGACTTGCGGACGATATAATTCTCCCGATCATGAATGGTATGAATAATTCCTGTAGTGACATTATCCAAAACCTCGATATCAAAATCGACCACATCCCCCACCGCAATTGGGTTGGTGCTTTTAAGGCCCTTGATTCTGAACTTTCCTTTTATACGGCAATTATAAATCGCACCGAGCTCTGTTTTTACGGTGTACCAACTTCCTGTAGACTTGTAAACGGTTCCTGTCATGCATCAATTTTAGTAAGCAAAATAACAATTTTTTAATTAAAGAAAAATGTATATTAGCTACTTAATTTTTAACCAACCTACTTATTATGAAAAATTTACTCATTCCAATTTTATTATTCGCATTTCTCATTAATGTCAATGCCCAGACTAATCTCTATGAAAATCCCGAGTTTGACAAAATTTCTAAATCTCATCGAATTATAGCTATAGTTCCATTTAAAACTAAGGTCAAATTAAGACCTAAGCAAATGAAAGATATGACGAGTGAACAATTAAACCGTCTGGAAAAAGCTGAAGGTGAAGGTATTCAAACTGCCTTATATTCTTGGTTCTTGAAACGGAAAAAAAGAGGTGACATGCAGACCGTAGACATTCAAGACGTCCGAACTACTACTGCAATATTAAATAAAAAAGACATCAATTATGACAACTTATTGGACTATACGCCACAAGAACTTGCTCAAATTCTTGGGGTTGACTCCGTTATTTCTGGCGATTTTGAAACTAACAAACCTATGTCAGAGGGCGCGTCGCTCGCACTAGGTCTACTCGTGGGCTTTGGTGGCGCCACAAACAGTGCTCTAATAAATATGAGTGTTCATAATGCTGAAAACGGTACATTATTATGGAATTATAACAAAAAAGTAAAAGGAGGCTTGGGAAGTAGCTCAGAGGATTTAATAAATGTTCTTATGAGAAAAGCTTCGCGAAGATTGAGTTATACCAAAAGTTAACAATCGAAAGCTTTAGGTTTTACATGTCAACGTGTATCTTAAAATCCTTCCGAACCATAAATAAAAAAGGAGGCTGTCTTATCATTAAAGCGGCCTCCTTTTTAATTATGAATTATTAATTAAGAATTAATAATCTTTTCCTGATGGTTAATAGATTCCTGGTGAATAGCCTTGAACATTTTAAGAATAAATTCTTCGCTCAATCCATTCTGCTCACCTTCCAAGACCATATTGCCCAAAATTTCATTCCAGCGTTTGCTCTGTAGCACCGCAACGTTTTTTTGCTTTTTAAGTGCGCCGATGCCATCAGAAAACTTCATGCGCTTGCCCAACATTTCAATAAGCTGATTATCCACCACATCAATCTGCGCTCTCAAATTACTCAATTCGGTATTGAATTCTTTTTCTGGATCAGATTCTTTTCTGATTCGCAAATCTCTCATGATTTGAATCAATGTTTCTGGTGTTACTTGTTGCGCTGCATCACTCCAAGCAGCATCTGGACTTGTATGAGTTTCAATCATAAGACCGTCAAAATTCAGATCTAAGGCCGTTTGTGACACATCAAAAATCATATCGCGTTTTCCTGTAATGTGCGATGGATCGTTGATCAACGGTAAATCAGGAAACTTGGTTTGCAATTCAATGGCCAATTGCCATTCTGGGTTATTTCTATATTTTGTTTTTTCATAAGTCGAAAACCCTCTATGGATAGCACCAAGCTTTTTGATGTCCGCAGATGCCAAACGCTCAATAGCACCCAACCAAAGTGGTAAGTCAGGATTAACCGGGTTTTTCACCAATACAATCTTATCTGTTCCTTTTAATGCGTCCGCAATTTCTTGAACAATAAATGGACTCACGGTAGAACGCGCACCAATCCATAATAAATCGATATCATGCTCCAAGGCCAGTTCAACATGTGCTCTGTTGGCCACCTCAGTCGCGGTTTTAAGACCAGTTTCTTCTTTAACTTTTTGCAGCCATTTTAATCCCAATGCTCCCACACCCTCAAACATTCCAGGTCGTGTACGTGGTTTCCAAATTCCAGCCCTAAAATAGCTCACATCCGTATCTTTCAATTCGTGGGCAATGCCCAAAACTTGTTCTTCTGTTTCAGCACTGCATGGCCCTCCAATGACCAATGGATGATCTAATTTTAAATCATCTAACCATGTTCTTAATTCTTTCTTGTTTTCCATAATACTTATTAATTTCCAAGTTTAATATTCACCTGCCTGCCGACAGGTACGCAAATTCCAAGGTTCTCTATGAATCTGATAGTATTGGAATTTGCCGTTTTGATTGTTATTTATTTAATACTATTGTATGCCGTTCAAAATTTCTTTTATATGATTCGTGTTTTTCATTTCTGAATAAATGGCGTCGAAATCATCATCATGCATAAACTCCCTAAATTTTTGGAGATTGATGATGTATTCATCTAAGGTTTCGAGAACATTGGCTTTGTTCTGCTTAAAAATTGGGGTCCACATGTCTGGAGAGCTTTTTGCCAATCGGACGGTTGATGCGAACCCACTCCCTGCCATATCAAAAATATCGCGTTCGTTTCGCTCTTTATCAATCACGGTTTTACCCAACATAAACGAGCTAATGTGCGATAGGTGTGACACGTAGGCAATATGTTTATCGTGCGCTTCTGGATTCATATATCGGATGCGCATGCCTAAATCTAAAAACAAATTCAGTGCTCTTTCCTGAAGCTTGAATGCCGTTTTCTCAACCTCACATATAATGTTGGTCTTATTTTGATACAATCCCGAAATAGCAGCTTTTGGTCCAGAAAACTCTGTTCCTGCAATAGGATGTGTGGCCAAAAAATTACGACGTTTAGGATGATCGCTGATGGCTTTACAAATTTCTACTTTTGTAGAACCTACATCCATCACTAAGGTGTGATCTGAAACCACATCCAATACTTTAATGACCTCATGGACCGCAGCATCTACAGGAATGGACATGATGACCACATCGGCATTCCTTAAATCGTCATAAGTGGCTTTGGCATCAATAACATTCAATTGAATAGCTTCTTCCAAATGACTTTCATTATGATCGATCCCGAAAACCTTTACTTTATGATCGTGTTTTTTAATATCAAGGGCCAAACTTCCGCCTATCAACCCCACCCCTATGATGTATATATTTTTCATGACTACTGTGTCTCTTAGGACTTTATTTACTACAAGAACCGCACTGCTTCGAAGTTGTGATCCTATTATAATTTTGTAATTAATTCACTTTTTGTTACAAACTGCAACACTATGCTTACACTGCCTGCTTGGCCGCAGTTCGTACGGAGTCCGGATTACCTAACGCCAACTCCCAGTTTTACCCGTCCAATCGCCTCCTGCAACTCTTCAAGGGGCGCACATAGTGAAAAGCGTATATAGCCTTCGCCGTTGCTTCCAAAGATGGTCCCAGGTGCTATAAAAATAGAATGTTCTTTCAGGATGAGATCAATATATGCTTCAGCTTTAATATCTTCTGGCAACTTTGCCCAGACAAAGAGCCCGGTTGCACTTTTATCGTACGTACAGTTCAATGCGGTGGCTAATTCCCAAACTTTTTGGCGACGCTCTTCATAAACGCTATTCAAACTGATAAACCACATTTTTGAACATTTCAAAGCCTCAATGGCGCCTTTTTGAATGCCATAAAACATACCAGAATCCATGTTACTTTTTACTTTTAAAATGGCATTGATGTATTCTGTTTTTCCTAGTACCATCCCAACGCGCCATCCTGCCATGTTGAATGTTTTACTCAGCGAATTAAGCTCCAAACACACCTCTTTGGCTCCTTTATATTTTAAGATGCTCCGAGGATAATCATTCAGAACAAAACTGTATGGATTATCGTTGATTACCAAAATATTATTCCGTTTGGCAAAAGTTATAATATTCTCGAAAACCTTATTGCTTGCCGTTGCTCCGGTTGGCATGTGCGGGTAATTAATCCACATCATTTTTACTTTGGACAAATCACTTTGTTCTAACGCTAATAAATCAGGACACCAATCATTGTCAGCCACCAAATCATAATAAACAGGTTTTGCTCCTACTAATTTAGTCACAGATGCGTAGGTTGGATATCCGGGATTCGGAATTAAAACCTCATCGCCCTCATTCAAAAAGGCCATGGAGATGTGCATAATCCCTTCCTTACTACCCATTAAGGGCAATACCTCGGTCAGCGGACTTAAAGAAACACCATAATGTTCCTTATAAAAACCTACCATAGCTTCCCGCAATTCTGGCAAACCTTGATAACTTTGATATTTATGGGCCACAGCATTGTTGATGCTCTCATTAATAGCATCGATAACGCGGCTTGGCGGTTCCAAATCCGGACTCCCAATCCCTAAATTGATAATAGGTTTACCCTGGGACTTAAGTAAATTCACTTCTCTCAATTTTTTAGAAAAGTAATATTCTTCAACAGTGTTTAATCTATCTGCAAAAGTGATCATCGTTGTGCATTTTTATATTCGCCCAAAACCTTAAAGTTTTGCGCCATTATTTCCATTATTGATTTCGCCTTTTGGTAATCCTCATACGCATCAAATGTGATGTCCACAAAAAAGGCGTATTTCCAAGGGGTTTCAATTATTGGTAAGGATTGTATTTTGGTGAGGCTCATTCTGCAATCGCTCATCACATTTAGGATGGAAGCTAAACTGCCGCGTTTATGTTCTACGTCAAACTTCAAAGACGCTTTGTTGATTTGAACTTCCTGAGCCTCAGATTGTGATGTTACTGCAATTACAAATCGCGTTTCGTTCTGTTTAATAGTTTGAATACTTTCTGAAACGATCTGCAGCTCAAACAACTCTGCCGCCAATTGACTGGCAATTGCCCCTACATTTTTAAGTTGTTTTTGCTGAATTCTCTGCGCAACCTCTGCCGTATCTTTATCTTCCACCAATTTGATATGGGGATGTTTTTTGAAAAACTGCTTGCACTGCAACAAAGCCATCGGGTGCGAATATACCTCATGGATATCTTCAATTTGCTGTCCTGGCAATGCCAATAAATGATGTTGAATATCCAAATAGTGTTCGCCAATAATATGCAGTTGATTATCGTCAATTAACGCATAATTAGGAATGATGGAACCAGCAATTGAATTTTCAATAGCCATAATAACCGCATCGGTCTTTTTGGTCAAAACACTCTGCACTGCGCCATCAAAGGTCATGCACTCATCAATATGTTGTAATGAACTGTCAAAATATTGTAAAGCAACAATATGATGAAATGACCCTTTAATTCCTTGTATGGCAACAGATTTTATCATGTTTAAATCAAATTAATTTACTGATTTTGTCATTTATGCGGACTTTTCAGATTATTTTTAAAAAAAAAGTCCCGATTTTCATCGAGACCTTTATATTAAATTTATTGTTCATAAATTACACATACGAAGTCTCGTCCCTTTTGCTAAAAAAGAAATAAAACCAGTTTTGATATGTGTAATTAGCTGTTTGCATTATTTGATTTCGCTAATGTATAGAATAAATTTTATAAACAAAATGTTTTTCCAATTCTTTTTACAATACAACGATTTCGTTAAATCAATACATATCTAAAATGCTTATTTTTGAGCAAATTATTTTTAAGATGTCCATTGAAGTCAATAATATTAGCAAACTATACGCCGATCAAAAAGCACTCAACAACATTTCCCTTAAAGTGAATAAAGGCGAAATTGTAGGATTTTTAGGTCCCAATGGGGCTGGAAAATCTACAATGATGAAAATCCTGACCACCTATATCAATGCGTCTGAAGGCGATGCCAAAGTCAATAATTTTGACGTTCAGACCCAGACCCGAGAGGTTCAAAAGTGTGTTGGATATTTACCGGAGCACAATCCGCTTTATTTGGACATGTACGTCAAAGAGTATTTGGCATTCAACGCGGATGTTTACAAAGTGTCGAAGTCGCGAATTCAAGAAGTTATTGAACTTACTGGACTAACTCCGGAAGCTCATAAAAAAATCGGACAACTTTCAAAAGGCTATAGGCAACGCGTCGGATTGGCCAATGCTTTATTACACGATCCGGAGGTGTTGATTTTGGACGAGCCAACTACAGGTTTGGACCCCAATCAGTTGGTAGAAATCAGACATCTGATCAAATCGTTAGGAAAAGAAAAGACTGTGTTTTTATCTACGCATATCATGCAAGAAGTGGAAGCCATCTGTGACCGGGTGATCATTATCAATAAAGGCGAAATTGTTGCCGACAAAAAGCTTTCGGATTTAAAAGCCAATCAAGAACAAATTATTGAAGTAGAATTTGATTATCGTGTTGAGGATGTTTTGATAAATCGATTAAAACACATACAAAACGTTAAAAATACGCACGATTTCATCTATGAATTGACCTTTTCCACCAAAGAAGATATGCGTCCGATGGTGTTTGACTTTGCGCATGACAACGGTTTAAAGATTCTACAACTGAATCAAAAGAATAAAAATCTTGAAAGCCTTTTTAGAGAGTTGACGTTAGAATAATGTTTTATTCAATAATCAAACGCCCTTTATAATAAGTTTCAACATCTATAACCGGTGGTTCATTGACCACAATAACATTACCTGTACTTCTTATTTCGCCTGTTAATGATGCCTGCGGATTAATGATTATGTCATTACTACTGCGATGATAGATTCTGACATTTTGGGCGATTAAATTTCGGCCTTCAAATCGAGAATCACCTGAATAAAACCCGACGACTAGATTTTCAACCGTCCCGTTTAAAAACAGATGAGATAAGTTATTGGTCACTATGGTCAGGTTGGTACAATTGACCTCCAACTGAAAATCTCCAACAGTATGATATAGACCTTCTGCTCCAAAATCCTCAGAAATCAAAGTTAAATTGGGGTAATTTAATGCGCCATCACTCAAAATGGGTAACCCTGTACTCGATCTTAGATTGGTAATATTGGGCGCACTAACGTAAATTTTGGTAATGCCATAGTCTCTTGTGATATTGCAGGCGTTGTGATCTTTTAACAGCAATGTATCATCTTCTATTTTCACTTCAATATCATCCCTCAAATACTCACCGGTCTCGACGACGACTTTATGCTCTGGTGCTTCCTTAAGGATGAGTTGCACCCGCTCAAAAACAACAATCTTACTAAAGGCGGCCACAGGAATCTCCATCTGAATAATGGGGCCAGCATTCTGCAAACAGTCAGGCATCACCTTGGCGTTGCATGACAGCAAGACTATTGCAAATAGGATGTAGATATATTTTTTCATTCTAATTATTTCCGAATAATAGTTATGGATTATACTTTATTTCTTCGGGCTTCATGCTTGTGATTCCAACCTCATGTGTCATGTGTTACTTTATCAGTTATGACATTTAAAAATCAACATTCTTCAAACGATAATCATTAAATAAACTACGCACCTCTCTAATCCTTAATACCTATTTCCCAAATCGCCAATCAAAAATCACCATTCTTCAATCGTTAATCGATGGCTTCGTGCATCGTCCTTCCCACTTCCAACTTCTTACAACCTTATTCCCACGCCAAATTCAACCGCTTCTGCCTTCGCACCATGTGCTTTTAAGGTAATCGCTCCGAAAAACTGATCTCCAAAATAGCGTTTTAAACCTATTCTGTTATAAACTCGGCCTTCAAAATCGAAAGGATAATACACATAATAGCCCAATTGAGCAATTACGGATAGTTTATTAATAAACAATTCATGCCCCACAAAAACGCCTACACGTTTGTAATCTGTATCAGCGTCCACATTGCGTTCTGGATAGGCAACCGAGTAGAAATAGATCAATTCCTTTAGAAATTCGGCAAAAAACATATCCGTTCCTACCTGAAATGCACTTTTTCTGTTGATGCGTTTATCAGCATAGAACGATACGTTATAAAATGGAAATTGCCCGGTACCGATGATATCGCTTTCATTGACACCCGCCCTAAAGGCGAAATTATATTTGACCTTTTCTGTGAATTTTTTCGATTCAGTTGACGGCTGATAGTTGGGTTCTTTCTCATAATCCAACAAATAATTGGCACCCACATTAAAAACAAAAGTATTTGTGGAATTGTTTGGAGCCCTAACATTCGCATTGGAATAATGGATTAGAGAAATTCCTGCCTGGAAACCCAAACCTTTGTAAACATTTTCTTTTTTATAATTGAGCATGAGATAGGTGGTGCTCAGCAAATCAGAACCATAGGCCCCGTTTGTAAAATTGGATTCCTTATCGTATGGATTGGTGGTATAAGCGATACCCTGCCCAATTCTGAAATTTAGATTCCGTTTTAAAAAATAGAAATTATAATGGGCATATAAACCGTAATTTTCACCTAAATATTGGTTTTTCATATCCTGATAGATGAAAGAAAATCCCCAATCCGGGTAATTGTAACGACTTTCCCAAGGTTTGAATCCGTATGTTTTTTTGTTAAAACTTAAAATCAGACCTGTTGGATGATCAGTGATGAGATGGGCTATATCAGGATTGTGCTCCAGAATGGTTCCATAGAAATAATTGGCATCTAAGGTAAACAGACCAGGATCCTGTTGGGCAAACAGACATGAACTCGTTAAACAAAAAACACCAATTAGAAAATACTTCATTCACTTGAGTTATACCGCAAATTTAAAAGAATAATCAAAACCGCGAGGCTTGTAGGAATCTATCTTTTTACACTAACGTCTTGAATCATACTTTAAACTCAAAAAACTTGTGACGCAATGGTTTGAATATTGTCACTTTTCCCCATAGAATAGTAATGTAATACAGGAATACCTGCTTTTTGTAATTCCTTTGATTGTTGGATGCACCACTCGATACCTACTTGTTTCACTTCTGAATTGTCCTTGCATTTAATAACCTCAAGAATCAAAGCTTCGGGCAGATCAACATGAAAGCGATGCGGCAATAAGTTCAATTGTCTTTTGGTGGCGATGGGTTTTAGTCCTGGAATGATCGGAATGGTGATACCTTCTTTTCGGCACTTTTCAACAAATTCAAAATATTTTTGATTGTCGAAGAACATTTGGGTGACAACATATTCTGCGCCACTTTTTATTTTCTTCTTTAAAAAATGGATATCACTATCCAAACTTGGGGATTCCATGTGTTTTTCCGGATAGGCCGCAACACCAATGCAAAAATTGGTTTTTGAGGTGTTTTGTAGTTCCTCATCAAGATAAACTCCATCGTTCAGCGCATTAATCTGCTTCACCAAACCATTGGCGTACTCATGCCCTTCTTTTTCTGGTGTGAAATAGGTTTCAGTTTTCACCGCATCACCTCTTAAGGCCATCACGTTCTGAATACCCAAAAAATCGAGGTCGATCAGGAAATTCTCAGTGTCCTCTTTTGTAAATCCACCACATAAAATATGCGGAATCGCATCCACTTTATACCTATTCTGAATGGCCGCACAAATGCCCACCGTTCCTGGACGTTTCTTCACGATTTGTCTTTTAAGCAATCCGTTTTCCTGTTCTTTATAAATATATTCCTCTCGATGGTAAGTCACATCAATAAACGGCGGTTTAAATTCCATTAGCGGATCAATATTATCAAAAATTGATTTGATATGTTGCCCTTTTAATGGTGGTAAAATTTCAAACGAAAACTGTGTATTGCCGTTGGCTTGTGCTATATGTTCTGTTACTTTCATGTCAACGCCCCACGAAAATGGGATCCCTTTTTTGCTACGAATACACGAATGTATTCTATGATTTACAATTAATATTTATTTTTTTTCCTGTGTTCCTTTGCGTTAACTCTGCGAAACTCTGCAGTATAGTTATTTCACAGAGATACTCCGAGATTCACGGAGAAACACAGAGCTTTTTTTTCTAATCCGCTAAATTAGGATTCAACCATTTTTCAGCCTCTTCATTGCTGATGCCTCTTCTTTTGGCGTAATCTTTCAATTGGTCTTCAGTTATTTTTCCCAATCCAAAGTATTTGGCTTCTTTATTTGCGAAATAATATCCCGAAACACTTGCCGCAGGCCACATCGCCAAACTATCCGTGATTTCTACACCAATTTTTTCTTTGACCTGTAGTAATTTCCAAATGGTTTTTTTCTCTAAATGGTCAGGACAGGCAGGATAACCAGGGGCAGGGCGAATGCCTTTATAACTTTCCTTGATCAATTCCTCATTAGATAAGTTTTCGTCGGTATCGTAACCCCAATGATTAATTCGTACCTCCTTATGCAAATATTCAGCAAATGCTTCGGCCAGCCGATCTGCAATGGCTTTGATCATAATGGCATTATAATCGTCCAAATCCTCTTCAAATTTCTTCGCTAATTCTGCTGTTCCAAAACCTGTCGAAACACAGAAGCAGCCCATATAATCTTCTTTCCCTGAATCTTTTGGCGCTATAAAATCGGCCAAAGCGATATTTGGAACGCCTTCGCGTTTATCCAATTGCTGACGAAGGGTCAAGAAAGTGACTTTCGCTTTTCCATTTTCGTCATAGATTTCGATATCATCATCATTTATGGTATTGGCTGGGAAGAGTCCAAAAATGGCTTTCGCTTTTAACAGTTTTCCGTCTATCACTTTTCTCAACAATCCTTTTGCATCTGCAAACAACTCAGTGGCTTGTTCTCCAACTACCTCATCGGTTAGGATGTCAGGATATTTCCCGTGTAAATCCCAACTTCTAAAAAACGGACTCCAATCTATATAATCTTCTAATTTGGTCAATTCAAAATCTTCAATAATCTGAATGCCCAACTGATTGGGCTTGACAATTTCTGTCGTATCCCAATCGATTTTATATTTTCTATTTCGCGCTTCCTCAATTGTGACATAATTCTTTTGCTTGCCACGTTTCAAAAACTGCTCACGGAATTTCTCATATTCTTCACGTATCTGTTCCTTATACACCCCATTGTCTTTTTGGAGCAAACTGCCTACAACAGTCACTGCCCTTGAAGCATCATTGACATGCACGGTGGTATGTCCATAATTTGGAGCTATCTTAACCGCTGCATGTGCTCTGGAGGTTGTGGCACCCCCAATCATTAACGGGATGTTAATGTTTTTCTTTTCCATTTCTTTGGAGACATAGACCATTTCATCCAGTGACGGTGTAATGAGTCCGCTCAACCCAATAATATCGACGTTTTCCCTTATGGCCGTTTCAATAATTTTTTCAGGTGGCACCATCACCCCTAAATCGATGATCTCATAATTGTTACAACCTAAAACGACACTGACGATATTTTTACCGATGTCATGCACATCTCCTTTTACTGTGGCCATTAATACCCGACCTGCAAACTCCTGTTTTCCATCTTTTTCTGCCTCAATAAAAGGTTGAAGATAGGCGACCGCTTTTTTCATCACTCGAGCCGATTTGACCACTTGGGGCAAAAACATTTTCCCACTACCAAACAAATCGCCAACAACGCCCATCCCAATCATTAAATGGCCTTCAATAACTTCAATCGGTTTTGAGGTTTCTTGACGCGCCTGCTCTACATCTTCAATGATAAAAGTTTCAATTCCTTTGACCAAGGAATGTGTGATGCGCTCTTGCAATGGATCGTTGCGCCATTCTTGTATGGGCAAGTCGCGTACGGACAAGTCGCGACTTGTCCGTACGGATTCGGCAAAATCCAATAAGCGCTCGGTAGCATCATCACGTCTATCAAACAACACATCTTCCACGTGCTCCAATAAATCTTTCGGAATTTCGTCGTAAACCTCCAACATGGTCGGGTTGACGATGCCCATATTCATCCCGTGCTGAATGGCGTGGTATAAAAACGCCGAATTGATGGCCTCACGAACAACGGTATTACCCCTAAAAGAAAACGAAACGTTACTCACCCCACCAGAAACATTGGCGTAAGGCAGATTTTCGCGAATCCATTTGGTAGCCTTGAAAAAGTCCAAGGCATTTAAGCGGTGCTCCTCCATTCCTGTAGCTACAGGGAAAATATTGGGATCAAAAATTATATCCTGAGGCTGAAAATTGACCTTGTCCACCAATATATCATAAGAGCGTTTGCAAATTTCGATACGCCGCTCTAAGGTATCGGCTTGTCCATCTTCATCAAAAGCCATGACAATGACGGCCGCTCCGTAGCGTTTTACCAATTTAGCTTGGTGAATAAAAGTTTCCTCACCTTCTTTTAAACTTATTGAATTCACTACTGATTTTCCCTGCACTACTTTTAAGCCCGCTTCAATGATTTCCCATTTGGAACTGTCAATCATGATTGGCAACCTTGAGATATCAGGTTCAGAGGCAATCAGGTTTAAGAACTTGGTCATCGCATAAACGCCATCCAACATGCCTTCATCCATATTGACGTCTATAATTTGTGCACCCCCTTCAACTTGATCTCGTGCCACATCTAAGGCTTCACTGTAATTCTCGTCTTTGATAAGACGTAAGAATTTACGTGATCCCGTGACGTTGGTACGCTCACCTACGTTTATAAAGTTACATTCAGGAGTGACGATTAATGGCTCGAGGCCTGAAAGTGTTAGATATTTATGTTTTTTGCTCATTTTCATTTTATTCATAAGGTTTAGACGCGCTGAACTTAAAAGTTAACTGCTCTAAGAGTGGCTTAATATCTTCGCAAATTATAATTGTCATGATTTTTCTTTTGTTCACGAGATTCCTGCCTCCGCAGGAATTCTTCGAGGTTTATAATTTTTTGCGGTTTCTGCTATTTTTTGAATATGTTCCGGTGTGGATCCACAACATCCTCCTATAATATTGATCAATCCATCTTTGAGGTACTCTTCAATAAAAGCGTTCATTTGATCAGGGGTCTGTTCGTATTCGCCAAAAGCATTTGGCAGACCAGCATTGGGGTGCGCCGAAGTAAAAAACTCTGTTTCGTTGGATAATCGTTGTAAATACGGTTGTAATTGATCGGCTCCGAGCGCGCAATTAAATCCGACACTTAATAATGGAATATGTGAGATGGACAATAAAAAAGCTTCTACGGTTTGTCCAGAAAGTGTGCGTCCCGAAGCATCGGTAATAGTACCAGAAACCATGATGGGAATATCAAGATTTCGTTCTTCTTTAACTTCATCAATGGCAAACAAGGCGGCTTTGGCATTTAAGGTGTCGAAAATGGTTTCTACCAATAGCATATCAACACCACCATCAATTAGAGCTTCCACTTGCTGTTTATAGGCAATTCGTAGCTCGTCAAAGGTAATGGCTCTAAACTCTGGCCGATTGACATCTGGTGATAAACTTGCGGTTTTATTGGTCGGCCCAATGCTTCCCACGACAAATCGTGGTTTGTCGGGATTTGCTTTGGTAAATTCATCGGCAACTTGTTTGGCTATTTTAGCAGATTCGAAATTTAGTTCGTAAACCAAATCCTCCATATTATAATCGGCCATAGCGATGGTAGTTCCAGAAAACGTGTTGGTCTCTACGATATCTGCTCCTGCCTCAAAATATTTTCGATGCACCTCAGCAATAGCCTGTGGTTGGGTTAATGACAATAAATCATTATTGCCTTTAAGAGAACTTGGGTAATCTTTGAAACGCTCGCCACGAAAATCTTCTTCAGAGAAGTTGTAGCGCTGCAACATGGTTCCCATGGCACCATCTAGGATGAGAATACGGTCTTGTAAAATTCGATTTATATCTGACATTGCTTAATAAAATAAAGAATGTCATCAGGAAAGTGAGGATAAAAAACACTTTGGTTATCTGTCTTAATCCTGAAACAAATTCAGAATAAAGTAGAATTTAGCACCTTCTTAAACTTAGATTCCTGCCTTCGCAGGAATTCATAAGGGTTGCTAAGGCTTCATAGGGTCTAATCCCTCTGCCTTTCGTGATAACAAATTAATAATAGTATGAACTAAGGGCGAATTTAAGGGATAAATAATAGTCCACCAACTTTTATTCGAACAAATCTGAAGATAAATACCGATCGCCAATATCACAAATGACTGCAACGATAATTCCCTTATCCATTTTTTTAGCGATTTTTAAGGCCGCAGCAACCGAGCCCCCACTGCTCATTCCGGCAAAGACACCTTCTTCTTTAGCCAATCTGTTGGTTGTTGTTCTTGCATCTTCCTCGCTTACTTCTACGATCTCATCCACTTTTGAACGGTCAAAAATTTTTGGCAAATAAGCTTCAGGCCATTTACGGATGCCAGGAATTTTAGCACCATCTTTAGGTTGAGCACCAACAATAGTGATGTTTTTATTGTTTCCTTTTAAAAATGTTGACACGCCCATAATGGTTCCGGTGGTTCCCATAGCGGAAACAAAATGTGTCACTTCACCCTTGGTGTCTCTCCAAATTTCAGGGCCAGTAGTTTTGTAATGGGCTTTCCAATTGTCGTCATTGCCAAATTGGTTGAGCATAAAATAACCCTTATCTTTTTCGAGTTTTTCAGCGACGTCTCGGGCTCCCTCAATTCCATCATCTGCGGGAGTCAGAATTAATTCTGCACCATACGCCCGCATGGTTTTGATGCGCTCTTCGGTAGAATTCTCAGGCATGACCAACACCATTTTCACACCCAATAATCGTGCTATGAAGGCTAAAGCAATTCCCGTATTTCCACTTGTGGCTTCCACCAAGGTATCGCCCTTTTTAACATCACCACGTTTTAAAGCTTCTGAAATCATGTTTAATGCAGCACGATCCTTAACGCTGCCTCCTGGATTTGTTCCTTCCAATTTCAAAAACAAACGCACGCCCTTTTTGGAAATAATGTTCTTCACTTCAACCAGTGGCGTGTTTCCAATTTGATCGATTATCGATTGACTTTGAATCATTTTTTTCGTGTGCTAATTTTTATTTCTGTTTGATAAGTGACTAACGAGTTTTCAGGGACCGATTGGGTAATCCAAACATTCGCCCCAATTATACTGTTTGCTCCAATGACGATATCATCTCCCAAAACAGTTGCGTTGGCATAGATGGTCACATTGTCTTCAATGGTTGGGTGACGTTTTGTTTCCGATAGACTCTTTTTGATTTGGAGTCCACCCAGAGTCACCCCTTGATAAATTTTAACATTATTCTTAATGATAGACGTTTCACCGATAACAATTCCTGTACCGTGATCAATGAAAAAGGAATCGCCGATAGTTGCTCCGGGATGGATATCCACGCCCGTTAAACCATGTACGTGTTCGCTCATCATTCTAGAAATAACAAAGTAATTTAGCTTGTATAACGCATGGCTCAATCTATAAATGGCTATGGCGTGAAATCCTGGGTAGGCCAAATACACTTCAGTTAAACTCTTGGCTGCAGGGTCATTTTGCTCAATGGCAATGGCATCCATGTCCAGTTTCTCCCGAATAGTTCCAAATTGACTTTCAAATTTCGACCATGTCTCTTCACCATCTTCCAATTTCAATTTGGTTGTAATCTTAAGAAACGTATCTTTTACAAATTGACAGTTATGAGTCCTATAATCTTCATCAAACAGCATATAAAACAAGGCCTTTGTGAAGGTTTCCACAGGGTCCTTTAAACAAATATTATAAGTCTGAAATTGATTTAATTGATTCGAAAGTATACTCATATGATCAATATTACATATTATTCATTAGTGTATTATCAAAATTAAACAATTATTAACAGCTATCTGGACATTAGCTTGGACAATAATTTTCTGTCTATTTATTAATACACTACCAAATCTCTCAATAGCGCCATCTGCAGGTATAATCAATGGAAGCATCTATAATTTATCAATGTTTATAGTGGAATCTTTCTTAACCAAATCTATCTTATTTCAATTTAGGCTTGATCATTTTTACTGAATAAAGCCTGCCCCAACGGTATTATTGGATTGAGAATCGATTAAAATGAAAGAGCCATTGGTACGATGGTTTTTGAACGGATCGAAAAAAATAGGCTTGTTCAATTTAAAGGTAACGGATGCAATATCATTCATTGCCAAGGCTTGGATATTTTCTTCTATTCCAGAATAATCGGGATGTATTTTATGATGAATGGCATCTACTTTCGCCAAAACCTTATTGACTCCATGTTGCAACACATATTTGTTACCAGCGACTAAATTTTGAGAATCCATCCAAGAAATGGTTGCTGTGAATTGCTTGTCAACAGTTGGTAAGTCAGCGGCTTTTACCAACATATCTCCACGACTCACATTGATATCATCTTCCAAAGTAATGGTAACTGAGGATCGTCTCGAAGCGGTTTGATACAATTGGTCATACACGAAAATCTCCTTTATTTTAGACTTCGTTTTCGATGGCAAGGCGACCACTTCATCACCAATACTTAATTCACCACCGTATACTTTACCGGCATAACCCCTAAAATCATGAAATTCTTCTGTTTTTGGTCTTATGACGTACTGTACTGGAAATCTTGGCGTGCCCACATTATAGATATCTTTAGTGTCCAATTGCTCAAAATGTTCCAATAATGTTTGTCCATGGTACCATGGCGTGTTTGTTGATTTGTGGACAACATTATCGCCTTTTAGTGCACTCACTGGGATGAAAGTGATATTTTGTTCTTGGTAGTCGCGCTTTTCCATCAAGACTTTAAAATCTTCCTTAATCTTGTTATATACAGCTTCGGAAAAATCGACCAAGTCCATTTTATTGATAGCTACAATCACCTCTTTTACACGCAATAAATTATTGATAAAAAAATGCCGATTGGTCTGTTCAATCACCCCTTTTCGGGCATCAATCAAGATAATGGCCGCTTGTGAAGTAGAAGCACCTGTAACCATATTTCGAGTATATTCCACATGACCAGGGGTGTCCGCAATGATATAACTCTTGGTTTGTGTTGAGAAATAAATATGAGCAACATCAATGGTAATCCCTTGTTCTCTTTCGGCTACCAAACCGTCTGTTGCCAACGAAAAATCGAGATAATCATATCCTTTTTGTTTACTGGTTTTTTTTATGGCGTCGAGCTTATCACTCGTTAATGATTTTGTATCGTATAGAATTCTACCAATTAAGGTGCTTTTTCCATCATCTACACTTCCTGCTGTTGCTATTTTTAAAACTTCCATTTTTTGTTTGGTATTAAGTATTAAGTAGGTAGTATTAAGATGCTACCTATTTTATACCTCTTATGTTTTACTTATAATTCTTTGTACCTAATTCTTTGTACTTAATTCCTAACACTAAAAGTACCCCTGTTGCTTCCGTTTTTCCATCGCAGCTTCTGAGCGTTTGTCGTCAATACGTGCGCCACGTTCTGATATGGTGGAATCTCTGATTTCCTGAACTACAGACGCAATATCGGCTGCTTCTGAAAGCACGGCCGCAGTACAGCTCATATCACCAACGGTTCTAAACCGGACGAGGCGCTCTTCAACAACCTCATTTTCGTCTCTATATACCACGTCGTCATCAGAAGACCAAATCAATCCGTCTCTTAAAAACGTTGCTCTGGTATGTGCAAAATAAATGGACGGGATTTCAATATTTTCTCTTTCGATATAGGACCAAACATCTAATTCGGTCCAATTGGAAATTGGAAATACCCTTACATTTTGTCCCAATTGAATTTGCCCATTGAGCATATCGAATAATTCGGGGCGCTGATTTTTTTCATCCCATTGACCAAAATCGTCCCGCACAGAAAAGATGCGTTCCTTGGCTCTTGCTTTTTCTTCATCTCTTCTGGCACCGCCAATACAAGCATCAAATTTGAACTCTTCAATAGCATCTAAAAGCGTAGTGGTTTGTAGACTATTTCTGCTGGCATATCGACCAGACTCTTCTTTTACTTTTCCTTCATTAATAGAATCCTGCACCTTTCGCACAATCAATTCCAAACCTAATTTTTTAACCAGTTGATCTCGAAACTCAATAGTTTCTGGAAAGTTATGGCCAGTATCAATATGCATTAACGGAAACGGAATTTTTGCAGGATAAAAGGCTTTTTGTGCCAATCTCACCAAAGTGATAGAGTCCTTTCCTCCAGAAAACAAGAGTACAGGCTTTTCAAATTGTGCGGCTACCTCTCTAATAATGTAGATGGCTTCGTTTTCTAAAGGGTTTATTTTTGAGGTGTCTTTCTTCATAATTATACTGATTGTTCCCCTATATTCAATATTTATCAGAATTAGAAGGGAATTGATTTTCGGGAGAAATTTTATTGTGAGTATGATTTAGCTGCAATCTTGAGTTTTCTCAGGCATGCAAACCACATTCTCTATTTTCCAATTGCTTTGTAGGATCAAAATATTTGAATTCGTTTGGCAAATTGTTATCGATGAGATACTTATCAAGTGCTTCATCTGTCCAATAATAAAAAGGACTTACTTTTAAAATGCCATCAGCACCTTGAGAAACAATATCGATGCTGTCCCTAAAAGCAGTTTGTCCTTTGCGTAAATTTGTAAACCAGACATCAGGTTGATGTTCAGTCATGGCTCTTTTGAAAGGCTCCAACTTTACCTGATCCGTAAACAATTTATGATTAGGGTCGTCAATGTGAGGAACTCCCAATACAATATCCCGATGTGCAGTGGTTTGTTTTGGTACGTACAAATGCACATTCAGCCCGAGCTGATTTATCACTGATTCAGCATGTTTGTACGTTTGTGGGGTATTATAACCCGTATCACACCATATCACGTTAATATCTCGTTTTACCTTGGCAACGGCATGTAGAATGGCCGCTTCATAAGGCCTGAAATTGGTGGTCACTACTGGATTATTAGCCACCGAAACAGCCCACAAAATAATTTCTAAAGGTGATTTTCTGCGTAGATCCTTATTGATCTGTTCTAAATTTGTTTTCATTATTTTCCCCATTTTATAGTATTCCAAGCACGTTCATGAAAAAAATACAGTGCCATTTTTGAAACCAACTCAATTCCACCTATGGAAAACGCCAACGCTAAAGTTCCGGTGATGACATAAGAGATAGCCACCGTGGCAAGGGTACCCAAAACACGCCAACTAATAGTTTTTACAAGGGTTCGTTTGATGTTTTCTTTAAGTACGGCGTCAGTATTGACCGCAGTTCGGTTGGGGCTATGTGCTATATTTGATTCTAAAACTGTTCCCATTAATAATAAATTTTATTGATTATATTTAATCCTATGGATTTAGTAGGGTATTATGCAAACCTAAGGATTAATTTAAAAACAGTACGCACTAAATTCAATAAAAATAACAGGTTTTTTTGCGAAACTAATATTTAGCCAAATCAGCTAAAGACGTTTCTCTGTAAATTTTTAAATTACTATCACGTACTCGGATCATCAGAAGATGCACCGCACATTCTGCTTCGTTTGGACAATCCTCGCACTTTTCGTAGTAATTTAAACTTACACATGGCACCATTGCAATGGGACCTTCCAATACTCTCATGACCGTGGTCATTTTAATATCGTTTGGATCTTTAAGTAAATAATATCCACCACCTTTTCCTTTTTTGGATCCTAACAGTCCACTTTTGCGAAGGGTTAACAAGATACTTTCTAAAAACTTAAGTGAAATATTTTCCATTTCGGAAATGGTTGCAATGGACACAGGAACATTTTGTTCTTGTCTCGCCAAATAAGTCAGCGCCTTAATTCCGTATTTCGTCTTTTTTGAAAGCATCCGGTAAAGATACTTTTTTTATATATATTCCAGGGCTTGTTTCAAATCTGCAATAATATCATCAAAATGTTCCAATCCCACTGAAATACGCACCAATCCGTCAGAAATTCCGGTTTCGAGCCGCTCCGATTCGCTCAACTTGCTATGGGTTGTACTTGCCGGATGCGTCGCAATGGAACGTGTATCGCCTAAATTGGCAGATAACGATAGCATTTTTAAATGATTCAAAAATTGACGTCCAGCTTCAATACCTCCCTTAACCTCAAAAGCAACAACATTTCCTCCTTGCTTCATCTGTTTTTTGGCCAATTCATATTGGGGATGAGATTTCAAAAAAGGATATTTCACCAAAGCCACCTTATCGTGCGCTTCTAAAAACTCAGCAACTTTGAGCGCATTCTCACAGTGTCTATCAACTCTAACCCCTAATGTTTCTAAACTTTTAGAAAGAATCCAAGCGTTAAATGGCGACAATGCCGGTCCGGTATTTCTTGAAAACAAATAGATTTCCCGAATTAAATCGGCTCTTCCCACTGTTGCACCACCAAGAACTCGACCCTGTCCATCAATCAATTTTGTAGCCGAATGGATTACCAAATCAGCGCCAAATTTTATGGGATTTTGTAAATACGGCGTCGCAAAACAGTTATCAATAATATAAATCAGATGGTGCTTTTTGGCAATCTGTCCCAAAAGTTCCAAATCCAAAATATCCACTGCCGGATTGGTGGGACTTTCCAAATACAAAATCTTGGAGTTTGGCTGAATAAGACTTTCAATTTGGTCAACTTCATCTACTTTGAAGTAACTGGTTTCTATATTCCACTTTGGTAGAAACTTTGTGAATAAAGTGTTGGTTGAACCAAAGATGCTCCGTGCCGACACAATATGATCTCCTGCATTCAACAAAGCCGCAAAGGTGGAAAACACGGCTGACATTCCTGTAGCGAAAGCGTACCCACTTTCGGCACCTTCCAGTTTACACATTTTATCTATAAACTCAGAAGTATTCGGATTGGTGAATCGGCTGTAAATATTACGTTGTTTTTCTTCCGCAAAAGATGCTCGCATATCCTCAGCATCTTCAAAAATGAAGCTCGACGTTAAATATAAGGGTGTGGAGTGTTCTAAATATTCTGACCGCTCCATTTGTGTTCTGATAGCGTCGGTTTCAAATTTGTTGTTGCTCATAGAGTTTTTTTTTGACCTCACAGTTTTTCAAAACCCGTGAGGTCTGTGAAACGATCTTTTCTAATTTATATGTTTTGATAATCGTAAGATATCGCCAAAAACACCTCTTGCCGTTACCTCTGCTCCTGCACCCGCGCCTTGTATGACTATGGGTTGCTCGCCGTAAGATTCTGTGAAAATCTCGAAAATAGCATCAGAACCTTTGATATGACCTAAAGTGCTATCCAACGGAATGGAAACCAATTTGACGTCCAGATTCCCTTTATCTTGGGATAAATCTCCCGACAAATCACCCACATAGCGTAGCACATGACCTTCTTTTTGTTGGTCTTTTAAGGTTTGGAACTTATTATCCAAAACTTCCAATTGTTTTAAAAACTCTGAAGTTGGAATCTCACGATATGCTTCAGGAATTAGATTTTCAACAAAAATATCGTCAAATTCATTCTGCAAATCAAGTTCTCTTGCCAAGATCAACAGTTTCCTTGCCACGTCATTTCCTGAAAAATCTTCACGCGGATCTGGTTCGGTAAAACCTTTATCAATGGTTTCTTGTATAATTGTACTGAACGGTTTATCCTGCACTGAAAAATTATTGAATAAATAACTCAAGGTTCCTGAAAACACACCTCTGATTCTTGTGATATTCTCACCAGATTCATGGAGTAATTTAATCGTATCAATTAATGGTAAACCTGCACCAACAGTGGTTTCGTACAAGTAATTTTTTTTGTTGTTTTCTAAATTCTCTCTAAGTTTAGTATAGAAATCGTGAGAAATCGTGTTGGCTATTTTATTGGAAGACACTAAATCAAATCCAGCCTCTACCAATGGGATGTAATTTTTGTAAAACTCAGAACTTGAAGTGTTATCCACAGCAATTAAGTTTTCCAAATGATGTGTTTTTGTGAAGTCAATGATGTCTTGAACGGTGTATCCTTTTGAAGTTTGTTCCAACTCCTGCTCCCAATTGTCTTCAGCTCCTTTTTTGTTCAGCAGCACTTGTTTGGAATTGGCAATCGCGAAAACATTCAAGCTGATCCCTCTTCGGTTTTCAATATCATTTTTTGATTTTAAAATCTGATTGATCAGAGCACCACCTACACCTCCATGTCCAAAAATGGCAATATTGATTTTTTTAGAAATCCCAAAAACCTCGCCGTGTATCACATTAACCGCTTTGTGCAATTGGTTTTTTCTGACTACCAAACTCACGTTTTTACCAGTGACAGTATTATTGAATAGTAATGGGGTGATTTGATTTTTGATTAAAGCGTTAAACGGTTTATGAAACGATCCCAATTTAATACCGATTATTGAAATGACCGAGACATCATCAATTACCGCAATCTTGCTTACATCTTGCGAATAAAAATCGTTTTCAAACTCACGCTCCAAAGCGATAACCGCTTGAGTGGCTTTCTCAGCATCAATCACCAAACCAATTCCACGTTCAGAAGATCCTTGTGAAATGATACTCACACTAATGTTATGCTGACTTAATGCTTTAAAAATCCTGGCATCCACACCAACTTTTCCTAATAAGCCTCGGCCTTCAAAGTTAATTAAGGCTACATTGTCCAATACCGATAAAGACGTCACTTCCTTAGTATTGGCTTTAGCTGAAATCAAAGTGCCTTCATCGTCAGGATTAAAAGTATTTAAAATCCGGAGTTTGATGTTTTTTTCCAATAATGGAATGATGGTTTTAGCGTGTAAAACCGTAGTTCCAAAATTGGCAAGTTCATTCGCTTCTGCAAACGACAGTTCCCTTATTTTTTGGGCATCCTCAACCAATTCAGGATTTGCGGTATATATACCATTAACGTGTGTATAATTTTGAAGTTCTTCAGCATCTAAGTAATTGGCCAATAATGAGGCCGAATAATTACTGCCGTTGCGTCCCAATAAAGTGGTTTCATTATTGGCGTTGGAACCAATAAATCCGGTCACAATATTGACCGTCGTCCCACCAAATTGTTTAAAATGAGCTAAAACATTTTCACGAGATGGTTTTTCAAGCGGTTGTGAATTAAGAAAATCACCTTCAGTTTTAATCAACTTTGTAGCAATGGTTGCATTTGCATTAATCCCTTCTTCCTTCAGCAAAGCGGTAATCAATTTGGCCGAAATGATTTCGCCAGCGGCTAAAACCTCGGCTTTTATTTTATCACTATAGTCACCTAAAAGCTTGACGCCTTGGAAAATGTTTTCCAAAGCAGAAAACTCTTCAGTGAAATCAACATTTGACGATGGCTCTGATTGATAGTTCTTAAAGGCTTCAAAATCTTCCTGAAAATCTTCTCTTCGTGACGCTTTGGTCAACATACTTTCCAGCGCATCAGTTGCCTTACCTCGTGCGGAAACGACAACGGCAATTTTCTCGTGGTCCTCTACTTTCTTCTTTATAATGTCAATAGTGCGTTGTAAGCCTTCGCCATTCACTAATGATTTCCCCCCAAATTTTAATATTTTCATTTTTTTATGTGCTGTATGTGGCCTAAAAATGGGCTCTATGATTTTTTCCAATTGTTCAAATTCTATTAAAAAGGCATCATGACCATGGTCTGAATTAATTTCACTGTAAGTCACGTTTGGATGCGTTAATGCTAATTGTTTTTGAGTTTCGCGATTTTCTTCAGCTGTAAAAAACAAATCGGAATCCACCCCAACGATGGTGATATTTGAATTGATGGCATTTAGGATATCGGCATTATCACCATTATTTTTGGTGACATCAATAGTTTTTAACAGTTGATTCATCAGCTTATAAGCTGATAGCTGGAAGCGTTCCTGCAGTTTATTACCATGGTGCAATAACCAACTCTCCACATTAAAGATTTTCAAATCGTCGTTCTTGCTGCGTTGAAATCGTTCTTTAAAAGATTTAGGTGTTCTGTAGCACAACATGGCATGCATTCTGGCATCGTGAACGGGATTGCTGGAGTTGACCAGAAATTGCTCTTGGATCTGACAATTTGCAATGAGCCAATCGGTAGATTTCCAATCGGTTGCTACCGGAATTAAATGCTCGGCCAATTCTGGCGCCAAAAACGCCATTTCCCAGGCAATACCTCCACCTAATGAACCGCCTATCAAAGCAAAAAGTTTTTCGATTTTTAATTCTTCCAAGCCTTCCAAAAATAAACGGGCGATATCTCTTGCTACAAAATCTTTGTAATTTTCAATTACAAAACCATCGTAGCCATTCCCCGGAATATTGAAAGATAAAATGGTATAAACATTCGTATCGATTACTTTATCAGGACCAATCAAATCCAACCACCAACCACCTTCTCCAGCAACATTACTATTGCCAGTTAGTGCATGATTGACTAATACAATCGGTGCGTTGCCTAATGCTTGACCAAAAAGTTGGTAAGACAATTTCAAAGAAATTGCCTTACCACTCTCCAATTTAAAATCTTGAATTTGAATGAATTTTAATTGTGACATTTATTGAACTTCATATTGTTTCTCCACACTCACATTTACAGGAGTGCTATTGGTTAAATTGTCTTTTACCGGGCATCGTTCTTGAACTATTCTTAACCATTCGGCTAAAGTTTCAATTGAAGCATCGGTTTCTGGGACCAATTTTAAATCTATTTTCTTAAAACCTGCCCTATCATCACCAGGGAGTCCAAACAATTTGTTGGCGTTGATATTTCCAGTTACCTCTATGTTTAATTTGGTAATTGTAAAGCCTAATTCTTTTGCAACCAAATGTCCAACTACATTTAAACATCCAGCTAAACCTGCTAAAATATATTCAACCGGATTGGCATTTTCATCCGTTCCACCCAAACCTTCAGGCTCGTCAACAATTAACTTGAACTGCCTGGTTTTGGCAACAAACTTTGCTGCAGAAGCGCTTTCGCCCTGCACACTAAATGTTAAATCGCTCATGATTACAGTGTTTATTGGTTAGACGAATTTTGCAAAAGTGTCTCACTGACGACTTTAAATGCCTGTTTTAAATCGGCTTTTAAATCGTCAATATGCTCCAAGCCAACTGATAGACGGATTAAGTCTTTGGTTGTACCTGTTGTCTCCTGGGCTTCATCAGACAATTGCTGATGTGTGGTACTTGCAGGATGAATAATAAGCGATTTGCTATCACCTATATTAGCCAACAATGAGAACAACTCGGTTTTGTCCGCAATAATCTTTGCAGCTTCGTAACCGCCAACAACACCAAAAGTCACTAATCCGCTTTTACCTTCAGGAAGATATTCATCGGCCAACTTTTTATAAGGACTGCTGTCTAATCCAGGATAGTTTACCCAAGTTACTTCCTCTTGTTCTTGCAACCATTTTGCCAATTCCAAGGCATTTTTACTGTGTTGTTTGATACGCAGTTCCAAGGTTTCCAAACCTTGAATAATTTGAAATGCATTAAACGGGCTCAACGCAGAACCATAATCCCGTAGTCCTTCAATACGTACTTTAGCAATAAACGATGCATTTTTCAAAACGTCGGCATAAACCAATCCATGATAACCTGGAGACGGCTCAGTAAACTCTGGGAATTTCCCGTTGGCCCAATCGAAATTTCCTGCATCAATAACGGCACCACCAATAGCGGTTCCATTTCCGTTTACATATTTTGTCAACGAATGGATGACAATATCAGCCCCATGTTCAATAGGCTTTACTAAATAGGAGGTAGCTACGGTATTATCAACAAATAAAGGCACCTTATTTGCTTTTGCTACTTTAGAAATTGCTTTGATATCCAAGACATCCAGTTTCGGATTTCCTAAAGATTCAATAAAGACGACACGTGTGTTTTCTTGTACAGCTTTATCAAAATTATCGGGATCTGAAGGATCTACAAATGTGGTCGTGATGCCATGTCTTGGCAAAGTCACATTCAACAAATTATAGGTACCGCCATACAGACTATTAGAAGCCACAATATGGTCTCCAGCTCTTAAAAGCGTGAGTAAGGACGTGGCTATTGCGGCCATTCCTGAAGAGGTGACCACCGCTGCAATACCACCATCAAGTGCCGCTAAACGCTGCTCTAAAATGTCATTGGTTGGGTTGTTGATACGGGTGTAAATGTTTCCTGGTTCTGCCAATGCAAATAAGTTTGCGGCATGATCAGAATCTTTGAAAACAAAAGCTGTAGATTGATAAATTGGTACGGCTCTGGTACCTCCATTGGATTGGACATCGTGCCCTGTGTGCAACGCTTGGGTTGCGAATTTTTGTGTACTCATTTTTCTAATTTTTTGAGTTAATAAATGAATTAAAACAACCCCGAAAACTTTCGGGACAATTGCGTCATCACTGACGAACCTAATAGAAAAATGTTAAAAAGAAAATTATAATTACAGATGAGTAATTATATATAGTTATCTATCCAATTGCCTGATAAATGAATCAACAATTAAGTAGAATTTAGCACCTTCTCCATTTCTAAAGGGTTGCTAAGGCTTCATCGGGTCTAATCCCTCTGCCTTTCTTGATAACACTTCAATAAGTTTTTGAACTTGTGAACACAAATATTGCAATACAAATGTTACAATTCCAAATAATACCTGATCTTTTTTTAAATTATCAAATTTTTTCGTCTCTATATTTAACCACAAACCCTTTTATATAAAGGCCATTAGGCATCATAAATTATTTTCAATTTCTTTTTTAAAAGTTAATTTTAACTGAAATAAAATGAAAACGATTTGCCATCCATTTAATTTTTTTACTTTTGCCCCATCATAATTGAGAGGACAGATTTGACTGATTGCAACCTCTTCTGAATCGGAAGTTCCGAGGATGAGTCCCACCAAAATTGTGGGATAAAAATGCTAAAGGCAGTGCAAACTACCTTCGACGCGCAACGTCAAATCTTCCGTAAACTTATAATAAACAAAAGATTATGGCGTATTTATTTACTTCAGAGAGCGTTTCTGAAGGGCACCCAGATAAAATAGCAGATCAAATCAGTGATGCATTAATAGACAACTTTTTAGCCTTTGACAAGGATTCAAAAGTTGCTTGCGAAACCCTGGTCACTACGGGGCAGGTTGTTTTGGCTGGCGAAGTAAAATCACAGACCTATTTGGACGTGCAAAAAATAGCGCGAGATACCATCAACAAAATTGGCTACACGAAAAGTGCTTATATGTTTGATGGCAATTCTTGTGGGGTATTTTCAGCAATACATGAGCAGTCTGACGACATCAATAGAGGTGTTGACAGAGCCACCAAAGAAGAACAGGGCGCGGGAGACCAAGGGATGATGTTTGGTTATGCCACCAGCGAAACCGAAAATTATATGCCGTTGGCGTTAGATCTTTCGCATCGGCTGATGATTGAATTGGCGGCATTGCGCAGGGAAAATAACGACATTACCTATTTACGACCAGATTCAAAAAGTCAAGTTACCATTGAGTATAGTGATGACAACATCCCCCAACGCATTGATGCCATTGTAGTGTCAACCCAGCACGACGACTTTGTAAAACCAAAATCAGACTCAAAAGCCGATATTGCTGCTGCTGAAACTGAAATGTTGGAAAAAATTAGAAAAGATATTATTAACATCTTAATTCCGAGAGTTAAGGCAGGACTTCCTGAGCACATTCAAGTGCTGTTTAATGATGATATTACCTACCACATCAATCCTACAGGGAAATTTGTTATCGGTGGGCCTCACGGTGACACCGGACTTACAGGACGAAAGATTATTGTAGATACTTATGGTGGCAAAGGTGGCCATGGCGGTGGCGCATTTAGTGGAAAAGATCCAAGCAAGGTGGATAGAAGTGCCGCTTATGCCACACGTCATATTGCTAAAAACCTGGTTGCTGCCGGTATATGTGAAGAAATTTTAGTCCAGGTAAGCTATGCCATTGGCGTGGTAGAGCCAACTTCCATCTATGTGAATACGTATGGCACTTGTCCGTTCAATTTGACCGATGGTGAGATTGCCGATAAAGTATATGAGATCTTTGATATGCGTCCAGCAGCCATTGAAGAGCGTTTAAAACTCCGTCAACCCATGTACAGTGAAACCGCTGCCTATGGGCACATGGGACGCGTGAATGAAACGGTTTCCAAAACATTTGAACAATTTAATGGCACTAAAAAAACGCTTGATGTAGAGCTGTTTACTTGGGAGAAATTGGATTATGTAGATAAGGTGAAAGAAGCATTTGAAATTAATTAGAATTAAGACTGCTTCGCTTTTAGAATCAACCTAAGTGCCGGCAGGAATCAAGACTTTATTAAACATAAAAGAGGCTGTCTAAAAAGGCAGTCTCTTTTTTTATGCTTTAGATTTAGAAAAAAGCTTTGATTTTCGTATCTTAATGTTATGAAAAGCAACGTTATATGGAAGACCAATAGCCAGTCACAATTGAGTCTTCTCCCACCCAGTTATAATGATTTTGTTCCAGAGCATCATCCCGTGCGTATCGTCAACAGCATTCTTGATCAAATAGATATCAGTTCCATAGAAAGGACCTATAAAGGCGGTGGCACCTCGAGCTATCATCCCAGGGATCTGCTCAAAATTTTGGTCTATGCTTATCTTCGCAACTTATATTCATCCCGTAAGATCGAACAGGCCTTGGGTGAGAACGTCCATTTTATGTGGCTCGGCGGCTGTATCCAGCCTGACCATAATACCATCAGTAATTTTCGATCGGGAAAACTCAAGGGAAAGTTCAAAAAGATCTTTAACCAAGTTGTCATTCTGCTGGCAGAACAGGGCTACCTGAGCTTAAAGGACATCTTTGTTGATGGCACCAAGATCGAGGCCAATGCCAATCGCTATACTTTTGTTTGGGGAAAGAGCATCAAGACCTCGCGCACGCGCATTGAAAAACAGCTCAAGGATTTATGGCGCTATGTAGAGACCGTATATGCAGAGGAAGAACAAAAGCCCAACCAGCCTGATAATTTTAAAGCCATAGATCCCAATGAAGTATCCCAAACGATCGATAAGATCAACCGGGCTCTCCAGGGAAAGGATGTTGATAAGAAAGTAAAACAAAAGCTCAATTATGCCAAGAAGAACTGGCCAAAGAATATTGCCAAATACAATAGCTACGAAGCGCAGATAGGCGGGCGCAACTCCATGAGCAAGACGGATCCCGACACCACCTTTATGAGGATGAAAGAAGACCACATGCTAAATGGCCAGCTCAAACCAGGTTATAATCTACAGGCAGCCACCAACAACCAGTTCATAGCAAACTACACCCTTGCACAGACCACGGCAGACACTGCCACACTTATCGAGCATACCGAAGATTTTATAAAAGGTTATGGAAAACCGCCCGAAAGACTGACGGCCGATGCAGGCTATGGCAGTGATGAAAACTACACCTACCTCGAAGACAATGATATTGAGGCTTTTGTAAAATACAATTACTTCCACAAGGAACAGTTGGATGAAAAACGTGGCAAGAACAAAAATCCTTTTGCAGCAGATAAGCTGTTCTATAACGATGAAGCAGATACCTATTATTGCCCTATGGGGCAGCCGATGGATAATATAGGGAGCTATGTGAGAAAAACAGCTACCGGATATGAACAGAAAATAGACAGATATCAGGCTAAAAACTGTATAGGCTGCCAGCTTAGAAGCCTGTGCCATAAATCAAAAAGCAATCGTATTGTAGAGAGGAACCACAAGCTGGTCAGGCTTAAGGCAAGAGCGAAACAAAAATTATTGAGTCCACAAGGTATTGCCCACAGAAAACAAAGATGTTGGGATGTGGAGGCAGTATTTGGTAACATAAAACACAATATGAACTTCAGAAGGTTCATGTTAAGGGGCCTTGATAAGGTAGAAACAGAAATAGGCCTCATTGCCATGGCGCATAACCTTAAAAAAGTGAGTTTAGCGATGTAAGAATCGCTTTGCCCAATTTTAACCCAGAACTAATTGCCCAATTATCCGAGCAAATCCATAATGAAACCAAAAGAACCAAAAAAATAAAAGGTCGCCTAAATAGTTTTTAGACGACCTCTTTT